>CAVOOP010000006.1:0-254643 GCA_963697575.1 uncultured Acidobacteriota bacterium | reverse complement strand
GTTAATCCTCTTTATTACACGCACTCTATCGAACGAAGATTCCCGCAATCCCGACTTGCGTTGCGATTTGTTTCAACGATTTGTTTCAACGATCTGTTGTCTCGAAGGCGGGAGAAGCGTTACCATACGCCCGGAATTCGAGTTGAGATTTTTGCGCGGCCAGGTCGAGGACCGAGTTCGGAGGAGGGTTTCCATGAAGAGGCGGCAATTTTTGACTTCCGCGGCGGTGGCTTCCGTGGCGGCGGTTGGCTCGTCGACTGACTACCTGCGCGCGGCAGCGGCGCCCGACGCCAAAGGCCGTGAATTTTATCAGCTGCGCCGGTATCAGCTCGCGCGCGGCCCCCAGGTGAAACTGGCCGACGATTATTTCCGCGATGCGTTCGTGCCTGCGCTCAACCGCATGGGCATCCCGGCCGTGGGCATATTCAACGTGACGATCGGTCCGGACACGCCCGCCATGTACGCCCTGATTCCCAGTTCATCCGCCGAGACGCTCAACGGCATCGAAAGTCGGCTCGCGCAGGACGCCGACTACATGAAGGCCGGAAATGATTTCCTGAAGGCTCCCGCCAAAGAGCCGGCTTTCCACGTGCTGGAGATATCGCTGATGCAGGCGTTTGAGGGCGTGCCCAAGCTTAAGCTTCCCGCGGCAGCCGCCGAACACAAGCCGCGGCTTTTCGAGTTGCGGACCTATGCGAGCCCCAGCGAGGAGTACCACCGAAGGAAAGTGGAGATGTTCAATTCGGCGGAAATCGCGCTTCAGGCAAGGTTCAACATGGGCGCGGTCTTCTACGGCGACACGATTGTCGGATCGCGAATGCCCAACCTGACCTACCTGCTGTGTTTCGACAATCTGGCGGATCGCGAGAAGAAGTTTCAGGCGTTCAACGATTCGGCGGAGTGGAAAGCGCTTTCCGGCGATCCCAAATATCCTACAGAGATCGTCGCCACCGTCAGCAATATCATTCTCACTCCCACCGGCTACTCTCAGATATAGGCGGAAGCGCGAAAGAGACGCCCACAACTGCATCGCTCACTGCGTCCCACTCGATCGCGGGTTGTCGGATGCCGCACATAGCCTCTTGTTAGAACGTTGCCTCACACAATTAGTTATTGACAAGAGGGCACTTTCTAGACTATACGTTTCGGCCAGCAGATTACTTTACCGAACCACAAACAACCGTTTTGGAATGCCGAGCGCTGGCACCTTGCGCGGCATAAAGCCTTGGGTGGGTAAAAACGTCCTCGAAGGGAAAACTATGAATAAGATTCTGAAGCCCTGCCGTAAGTATGCATTCGTCGTGTGCTGCTTGGCTGTAAGCCTTTTGTTGGCGTCAGTAGCTCCAGTAGTAATGGGACAGTCGGCCACCACCGGCGCGATCACCGGCACCGTAAAAGACTCCTCCGGCGCCGTGATTCCCAACGCGACAGTAACGGTCACCAGCCTTGCGACCGGACAGGCGCGCACCGCGACGACCGGCAGTTCGGGAGAGTATACGGTGGGCTTCTTGCTCCCCGACAATTATTCAGTCAAATTTGAAGCGGCGGGCTTCGGAACGGCCACCGTTCCGTCGATCACCCTCAACGTGACCGAGACCCCCACCCTCGACCAGGTGCTGACCATCGGTACACAGTCCCAGCAAGTGGAGGTTCACGCCGAAGCGGCGGAATTGGTCCAGACCACCTCCGCCACCAACGGTACCGTCATCGATTCCAAGACGGTCACCGACGTTCCCTTGACGACCCGCAATTATACGAACCTAATGGGCTTGTCCGCAGGCGTGCAGGCCACAGTGTTCAATGCCATCACCCTGGGAAGAGGTTCGCAGGACATTGAAGTGAACGGCGCGGGCCCCTCGCAGAACAACTATTCGCAGGACGGAGCCTCCATCAACAGTTATTCCGCCACCGGCCGGGTCGCCGATTCGGGCAATAACCCGGGAATGGCGATTGTGAATCCGGACGCCATTGCGGAGTTCAAGATCCAGACGTCCATGTATGACGCGTCTTACGGTCGCAACCCCGGCGCCAACGTGAACGTGGTCACCAAGTCCGGCACCAACCAGTACCACGGCACGGCCTTTGAGTTCTTCCGCAATACCGATCTCAACGCCAATGACTTTTTCCGCAAGACGAACCTGCCCATCGGCGGCGTCCCGCAAAACGGGCGCCCGATCCTGAACCAGAATCAGTTTGGCGGGTCGTTTGGCGGCCCGATCAAGAAGGACAAACTGTTCTTCTTCGTCTCCGAACAGGAAACGCGGCAGATCAACGGCGCGGCGGCCCAGGGATATTCCGATCCGGGTGTGCCGGCAATTCCGCTGGGTGATCGCTCGACGCCTGCCTTCCAGGCGGCGCTCGGGGCCGCGTTCGGCGCAGGCTGTGGAACGCTGTTATCCAACGGCAGCACGAGCGTTGGCGGGGTTCAGATTGCCTGTAACGGATCGAATATCAATCCGGTGGCCTTGAAGATCCTGAATTTGAAGCTCGCCAACGGATCCTACTTCGTCCCAAGTTCCGGTCTGGCAAGCGGAGGGAATGCGACAATTTCCCAAAGCTCCCCGGTTCACTTCACGGAGCACCAGGTGATCGGCAACTTTGACTACGTGATCAACCAGAAGAACACCCTGGCCTTCCGTTTCTTTTGGTCGCACGATCCGGCGTCCATTACCGAGTCTTGCGCAGGTTCGGGTAGCGGCGCCAACGCGACCGGCACCATCACGCCATGCCTGCTCGGCGCTCCGGGGTTGACCAATTTCCCCGCCATGTACGATACGCTCCGGCTCACCACGCTGGTCACCAACAATTTCGTCAACGAAGCGCGTCTTTCCATCCAGACCATCCAGGCCCATCCGGTCCAGCAGATTCCGTTCACCAACGCGCAGGTGGGAATCGCCAATATCATCCCGGCGGAACCTTCCCTCGATACGATCATTATTAAGACTCCCAACGTGCAGTTTGGCGCGGGCAACAACTTGGCAAATTTTGACGATACCGGCGCGTGGATAGCGGCCGACTCGATCTCCTGGTCGCACGGAAAACACACCGTGCGCGCCGGTTTCGAATATGAGCGCGACAGGGTGAACGAGATTGCGCTAAAACTTTCCCTGGGAACCCTGACCTTCCAGAACTTCCAGGACTTCCTGCTGGGTCTGCCGGGTTGCGCCCCAAGCCTGAGCGCGGCGGCCTGCACGGCCAGCGGACTGGCAGGCACGACAAACGGCAGCTTCAGCGGCAGTAACCTCAACAGTACCGGCACAAACGGGTACGGCGGCCCCAACGGCCTTACGCAGAACTTCCGGGACAATATCCTTGACGGTTTCGTTCAGGACGACTTCAAGGTTTCCAGCAATCTAACGGTGAACATTGGCCTCCGCTGGGAATATGACGGCTGGCCTTTTGAAATTAACGGCAAGAACACCAACACATGGTTCAGCAATCTTGGCGGCGCCGGGAACATTCCCGTGGGCACAACAGTGAACGGAGTGGCCGGAACGCTCGGAAACTCACCCGCTACGGGAAGTCTCGATGGCTGGGTGGTCGCTTCCAACTACAACCCTGCGAATTATGCGGCTCCCCCGGTTGCCGGCGTGGCACAGAGTCCGTTCCCGGGCGTGGCCCAGTTTCCGAAGGACGCCTTGGCTCCGCGTTTTGGTGTAGCCTGGAAGCCCCTGCGCAGCGACCGGTTGTCGGTTCGCGCCGGATTCGGTATTTTCTATGACCGGCTGGGTTATTCCTTCACTGGCCGGTCCAACGGTGCGCCCCCCTACTCCTCCGTCCTGGGGAATTCCGGATCGGCGAACTACGCTGCCAGCTTCGCCCAGCCGTATCTTCCTGGCCCGTATAGTTTTGGCTGGCCTACGAGTGATATTCGCTGGATTAACTTGGCGAATGGAACCAGCTCCAACATCAACACGCCAGGACCCGTGGGACCGAACCTTCCCGTACCCACAACCAATCAATACAACCTCTCCGTCCAGTATGAATTCCTGAACGGTTGGTTGCTCGACCTGGGCTACGTCGGGAGCCATGCGTACCACTTGTACCCCCAGAGCAACTACACGGAAGCCGAATATAATACGGCAATCCTGGCAAGCCCGGCGCACCCGGTGAATGGGCTAACTCTGGACTCCACGAGCAACGCGAGTCTTCGCGTGCCCTACCTGGGCTTCGCGCCCGCCGGGTTGTTCTCCGACCAGACGAACACCTGGGCCAAATACAACAGCTTGCAGGCGACCGTGAAAAAGCAGTTGTCGCACGGACTTACCTTCTCGGCGGCATACAGCTATTCCCGGTCGATCACCACCGCCTATTACATAAACTACAACGCCGCGGTCGCCTCACAAAACTACAGCGGACTCAATGGCTTCTACCGCCCCCAGCGCCTTGCCCTTAACTACAATTGGGCCTTGCCGATCCCCACACATGACGGGCTGCTTGGCAAGGCTGTGAACGGCTGGAGCGTCTCCGGCGTAACCATCATCCAGGATGGAGACCCGCAAACACCGGTCGATTCGCGCGGAGGAACGGCCTATGGATTCGGACCCGGAACACGGCCGCTTTCCCTCGCCGTATTGGCTCCCGGAAAGACCTCCACGAATGAGGCGAGCACGCTGGGGGGCAACGATTAGAACCGGCTCGGCTGTGCAAATACGGCACTGAATGCCTCTGGAGCCGGCACTTGCGCCGGAGGAGGCTGGTTCAACCGGGCGGCATTTGACCAGCTTGCCTTTGTGTCTCCTACGGCAGGCGGCGATGGAGTAGGCATTGATCCCAATCACATTGCCGGTAACTATCCGACCCTCTGGGGAAATTCCGGCTTGGGCGCGCTGCTCGGTCCGGGCCAGTTCAACTTTGACATTTCCATCCAGAAGTTGACCGTTGTTGGAGGAATCCACGAAAGTGCAGCTTTGCAGTTCCGCGCGGACTTCTTCAATGCGTTCAACCATCCGCAGTTTTCCGATCCGAACTCGGTCGACCTCAACACGGCCAACTTTGGACAAATCACGACGACCAGCGTGAACCCGCGGCTGATCCAGTTCTCGCTGAAGTACATCTTCTAAATCGCGCTTTCAAACGCTAACCAACACAAAAGGGCCGCGTTATGCGGCCCTTTTGCTTTTCCGGGGTTAAATATGACAGGCAGTCCAAACGAGAGACCATGTTCTAGATGGAACGGACTTATGGCGAAGCGTGCGGTGCCGCGGGCAGCAACACTTGCCTGCGGCATCGCACTTTTTGTTTTTCTAGGCTTCGACGCAGGCCCTTACCTTCATGCCCGGGCAGCAGCGGGAACTCCGAATCGCGCAGCCCGACGGAAACGGTGATATCGGTGGCGTTGTAACCAGCTCGAATGGCCCAGAAGCTGGCGTTTGGGTGATCGCGGAAACCACGGATTTCGAGACAAAGTTCCGCAAGATCGTCGTCACCAATGACCAGGGCCAATACTTGCTCCCCGAACTTCCCAAAGCCAGCTACAAGATCTGGGTGCGCGGCTATGGCCTGGTGGACTCGGAACCGGTAGTCTCAACGCCTGGAAAGACACTCGCGCTCAGCGCGGTGATTGCCCCCAGCGCGCAAGCGGCGGCGGAGTATTACCCCGCCGACTACTGGGCGTCGCTGCTCAATATCCCTTCCAAGAGCGCCTTCCCAATGACGGTTTCGACTTCCCCTTCCGCCGGACGACAGCTCCGGATCGGGGGCTTCCGCGCCGCCCGTACCACCGTGATTCAAACGCAAGCCGAGTGGCTCTATCGCTTCAAAGGCTGCTGGACCTGCCATCAGATGGGAACCAAATCAACCCGGGAGCTCCCGGCGAACCTCGGAACGTTTCCAACGAGCGCGCAGGCCTGGGAGCGGGCTCTTTCCGCTGGCACCGTGGGCCGCCAGACAGTCGCCACACTGAACCCTTCGGGCACGACCAGGGACTGGCGATATATGCCGACTGGGGCGACCGGATTGCGGGCGGTGAGCTTCCGCCTGTGCCGCCCCGGCCAGCGGGAATTGAACGGAACGTCGTGGTGACCGTGTGGGACCTGTCGGTGCCGGCGTTCGATCACGCGCCTATCAGCACGGACCGGCGGAATCCCTCGGTGAATGCCTACGGCCCGGTCTACGTTACCGACTGGTGGGCGGGACAACTGGTCGCCGTGGACCCCGTGAAGAACACGAAGACCCGGATCATTCCCCTGCCCAATGAATCCGAGATAAACATGGATGGCAAGGGCCGCATCTGGTTCAGCGTGGATTCCCGAGTGGACAATGCCGACTACTGCAAGGCGGAATCGGGCAATCCTTACGCGAAGAACTCACCGCGCGTTGCTGGCGGAAAAGGCGTGGGCATTTACGATCCCGAAACCCGGGAATTCGAATTCGTCGACCTTTGCTTCAAGACGATGCGCCTGCTGTTTTCGGATGACAAAGACCAGACGCTGTACTTCCCGGTGCGGGAGAATCCCGGCGGCATTGGCTGGCTCAACACCCGCTTGTGGGAGGAGACGCACGATGCGGAGAAATCCCAGGGGTGGTGTCCCGGCGGGCGGCGGGATCGAGAAACCGGGGGCGTATGGCGGGGCATATAACTTTGTCGACGGGAGCGTCTGGTATTCAGACGTGCAGATCATGCCTGGACGGTTGATCCGCATGGTGCGGGGCGCAAATCCACCAGCCACGTGCGAGACCGAGGTGTATGAGGCGCCGTATGATCCCAAAAGGCGCCGGGGTGGGAGGCTCCCATTCGCGTGGAATCGGCATCGACGGCAATGGAATTGTGTGGACGGCGCTGACCAGCGAGGGGAATCTCGCCAGCTTTGACCGCAGCAAGTGCAAGGACCTGAACGGCGACACGGCCACGGCGGGCACGCATTGCCGGGAGGGATGGACGCTATATCCGATTCCCGGCCCGGCCTTCAAGTCAGACCCGACTGTAAAGGCGGATTACAATTATTTTCTGTGGGTAGACACTTACAACACGCTCGGATTGGGAAAAAACGCGGTGATCGTGGCCGGCTCAACTTCCGATTCGCTGATCGCATTTCAGCAGGATTCGAAGCGATGGGTCCGCATGACGATTCCTTATACGAAGGGCTTTTTCTCGCGCTTTTTCGACGGGCGCATCGACGACGCCAAGGCTGGCTGGAAAGGGCGCGGCGTCTGGGCTGCGAATGAATCAAGAGGCACGCAACGGACGGAAGGCGGCCAGGAATTGCCAAGCCAACTGGCACACTTTCAGGTGCGGCCCGATCCGCTGGCGAAGTAAGCGCGACGACAGACGGCTTTCGCTTTCGGTTATTCCTCAGGCCGCTATTTTATTTTGCGAGCGGGTCAGGCCTGATCTGGAAGTGGGCGATGGAGGTGGTGTTGCCCTTCCCGCCTTCGAGATTCCAGATCACCTTTTCCTCATTGCCGGTCCACAGGCCGCGGCCCTTCCATCCGGCGTTGGGGTCGTCGATGCGGCCCTCCATATTTCGCGTGTAGAAATCGAGCGGATAGGGAACGCGCATGGTGATGAACTTCTTCGTATCGGGCAGAAAGGCTATCAGCGAATCGGCCCCGGTTCCGTCCACGATGGGCACGTTCTTGCCCAGGCCTAGCGTGTTATAGCGATCGACCCAATTGTGATAGAAGTGGTCGGCGGAGACATTGGTGCCCTTGAACTTGGGGCTTGGCACGGGGTAGAGCGTCCAGCCCTCGGGGCATTGCTGCCCAGTGGCGGTCGGGCCATTCAGAGGCCCCTTGCACTTGCGGCGGTCAAAGCTGGCCAGATCGGCGCTGCCGGTGAGGGCGGCCCACACGATGCCGTTGGTATCGACAGCAATTCCCAGGGTACCGAAGGCTTCGACGCCAGGGCGCTTGGGGTTGTCGAACGGAGGCTCGTAGACTTCCGTCTTGCAGGTTGCCGGAGGGTTATCGCCAATCGTCATGCGGATAATTCTGCCGGGTACGGGGCTGCTGAGCCCCGCATACCAAATGCTCCCGTCCACTTGATCGAACGAAAAGCCGTAGCCGTTGCCGCCGTCCACCGCGCGATCGAGTTTCGGGTCGATCGGTTCGTCCGGCTTGGTGTAGGCGCCGGTCTTGCCGTCCCCGTTGTAATCGATCACGGCGGGGCACCAGCCCATGGACTTCTGGATATCGTGCGTCTCATCCCAAATGCGCGTGTGCACCCAGCCGACCCCGCCCATCCTGGGCGGGACGGCGTTCGTGTCGGTGAAGTAGAGTGTTTCGTCCTTATCGTTGCCGAAAGCCATGTGACCGGCCGACAGGCACAGGTCAATCAGCTCGAACTTGCCGGTTTTCGGGTCGTAATTATCGATGTCGCGGGGATAAAAGTCCGGAGCGGCATCGGGAAATTCTCGGCATAGGGATTGCCGGAGCCTTTCTTGCAGTAGTCCGCCATGCCCGGGCGCGTCTGCGCGTGAAGCCAGATGCGGCCCTTGCTGTCCATGTGCGGCATGCCGATGTAGTTCGTATCGTTCCAGATGAGTTCGCTGCCCCAGACGGGAGAAGGAGCTGTCTCCCTCTGCGGCATCGACGGCGCCATGAATTTGCGGTCCGCTTTCGTTGCGCACCGGAACGCGGATCACCGTCTTGGAGTTGGTCTTGAGGTCCAGGGCCCATATCTCGCCGGATAAAAAATCGGAGGCGTAAACCTGGCCGTAGGCATTCTCCGTGGGGTTCAGCTCGTTCGTGCTGACAACGTCGTGAATGAAAGACTTGTCCGTATCGACTTCCCACAAGCGTGACCACCACGTTGCGCTCGACGCCCTGCGGGCGCGCCGGGGCCGGGGGCAACTCACCCGCCGCGATGCGGTTGGACCAGTCCGCGAACATCGCCAAGCCGCGATCGTGTCCAAAGTGATCCATGGTGATCTTCATGCGGAAACCGTCCTGGCCGGACATTATCCTGCGGTCCCAGGCGAGCGACGGCGAATCGAAGTTACCGAGGTTCGGTTCGATCTCACGCATCATTTTCGTGCCCATCTGGTGGCAGACGCTGCAACCCCGCTTCACGTAATAGACATACTCGGCCTGGTTCTTAAGATCGGAACCCTTCAGAGGGAACGCGCTTTTGGCCGGAATATTCAGCAGCGAATACCAGTAATCGGCTGGGTAGTACTGCGCGGCAGCCGCGGCGCTGGGCGCAATGACGGCGGTGAGGGCAACGGTGTTGCCGGGCGTCGCTTCGACCGGCTTGGAGTCCACCAGGCCGTAGCCTCGGACCCAGACCTTGTAGGTGGCCTTAGGCAACTGCGGCAGCAGGTAGCGGCCGGCGTCGTCGGTGACGACGATCTTGCGGAACTTCGTGGGCAGATCGGTGGTTTCCGCGATCACCCACACGCCGGCTTCCGGGCCCTTCGAATCGGTGACCACGCCGCCGATGTCGTCGGCGTCGACCGCCACGCGGCTCGCCGCAGCCTGCGCAGCCGCGCTGCTCTCCGGAGGGGCAGCTTCCAGCCGGACCATTGCGGCAAAGAGCAACAAGCCGAACGCAAGCAAAGTGATCGGTTTAAGAATCCGAAACGCTGCACCGTTTTTTGTCATCACGATTACCTTTCACATCCTGAGCGAATCGATCCGGCCGATTCGGGATTTGCTAGCAAGCTGCCGCAAGCGTGTGCGAACTTTTAGCACAAAGCGCCGAGGCAGAGCAACCGCGTATGATCCTAAATTGTATGACCCTAAGCTTTGCCGAACCAATGCCGGGCCGTCCGCGTGTACGTGATATGATCCCACCGAAAAAATTCATTCCGGAGAACTCTCTTATGCGACTCCTGCTTTCTTTGATTGGTTTCGTGGCTTTGAGCGCAAGTGGGGCCATGGCGCAGGCTGCGGCGCCGGCGTGCGACGGGGATATCACCATCGTCAGCGTCTATCAGATCAAATCGGGCGGGACCATGACCGGCTTTCTGGCGGCAGTAGCTGCCAACCAGGCTTGGTATCGCACAAACGGCATCAACGATAATCAGATCGTCGCGTCGCGTGTGATCGTGAAGGACGACGCCACAGGTGGAACGAAATTCTCGGATACTGACGTGCTTACCTATCACGTTCATCCGCCCAACGACGAACGCACGCCGGAAATGGGCGACTCGGACTGGAAGCAGTTTGAGAAGCTCTATGACGCGAATGCCGATAAAAAAGCGGAATACACCACCTGCATGCCAAGACTCGGACGGTAATTCAGGGCGGTCTTAGGCTGAGGCGGAGAGCCGCCGTAATCGTCAGGCGAGATTCAGGACGAGGATGCGCGGCTCCGTCATTTCCTCGATCGCGTAGCGCACTCCCTCGCGGCCCATGCCGGATTCCTTTACGCCCCCATAGGGCATGTGGTCGATTCGGAACGAGGACATGTCCCCGGCTATGACTCCGCCGACTTCCAATTCCTCGAAGGCCTTGAAAAGCAGTTTTGCGTCACGCGTGAACAAGCCGGCCTGAAGGCCATAGGGAGAGTCGTTGATACGGCGGATGGCGTCGTCAAAATCATCATAGGGCTCGACGGTTACCACCGGCGCGAATACCTCCTGGCAGCTGACCTTCATATGGGGGCGCGTGTCGGTCAGTACGGTAGGCTCCAGGAACGATCCCTTGCGCTTGCCTCCGGTAGCGACTTTCGCCCCTGCGCAAACCGCTTCTTCGATCCACGACGCCGCGCGACGGGCAGCGTCTTCGTTGATCATCGGGCCAACGTCGGTCGCTTCATCGAGCGGGTCCCCTGTTTTCAGCTTTTTCACGCCTTCCACAAGCCTGGACAGAAACTTTTCCTGCACGTCGCGGTGGACGAAAATTCGCTGCACCGAGACGCAGGTCTGCCCGGCATACGCGTATCCGCCCGCGACGCACCTGTCGGCGGCGTCCTCCGCGGACCAGTCGGAGTGCACGATCACGCCGGCATTCCCGCCCAGTTCGAGGGCGACCTTTTTCTTCCCGGACTTCGCCTTCAGCGCCCATCCCACCGGGCCGCTGCCCGTAAACGAAAGCATTTTTAAACGGTCGTCCGCCACCAGGCGTTCCGCGTCGGCATTCGAAGATTCAGCACGTTGAAAGCACCCTTGGGGCCAGCCGGACCTTTCGATCACTTCTCCGCAGCAGCAGCGATGTGAGAGGAGTCTTGGGCGCTGGCTTAAGGACGATCGTGCACCCTGCGGCGATTGCCGGAGCCACTTTGT
The DNA here is from genome assembly GCA_963697575.1 of uncultured Acidobacteriota bacterium. GTDB lineage: Bacteria > Acidobacteriota > Terriglobia > Acidiferrales > UBA7541 > Palsa-295. The sequence continues at coordinate 243,475 of CAVOOP010000006.1, read as the reverse complement.
GCGCCACCAGATTCAACGGAAAATTAAAAGGCGAAATCGCCAGAATAGGACCCAGCGCGAAACGCCGGATGATCGCCCCGCGCCCCGCCGCTGACGCCTGCCAGTCCAGCGGCAGCCATTCCCCGCGATTCGCGTAGCTTCCTCGGCAGCCACCGCAAAGGTGAACACCGCCCGATTCACTTCTTCGCGAGCTGTCCGGATGGGCTTGCCGGCCTCCAGCGCGATGAGCCGCGCAAACTCCTCCTGCCGGACGCGAATCCCCTCGGAAATCTCGCGCAGGACTCGCTGGCGCTCGAACCCCGGCATTTTGCGGGTAATCTCAAAGGCCTGCTGAGCGGCTTTCACCGCGGCCTCCGCATGCGCCGCCGTCGCCTGAAAGCTGGTCCCTAACCACTGAACCGTCATACGGAGAAAGGACCTCGAATGGCTGGCCCTCCGTAAACCATTTCCCATCGAGAAGAAAACCCCAATTTGTTGCCGATGTGGTTGTTATAGTGGACAAGAGTACCCGAACCTCGACTGTTGCGATCCCGAATTGGATGTTCTATCAGCGTATTAGGCTTCAATGGCATTTTCAATGCCCGAATCCCGCGCCTGCCCCAAATTTTGCGCCGACGTAACCTTCTATGACATTTGGTGGGCCGGATTTTCGGCACTGAGCCGAAGGGCGAGTTGGCGCGGCTCCGCAAGGCGGTGATCAGATTACTGGCTGGCGGAAGGCGTAGCGTCAGAGGGCACGTACCCGGACTTGTAGTACGTGTGCAATGCCATGGGGCCGGCCGTGGGGGTGACCTGTACGCGAATCTTGCGGCGGACGCGGTCGCCGGGGGTGCCATTTGGCCGGTATCCCAAGACATACTGGCTGCGGATCTCCCGGCTGATTTCCGCCGCGGCTTCAGGAATCTTAGATGACTTATCTACGGCAGCTACGCGGCCGCCCGTCGCGCCCGTAATCTTGCCCAGCCACGCGCGGCCCAGAGACTCCTCGAGCGACTTGAATGGCCCCTCGTCGAAGATTCCGATGGCATATACCTGGAGGTCGGATTCCTGCAGAACTCGCTTGATCTCCTTCAGATGATGCCGGCTGTGATTGTCGCCGCCGTCGGAGATGATCAGCAGCGCCTTGCGGCGGTATTGCGCGACTTCATGCGCGAGGCACCTTCGGAAATAGCGTCGAAAAGGGCGGTGTTTCCATCCGGGAACCTGGCTCGCAAGGCGCGACTCGATCGCTTCGATCGACTGAGTCTCTTCAGACACCAGTTTGGGCCGGTCGGAAAACGCAACCACGAAATAATCGTCGCTACCATTCGCATTCTTGAAAAATTCGGAGACGGCTGCGCGTTCCATGTCAAACTTGGAGGTCATGCTCTTGCTCAGATCGAGGATCAGGCCGACCGAGATGGGGGCATCTTCTGTGGCAAAGTAGCCAATCTGCTGCTCCTCGCCGTCCTGATAGAGAGCAAAATTCCGCTTCTCTAGGCCCATTACGGGATGGTCCGCCGATGTCGGTAACCATCACTGGGACCAGCACCATGTTCACGTCCATTCGAAGGGATCTCTGCGCGGTCTGCTGTGCGGCGGGGTCAGGAGCAGAGGCGGCCTCGGTGGATGGCTAGCCGAAACGAATAGGCCGTCTGGGCGGGCAGATCTTCAGACGCATTGTCAGAGCAAGCGTCACGGCTGCAAATCGGCAGCCAGCCGCACGGCTAAAAAACGATACCGCAGTGCACGAATTGCAAGAGGTTCCACTTCGGTCCGCGGCAGTCTGATTTTCAGTGGTTCTGAAGCACGAGGTTTACATACTGCACGGGCCGCGTCAAGAAGTCTTTAAGAGCTGCCGGGCCCTCCCGCAACTCACCGGCCGCGCGCCAATGGTATAAATCTAGAGCCTTAGTGAAAATCCACGGCCAATCAGGAATGCGGAGACGACGCTATTGAAACCGGCCCTGATCGACTTTCAGAACATTCGCGTGATGCGCGGAGAAAAGTTCGCCCTGGATGACTTCAGCCTGCGAATCCTGCCGCAGGAGCACATCGCCATACTCGGCCCCAATGGCTGCGGCAAATCCACCTTGATCAAGACGATCACGCGGGAGTGTTATCCCGTTCCGCGGGACGATTCGCGCATCACTATCCTTGGAAACGAGCGATGGAACGTATTCGAGTTGCGGCTGCTGCTCGGCATCGTGTCGAACGATCTGATGGAGCGCGTGAAGGGCCATGCCACCGGCCGCGAAATCGTGCTCTCCGGATTTTTCAGCAGCACGCAGGTATTCGCAAACCATCACGTGAACCGGAACATCTGCAGAAGGCCGAGGCAGCCCTCGCCCGGCTGGACGCAATGCATCTGGCCGACCGCCCCGTCGCCAATATGTCGTCGGGCGAAGCGCAGCGCATCCTGATTGCGCGCGCCCTGGTGCATGACCCCTGGCGCTGGTGTTTGACGAGCCTTCCAACAGCCTCGATATCGTGATGCAGCATAAACTGCGCGAGGCCATGCGCGGGCTCGCCCAGTCCGGAGTGGGCATCGTGCTGGTGACGCATCACGCCGCGGACATTATTCCCGAAATCGAGAGGGTGGTCCTGATGCGCGAGGGACGGGTGCTGGCCGACGGCCGCAAGGATGAACTGCTGGTCGAAGACCGCATGTCCCAGCTTTTTGGATATCCCGTCGAGATCATCCGCCGCGACGGTTACTACCACATCTGGTAGCGGCGCTCCACAATCGCGCGAAAAAAAAAACGCCCGGGAGGAGAAGCCCGGGCGTTCGCTTACTCTCTTTTCGCCGGAGAGGCAAAAACCTTCTGGAAGCTCTACTGCCGGTCTGCCACGTGGATGTTGTGCACGCCGGAGAACAGGATACATCCCGGCGGCCACCGACTGCGGCACCCACCACGTCCGCCGGACGAGATTATTTTCGCTGCGCTGCATGTGCTGCGCGGCGAAGTCGAGAGCCACCGGGCAAACCTGAATGGCCGCATAGATTGCCGAGGAATTGGCGAACGGCTTCATCAGGGGATCTTGTTCGACGGCCCCGCCGGAGATGGCATTCCGGGTCGAGTAAGCATCGAACGTGGCGGCGGCGTGCTGCGCAATCGACAGCGCAATCCATTTCCGGCGGGACGGCAATGACTCCGGGGAAACAAACCGCACGCGCGCGAATCGGATTCAGGCACCCGTATCATTGACAGTGATGGCGAATTCTGCAAAGCGGTGTGAAGGGCAGCCGGGCCCGAATTGGCGGAAGATGATTTATCCGATGTGCCGAGGTTTGCGGCACTGTTGTTCGCCGGGGCTTCGGCCGGCCGCGGGGGAAATCACGCTGCCGATCGCGGGCTGCGAGGTCGCGTCAGGAAGATTGGCGGCAAACAGCGTGGGAGCAGAATCCGCGCGATCGGCAAAAGCAGCCGTGTCGGCTTGGGTAATTGCCTGTGTGGCCGGGGAAACCTGGAACAGCAATGCTGCTATGGCGAGAACCATGGAAGGGGCTCCTTGGGTCTGACGTAGCGGAAAAAGGCACGCCTAGTACCAGCTTTCAGCTCAGGTAAAGCCTGTATTTACGGCATCTTGACACGCCGACCGCCGGGAACGAAGGGAACTGCATTTCCCGTATATGGCCCGTGGCTACCACTGCCAGAGGGGATTCTTCACGGGAATCTTCGGGGTATCAGTACCTTCGTACGAGGACTAACACGGCGCCAGCGCGGGTCTACTTCTCTGCGGGATTGGGCTTCGCCTCGACAGCGGTGGAACGCGCGTCCTGGGAGCGAAGCGCCAGAGGGGGGCTCAGCGGCTTGATCTTCACGCGGGCTACGCGGCGACGGTCCATTTCCATCACCGTGAAACGGTATCCGTCGGCCTCGAAACTTTCGCCTCCGCGCGGCATGAATCCGAGCCGGCTCAGGATAAAACCGCCCACGGTTTCGTAAGGGGAATCCTCGGACTCCTCGGCAAGCGCGATGTGGTATTGCGTCTCGAGGTCGCGGACCTTCATCGAACCCTCGAAAATCATGCCGCCGTCGGGCAGCAGATGCGGCGCTTCGACGACATCGAATTCATCGTGAATCTCGCCTACCATCTGCTCGAGGATGTCTTCGAGCGTGACGAGACCGAGGATGCTGCCAAACTCGTCTACCACCATGGCAAGGCCTCTCCGCTTCGAGCGGAACTCGAGCAGAAGTTCGCTGGCGGGTTTGGTCTCGGGAACGATCAGGACGTCGCGCAGCATGGTCTTCAGGTGGAACTCCGCGGAGGTGGCCTCCTCCTGAGACAACTTCGCGGGGTCGAGCACGGTCCACAGCACATCCTTGATATGCACAAAACCGATGATGTGGTCGAGTGTTCCCTCGTACACGGGAATGCGCGAGCGCTGGGTCGTCGCGAAGAGCTTCATGGTCTCTTCGAGGCTGGCTTCGGCCGGCAGCGCGTGCATGTCCGGGCGAGGAACCATGATTTCACGCGCCTCGATCTGGCCCAGCTCGATCGCGCTCTGGATGAGCTTCACTTCGGCTTCCGGAATCAGCCCGCGGTCGCGCGCCTGCTGGATCATCACCTGGAGTTCCTCGGTGGAGCGCACAAGCGTGTGGCTGTGAGGCGCGACGACCCCCAGGGCGAGGACGAGCTTCTCGGCGGTTCCGTCGAGCAAGTCGATCGCGGGACGGAACGTCTGCAGGAACCAGTTAAACGGGCGCGCAACGAGAAGCGCCACGCGCTCGGCGCGGGCAAGGCTCAGGCTCTTCGGTACGAGTTCGCCCAGCACGACCTGCAAAAAGGTGAGAAATCCGAAAGCGAGAACGAGTGCCGCCGTATGGGCCAGAAGAGCGGCCCACGGCTGCCGGATGCCTTCGACGAGGGGATTGAGGACCCGAGACAGCGTCACTTCGCCAAGATAGCCGAGCAGAAGGCTTGCAATCGTTATCCCGACTTGCACGCCCGATACGACGCGGCCGATGTCGCCGAGGAGATACTCGACGATCTTCGCCCGGGCATCGCCCTTTTCACTCAGCTGACGAACGCGGGAAACCCGCACGGCAACCAGGGAAAATTCCGTGGCGGCGAAAAAAGCGTTTACCCCGATGAGCAAAAGCACACCGAAGAGGTGAAGCGCACTCATCGCGCGGGCGCTCCCGGGGTCTTCGAGCCAGACGGATGGGCGGGGTGGATCAACGTGTTTGCCGGCGCGTCGCTCAACGTTCGGTCAATGGGCGCTCAATGGGCGATCAATGGTCAAATGGGGCGGCTAGCGCTGCGACATCTTTCCCGAACTGACAGCGGCATTGAAATCCGCCGATTTCCGCTTCGGAATCGTCAGCGTCTTCCATTCACGCCCCGCGAAATGCTTCGCGAGAAACACGATCTGCCCGACGTGGTAGGAGGCGTGAGTGACTCCCCGGTTGATTGCCTGCATCACAGAGTGCGATTCGCCGCGGATCGTAATCTTCTTCTGCAGGTCGGCATCGGTGAGCGCCTCGAGTGTGCCGAATAGGTGCTTCCAGCCCATTCCCCACGCTCCCAGCATTTCATCGCGGGCCTGGAACGGCTCCTCGAATTCGCTGTCGCGGTTGCGGTCCGGTTTCTCTCCGTCGGTCGTCAGAAAGTCCTTCCACCGCGACCGCATATTGCCTGACAAATGTTTGACGATCGTCGCAATGGAATTCGATTCTTCGTCCAGAGTTGCGGTAAGCATTTCGTCCGGCACTTGCTCGATCGCGCTCTCGGCAAGCCGCTTGTAATAGTGGAGGACATCAACGGAGTCCTTGAGGTAGGAAGTCGTAAACTCGAGCGCCATGGCGGGATTGTGCATCGTCCCGTCGAGATACGCAAGAGGTTGGGGGCATGCAACAGGGGACCGGCGCGGCGTCGCCGATCGGAGCAGGAACGGACAGAAAGGGACGAGTGGCTTGCTCAGGTTCGCTAGTGCGTCTATATTGGGCAATGCGTTTTTACGGCTTATTATTCAGCCGCGCGTACGCAAAAAAGTGAAATGAACTCCACGCCCAACAAAGCGGCCGAACCACAGCGCAAAGGCGACTTCGAGAAGTCCCTGGCGCGGCTCGAAGAAGTAGTCAAGCGGCTGGAAAGCACGGACCTTTCCCTCGATGAAGCGATGAAGCTCTTCGAGGAGGGCGTGAAGCTTTCGCGCGACTGCCAGAAACAGCTGGAGGAAGCCGAAGGCCGCGTCGAAATTCTGCTGAAGAAAGCCGACGGCAAAATTGCTGCGGAGCCGTTCGAGCCCGAAGATGAATCCTCCTAGTGCGCGGTCGGGGCATGGTCTATTTCGCTGCCGCCGAGCTGGCATCCCCACGGCTTTGACCGGCGCATGAAGCTTCCCGATTTTTTCGAGGCAGACCACGCTGCAATCGAAGCGCGCTGCAAGGGATTCTGCCGGGGAATCTACTCCGCCTGCGTCGATCCACCGCGCGATGCGCTACAGCGTGTTCGCGGGAGGCAAACGCATCCGGCCGATTCTGTGCCTGGAGTGCGGCGCGGATGTTCACCAGCGATCTCGCGGGCGCGATTCAGGCCGGCTGCGCCATCGAATTCATTCACACCTATTCCCTGATTCACGACGATCTTCCTGCGCTGGACAATGACGATCTGCGGCGCGGCAAACCGACCTGCCATAAAGTGTTCGGCGAGGCCATGGCCATTCTCGCCGGCGACGCCCTGCTCACGCTGGCGTTCGAGACGCTCGCGAGCGCTCCCGTGGAACCTGCGCGCGGCGTTGCAATTGATCGCGCGAGATCAGTTCGGCAGCCGGCACGGTCAACGGAATGGTCGGCGGGCAGGTGGCCGACGTCGAAGCGGGCGGCAAACCGGTGGACGCCGCCGACGCTTGAATACATTCATCGCTCGAAAACGGCTGCGCTCATCTGCGGCTCGATTGTTGCAGGGGCCATCGCTGGCGGCGCGGGCCAAGATGACGTCGAACGCCTGCGCCGGTTCGGCCAGCAGATCGGCTGGGCGTTTCAAGTGGTTGACGACATACTGGACGTTGAGGAATCCTCCGCTTCGCTCGGCAAGACGGCTGGAAAAGATCAGGCGCAACAAAAGGCCACGTATCCGGCGCTGTACGGAATCGAGAAATCGAAGTCCATCGCGGCCGATCTTGAAGCAAACGCGCTCAAAGAGCTCGATTGCTATGGAGACCGCGCATCCCGTTTGCGCCAGCTCGCCCAGTTCCTGGTTGCGCGACGATCTTGAGCGCTATGCTGCCGCAATCGCGATGTCCAAATGCTTTGTCATTTTCACTCCAGGCGTTCATGAATAGCTTGAAGTCCGAAAAATCGCGCATCGACGTGCTGATGGTTGAGCGCGGCCTGGCCCCCTCGCGCGAGCGCGCCCAAGCGCTGATCATGGCGGGGCAAGTGCGGTCGGATGGCCAGAGGATCGACAAGCCAGGCACGCGTATCTCCCGGGATGCGCGAATCGAAGTCGTCGGCTCGGCGCTGCGCTACGCCAGCCGCGGCGGATTGAAGCTCGAAGGCGCGCTCGAGGATTTTGGCGTCACGCCTCAGGGTAAAATCTGCCTGGATGCGGGCAGCTCCACGGGCGGCTTTACCGATTGCCTGCTGCAGCACGGAGCGGCCAAGGTTTATTCGGTGGACGTAACCATAAATCAGCTCGACTGGAAGCTCCAGCAGGACAAGCGTGTGGTGATGATTGAACGCAATGCGCGCCATCTGCAAGCCTCAGACATAGCTGATCCGATTGCGCTCATCACCGCCGACCTGTCGTTCATATCTGTTGTCAAGGTGCTTCCCGCACTTTTGCCGGTGGCGGCGCCCGCAGCCGACCTGCTGATCCTGATCAAGCCGCAATTCGAGCTGGAGAAAAGCGGACGTCGGCAAAGGCGGCATCGTGCGTGATCCACGCTGCACCAGAAGGCCGTAGACAGCGTGACCGAGGCCGCCGCAGGCTTGGGACTGGAAGTAGTTGGGGTGAAGCCCAGCAAGCTGCCCGGCACGGAAGGAAACCAGGAGTTTTTTATGCACGCGAGAACGCGCCGCCTGGAATAAAATACCCCACCACTCACTCTGATGATTCGCTCCGTCGGCATCGTATGCAAACCCATCCAGGACGTCGTGTCGTCCGTGGTTCCGCCGCTGGTCGAATGGCTGCGCGAGCGGAAAATCGCCGTCTTTGTCGACCAGCGAAACAGCGCAATGTGTGTACCCGGTGCGCTCCGGTGGTTGCCCGCGAAGAGCTGGCGGAAAAGATCGATCTCCTGATCGTTCTTGGAGGCGATGGCACGCTTCTTTCCGCCACGCGCGCGCTGGGAGGCCGCAAAGTTCCCATCCTCGCCGTGAATCTGGGTGGGCTGGGATTTCTCACCAGCGTCACGCGGGAGGAACTGTATCCCGTGCTCGAGCGCGTGCTGGCCGGCGACCATCAGATCAGCGAGCGCATGATGCTGTCCGCCGAAGTTCTTCGCAACGATGAGACGGCGGAGCAGCCAAATCGCGCTGAACGATGCGGTGATCAACAAAGCCGCGCTGGCGCGGATGCTGGATTTCGACGTGTACGTGGACGGCGCCCAGGTGGGCCGCTATCGCGCCGACGGCCTGATCGTCGCGACCCCCACTGGTTCCACCGCCTATTCGCTGGCCGCGGGCGGGCCGATCGTGCATCCCGCAGCTCGACGCCTTCGTGATCACGCCCATTTGCCCGCATATGCTGACGAACCGGCCGCTCGTGGTTCCCGACACGGCGCGCGTCGAAATCGACATTGCCGCGGCCGAAGAGCCCGTGTATCTCACGCTCGACGGCCAGGTCGGATTCAAGCTGGAGCCGCGCGACCGCGTGGCCATCACGAAATCGTCGAGCCGAGTCGCCTTCGTGCAGTCGCCGCTGAAATACCTACTTTGAGGTATTGAGGAGCAAATTGCGCTGGGGTGAAAGGTAAAGATACAGCAGGGGTTATGTGAAGCGCGCTACGGCTGCGGCGCTCGCGATGTTCAAGCAACCTTCAATACCAGCACCGTCCGGTCGTCTGTCGGATGCTTTCCTCCCGAAAAACGGTCGACTTCCTCCAAAATCCGATCGGCAATGCCATCCGCCGTAGCATGCTGATTATCCGTGATGAGGCGGATCAGGCCCGCGTGGCCAAAGAATTCCAGCGTGGGGCTTTGCGCGTCTCCGATGCCATCAGAAAAGAACACGACGATATCGCCCGGATCCAAAATATAGCTGCGCTCGTCGTAGGTCACCTCTTCAAACATCCCCAGGGGAAAGCCGGCCAGCTGAATCTTCTCGCAGCGGCCGCCATGAAAAAGCAATGGCTGCTCCTGGCCAGCATTGGCAATGCGCAGCCTGCGCTTGCGGCGGTGCCAGGTGGAAAAGCAGAGAGTCATGAACCTGCCTTCGATCAGGCGCTCGCCCGAGAAATCCATTGATGGCGCGCAGCATGTTCGCGGGCCGGGGCTTTTGCGAACCCAGGCTGCGCAACGTTCCAATCGCGACGGCCCCGTAGAGCGCCGCGGCGCTTCCCTTCCCGCTTACGTCGCCCAGTGCGATGCCAAGATCCTGCGGGCCGTAACGGATAAAGTCGTACACGTCGCCGCTTAGCTCGCGGGAAGAAACCACGCGAGCCGCGATGTCGAGGCCGAATTCGGGCCCGGGCAACCGCGGCAGCAGCGCGCCCTGAATGCGGCGCGCGGCATTCAGGTCGCGCTCCATGCGGGCCTCGTCGCGGATCACCTGCTCGTAGAGCCGGGCATTCTCTATGGAAACCGCCAGGTGCGCGGCAAGAATCGAGAGCACCTGCACATGGTCGGGGGTGAAATAATTTACCTGTGGACTTTCGAGGTCCATCACGCCGACCACCCGATTCTTGAAAATCATCGGCACCGCAAGTTCGGAACGCGTCTCGGGATTGGCCATGCGGTAGCGCGGATCGAGTGAAACGTCCGGAACGACGACGGGCCTGCGCAAAGACGCCGCCGCGCCAATGATGCCCTCATACACCGGGACGACGGCCTTTTCCTGAATCCGCTGGCCGAATTTCACAGTTACGCGGTGCCGGAAGACGCCTTCGACTTCATCAAGCAGCAAGATGCTGAAAATTTGGTAGTCTATCAGCCGCTTCGTAAGTTCCACGGACCGCCGCAGCACTTCCTCCACCTGCAACGTGGAATTCGCCTCGCGGCCGATTTCATTCAACAGCAGCAGCGTCTCCGCCTGCTTCTGGGCACTTTCATACAACTGCGCATTCACGATGGCGGTGCCGATGCGGCTCGCCACCAGCGTGAGAATGTTCTGCTGCGCCGGAGTGAAATAATCCAGCTGCCTGCTTTCGATATCCATCACGCCGACCACGCGCCCACGCGCGATAATCGGGACCGCCAACTCGGAACGCACCGACTTCGACTGCCGGAAGGTAACGGGAATCCTTGGAAACGTCTCCCACACGGATAGCCTGTCCGGTAGCCGCGGCAGCGCCAATGATTCCGTCCCCGAGCGGAATACGCCAGTGCTCGACCACCTCCAGCTGGTGTCCGATGGCGAACCGGAAATAGAGGTTGTTCGCGCTCTCGTCAATGCAGCAGCAGCGAAAAAATCTCGAAATCGATCAACCTCTTCACCTGAGCAGCGGCGCTGGCCAGCACTTCATCCAGGTTCAGAGACGAATTGATTTCCCGGCTGATTTCCGTCAGCACCGCGAGCGTTTCCGCGGGGACCTCCACCATCGAATTGAGTTCAACCGAGTCCATCTGCAAGTACCGTAACCCACCCCGCATGCCGCTCAAAGCCAGCCGTTGAGCGGGTAAATGTTCGTAAGCCATTGTTTTAGTGACGAAATATCGAGGAAATTATTATAGCAGCCGGAGAACGGCCGCTCAGAAGAAGTGTCAAAAGCACCAAGGAAGCCTGATCTCACCTACAAGGGTCGCAGGCAACCAGTTCTCGGCCCGCTTCTCATAACTTAGTGTGCTTCAGGAGGAAGCTTCAAAACGCAGACATCCTTCAAATTTCTGTAGCGCTCCCCGTAATCGAGGCCGTAGCCGACCACAAATTCGTTCGGGATGCTGAAACCGACGTAGTCGCCTTCCACCTGCTTCAGGCGCCGAGAGGGCTTGTCCAGAAGCGCCGCAACGCGAAGGGCCTTTGGCTTTCTCTGTTGCAGAACGCGCAGCAAATAGCTTAGCGTCAAACCGGTGTCCAGAATATCCTCCACGAGGACGACATGGAGCCCCTCGATGCTGCTGTCCAGATCCTTCAGCACGCGCACCTGTCCGGACGATTCCTTTCCCTTTCCGTAGCTCGAAACCGCGATGAAATCGATCGAAGTCTCCAGATTAATTTCGCGCACGAGATCGGAGAGAAAAATGCACGCGCCCTTGAGAACGCCGATCAAATGCACGCGCTCACCCTTGAAATCCCGCGTGATCTCTTTGGCTACTTCGCGGACTCGCTTTTCAATGGCGGCCCGGCGAATCAACACCTTCAGCTTCTCTTTCTCAATGACTGGCATCTGTTTTCTGGCCCCTTGGTGAAAGTCGGCTACTGTAACGCATGGGCGCGTGAATAACAACGCAAACCGCCCCGCGGATATTGCGGCTGCTTTGTCCGCAGCGGCGGGGTTGCGCCTCGCGGCGCGACCACGTATAAAATGGGGACAGGCGGCGTGTGGTACGAGCAAACCCCCGGGCAAGTCTCGATTAGCCTCCAAGCGCAAACCAAACAATTCGATGTGACGCAGACAGGAGTCCGATCACCTCAATGGCAATCTCAAACGTAAGCCCGACGGACACCCGGGAAAACCGCGCCGGCACCAATAAAGTCGCGCTCACGATGCTGACGACGCTGTTCTTCATGTGGGGTTTCCTCACCGCTCTCAACGACATTCTGGTTCCGCACCTCAAATCCATCTTCGACCTCAGCTACGCCGAGGTGATGCTGATCCAATTCAGTTTCTTCTCCGCGTACTTCGTGTTCGCTATCCCTTCGGGCAAGGTGGTTGAATGGATCGGCTACAAGCGGACGATCGTTCTCGGCCTGATTACGATGGGAGCGGGCGCGCTACTATTCATCCCCGCGGCGAGCGTCCCTTCTTTTCCGCTTTTTCTGGGCGCGCTCATTGTGCTCGCGGCTGGAATCACCGCGCTGCAAGTGGCTGCAAATCCCTATGTAGCCGTTCTGGGACCGCCGGAGACCGCCTCCAGCCGTTTAAATTTGACGCAGGCGTTTAATTCGCTTGGCACCACCATTGCACCATATCTGGGCAGCCTGTTCATCCTGAGCGGCGCGCCACTCGCCATGGACGAAGTTCGCCGCCTGCCCGCAACCCAACTCCTCGCTTACCGTGTGCAGCAGGCGTCATCGGTGAAGCTGCCTTACCTGGGCCTGGGGGTCACCTTGATCGCACTGGCCCTCATTGTCGCGAAATTCAAGCTTCCGGCGATTTCCACGGAACACTCCGGCAAACCCGCTGCCGGCACATTGTCGATATGGAAACATCGCAGGCTCATTCTGGGTGCGATCGGTATTTTTGTGTACGTCGGAGCGGAGGTTTCGATTGGAAGCTTTCTGGTGAATTACATGAGCCAGCCGTATATCGGCAACATTCCGGTGAATATTGCCGCTCGGTTTGTATCGTTCTATTGGGGTGGGGCGATGATTGGGCGATTCATCGGGTCCGGAATCTTGCAGAAAGTCCGCACCGGCACCCTGCTTGGCATCTTCGCGATTGTCGCCGCAACGCTGGTTTCGCTATCGATGCTGAGCACCGGGCATCTGGCGATGTGGAGCATTCTCGCGGTGGGCCTTTTCAATTCGATCATGTTCCCCAGCATTTTCACGCTGGGGATCGAAGGGCTGGGGCCGCTGACGGGAGAAGGCTCAGGAGTTCTGATCTGCGCGATCGTGGGCGGCGCAGTTCTGCCCGAACTCCAGGGGATCATTGCGGATCGCATCGGGATCCACCACGCCTTCTTCATTCCGGTGATCTGCTACCTCTACATCATGTACTTCGCGTTCTGGGGCTCGCGCGAGCGCCAAGGCGCTTGAGATGCGGCAAATCAATTTATCCAGAGGGGATCCCTAAAAGCTGAATTGTGCCTGCAGTTGGATTTCTCGCACGGCGGCGCCGTTTCCAAAGGCGCCGCCGGCAAGCGCGTTGGGCATATCGAAGCTCCGAGACCCTAAACTACCCGCCGGGGTGGAATCGTTCACGATGTTGAACAGGTTGCGCGCATTCACGCTGAAAGTCAGGTTGTAGCGCTGATTGTTGGCAGCCGGTCCGCCGAAGCGTCCGCCGCCCCCGCCACCGCGGCCGCCTCCTCCGGGACCGCCTACTCCACGGCCGAAGCCTCCGGGCCGTCCCGGACCTCCACCGGCTGCTGCGTTCTGGTCGGCAACTTCCTTTTTCGATCCAAATCCAAATGTTTTTGAAAGACGCAGATTAAACGTAAACAGGTTTGGCGCGGTGTAATTATTAATCGGGATGATCTGCTGTCCGGGCAACGGGATTGTATTAAACGTGCCCAATTGCGTGCACACGACGTTGGGAGTTGCGGTTGGCGTGACGGCCGGGCAGGTGGCTGTCGAAACGAGCGCAGGCCGGTCATTCAAAATCGAGGTGCCGTTCAAATCCAGCGGAGTGGTGACATTAAATGGCGTCCCGGAATTGAAAACCATGAACGGGTTGAGCCGGAATCCGTACGGCAGCGAAATGCTGCCGCCAAAGAAAACCCGGTTGCGCACGTCGAACGAGGCCCTTCCGTAATCCGCGTTGATGTTATACGGCTGCGAGGGGAAGCTGGTGGGCCCGGCCGTATCGCTGTGGGCGAAATTCAGCGAGTAGTATCCAGAAAGCGACAGCTTCGCGCCTGCGCGGATATTGAAATTCGCGATCAGCTGGTTCTGGCGGAACATCGCCTCGGACTCATACTGATAAATGTTCTCCAGGGTGCCGTTGGGCCGCACTCCGCTTGTCGGCACTCCAACAACATAGGTTCCAGGCAGGGGAGCGTTCACATTGTCGGTGATCAACTGATGGTCTCCGATCGAATCCACGTAGGACACCGTGACGTTAACAACCCGCGATACCTGGCGCTCGACGGTAAGCGCCGTCTGCATCGTATATGGCGCGTGAAGATTAGAGGCGATGCGGTAAATGGTGGGGACGCCGGTTTGCGCCGACTGCAGAGTACTGACCGGCGGAATATTCGGATAGAAAGCCGGATCGGTGACGATGTATTCCTGCTGGGTGATGCCATTCTGGCGCTCCGCCTGCAGCACCAGGTTGTTCGTGAAGCGGTCGTAAAAGATTCCCCAGCCCGCCCGCAGCACGGTCTTCGGCGTTTGCGATTTTCCGTGCCCGATGCCCCAGGCGAGGCCAAAGCGCGGCGCAAAATCGGCGTGATTGGAGATGTGATTCTGCGTCTCAAACCGCAAACCGCTGCTGATGGTCACGTTGGGCTTCCAGCGCCAGTCATCCTGGATGTAGAGTCCCGCGTCAAACAGGTTGGCGGACGCCAGCGGACTTCCCGTCGTCAGCGAAAATTGCTCCGGGGTGTTGGCAACATAAGCCGCCAGGCTCGGAAAGGTAAATGTGCCGTTGTAGTTGGCCGTCGAACTGTTGCTTTCATCCAGATCCCGCAGCCGGGCGCCAAACTTCAGCAGGTGGTTCCCGAATGCGACCGAGGTGTAATTCTGCAGCTCGTAATGATTCTGCGTGTCGAGGATCGTTCCGAGGTTATTACCGCCCCCCTGAAATTCGAAGGGGATGATTATCGCAGGCGCGGTGCTTTGGGGGTTCTGATTGCTCCCATCGTGGAGGTACTGAAACCGCGTTTCATTGACGACCTTGCCGCCGAAAATCTGCGTATCGCTAACCTGCAGCGTGTGCTCAGTGGTCAGCAGGTTGTAACCTTGCGACGGCAGCGAATACTGCCCCACGCCGTCATTCATCTCGTTGTCGCGGTAGTATTGATATCGAATGGTCAGGGTGTTGTTGGCGGCCAGCTGGTAGTCCAGCCGCGGGCCTATGTTGGTGCGCGTGCGGGGATTCGCGACACCCTGCGTGAACAGACCTTGCGGCTCCCCCGCGTTCACCACTTCCACGTTGTTGATATTGCGACGCTGCGCGTCGATGAAAAAAGAGGCTTTTTTGTTCAGCGGTCCCCCGAAGCTGCCGTTGAATTGAGTCGTGTCGTAACCGGGAAGAGTCGCGTCGCCAAGAAAAGGATTGCGGCTATTGAATGGCGAATCCTCGCCAAGGACCATGAACTGCCCGTGGAACTGGTCTGTACCGGGCTTCGTGAATATTTCAATACGGCCGTAGCCCAGCTTGTCGTATTCCGCCGAGAACGGATTCTGATTAATCCGTATCTCCCGGATCGAAGATTTGGGGGGCAACTGCCCGGCGGTAAACCCGTCGATGTACATCTGACCGCCATTGGGGCCCACCGAAGGTCCGGCCAGGGCCTCCAGGTCCGATTGCAATTCGTCGGGGTCGTCCGAGAGCTGATCGAGGTCCTTGCCGGACAGCACGATCGCACCGGCATTGTTTTCCGGGCTAACGCTCAGTTGCGCCCCGCCCTCCTCAGTTACCTCAACTTTTTGCTCCTCCGTTTGAATTGCAAGCGGCACGTCAACTTTTTGGATCTGTCCCGCGGAGACCTGAACTTGAGAGCTCTGAAATTCCTCGAAACCCTTGGCGTCCGCCTTCACCGTGTAGGTTCCCGGTGCCAGCCCCTTCACTTCATAAGTACCGTCGCGGCCAGACTGAGCACTAACCGGCTGGCCATTAGCTCCCGTCACCTGTATCGTTGCATTCTGGACGGACGCTCCGGAGGGGTCTGTAACCTGCCCCCGCACAGTGCCGGCGCCGGACTGCGCCTTCCCGCCGCCGCATACGCATAACAGAGGAACCAATAGCGCAATTACGAGACCAGACACCGAACCTCTCGCTGAAGCTGCGCAATGCCATCACGTCTCCCGGAAGCTCCGAAATCGAAGCCTCTTATTTTCGCTGTTTGACTTCACGGAGCATCGCCCGTCGGCGCTTCCATACTCCACGGAGGGAGGATCATCGATTGGGCGCTCCCATTGGGCGATGCCACTAAAATAGGCTCCACGCCGCCCAGCAGTGTGATAGCCGTAACGGCGCCCGAAGCGTTTCCTGAAGTCGAAACGATCATGACTGCGTCGCCCTTTTGCAGGTCAGATAAAGTTGCGCGGGGGACGCGGTTCAGAATCTGCTGGAGGTCGCCTCCGCCCGCAGCCCGGCCGCCACGCCCGCCCCCTCCGCCATCGCCTTGTGTGGCGCCCGATGCGGAGGCCCCAGCCGCCAGCCCGTCGCCTGACGGGCGGCCGTTTGCATCCGGTCCGCTTCCGGCCCCTGAACTCCCAGGCTGCGCTCCCTTAAGCCTTGCGGCTATGAGCTGCGCCATCTGCGGAGGCAACTTCCGAAGCTGTGAATCCGCGGTGATTTTCACGTCGACCGGCTTCTTTGAGATCAGATCCATCACGCTAAGAGTATTCGAAGCCGAATTGATCGAAGTGATCGTTCCGGCGATATTCCGAAACGCCCCGGAAACGATTTCCTCGGCCGTCAACTCGCTTCCATCAGCACTGCGCGTGCCGCGTGCGAGCAACTGGTCGCCGGGCTTGATCTGGTCGATCGAACTGGGCTTGGCGTCGTCAAAGTTCACCGAATCCGGGGCATAGCGGCGCAGAATCGTATCTTTCGAAGTATGGATAGCGACGCTCCTGGCGCCTCCTGCCGCCCGCGCGGAAATCGTGATTGTTCCGCTGGACAAATCGACTGCGCTGACCAGACCTCCTACTCCCCGCCTTCTGCCAATCTTGCCGGTCATGCTCCTGTTTGGAGGCGACATCGGCTTTCTTCATCACAATGACGGAGGTCGCCGCGATGGAATGCCCATCGTCTGAAACCTTCCCCATCACTAAGATGCGGTCTCCCACTTGCAAATCGGGCAACTGTAACGGAGAGGCGTTCTTCAAGTCTTTCGCACCAGGCTCAATACGCAGGATTTTTGCGCTGTCTTCTACGGACACACTGTAGGTAGCGCCCGCATCCGTCGAAAGCGTCAGCGAATTCCCGGAAATGCTCTTAATGCTGCCGATGGGCCTGGCCGGAGGGTTCTGCCCCGCTGTCTGGGCCTGGGGTTCAGCTCTAGCCGTTCCCAGAAAAAGGGTGGCTGAAAGCAACGCCGCAAAAACGATGCAGAGGCACCCGTTCTTCTTTCCTATCAATCGAGAAAACGCCATAACCGTCCTCTTAAGATATCCGCTATCGGCACTTGAAAGTTCCCTTGTCGCCCCACAATTTCTTGGTTTCTTACCGCCTATTTAAGACGCGCCTCCTACAGCACCGTTTCAGTATGCTATGTCCGATTGACACCGTCAGTAACGGAATAGGAAGAAACACAGAGGGATACAAGCACACCAGCAGCATGCTTGAGGAAGGCCCTTATCTAAAGAAAGGGTTTATCCGCGAACCGTGAACACCGGACATTCGGCAGAAGAAATCACCTTGTGCGCGACAGCCCAGGGCAAATGCCCGACAGCCGGAAAGTTGCTCTCGGATTTCGCACCGAGAACAATCAACTGAGAACGGCGCGCTTTAGCAACATTTAGAATTTGTGTGGCCGGCTGGCCTACTTCGATCAGGGTGTTTGCTTCACACGCCAAATCCGCATCCATCGGAATCAGCGAACGCATTCGCGCCGCACATCCGCTTACGAGTTCGGCCGAGTGTGCCGTACCGCCAGATTTTTGAGGGTCGACTTCTTGAGGCTCCACGATGTGTAAGAGATCGAGTACGGCTTGATTCTCCTGTGCGAGGTTGAAGGCATAAGCGGCAGCGGCTTGCGAGCCGGCCGAAAAGTCCGTGGCAAAAAGGATCCGCTTTATTTCCGCAGCGCGCTCCGCTACCGGAGGGACGTAAGGCCCAACGGTGAGAACCGGGCAGGGCGCGCGGCGCAGGACGCTCTCCGCTACCGAACCGAGGAGCACCTTTCGAAGTCCCTTTCGCCCATGCGTGCCCATCACCACCAAATCGATGGAGTGCCGGTCTATTAAGCCGGAGAGAACTTCCCAAACGTCGCCTTCTTCAACGATGGAGGTGTGCTGCACGCCGCCGAAAAGGCCATTGAGACGCACGGCCTCTTCCCTGGCCTGAGTCTCAGCCGCGTCGCGCAGCACCGCCCAGGACTCCGGGGGCGCCATTCCGTAGATCTCCAGCGGGCGCACATGAACCGCAAAAACTTTTGCATCGAAGCGGCGGGCCAGCAGCGATGCGTAAGCCGCGGCGTTCTCGGCAATCGCGGAGAAATCGCTGGTATACAAAATGTTCTTAATGGATATCCGGATCTTGGCTTCCAAGGCTTTCATGGGTCACCTTCCATCACCTTTTTATCCGGGCGATACGCCAAGGACCGTGTCCACCAACACGAGTATTTGTGACTGGGGTCACATTGCGAAGAAAACAGAAGGGCAGAGTCTAGCTGCGCGCAGTGAGAACGGGGCAAGGGGAACGGGCAACGACTTTATGCGCAATGGCGCGCTCCAGGTGCGAGACCGGACCCCGCCAGTTCGCCCCGCCATGAACCCCCAGCACGATTAAATCTGCGCCGCGATTCTTCGCGGCATGCAAGACCATCTTGGCCGGATCGCCGTATTCGACGACGGGCTCCGGACGGCACCAGAGTTCGGCCTCCGCAGGGACGATCTCATGAAGCTGATGCATTACCTCCGCCGCAGACATGATTCTCGAGTTGCCATTTCCATATTTGGGTCCGTTGATGACATGAAGCAGAATGAGGCGAGCCTGATTCTCTTCCGCCAGAGACATGGCATAGTGAGCGGCATCCTCGGATTCAGGCCCAAAATCAGTGGCAAAGAGCACGGCACGAAATCTTCCATCCCCATGAGTGCCCCTGTATACCGCGGGTCCAATCGTGAGAACGGGAACCGGAGACCTGCGGAATATCTCTTCCGCGACCGAACCAAGCAGCATTTTTTGCGCTCCCGTGCGCCCGTGCGTGCCCAGGACGATGAGTTCGGGATGCGACTGCTGAATCGCCTTCTGCACCGATGACCACACCGTGGTGCCCCATTCCACACTCGTTTCGTGGGGTAACCCAGCCAATTGGGAATCCACCTTTTGCATTTCCGCTTGAGCAAGCTCTTCGTCGTTGGCGATGGCCGCTTCGCGCAACTTGGGTGTTGCGTAGGCAAGTGCAGCAGGAGTCAGAATATGCAGAGCGTTGATGAACGCGCCGTAGTTCCGGGCCGTCGACAATACAAAGGGCAGCGCCGCTTCCGAGGGTTGTGAAAAATCCGTGAGATAAAGGATTTTCTTGATCTTGATCCTGGTTCCAGATTCACTAATTGCCATCACGCACCTCAAAAAATCTTATAAAACATTCGAAGCGCAATTGACGTGACGCCCGTCACTTACCGTCGTGATTGCTCTCACGATTCCAAGCGAGCCGGACGAGCAAACAAGCCTCTTTCCTGTCTCGCCCCGGCAAACCGCTTGTCTGGCGTCACGCCGCCAGCTTCTTCGGCACAACCTGTGGCAAGCGCGGCGAATAGACCTCTTGGAGAACCCTCACGACATTCTCGGCCGGGAGTTCGCTGGCGCGGTTTCCCGCCTCCGAATGGAGAACCACGTCGTCCATGGAAAGGATGCCCTCCAGCACGCCAGCTGAATTGACCACCGGTAAACGCCGCACTTTCGACGCGGCCATCACCTGCAGCGCCGAACGCAGATCGTCTTCCGACTTGCACCAATAAACGTGCGCGCTCGCAACATCCTTCACGGCGATTTCGCCCGGCAAGCGGTTCCGCGTGCCCAACGCGATACAGATATCGCGGTCGGTGATCACCCCGATCAGTTTCTCCTGCGCATTGACGATCGGCAGCATTCCGCAGTTCCTGGTCCACATCAGCTCGACAGCAACGCCCAGGTTCGTGTCGGGGCCGCATCGGGCCGCCGTTCTCATCATTACTTCCCTGACTTTCATTGCATCCTCCTTCCCGTCTCTTATCCCTTCCTGCGCAGCAGCGCACCCTGCACCACACGAATCAGCACTGCCCAAATTCGGGATGTTCTTCCAGCAGGTAATTTGTCATTTGCGCATTCTGAACGACCTTATGCGCGGGCTTTCGCAGCGGTTGACGTTCCACCTTCTTGTTCTCATGCGCTCTCGGGGCTGTTTTCCTGGTCATTTGGCGTTTCATAGCTGCCCCCTTTTAGCGATCTAATATCCCTGACTGACTCCCGGCTCCAACTATCTCCCTTTCTGCCAATCGCACCGTGACAATCGTCACAGATGCGTGTGACATGGGCGGCACGGGGTGCAATCACACCCGGCGCTGTCCGTCTTTTCCCTGCAACAGCTTGGAAATTCCCGATCCGCTATCATGGGTTGATGGGCGGAGCCGTAAAAATTGGGGTGGCGGGGTGGTCCTACAAGGACTGGGCAGGCGTCGTTTATCCCAGCTCGGTGCAGGGCGCGCAGCGACTGGGATACATCGCGGAATTCTTCGACCTGGTGGAAATCAATTCATCGTTTTACGGGCCAATCCGGCCGGAAGTGGGGCGCGAATGGTGCCGAATCGTAGCGGGCAGAAATCCTGGCTTCACGTTTACGGCGAAGCTCTATCGGGCGTTTACGCATTCGCCGGTCGCGATTGTTGAATCGACCTCGGCGAGCACGATCCGTCCTCAATCCGGCGACGAGCGCGATGTGAAAGCAGGATTCGACGCGATCGCATCGGAGGGCCTGCTGGGAGCTGTTCTCGCGCAATTCCCCATTTCATTCAAATGCACCGATGAAAACCGCGCTTACCTCGATCAACTCGTGCGGCGGTTCTTCGAATATCCGCTGGTGCTGGAAGTGCGGCATGAAAGCTGGAACCGGCCGGACATTCTGAGCTGGCTTGCGGCGCTGGGCGTCGGGTTGTGCAATATCGATCAACCGCTGCTGGGCCGCGCCATTCGCCCGGCCGCCCGGGCCACATCGACCATCGGATACATTCGCCTGCACGGCCGGAACTACAAGCAGTGGTTCGGGGAAACAAACGTGCGTGACCGCTATGACTATCTCTACTCGGAAAACGAGCTGTCGCAGTGGAAGGACCGCGTGACGGAAGTTTCCGGGCAGACCGCGACCACGTACGTGGTGGCGAATAATCACAACCTCGGGAAGGCAGCCGTCAATGCTCTCGAGCTGATGAACCTGCTCGATCAGAAGAAAGTGGCAGTACCGCCGCCTCTGCTAAATGCATATCCCGTACAACTCGGGCCTATCGCGAAGGAATAAACGAAGTTACGATTTTGCCCAAAACAGGTGCATCACGAATGAGATGATCGCAAACAAAATGAACAAATGGAGGAAAATTCCGGCGATGTGAAATACGACAAAGCCGGCAACCCAGATGGCGACAAGAAGGAGTCCCACGATGAGAAAAGGGCCAACACGCATGATCCGCCTCCGCGCAGACGCGGAAATCTTACCGCAGATGCGCGGTGACAATCATCTTAGGTGAGATATAAAAGCAGGTTGCGGCGATCCGGCAAGCTAAGAAGCGGAAATTCGCGATTACGCCTTCTCTTTAGGAACAGTTTTCGCCAGGGTTCGCGAGGTTTCCCTTAAACGGCGAGCGAGCACAACAGCAAGGGAGCGATAGAAGCGGGCTCCCACGCTTGGGAACGATTCGAATAGCTTGCCCAGTTCCTCGGCTTCAACCAGGTCCGCCTCGACTTTGCCTTTGGCAAGCACAGAAGCGGAGGTCTTGTCCTTGAGGATCTCATCCTTGAGCAAAAAAGCGATGTCTCCGCAGATTTCTTCGGGGCCCAGCACGGCGATCTCGGTTTTCCCTTCCAGGTTGGTCACTTCCACCGACGCGGTGCCCCGGCGGATAATGTAAATGGCCTTTCCAGGGATTCCCTGCTTGATAATTTCCTCACCTGGACCATAAGTCAAACGCTTGGACTTCGCCAGGATCAGCGACCAGTCATTTTCGCTGAGGAATTCCAGTGTGCTTTTCGCCACATTTCCCCCAAGGACGAAGCCGGACACGCGACCCGGAACCTCTCAGCGCCACTGAGCCATGATGAAGCGACGGGTCGGGACACTACAGCCTGCCAAGATTATTTAGCACCTGAGGGCGAGAGGCAAACTGAATCCTGGCGGATATGACGTGACAGTTCTTAAAGAGCTGGTACTGTAACCAATCGAGTAACCCACGCACCTAGCGGGTGGGAGGCGCCGTCTTGCAGGGCGACGGGTGCCATTTGGAAGCGTCCGGCTCACGCTGGTACTGTTCGCTGGTGATGAAGCGCTCGGTCAGGTATTGGGGGTCGTCGATGACTCCTGTCCGGATCAGGTACGCATCTCCCTCCAAATTAAACGTGTCGAAGTACTCCGTCATGATGGCATTGCCGCTGTAGGGAATGCCATTCTTCCGCAGATAACCGGGGCGCATATGGGTGGTTACGACTTTCAGCCCTCCGCCTTTGCCTGGCGTGGGGCCGCCAAAATGGAATCCGAAGCCACGGCTCTGTATTTGCTTCACCCACGACGCTTCGGAGTCGCCCTGCCATTGCGGGGCGCTGGCGTGCGACGGTTCAGCATCAAAATGGAGGAGCCGGGTTTGCATGCCTGCGTCGGTGTCAATCTGCAACGTATTGTCGTTCGACCAGGTGATGTGCAACCGGGTTGGTATGCGCATAATGCCGGCCGCGCCATACGGACGGCACGCGTTTCCGTCGACCTCGTCCTTCGCGAGGTCCCACGCCATGGCGACCTGGCGTCCTGCCGCATTCAAAGGAATGCTCGAAAAGTCGCCCTTGGGAGGCGTCATCATCCGCCACCGCCAGTCCTCATCAACGATGGCAACCCAATAGCCCGTGATATCGATCAATGCGCTGGCCTTAGGGCTGGTCGCAGGCTTCTGCTTTTGCTCCGTCTCCTGAGCTGAAACCCCAGCGCCTAAAACGCAAATGAGTGAACACACAGCCAGGAGCGGAAGAAAAAACGATTTCGCCAGACAGCCTGAGAAGGTTGCCGTGGAGTTTGCCTTGGGTCGGACGGTTGAGTTCGTCATTGCGCCCCGTGCCCGGAATCGCCTTTGTTTTTGCTGAGTTCCTGATATGCGTTTTCAATGAAAGTGGTCGTGGCCCAGGGGCCCGTATCAGACCCGTAGATCACGTCGTAATCGAAGGTGGGCTTGGCCGCCTTTACGTCCTCTAAACTCATGCCCTTTTTCACCATGTCCTGAATGCGGTCGCGAATGATCGTGAGCATGTCGCGATAATCTGCAACGTCGGTGATGTCGCACAGCCGGCCGTGACCCGGGATCACGTAGGTGCCGCCCTCTTCATTCTCGTCGGGAACAATTATCTCGAGCACGCGATTCAGGGCATCCAGGGTCCCGTTGAGGCTGCCACCATTCTTGAGGTCAATCACCGGGTAGTGCGAAGGTGTGAAGATGTCGCCGGTGCTCAGCACGTCTGAGCGGCGAAAGAAAACGATGCTGTCTCCGTCGGTGTGCGCCGCACGCGGGTGCTCGATGATGACCGGCTCGCTGGTGAAAACGGCCCACGAATCCGTATCGTAGGAATCGGTGGGCCAGAGATTCTGCGCCACCGGAACGTGGCCATCACTTGCGATGCTCATTCTATTCAGCGTATTGATGTGCGCAATGACGGCCGCACCGCTGAATTCAGGATTCACGGCATTCTCGACCGGAACGAACCATCCGGTCTTCGCAAGGTTGTGATTGCCGCCCGTGTGGTCCGCGTCAGCGCTCGTATTGATAATAAATTCGATCGGCCGCTGGGATAACTTCCGAATCGCGGAAAGCACTTCTTCGCTAAGATCAGGGGTTCCCGCGTCCACCAACAGAACAGACTGCGGCCCCACTTGCGCGGTGATATTCGCGCCCGCGCCTACAATCATGTAAACCGTGCCCTGCACCGGAAGAACGTGAACCTTGGAACTGTCACTCCGCGAGTTTTGATCCGTTCTTGGTATGCCCGGGCTTATCTTCTGAGCGAAGCTGCCAGCAGCTGTTGCCAGGCAGCCCGCGAGCACCAACCCAATCGCGAGATGCCGTAAAAGACGCGTGCGAGGCGCCACCACCCCAATCAACATGCGGCTCTGATAACACTTCCGCGTGGCGCAGTCAACTCAAAACGGCTCTCACTCAAAACGGCTTTCTTCAAAAACGGTATTTTAAACCCCAGCGGGCAGCATCTCGAACGGTTGGGGCAGAGTTTTCCCGCTGAGCACCAAACGGAATGACCCGAAGAATTTTGAAGCAGAGGCCGGTCCAGGAGAACCAGGAGCGGCCCTAACGAGGCTGGCCAGCGTGGGCGCATTGCTCAACCCACGCTGGCCGCATGCGGAAGATTTACTGAACGACGCCTTCCCACTTGAAGCCGTCGGCTGGCCGCTCAATGCTCTTGATACGAAGCCGGTGTTCGTCCGGATCGCGTCCCGGGTTGCCGGTAATGATTACGTGATCGCCCGGCTTGAGCGTATCCCTGGTCACGTGCGACTGGCTCAATTGCGCGCCGCCGCCCCATTCGATCGACCACACCTGCATCACGCCCTTGTCATCCGGCGCGTCGATCTTGATGAAGGAATGCGGATTGCGCCACAAGAACTCCTTCACCGTTCCATCAATTTTTGCCGTCTGATCGACGAAGTATGTCGCCGCGAACGAATGGTGCGCGTACGCGCGCCCGCCGCAGGCCAACACAACACCAAGCGCCAACAGACAGCCTAGCTTTCGAGAATTCATCTGTGCTCTCCCGTAATGAAAGGTGCTCAAGAAGGGCGGATTCCACCCTGCGACGTGCGACTTTTACACAAATATACCTGGATTTGCAAGCGACTCGGAAGAGAATGCCTTCTTCCGAACCCCATCTCACCCATCAGACGCACGGATGGTCCCGCGGGTTACAAGCCCGGCCACGGCTTCAAATCGCCCGAACCAATCTCACCCCGACGACGTGTTCAAGGCCACGGCGGCGCGAATAAGAGTTTTCAGAGCCTTCTCGTTAACCTTGTCGCCTTCGCGGAAGTCGATGGCGCGCCTCACTCTGCCCTCGAGACTGGAATTGAAGAGACCTGAGGGGTCATCCAACGAGGCGCCCCGGGCGAATGTCATCTTTACCACACTCTTGTAGGTCTCGCCGGTGCAGATCAACCCGTCGTGAGACCACACAGGCGTCGCCCACTTCCACTCCTCGACGACCTCGGGATCGGCTTGCTTGATCAAAGCGCGAAGGCGGGAAAGCATCTCTCCGCGCCAGTCGCCTAGCCCCTGGATTCTCTCGTCGATCAGCTGGGACGCAGAATCGACACTCTTAGAACCACTCCTTTTGATGAGAAGCGCCTGCTTTCCCGCTGAGCTCCTCTTTTTTGCTCGTTTCTTGGCTTTCTCTGCCATGTTTTTATCCTAAAGCAATTTCGTCACCTTGACACGGCGGTTTGCAAAGTCGCCGAAGATTCTCGTACGGGTTTCCCGGCTTATGATATACGCCACAGGCCCCTGTAACAATTTGGGTCGGAGTGTCAGAGGATCCTAACGGTAAGACGAAACATTGGTAGCGCTAACGGGAATCGAACCCGTATTTCAGCCTTGAAAGGGCCGCGTGCTAACCGTTGCACCATAGCGCCACAGACCAGCTGCGGCCACAGACCAACTACGATTTAAGCGGCTTTTAAATCGAGTGGCCAACTATCGCGGATTGCCCGCGATGAAAACCGAATAGTTTAGCATAGGCTGCGCGGCGAGCCGCCGCTTCCACGAGTTCGACGAGCACCTTGCCGCCTGCGGGAAGCGGCACCAAGAAAGAAATTCACGCGGGTGGCGTTTGCGCCGGCGCGCGTCGCAGGGAACAAGGGCGCGAGCCCAAACCGCTCATGGAGGATTTGCGCCGCACGGTCCACATTTTTGACGAGCAACTCGATCTGCTGGATGCCTTCGCCAAACTTTTGCAGGAACCGTGCAATGGCTCCCGCGCCAGCGGGTTCGCGCGTCGTCAAAATATCCAGCCGCACGCCCGTGGGGAATTCGATCTCGAATTCCAAAGCATCCTGGTCTGGGGGAACGTCCGCAAGGGCGGGCGATCCGAAGGCCGCGCGTATGCGCTCGAAATTGGCTGGCGCGACGGCGAGCCCGACGGTTTCCTGCGGCGCTTGGCGCTGGCTCCGGCTACGAACAATAGCGCGAGCTCCTCATCGGCCAGCCAATGCTCCACGACGGGACGGACAAGTCGCAGCCGCGCGCGAAAATTTCCGCGGCCACCGCTTCACGTTCGGCCGAATCCGGCTCGCCAAGTCACTGGATCAGCCGGGGCAGTTCTTTGGGGATATCGATCACGCGAAAGCCTCTCGAAAAAGAAGAGGACTTCGTCAGGGCGCCGTGTTGGAAGCTGGCGTGTCGACCGCGTTGACGTTCGAAAGCTTGATGCGCACCTGCTGGCCGGGGCCGACAGTTACCGCGGTATCCCAGCGCGGGCGCGCGTCGCCGACGCTGGCTGAACATCGAGTGTGCTGAGCCAATAAGTTCCCGCCGGGATTCCTCGCAGAACTCCCTCGCCTTGCAGGTCCGTCTCGGCGCGGGCAACGAGATACCTCGACTGCGCCAGATCGATCGCCCGGCGCTGAATTCACGGATTGCTTTTGGCCTCGCGCTGGTTCCACTCATGGCCCGGATCGACGTCCGTGAGGCTGAGATCGATTCCCTCGATGCTGTCGGGAACCTGCTCCAGGTAGTGGCGAATCGCCTCGATGTATTCGGCCCTTAACTTCTCGTATTTTGCGGGATCTTTCGCTTTATCCGACGGTTTGTACTTCGGCCTCGGGAAACCGTTCTGATTGCCGGAATTACGGTCGAGGTACGCTTCGAAGAATTCTGGCACGCCCATGATGTCCGCCGGGCTTCAGCTTCTGAATAAAATCCTCGCCCGAAAGCTGCATCATGTGGTTCTTCTTCATCCAGGCTTTCAGCTCTTTGGAGACCTGGAGCTTGTCGACCTCTGCGTCAAAATCGGGCTTCGGATAGGCAGCTTCGGCTTCTCTCGTGATTTCATCAAAACTCTTGCTCAGGAGAAAAAAAGGAAATCCACGAACAGGTTCGTCGAGCCCTCCGGAGGGCGTGGCCCGGGCGACAAAGTCTATCGAGCCCGTTTGCGGTTGCGGGTACGCCGAAACACCAGCCCCCGACGCAGCGAACAAAGCAGTCACGGCAGCAGCAAAAATAAGACGCTTCATGTCCGACATCCTAGCAGAAGCGCGATGCGAACAAGTCGCGGACTTCGGCAGGAGTGTCCAGTTGGTAACGCTTGCGGAATTGACCGAGGAGGCGAGCCTAAGGATGAATAAGTGCGACTCCGACGGAGCAAGAGACTCAGTACAGGTGGAAGGTGACTTCAATCGACTGCCGCACGGACGCGGGCTTGCCGTCAGGCCCCAGAGCCGGACGGAACCGCCACGTGCGAACAGCCTCGACGGCCTTCTCATCCAGGCCAAGCCCCAGTCCTTTTGCCACGCGTATATCGGTGGCGCGGCCGTCAGCGGTGATCACCGCAACCAGCAGCACCGTGCCCTGATATTTCGCCTTTACGGCCTCGTCAGAGAATTGAGGCTGCGGGCAGTACAGGCACGCCGGGCTGCCGTAACCGCCGGTTCCAGCATTAGGGTAACCGCCACCGGTGTTGTAGCCATACCCAGGCCCCAGACCATTGCCCTGCCCGTTGCCGATACCATTCCCGCTTCCCTGCCCCAGCGAATCCCCGCCGAGAACTTTGGATAGCGGGTCGCCCCAGTTCTGCGCCGTGATATTCGGAACTTTGATATCGGGATTACCGACGAGAGTCGGCGTTATTGCCAGCTTGGGATCGACTGGGCGGCTTCGCCAGCGGCTTGGAAAATTGCGTCCAGCTGAATTTGGGAGCCTGACCTCGCACGGCCGGGGTAAGGTTGCGCTGCCCGCCTCCGCCGCCCGCTTTCTTCGCCGCGGGAGCGAGCTTCGGGCAGATACGGCGAAATCGTCGTGATGTCGTATTTTGCATTGGCTTTGGTGGTGCCAGGCGACATCAATTGCGGCAAGAGCGGAACGATAATCAGCACCAGCACCAGAATGTGGAACGCAATCGAGAGCGATTGCACGCGCGTGAATTGCGTGTTCTTGGACCAGATTTCCTTCACGGCTACGGGCTTGCTGGTGACGTTGAGCGGCGGAAGCTTGGGCGGGGAAATCATGTCCCGCAAGTTCTGCCACAAGCCCGCGCTCTGTTCCCAGTTTACCAGCAGCGCCGGAATCCACAGCGCCGCGCGCCTGAGGACGGAAAAACTCCTTGAAATTATCGGCGACGCTCGTCGCCAAAGCCAGACATCGAGAACACGGGAGCGCGGTCGCCCCTGATCTTCACGGGTCGTTCGGTGAGGAAATCTTTCAGATTGGAAGCCAGGCTTTTGAGGTTCGACTCTTGCGAAGGCGACTTGAACCGGCCTAGCTGGAGAGTCGGGTCTGCCGCCGATCAGTCACTGGCTGACCCGCATTGTCGAGTCTGGCGCTGATGTCTGACATGCCTTACGTGTCCCCCGCGGCGCTAATCTCAAACTACTTAGACGCAACGCCACAGAAAAGGATGTACAGCCCCGGGCGGCTGACACGCTTCAAGATTCATTGTAACATACGATGAGTAGAACAAGCGTTCTTGCCGACCAGACCGCACAACGTAAGCAGAATTTAATGTGACCACGGCACCGAGAGCCTGTCGTCGAGGATTTCGCTGGCAGAAAGGGCCTTAGCACCCACGAGATGGACCTGAAAAATACCTCTGAATCTTCCCAAGACCGACTTCCCCATGAAGGCTAAATTGCCGGAGCGCGAGCCGCAGCAACTGGCGGCCTGGGAGGAAATGCGTCTGTATCATCGCATTCTGGATTCGCGCGCCGGGGCGCCTCTTTTCGTGCTGCACGACGGGCCTCCCTACCCGACCGGCGAAATTCATCTGGGCACCGGGCTGAACAAAATTCTGAAAGACATGATTGTGAAGTCCAAGACGATGGCCGGCTTCCGTTCGCCGTTACATCCCGGGCTGGGATTGCCACGGACTGCCGATCGAAACGAAAGTTGAAAAAGAGCTGGGCGGCAAAACTACAAAAGTGACCGCCGCGGAATTCCGCCGCATGTGCCGCGAATACGCCGGCCGGTTCGTGGAGGCGCACAAGAAGGATTTCAAGCGCCTGGGAGTGTTCGGGCAGTGGGAAAAGCCTTATCTCACGATGGATCCCGAACATGAGGCTTGCATCGCCGGGGCGTTTATCGATTTTCTCGAAAAGGGCTACGTCTACCGCGGGCTGAAGCCGGTTTATTGGTGCATCTACGACCGCACTGCGCTTGCGGAAGCGGAAGTGGAATATGAGGACCACACCAGCCCGTCGATCTGGGTGAAATTCCCGGTGGTGGAGGACGCGAAATCGAGCAAGCTCGGGCCGGGTGTCAGTCGCGCTTATCTGGACGACCACTCCCTGGACGCTTCCGGCCAACCGGGCGCTTGGCGTTTCATCCCGACTTCGAATACGTGATCGCCGATACGCCAGCCGGAAAATTGCTGATGGCGAAGGAGCGCGTGGGTGCGCTGGCGGAAGAATTAAAAATTGAAATCAACGGCACGCACGGCTCTTGGAAAGGGAAGGAACTCGAAGGCATCGAATTCCAGCACCCATTTCTCGAGATTCGCGTGCCAGGGGTGCTTGCCGATTACGTGACGCTCGATCAGGGCAGCGGCATCGTCCACACGGCGCCCGGCCATGGCGCGGACGACTTTCGCACCGGCCAGAAATACGGCCTCGAAGCCTACGCGCCGCAGGATGACGAAGGCCGTTTCGTCGAGGGCTTGCCGGAATACAAAGGCAAGACGGTGTTTGAGGCGAATCCGATCGTCATCGACATATTGAAGAAGCGCGGCAAGCTCGTTGGCGAGCGAAAGCTGACGCACAGCTATCCGCATTGCTGGCGCTGCCACAATCCGGTGATCTTTCGCGCCACCGAGCAGTGGTTCATCGAACTCGATCACGACAACCTGCGCCAGAACGCGCTCGCGGAAATCGCCAAAGTGAAATGGAAGCCGGAATGGGGCGAGGCGCGCATCCATGACATGGTCGCGGAGCGCCCGGACTGGTGCATCTCGCGGCAAAGATTCTGGGGCGTGCCGCTGATTATTTTTTACTGCGACGCGTGCGGCAAGCAACTGCGGGACTATGCGGCGCTGCGCAACGTGTTGCCATGGTTTGAGCGCGAAGGCGCGGACGCGTGGTACACGCATTCGGCGGAAGAATTGCTTCCGCCGGGCACGAAGTGCGCTTGCGGCGCGTCGAAATGGCGCAAGGAAAGCGACGTTCTTGACGTGTGGTTTGACTCCGGATCGACGCATCTCGCCGTGCTCAGCGAAAAGGACGGCACGTGGCCCGCCGATGTGTATCTCGAGGGTCCCGACCAGTATCGCGGATGGTTCCAGAGTTCGCTGCTGGTGGCGGTGGGAATTCGCGGACGCGCGCCTTATCGCGAAGTGGTGACGCACGGCTGGACGCTCGACGAGAAGGGCGCGCCGATGTCCAAGTCGCTCGGCAACGCCATGTACCCCAACGAAATCTGCGACAAATGGGGCGCGGATTTGCTGCGCGTGTGGGTCGCCTCGCAGGACTACACCACCGACATGCGCATGTCGGTGGCGACCATGACGCAGCTCGCGGAGGCGTATCGAAAAATTCGCAACACCTTCCGGTTCGCGCTATCGAACCTGTTTGATTTCGACCCTGCCGTCGATTCTGTTCCCGGCGATAAGCTGTGGGAAATGGACGCGTGGATGCTGCGACGCACCGGCGCTGCTGGCGCGCCAGTGCCGCGAATGGTACGACAATTTTGAATTTCATCGCGCCTACCATGCGATTCACGATTTCTGCGCCGTGGACCTGAGCGCATTCTATTTCGACGTGCTGAAAGACAGGCTCTACACGTTCGCGCCAAGAAGCGCCGGGCGGCGTTCGGCGCAAACCGCGATTTATCGCATCGCCAACGCCCTCGTGACGCTGATCGCGCCGACGCTTGTATTCACCTCCGAGGAAGTGTGGAAATACCTGCCGCACGCCGCGTCCGATCCTGAAAGCGTTCATATGGCCCTGTTTCCCAGATCCCGAGCCGCTCGTCGATGCCTTTGACGATGCGCGGTCGGAAAATCTGGGAGCGGCTGCTCGGCGTGCGCGAAGAAGTATTGAAGGCTCTCGAGCAATCGCGAACCGCCAAGCAAATCTCCGCTCCTCTTGAGGCGTGCAATCACGCTGGAAGCGGGCGGTGCACTCTGAAGCGCTTCTCCGAAAATACAATACGGTGCTTCCTTCGCTGTTCATCGTGTCGCAGGTCGCGGTGGTCTCCGCGTCTTGATGCGGGCCCCCAACGCCAGGCATCGCGGGTTTGCAAATCCGTGTCGAGAAGGCTGCCGGGCAGAAGTGCCCACGATGCTGGAATTACTCGACGCACGTGGGCGAAAGCACGGATTACCCGACGGTGTGCGAGCGCTGCGCGGCGGCGCTTGGCGAAATCGACTGGGATTCCCCACCAGAGGCTCTGGCGTCCTGATGAGAACCGTCGTGCGGGCAGCCTGGCATGGCCTTGCCTTTCTCGCATTTGCCGTGCTGGCCGCGGACCAGGCGACGAAGTACGCAGTCGAGCGCCTCACGGCGATAGGTTCCACTCGCGTCCTGGTTCCGGGTTTGCTGAACCTGGTGCACACGCACCAATCCAGGCGTCGCTTTCGGGCTGCTCGCGGACTCCCCTGTTCGCTGGCTCGCGCCGGTGCTGATTATTTTCTCCATGTCCGTGATCGTGCTGCTCAGTTGGCTCCTGGTCACCGGCCGCGGGGGCGGCTTCCTTGGCCAGTGGGGATTAGCGCTGATTCTAGGCGGAGCGGCCGGAAATGTGCTGGATCGCGTGATGCGCCGCAGTGTCACGGACTTCATCGATTTTTACGTGGGCAGCCACCACTGGTACACGTTCAACCTCGCCGATTCCGCCATCGTGGTGGGCGCCGCTCTCATTCTGCTGGAGCTTTTTCAGGACTGGCGGCATCATCCCACTCAGGAGCGCGCGTAGCGTAGATTTCGAGCTTATGCATCCGATCCTCTTTCAACTCGGCGCCATCACCATCTATACCTATGGCGTTCTGGTGGCGGCAGGCGTCATCCTGGCGCTGCTGTACGCCCGCCGACAGGCCGCTCGAGACGGACTTCCCCCGAGGGAAATCTGGAACCTCGGTATCTACATGATTTTCAGCGCGCTCGCCGTTTCAAAACTCTGGCTCATTTGCAGCGGCTGGCGTTATTTCGCCGCGAAGCCGGCCGCTCTTGCGAGCTTGGCGCTCCTTGAATCAGGTGGAACATTCTATGGCGGCGTCCTTGGCGCTGTGTTGATGATTCTTATCTATTCGAAAGCGCGTAAGCTGCCCCTTCTGCCCGTGTTTGACATAGCCGCGGGTGCGCTGCCTCTGGCACATGCCATCGGGCGCCTGGGCTGTTTTGCAGCGGGATGCTGCTTTGGCAAGCCAACCACGCTTCCTTGGGGTGTTACGTTCACGGACCACGCCGCGGCGCGGCTCGCGGGGACGCCGCTCGGCATCCCGCTCCATCCCACACAGCTCTATGAAGCGGCCGCGGAGTTAGTGAATTTTCTTTTGCTCGTGTGGCTGGGCGCCAGGCAGCGTTTCGACGGCGAAATTCTGGCTTCGTATTTCATCCTCTACGGCGCCGAGCGCGGCATAATCGAATTCTTCCGAGGCGATCCCGGCCGCACGATGATGTTCGATGGCACCGTGTCGCTCATGCAAATCGTAAGTGCTGGACTGGTGCTCACCGGCAGCTTTCTCTGGTGGCGCGGGCTTCGAAATGCGGGTGCCTCATCTTCGCAAGCGCAACACGCGCAGGCGAATCGCACGCCGGCGACTGCCGTTGAATAGCCTTTTTCTGCCTTCGCGGCTCCGCCTCGCCTGCGGGCGAACTGTGCTATGTTCGTTTGCTGGGAATTCTGCCTTGTGACCGTAACCGCCGAACACATCGAACTCATCGTTCCCCAAGAACAGGCCGGCGAAAGGCTCGATCGCTTTCTCGTCTCGCAGCTGGCCGAATTGAGCCGAAGCCGCATCCAATCCCTCGTGGACGAAGGATTCGTGCAGGTGGACGGCGCCGCAATGAAGCCCTCGTATCGGGTTGAGTCAGGCGACACCGTCACGGTTGAAATTCCCGCCACGGCAGACGCTGGCGTCGAAGCCGAACCCATTCCGCTTCGACGTACTCTACGAAGATGAAGATATCGCCGTCATCAACAAACCGGCGGGCATGATCATCCATCCGGGAGCGGGCGCGGACTCCGGCACAATGGTGGCGGCGCTACTGAACCGCTTTGGCGGGATGCAGGACTCTCTACGGTCGGCGGCCCGTTGCGGCCCGGCATCGTCCACCGCCTCGACAAAGGGACGTCCGGCGCGGTGATTATTGCGCGTAACCGACGCGGCGCACAGAAAACTCGTGGATGAATTTCGAGACCGCGACAGTGCAGAAAACCTACATCGCGCTCCTGCACGGCAGGCTCAAAGGCGAGAAAGGCACGATCGACCTTCCGATCGCGCGCGACCTCCACCGCCGCTCGCGTATGACCGCGCGCCGCCGCGAGGGACGTGAGGCGCGCACCGATTGGCGCGTGCGCCTGCGGCCGGGCGGATTCACCCTGGTCGAAGCGGATCTGCACACGGGCAGGACCCACCAGATTCGCGTGCACTTTTCGGCGCTGGGGTGCCCGGTGGTGGGCGATACGGTGTATGGCGCGCCGCGACAGGAACGCGTGGGTTCGCGAGCTGCTTCCCGGATCTCGACCGCAACTTCCTGCATGCCGCGCGCCTCGCATTTCTCCATCCCAGGACCGGCAAAAAATCGAGGTTCGCGCCCCGCTGCCTCCGGAGCTGATCGCTTATCTGAAAACGCTCGGCAGAGCGGCGAAGTCGGATGCGAATTTAATAGACTCCAGCTTGAGGGAATTCCTATAATCGCGCCAATGAAAGCCTCGCGTCTCTGTTTTGCGCTTCTGTATTTACTGGCGGCCCTGCCGGCGTCTGTTCGTTCGCAGACCTCCGCTCCGCCTGCAACACCGGTTGCGCCGCCATCGCAAGGGGCCGATAACTCAAAAGCGCCGCCGGATCAAAAACAGCTGCCCCCGATCAGCGTTACATCCGGTCTGGTCCATCTTGTGGTCACGGTGACGGACCGCCATCGCAGCTTCATTACTGACCTGGATCAAAGCGATTTCAAGGTCCTCGAGAACGGCAATCCACAGGACATCCGATTTTTCGGCCGCGAGACCGATCTTCCCTTGCGCATCGGCCTGCTGCTCGATACGTCCAACAGCATACGGCAGCGGCTTAGCTTCGAACAGGAAGCGGCGATTGACTTTTTGAACCGCGTGATTCGGCGCAACAAGGATATGGCGTTTCTGATGACGTTCGATAACGAGCCCGAGGTCGTGCAGGACTTTACCGGCGACCTGGCCCTGCTCACCGACGCCATCCACAATCAGCGCGCGGGCGGCGGCACGGCGCTACACGATGCCATCTACCGCGCCTCTGAGATACTTTCTAATCCGCCCTTGCCCATAGGCCCTGATCCGGAGGTTCGCCGCGTGATTGTGGTGATCAGCGACGGAGACGATAACCTGAGCGATCACGCGTTGAGCGAAGCGACCGAATCGGCGATCCGCTCCGAGGTGGCTATCTACGCCATCAGCACGAACACCGACTGGCTCGCCATTGACGATGCCACCCACCCGAGCAAGTACCACTACAGCCAGGGCGACACGGCGCTGCGGACCTTCACGGATCAGACCGGGGGGCAGTGCTTTTTCCCCTACAAACTCGATGATCTGGCGCAGTCATTTCTCGACATCGGTACCGAGCTTCGCAGCCAGTATTACATCGCCTACGCGCCCACGATTCCGCTTTCCAAAGGCCAGTACCGCAAGATCGACGTGCAGACCGATCGCAAAGGCGCGGTTGTGCGAACAAGGAAGGGTTATTACGCGGTACCCACGGGCGGCCAATAACTAAAACCAGGTCTTTCCGGTTTTTTTGCCTCGAACAAGGCCCTCGACAGAATACTTTGACTCGCAGGCCTACCGCACGGGAGCGTAATAGCCCTTGCGAGCAAAGATTTTCGTATCCGGCCGCGCTACATCGACCTTGATCTTGCGGAAGGTTCCATCGCGCTTGATGTTCGAAGGATAGTAGCCAATCACATATTGCGATCGCAGCTCTTCTGAAATCAGCGCGAAGGCGGCTTCCAGATTCTTCTCGCTCTTGATTTCCACTTCGCGGCCGCCGGTTTCATCCGCCATCTGCCGGGCGACGCTTGAGCCGCTGTAAGACATTCCCATGCCGAAGTAGAAAGGCTCATCCGACAGCCGCAGGAAGTGAATCACGGCGTCGGAACGCTGCGCCGCCTCGATCGATTCCTTCAGAGAAACCTTGCTCCCGGTATCTTCCGCGTCGGAGAGAACCACCACCGCTTTGCGCCCTGCCTCGGTGGCGAGTTCGTCATGGCAGGCTAGGTACACGGCATCGTATAGGTCCGTGCCGCCGTTCTGGCCTTGCGGCACGGTTCCCGGGGTTACCACGCCTCCACTCGACACGGCGCTGATCGTCGCGCGATGGATGCCGCGCTCCAGCACGTCAGGATCCTCGGTAAAGTCCGCAAGCAGGTCCACGTCGAAATCAAAGCTGATCACCAGGGCCTCGTCTTTCTTGCGCATCACGGTTTTAACAAAACGCGACGCGGCGTCCTGTTCCGCGCCCAGGATCGCTCTGCATGCTGCCGCTCGTGTCGATCAGGATCGCGAGCGTGATAGGCAGATTCATGTCTTTGGAGAAAAAGGCAACTTTTTGCTCGGTGCCATCCTCGTAGATTTTGAAGTCTTCTTGCTTGAGGTCGGTGAGCACCGCGTTTTTCTTGTCTCGCGCCGTCACGAACACGTTGACGAGGTTGGTCTGTACTTTCAGCGTTTGCGAGGAGTCGGGGACCTGCGCGTCATTTTGCGGCGCGCCACGCGGAGCAGAGCTAGCCGCCGTGCCGGCGGCGCGCGCCACCAGCGTATTGATCGCGGGATAGCCCGCCACGGCTAAAGTAATAATGCCCGCCGCCAGGCTGGTCAGGCGCATTGTATAATCCTCCTCAAGGTGCTCAGGAGCCCAGGGTGCACAGGATGCCCCGGGGTGCCCCGGGGTGTACGATGCGCCGGGAGCATCCTCGGATGTTTGCCCTCGTCCAAGCGCGGACCTGAGTTTAGGCTATTCTGCCAGAAAAGAGACGGAGAACTTGATGAAAGAAAAATGGCTGGCACTCGGCATGATTCTCCTCTTGAGCGTCTCTTTAGGTGTCTCCGCAGCTCTTAAGGCGCAACTACCTCGGGGACAACAAGCACCGCCGCCTCCGCCTCCCGCTGGCCAGTCTGCCCAGCAGCCGGCACCGCCCATTATCAGAACCAAGGTGACTCAAGTCATCGTCCCCGTCACTGTGAAGGGCGGGCAAGGCCAGTTGGTCGCGGACCTTCAAAAGGACGATTTCAGGGTCTTCGCCGACGGCATCGAGCAGAAGATTCTCCAATTCACCGCCGAGCCTACCCCGCTTTCGGCGGTCGTGCTCATCGATAACGATCTCGCTCGAAAGCAGGCGGACGAGGTTCAGAAAAGTCTCACTACCATTTCCGCGGGCTTTGGACCGAATGACGAAGCGGCGCTCGTAACCTATAGCGAATACCCCACCACGATCGCGGAATTCTCCTCCAACAACGACGAATTGTTCACTCACCTCAAGCGCCTTGAGATCGGCTCGCATTCATCGAGTGTCAACACCGGCCCGACCAACAGCGGACCCGTCATCAATGGCAACGTGTCGCCCACCAGCGCACCCGCAACCGGCATCGGCATTCCCCTCCACGGCTCCGAGCGGTACCAGACCTACACCGATCTCGACGATGCCCTTTATGCCGCGGCCGACATGTTCAAGAACAGCCAGGCGAATCGCCGTAAGATTATCTTCCTGATTTCCGACGGCAGTAATTCCCGCCAGAACAAGCACACATTCAACGAAACCTTGCGCGCGCTTCTTGACAATGATATTTCCGTTTATTCCATTTCCGTGAGCCACACTGTTCCCGCGCCGGTCGGCAAATCGCTCATCGAGCATGGCCTGGCGGAACTCCAGAAATACGCCATGCAAACGGGTGGAGACGCCTTCTACGGGGGCAAGCAGGAGGAATTGGAGCGTCTCTACGCCGACGTCACCGAAGAAGCGCGCAACCAGTTCACGCTTACCTTTCAACCCACCGGCGTGGATGCCAGCCATGATTTCCATCCCATCGAGGTTCGCGTGCGCCGCCCCGGCTTGAGCATCCTGACGCGCGAGGGTTATTACGACAGCGGCGTCAAGCGCTGAAGCGCGGATGTTTCATGAGCGGACCGGCCGCGAAAGTTTTTCTCCTTGACTTCATTCGCTACGGCCTTTATAGATGGACGAAGCGATTCGAGCGCGATTGATTTGCATGCGTGCTCTCGCCGGGAGAAGTTCCACAGTCGTTCATGCGCGGAACCGATCCGGGCTTCACGTTGTGAGAAGCCTTCGACAACAAAAGCGGGGCCACCGGCAATTCCGGTGCCCCGCTTTTGTTTTTTCGGGTGAGCCGCTTTACGCGGGCCGTTCGGCGGATTGAATTTGAATAGCCGATTGAATGTTAATCAGCTGCTCGTGCGCGGGGCAGAGAGGCTTGAAATCGCAGTAGCCGCAGGCAAAGCCTGGCTTCGGCGAGAATTCTCCAGCGCGAATCTGGTCCGCTACTTCCGCTATTTTTTGTTTTACGGCGGCGAGCGTTTTTTTGTCGCGCGTTGAACCCACAGCTTCATTGGTCCCGAGGTTGTAAAAAACGAGCCTTCCCGGAATAAGGTCGAGCACTTCCTGGGCGGCCAGCGCATACACGCTCAGCTGAAGATCGGCGTCGGCCTTCTTGGCGTCGCGGGGCCGGCCGGTTTTGTAATCCACGATCTCCACTTCACCTCCGGGCATCCGGTTGATCTGGTCGATGCGGCCCGTGACCACCACTTCGTGATCGAGCGGCAGCTCAAAGGATTTCTCCTGGTGCAACACGTCGGCGGGCGCAGCGCAGTAGCTGCGATGAAACACTTCGAGCTGTTCCCGGCCCGCCTTGTGATATTCCCGTTCGTGGAATTCGTCGATGAAGCCGGCAGCCGACCACTCGCGCTCGTAAATCGACATCACCTCTTCGAACGGCACGCTGCGGCCTTTTCGAATCTCGCCCACGCATTCTTTGACGGTCGTGTGCATTACGTTGCCGAATGTAATCTGCGCATGAGGACTTCCGCGGAGATTCCACATGTATTGAAACATGTACTTCATCGGGCACCGCTCGTATGCGTCGATCGCGGAGGCGCTTAGCTGCAAAGGCTCGCGCCTTGGCGGATGAAACGCCTTCGCCCACAGAGCGATTCGCGAATAAGCGCGAGTATCCTCCCGGCGCGGACCGAAAAGCTGCGACGGATCGGCCGAATCGGGCGCGGGACCCGCGATATCCTCCGATGGCGGCACCACCACCCGAGGAGCGGACTGCGCCACGTCGAACTTCTGCACCTTCGGGTCCATCAGGAAGTCGTCGAGAAAGGGCGAAGGCTTCTTGCGCTTGTTGATCACCGTCGAGAGAGTGAGATTCTGCCGGGCGCGCGTGAGCGCCACGTAAAACAAGCGCCGCTCCTCCTGTATCTGGAAATCGCCCTCCGGCCTCTCCTCTTTCATCAATTCGGCGGGAAACTCGAACACAGGCCTGCGGGAGCCGATTGGAAAGTCCCCTTTGGCAAGCCGCAGGATGAACACGTGAGGGAATTCAAGGCCCTTGGCGGAATGAACCGTCATCAACTGCACGGCATCTTCGGCGACCTCCTCATCGAGGCAGATGTCGCCGTCGAGTTCGTTGAAGTAACCCAAATATTCAATGAAATCGCGGAGCCGCTTGTCCTCGCTCTTCCTTTCCCATTCGCCCACGAACGCCACGAACCGCTCGAGGTATTGGCGATCGGCCTCCGATGGCAGAGGCGCGAGTTCAAGCGACCGGATCAAATCGTCCAACAGCTCCGTTGCGGACTTCCTCCTGGCGGCCTGCCGCAGCGTATGCACCAATTCAACGAGTTCAGAAAGGCGAGTCTCTTCTCGCCACCGGTTGATCGGAACGCCGTCCGTGGAATCCTCGCGCAGAGCGCTCTCCAGTTCATCCCAGATCGGCCGCCGGTGGTTCTTTTCGGAGCGCTCCGCCAGGCGCACCAGATCCCGAGGCTCGGCGCGCCAGTAGGGAGCCGCGAGCACCCGCGCGCAAGCAACATTGTCCGAGGGATTCGCGATCAATTGCAGGTAGGCCAGCAGGTCCCGCACCACCGTGCTCGTAAGGATCGAGAACTTACGAATGACGAACGGAATGCGCTTGCGTCGCAGCGCGTCGAGAAGCTGATTGCGGTGCGTGTGCCGGC
Source organism: uncultured Acidobacteriota bacterium (assembly GCA_963697575.1). GTDB lineage: Bacteria > Acidobacteriota > Terriglobia > Acidiferrales > UBA7541 > Palsa-295. The sequence goes on along the minus strand of CAVOOP010000006.1, from coordinate 203,850 downwards.
GATAAAGAACGGCAAAGCTGCGCCACGGCGCGCCCGCCAGATGCATACGGTCGATCTCCGAGGCGACCCATTGCGCTTCCTCCTCGGGCATGCCGAATTCGACCACGCGAATTTTCTCCCCGTCGCGATTATCGGTTCGAAGAGCGTTTTGCGGGATCAACGGCGATTGCTCGTTGTTGCGAATCACCGCGTCAGCAACATTGAGAATGCGCTTCGTGGAACGGTAATTCTGGGCCAGTGATACCAGGAACTTCTTGGTTGCAGGTGCGGCACCCTTCGCGTTCGTTTCGCAAAAGCGCTGCAGAAAGGTCGTAAAGCTTCCATAGGACGCGCCGCGGAAGCGATAGATCGCTTGATTGTGGTCGCCGACGACCATGATGTTGCGATGCTTCGCGGACAGCAGCCAAAGCAGCTCGAGTTGCGCGATGTTGGTATCCTGAAATTCATCCACCAGGATGTAGCGGTATTGCCCGCGCATCTGATCGAGCAGCGCCGCATCGTTTCGCAGCAGCTCAACCGACTGCAGTATCTGCGCCCCAAACGTGTGCAGGTTACGGTCCCGAAGCAGCCGTTCGCTCACGCGGTAAACGCGCGCCAGCTCTTCCTGCCGGGCCACCTCGTCCTCCGCTATTTGCACGGTATCCGGATCGAGAGCAGCCTTGCGCGCGTCGTGCTTTCTGCGCAGTCCTTCGGCATACCGCTGATAATCATCGGGCGTGACTAACTCGTCCTGGCAGCGCGAAAAAAACGTAACGAAATCCCGCAGAAATTCAGCCGGCTCGGCCAACCGCCAGAAATGAACCAGCCCCAGCTCGGCAATATTCCGGCGCAGCAGAATCCGGTGATCGATGTCGTCGAGCGGCTGGATGTCCGGATTCGCCGGACGCAGAATTTTTTCCAGGCAGAATTTATGGAACGTGCTCAACCACACGCCTTCGGCTCGCTCGCCAATCGACTTCACCACGCGATATTTCATCTCGCCGGCCGATTTGTCGGTGAACGTAAGTCCCAGAATGTTTTCGCCGGCGAGATTTGGGTCAGACTCGAGAAGTGTCCGGATACGCTCCGTGATCACGCGCGTCTTACCCGTTCCCGCCCCCGCCACTACGAGCAGCGGCCCGTCGCGGTGCTCGACTGCGGCCCTTTGCTCATCATTAAGCCCAAAAGCGTCCTTGGATCGCGTGCTTGTGGTCATATTTTTGAGTGCTCATCTTAACAGAAGTCGTGCGAGGCGAACATAAGGCGAAGAATGTGCTCTCGCCTCAGGCACCGGATCACCCGCCGCGCACCTGCAAGCAACGTATCCTCTTAACTCTCTTTCCGTTGTATTCTGCTTCCGTGGCGGAAAACAATCAGCAAGAGTCGAGCCGGCCAATTACGTATTGGATCGGCGAAGGCGCCGGATGGCTGCTGCGGCACGTCGTCAGCGGACTCGCGGCTACAGGCCTGACCCCCAATATGTTCACATTCTTCGGCCTCGCCGTGAATTCGTGGGCGGCCGCGCTGTTCGCCTACGGACGATTCCGGCAGGCCGCGGCAGTTTTGTTTTTTGCAGGCTTTCTCGACATGGCCGACGGACAAGTGGCACGCCGCGTGGGGCGCGTCACCGCGTTCGGCGCGTTTCTTGATTCCACTCTCGATCGTTATTCGGACCTCGCCCTGTACATGGGCCTCGTCGTCTATTACACACTCGCGGGGCGGCCTTTCTACATGACGCTCGCCGCCGTAGCCATGGCGAGTTCCTTCATGGTGAGCTATTCGCGAGCCCGCGCGGAGTCGCTGATTCCATCATGCAAAGTGGGCTTCATGGAAAGGCCGGAGCGGCTGGTGCTGCTGATCATGGGTGGCGTCTTCAATCGAATGGCGCAGGTGCTCTGGGTGATCGCCACGATCTCGACCATTACCGTGATTCACCGCGTCGTTTACACCTGGCAGGAACTCCGCGCTGGCCGTTCCCTTCCCGAAGCCACCGCCTCTCAGGCGCCCTGACGTTTCCAGTTCTTGATGGATTCCTCCACCGGCTGCGCGACGATATCCTGCACACGCTGCCGCAGCGCGTCCACTTCTCCGCGCGCCACCTTCGAGGTGTCAATCGTATCGTGCAGATACACGGTGATCTTCCCCGGATAAAGCATCCAGTTGCCGGTCTGGAAGAACTCATACGATCCCACGATGCTCACCGGCACGATCGGCACGCCGAACTTCTGCGCCAGATTGAAAATCCCCTTTTTGAAAGCCTGCACGTGGCCAGTTCGTGTGCGCGACCCCTCCGCGAAGGCGATCAGGCTGATGTGCGAATCCAGCGCCGCCTTGGCGCGGCTTGTCATGATTTCCAGGCTTTCGCGCGTAGGCGCATCCGGCACGGCGATGTTGCCAAATCGCCCCATCATCCATCCATAGACGGGAATCTTGAAATGGGACTCCAGCTCAAACCCCCGCAGGAATTGCGGGATGGCCGAATAGACCACGAATGGATCGAATATGTTGACGTGATTGCTGATGAAAATGCACGTCCGCGCGGGATCGAATCCCGGCGCGCGCTTCACTTCGAGCCGCGCGCCCGCGAGCCGCAGAATGTTCCGGAAGAATAGCCGTTGCGGCCAATCGTTTTTTCGCGGATCGACGAAAACGGCCAGCGCTATTAGAAAGGTGCAAACGACGGCAAAATGAATTCCGCTGATCGTCCAAAGCACGATCGAGCGGACCGTGAGCCACGCCTTCTTCATACCACGACATCCAGCGCGGCCGGCAGGATTTCGATAGACTGGCACTGCAAGCGCAGAATTTCGCCGTCTACCATCGCGTTGACAGGCTCAGGCAGGTCGAAATCCACGCGCTTGATTGCCGCGCGGCTCGCCAGGGGATGGTCGATATGCGTACCCGTAAACAGCCGCGGAAATAGTCCGATCAACTTCCAGCCGCCCCACGGGCGACCAGCGTACGTATTCGATGAAGCCGTCAGTGGCATCCGCTTTGGGCGCGATCATCATTTTTCCGCCCGTGAATTTGCTGTTGCTGAAGGTGAGAAAGAGGCAGCTCCGCCTGTCCCATTCCTTGCTACCCTCGAGGCGATGCGGAAATGCCGCATGGCTGATGCCGGCCAGCCGCGTGAATACCCCCAGGATGTAGCCGAGCTCTCCCCAGCGTTTGAATCGGCGGTTGGTAAGCTCGCCCACATCGGCGGGAAATCCCAGGCTGAGTAAATTCGAGAAGTACAGCTCACCCTCGCTGTGCCGGACGCGAATCACGTCGCAGGCGCGGCGCCGCCCTTCCTTGAGGGCCTCGATCGTGTGCTCGACGCCGCGCGAGGTGAAATCCCGCAGAAACGAGTTTCCCGTTCCAAGAGGGAGGAAACCGAGCGCCACGCGTGCGCCCGTTACAGCTTCGGGAAAAAGACCGTTGATGATTTCGTAGGACGTGCCATCGCCGCCGACCGCGAGAAAATTCCGCGTCCCTTGCGCGTACGCGCTGCGAGCGAGTGCTGTAGCTTCTCCAGGCCGGCTCGTATGGGCTACGTCCACGTCGATTCCAGCCTGCGCGGACGCGCTCGAGCGCAGCAGGGGCCAGGCGGCCGCAGCGGCCTCCTCCAGCGGCAGGATTCACGATCGCGACAAATCGCGGCTTCACCGGCCGGCAGCCTCTGCGCAGTAAGACGATTTGCGCTTCACAGCGGCACCACCGCCTCCCGGCCCACGGTCTGGCGAATCTGCTCCGCCAATTCCACGCGCTTGATTTTCATAGAAGCTGTCAGCGGGAAATCCCGATCCCACGCAAGGTAACCGCTGATGCGCTTGTAATTCAGCAGGCGCCGGTTGCGCTCGGCAACGCCCGCGACCAATTCATCGCTGATGGGCTTGCCAGCCTCGGGATGAAGGACGATCACTAGCTGTTCCCCCACCATGGTGCGGGCAGGCCACAGATAATTGGCGGCGAAAACGCAGAATTCCTTTACCGGCAGGCCTTCGAACGCCGTCTCGATATCCTCGGGATAGATATTCTTCCCTTCCTCGGTAACGATCATGTTCTTTTTTCTGCCGAAGAGCTGCAAATGCCCCATCGCATCGAGCCGACCGAGGTCGCCGGTCATCAGCCATCCGTCCACGATCGTTTCAGCGGTCATTTCCGGATCGTCCAGATAGTGCGACATCACGGTCTTGCCTCGCACAGCCACTTCGCCGATTCCTTCCGCGTCCGGGTTCGCAATCCGCACTTCGATTCCCGGCAGCGGCTTCCCCACTGTGTCGGAGCGGAATGGCTTGAAATCGTTCACGGTAATCACCGTGCCCGCTTCCGTGCAGCCGTAGCCGTTGCCAACGAGAATTCCCAGATCGTAGAAGAATTGCAGCGTTTTGGGCTCTGTGAATGCGCCGCCGACAAAAAACGCGCGCAGACCTCCGCCGAAACCTGCGTGAACCTCTCGCAGTAGCTTGCGACTCAGCTCCAGCCGGGGCTTGCGCCGCGTGAGCGCGCGATTCATGCCGATGGCGGCGTGCAGGAGCCTGCGGCGCCCTTTCGGCAATTGCTCGAACTTCTGCCGCAGCCCTCTCTCCAGGCTCTTCAGCACCATCGGCACCAGACTCATGTAGGTAATCTTGTAGCGCGTGAACGCGTCGCGAATATATTCCGGACGCAGCGTTCGCAGGTGTACGACCGTCGCTCCGCAGGTCAACGGCCCGATGAATCCCACCATGAAATCGATCGCGTGATTCGTAGGCAAAATGCTCAGGTAGCTCACGCCGGGCGAGAAGGGATACAGCGAAGTGAGCGCCGACGCACTGCTCCAGATAATTTTCATGCGTGAGTACGCATCCCTTGGGCCGCCCGCCCGTGCCCGAGGAATACACGATCGTCGCCATATCCTTACGGCCGCGAGGGACCAGTACCGGCTCGCCATCGCCGCGAAATTCCTCCCAGCGTTTTGCTCCGGCAAGCTCAGCCCCGCCAGGCGCCTCGGTGACGAGCACCACGCGCGCGCCTACATTCTTGAAGCCGGGATCCTGCATGATCGCCCGCCAGATATGGTACTCGGTGACCAGAAATTCGGCTTTCGAATGAGCCAGCAGCTTGAGCTGCTCGGCCGCCGTGAGCTTGTAATCCAGGGGAACCAGCACGCCGCCGCAATAAAAAATGGCATAGGCGGAGATCAGCCACTTCGACTGGTTCGTCATGATGATCGCGGCGCGAGTGCCATTTCCCAGGCTCGCATTCTGCAGCGCGCGAGCAAGCGGGTGCGCAACTTCCTTGAATTGGCGGTAGGTGAGGCGGACTTTCTCGCGGTCGCGGTCCGCTTCGATCAGGCAAATCTCATCGGGCCAGCGATCGAGGGCGTCGCGCAGCGCTTCCCCGAGGCAATTGTATTTTCCGAGATCGAGCATCAAAGACGCGACTGAATGCGCTCCGCAAGCGTGCGGAAATCACTGACACCCTGAAGCTCGTAGTCGGGCAGCTCGATGTGGAAATGCTGTTCGAGGCGCGTAAGCAGATCGAGGGCTTGCAGGCTGTTGATTCCGAGCTTCTTGAAAAAGTCGTCGTCAGGGCCAAGCTGTCCGCGCGGAACCTTGAAATGGTTCGAGGCCAGCTCCAGCACCTCATCGGTTGTTTTTTGCAGGCTCATAGGCTGGTATCTTGCCACGATTTTCCCCGAGAACGCCATTCTCCCGAATGGCGCCTTTTTGCCGTCACACGACCGGATACTTCACGGCAGGTAAGGCAGCGCATCCGTGCTTTCCACAAACTTGCGCAATCCCGCCTCCACGGCAGGTCGGCTGAACAGCTCGCAGAAAATTTCGATCTCCCGCTGCAGTTCGGTCTCCGGAATCGGCTTGATGAAACGCTTCGCCGCAATGGCCGTTTCGCGATCGAACTTGGACAGCTGTGCCGCCGTGGCGCGCGCCACCCGCAGCGCATCACCTTCGCCTGCCACCTGGCTCACTAGCCCGATCGATTGGGCCTTCGTGGCGTTGATGCTGCGGCCTGTCAGCAGCAAATCGCGCACGACTCCATTTCCCACGTCCCGCTTCAACCGCGGTATGCCGCCGAAGCCGGGAATCAACCCGAGCCGCAATTCCGGAAAACAAAATCGGGTCATTTTGTCCGCGATGATCAGATCGCACGTCAGCGCAAGCTCGAAGCCGCCGCCGAAGGTAACGCCATGGACCGCCGCAATCGTCGTCATCGGCGCCGCGTCAATCGTATTCATCACGCGATGTATGCGCTCGAGAAAATCCCGAACGCCCGAAAGGCGGGCTGGCGCGCTCAAACCATCCAGTCCGCGATAGAGCTCGCGCAAGTCCGCCCCGGCGCAAAAACCCTCCGCGCGAGCGCTCGAAATGATCAGGGCATGCGCATCTCGCTGCAGCGATCCGAGCGCGCTGGCAAACCGCTCCAGCTCCGCCAGCGTTTCCGAGCCGATTTCATTGCAAGGCGCGCGGTCGAGCAGAAGCTCGATCGCGCCGTTGGCCACCTGCCACGATAGAGTCTTGCCTTGAAACGTCTTCATGCGGGCTGCTTCTGGTAAAGGCATTCGATTTCCGCCGCGAACCGCGCGGCGATGGCGTCGCGCTTCAGCTTGCCATTGGCCGTCAGCAGTCCATTCTCGATGCTGAACGGTTCCGGCACGATGCGAAATCCCCGAATCTTCTTGTAGTGCGGAAGGTTCGCGTTCACGGCGTCGATCGCCGATTTGCACGCGCTCGGAGTGCAGTCCATTCGTCGAGGCAGTTGTGACCAGCAGCGTAAGAAAGCTGCGCTGGTTGCCCACCAGCTACCACCTGCTGCGCTTCCGGCAAACTGCCCTTGGAGCGGCTGCTCGATCGGTTCCGGCGCGATGTTGTGGCCCGAATTCAGAATGATCAGATTCTTCAAGCGCCCGGTGATGCGCCAGTTGCCGTCGGCGTCCACTTCCCCCTGATCTCCCGTGTGAAACCACCCATCCGCCAGCGCCTTTGCGGTTTCATCAGGGCGCTGCCAGTACCCGGCAAAGACATTCGGACCGCGCACCAGAATTTCGCCTTCGTCCGAAACCTTCATTTCAATCCCCGGAATTGCCGGGCCCACGCGGCCGGGCTCGAAATGCCGCGGATCATCCATCGTGCAGATCGCCGTCGTTTCCGTGAGCCCGTATACCTGCAGCACGGGAATGCCAAGCATCATGAAGAAGCGCTGCGTTTCCTCCGCGAGAGGCGCCGACCCGCAGATCAGAGCCTTCAGGTTCGGCCCGATACTCTTGCGGATCTTCGGAAACATGAACTTGCTGGCGATGCGACCAGCATAACCGGTCCGCGAACGGCCCTTCGCCGACTCCTGCCCTGAAGATATGCCCTCTGCGCGCGGCCGAAAATCGCGGCCGTGATTCGCTCCGCTCTTCTGAATGCTCTCCGTCACCTTCGGCGGCACGCGTTCGAGCAGCGTCGGCACGTTCAGGAAATAATCCGGGGCGGCGAGCTTCAGCTCGTCGGCCAGCTTCGCCAAATCGGTCGAGAGAGTGACAGCACGCTATCGCGCGAAAGAAACGTCAGCATCGCAATCCACGAAGCGGCGAAACAAAAAGGCGTGTAGTGGAACACCTGTTCGAATTCCGGGTGGCCCTCCATCAGCTGATGGAGGCGCCCGTTCGTGCAGTCCAGCATGTGATTCACGTTCCCCGCATTCAGCACCACGCCCTTCGGCTCACCCGACGTGCCCGAGGTGTAGATGATCGTCACCGGGGTCGGCATCCTCGTGATGAAACGGCGCCGACTTGATGCCGGCCGGCCCGGCGAAAATCTCGTCGAGCAAACTGATTTCAGGAGCCTCCGGCCAGCGCTTGCCGATCTCGGCCGGACAACGACTTCGTCCGCGCACACAATCGCGGAAGGAGTAGCATCCTTCATCATCGCGGCCAGTTCCGCCGGTGACTGCCGGGCGTATAGTGGCACCACGATCAGTCCCTCGGACATCAGCGCCAGGTCCAATGCGACCCAGCGAATGCTGTTCGGCGCGATCAAGCGCGACCCGATCGCCCTGCTTCAAACCCATGCGATGGAGATAAATTTCCGCGCCTGGAACATCAACGCAAGTAATTCGCCGCCAGTAACCGGAGACGAACTGGCCGTCGCGAATCTCGCGGAGCAACGGAATGTCCGCATCCCGTTCGATCCGGGCGATGATGTGTTCGAGAAACGTCACGACACCAGTACCCCGCTTTGCGCCTCCAGCAATTCATTCAGCAGACGGGCTGAGCGGAGGAAGATACTCCTCCCAGCCAAGCACGCCGCTACGCACCGGAAATTCCGGATACCGGCGCGCGACTTGCTCCTCGAGGTAGATTCCCATGCGCGCCATGGTCTGCAGGTTCCGCGCCACCGTCTTGCCCATCGCGTCCCGAATCTCTTCCTCCTGCCTATCGAGGGCGCCGAGAGCGCTGACGATGCGATCCGTCAAGTTCCGGGTCGTCCACGGACGTGAACAGATGTTCGTGCCCGCGCTCGCGCATCAAATTGCGGATTCGTTCGTCCATTGTCACGCCGGCCGAAGGCACGCCTGCCGGCATCGAGGTCACGATCGCATGGTAGCGGGACGACAGCATGCGATGGCAGGCGCGAAGAATGCTCACAATTTCGTACATGTTCAACCGGTCGGAGGAAAAAATCGGCGCGCCGCCCAAGTTTCTGGGCGATCCGTTCGCACGCGTCGCGGTCGAGCATCTCCATCGCCACGAGCACCGGAAACACGTTGCGCGTCTCGCGGAATTTCTGAACGCCGCTCGCCATCGCCGTCAGATATTTTTCATACGCCGCATCCACTTCCCGGCCCGAGCGGTGGAAATACATCGTGCGGTAGTGGCTCGTCTTGTAAGCGCCCGCGACGGCATGAGCCATCCATTTCGCCAGCGAAGGGCTCACCGGCCACCAGAACGGGATTGATGGGGCAGACGGCCAGCACCGGCGTGCTTGCCGTCCCATCCCGCATCGCGCAGCGCCTTTCGTCCATATTCCGGGCCGAGCGGCTCGAACGTCCACGCCGTATCCGTGCCGAGTTCGGTTGGAACCCCCAGCTTGCCGAGAACTTCCTGCGACTCGATGTTCCGCGTAATCACCATGGAATCGCGGCAATAGCGCTTGCACATTTTCTGCAGCATCGGATCCATCGCGCCAGCTTCCGCGCCATAAGCCACGCTCAGCTTGTTTTGCGCCGAAGCGATTCCCAGCGCGCCGATGAACATGGTCGTGAGGGCGTTGCTGAACTTGCTCTTGAACATGGAGCCTTCGCACGCCACCACGCCGTCGTTCTTGCGTATCTCGGAGTGCAGGAACGGCGGAAAAACGTCGGGAAGGTGCACCTGTCTTGCGTCGCCGAAATAGCCGCGCGTCAATTCGAAGTTCTGCGTCATCACGCTGAGGTCGATGTTCTCAGCCCCCAGCACGCGGCGAACCTGCCGCAGCATTTCCTCCACGCGCACGTCGGAACCCGTGTTGCGCGTCCCGTTATAGCCCGCGAAAAGCAGCTTCAGCCGCGTGCCGGGCTTCCACGCATGCCCCGCCCCCAGCATCCATTCAAGCTTGTTGAGTTCGATCAGGCCGCTAACCCAGGCCCCCAGAACAGAGTCCATCATCGGCGTGGTTCCGGCGCTTCGCTTGCGGCCTGGGGCAGCTCCGAAGGGACTTTCGACGCGCCCGCGGCCGGCCAGTCGCGATATTTATATGCGAAATTGTTCTCGCGCGTAAAGCGCAACAGCGGATAGCAGTATTGCGAAAACGGCGCCGGGCGCCGGCCCATCTCGAACACCGCCCGCGTGTTGTCGAAAACCGTGTTCCACACAAGATATGGCAAGAACACCTTCAGCAGCTTGGCGAGTCCGCCGATTTTCCCCGCCCGACCGGCCAGCGCGTTCACCATTTTCGACGACGGCTTCTCGAGGCTGGGCACGAACATCGGGCCGCGCCGTCCCTGCGCTTTCGAAAGCGCGTCCGTCAATTGCACGAACGTCTCGGAGCCGGTCCCGGACGACAGATGGTAAATCTCGTGCGCGGGATTTTCCTTCTGATGCAGTGTCGCCACCGCATCCGCCACGAAATCGACGGGCACGATGTCGATGCGGTCCGTCGGCCGGAAAGGAAGCGCCGGAAGCCCCGCCAAGAAAGACGAACGCCCGCACCATGTCGAATTGGTTCGTCTCCGGCGCGGCGGCTGTCGCCCAGCACGATGCTCGGGCGAAAAATCGTGCGGCGCACGTCCGGCAGCAACTGCCGCACCATGTGCTCGCAGAATTTCTTGGTGCGCGCGTACGGATCGTAATCCGAGCGGCTCCAGTCGATCGCGGTATCCTCCTGCGACCACCTCGTTCGCGCGCTGCCCCGCCACCGCTACGGTGCTCACATGGCTGAAGCGCCGCAAGCCGTGCTGGTCCCGCGCGCGCATCGCCAACTGCACCACTTCGAGCGTGCCGCGCAGATTCACGTTCAGGCAGCTTTTTTCCGATTTGCGATTGAGCGACGCCGCGCAATGGATGACCGAATCCGTCGTGCGCACAAGCTCGCGGTAATCGCTCCTCGCTCAAGCCCGAAGCGCGCGTCGGTGAGGTCGCCCAGGAAAATCCGGACGCGCGAATTCAGGTAGGCTTCGAAAGGCTCGAAAATCCATATGCAGTTGCAGGGAGCGCCACAGGCGGGAGCGCGCTTCGTCCGCGTCGCGCGCGCGAACCAGCAGGTTCAGCGGCTCGCGGTGGTCCGCCAGCAGGTTCGACGCGATGTGAGCGCCGATATAGCCGGTGCTCCCGGTCAGGAAAATTGCCACAGTTTTAGTTTGGGGGCGTCGAAGCCGGAGCGGTATCTCCCGCTCCCGCGGCACTCTCGGCTCGCGCGCCGAGAGGAACATTCCGCCGCGGGGAAGCTTCCGGCTGACGGCCTTCGATCAGAGGATAGCACCACTTCCGCAGCGCGGGAATGTGCACGTTGATCCAATAATCCCACCAGTCGATCGAGCGGGCATCGTAGCCGAATGCGGCGCGCTCGGCCGGCAGCAAGGGCTTCGCTCAAGCGCTCCACATTCGCCGCCTCGAACACGTGATCGTTCTCGAGAATGAATGGCTCGAACAGCGCGATCAGCTTGATCACCCTCTCCAGGTCGCGCTCCTGCCGCGCCAGCGGCGGCCGCACAAACGGAAGCGGCTCCACGCGTGCGGTTGATGATCTGCACGATCAGCCTTCTGCGCGGGCGCGGAAAGCTTTTCGTAGCGCGCCTTGGAAACCGGAATCGCGTCGAACTTCAGGCGCAACCGGTGATTCAAGCCGTCCTGCGCGCGGTAAAACTTCCGGTGCCCTAGGCCCGTCAGCTCGATCGAACGCCGCATGTCGCAAGGATTCGCCACGGAAGTGGCGAGGTGATACACGCGCTCGTGCCTGCCGCGACACCAGCGCCGCGGCGATCAGCGTCATGCCGCGGGACACCAGATCCACGGGAATCAGATCGAGGCACTTGTTCGCGTTGCTGGGAAGCTGCCGGAAAAACGTTCCCAGCAGATACGAAAGCGACGCGGAGGTGTTGATGCCTTCATTCCAGCCGAGAAACGGCTTCTCGATCGGACGACTCCACGATGGCCGGCCGCACCACGGCGATCGCCGCGCTGGGCGATTCGTCCAGATAATTCCGGATCAGCGATTCGGCAAGGCTCTTGGTCAGCGTATAGGTATTCGGCCAGCCCAGCTCGTTCGCGCGGCGCATGCCCGCTTCGGTAAGCACCTGCCGCAGCCAGCGAAACCGATTCTTGCGAATCTGATTTTCCAGCGCCGCGCCGTGCAGATCCTTGGCCGCGTGCTCCTTTTCTCTGGCCGCGCGCGCGAATCTCTTCGGTCACCTCCGCGGATTCCGCGCGGGCCTCCGTTTCGCGCATCAGAGCTTCCAGCCGACGGCATTCCTCCACGGCGTCAAAGCCCGGCGCTCCGATCGGCGTGTAGTTCTTCGGCGAAGCTCCTCGAACACGCGCCCGTCCCGCCGGCCCACCACGTAGCTTGTGGAGAGATGCAACAGCGCGGCATGATCGCATCCGGTCAAAAAATCCAGCAGGTACTTCGTCGCGCGCACATTCATCGCCAGCGCATCGCGCAGGTCCGGATTGAAATCCGTCAGACCCGAGCTGTTCACGATCAGATCCACCGACCGCTTGATTCTCTGCGCGCGCTTCCGGCGCCAGACCCAGATCCGGCTTGCGTGACGTCTCCGTCGACCACCTCCACTCGCGTCGCGCAAGAAACTCGGCGAATTTCTCGCCGTGGCGCTGCCGCCAGAGGACCGAAGACAGGCGACTCCTCCACCACGCGCTGAAAACGCGCCAGCGACGTCGTCGACCGGTTGCTGCGCATCAGCAAATAGATCCGCCCAATTTCCGGCAAGTTCGGTCAACAGGTTCGCCAGCCACACTTTGCCGATAAATCCCGTCGCGCCGATCAGCAGAATGTGTTTGCCGCGCAGCGATTCGCGCACCGACAACGGACCGCACGCCGTTGTGCGAGTCGAAGTGCACCACCGGCAGCCTCGACCGTCTCATTGGTCCGCATCGCGGGCCGAATCGCTTCGTCCAGCATGCGCGGATTTTTCGTGAGCCCGAGGTCCCGCGCCAGGTGTTCTCGCGAAATGCGCCCGTCAGGCGTCTGAGCCCGCAATTTCGCGAACGCCCCTCGCGGGCGGATCACAGGATCCAGTAGCCGCCCTGTGGCCAGTCCGTTTCGGAAGTCCAGCCGGTTGCACAGGATCCGCTCGACCCCCAAATAATTCGCAAGCGGACGCATGATGTGATCAAGTCCCTGGCTCACGAGCACCACGTCTGCGCCCGTGGCCATCACTTCCTTCAGCTTGGCGACTCCCGTTTGTTTCAGTCTGGGCTTCAGAAAATATTCGAAGAATTCGTCGCCGAGAAGGTCCAGCCTGTCGCGGCTCTCGCCCCGCAGCACCGCGTGAAGCACGCGAGTAGCGAACACGCGATTGGAGGTGAAAAGCAGCAGTCTCGCCACCGCGAGACCGCCCATCGCCCCGCGCGCGCATCCAGCGGCCCAGGAAACTTTGCGAGTTCCAGGTGAAGAACCCCACCGGTCGCACAGCGGTGAGGTTGAGAAGGCTGCCCTCTACGCGCCAGAAAACGGGCTCGCCCGCGGGCGACCCACCGTAGTTGCCGTTGCCGGTTTCCCTTGAGCTTGAGTAACTGGCCAGTTGGTGCATTGCTGTATGTTTTTGGGATTGAGCGCGCGCAGAATGAAAAGCGAAATTAGCACGCACCCGCGCGGGCAAGCAAGCCTTGAAAACCCAAGCGGACCTCCCGACCAGTATACGGTTATCCGCCGTTGCGGTATCTCAATGTCGCGCTCACTGCTCGCGATGCTCAGTGCTATCAGTGCTTAGTGCTGTCAGTGCTTAGTGCTCAATGCTTAGTGCTCAATGCTTAGTGCTAAATGTTCAGTGCTGCGTGTCCCTGGGATCCGATTCCTTAATAACCTCCCTCTTCCCGCCATTTACCTGAAGTTCATCCTGCACGGCGCTACCCGGCCACACCGCACGCACCACGTCCGCGGCGCGCTCAGCCCCCAGCCCAATTAACAATTCCGGCGGCCCTTGCCCGAGATAACCGGAGGCGCCCGGAACCTCCCATTTTTGATGTTCCGCCCCGGCAAACATGTCGACCTTCACTCCGATTCCAGTTTGCTGTCGTCCCCCTTGAATGCAAGCCCGCAGCCAGCCATTCTTGGCGCCGCCGACATTCTTCAAAAGCTTGGGAGGCAAATTGTTTTGGGTGATCAGCAAATCGGTTGTGCCATCCCCATCGAAATCAAACGCGATCGCACTCCGCGGATTACGGAGCGACTATTTTATCCAGCCCGGTTTCCTGCGTTACGTCGCGGAAGCCCTGGGGGCCTTCATTGCGCAACAGAGCGATGCGGCCTTCGCCCGAAAAATTTTCTCCCACCGCCACCAAGTCGATCCAGCCATCGTTATCGTAATCCAAAGGCGCGATTCCCCATCCCCGCATCCAACCGGGATCGGGCAGTCGCGACCGGCTGAAAGGGTTTGCCGGACACGTTGCGCCAGAGACTCAAGGCCGGGCGGAGCCCAGTGGGTGAACGCCAAATCCATCCATCCATCCCTGTCGAAATCCATAGCCGCAATTCCGGCGGCGGGCCCCGGCATCGCGGCCGCCCAGGTGAGACCCGGCGCGAAACGGGACCTTCGCGCTGGTTGATGAAGACCGCCGGAGCCTTTTGCCATCCCGTGACCACGACATCCACCGCGCCGTCGTTGTCGAGGTCGCTTCCGATTGCGCCGATCGACGGGCCGAGCCACGCAGCCCGGTCTCGTTCGTCCAGTCCATGAATGTGCCGTTCCCCTTGTTGCGGAAAAGAATATTCCCTGGCGCGCTTGCTCCCGGCGGGAAAGGCGAAAGGCTCCCTGCGGACTTTTCAGGGGAAAATCGTCGAACCGCGAGACGTAAAGGTCAAGTCGCCGTCCTGATCGTAGTCGACAAACGTCACGCCAAGTGACGAGGCCGTCGACCGAAACGCGCGCCGCGGCAGTCACATCCTGGAAAGTGCCATTGCCCTCGTTGTGGTACATAGCTAATGCCGCTGCTCGAGCTAACGACGAGGTCAGGGTGTCCATCATTGTCATAGTCCCCCACGGCGCAACCCGTTCCCCCGCCATGGAATTCCAGCTTGGCCGCTTTTGTTTCGTTTACAAATTTCCCGTCGCTGGTATTGCGATACAGCATGCCGCTTCCGGCCCCGTCTCCGTTCACCAGGAAAATATCGGGCTTGCCGTCGCCGTTATAGTCGAAAACACACGCGCCGCTCCCCAGAAAACTCGCGAGCGAGCTGGGCACGGCTCGGCATCCAGAGGACGCCACTCAGCTTCGCGCCGGCGATTCCGGAGGAAGTTCTCGCGGCGTCCCGTTTCGGGCGCGCCGCGATGCGGCGGGCGTCGCATCGGGAAGTCCGGACGCCGAAGTGACGTTGACAAACTTAACCGGGAAGCGGGCCGGCTTTTTCAGGTTCGCGTGGCAATTCCTCCGCGCGTGAATACCGGCCCTGCTTTCCATAAGCCACGCTTATTGGCTCGCCCAGATTCTCCGATGTGATATGGCGAAAGCGATTCAAATGCGCCAGCGCGGCATCCGTATCACCGGTATGCTGCGCGACCTCCGCAAGCCGAGTTCCGCCGACGCATGGAAAGGATTGAGCTTCACGGCGTTCAAATAAGCGGCGGGCTTTCGCATACTGTTCGCTTTTCGATAAAAGATCGCCGATGAAATACTGCGTGTCGGCATCGTTCGGATCGAGCGCGCGGTTTTCTCGAAATCCTCCAGAGCGGCTTTCGGCTGGTCCACCGCCCGTTCCACCAGCCCCAGGTTGAACCACGCCCGTGGATTCTTGGCGTCCTTGCTCGCGGATTTTGCCAGCACCCTTCGCGCATCGTCATACCGCTGCATGTAGAGAAACGCGATACCCATGTTCAGGCAGCCGGCATCCGACTGCGAATCCATCACGCAGGCGATCTGGAATTTACCGAGGGCGTTCTGGAAATCCTGCCGGTCCATCAGCGCCAGACCGATGTTGTTGGCGCGGATCGCTTGCAAGCGCGGGCTGGGCGTGCCTGGTTCTTCCGTGCCGCCGGCAGGCTTGGCTGCTGCCGGATGCTTCCCCTGCTGGGCCGCGCCCGCGAAAGCGCTGGCCAGGACACACACCGGAACGGCGATTCGCGCGAACCTTCTCATGCGACTCCCCAAAAGACGCCGCGCGCAATGAGCCAAAATTTATATGAATGCGGGAGATTTTTGACTCGGATGGCTGGCGCGTCGCCCGGCTCACCGGCCCAAAGCGTGAGCTTCGCGGGCATCCGCGGTGGTCGCCTGGCGGAACTGCTCAGAATGCGGAAGCACCCATGGGAACTTTTGTCTTTACGAAAGAGAAAACTTCCTCGAGCTTCGACATCGCGCGCGCGCCGACCTTCGTGCAGCACAACGCCGCGCACGCATTGGCGAACACACCGACTCGCTCCAGGTCCCAGTTCTGCAGCAGGCCGTAGGACAATCCGCCCATAAAAGCATCGCCGGCGCCGGTGGTATCCACGACGTTCACCCGGAACGCCGGAACCTGCACCCGCTTTTCTTTGCTCGCGATCAGGCAGCCATCCTCGCCTTGCGTGATCGCCACGATCTTCGGTCCCAGATTCAGCAGTTGATCCGCCATGCGGTTGTAATCGGTAACGCCGGTCATCTCGCGAGCCGCCGCCTTGCAGGGCTTGAGCACGTCCACCAGCTTCAAGGCGTCGCAAAGTTCTTCCTGCCGGCCGAGATTCATCTGCGCAAAAAAGCGCGGTGTAACGTCCATGTCGAAGAATATCCGGACGTTCGCCTCTTTGGCGATCTTCATCGCTTCCTTCAACGGCACGATCGGCAACTGCGAAGCCTCCGTATGGAAATGCTTCGCGCCCCGGATGTGCGATGCAAAGCGGTTCCTCACGTGAAGCACGGAAAGCTTGCCCGTAACGTTCGGAAACATGTAAATGCACCGCTCGCCGCCCGGGTTGACGGGAATCCACGTCAGGGACGAGCGCTCCCCGCGTATCACTTCCACTCCGCTAAGGTCCATCCCGTCTTCGGTGAACGCCTTCTGGATGATGCGGCCGTTTTCGTCGTCGCCGATCAGTCCCAGCCAGCCCGTGCTGGTGCCTAGCCGCGCGACCTGGGTCAGCATATTGGCCGTCACGCCCCCGGCGTGGATCTCCATCCGAGTCGCGTTGATCTTTTCCTCCGAACCGAGCAGCCGGGGAACGATCGCGAAGAAATCTACGGCGCAACTCCCAATTCCAACGACATCTACCTTGGGGGGCATAGAGACCTCAAAAGAATTTTGCTAGTTGTCTATATTACTCGTTCTTCGCAATTTCGCCACTATCGCCACTATCGCCTCAGTCCGAGTTTGGTCCGTGAGCCGCCGGTCGCGTCATTCGTTCCAGGAATTCCCGGTAGAACTTTTGGGCGTCGATATCTTCCTGCACATTCACGAGCGCCGTTCGCGGCGGAGGCTTCTGGCCCTGCGACCACGTAAGTGTATCGCCGTAGGCTGGTCCGTGATCGACGGAGACATCCATATAGAGCTTGGCTGAGCGGGTAACGATTGAGGGGTCGAGCCAGGCCATCGCGGCCAGTTCGTCCCAGAGGTAATCCTCCTGCGCGTACTTCGCGGCGTATCGAGCTGCGGGATTTTCCGACCGCCCCATCTCAGCAATCAGCGCTTTGGTCATGCGCGTCTTCACCGAAACATCGACCGTGGTCACCGTAACCTGTGGCCACGCCGCGCGCAGCACGCGGTGTGCCGCCTCGGGATCCATCCAGAAATTGAACTCGCGATGCGGCGCGGCCAGGAATTCCGGGATCTTTCGTCTGCGGGTGGATGCTGCCGCCCATCACAACCAGTTCCCTGCTGAGCGAGGCGAAATCGGGGTCGATGGATTCCGCCAGCGCCAGGTCGGTGAGCGGCCCCCCTGCGTAAATCGTCACCTGATGGGGATACCTGCGCACCATCCGAACCAGGAAATGCGCGGCGTCTTCGCCCGCAGGTTTCGTGCTCGGCTTGCCTTCCGGCATGGCAGGAATTTCCCCCGGGCCATGAACCGGTTGGCCGTAATTCCATGCCCCCCATGCCCCTTGATACGGCACTTTGCCATATCGCTTCTCCCATTCGGCCGTGGCGTCTTTCGTTCGCGCCAGCGGAAAGACGGCGCCGGGCACAACGGGAATATCGGTTCGGCCCATAATCTCGAGAAGCCGCAATGCATGGGCCACTTCTTCATCGCGCCACTGGTCTCCCGTGACCACGGTGATTCCAAGTACATCGGTCTCAGGTGAATTCACCAGCAGGATGATGGCCTGCATCGCCGTCCCGCCCGGACCGGCGCAGTCCTCGTCGATAATCACCTTTCGCTTTTCCTGGCCCGAAGGCGCGCCCGCAGGGATGGCCAGCAACGCGCAAAGCAGCCAGGCCGTGGCGCGGCTCGTTCTCAACTGCGAAGCCTTTCCTCGAGGTTCATCTGCGAGGTTCATCTGCGGAACTCGTTCAGGAGACTGCAATGCCGGTGGCGACCAGATCGGGGCCGCGCCTCTCGATTAGAATTCGCGGCAGGGGACGAGGCGGAGGTCCCGCCAGCACCGAACCGTCCGTCACCGAAAACGACCCGCCGTGGCAGGGACAATCCAGCCGATTCTCCTGGGCTTGGTAGAACACGGGGCACGACGCGTGGGTGCACAGGCGGCTGTAGGCAACGTATGTATCGGATGCCGGGCGCAGCAGGATGCACGGTTCGGAATCGGTCGGGTAGGTGAAGATCTTTGAGCCGCCCACGGGGATCTCCTCCGCCTGCGCCACGACTCGCGGAGGGAAATGTCCGGAGGATCTTGCGCGGAAGAACATCGCCACGCCTACCGCTAGAGCCGACACGCCTGTCCACGTCAGCAGCCTGGTGACCTGGCGCCGAGGAAGTTTTGGGTCGCTTTCAGTGAGTATGACGCTTCTCCTTTTTCGTGCATTTCGTTAGTCGCCTGGGCCCTCGCTGTGAATCGCGAGCGATTCCGGGAGCGCCAATCTCCCGATTGGCGGGTTTCGATTTAGTAGTCATTCTGAAAGTTCCCCCCAGTTACTCGATCGCCTGGTCTCATGCGAACTCAGTCGGCTCGCGGTCTTTCGCGTAACCCGAGCACTGCAAAACCGGGAGCCGCGGATACTTCGGGTAGCTTGGATCGATGGCCGAGCGCTCGCAGAGATAGAAAACCGAGCCGCGGCTCGATTCGACGCGGCGCGCATGGGTGCAACTCGCGCACAGGCCCGCCGGCAGCCGCGTATCTTCTTTTGAAATCACAGCTCAGGATACCGCGTTCTGGAAATTCGCCGCACGGCAAGCGGCGCCCACTCAGGCAAGGTGGCCAAGCTGGAGCCTGGTCTGCAGCAGGTGGATGATGGCGTCGCGTGCGATCACGCCGACGATGTGTCCGTCGGAAATTACCGGCATTTGAGTCACGTTCTCGCGCTGCATGCGTTCGAGGAGACCCAGGGCGGGTTCTTCGGGCGAGGCGGCGTGAATTTTATCGATGGTGGTCATCACGGCCTGAAGCGACGTATTGCTCCATTCTTCCCGCGGCACCTCCCGCGCGGCATGAATCGTGATCAGGCCCACCGGATTTCCCGCGCCCGTCACGATGTGGTATTGCCTTCCGGTGCGCAGCACTTCGTGAACGTATTCCTCGAGGGACATATCGCGCGGGACGGTGGGAATGTCGCGGCTCATGATGTCTTCGGCGCGCACCCCGGTGAGCGTGCTGCGAATGGCCACCTGGGCGAAGCTTTCCTGCGCCGCGCTCAGCAGGAACCAGCCGATGAACGCAGTCCAGAGGCCGCCCACCCAGTTCCCATTCAGCGCCTGCCAGATACCCGCGAAAATCATGAGATAGGCGAGCAGCCGTCCGGAGTTCGATGCGATTCGCGTGGCCTTCGCGAAGTTGCCGCTGATGGCCCAGACGATCCCCCGGAAAATGCGCCCGCCATCGAGCGGGAACCCCGGGAGCAGATTGAACAGGGCCAGCAAGAGGTTGATTTCCCAGAGCCACTTCGCCGCGGCCACGACCATCTCGTCGCCCTTGAAGTAGCGCGCCACCAGGAAGAAGCAGCCGGCAAGGAACAGGCTGGAGAGAGGGCCGGCGATGGCGATGTTGAATTCCTGGCTGGCCTTTTCGGGTTCGCGCTGGATGCTCGCGAGGCCGCCAAAGACGAAGAGCGTGATGGACTTCACGGGGATGCGATAGTGCAGGGCTACCACGCTGTGGCTTAGCTCGTGAAATACCACCGAGCCAAAAAATAAAATGCTGGTGATGATGCCGAGCGCCCAGTGCTGCGCGGGCGTCCAGCCCGGGTGCTGCGAGGTGAATTGCGTCCGGAGGGATAACGTGATCAGCAGAAAAATGATGAACCAGCTTGGATGAAGGTAGAGCGGAATGCCGAAGGCACGCCCGAGGGGTATTCCGGAGCGCTGCGCGGGATGTTCAGGCTCTGCTGCCATTGGACTCAGCCTGCGGAAAGAGTGTGTCTCCGCTACTGGCGCCATCCCGGAACCTCCACTGCCCCGGTCCGCCACAGGTCCATACTAGGAGCCCCAGTGAATCCACGCAAGACCCTGGGTGGTTTGTGGCCGTTTCGTGCCGTTCCGCGCTTCCTGCTCGCCAGTTTCGCAGCGCATTTTGGGCTCTCGATTTCGAGGCATTTTCGTGCCGGAAATCGGTGAGGCCCGAGCGCGCTACAAGTGTCGAGTGAGCAGTATCGCTTTCCCTCGTTTTCAATGACTTGAGTGTGCTTCCGTTCGTCCGGCTGTGGCCAGCCCCGCAGTTCCTGTTAGGCTGCCGCCGCAACTCCTATGTTCCTCTACCTCCTTTACCTCCTCAGCCTCCTTTGCTTCCTAACCACGTGTCTTCCCCCGCCCGAGCCACCCCCCGAATTTGCCTCCCTCCCCGACACCACGCGAAGCAGGTCCTTCCAAGCGGCTCCCGCGTCGTGCTACACCTTGCCGATGTGTCGACTCAGCTCAAATCGCGCACAAGCAATCCCAGGACGCTCCGAAAAACGTAGGCCGCAAGGCGCGCCCGCCCCGCAGTCCCAGTTAGGCTGCGGCCACAGGTCCAATGCTTCCGCTAACTCCTTCACCACCTTGCCTCCTCCACTTCCTTTGCCTCCTCAGTGCCTCTTTTGCTTCCTCAGCCCGTGTGTTCCGCCACCCGAACCTCAAGCCCGCAAAATGAAAATCTACGAAACGAAGCCACCATGTCTCTGATAAATAAAGCATCTAGCTTTTTCAGGCCTATCCGCCGCGGAAGCAAATGCGGTGCAAGCCACTCGGGCCGAGGGGTGCCTCGTGCGGCGGTCCGCCTTTCAGACGAAGATCACTGGCGGGAGTGCCGGTGCCGCATACGTACAAAAGCGGGTTCCGACTCCCACGGTGTGGTGTTGGGGCCACGTGTTTGCGGCCGCCCTCCGGCAGCGCTTTTTTTTCGAACGACTAAGGACCCTTTCTTCTTTGCAATTTATTTTCAATGGCTTGAGGGCGGCGGACTGCTTCAATTTTGTGCGTTCCACTCCATTGGCTGTGTTCCTGCAATTCCCTGGTCAGTAGAGCGGCAAGCGCAGTAGGAGTCGGAGCACAGGGAGGCGGCCATGGGCGGCTTTATCGGATTTGCGGAGGTGGTGGGCGCGATCATCGCGGCAATCGGATTAGCGATGGGGCTGGAGTGGATCGCGCTGAACGGATTGCTGCGGCTGATGCCGGTACACCGCGATGGGCGCGGCGCTGGAAGTGCGCAAGAACTTCAGCGGCTAAAGCCGCAGGGATTTGCCGGGGCGTTGCGTCGTGGCTGAAGAGTCTGTGTGGCAACCCGCGTTTTTCGTCAAGGCACGAATTCATCCGTGCCGCAAATGCCGAAAAATCAATGCGGCTTCAGCCGCTGAGGGACGAAGGAAGACGAACATCTTTTTGAGAATTGCTTGAATTTGAGGGACGCGCGAATCGGAATCGGGAGGAGAGGCACATGTTATTTCTGAAATTCATGCTGTTGCTGGTTGGATTCGGGGTGCTGGCGGTGGCCGCGGGGATCGTGCTCTATGACCTTTGTCTGGCGTTTGAATTGGACCGTCTTTTACGAAGGCGCGGCGAACCGGCCGAGGCTGCAGATCAGGACGCGGCGGCCGCGCCACGGCCCTCGTCGGCCCCGGCGGGCCGCAAACCCGTTCGCTGGCAAGCGGCAACTCGGCTCGCGGTGATCGCGGCTCTCGCAATGCTGGCCGGGGCCAGCATCGTGGTGGTGCCGGATGGCCACGCGGCGGTGCGCGTCAGCCAGATTTCCGGCGTGCGTCCCGGGACGCTCTACGCCGGGACGCATTTCATTGCGCCGCTGTTCGAACGCGTAGACTTTTTCGACATTCGAGACCGGGTCTTTGCCACTTCCGCGACGGAGGGCCCCCGCGAGAAGGTCGAGTGCCTGACCGTGCAAGCGCGCGAGGGCCTGTCCGTAGGACTCGCTGTAACCGTGCGATACCGGATCGATCCACGGCGGCTCGACTACATTCAGGCGAACCTGCCGCAGCCGGTGGACGATCAGATCGTGGGGCCCGTGGTTACCAGCGTATTTCGCGAAGTCGCGCCGAACTACATCGTGCGCGATCTGTTTGCCACCAAGCGCGAGGAGTTTCGTTCGCGCGCCGCGCAGGAAATCACCACGCGGCTGGGCGGGGACGCCATCGTGGTGAAGGAAGTGCTTCTGCGCAAGGTGCTGCTGCCCGAGGATTATGCGAAGGGGCTGCAGGATCTGCTGCTGAAGGAGGAAGAGGACGACCAGACGTCGGTGGAAGCCGACATCGAGCGAAAGCGCGTGAAGATCGCGGAATCGCAGGCGGAGGCGCTGAAGGTCCGGCAAATCAAGCGGGCCGAGGGCGACGCGCAAACGCAGGTGTTCATGGCCAAGGCGCAGTCGGACTCGATGCAGTACACGCTGCCCCTCAAGCAGAAGCAGATCGAGCAATCGAAGCTGGAGGCGGAGGCGCGCAAGGAGGCGACCATTCAGAACGCCGAGGCGGCCGCGCAGGCCAAGGTGATCGACAGCAAAGCCGAGCAGGAGCGCGAGACGCTGCTTGCCGACGCCGAAGCCAATCGCATTCGCGTGACGGCCAAGGCGCAGTCGGAGGAGATGCAGATGGAGGCGGCGGCGCTGAGTTCGAATCCGCTGCTCATTCAGTACACGGTAGCGCAGAAGCTCTCGGACAAGGTGCAGATCATGCTGGTGCCGAGCGACGGAAAGTTTTTCTTCACCAACGATGTGCTGCGGTCGGCGATGGGGGAGCCGTCAGCGGAAGCGAGAGGAGAGGCGATGCAGGAGAATCCCCCGTCGCTGCGTGCGAACGTGAGGCCCTAGGTTCCCGGCTGGATTCACTGGACCCTGGCCTCGGCTCGGGCCTGGGTGAATCGGCCCAGGATAGTGCCGGCTAAAACCCTTGCGGGTGGCTTGCGACTCGCCTCGAGTGGAGCGCGGGCCACCCCAGCCGGCGCAGCGGGCTACTACCCGGCGCTTTTGAGTTTGGTTCCTGGGAAAAAACTCAAGAGCACCGGCAGGAGTGCCGGTGTCACTAAAGGCGACGAACTATGCGGGACACGGGCGGGAGCACCTGTTTCCAGGGGCCCGAAGGGAGTGTGCTATGATCGCCGAACACGGCAACCGTGTGGAATTGATTCAACCCGATGCGGCTACCCTGCCGAATCCTCCTGACTTCTCGTGCCATTCTGGCCGCTTCCCTGCTGGCTGCTCCGCATGCGTCTTTTTCACAGACTTCAGCACAGACTTCGGTGCAGACTTCCGTTCAGCAAACGACGGGCTTGGCGGCACCGTGGGGTGACGCCGTGCGTGCGTTTGCCGGCAAGATTGCGGCTGAGATTGGCGCGTCGCGGGCCATTTCGCTCGACGTGGTGAACATTTCAAAGCTCAGCAGCGTGGACGTTGGAAGCATCGAGAGGCAGTTGCGGGGGGCCCTTGGCGGCGCAGGGTTTCCGGTTGCGGCCGAGCCACCGGCGGATGCCCGAGTGCATGTGACGCTGTCCGAAAGCGCCAATGGCTACCTGTGGGTTGCGGAAATACACAGCCAAAGTGGGGATCGAGTGGCGATGATGGACGTTCGCGCGCCGGATCGCGCGGCATCGGAGGCTAAGACCGTTCCGGTGCTGCGTCGAACACTGCTTTTGAGCCGGACGGAGCCGATTCTTGATTTCGCGATTGCGCCGGCTGCAGGAAACGACGGCTCGCGATTGCTGTTTGTGCTGGGACCGGAGCAAGTAAGCGTGTTTTCGCAGCGCGGGGGCAACTGGGTGAGAATGGACGCCGCGTCTATCGCACCATACCCGTGGCCGCGCGATCTTCGAGGGGAGATCGTCGCTGCGGATACGGTTTCCAGCGCGGACGCGTTAAAGATTTATCTTCCGGGCGTATTCTGCAACGGCTCGATGCAAACAAGAATCGAGCTGAAATGCAGACCGAGCGCCGGCTTGGCGTGGCCGCTTGGAGGCAATAGGAGGGCTGCGATTGCGCCTGGCCGCAATTACTTCAACATTTCAGTCGATGTCCCCGAATCCGCATGGCCGCGACTCCTATTCCATCGCGTCCAATTCCGATAAGGAACATCCCGCTCAGAATACTTACAGCCGAGAACGGCAGCGCCAAACTTTTTGGCGATTCCCCGCAAAACCCGGAGGCAATTTTCTGGCGTTGGGGAGATGAATTCGCTTCCATCCAGGGTTGCGACGATTCCTGGAATGTGGTGGTAACCGGAGCAGGAGATTGGACGAAACGGGACTACTTGCAGGACTACGAGATTGCGGATCAGCAAGCTACGGTGGCCGGGCAACTGCTGGAATTTTCAGGGCCCGTTGTGGCGCTCTGGCCTTCGGAGGGCGGAAAATCGGCGCGGGCCGTGTCGCGCGATTTGCAGACGGGAAGGTATGAGGCGTCGCTTATCAATCTCTATTGCGGCAATTAGCTCTACTGCGGCAATTAGTCTTGCTCTCGCGATGCTGGCGGCGCCGCCGGCCGGCAGCGCGAGGCACCCGCGCTATGGCGGCACGCTGCGGGTGGAGATCGGCGAAGCAATCAGCACAAGCGACCTGGCTGCGCCTGCGGCAGGACCGTGGGGGGCTTCCGCGCAAAGCACGATCGGCGCCCTGATTTACGATCGCAATAATGCAGATAGCTTCCCGGGAACGGCGGGCGCGGGACCGTTTCGCATCGCCGCATTCGAGCCTGGAAAGCGGCTGACGCTCGCCGCCAACGAGGACTATCCCGGCGGGCGTCCCTTCCTCGATTCCATCGACATTCAGATGGGGAGAAGCGGCAAGGACCGGCTTCTCGACCTGGAACTCAACAAGGCAGACCTGGCGGAGATTCCCCCGGAAGAAGCCCGGCGCGCCGCGGAGCGCGGAGTTCGAGTGAGCGCATCGAATAACGACCAGCTGATTGCCATCGTATTTGGCAACTCTCCCAACGGGCGGACCGCGGCAGAGGATGCCCGCGTCCGGGAGGCTTTGAGCGAATCCATCGACCGGAGCTCGATTGTGGATTTCATCCTGCAAAGGGAGGGAGAGCCGGCGGGCGGACTGCTGCCGCAATGGTCGAGCGGAACCGCATTCCTTTTTTCGATCATTCCAAACCTCTCCGGCGCGAAGGAACAGTGGGCGGGAATCGGCGGGCCCCCGAAGATTGTGTTGGGATATGATGCCGCCGATGGACTCGAGCAGGCGATTGCCGAGCGAATCGCGGTGAATGCCCACGAGGCGGGCATTTCGTTGAAGCTTCTGCCGCTGTCCGAACTCCGCCTCAGGCTCTGGCAAAGCCGACGCGCGACTTGTGCGCATCGGGCTGGCATCGCCGCGGCCCCGCGAAGCCCTGGCGGGAATTATCAAGGAGCTGGGGCCGATGGCGGGAATCGACGCAGCAACGTTGCCCATCGGCGTCGCCAGCAAATCTATGAGCGCGAGCGGGCCATTGTGGGCGATCATCGCATCGTGCCCCTCGCATGGATACCGCACGTGTACGGCCTGAGCGGCCGCGTGCGCGATTGGCAGCCCCCGGCGGCGGGCGACACGTGGCCCCTTTCGGACGTTTGGCTGGATATTACGATTGAGATGAGATAGCGCATAACGGGCTCGCGGGCGGTCTTGGGATTCCGAGCAGTTTGTGGACAGGAAAAATTTTTGTGACGTTCCGCACCAAACTCTTCGTGATTTTTACGCTGGCGCTGCTGCTGTCGGTGGGGCTGGTGGCGGTGGGTGTGACGGCGGTAACGCGGCGCGCGTTCGACCAGTTGAATCACCAGTACAGCGATGCGGCGGTGGCGCAGTTCAAGCGGGAGTTCGAACGGCGCGAGGTGGAGGTCGTCCACCAGGTGCAGGGAATCGCCGACGCGGAAAGCACGGTGCGCATGGCGATTGATCTGAGCCGCCCGCAGCCGGACGTTTCCATCTACGTGAACGACGCGCGCGGCGTGGCGCAATCCCACCAGCTGGATTTCCTCGATTTCGTGGGCAGCGACGGTTCGATCATTTCCTCCGCGGAGTGGTCGGCGAGGTTCGGCTACAAGCTGCATCTGGGTGACCCAGCCGGTGGACTGGGCGTCGCTTGGCTCCTTCCTGATGAAGCTGGACACGCCGAACGGGCCGGCGCTGGGCGTGATGGCCGTGGCCACGGTGCGCGTGGGCGACAAGAACCTTTATGTGGTGGGCGGGCAGCAACTCGGCAAGACAGTTTCTCGCTTCGCTGGTTCTGCCCATGGGCATGCGCGCGCTGCTGTATCAGAATCTCTCGCCGGACTTTCAGCCGAATAATTTGATCGACGAGATCCGGGGCCGGTGGCGCAAGCGGAGCGCTTCGCTCCGTTCATCGAGAAGGAACGCCAGCAGCCGAGCGAGCTGCGGTTTCAGGTGGCGTGGAAGAAAAATGCGGCCAGCGTCGAGGAATATCACGCGCTGCCGCTGCTGGGCCGGCAGAAGGAACTGCTGGGCGTGCTGCTGGTGGGAAGCTCGCGGGCGGAGGTGGTGACGCTCGAGCGGCGCATCCGGCTGCTCGCGCTGGGCGTGGTGGCCGTCGGGCGTGTTGCTTGGGCATCTTGCTGAGCTGGTGGGGCGCGGCGGGCGTCACGCGTCCGGTGCTGAAGCTGGTGGAGGGCGCGCGCGAGGTTTCCGCGGGAAACTGGAATGCGCGCGTGGCGGTTCGCGGCGGCAACGAGATCGGCCAGCTGGCGCGTGCCTTCAATCAAATGACGCAGCAATTGAGCGAACAGCGGGAACGCCTGGTGCAGGCGGAGCGCGTGGCCGCATGGCGCGAAATCGCGCGCCGGCTGGCGCATGAACTGAAGAATCCGCTGTTCCCGCTGCAAACGACGGTCGAAAATCTGCAGCGCGCGAAGGCGCAGAACCCCGAGCAGTTCGAAGAAGTTTTTCGCGAATCGACCGGCATCATGCTTGCGGAAATCGATACGCTGAAAAAGATCGTCGGGCGCTTCAGCGATTTCGCGAAAATGCCGCAGCCGGAGCTGGGGCCGGTGAACCTGAACGACATCGTGAAGAGCATCCTCAAGCTCTTCGCGCCGCAATTCAGCGCGGTGGGCCGCCCGCCGATCAGTCCCGAGGTGCATCTGGACGAAGAGCTGCCGGTCATTCAGGCGGATTCCGACGCTTGCTGCACCGGGCGCTCGAAAATCTGGTTCTGAACGCGATGGACGCCATGCCCGCCGGCGGCGTGCTGATGCTGCGCACGACACATCGACGATGGAAACGTGCAGCTGGAAGTTTCCGACACAGGCTCGGGATTGACCCCGGAAGAATGCGAGCGCCTGTTCACGCCGTACTACACGACGAAGCAGCACGGCACGGGCCTGGGACTGGCCATCGTGCAATCGGTGGTCAGCGACCACGGCGGGCGCATTGTCGTGGAGAGCGAGACGGGCGTCGGCACGACGTTTCACATCACGCTCCCCGCTAAGCCGCCTCACGCATGGGACCGGCCGTGAGGCGAGCGATCGGGTAGGACGTGGCATCGATACGCCGCGGATCGTGCGCGGATGTTCCGACAATGACCGAGAGCGGGAAGGCGCTAGACCGCGATGGCATCGAAAGCGCACATCCTGATCATCGACGACGACGCCAACACGCTTGCCTCGCTTGCCCGCGCGTTTCGCCTGGCGGGCCACGAGGCCACCGTTTGCGACAATGCCGCTCGCGCGCTGGAATTGGCGAAAGCGGAGCGCTTCGATCTGATCCTTTCCGACGTGGTGATGCCGGGAAGGGACGGCATCGCGCTGCTCGAAGACTTGAAGAAAGCGGGCGTGGCTTGTCCCGCCGTGATGATGTCCGGGCAGGCGTCGATCGAAATGGCGGTGCGCGCCACGAAACTGGGCGCGATCGATTTTCTGGAAAAGCCGATCTCGACCGACAAGCTTCTGCTCACAGTTGAGAACGCCCTGCGCCTGACGCATCTCGAGAACGGAAAACCGGGAACTCAAAAAGCGGCTCGGGCGCCACCACATTGTCTGGGCCAGCCAGGCCATGCGCGAGCGTGATGGAGCAAGTGGAGCGCGTGGCGGCGAGCGAAACGCGCGTCTGCATTCGCGGCGAAACAGGAACCGGCAAGGAACTCATTGCCCGCACGCTTGCACGAGAAAAGCCAGCGGCGCGACGGGCCGTTCATTTCGCTGAACTGCGCGGCGATTCCCTCCGAGTTGATGGAATCCGAGCTCTTCGGGCACGAAAAAGGTTCGTTCACCGGCGCCGCCGCGCGGCATATCGGCAAATTCGAGCAGGCTCGCCGCGGCACGCTGTTTCTGGATGAGATCGGCGACATGCCTCTGGCCATGCAGGCAAAACTGCTGCGCGTGCTGGAGGAAGGCGAAATCGAGCGCGTCGGAGGCGACCGCCCGTTCGCCGTGGACGTGCGCGTTGTAGTGGCGACGCATCGCAATCTGGAAGAGCAAGTCCGGCAGGGGACGTTTCGCGAGGACCTGTATCATCGCGTGCTTCGTTTTTCCCATTGCGCTTCCGCCTCTGCGCGAGCGCCGGGAAGATATTCGGCGCGCTGGCGAAATATTTTGTGCGGCAGCTGGCGGAGCAAATAATTGGAAGCGAAAGGAATTCTCGCCGGAAGCGCTCGACCGGCTAGTGGAATATTCCTGGCCGGGGAATGTCCGGGAGTTGCGGAATGTGATCGAGCGCATTCTGCTGTTAGCGGACGGCGATGTTATTGGCGCAGCCGGGCGTGGAGCGCGCGCTTCCGCAGGCCGCTCCCTTGGGAGCCGGGCATGCCAACGGCGACAGCGGCGCTGACGGCGCACTTTCGACCGGGGCGCTGGCCAGCCGCGTGGAAGCCTTCGAGCGCGAAAGTCTGCTCGCCGAACTCAAAAAACATCACCACCACATGACGAATACGGCGAAAGCGCTGGGCCTCGAACGCAGCCACCTCTACAAGAAGTGCCAGCAACTGGGAATCGATCTGCGCGCCATTCGCTCCGAAAACTAACGGCAGGCGTGCGCGGAGAAACCTCCGACTCGGAAAGCGGAGGCTCGGCCACCCGCAAAATCGACTTCAGGCGGCCCGCCCGCATGGGAAGACCCTTTTCAAAACCAAATGAGTGGGGAGGTAGACCACGATCACCAGAAACAGGACGCTGATCGCCACGTGGACTGGCGGAGGGCCCCAGGCGCGGTGGAAGAACGGGTCGGCGAACGCGAAATTCGTGTTCTTTGGCGGGCGTCGGTGAAGCGCGAGGCAATAAACGCGAGAACGCGCGATCAGGAACTGCAACGCGAATCCCCGGGGATCGTAGCCGGCGCGGTGAAGCGACCACAGCAGCAGCGGCGGCATCAGGCCACGTGAAACAGCGAGAAGAGACGGACCCACAGCGGATAATGCGCGTCGAAGAAGTACTCCGTCCCGCCGAGCAAATATGACCCGTCAGAGAGCGCCAGGATGCGTCGAGTATCCAGACCAGATCGACCACTAGCGACGAGACCGCCTGGCTTGAAATCAGCAGGCGGCTGCCGTCCAGAGGCCGACGACACGTCAGAATGACGGCGATGTCGCACAGCTGAAGGAAATTGGACGCGCCCCAAGTGTGCCAGTAAGCAGGCACCCAAATCAAGCAGCCACGCGAGAGCCGCCCCGTCGCAGCCAGGCCGGAAATTTGCCGGAAATGGATCGTGAGAGCCCACGCTCGTTTCGCCAGCCGACTGGGAGCATCGTATCAAATGCGAATGGCAATGACCTATGCACGATTGCAGGGATTTCCCGGATCGGGAGATGACCGGCAAGCCTGGTACGGTTGCGGGGGTCGGAGCGTCTCCCGCGCTTGTTCTCGTAAAGGGCGCGGTCGGCGGCATTCGATCAATTCCTTGGAAGTTTGGCCGAGCTCGTATTCTTTCCAGCCGGCGGAAAATTCGACCGGGACTTTCTCATCGGCGATTTCGACTTTGAAATTAACGAGGCGGTCGAGCACGTGCTGGAGCTGGTTCGTGTCGCATTCCGGGAGAAGCAGCATGAATTCGTCGCCGCCGAGGCGCGCGGCCAGGTCGGAGCCGCGAATCGCGCGGGTAATGTGTTCGGCGAAGGCGCGCAGCACCGTGTCGCCCGCCGGATGGCCGTGGCTGTCGTTGATCTGCTTGAAGCCGTCGAGATCGAGCAGAAGCAAGGTGAGCGCGGTTCCCTTTCGCTGGCAGCGATTGACTTCGGCTTCCACGCGAGGTTCCGCAAAGCGGCGGTTGTAGAGGCCAGTGAGCGGGTCGAACATGGCCATGCGGTATAGACGTTTCGGAACTGGCCTGCTTCTGCTGTATTTCGGCGCACAAATCTTTGATTCGGAACTGCTGCCAGAGGGAATACACGTTGAAGATCAGCACCAGGCCGACGAGACCCTCTCACCGCAAGATTGACGCTCAACTGAGCGTAGGACGAATCATCGCGAAGCAGCGTGGGAAGCGTGAACGACACGATCGTGCCGGTCAGCAGGAGAACGACCACGACGGTATTGGACCAGGACCACCAATTGCGGGTCTGAATCTTTCCGGAGGTCCGACTGGATTGCCTCTGTGTAGGATTCGATGGATTCCCCGTGCTCCTGGCCTGGTCCCGGTCTTATTCTCACTTAGCAGCATAATGCTCCAATCCACGGCGGCAGGGGTCGAAAACAGCGGCTTGCATGCGGCTCATGAACGGCCCATATTGCAGATTTTGCGTCACGCGAAGTCGGCGCAACACTGTGCAAGGGCGTTCCTAGCGGGGACACCACCGTTTCGGATCTCTTTGAATGGCCTGTGAAAGAAAATAATGCCGCGCGCGGGCGCAGTCTAGCCCTCCTGTTCCTGTGGTGCTCGAAGCATTACCTGTACGAAGCCTGTACGTATATTCCTTACGTATGCTGTAGTTAGGCTCTGCCGTTTTCGTTTCGCTGGCCGATGCGGCGCGTCGCATGCGAAAATTCGCTTCTTATGAATTCGTTGCCAGTCTGGCTCGCCGGGGCCGGCGTGCAGCGGCCGCCGGGGTATTCGCGTGGGCCGCCGTAGCGCCCTCCTCGCAGCTTTTTGGGCCGACGGTCCGGATGACGGACGCCCCAGACGACTCTGGCGCTCACGTTTGACGACGGCCCTAATCCGGCAGTGACGCCGGCCTGCTCGACTTGCTTGCCCAGTATGACGCCCGCGCGACTTTTTTTCAGATTGGCGAGCGTGTGCGCGCGTTTCCGGCTCTTTCGCGAGAGGTCGCGCAGCGAGGCCACGCGCTGGGGAATCATACGGATACGCATCCTCGGCTGACTTTCCTTCTCCGCGCGCGCATCCGAGAAGAACTGGCGCGCTGCGAGGAGGCGCTGGCCTCCGCCACCGGACAAGCCAACGCGCTGGATGCGGCCACCGTATGGCTATCGCGGACCGCAGGTCGATGCGGCGGTCCGAGGGCAGAATGAAAGACGCAGGCATGGTGATGTGGTCACGTTCGGCATTCGATTGGAGACTTCCTCTTCGGAGAAAATCATTCAGCGCTTGCGCCGGTGTGCGGGGAGGGGATATCGTCCTGCTGCATGACGGCGACCATCGAAAGCCGGAAGGCGACCGCCACCATACGGTGGCCGCGCTTGCATATTGGCTCCCCCGCTGGAAAGATGCTGGTATACGGTTTGTGAGCCTGGATGAAGTGGCGCAGGCGGGATCCGGCGGCAAGAGCCGGCCAAAGACCAGATAGGACCGAATGGACGAAAAACGATTTTACGACGAGAAAGAAGAGACCAAGCAGATCCCGCTTACGTGTCCGCATTGCCGCCAGGAAGGAACGTTCCCCGTGCGGTGGATCGTGAGTACCAAGAAGACCGAGTGCCGGGAGGCGCGAACGATCAGGATCGCCAGCAGTTTGCAAAGGCTCGTTCTTACATGGTCCGGGTGGACAATATGGTGGCCTGCCGCAACATTCGATGCCGAAAGAGGTTTGATCTAACGGGGCAGACGGTGTTCCTGATCTAGCCTTATGTAAGCATCCCGCGCTCAAGCGCGAGGCATCCCTAGCCAGCAGGAAGTCGGGGGTCCTATGAAGATGAGCCGACCGCACGGCAAGGCCTGTAGCGCGCTGCTGGCCCTAGCATTCGGATTTCCTCTGCTGGCGCAACAGGCGGGCCCGCTTCCGGCAACCCCCGAGGATGCGAAAGAGGCGCAAACCGGCGCCCCTGCTCAAACGCCGCAGCATCCGGCGGCCGGTGCAGCTTCAGCAGCAACTGCATCGGCAACGACTCCGGCGGGAAGTCCAGCGGCAACTCCGGCTACCGAAACTGCGGCAATACCGGCAGCAAAGCCCGCAGCGCAGCCCGCCACGGATGCGAAAGCGCCTGCCCGAATCGAAGTACCCACCGGAACGCACATTCCCCTCGTTCTGCACAATGGAATTTCGACGCGCAGCGCCAGGCCGGGCGATCCGGTTTATTTCGAGACGCTGTTTCCGGTGATGGTCGATGGCCGCGTAGCCATTCCAGCGGGAACCTACATCAGCGGCGAAGTGACCGAGTCGAAGCGCCCGGGACGCGTGAAGGGGCGCGCCGAGTTGATGGTCAAGCTGACCACACATGATCCTGCCGAACGCTTACATGGTGAACCTGAACGCCACCCCTGGCGGAGCCGCCGGAACGGGCGGCGGTGAAACCATGGACAAAGAAGGCAAAGTTACGGGAGACAGCGACAAGGCATCCGATGCCGGAACCATCGCGAAGACCACCGCCGCAGGCGCGGGCATCGGCGCCATTGCCAGCCGCAGCGCGGAAGGCGCCGGGAATCGGAGCCGGGATAGGCGCGGCCGTCGGGCTCGGGGCGGTCTGCTTTCGCGCGGGCCGGAGGCGGAACTGCCGCGAGGTTCGACGCTGGACGCCGTGATCAACCGTCCGATTCTTCTCGATGCGGACAAGGTGCAATTTACCAGCCCCGGCCAAGCCTCGACTTTGCCAGGCCCCCCAAATCGCGAGCCCACGCGTAGCCGCATGCCCTTCTAGGCAGCCGTCCAGAACGACTCAGCGGGAACAGCATGGCTTCACTCGAAGCGGAAGAAATCCGTCGTCGCTTCGCTCGCTCGGGGTAGTCGACGAACAGAAAAAACCAAAGGCGTGCGGGGTCAGGTCATTGCCAATTCGCGTTTGGCGGATTGGAAGCGCGAGGGAGAGAAAGCTTGGGTGTCGAAACTTGTCCGCCCATGGATGAGCCCAGTCCCGAACGAGCTTGGCGGTGATTGGTGCGAGAAGAATTCCGTTGCGGTAATGGCCTGTGGCCAGGATGAGATTTTCCGTTCCGGTCGAAACCGAGGATGGGGAGATCGTCCGGCGTACCGGGGCGCAAGCCGGACCATGTTTCGAGGATCTCCGCTTCGGCTAAATCCGGGCACAGTTCGATGGACGGATTCCATGATGTGCCTAACGCCTGCCGCTGTGACTCTTTTATCGAAACCCGCTTCTTCCAAGGTGCTTCCGGCGACGATTCGGCCATCGGACCGCGGAACGAGATAGCCTCTCTCCGAGCGAAGAACACGCTGCAAGCCCAAGCCTTGGCGCCGCAGCGCCAGCATTTGCCCGCGGACCGGCCGCGTAGGGATCGACGCGAAGCTTAGACTTCGATTCGCCGGCGATCTCCGCCGAGAAGCAGCCAGCCGCAATGATGACGTGCTTCGCGGAATGCTTTGGCCAGCCGCGACCACACCCGTGCAGCGTCCCTCCTGTTGCGCGAGGGAGGCCACGCAGGCGCCTGCGCGGATTTCCACTCGCTCGATTTCGGCTGGCCGCGAGCACCGCATCCATGAACAAGCGCGGGTCGACGGTTTCTTCTTTTGGCAGATAGAGCGCAGCGCGCGGCAGACGGATCGAGCGCGGGTTCGAGCTTGCGCCTTCGGCCAGGCGACGGGGCTCGCGAATCCAAGCCAAGGTCACGGTGCTCGGCGAGCATTGCATCCCGTTCGGTTTCGGCAGAAGGACCCATGAAAATCTGAAGCGCACCCTTGCGTGTGTAGCCGACCGTTTTGCCCGACGCTTCTTCGACCGCGCGAACAAACTCAGGATAGAGACTCAGGCTCTCTCTAGCCAGGGGGACCAGGGGATGGTCGCGAGGGGAATCCGGCGCGGGCGAAAGCATGCCGGCGGCAGCCCAGGAGGCTTCCCTGCCCGGGCTGCTGCCGGTCTAGCACGACGATTTTCAGTTTTTCGGCGGCGAGTTCGAAGGCGATCGAGCACCCGATGATTCCTCCGCCGACGATCGCCACATCAAATTTTTCCACGAGCTCAATGTTAGCAGCAATATCGCCGCGAGTGATTCATGCAGGCGCCGGCCACTCGGTTCATCAGCGGGGAGTCTTGCAAGCCTTAAAACGAATTGATGAGCTCGATGGAAAGCAGGCGCGCCTTTTGGGCGAGGTTCTGCGCGCGGGACCAATCGCCGCCCTTGCTGGCGTCAAGCGACTGGGTGAGGAAGCTGCGAATTTTATCCAGCGAGGTCCTGCTGAGCGATGTTGAGTTGCTTGCCCTGGGCGGCTTGCAGATTTTTTTTCGCGACGGAAACATCGTCATTCGTCTTGCGCTGGTAACTCGCCTGGTCGACCGGCGAAAGCTGCGGCGAGATCTGGGGCGCGGGCGGGCGAGCCGGCGGTTCCGCGGTGGCTTCGGTGACGGGCTGCTCGACAGGCTTGCGCGGGGCCTTGGCGGCAGGAATCGAGTCCGGCGGGGGCTCGGATTGAGAGCGACCTGGCGAGGCGCGCTGGTAGCCTCCACGGGAGGCGTTGCATCGGTATCCGGAGCGATGGTCATGGGGCGCTCGGCCTCCGAGGGTGCCGGAATGGGAGCCGTGGTCACAGGCGCCGACGCATGGACGTGCTGCTGCGCGCAGCCCGCAGCGCAAACGCAGAGGCAGCAGGCGAGTGCGCCCCACCATCGGGCATTCCTGCGGTAACCGTTTGGCGCTTGATGACGGCTGGGCATTTAACCGTTTCTCTGTCGCAAGAGGTTGCGTAAATTCGCGGACCTGACCCGCCTGCACGGCTTCCATCCGCCCCAGTGGCAATTCCACGCGGAAGGTGGTGCCGCGGCCGACCTCCGATTCAAATTCTATGCGGCCATTATGCAACTGCACAAACCGGAACGTGTTTGCCAATCCGATGCCGGTGCCCCCGGGCCGCGTCGTGAAGAATAGCTGAAATATTTTGCCGCGATCTTCGGGGGATATGCCCTTTCCCGTGTCGGAAACGGCGATGGCCGCATACTCGCCTTTCCGTTCCAGGCCGACGGTGATGCGGCCGCCCGGGGGAGTGAAGCTCGACGCGTTCAAGAGCAGGTTCAGCAGGCATTGATGGATCAGCTGGCGGTCCAAAAGCACCGGCGGGAGGTTTTCGGGCGCTTCGACTTTCAGCTCCAGCCCGGCCTTGGTGATCGCGGGCCGCGCGGCGTCCAGCACTTCTTCGATCAGCGCGTGCAGGTCCGTTTCTTCGAGATTGATTTCGACCGGCTTGGTGAAATTCAGGAAGGTCTTGACGGCGCGATCGAGACGATCGATTTCGCTATCGAGCATTTTCACGGCTTGCTGAGGCTCGGGATCGATGGGCATGTTGGCCTTGAGAACCTCGAGCCACAGGCGCATGGAATTCAGGGGGTTTTTGACCTCGTGGGCCACGCCGGCGGTGACGCGACCGAGCGCGGCGAGGCGCTCGGAAACCTGCAGCTGGTTGCCAATGCGCTCGAGCGTCTCGATATCGTGAAGAGTCACCAGAGCGCCCATGCGCTTGCCGTGCTCGCGGATCACCTGCGCGCTGACGCCGATTCGGAGCTGTCCTGCGCCGCGCTCCAGGGTGACTTCGGCGCCCTCGACGGACTCGATGTGATCTCCCTCGATGCGCAAGGCGGCGCGAAGCGGATGCCCCGCGGCGAAAATCTCGCTGACGCGCCTGCCGCGCAGGTCTTCGGCGCGTCCGCCGAGAAATTTTTCCACCGACGGACTGACGAGGACGGCGCGGCCTTCGCCGTTGAACAGGAGCAGGCCGTCTCCCGAGACCTTGCATTACCTGGTCGAGGTTTTCGCGCAGGGTGCTGAAGATCTCACGGACATCGTGCAACTGCCTGCCGATCCCAGTAATTTTTGTGCTGACCAGGCCGAGTTCGTCGCCCTGGGCGACGGCCGGCTCAGCGTCAAACTCTCCGGCGGAGATGCGGTCGAGCTGCTTGGAAATGCGCTCCAACGGGGCTAGCGTCATGCGGCTCACCAGAAACGCGAGTAACGTGGAAAGCAAAACGGAGCCAAGCGCCCAGTAGCCAGCCGACTTGAGGCCCGGGGAAATCTCGTCGCGCAAAAGCGTCGAGGAGAGGCCGATGCGGATATTCCCGAAAGGGCCGGAGCCCAGGCTGAAAGGGAGCTTATATTCGTAGGTTTCCGGAGGCCCGTATAGTTTGCGCAGCTGTTCGATAAAACCGCCGTGGACGAGAGAATCCACGCTGGGACGGACCGGCGTCCGCTGGCCGCGTTTGGAGGCGTCGCTCGATACCAGAATCGTTCCATCGTCTCCACTGATCGTGATCTCGTAAATCGTGGGCGAATAACCGACCGCCGATTCGATGAGCGAGTTCAGGGGGCTGCTGTTGTCGAGAGTGGTGCGAACGTATTCGCGGATATCTTCGGGCTTGGCGGAGCGAGGCGCATGGCCCGTTTCCGATGCGTCGGCCAGGGCATTTTGGCAGGCGAGAAATACTTGCTGCGCGACGAAGCGCGCGCGGTCATCAGCCTGATGCAACACCTGGCTCGTGAGGCGGCCCAGGTAGAGCCCGGAAACGACGGCGACGACGGCAAGAACGAGCAGTGAAGTCGCCAGCGTGAATTTAGTTTTCAGGCTGAGACGCATCTTTCCGCCCCGCCTCGTATTCCTTCAGCTTGTTGTGCAGCGTTTTGAGACTGATGCCCAGCAGTTCCGCGGCGCGCGTCTTGTTCTGGCTGGTCGCGGCGAGGGTCTGAAAGATCAGCTCGCGCTCCACGTCGTCCACCGTGGTGCCGATCGGAAAGCGCAGGCCGCCCAACCCGGATGACGTTACCGCCGGGGCGTGGCCGAAATCGGATGGAAGATGCTGGCGGTTGATCGTGCCCCGGTCCGAAGCGATTGCGGAGCGTTCCAGCACGTTGCGCAGCTCGCGGACGTTGCCCGGCCAGGGATATGATTTGAAGAGGTCCATCACGTCAGCGCCCACGCCAGTCACCTTCTTGCCGTGCTTCTCCGAAAGATCAGCCAGGAGATGCTCGACGAGAGGCGCCAGATCCGCTTTGTGCTCGCGCAGAGGCGGAAGATGGATGTGAAACACGTTCAGACGGAAATAGAGGTCCTGGCGCAGTTTTCCGTCAGCCACGGCCTGCTCGGGATTCTTGTTCGTAGCGGCCAGGACCCGGACGTCGACGGGCGTCTCCACTTTGCTGCCGAGGCGGCGCACTTTGCGATCTTCCAGAACGCGCAAAAGTTTGGCCTGGGTCTGCGGCGGCATCTCGCCAATCTCATCGAGAAGCAGCGTTCCGCCATGCGCCAGCTCGAAACAGCCGATGCGGCGCTCCGCCGCGCCGGTGAAGGCTCCCTTTTCATGACCGAAGATTTCACTCTCCATCAGCGATTCGGGGATTGCAGAGCAGTTGATGGCGACAAACGGACGCGAGGCGCGCGGCGACAGCATGTGAATCGAGCGCGCGACCATTTCCTTGCCGGAGCCCGTTTCACCGGTAATCAGCACCGAGGCGGTTGACGGCGCGGCCATCTCGACCTGCCGCATGACCTCCTGCATGGCGCCGGAAGATCCCACCAGGACGCCCAGCTTGCCTGCGTCGCGAAGCTCGCGAGTCAGCGCGACGACCTGATGCTTGTCCTGCACACGCTCGAGCGCGCGCTTGAGCAGGGCCTGCAACACCGGAAATTTGAGAGGCTTTTCGATATACCAGTAGGCGCCCGCTTCGATGGCCTGCACGATTCTTTCGTCGCTGCCGCGTCCCGTGATGATAATCACAGGAATCTCTTTGATTTCCTCGACGAGATGGCCCAGCAGCTCCAGTCCGTTCATCCCAGGAAGCTCGACGTCGGCAAGGATCACATTCGGCGCAAATTCGGGAAATCTGGCGAGGGCGTCCTCGCCCGTGCCGACGCCCAGTACGTCGTAGTTCCATTTGCGAAGCAGGGCTTCGTAACCTTTGCGGGCGTTCTCTTCATCCTCGACGATGAGGATGCGCTGCATGGAATGATTGTCGGAGTCGGAGGCCATCAGGACTGAATCTACCAGCAGTTATTGCGAAATCCAAGGCGACGGCGATGAACGAAGCGCCGCGATGAAGCGGGTTGGACGCAAGAGGGTACTGCGCTGCGCTCAGTAGTTTGCAGCGCGACTGGCCGTACAGCAGCACGATTTGAGCGTATCAATTTAAGTGTTTCAATACCGGCTGACGTACAGAGGGCGATCGAGAATGATCTCCAGCTTTGTATCCTTGGAGAGGGTCAGCTCCTGTCCCAGACCCGATGAGGCCATGAACGCCGTGGCTGCGCCTGCGGCCGCGCCCATGGCTGCGTCCTTTCCATTGTGCGAAGCCACGCCAGGGGCAGCCCCCACGAACGCACCGGCCGCCGCGGCTTCGGCTTCCTGCTGGTGCTTGCTGGTGCGCGCCTCGATTTCGCCCTCGCGGTCGTAGTCCACTTTGACCGAGTGCACGCCCGGTATATCGACCAGATCGGCGACCAGGGGAGACCAGCCCACAGGCGTCTTGATTTCGTCAAACGTGAGCCAGATTCGCGCGCGGCCGGTCTTGTGAGCCGCCTCGACCCGATCCACATGGCCGCGGACTTCCATGCCGGGCGACAGAATGGCGCCATGGGTGGTGGTCAACGGCTCAAGCGTACGGGCGTGAAAGCGGTCTCCATTTTTCGAGTCTTTCGTGCCGAGGTTGTCCTGCAGTCCAACGATGAAGCGCGTCCCGGCGGAGACGGCATTTGGTGCGTTCGCCGGGGCGGGTCCCGCAAACGAATTGCCCTGCCCACGCAATGGAACTTCCGCACCGACCGCTAGGGCTGCGAGGGCCACAAGGCAAAAGGCGCGTTTCATGGCGTTCTCCTTAAGAGTGAAAGGTTGTTCTTGTGCCGGAACAAGAGCCGTTCTAAGGCGACTCCTTAAGATGATACGACCGCCCGAGGGGATGGCCCGGGGTTCCGCGCCATTATGGGAAAGTCGGATCCCAATTCCGCATCGAACTGAAAAGACGGGCCCTACCGTTCTCCGTAGTAATACCATCTTGTTATTAGTTCCATTTCGCAACTAAACTCGCGCCTCGACCCAAGCACACAAACGATAAGCTCCATGCTTGGCAACTGGCGAAGTGTTCCCAAACGGTGCCCGCGTTGCTCTGAATTGGAAGATCAGTTTAAAAAGGGGAATCAACTTGGCGAGCGGAACAAGAGCGGCAGAGCCCCTCGACCGCGCAGCGACGATCACGGTGCTGGTCGTGGACGACGAAGACGAAATTCGCAATCTTTGCCGGGACGTCGCCGCCGAGTCCGGTCTGCGCGTGCGAATGGCCGCCACTACAGAACAAGCGCTGGAGATACTCGACCAAATTCCCGTGGATATCGTGCTTACCGACCTGCGAGTCCCTCAGCTGGGGGGCGTCGAGCTGCTCAAGCGCATTCGCGACACCTATCCCGCAGACGGCAGTGCTCGTTCTCACTCAGTACGGAACAATCGAAAGCGCCGTGGAAGCCACCCGCATGGGAGCCGTCGATTACGTGACCAAGCCGTTCCGGGTTGAGGAACTGCGCGGCAAGCTGCATCGCGTGGTGCGGTCTCTGGAAATCGACCAGGAAAATCGCATCCTCCGCGAGCAACTGCGGACGCGGCCGGGCTTTGGCGGCTTGATCGGCGTTTCAGCGAAAATGCAGCGAGTGTACCGGCTGATTGAAAAAGTGAGCCAGCACAACTATCCCGGTTCTGATCCTGGGGGAAAGCGGAACCGGGAAGGAGCTCGTGGCCAGTTCGGTTCATTTTTGCGGCCCGCGGCACAACCGGCCGTTCGTGCCGGTGGATTGCACCTCGCTGGTTCCCACGCTGATCGAAGCCGAGCTTTTCGGCTACGTGAAGGGCGCGTTCACCGGGGCATCGCACAACAAGCAGGGGCTGCTGGAGGCTGCCGGCAGCGGCACGCTGTTCCTCGACGAAATAGGCGATTTGCCATTCGACCTGCAAGCAAAGCTTCTGCGGGCGCTGCAGGAAAAGGAAGTGAAGCCGGTGGGATCCACGGACCGCGTTCAGATTTCCACGCGAGTGATCGCCGCCACCAATCGCGACCTGGAGGCCTCCGTCCGGCAGGGCACATTCCGCCAGGACCTGTTTTTCCGCCTGAACGTGGTGCAGATCAAGATCCCGCCGCTGCGGGAACGCAAGAGCGACATTCCTCTGCTGGTGAACTCGTTCCTGGAGAAATTCAGCGACCATGACGGGCCGACGCGCACGATCTCCGAGGACGCCATGGCGCGGTTGATTGCCTATGACTGGCCGGGAAATGTACGGGAACTGGAAAACGCGATCGAGCGCGCCGTGGCTTTAGGCTCCGGGCCAATCCTGCATGTGGGCGATCTGCCTTCCAATCTCCACTACGGCACGGGGAACCGCATGCCGCAGAACGACGAACTCCTGCCGCTGGAAGAGCTCGAGCGCCGGGCCATTCTGCGCGCACTGCGGGAAGCGTCGGGAGACAAGCTGGCAGCGGCGCGCCTTCTCGGCATCGGGAAAACCACGCTGTATCGGAAGCTGAAGCAGTACGACGCGCAGTCGCGCGCCGTGGCGACTTCGTGAAACGATCGCCGAATACCAGCCCTACCTGAGTCCTATCGAAACGACTTTCCCAACTCTTCCTAGACGCGAACAATTCAGTATCGAACCGGGAATCGCGAGTGCCGCTCCCTGGGAGGCTACGGATGCACCGTCGCCCGCCAACTGATTGAGCGGCCATTACTTCGCTTTTATTTCGCTTGGTGGCCAGAATTGTGCATGCACTTTGGCATGCACGCGAATTCGCACGCACGCCGCCCTTACCTGGTCTCGCGAACCGATAACCGGCGACACCTGCGTCAGCGCCCTCCAGCAGCAGTACTGGCGCGATCGCTGCTGCGGTCCGTCCTGGAATACGGCGTCGCCATCGGTGCAGCAATCCTGTGCGGCTATTGCATTGTGGGAGGAGGCTGGTAACCCGGGCTCTCGTCCACCATGGCAGATCCACGTCGCAGCTTGCGAAGCTTGAACCGTCAACGGCCCCCCGATAGACACCAGCAGGCCGGACGATGGATCCTTCAGCGCGCTATTTGAAACCAGCGGAGAAGCGCTTCTGGTAATCAACGCAGAAGGCGTGATCCAGAGAGTCAACGGCAGGGCGCTCGAAGTGCTGGGCGTCGCCGGAGGGCCTTTCCGGCAGCGCGAACTTGCCGAATTCTTTTCAGGACCGGGCAAGCAGCTGCTAATTCCCTTCCCCATTTTTGGCGGGCCGAGCCGTGCACAGACGCTCGCCGTTTCGCTCCAAAGCGGTCTTGCGGGCCATCTAACGCTGCGGGCGATACTCCCCGATTCCCTTCACTTGCTCCTGTGCTTCAAACAGAATCCCGGCGTCGAAGAAACGGCGGCTGCGCCGTCGCGGCGCCTGGAGGCCGAATTGCGCTGCGTTCTCGACGCCGTGCAGGCGGGCGTGGTTATTTTCGACTTGGGAGGCCGCGTCCGGTTCTCCAGCCGGCGGCTCGGTGAGCTCTTCGGCTGGGACGCGGCGGAGCTGATAAACATAAAAACGTTCGACGACCTCGCGGAGGCAATGGCCGATCGGCTCCGGCCGGCGCGAACGCTTTGCGGCACGGTGGAAAGCATTCCAAGACGGGAGTTTGGAGCCGGGCAACGAGGAGCTGGAAATTTCGCGGCCGGAGCGCCGCGTTCTCGAGCGAGGGTCGCGTCCCGTGCTCGATTCCAACGGTGAGCCCGGCGGATGGCTGGAAATCTATTCCGATGTGACGGAGTCCCGGCAGATTCACTCCCACATGCTGCAAACCGAAAAAATGGCGGCGCTGGGGCAAATTGTCTCGGGAATCGCGCACGAGTTGAATAATCCGCTGACGGCGATCATGGGGTACGCCCAGCTTCTGCTGGGGCACGGCCTGATTCCCCGCCAGCTGGCCGAAGCGCGCAATGTGTACCAGGAAGCGGAGCGCGCGCGCCGGATCGTAAAGAATCTGCTCTATTTCGCCCGCGAGAATAGGCCGGAGCGGAGCGCGGTGGATCTGAACGAGATCGTGGAGCGCACGCTCGCGCTGCGCAGCTACGAGCTGAAAGTGGAGAACATTGTCGTTCATTGCGACCTGGCGGCCGATCTTCCGAGAACGATGGCCGATCCATACCAGCTGCAGCAGGTGATTCTGAATCTGGTGATGAATGGGGAACAGGCGCTGATGGAAAAGCCGCGAGGGCGGCCAACTGCTGGTGCGCACTGCGGTTCTTGAGCGGGAAACAGGCAACGAGGATCGCACTCGAAATTTCCGACGACGGTCCCGGAATTCCCGCCGAGATCGCTTCCCGAATCTTTGACCCGTTCTTCACTACAAAGGCCCCGGGAGTTGGCACGGGCCTCGGGCTTTCGATCGTGTACGGGATTGTTCGTCAGCATGACGGCGACGTCACCTTTGAGAGCACTCCGGGGCAGCGGGGCGAAGTTCTGGTGGAACTGCCGGTGATTCCCGTCCCCAAGGGCAGCAAAACGCCGACCCACACTCGCCTCACCCGCCATCGCATCGAGGCCAGGCGCATTCTCGTGGTGGAGGATGAGCCGACTGTCGCTCAGCTCATCGTCGATATCCTTCAAGAAGAAGGCCATCGCGCCGAAGCCGTCCTCGACAGCCAGGAGGGCCTCGCGCGCCTCTCGCGCGTATCAATATGATCTCGTGATCTGCGACCTGCGAATGCCGGCCGTGGATGGCCGCTCGTTTTACCAGGCCCTGGCGCGGGCGGCAAGCCCGATGCAAGACAAAATTCTTTTTGTCACCGGCGATACCCTTGCCCCGGCAACCCTCGATTTCCTTGAGCCGAACCGTCTGCCGTATCTGCCGAAACCGTTTTTGGTGGAGGAGCTCACATTCGCGGTAAATCGTGAG
This sequence comes from uncultured Acidobacteriota bacterium, assembly GCA_963697575.1. Classification (GTDB taxonomy): domain Bacteria; phylum Acidobacteriota; class Terriglobia; order Acidiferrales; family UBA7541; genus Palsa-295. The sequence goes on along the minus strand of CAVOOP010000006.1, from coordinate 160,580 downwards.
CTTGGGGCCATTAACGAAGGGCTGTCTTCGACGCTCGAAGAGGTATCGAAAAACGGATGACCTGCGGGGATCGGATTCGCAGAACGCGCGATGAGAAAGGAATTGATTTGGCGTTTTTCCCTGGGAAGTGAGAGCAATGACCTGGACAGAAAATGAAATGAACGGCACGAAAGAAACGGAAGCGTCGCCGCCTTGAAGCCCCTGCACCAGAAGCTCGGCGAAACGGCTTCCCGGGACAGATTAGCGGGCGGCAACCAGTCGCCTTGATTGGCACTGCCGACGCGGGGCTGGCGCAGCGATTGTCGCATGAGTTGGAGCGGTCCGTGTCCGAGGCAAGTCATTGCGCTGGCCGGCGGGCTCACGCAGCTTGCGAGAGTTGCTGAAGACGTGCTCTCCCAGCGTGATTTTTCTCGATAGCGATCTGCTCGGGGGACTTCCCCTCCTGGACACTGTGCGCCCACTGGCTGCGTTGGCGCCTGTGCTGGTGCTGGCATCATTGAATGCCCAGGCGGATATCGCGAAGCTCGTTGCCGACGAACGGATCGATTTCGTTGCGCGGGCCGGAGATTTTGTTCCGCTGGCCTCCGCAATGATTGCGCGAAGGATGAACCACCCGATAAGCCCGACTCGCTTCTACGGCTGCGCCGCAACCGGGCTCCTCGGGCATGAGTGAGATCTTCCGCCACGAGATTAATAATCCGCTTACCGGCATCCTCGGAAACGCCGAATTGGTACTGGCGCACCGCGAGCACTTTTCCGGCATCGAAGTGCAGCGCCTTCAGACGGTCGTTGATCTCGCTGTGCGCTTCGGGAAAACATTCGCCGCATCAGCAACACCTGGGAATTAATAACGCCCGCCGAAGCATCGTAACCATCCCGCGAGCCTATTCTCCGCGCGGCGCTCCGATCGCTTTCGATAGCCATCCGGGACCATTGATCCCGGCGCGGTAACCTTCCGTCGATCGCCACTGGGGTTTACTTCGGACCTCCGTTTCCATACCATGAGCAATCATACGAGCCGCATTTTTGCGCGGCTCGCATCCCCGCTAAAGGTCGGAAGAGAGATGCCTCCCAGCAGCCATCTTGTCGTGATCGAACCCAATGGCTCGCGCCGGGAAGTACCGCTAGCGAGCTTTCCGTTCAAGATGGGGCGTCAAGCGGAAAACGAACTATGCCTGCGGGATAGCCGGATCAGCCGCCAGCAGGCGCAAATCCTGAAAAACGACGGCGGTCTCGTCCTGGAGGACCTGGGAAGCCGCCACGGCACGTTCGTCAACGGCCAGAAAATCACCAGCCATGAGCTGCGGTCCAATGACGCCATCGAATTCGGCGTGGCCGATTCCTACCGCGTTATTTATATCTCCGAAGGCGCCACGATCGAGGAATTGGTGGGGCGAGTGGAAGCGCCGGCGCCGGAGGCCTCCGGCTCCCGCGAACTGTATCACCTGGGCGTGCTGCTCGACGTGGCCCGGGCGCTCGGCACCGGGCTTTCGCTCGAAGACATCCTGACCGTGGTTGTGGACGCGGCCATCCAGCTGACGCGCACGGAACGCGGCGTCCTGCTTTTAACGAACCCTTCCGGCGAGCTCCAGACGGTCGTCGCGCGGAACGCGCAGAAGGCCACGTTGCGTCCCGAGGATTTGCAGGTTTCCAGAAGCGTGGTCAAGCGCGTGGCGACTTCGCGCCGCGAATTGATCGTGAGCGATACGGGCGATGATGTTCCCGTCAATCCGCAGGAAAGCATGGCGCGTCTGGCGCTGCGAACGGTGGTAGCCATCCCGATCGACAAGCTGCCGGTGATCGAAGCCGTCGATGTGACAATCACGTCGCGACAGGGAGAGCTGCTGGGGGTCTTGTATTTGGACAGCCGCGCGCCCACCAGCGCGTTTTCCGCCCTGGACCGCGAGGTTTTGCGCACGCTGGCGCGCGAGGCCGCTACGGTGGTCGAGAATGCGCGCTTGTTCGCCGCCTCGCGGGAAAAGGTGCGGCTCGATCACGAGATTCAGATTGCCAGCGAGATCCAGCAACGGCTGCTCCCAAAATCGCTGCCGGACCTTCCGGACGTTGCCGTGGCCGGCTCGACCCTGGCCTGCTACTCGGTGGGGGGAGACTGCTTCGATGTAATTGAGTTAGGAGGGGGGCGCCGCGGTTTCTTCGTGGGGGACGTCGCGGGCAAAGGAATCTCAGCCGCGCTGCTGGCCACGTTGCTGCAAGGCGTTTTTTTCACCACGGCGGCGATGGATATCCCCATCTGCGACATTTTCTCCCGCGTCAATAAATACCTGTGCGAGCGCACGCAGGACAGCCGCTACGCCACGGTTTTCTACGGCGTTCTCGACCGCGACGGGAACTTCGAATACGTGAATGCCGGGCACGTGCCGCCGCTGATTCGCCGGCAATCCGGAGAGCTTGAACCGCTGGCCTCGGCTAATTTTCCCGTGGGCTTGTTTGCTGAAGCGGAATATGAAAGCGCGCGCGTGAAGGTGGCGCATGGCGAATTCCTCGTGATTTACACCGATGGAGTCTCCGAAGCAGCCAACGTCCGCCGGGAGGAATTCGGCGAAGAGCGATTGAGGCAGATTTTGGCCGAGCCGGCCGCGCGAACCGTCGACGAACTCGCGAGCGCAATTCGCGACGGGGTGAAAGCGTTCACCCAGGGGGCTCCTCAATCCGACGACATCACCGTGCTCGCGATTCAGTACAAGTTTCAATCAGCCTGAACGAATCATGCTGCCTGCCCGGCAAAAGCGGCCGGCACAAGCACACCTTCATTCTCCTATCACCTTTACGACGACGCGCCTCGGACGCAGTCCCTCGAGTTCCACGAAAAGGATGGCTTGCCCCGCCCCAAGATCGAGGCGGCCCTCCGTAAAAGAGACAATCACCTGACGAGGCATCAAAAGGCCTTGCAAGCAAGAGGTCGCGCCGCTTTCATGCTTTCCCGCACAGGCGGCCACCTCTCTGCCGGGCGCCAACTGATCGAGCCAGCCGTTCAAATTGTCCAGAAACCCCGGTTCTTCCTCGTTGACGATCACAGCGGCGTTCGGTTGTAGCGACGACACCAGGATGATGCCGTCCCGAAAGCCGCTTTTCTCCATGGCAGCCTTCACGCGCGTGGTGATATTGAACAACTCCCGGGGTTTTGCGGACTGCAGCGCGATGGGTTCGTTGTATATCTTCATGCTCGATTGCGGAAGAGCAATTTGAGCGCCGAAACCGTCTAACAGGACGAGCTTTACGAGGGATGCGCTTGCTGGAGGAGTTCGCGCACGCGGGCGACGATTTCGCCGATCCGGACGGGCCGATAAAGCACTGCCGCCACGGGAGGCATCGCAACCGTTTCGGTGCGGGAGGCGATCAGAATTGTCGGCACTCGCTGGACTAATCGCTGAATAGCGGGATCGGAGGCGGTGGGTTCGGCCGCTTCCAACACGACGACAGAGGGCATTTCCCCTTCGGCCAGAGCGCGCCGCACTTCGTCGGGCGTCTCCATGCCGAGAGCGTGGACGCCCAGTTCGCGAAGTTCCGCGCGAACCGTCGTCCGCAGCGTCCAGTCGGAAGCGATCACGAAGACTACCGGCATCCTGTTTGTGGAGTGTAGCATCCTCAATTTGTGCAGCTTGCGGTACACTCGGTTCTCTTCGAATAGGCAAGCCTGGAAGCGGTCTGTTACAATTTCGCGATCCGGGAGACTGGCCGCGCGCTGAGCTGCGCCCGACATGGCGGAAAACAATAAATCCCCAAAAGTTATAGTGCTTCTGATCGCCGGCCTCGTGGTGCTGGTATTTGCGGTGATTGCGCTGCGCAAGAAGCCGCCCGAGGTCGCCATTGTGAGCGTGGACCGGGAAGATTTGAGCGAAACCACCGCGAGCAATGGAAAGGTAGAGCCCATCGCTCCGGATATCGCCCACGCAGAGTTCCCGACTTTTGTAGCCAAGGTGATGGCCACCGAGGGGCAGACGGTACGCCGCGGCCAGACGATTCTGACGCTCGACTCCGGCGACATCCAGTCCCAGCTTGCGCAGGCGCGGGCCACTCTCCTGACCGCCCAAACGGACCTGCGGAACGCCCGCGCGGGAGGTTCGCTCGACGAAACCGCGCAGGTTCGCGGGAGCTTGCAGCAGGCCCGCGTGGACGTTGCCAGCCTCGAACGCACGGAGAAGTCGCTCGAACAGCTTGTGGCCGAACACGCCGCCACGCAGGACGAACTGGCTCAGAACCAGTCCGCGCTGGACAAAGCGCGTTCGCGGGTTCAGGAACTCGAGCAGAGGAAACAAGCGCTGGCGGAGAAGGCCACCTCCACCGCAGAGAGCGCCGACCTGATAGCCAAGGAAGCACAGGAACAGGTCCAGACGCTTCAGGAAAAATTGCGCTCAGCTACGGTAATCGCGCCAACCGACGGCACCCTCTATTCCCTCCCCGTTCGCGCGGGGGATTATGTAAAAGTGGGCGATGTGCTCTCGGAAATGGCGGATCTGCACCACGTTCGCGTGCGGGCCTTCGTTGACGAACCGGATTTGGGCCGGATCGCGCCGAACCAGGCCGTCCAGGTGACCTGGGACGCCAAACCAAGCCAGGTCTGGACCGGCCGGGCGCAGCAGATCCCCAAGCAGGTGGTGCCTCACGGGATGCGCAGCGTCGGTGAAGTGCTTTGTTCCGTGGACAACGACAAGCTCGAATTGCTGCCCAACATCAACGTCGAAGTCACCATTCTAATCAACGAGCACCGGAACGTCCTGGTGGTGCCGCGAGCGGCCGTGAGAGAGGACGGCGGCAAGCGCTACGTGTATGTATTCGACGGGCAGAGAGTCCATCGCCGCGAGATTTCCGTGGGCATCGCCAGCGCATCCAACTATGAAGTGCTTTCTGGTTTAATGCTCAACGACAGGATCGCATTGCCAGGGGATCGGAATTTGCGTGACGGAATGGTCATCCGCGCCACAGAGGGTTCCTAGGATGGGGAGCTCCCAAATTGCCACTTTCTTTCAACCGGCCCGCATTCTCTTGCTGCTCTCAATTCTGACCGCCGCGCAGCCGGTTCCGGTGATGGCGGCGTCCCCTAACGACATTGGCGGGACGATTCAAAGCGCGCAGCGCGAATTCGACCTTGGGCTGTATCCGTCCGCTATTAAAATCCTTCAGGCCGCCGTGTCACAGAACTCGGTTAACGCCGAAGTTTACTATTGGCTGGCCCGCAGCTATTACGAGGTTCGGGATTACGACAACGCGATCGCCCAAGCCGAACGGGCTGTCGCTCTGGATGCCAAGAATTCTCTCTACCATCAGTGGCTCGGCCGCGCCTATGGCGGAAAGGCGGATCGGGACCGCAGCTTTTTTATCGCGAAGAAAGTGAAGAAAGAACTCGAGGAATCGGTCCGTCTGAATCCCTCCAATATCGATGCCCGGGCCGATCTTGAGGATTACTGCATCGCCGCCCCGTGGATCGTCGGAGGCAACAAGGACGAGGCGCACGATCAAGTCGAAGCGATCTCCGCGCTGGACGCCGCGGATGGCCACGTCGCTCGCGGAAAGTTCGATCTGGAAGCGCTCAAGCGGCCGGACCTGGCGGAAAACGAATACTTGCAGGTTCTGACCGCCAAGCCCAACCGCATGGAACCGTACCTCGATACGATCGAGTTCTTCGAGAATCAGAACAACCTGCCGTACATGGAGACAGCGGTCAAGGCGGCGGAGGAGTTCGATCCCAAGGATCCTCGCGTAGCTTTCTTCCAAGCTGTCGAATGGGTGCTGTCTGGAAGCGACTCAGCCCGCGCGGAGGAATATCTGAAGTCCTACATTGCCGGCACTCCTGAGCGCAGCAATTGGCCTTCGCACGCCGCCGCGCGTGAATGGCTGGGCCGGCTTTACGAATCGCAGGGAAAGAAGGCGGAAGCCGCGGAGCAATATCGTGCCGCACTGCAACTGGAACCGGGCCGAAAAGGAGCGTTGGCGAGGCTCCAGAAGCTTGAGAAGGCCTCCCCGTGAGATATACGGGTACTGGCGCCGCCAAAAGACGACTGAGATATTTGCTCGGATTCGCGGCGCTTGCCGCCAGCGTCTTTGCAAACTCCACAAACGCCCAGACCGGCGACACCATGACGCTGCGCCAGGCCGTGACACTCGCCTTGCAGAACAGCCGCGACCTCAAGCTGGCCCGCTTGCAATATGCCGTGGCGCAGAATGAAGCGGGAGTGGAGCGGGCCGCGTTCCGTCCGAACCTTTATACCGGCGCCGGCTACGTGTACACCTATGGCTTCCCCGCTCTTCCCGGCGGAGGTCCGCCGTCCTTATTCCAGCTCGACTACACGCAAGACCTTTTCAATCCGTTGCTGAAGGGGCAACAGAAAGCCGCCGAAGACCGCGCTAAAAATCAGAAGATCGAGATCGACCGCATGCAGGACGACGTGATCGTGCGGACGGCTGCGGCATACCTCGAACTGGCCAAGGTGCGTCATTCGCTGGATTTGATTCGCAACGAGCGCGCGAGCGCCGAGAAAATTGTGGAAGTGACGCGAGAACGCGTGTCGGCAAATCAGGAACTCCCGATTGAGGTCACCCGTGGAGAGCTGACCGTCGCCCGCACCCAGGAGCGAATGGTCAAGCTGGAAGACCGCGACGAAATCCTCACGGAACAGATCCGCAACCTCACCGGCACTCCGGAAACCCAGCCGGTGGAGGTTGCGACGGAAGAACCTGCCTTTGCAACCGACCAGAGCGAGAACGAAATCGTCAGCCTGGCTATCCAGAACGATCGCGATATCCAGCAAGCGGAAAACGAGGAGTCCGCGCGCGAGCATATCTTTCGCGGAGCGCATCTAAGCTACTGGCCGACGATCGCCGCGGTCGGCCAGTACAGCATCTTGAGCAATTTCAATAATTACGGCGAATTTTACAAAAAGTTTGAACGCAATAACCTCAATGTAGGCGTCGAAATTACGATTCCTCTGTTCGCCGCAAAGACCAGCTCGACGGTCGCCTTGGCGAAAAGCCAGCTGGACGTGGCGAAGGAGACGCTCAGCAAGAAACGCCAGGAGTTGCGCGTGGATGTGGTGCAAAAGGCCCGCGGCGTGCGCGAACTGGACGCCACGCGAGAAGTTGCCCGGTTGGACTTAAAACTCGCCCAGGAAACCGTACAGCTCGCCCAAGCGCGCTTCGATCAGGGAAGGGTTACCCTTCAGGAGATCGAGCAGGACCGGCTCGATGAGAGCGACAAGTGGATTGCTTTCCTGGACGCGGATTTTGCCCGCGAGCAGGCCCAGCTCACTCTGCTGCAGGCAACCGGACAACTGGCGAAAGTGCTTCAATAAGAGCGGTATAGCGAAACTCTGTTGGGCTAAATGAGGAAATCGAGTAGACTGGGGAATCGTCGCAGCGGTTCGGGGTTCTTCCCAAACGTCCTGAGGGGGTTTGATGCCGTCCGTAATGAAAACTCTTTTGCTGAATCCTCCGAGCTTTGAGAAGTTTGACGGGGGCGCAGGCTCGCGCTGGCCGGCCACGCGCGAGATAGAGTCGTACTGGTATCCCGTCTGGCTCGCCTACCCCACCGGCATGTTACCGGGGAGCCGTCTCCTCGACGGTCCGCCGCACCATATCAAACCCGCCGAGGTCGTCCAGATCGCCCAGGATTACGAATTCGTGGTGCTGTTTACTTCCACGGTCGGCTTTCGCAGCGATCTGCGCATGGCTCGCGCCATGAAAGACAAAAAGCCCGGCATTAAGATCGCCTTCGTGGGGCCCCAGGTGCAAATCAAGCCGGCGGAAAGCCTCCTGGCGAGCCCGGATATTGATTTTGTGGTGCGCGGTGAATTTGATCACGCTGTCGTGGAGTTTGCCCAGGGTAAGCCGCTCTCGGAAATTCAGAATGCCAGCTACATAAAAGACGGCAAGGTGGTGCATAACCCTTCGCGTCCACTGATGGAAACCAAGGAGCTGGACGAACTTCCCTTTGCCACCGACGTCTACCAGCAGAACCTTAGGATTGAAAATTATAACGTGCCGTTCCTGCTGAATCCTTTCGTTTCCTTCTACACCACTCGCGGATGCCCGGCTCTGTGCACCTTCTGTCTGTGGCCGCAGACGTTGTCCGGCCACACGTGGCGCACGCGCTCGGTGGAAAACGTGGCGAGAGAGTTCCGCCAGGCCCACAAGATGTTCCCGCAGGCGAAGGAATTTTTCTTTGACGACGACACATTCAACATCCGCAAGGATCGCGTGCTGGCCCTTTGCAAGGAGTTCAAACCGGTCGGTTTCCGGTGGTCCTGTACGGCGCGCTCTCACTCGGACTACGAAACGCTCAAGGCCATGGCGGACGCGGGGTGCCGCCTGTTGATCGTGGGCTTCGAATCGGGCGACGCGCAGATCCTGAAGAACATCAAGAAGGGCAACACCATCGAGATGGGCCGCGCCTTCATGAAGAACTGCAAGAAGGTGGGCATTCACGTCCACGGCGACTTCATCATCGGCCTGCCCGGAGAAACCAAGGAAACCATCGAAAAAACAATTAACTACGCCAAGGAACTCGACTGCGAGACCATCCAGGTTTCCATGGCGCACGCGTATCCCGGCACCGAACTCTACGACCAGGGCATGAAAGAAGGCTTTCTTGCGGGTGAAGCGATCACCGATGAGGGCGGCCATCAGCTTCCGCACCTGCAATACCCGGGCCTGAGCCGCGAATACATGGTCGACTCCGTGAACCGTTTCTACGACAGCTACTACTTCCGGCCGCGGGTGGCCTGGCGCATCGTTCGCGACGCGCTGTGGGACGGCCACGAACGAAAGCGGCTCTATCACGAGGCCGTCGACTTCCTGAAACTGCGGGCCGACCGCAAGAAGGTCGCGCGGCGAGGCGTTGAGAAGAAAGCGATGTAGCCGTTCCGCACGTGGAATCGCGCGTCGAGGCCAGCGAGTCTCCCAGCGCATGATGCCGCGGGCGGGCCTCCGCTTTAAAACCTACCTGCTCATCTCGATGATGGTGGTGTTTGGGCCCTTGGGCGACGTTCTCCTGGGCAAGGGAATGAAGCAGGTGGGCGCCTTAACGAGACTGGACGCCTTCGGGACTTTTCCGACTTCTTCAACGCGGCCTTCGCGTGACGCACCGTATGGCTCGGTATCGGATCGCTTTTCGCGTTCTTCCTCGCCTACATCCTGGTGCTCTCCTGGGCCGACTATAGTTTTGTGCAGCCGGCATCTTCTGTCGCCTATGGCGTGGTGGCCCTGCTGGGCTACCTTGTGCTGCGTGAAACCATCACGCCCATGCGATGGGCCGGGATTATCATCATTTGCGCGGGAGTGTTTATCGTGGGGCAAACGCCTCCTCGCACGACGGAGCATTGATCGCGTGTTCAGAGAGACAGTTTTCTATCTTCTGATCGTCGTCTGCCGGCACCAGCGGCGAGCTTTGCGTCACGCGGGCGATGAAAACGATCGGGGAAGTCACCGATTTTCGCCCGGCGTCTCTTCTTCGGGTTGTGTTTCGCGCGATGAAGGTCGGCTGGATGTGGATTGGCCTCGGGCAAATGACTCTGGCTTTTTTCGCCCTCCTCGGAATGCTTTCGCTCGAAAACGTCAGCCTGGTGATTCCCGTGACGGCGATGAGTTATGCGTTCGGGGCGCTCGGAGGAAAGCTGTTCCTCGGCGAGAAGGTCACCCGGCGGCGTTGGGCGGGTGTAGCGCTGGTCTGCGTCGGCGTCACGCTGGTATTCATCGGCAAAGGGTAGCGGCGGCGTGTCAGCCGGAACCATCCTTCGTGATGGGCGTGATTCTTCCTCCTTCTGGCGCTCGCGCCGTTTGCTTACTATCTTTCGGCAATCCTGGCGGCCTTCCGCTTCTATCGAAATGCGCCGCGCATTGGGAATTTCTCTCCCCCGGTCAGCATCCTGAAACCAATTCGCGGCCTCGACCGCGAAACCTACAAGAACTACGCAAGCTTTTGCAACCAGGACTACCCCGAGTTTGAGATTCTTTTCTGCGTGACGGATGCAAACGACGCAGCTATTCCGGTGATCGAGCAAGCTCATCCGCGATTTTCCGCAGCGTCCGATTCGCCTGCTGGTTGGTTCCAGCCGCTCGGGGTGAGCGACAAAGTCAACAATCTCTGCCGGATGGCTCGCGAGGCTCGTCACGAAATTTTACTGGTGAGCGATAGCGATGTTCGAGTTGAGCCGGAATTCCTTCGCGAGGTGGTGGCGCCCTTCGCGAACCCGCAAGTCGGAGGAGTTACCTGCCTCTACAAAGGCCTTACCGATGGTTCGTTTGGGTCGCGGATGGAAGCGCTTGGCAACAGCGCCGATTTTGCCCCGGGCGTCCTGGTGGCTTGGCTGATGGGTGGGCTCGATTTCATGCTCGGCGCGGTGATGGTCACGACGAAAAAACAAGTCGCGGGAATTGGCGGATTCGAGATTCTGGCTGATCATCTCTCGGATGACTACGAGCTTGGAAATCAGATCGCCGCGAATGGCCATCGAGTGGAGCTCAGCAGGCAACGCTGTTTCCGTGGTTTATCCGCGGCAAAATTTCTCCGATGCGTTCCGGCATCAGCTTCGCTGGAATCTGACGGTCCGGTGTTCCCGCCCGGGCGGGCATTTCGGCCTCGTTTTCACGCAAGGTTTGCCTTGGGCTATTCTCGCCGCCGCTATCGCCCCGAACGAAAAACTCGCCGGGGCATACCTGGCTGGCTACGCGATATTGCGGATGGCGATGGCCTGGCGAGTCGGCAGTTTCCGGCATGCACGACGCCTCCTACGCCGAAAGATCTGGATGTTGCCCCTGCGCGATGCGTTCGCGTTCGTCGTCTGGATGCTCAGCTTTTTCCCGCAACGAATCCACTGGCGCGGCCAGGAATTCTACGTCCGGGACAAACGTTTGGTGCCGGTCTACGTCACGCGATAGTTTGCCAAATCGTTAGCCAATAGCGGCTTCGTTTCGTACTGCCATTCAGGGCACGCGTCTCGGCAATTTCCCACGCGGAAACGATTCCGTCCGCATGGCAAAATTAGAAGATCATGAGCGACACAGGAATTCAGGTTGCGTCACAGTTCGCCGGACGCAGCGCGTTCAGATCGCCATGCCCGTTCTGGTGCGGGGCCGCCAATTCGAAGAGGCCACCAGCACGGTAGCTGTAAACGCGCACGGGTGCCAGGTCATGCTAAAGACGCCTGTCTTCGCGAGAGGACCAGGTTTCCCTGGTCAATCCGAAAACCGCGGAAGAACTGCCGAGCAAGGTTGTTTCTCTTGGAAAACCGGAAGAAGGCAAAGTTCCCGTGGGCATCGAATTCGGCGAACCATCACCCCTCTTCTGGAAGATCAATTTCCCTCCCGACGATTGGGTTACTTCCGTAGAACGCAAGCGGCCTGGAACGACCGCGCAAAAGAAATAGGGGCGTAGCTCCCTCCGCGATTCGTGCAAGTTAGCACAAACCCAAGCCCTTGACCCGCCTGCCTGGCAGACACCCGGGCAACAGGGTGCCGCTCGATTTGACCTCAGTAACCAACTTCACCCCAGCGCCGTCACTTATCTGATCCGCGTGGTTCACCGCCTTCGACAGCGCCATCTGCCCTTCGGCACCGAGACGGCATTTCTTCGCAGGCAGCGAGCGCCGGCCGCGTTTCAATCCGCTGCTCACGGGCGTGCGCCAACAAGGTTTAGTTTGGGCGGGATGTGTGATATAAAAAGCCGCTAAAAGATTGGCTCTGGAGCGTGCATCGTGAAGAAGAATATATGCCTGGCTTTGCTCGGTTTGGCATTGGTGCTTCCCTATGGTATTGGGCACGCAGACACGGATGCGGGTGTTGGCATCCGCCGGATTGTGATCTCCAGGCACCGGCCGGCTTTTGGGGGCACCACATTTGGCAGCGCCGGCCCCTACGAGTTTCTCGTCGGCACCGCTTATGGGGAGCTTGATCCGAAGGCTCCCGATGAATTGCGGGATCGTCAATCTTCAGATACGCTCCGGTGAATGACAAGGGCCATGTCGAATACAGCATGGATATCACCATCCTGAAGCCGGTCGATATCAACAAGGGCAACGGACGGCTTATTTACGACGTGCTGAATCGAGGCCACGAGAAAGCGCTTTCGGACTTGAATCTCAGTAAGTTCAGCTCGATCGGGCCGGACGAAGTAAACGATCCGGCCACCGCGTTACATCATGAAGCGCGGCTACACCGTCGCCTGGAGCGGCTGGGAAGCCGAGGATTCCGCCGAAACCGCCCGGCCCGGATTGCAGAAGGCCAAGTTCCCCATCGCCATGAGCGATGGAAAACCAATTGTCGGCATGAGCCACGAAGAGCTATCGCAGCTTTCATGCCGGGCGCCGTCCTTCACCAAGGAACTCACGTATCCGGCGGCCAACCTGGACACTTCCGCCGCGACTCTCTTCGTCCGTGAACACCAGGAGGATCGCGCCGAAGAAGCTCTCTCCCTCGGACTGGAGCTATGTCGACGCCAAGCACGTGCGCATCAACACCATGCCGGGATTCGATACCGAAGCCATTTATGAATTGTTTTACCAGGCAACGGATCCGGTGGTCGAGGGCATGGCTTTCGCATCCATGAGGGATTTTGTGCTGTTTGTGCGCAATGCCGAGAAGGATTCGACCGGTCAGCCCAATCCCCTGCATCCCGCCACGCCGTACAAGGCTGTTCTCGCAGTGGGCATATCGGAGAGCGGCCGGTTCCTGCGGGACATGGTCTACCAGGATTTCAACGTCGACGACTCCGGCCACATCGTGTTTGACGGCGTTTTGAGCGCCGTCACCGGTTCGCGCAAGACCAACGTGAATACGGAGTTTTCGCAGCCCGGCCGCTTCTCGCGCCAGCACGAGGACCATCTTTTTCCCCGGCGACCAGTTCCCTTTCACCTACGCCACGACGACGGATCCGATCAGCGGAAAGACCGACGGGATCCTGGTGAAGTGCACCAAGTCCAAGTCCTGCCCGAAAATTTTCCACATCGATACCAATACCGACGTGTGGCAGGGGCGCGCCTCGCTCGTCGTGACCGATCCGGCCGGGAAGCCGGTCGCCATCCCCGACAATGTTCGCGTGTATATCCCCACCGGAATTCCGCATGAGTCCGATGAAGGCGATCCGGCCAACGGAACCCCCGAGGGTTTGGGCATCTGCAAGTATCGCAAAAGTCCGCTGCAATACCGCTATTACGTTCGCGCACTCTTCGCCGATCTCGATAGCTGGGTCACCGAAGGAATGGCGCCGCCGCCAAGCCAATACCCGAATCTGAAAACCCACACGTTGATTACGGTGACCGAGGAAGCGAAATACTGGCCCTCGATTCCCGGCTATCCTTACAGCCCGATGATCAACAAGCTTCGCCTGACCGATTACAGCAAGTTGCCGCCAGCAGTTTCAGGACCCGAGTATCCCGTGATGATCGCGCGCACCAATGCGGACGGCAATCCCATCGGAGGCATTGAGCCGCCGGAAGTCGCAGTCCCGCTGGGAACTTATTCGGGGCAGAATCTCCGAGGCGAAGGCTACGCGGAAGGCGATTTGTGCGGCCTGAACGGAAGCTACGTGCCCTTCGCTCTCACGAAGAAGGAGCGCCTGGCAAGCGGCGATTCGCGGTTTGTCCGTTGAAGAACGCTATAAGAGCCAGGAAGAATTTGCCGCGAAGCGCAAGCAAGCAGCTGACCAGCTCGTGGAGCAGCGGCTACTTCTGCCCGAGGACGCGGCGAAAATCGCCGGCGAACCTTGCCCAAGCCGACGGTGGCCGAGGCAATCACAAAGTAAAGTGTCACAACAGGCAGCCGGTGCCTTGCTCGGATAAGCTCCAGGAAATGCGCCAGGCTCCTGACTGGATGGCAGTTTGGTCGTTAGTCGGAGTCGACAACGCTCTTCTCTGAAATCCATAAAGAAAGAAAAGGAAACTATCATGAAGTCACATTCCAGATTCCTCGGGTTTCTAGGCTTGGCTATTCTCTTCGGCTCCATTTGTTCCGCCGCAACAGTTACGGGAACAGTAAAAGGCACCGACGGTGCGCCGTTCCAGGGCGCTTTCGTCGAAGCCCAGAACACGAAATCCAGAATCACCACGATCGTGCTCTCCGACAGCCACGGGCAATACCGCATCCCGAACCTGGCAGCGGGCGACTATCGCCTGACAATTCGTGCGGTGGGTTTCCGCACCGACCCGAAAACGGGAGTAAGTCTTACCGCCAGCCAGAACGCCTCCTACGATTTCGCGCTGCAAAAGGGCGTGGTCCGCTGGAACGACCTTTCCTTCTATCAAACGTGCAGCTGCTGCCAGACGCAAAAGGGAAACAGCTGATTCTCGAGCACTGTTCGACCTGCCACATGACCCAGACCCGCATGGCCTCCGTGACGCGCGACGCCGATGGCTGGCGCGACCGCGTGGACTACATGCGAAACGCGATGCATTTTTCGCTCTCAACTATCACCGATCAAGATGCCGACGACATCGCCACCTACCTCGCCAAAATGTTCGGACCGGACTCAGTGCTGCCGAAATCGCCCGCGGACATGCCCGGTTATAAGGACCTTGTGCGGCCCTTCAGCAGCGATGCCATGAATATCGTCTATGTGGAATACGACATGCCCGGCCCGAGCCGCATGCCCTTCAGCGCTGCTCCTGATAAGGACGGCTACCTGTGGATTCCCAACTTCGGCGTGGCCAACAAAATCACGCGGCTCGATCCGAAAACCGGCGAGATGCAGGACTACCCGGTTCCCAATGTGGGCACCGCCGCGGTTCACTCCGCCGTGCCGGGCCCGGACGGCGCCGTATGGCTCGCCGAGCAGGCCTCCAATAAGGTCGGCCGATGGGATCCCAACACCAAGACGATCACCGAATACCAGGACGCCTATTTGCCAGGTAAGGAAGGCCTCGGCTCCGGCGGAAACAAACACACCGTGCGCGTCGATCCCAGCGGAAACGTGTGGGCCAGCGGTTCCCCGCTCACGAAGTTCGACCCGGAAACGCGGAAATTCACGCGCTTTGACGAAATTCTCGGCGTCTACGACGTGAAACCCGCCGCCAACGGCGACATCTGGTACACCCGCTCCGGGGCCAACAAGATGGGCAAAATCGATGGGAGAACGATGAAATCGACCGAGTGGACCATGCCCACCGAAAGCTCCTTCCCGCGCCGCCTGGAAATTGCTCCCGACGGGATGATCTGGGTCGGCGAATTCAATTCAGGCAAGATGGCTCGCTTCGACCCCGCCACGCAGACATTCAAAGAGTATCAACTGCCTGGCCCCGCGCCCACCCCGTACGGCATGGGCTTTGATGCCAATGGCTATCTTTGGTACGACTCGCACCGCATGGACATCATGGGGCGTTTCGATACCAAGACCGGCACGGTGATCGAGTACCCGGCGCCTCATTCGGAAATCGCCATGCGCGAATTCTTCCGCGACGCGCAGGGCCGCATGTGGTACGGAACGAACCCGAACAACAAGGTGGGCTACTTCTACTTGGCGAACAGAACGGAAGGAACGCAATCCGCCAGCAAGTAAAAGCTAGCGAGAAGATATATCTGGGAAGAAAAGGGCCACCGCGTGTGGCCCTTTCCTTTTTAGTGCCGTCCCTCTGGCAGTCCCTCTCCAGTCCGTCTCAAAGTCGCGTTTTTCGACTGATGCTTACTTTGCCAGCGGATCAGGCCGAATCTGGAAGTGTGCGAGTTGGCTGGGCATGTCTTTGCCGCCCTCTGTCAGCTGCGACCCAGTGGTCTGATTGGCGGCCCAAACGCCGCGGCCTTTCCATCCCGCCTTCGCATCGTCGATGCGGCCATCGAAGAAGTGCGAAGAAAAGCCCATCGGATAGGGGACCTGCAAGCGCACCCATTGCTTGTTGCCGGGAATGAACGCCAGCAGCGAATCGGAATCGGAGCCATCCACCATAGGGATATTCTTCCCCAAGCCGAGCGCGTTAAATCGGTCCAGCCACATCGAATAATGGAAGTCCGCCTTCACGTCGGGTTGCGTCTTGAAAGCCGGACCCGGTATCGGGTAGAACGCCCAGCCCTCCCGGCAATGGCGGCCTGTGGTCGCCGCTTCGTCCACGAGCATTTTGCATTTGCTCCGGTCGAAGCTGGCCAGAACCCCTTCACCCGCCAGCGGGGTCCATACGATGCCATTCGTATCGACGTCGATTCCCCGCGGATGCGAGCCCCCGTTCCCCGAGCCTTTAGCGTCGTAAGGCACTTCGTAGACTTCCGCATTGCAGGTGGCTGGCGGATTCGCGCCTTTCACCATGCGGACGAGTCGCCCGGGCCGCGGATTCAGCGCCGTGTACCACACGCTTCCATCCACGGGATCGTACGCAACGCCGTCGCCGCCCGGCGAAGAGATTGCGCGGTCGCGAGCCGGATCGAGCGGCTCAGGTGCCGCGGTGTACGCGCCAATCTTGCCGTCCCGGTTGTAGTCGATCACGGCCGGGCACCAGCCCTGCGATTTTTCCGAGTCGTGCGTTTCATCCCAAACGCGCGTGTCGATCCATGCCAATCCACCCTCCTTGATGGCCATGTACAGGGTCTGGTCGTTGCCGGCATTCTCGGAAAAAACAAGGCGCTCGGCCGTCACGCACAGATCGACAAATTCGAACTTGCGGGTCTTGGGATCGTAAACGTCCAAGCCCTTGCCCACGGACTGTCGCGGAGAGTACTCCGCATAAGGATTGCCCGATCCAGCCTTGCAGTACGCAGGCTCATCGGCGCTATTCTGGACGTTCAGCCAGACGCGGCCTTTGGCGTCCATGGCCAAAGAACCGGGATTGAGCGGGGCGTTCCAAACCAATTCGTCGCCAAAATACATCGATGGAAATGCCTGTTTCTGCGGCGCCCATGAAGCCAGCCGCTTGCGGTCGTCCTCGTTGGGTAACGGAATCGGAATCGCCGCCTTCGTATTTTTCACCGGATCCACGACGGGAAGCGATCCCGCAAACCAGTCGTCTCCGTAGACGGGGCCGTACGCATTCACGGAAGGGTTGCGCCTGTCGGTGCTAATGAGTGCGTGGAGAAACGACGCGCGCTCGTCCCAATCCCAGACCGTGACCACAACATTCCGGTCAATTCCCTGCGGGCGCGGCGGCACTGGAGGCAGCTCGCCTTGAGCGATGCGCTCTACCCAGTCGGCAAAGAGCGCGGGCCCTTCGTCATGCCCCAGACCGCTCAGCAAGCGCGTCATGTGCGAGCCCAGTTGACCGGAAGAGATGAACCTATTCCAGGCCTCCGCGCTGTTTTGAAACTTGCCAAGGCTAGCGGGAATCTCGCGAGTTGGCTTGTTCCCCAGTTCGTGACACCCCCAGCAGTTCTTCACGGAATAAACCCAATCTGCTTGCGTCGGTATCACGGCGGCAGGTGTGGCTGAAACAGTCATGGGGAAAGCACTCTTCGGCGGCACGTTCAACAGCGAAACCCAGTAGCTCGCGGGATAATACTGCGCGGCCGCGCGGGGATTGGGCGCTACAACAGCCGCCAGCGCCAGGTTTGTGCCGGGCTTTCCATCAACCGGCGCCGAGTCCACCAGGCCGTAGCCGCGCACCCACACCTTGTAGTTTGCTTTGGGCAGATCGGGCAGCAGATATTGACCGCGCTCATTGGTGATCACGATCTTGCGGAGCTTCGTTCCCAGGTCCGTGGTTTCGGCGATTACCCAAACACCCGCCTCCGCGCCGTTAGAGCTTGTAACCACGCCCGCGATATCGTCCGCGTCGACGGGCACGCGGCCCGCTGCGGGTTGTTGCGGATCTGACGGGCGCGGTCCCGCCTGCATGTGACCAACCGCGATTCCCGCGGCTATACCGCAAGTGGCCAGCAGAATCCCGAGCAATCTTCGAGGCGTGGTTTTCATGATCCTTCTGCGAAGGCGGCAAAGTCTTTCAAAGGCTAAACTGTTTGCGAAAAATCGGCGAAGCGCAAAGGGTCGCTGTGGCGCAGGTTTTCCGGGTGCCCTTCGCTTTTAAGGATCGGGTTTTTGAAGCTACGCAGAAAGACCCGGAACCTCGAACCAGGGGACTCGGGCATCCTTAATCCCACTGCGCGCTGACCAAAGACGGCGTCGTTGCCTCTACTTCTTCAAGCCGAACGCGTAGACTTTCCCGTCCCAGGTAGAGACGTAAAC
The DNA here is from genome assembly GCA_963697575.1 of uncultured Acidobacteriota bacterium. Lineage (GTDB taxonomy): Bacteria > Acidobacteriota > Terriglobia > Acidiferrales > UBA7541 > Palsa-295. The sequence goes on along the minus strand of CAVOOP010000006.1, from coordinate 142,477 downwards.
CTTCCCGCCGGCGACCACGGGCTCGCTGAAATGCGTCCAGCTATCGATCAGCTTTTCGCTCGAATACAATTCGCGTCCGGTTTGCGCATCGAGAGCATACAGAACCGCGTTGGTGACCGGAGCGCTGCGGAGCTTCGCCGTCGGCGCGGGACTCGTCGGAATGTTCTTCCCGGTCTGCAGCGCGTAAACCACGCCGTTCGCCACCACCGGCGGATCGGGCGCAGTGCATGTCGCGCGACATCCACGTCGGGAACCAGCGTCGGCTTGTTCCTGTCCGTATCGAGGCGAACTTCGAACGCCATGATGCTGCCCTGTCGGCGCGCTCCGTAGGATACTTGGAACTTCGGCGCGTCTTTCGACGGGCGGCCCCGCATCGGCACGAGCAGCCAGCGTCTTCCCTGCGCATCCTGCCAGGTCGCCATCGCTCCCCATACGCCCCGGTCATGTGAAAGGCCTCGTCGTTGCCCCAGCGCGGCGACTGGTAAAGCGGCGTGTGGTGGTCGGCGCCTCCCAGATTATCGGCGTCCAGCAGGTAAATCACCGACTCCTTGCCCGCCGACGCCACCAGCGTCCATTTCTGGAACGGGAAAACCACCGGATTGCCCGAGCCGAGGTCCAGATCTTTCTTCTCGAGATATTCCCAGTTTGCCGGCGTGTAGGTGTCCAGCAGGCGGAAGTTCTTGAGAGCTCAGGCCATCACGGTGTTGCCGAACTTTCCGGAGGCGGGATCGTAAGGGCCGTCGGCGGTCTGGGCGTAAATGCCTTTGGGTCCGCGAACGAGGCCGCCGCGTCCCCAGGCGCCCGCCGGCCTTCCGGTGCTGGTGTAATACTCAACCAGTGCGTGCGCCGGATCCTTCAGATCCAGCGCGGTGAAGTGGGCCATCGCATCGCCGCAGCCGCGGGCCGTGGAGGAATAAATCACGCCATCGATCAGATTCAGGCTCCAGTTGCGCGCGAAAGGAGTGGTGAAGTCCACTGGGCGTCATGCGCTCTTCGCCATCCGCAAGGCTGAAGCCCGCGAAGCTTGCCGTCGCTGGTCGACACATAAATGATCCCCGCGTCTTTGTCGATCACCGGCGTGGCATTCTGCGTGTTGGAGACACCGGTAGGTCGGCTTGTTTCGGCGTCAAGGTGTTCGGGAATCGCTTTCTGCCAGGCCACTTCGCCGGTTTCCGCATCGATCGCGAAAACGGTGTTGTCGCTGCCGACCACGAACACGCGCGTGGTACGTCCCTTCGCGGCCTGCGACAGTGGCCACCAGAGGAGCCGTCATCGTGGAGAGAACTAGTTCCGCGGAGGCGTCGAAAGCTGCGATTTCCACTTCACTTCGAGTCGGGAAACGTTGTCTTTGTTGAGCGTCTTCTCGGCCTGGTTCGAGCCGCTGCGCTCCTGATCGTGGCCCCACGTCAACCATTCGTTTTGCGCCGCGGCGCCCTGGCATGAGCAAGAAGGAAAAATAAGAATGCGAACGCGTAGGCCGTGCTCGGTCTTTTCACAAACAATCGCCCAGCCATGCCTCTCCTGTGTTCGCTTCAGTGGCACAGGCACTCCTGCCTGTGCGTTGAATGTTAGGCGCTCAGCATAAAACGGCTGCGCGGAAATCTGGCGCTCCGCGGCAGATTCCGCAAAACGTTACTTCGCCAAGGGGTCAGGCCGCAACTGAAAGTGCACGGCGTAGGGTTTCGTCCCCCAGCCGCCCTCGGTGTGCCACACCACGCGGGTCGCCACAGCCGACCACAATCCCGCGCCCCTTCCAGCCGCCATTGGGATCGTCGATGCGGCCGTCCAGACTGCGCGTGTAGAAACCCATCGGGTAGGGCACGCGTATCACCACCCATTTTTTGTGGAAGGCACCAGCGCAATCATCGCGTCGGAACCGGTTCCGGTCACAATCGGTATGTCGTTGCCCAGGCCCAGTGTGTTGGCGCGGTCGACCCAGTCGTTATAGGAATAGTCGGCGCTCACATCCGTCCCCTGGAAAGCCGGCCCCGGCACAGGGTAGAGCGTCCAGCCCTCGGGACAATGCTGGCCGGTCGCCGTCGGACCGATCAGCACCTTGCATTTCCGACGGTCGAAGCTGGCCAGCTTGCCACTGCCGGTGAGGCTTACCCAAACGATGCCCTTGGAATCCACGTCGATTCCCTGAGGCCCGTAGGCCTTCTGATCCTGAAGCGTGAAGGGCGGCTCGTAAACCTCGGCTTTGCAGGTCTGCGGAGGATTGGAACCCACCTCCATGCGGATGATCCTGCCCGGTATGAGGTCGGTGGTGTGGTACCACACGCTGCCATCCACCGGATTGACCGCGAGGATGTAGCCCGTCGCGGCGCCGCCGCCGCTCGAGGCCGTATACGCACCTGTCGGGCTGGACAGCATGCGGTCCAGCTTCGGATCGGCCGGTTGCTCATTTTCCACGGTATAAGCGCCGATCTTGCCGTCTCCGTTGTAGTCGAGAATCGCCGGGCACCACCCTTGCGATTTCTCCGCGTCGTGCGTTTCATCCCACACCCGCGTCTTGATCCACCCGAGTCCATTCACGCCGCGGGCGCTCATGTAGAGCGTTTCGTCTTTGTCGTACCCGATGGCCGTGTGCGAGGCGCCGAAGCACGTATCGATCAGCGTGAAGCTGCTGGTCTTGGGATCGTAATACGCCGCGCCCGCGTCCCGGTTGCGCATCCCTTTCAGGGGAACCGGATTCATCGGGTAATATTTGGCGAATTTATTGTCCGAGCCCTTCAGGCAATAGGATGGGACGTCCAGCCTCGTCTGCACGTTGAACCATGTGCGGCCTTTGCTGTCCATCATTCCCGGGCCGGCGTTCACCTGATCGTTGCGGACATTCTTCAAGTCCTTGCCCCAGAAAGGCGAAGGATACTCGATGGGTCCCTGCGGCTCCATGGCGGGCATCATCTTTCCGCCAGCTTTCGTCGCGCAACGGCACCTTGGCCACCTGCGCGGTGTTTTCCGTGGGATCGACAATGCTGATCTGTCCCTCTCCCCAATCGACGATGTAGAGGTGCCCATTCGCGTTGAGCGTCGGCTTGCGCTTGTCGGTGCTGATCAGGTCGTGCGGAAACGCGGTTCGATCGGCGAAGTCCCAGAACGTCAGCACCAGTTGCGCTCGATCCCCTGCGGCCGCGGCGGCGCGGGCGGCACTTCCCCGTCCTTAATCCGCTGATCCAATCGGTCCACAGCGCCATGGCGGTCGGGTTGGTTTGCCCCAGCGACACCGCGTTGTGGAGGAGCCGGGTTCCCTGCCCTACCGCCAGCTTTCGCTCCCAAGCCGCCGCGCGTCGTTTGAAACGTTCCGAGTTCCGGCTCCATTTCGCGAGTGGCCTTGTTGCCCATCTGATGGCACACCTGGCAACCTCTTCGCAAGCCCCAGATCCACGCCGCCTGCGATTCGATGGTTCGGCCGGTGCGCAGGTAGCTGAAATTGGCCTTCGCCGGGAATCGTCATCGGAAACGCGTCTTTAGGCGGAACCTTCAGCATGGAGTACCAGTAATTCGCCGGGATAATACTTCGCCGCAGCTTGCGGGCTCGGAGCTACCACAGCCGTCAGCGCCAAGGACTTTACCAGGCGCCGCATCCACTGGCTTCGAGTCCACCAGGCCATAGCCGCGCACCCAGATTTTGTAATTGGCTTTGGGCATCTGCGGAATCAGATAGCGGCCTTGATCGTCGGTCACCACGATCTTGCGAAACTTCGTCTGGAAATCGTTGGTCTCCGCGATGACCCACACGCCCGCTTCGGGGCCTTTCGAGCTGGTCACCACACCGCCGATGTTATCGGCGTCAACCGCCACGCGGCTCGCTTCCGCCTGCGCCCGCGCCAGGGCCCCGCTCGGTCGAGGCCGCGCCTGCAGACGACAATCGCCATGCCTGCCACAATGGCTGCCACACCCCAGCCGCTCGCCTTCCACCCGATCGACTCGCCGAATTCCGCTTTTCATTGGCCCGTCTCCCTTGTTGTCCCGTTGGATCGAGGTTACGTCGCTGCCGCAGGCCTCCGAATCACCGTTTCTCACACACCTTCGTGGCTCCTTATATCACACATCCAGCTCAAACTGAATCCGCAGGGCATTCGCGCATGCGGGCTGCCGGCGCCAGCGTGATCAAGCTGGGGAATATCTGAAGAAGTCAAAAATGAGGATGAGAAAGTGCGGCAGGCAGAAACCCGGGTGCGGCAGGAACCACAAAATCAGGCGGAAATGCGGGCCTTTAACTTCACGCGGCCATCTTGGATCGTGACGCTGTATTCCACCTCGCTGCCGCCTTTATCTTTCAGTTCCTGCGTCTTCTTGCGGACAAACCTCTCGAAAGCTTGCAGGTTCGGCGCGGCCGCGCTTTCGCCCGATTGCTGTGAGCCTCGATGAGCTTCTGGTAGAGCTGCACGATCTTCGTTCTTTCGTTCTCCGGGTTCGAGAATGATAGCGCAAACGAGGCCGCCTCTTCGCGTTCCTGGGCCGCCCGAATCACCGACCCGGACGTCGCGGTCGGCCCCGGCCTGCTCCGGACCAGAGCGCTCTGCGCCCGCAGGCTGCGCCTCTCGCGCGCGCGATGCTTCGATCGCTTTGGCGGCCGCGCCGAAATGATGTTGCGAAGCGCCGCCTTCCTTCTGCATGGTCTTCTTGCGCCACATATCGACGTACTTGGCGTAGGTTTGCGTCAGGTTCGTGAAGCGGAATCGCTGCCCGAAACTCAATTCCGCGGTTCGTTCGTTATAGCGGCGCATCAGGCTTTCCAGGCGCCACTGCGTGTCCGCGGGCGGCCGCGGACGCCCGCCGCCGAAGAACTGCTCGTACTCGATCTTCAGCCTGCGAATATCTTTTTCGATTTGGCCTAAGTCTTCGTCGATCGTCGCCATGGACCCGCCTTGTCAGCAGACTTCAGCCTACGAGCGGCAGCGTAGCCGCGTCAACCGGGGCGTTGCGCAGGCTTGTCGCAAAGGGAAAGCCTTGTGTTTGCCGCGCCGTGGCTCCTGTGCTCAAATGGTTCGCGATGAGCTCTCCGGCCGAATCCGCAGCGGGCGTTTCGCAGGATCTAGCTGCGCGTTTGCGCGCGTTGCCTTCGGTTGACGAACTCCTCAAAGAACCCGCCGTCGCCGCTTTGATTGAAAAGGCGGGACGCGGGATCGCCACCCATTCGGCGCGGAATGTGCTCGACGAGCTGCGCGCGGAGCTAAAGAGCGCCCCCGCGAGCGGCCCGATTGGCAGCGACTTGACTGTAGCGACTTGATTGGCATCGGCGCGATCTCCGCTCGCGTCGCCGCTCAGATCGAAGCCGCGCTTGCGCCGTCTCTTCGCGCCGTAATCAACGCGACCGGAGTCGTTCTGCACACCAATCTCGGCCGCGCCCCGCTCTCCTCGCAGGCCACGGCCGCAATCGCCGAAACAGCGGCGCGTTATTCCAACCTTGAATACGATATCGAGCAGGGCGAGCGCGGCAAGCGCGACGCGCACACCGCACAGCTCCTCGCGCAGATTACCGGCGCGGAAGCCGCGATCGTGGTGAACAACAACGCCGCCGCCGTATTCCTCGTCCTGAACACTCTCGGCAAGGGCAGCGAGGTGGTGGTCTCGCGCGGAGAACTCATCGAGATCGGCGACGGCTTTCGCATCCCGGACATCATGTCGGAAAGCGGCGCGCTTCTCCGCGAGGTTGGCACCACCAACCGTACCCGCATGCGCGACTACGAGCGCGCTATCAACGAACGCACCCGCCTGCTTTTGCGCGTGCACCCTTCCAACTTCCGCATCACCGGGTTTACCGAACGCCCTGCGCTCGAAGAGCTGGTCGCTCTCGGCCGCCGCGCGCAAATTCCCGTCTACGAGGATCTCGGCTCGGGCTGCCTGGCCGATCTCAGCGCGAGCGGGATCGCGGAACCGGTCGTGCGAGCAAGCTGCGAGGCTGGAGCGTCCGTGTTTCCTTCAGCGGAGATAAACTGCTGGGCGGGCCGCAGGCGGGGATCATCGCGGGACAACGGGAAATTATCGAGCGCATCCGGCGCAACCCGCTGTTTCGCGCGCTGCGGGTCGACAAGCTCGCGATTGCGGCCCTGGAAGTTACGCTGAAGGCATATCAAAGAGGCGCGTTCGACGAAATTCCTACGTTGCGCATGATCCGAATATCAGCGGACGAAATCGCGCGCCGTGCCGTCCAGTTTTGCCGAAAGGCTGCGCGCTTCCCTCCGCAGGACGCCCGCGCCGAAGTGATGGGGATTCTCCGTGATAGGCGGCGGGTCAACACCCGATCAGCAGCTTCCGACGCATCTCATTTGTATTGCGAGCAAGCGCCATTCGCCGGAGAAATCGAACAGCGCCTTCGCAAGCCCGCAAACGGAACGCCCGTGATCGCGCGCATTGAGGACGACCGCATCGTCCTCGACCTCCGCACCGTGTTCCCGGATGAAGAAGCCGCGCTCGCCTCAGCGCTGGCTGCCGCCCTGAAATAAACTAAGCGCCGGTTGATCGCGCTGGCCACGCGCCCAGCGCCAAAGCCATTGTCGATATTCACCACGCTAACATTCGAAGCGCAACTGTTGAGCATCGCCAGCAGCGCGGTGAGCCCGCCGAAGCTCGACCCATAACCCGTGCTGGTGGGCACCGCGATCACCGGCGCGGACACGAGCCCCGCAACAACGCTAGGCAGCGCGCCCTCCATCCCGGCCACGCATATGATCACGCGCGCTTCGGTCAGCCTCTTGCGATGTTCGAGCAGCCGGTGCAGTCCCGCCACACCCACGTCGTAGATGGCCTCAACCCGATTGCCCATCGCGCGCGCCGTCACCAGCGCCTCTTCGGCCACGGGAATGTCGCTCGTGCCCGCGCTGACGATAAGTATCAGTCCCTTGCCGTGAATGGCGTCGCTGCGCTGGATCAGAATCGTGCCGGACAATTCGTTAAATTCCGCGGGCTTCGCCTTTGCGGCTTTTTTACCGGTTCCGTTTTTGCCGCCGCCAGCGCTCGCCACTTGCTTCACTGCCGCAAACACTGTGCGGTCCGCCCGCGTAACGAGAATATTGTGCGAGCCGTTCGCACGCAGCATTCCGCGAACGATCTCCGCCACCTGCTTCGGTGTTTTCCCGCGCGCGTACACCACCTCGGGAAATCCCTGGCGCAGCGAGCGGTGATGATCGATCTTCGCGAAGCCCAGATCCTCGAAAGGAAGGTTCCGCAGCCGCTCCACGGCGTGCTCCACCGTAAACTGGCCACCCCTGAACTCATCCAGAAATTTCCGAATCTCGTGCTCGTCCATATGCCCTTTCACTCCGCCGCCCAACCTTACCGATTCTAGCATTCGCACGAGCAACGTTGCCGCCTCGCCGATGGGCAGTGGGTCAGTTTCCGGTTAGGCTTTAATTAGGGCCTAAGTTTCAACTGTCTTTAGGGGGACGGACCTTCGATGGATCGGTTTTGTTCCGCAAGTTCAAAATATTATCAGTGCCAAGCTTACGTATCGTTTGCGCCGGATTGAATCGCATATGAATTGAGAAGCCAGCGTGATACATGATGATTATGCCGCCAATAAAAGCAAAGAAATTGCGGACTCCAAGAAAATAGAGCAGCACTGGAAAAAGGCAGAGACTGACTACAAACCACAAATACCCGAATATTGTTTCTGAGTCATATTCTAAAGGCTCGCCGCACTCGGGACAGATAAATCCGCACCCCCGGCTGAAATGACTTGCTGCAAACAGGGCACAAAACCTGCGGCCACACTATGGGCTTGGGAGGCCTAATCAGAGAAAGCAAGAAAACCATTGCTTTGCTTCCGAATAACCACAGCAACACCAGTTTTAAGGAATAGCCCCATCCGTTCTTGATACCGGCAGTGATTAAACCTATGTACAGAAACGGGAGTGTGCCCCGAAAAAGAATGGTGTTGTAGGGCGGGAACGAATTCAGGATTGCCTTGCATCGCGGACACGTCGCCGTTGCGAATAGAGCGTGAATAAATCGCGCCCCGCATTTTGGGCATTCGACGTTCATATATCGAGGGTTGATGCCTGAGCCGGCTCACTCTAAATCTTAAGGCCAGACGACGCAACGACCCAAACTCCCGATAAGCACGGCTCACCGAAACGTCCCCACTACCTCCGCGATGCTTTCACTTGCCGAACCCGCCGCCAGAAAGTAGTCTATCGCCTGATGACTCCTGATTTCCTCGCCCTGGGCCTCATTTGGTATATCGTTTTTCTTTTCTCGACCACGTGCCATGAAGGGGCGCATTCTCTTGTCGCGCACCTGGGCGGCGATCCCACCGCATTTCAGGCCGGGCAGGTATCTCTGAATCCGCTGCCTCACATTCGCCGCGAGCCGGTGGGGCTTGTGGTTGTCCCGATCCTTTCCTACATCGCCGCGCACTGGATGATCGGTTGGGCCAGCGCGCCTTTCAATCCCGCGTGGCAGCAGCGCTACCCGCGCCGCGCCGCCTGGATGGCTTTGGCCGGGCCTGCCGCAAACTTCCTTCTTGTCATCGCGGCCGCCCTGTCGATCCGTATCGGCACGGCCCTGGGGTTCTTCCACATGCCGGACTCCATCGGGTTTACCCACATCACGGAGGCGGCCGCGCCCGGCTTCGCCGGATTTGCCGCAACTTTTCTCAGTATTCTGTTCGTGCTGAATCTCCTGCTCGGAACGTTCAACCTCCTGCCCGTTCCGCCGCTCGACGGAAACACCGCGATAACCGTTTTTATGAGCGACCGGGCGGCCTTGCGGTTCGTCTCCTGGACGCGAAGCCAGGGATTCGGCATGGCCGGATTGCTGCTCGCCTGGGTGCTCTACGACAGAATTTTCGGCTCCATCTTTCGCGTGGCGCTCGCCGCGCTCTACCCCGGGTCTCATTGGGGCTGATTTCGGATCAGCCCGGACCGGCGCCCCCCTCCATATTCTTCCGCGCGACGATACCCATCTTCTAGCCGCCAGGAACGTGCGTTTTGGTTCAAACGTACACAGGTGTAGCGGAAGCGACGATTCAGCCGCAAAAGCGCTCCCCCTGAACTGTCCCATGTTCTTTCCTTTGAACAAAGCCGCATCGCTGCCCTTGGCATGGCTCATGCATTCACCATGCTGGAGGGACGATCGATTCATGAACAAACTACAGAGTAGTTACCGTGTGGAGGTCTCCGGCTGGGACGCCTCAGAGAACTTCTTCGTCGAGAAAGCCACGCTCGAATGGCGCGGAGGGGAGCAAAAGGAAATCAGCCTTCCCGTGAAACTGCACGAGGGCTGCGTCCTGTTTGTCCGCCTGTTGCAGCCAACCGCGGCCGCGATCAATGTCCCCATCGCCTACCAAGCCGCCAAAGTAGCGAACAAGGATTCGAAGGGACTCTTCCGCGTCTGCCTCGCACAACTCCGCCCGCGCAACCGGAACGACAAGCAGCCAGCCGAAAGGCTCACCCCGAGCATCCGTGCCTAGCACGCGGAAAACCTCGCGTTCGTAACGGATCGGAACTACAGCTCCTGTGCGAGCAACCCCGAATCCTTGTAGGTCGTGGCTTCAGCCACGACATAAGCTTCACCAATTCAGTCGGGCTTTAGAGTCCGCGTGACAACCCGAAAATCTTTGTGGGTCGTGGCTTCAGCCACGACGTAAGCTCCAGCAAATCAGTCGGGCCTCTAGCCCCTGAAGCTCCTGCGTAACGGAAGCTAAAGGATAGCGTTCCGCTTTGGGCTCGGAATGCCACTCCGGAACTTCCAATCCGGCATTGCGGCGGCGCGAGTCAGACGCATGGCTTGCTTCCTCCACACCAGCGGTGAATGGGCCGGCAAATAATCAAAACAATTTAGAGGATTTAGATAAATCAGCGATCCATGGGCGAATCGAAATAGTCCCCGGATAGTACAACTGTGCGCGGGCGGCACTCTGGCACTGGCCTTGCCTTAGTCTCTGCACCATGGCCACTACTTTGGAACACACCGAAATCAGCATCGCCCGCAAGAATCTACCCATCTGCGTCCTGGACGACGATCCCGGCCAGGTGGAAATCACGGCAAGCCGGCTCGACAAAGCCGGCTTCCCCGTGGTCGGAACCACGAACCCGCAAGACGCGCTTCATAAGATTCGCATCGGAGGCTGCCGCGCCGTGCTGGCCGATTTCAAAATGCCGGCAATGGATGGGCTGATGTTCCTGCAGAAGACCCTGCAATACGATCCCGGCATCTACGTGATCCTGATGACCGCCTTCTACGATGTGCAAACGGCGATCGAGGCCATCAAGGGCGGCGCTTACGATTTTGTCAGCAAGCCCCTCGACTATGCCCGCCTGGAGAAAACGCTCGACGAACTGGCAGCCCTCTTCACGCAGCGTTCCGAGATCCGAGAACTCGAGGAACGGCTCTTTCACAACTCGCAGTTCCAGGGCATCGTGGGGAAAAGCCCGGCGATGCTCGAGGTGTTCGATCTGGCGCGAAAAGTGGCGCGCCATTTCAGTAACGTGCTGATCACCGGCCCTACCGGCTCGGGAAAAGAGCTTGTCGCACGGGCGCTGCATGAGCTCAGCCCCGTGTCGCGCGAGCGCTTCGCCGTGTGCAACTGCTCGGCACTGGTAGACACGCTGCTCGAAAGCCAGCTGTTCGGCCACGTTCGCGGTTCGTTCACCGGCGCCACCGACACGCGACCCGGTTTGTTCGAGTACGCCAATGGAGGAACCGTATTTCTCGATGAGATCGGGGAAACCTCGCCGCAGATGCAGGCCAAGCTCCTGCGCGTCGTCCAGAATCGGGAAATTCAGCGAGTCGGTTCACCGGAGCTGAGAAAAGTGGATGTGCGGATCATCGCTGCCACCAACCGCGATCTGCGCGCGGAGGTGCTGGGAGGGCCGCTTCCGCGAGGATCTCTTCTACCGCTTGAACAGCATCGAGATTCGCGTTCCCGGACTCACCGAACACGCCCAGGACATTCCCGTGCTGATCCAGCATTTCGTGAAGAAGTACGGCGAGGACTACGGAAAACCCTTCCGGGGCCTTTCGCGCCGCGCGCAAATCGTGCTCATGCAGCACGACTGGCCCGGAAACGTCCGCGAACTGGAAAACGTTATCTCGAGCGCCGCCATCACCTCCACGGCCGAGTTCATCGACGTCGTCGATCTGCCCGAGCATCTGCAGAAGCCCCGCCGCCACGCGGCACTGCTAGGCAATGACTGGCGCCCGGTGCCTCTCGACGAAGTCCGCCGAGACCATATCGAGCGCGTTCTCACCATGTGCAACGGCAACCGCGTTCGCGCCGCGCAAACCCTCGGCATCGGCCGCACGAGCCTCTATCGTTTTCTCAAGCGCTCCAGAAAACACGCCGCCGCTAAAGCCGCTGCGTAGCGCAAGGGAGCAGCGATGTTTCACTTCCACACGTCGTTTCATTCCGCTGCATCCATCCGATGGACTCTCCTGCGTAAACTGGCCGCTTTGAGTCGCTTGCCGCAAACTCCGGTGGAAACCTAAATGCACTGGAGAATGCTGGAAAGCGCCATGCACAGGATGAAAATAGACGGCGAAGATCCAAACCTGTTTGGCCCCGCGAACCGGCGCCGGGAAGCAAGAATGCCGCTGACATTTCCGATTGAGGTTTCCGGATTTGACCGGCGCGGGCATTTCTTCACCGAGCAAAGCTCCTGCTCGGATGTGGGGGAAGCAAGTTGTGCGTTCCGGCTGCGCACGGAAGTGCCAAAAGATGCGGTGCTCGCGATCCGCTCGTTCCACTGGCAGAACAATAACGTGCTCGATTCGAGACCGGTGCTCTTCCAGGTCGCGCGTGTGGAGGGGGAAAACGACAGGACCAATCACGGCGCGGATGCGAACGCGAACGCAGAGACGCAGGAAGCCAGAACACGGGAAGCCGGAACACGGGAAGCAGATACACGCGCGGCAGAGGCGCGCACCAGCGGCCCCTGGATCGTCGCGGTCGTGCGCCTGAAGCCGGAGCAGCCGCAACGCAATCATCAAACAGAAAACATCGAGAGCGCGGTCTCCTGACCTCCCCTGTAACCAACCCCTAACGGCGCGCGGCACGAGCGAGCCGCGCGCCGCCCCCATCGTTTGCCTGATCCGCTCTCTACGCAGGCAGTTCCGGCCAAACGCCATCCCGGCGATGGGCGCCCGGCCTTAGTTCCCGCTGGTTGGATACGACGCGTTATGCAGCAGTGTTGCCGGCAAAGAAACGTTCGAGTCCATCCGCACCAGCATTCCCGTCTGCGCGGGAAGTTCCACGTCCTTGCCCTTCTTCGCGACCACGTACGCCGTACCGCCAATCAGTCCAATCATGGTGCCGCGCAGCACGCGGCTGAAGATCAACCCTGCCGTCGAGCCTCCTGCAGTTCCGATCGCCACATCCTCTACGTCCGTCTTCACGTCGTGCCGCTCTTCCACCACGACGCCTTCCACCGTGGAAATATCCTTGCGCTGTTTGCCCGGATCAACTCCCGCGTTGTAGATCGAGAGAATGCTCATGCGCGCGGGAAATATGCGGCTCTCGACCTCCACCGAACTGAACACCAGGTTCATCGAAGCGCCGCCGCGGAACATCGAGATCCACTTCGGGCGCTGCACGCTGCTGACGTGCCGTGCACCTTGGCGCCGGCGGGCAGAATGATCTGGTTGCCGAGGAAAACCGGCTCGGCCACCACGGCCTCAAAGGGATCGCCGTTGTGAGCCACTGTGGTGCTGAGGCCGTTGGAAAGCGTCACGCGAACCTGCGTGCCGGGAATTACGGACTGGTTTGCCTGGGCGTGAATGCCCGTGCTAGCGAATAGCGCCAGCAGCGCCACGGCGCCAAAAACTGTAAAACTCTTCTGGAAGCTCTTCGTAGCTTCTTTATCATGCACTTCATTGAATCCTCCTGTGTCGTTGCGCGGAATGGCTTGCGTCCGCGAAAAATTCACTTTCGATGAGAAAATCCCGCGCGAAAGATTTTCGATTCGCGAAGGTGTTAGGAGCAAGATCTCCGGCAGGGCTGGGGATTGCGCCCGAGCAATGCTCCACAGGCCCCCGTGACGTGGGGGTTACCGCTGGCGCAGCGGTGAGAGCGCGGAGGACGCGCCCGAGCGATACGATACTTCATCGGCGGAAGTTGCAACCCAAAAAAAAACCGCCCCGTTCGTAAGCGGCATCGGGTGATTCCAGCACGCGCCTTTTAAGTGGCGCCGGCACTCCTGCCGGCGCGCCCCCGATTCAACGCGACCAGTAGCTCCTTCCCACATTTCGCGAGAGAAATCTTCTTGGGTGTCATCCCGAGCGCAGTGAGGGATCTGCATTTCGACATTTCGACTTTTCGACCTTCCGCGCTCCTGGGGGGTCGCAGCTTCAGAGTCTCCTGCCAAAGATGTCTTCCGCCATGGCACGCCGCTCAGCCATTCCATTACCGCCCAGGACCCGGAAGTCTCTGTGGGCAAGCCACCGAAGCTCCCGCCCTCCCCCGCCCCCCCAACACCGCGCCAGCAGGCTCAAAATAGTACTTTCGCCTTATGTTCGCCTTGTGCTACAATGCTTCTCCAGAAATGCCGAGGCCGGGCAATACGCACTCTGGTAGAATCGGGCCGCCCGCTCGCGGCGGGACCTAAACGAAATCCCTTCGAGGTGCACCATGAACGACGAAAAAACTAAAAATCTGGATCTGGCGATATCGCTAGATCGAAAAGCAGCACGGCAAAGGCTCCATCATGCGCCTGGGCAACCGCGACGTTCTGGTCCCGGTCAGCGTGATTCCCACCGGCTCGATTTCCATCGACGCGGCGCTTGGGCGTCGGCGGCTTTCCCCGCGGACGCGTGATCGAAGTCTACGGCCCGGAATCCGGCGGCAAGACCACCCTGACCCTGCACGTCATCGCCGAGGCGCAGAAGACTGGGCGGGCAGGCGGCGTTCATCGACGCCGAGCACGCGCTCGATCCCGTCTACGCCCGCAAACTGGGCGTGGATGTCGACAACCTCCTCGTCTCGCAGCCGGACAACGGCGAGCAGGCCCTGGAAATTGCCGAAGCGCTGATCCGCTCGAACGCCGTGGACATCATCGTCGTGGACTCGGTGGCCGCCCTGGTCCCCAAAGCCGAACTCGAAGGCGAAATGGGCGATCCGCAGATGGGCCTGCAGGCGCGCCTGATGTCGCAGGCGCTGCGCAAGCTCACCGGCATCGTTTCGAAGTCGAAGCACCTGCCTGATCTTCATCAACCAGATTCGCGAAAAAATCGGCGTGATGTTCGGCAATCCGGAAACCACCACCGGCGGCCGCGCGCTGAAATTTTATTCCTCGATCCGCGTCGATATCCGCCGCATCCAGTCCATCAAGGAAGGCGACCGCGTGGTCGGCTCGCGCACCCGCGGCGAAAGTGGTGAAGAACAAGGTTGCCGCGCCGTTCCGCGAAGCCGAATTCGACATCATTTACGGCGAAGGCGTCTCGCGCGAAGGCGATCTGCTCGATCTCGGCGTTATGAAAAACATCCTCGAAAAATCCGGCACCTGGATCTCCTACAAGGGCGAACGCCTCGGCCAGGGCCGCGAAAATGCCCGCATCTTCCTCAAGGAGCACGACAGACATTCGCGGCAAAATCGAGAACGAACTCCGCAAATCCCTGGGCCTTGCCTCCACCAACGGAAACCTGAACGGGAGCGGGAGCGAGGATGCCAAAAAGCCCGCAGCCGAGGGCGAGAAGCCCGCAGCCATGGCCGCCGCGGCAGCTTCGAAAGGCCGCCCGGCCGCTCGCTAGGACGCTGTTCCTCGAGCGAAACGGCGCGAGTTCAGGAACGAGAGCTCAGGGCGAAGGATCAGGGCGAAGGATCAGGGCGAGAGTTCAGGGACGAGAGTTTCCTCGGCCCTCCCCTCCGTTCAGGATGGCGCCAGTGAATCGCGACCGGCGCCGCGCAGGATTGAAATATGCACGCGTGGCTGGCGGTGCTACTATGTACCATGAGCAACGCTTACCGTTTCGTTTTTGAATGTCCTAACGGCCACAACATCAACCTTCAACGCAAGTGCACCAAGGAAGCGCTGTCTGAGACCGAAGCCCTTGAGATATTTGGCGACATCGAAGTTTCCTGCGAAAAGCTGAAGTGCGGATGGCGCGGGAAGGCTTCCAAGGCCAGGCTTCTGCGAATATTACCGTTCAATTGGATTCTTTCGCCTATCTCTTGAGGGCTCGTGATTGTGCGCGGGACCGAGCCATAGTCCCTCAGCGGATAACGCCGCGTTGATTGCGCCGGCAACTTGCGGCCTGTGCGATTTTTCTCGCACGTGGGTTTACCTTCCATGAAAGCTATCGCCATCCGAACGGGTCAAGACCGCCAGAAGGGCCCCGGAAAATTCCACTCTATCGCCACCGTGGCTTGCGACAAATGCGATGCCGAGTACGTGATCAGCCACAAGCGGAAACTGCGGGCCAGCCCCACAATTGCGGCCGGCCAGGCCGAGGAATTGAAAACGATGCTGTCCGAGGATCACCGGCCAAAGGCCAAGCGGGAGCATCCGGACCTGGTGGAATTCGACTGAAGTTGGCAGCGTACCCTCGCGTCGTCGCAAACCGAAACGAGATTCAAGTGGGATAACACGCGGACTCCTCTATACCGCATTCACCCTATTTAGTTGGGATCCCGTCAGCGCGATGATTCACCCGGAGGTTCTCGGTGCGAATGCTGATGGCCGTCCTCGCGAAGTCCGGCCGGTTCCGGATGCTGCTACGAACAGGCAGCGCCGTTGCAGCCGTCCTGGGATCTTTATTCCTGAGCATCTCAGCCCCTGCGGCTTTCGGGCAGGACTATCGCTCGTCGCTGATCCGCGCCCCCTATTCCATCTCCTTCGGCGACGTGACCGTCGGCAAATCGAGCGATCCTCAGACGATCACAGTGCTGAACACCGCGAATCTCGGCGGACAAATCGATAAGGTCACCACGACGGGAGATTTCATTCAGTCCACCAATTGCCCGGCGCCTCCAGCCGCGGTCCTCCAGAATCAGACGTGTGGCATAGAGGTAACCTTCAAACCCAAAGCGGTCGGCCCGGCAACTGGAACTGTCGCCGTGTTTCATGATGGCAGCCCCGATCCGCTCACCGTCTCCCTCAGTGGATCTGGCACGCTTCGTCAAGCCGCTCTTCAGCTTTCGGCCACCGCTCTCAATTTCGGTGAGCAGAACCTCGCCACCGTGAGCAGCCCGCAAACGATTACGTTGTCGAATCCGGGAGAAAAGGCGCTTCTGATGTCGGGGATCACTGTAACGGGAGATTTCACTATGATGTCGAGTTCCACATGCGATCCCGGCCAGAGCTCGCTTGCTCCCGGCGCGAACTGCACGATTGTGATCTCCTTCGGTCCGCTCAAAACCGGCAAACGCGAAGGACAGCTGACTATTAAAGATGACGCGTCCGGCAGCCCCCAGGTGATCGCACTAACGGGCCTCGGCGCGCTGTAAACTTTAAATTCCGCGCTTACGTCCGCTACTGATTTTCCGCGCTCTGCTTGAACTTGGGAGACGGCGGCATTTTCGCCAGTTTCGGCAGGTATTCCGGGTACATCGTTTCCGCTCCGCCGCGCGCTGCTTCGATAGGTATTCCGTAGTTCGAAGGATACTCGCCCAGCCAGGGGTTGGTTCCCGGCAAATGGTGCGCAACGTAGCCTCGCGGGTGCTGCACCTCGTCGCTCGGTATGCAGTTCATCGGCTTGAATTCGACGAATTCGCTCGCGATCCAGTTCGACGTCCGAAGAAACGATTCGGTCAGATAAATCGGATCATCCACAAAGGTGGCCACCGTGAAGTAACTCCCGTGGCGGATGTAAAATTCCGTCATCGTGGCCTTGTCGCTCCGCGGAACGCCATTTCGCCGGATCCATCCTTCCTTCAAATGGGTTGTGGTCACTTCCAGCATGTCCGCCACCCACTCGCCGGTGGAAAAGCCCTGCCAGGTGTGGGCGGCATATTCAGAAGGGTGAGGGCGGCCATCCATGTAGATCGTGCGCTGCGGCAGCATCCACATGAGCTGCGTATGCCAGGCCGTCACTTTCTGATCCAGTTGCCGGATATCGGAATAGATCCGCATGCTGCCCGGGCCTCGCACGGCATAATCGGCAGGGTGAGGTTCGCATTCGTGCTCGATCATTTCCCACTTCTGCGCGTCCCAGCTGTCGGCTCTGCTGCGCGCCTCGTCGTTGATCGGGATCCCCGTGTAGTCTCCGATTTCCGGGCCATGCAGCCGCTCCGCGAAATCCTCATGCAGTTTCTGAGCCCATCCGCCAGACAAATCCATCTGAGCGAACGCGGGTTGAGCAAGCGATCCGCCGGCGAGCAACAGCAAGGCCGCCACTGGAGCCAGCCGATGAATTTTCAGCATCGTGTTCTCCCTATGAACGCATGCTGCATGCAATATTCGTAAAAGCCCCTTGTTCACGACCCATCCGCCGCCACTATCGCGAACTCTCATATTAGGTATAGAGCCTGTAGTAATATCTCCGGATAACCCTGACCGGAACTTGGCCTCTAAACGCGTACATACTACGCTTCTTCTTTGGCCCCCCGCAACGATTTCGCCATTGCATCCGAATGCAATAGCGCGCCGAACTTTAGTTCATTTACACCCGCCGGCTGTTTCTTTTTACGGGATGCTAATGCTTCCGCCAATTGCATATGGACACTGCCGAGTGTAGATTACAGCCGGCATCGAGGTAGATCGCAGCAAGAGGAGATCATTTCCCGGTGAGAAACGAGGAAGGAAGCCTTCGGGGCTGGCGAAGACGATACCTTGTTTTACTATTGTTATCGCTGGCAGGATCCCGCGCGCCGATCGCGCGCGCCCAATACCCGTCGCACTCTCAAATTGCCAAAGACGGAACGGCGGTTCTCCTCGAAGATTATGTAAGTCTCCCCCTCTCAAGCGGCACTCTTCCGGGCGCGAAGAAGGGCGTCATCGATTTCAAGGGCCAGTTGGGCCGCGCGACTTCCATGCGATCGGAGCCCGCAAACGCGCCGCTGGCGGCATCGCGTTTTTTCGTGGACGACCAGAGCGGCACGCTGTACATCCTGGACAAGAAATCGAAGACGTTCACGCCCTACCTGCGTTTTGACGAAATCTTTCCGAATTTCGCCTCCGGCTCGGGCGGCCCTTCCGGGATTGTCTCTTTCGCGTTCGACCCCAACTATGCGAAAAATGGCAAGTTCTACACCGTACATTCCGAGCGGCCCGGCAAGGGACCTTCTGCGCCCACCAACAGCCAGCTCCCCGCCCTGGATTTGGCCGGATACACGGTAACTCCCTCCGCAAATCATCCGGCCTCGCCCGTTCACATGGAGTGCGTTCTTGTCGAATGGACGGACACCAACATTCGCAACGCCACGTTTGAAGGGACTGCGCGCGAGCTCTTGCGGACGGGGTTTGACCGGGGCGGACACATTATGGGTGATTTGATCTTTAACCCTTTGGCACGGCCCGGTGACCAGGATTACGAGAATCTTTACATTTCGGAGGGAGACGACTTTTCGGGGGAATCGCCCGGTCCCAGACACACCCTCCCCCAACAGCTCAATTCCCTGTACGGAAAAATAATGCGGATCACTCCCGACATTACTCTTCACCCGAAAGACATGCTCAGCGACAATGGCCGCTACCGGATTCCGTCGAGTGGCGCGGACCCCAATCCGTTTGTCTCGGTGGCCGGCGCTCGACCCGAAATTTATGCCTACGGCTTCCGGCATCCGCACCGCATGACGTGGGACATCGCTTCGAAGACCTTTCTCGCGAATGATATTGGCGCCAACTCGTGGGAAGAAGTCGACATCGTCACGAAGGGCGGCAATTACGGATATGCGGAACGGGAAGGCAACGAGCAGTTTTTTCCGCTTCCTTACGACGCGGGCAGGACGGGAAGTCAATTGGATCCCCCGGTTCCATTCACGGAGATCGATCGCCTCACGGTCGAAGGGCTGCCCGAACCGGTGGTTCCTGTCTATGCTGCGGCGGTATACAGCCACCGGGACGGAGACGCGATCGGCAGCGGCGCCGTTTACCGCGGCAAGCTCATGCCGCAGCTTCGCGGGAAGTATATTTTCAACGACATGACCACCGGCCGGATTTTCTATGCCGATCTGGCCGAAATGATCGCGACCCATGGGGAACGCAACAAGCAGGCCTCGATTCACGAGCTTCAGATTATGTACACAAGCCCTTACGACACCGCCGGGCGGCAACCTGTAAAACGGAGGATGTTCGACATCGTCGCCGAAACATGGGCCCACAAGGGAGGCATACCTCTCGAAGACCGCGTTCTCCCGGGCACGGGCCACGCTACCACTCCGCCCGCGGCAGACCCTGAGGGGGTCGTTTATGGCGGAGGGCGCGCCGATCCGCGCGTCGCTGTCGGCGATGACACCAGTTTATGTTCTTACGAAGTCCGACGGTATGATCCGGAAAATGACCGCCATCGTCACCCCGCCTCCCGTGGCACATAAGTAAGAAAAACGTTCCGAGTGCGGGAAGAAGATGCAGGAAGACGCAAGAAGAAGACGCAGGAGGAATTAGGATCATGAGACTTAAAGTGACGCATCTCTCGCGCGCCTTGCTTCTGGGCTTGCCGCAATGGTTTTGTCGCCGAGCGCGAGGCCTCAGGCGCAGCCCGACTTCAGCAAGACCGAAATCAAGACCACCAGGATCACCGAACATTTCTACACCCTCGAGGGCCAGGGCGGCACCATCGGTATTCTCGTCGGTTCCGACGGCGTCTTCATGGTGGACTCCGAATTCGCTCCGTTAACCGACAAGATCGTCGCGGCCGTGAAGCAGATTACCGACGCTCCGATTCGCTTTCTCGTCGACACCCACTTTCACGGCGACCACACGGGCGGCAATGAAAATTTCGCCAGGATGGGCGTGACGATCATCGCTCGCGATGAGTTGCGGAAGCGCCTGGCGGAAGGAGCACCGGCCGTGAATGGCGCCGGCGGGCGTCCCCCTGCGCCCCCAGCCGCGCTGCCCACAATCACCTACCAGGGCAAGATGACCGTCCATATGAACGATGAAAACGTCGAACTCATTCCCATCCCCCGCGCGCATACCGACGGCGACACCCTTGTCGGATTCCCCGAGAATAACGTCCTCATGACGGGAGACGTTTATCGTTCCCTGGGCTATCCCAATATCGATCGCGCCAACGGCGGCACCCTCAACGGGATCATCGATGGGCTCGCCTATATCGTCTACAATTCCGGGCCGGACACCCGGATCATTCCGGGCCACGGACCCGTCGTGGCCAAAGAAAGAATCCGTTTGGACCGGGAGATGATCCTGGCCGTGCGCGACAAAATCGCGCAGCTCATCCAGCAGGGAAAATCAGAACAGGAAGTGATCGCTGCCCATCCCACTGCGGAATACGATGCCAAGGTTCGCCAGGGCGCGGAAACCGCCGATCGTTTTGTGAGCCAGGTGTATCAGGAGATTAAGTCGGGATCCGCCGGCAGCAGCCATTAGCCTTGCGCGGATCCTTCAGCGCGCGAGGTCTGAAATTTCGGCGGCCCCAGCTCGGAGTGAGCCAGCCAGCCTCAAAGAGCGAGCAAGCAGAGCAAGGAGGATTGCATGATTGAAGCAAGAATGAAATCCGCGCCGCTTGCGGCCATTGTAGCCGTTGCCGCGTTCATCTGCGGCAGCATGACCGGTGCAGGTATGGCTTGGGCGAAGCTCGAGAAGGCTGTAATTATAAATTCCGGCAAGGATTCGCCGGCAACCCCGTCGCTGCCGCCCGTGAAATATTTCTCGAAGGAGCAAGTCGAAAAGCAATTCAACGAGCAGAAGGACTTCGGCACGCTCTACGACAGCGATTACGGCGACGAGAATTTCAAGGTAAAGGTAACCAGCCGCACGAAGGTCCCCGCCGCCGAAGTACACAAGGATTTCACCGATGTTCTCTACATCGTGAAGGGATCCGCCACGCTCGTCACCGGCGGAAAACTGGTTGACGACATGACTCCGCGCACATGGCCCGACGGCCGCCCCTTCACGGAGACGAAGCTGGCGCGCACCATGGAGGGAGGAGAATCAAGGCAAGTGTCGGCGGGTGACGTTATCGTGATTCCAAACGGCGTGACGCACTGGTTCAAGCAGGTCAACGGCATCTTCTGGTTCTTCAACGTAAAGTGCCGCTAAGACCGAGCAGATAAAAGCGAAGCCCGGCGGCGACGATAACTTCGCTGGCGAGATTTGTTCCGATTGTGAAGCTCGACGAAATTGGCCTGGGATAAGAGTGGCTCGCGCTTCTCACTGCTTCATATACTTGGTCACCATCTTGCGATTAACCTCCGCCCCGTAGACATTGCCGTCCGCATCAGCCACCACGCCCTCGGAACCGCTTGCGCCCTGCCCCGCAACCTGCGGGGGTGCCGGAATCAAAGCCGTAGGTTTGCCGTCGGCGGAGTTGCCGATCATGATTCCGTCCTGGATTCGGGCCACGTAAATCATGCCTTTCTGATCGACGGAAATGCCGCTCGGGCGCCCGAACTGCGTCCACTGGTCGATGAAATTCCCTTCCTGATCGAAGACCTGAATTCGTTTGTTGCTCCGGTCGGCGACATAAAGGCGGCCCTTTGGGTCGATGGCCATGGCATGAAGTTCGCCGAACTCGCCGGGCCCGGTTCCCTTTTTCCCCCACGATTTAATGAATTTCCCGTCCTTCGAAAATTTGACGATGCGCGCATTGGAATCGCCGCCATGGCCGTCCGCGACGAAAATAGTCCCATCGGCGGCCACCACCACCCCCGACGGACGATTGAAAGTATCCGGGCCGTCGCCCGTGACGCCGGCCTTGCCCAGCGTCATCAGGATTTTTCCCTGAGGGCTGAACTTCACGACCTGCTGGCCCTTCCCGTCCTGCCCGCCGGCGTCGCTCACCCAAACGTTGTCGTCCTTGTCTATAAACAGCGAATGGGGAAATACGAACATCCCGCCGCCGAAACTCGTCAGCATGCGCCCCGCGGGATCGAACTCGAGAATCGGGGCTTCGTCGCTGCCCGCGCAGGTGTTGGCGGAGCATCGCTCGAAAACCCAGATGTCTCCCTTGCTGTCGACGGAAATCCCGGCGGCCGATCCCCAGGCTCTGCCCTCCGGCAGCTTCGCCCAATGCTCGACGATCTTCGTGTACGGATTGGGCAAGGATTCCGGCGCGGACTGCGCCGCGGCGCTACCGCCCAGGGCGAGCGAAAGAAGCGAGATCGCGAGTCGTAGCTTTGCAGCTTTGCTAAACATTAAAATCTCTCCTGGGCAGTCGGTCCATGTTCACTACTGTCCGCGTAACTTGCCGGCCCCGAAACGTAACATCAATAACCGTAATAATCGCGGACTAGGGCTCTCCCTCCAACTTCCGAATGCGAACCTCAATCCCCGTATCCTTCACAGCGGCCGCGAACTCTTCGGGCTTCGACCCGCGATAATGATACGGATACACAATTTTCGGCTTGAATGCTTCCGCGCACACCGCTGCCTCCGTTGGTGACGCCGTTCGAGTATCGCTCATGGCCAGAAAAGCCACGGTAATATTCTTCAGCGCCTTCATTTCGGGAGTGCACTCCGAATCCCCCGAAAAGTAGACGCGCGTGTCGCCGAAGTTCAGGACGTAGCCGCTGCCGACTCCCTTGTGGTGAAACGGCTTCCCTGGCGCGGAACCCCTGACGAGGTTGTACATCGGCACGCCTTCGATTTCGATTCCCAGCACCGTCTTTTTTTCCGTGTCGCCGATCGCCTCGACCTGCCCGCAGGCGGGCGCGCAGTTGAGAGTATCGATCACAGCCGGCGGGCCCACGATGATCGTTCCCGGCTTTTTCAGCTTGTCCATCATGTCGCGGTCCAGGTGATCGCGATGCGTGTGCGTTGAAATGATCAAATCCGCCGGAGGAAGGCCGGTGTAATCCCCCTGGCTCCAGGGATCGACGTGAATCACGATCCCGCCAAATTCGAGCATCACGCTCCCGTGATAGAGAGGCATGATGCGCAGTTCGCCGCGCGACGTCTGCAGCACATCCGCCTGCCTGTTGGAGGCCGTCGCGTGCGCGGCCACGGATACGCCGAGGAGCGAAACCGCCAGCAGGGTTAACGAGACAAATCGCATAGGTTTTTTCCGCACGACGCGGCCCCCCATCGGTTCGAGGTGATCAGGGATTGGCGAATGGCACTTATACACCAATACCCGTCATTTCAAAAATCTTCTCTATCTGCGTTCATTTCTCCGGAGATCGCAGGGCTCTCAAGAAAAAAGGGCATTCGTCTTCATCGATCTTCATCATCTTCAACAATTTTCATCTGGCCGCCCTTCAAGGAGCGGCGTTCGCTCTGCATGGGGTGGGATTCCACTTGGCGCCGTTCGGCTCGAGCCTGTATTGCTCGCTGGTGATGAATTCGTCGCTGAGATATTTCGGATCGTCCACAACCGACGTCAGAATCAGGTAGGAACTGCCCAGATGTTCCACGCGATCGAAGTATTCGATGAGCACCGCGTCCGCGCTATAAGGGACGCCGTTCTTCCGCAGGTAGCCCGGACGCATGTGCGTGGTCACCACGTGCAGCGTTCCTCCTTTGCCGGGCACGAGCCCTCCAAACTGACGGCCGTAGCCGCTGTTCTGCACCTGCTTTTCCCACTCGGCCACGGAGTCCCCCTGCCATTGAGGTTCGCCCCCTTGCCACTTTGGCCCGTCGAAGTGCAGCAGGCGCTTCTGCATTCCCGCATCCGTGTCGATCTCCAGCGTGTTATTGTCCGCCCACGTGATATGCAGTCGTTCGGGAACGCGCATCAGCCCGGCCGCTCCGTAGGCCTTGCATTGATTCCCTTCGGCCTCGTCTTTTGCGGGATCCCAGTTGTCACCGACTTTTCGTCCCTCGGCGTTCAGGGGCACGCTCGCGAAGTCGCCTTTTGCCGGCGTCATCATCCGCCATCGCCAGTCCTCGTCCACGATCGCCACCCAGTAACCCGTAACGTCGATCACCGCCTCCGCCTTGGCCGTGACGGCGGGCTTGGCCTGCGCCGCGGGAGCGCTCTGCGCGCCCAGCTTGCCGTTGAGCAGGAGAGTCGCAAGTATCAGGCCGGTTGCCGCCGCCGGCAGCCACGCCGCGCCCCTCCGGAATCCTCGTTCCTTCATCGCCATCTCCTCCCGCGTGCTTCCCATACTCATTGTCCCTGCTTCGTCTTTCCCTTGCTCAGGTCGCGGTAAATCGTTTCCACAAAAGTCTCGGTCGCGGGCGACTTCTCTCCGTCGCCATACAGCGTATCGAAACCCAGCGCCGGCTTCGCTGCCTTCACCTGCTCGAGAGTCATGCCCTTGTTGAGCAGGTCTTGTATCCGGTCCCGCACGATGGTCACCATATCCCGGTAATTCACAATATCGGTTCTGTCGCAGAGCCTGCCGTGTCCCGGGATCACGTAAGTGCCGGCCTCCTCGCCGAACCTCGTGATCAGCAGGTCGTCCACAATGTGGTTTAACGCATCGATGGTGCCGTTGACGCTGCCGCCCCGGGCCAGGTCGATGATCGGGAAACGCTCCGGGTCGAAAATAGCTCCCGTGCTCACCACGTCCGACCTCCGGAAAAACACGATGCTGTCGCCGTCGGTATGCGCCGCGGGCATGTGCTCGATCACCACTCCTTCGTTGTTGAATAACCTCCAATCGGGCGTGTCGTACGTGTCGCTTGGCCAAAGCTCTTCAGGTATTTCAGGGGTTTTCCCGGATGGCACGCTCATCCGTTTCAGCACGTCGATATAGGCCATCACCGACGCCCCCGTTCTCTCGCCCGAAGTCCCCGCTTGCACATAGGGAGCGAACGTTCCCCCGGCCCCCACGTCGTGATTGCCGCCGATCACATCCTTATCCGCGCTGGTATTGACGATGTAAGAGATCGGCTTGTCCGATATCGTGCGAATGGCCGCCAGCACATCCTTGCCCCGCCCCATCTCCCCGGTATTCACGATCAGAAGGGCTTCCTCGCCCACCTGGACCGTGATGTTGGCGCCCGCGCCGACGATCATATACACGTTGCCCTGGACGGGAAGCACCTCGAGCTTCCCCTCCTTCGCCCTGGACGGTTGCCCGGAGTTCGGACTCTGCCGCGCATGAATGCCGGTTGCCGTTCCCGCGAAGGCCATGGCGGCCAACGCGACCAACCCCACAGCCCGGCGGGCGCGAGTGCCTGCATTTCGGTTCGTCATTTAGTTCTCCGCACTCTCATCGAACTTGGGCGGCGGGGGCATCTTCGCCATCTTCAGGATGTATTCCGGGTACATGGTTTCCGCGCCGCCTCGCGCGGCCTCCACGGGTATTCCGTACTTCGCCGGATACTGCGCCAGCCACCGGTTCGTTCCCGGCAGATGATGGGCTACGTACCCTCGCGGGTGCGGCACCTCCTGGCTCGGTATGCAGTTCATGGGAGCGAACGAGACGCCCGGGCTCAATATCCAGTTCGACGTCAGAATGTGCGGCTCGGTGAGATAAATCGGGTCATCCACGATCGTAGCGATCGTGAAATAATTCCCGTGGCGGATGTAAAATTCCGTCATCGTGGCCCTATCGCTCCGCGGGATACCGTTGCGTCGGACCCATCCTTCCTTCATATGCGTGGTTGTCACCTTCAGCATGTCCGCCACCCACTCGCCGGTGGAGAAGCCCTGCCAGGTGTGAGCCGCATATTCCGAAGGGTGAGGACGCCCATCCATGTAGATGGTGCGCTGCGGCAGCATCCACAAAAGCTCCGTGTGCCAGGCCATCACCTTCTGATCGATCTGCCGGATATCGGAATAAATGCGCATGCTTCCCGGGCCGCGCACCGCGTAGTCGGAAGGGTGCGGCTCGCACTCGTGTTCGATCATTTCCCATTTCTGCGCGTCCCAGCTATCGGCCCTGCTGCGCGCCTCATCGTTAATCGGCTCCCCCGTGTAATCGCCTATTTCGGGCCCGGGTCCGCGTTCCAGGGCGTCCTCGTGGACTTTCTGCCCCCATGCGCCCGACAAATCCATCTGCGCAACGGCGGGTCGAGCAAGCAGTCCGCCGGCAAGCAATAACAAAGCCGCCGGCAGATTCACCCGGTGAATCTTGGCCATCGGATCCTCTCCTTCAATTATCCGGACTAGTTCGCGAGCGGGTTGGGCCGCAACTGGAATTTCACCAGATTGCCCTTGGTGCCTTTTCCGCCCTCCGAGTGCCAGATGGCGTTGGGGCCGTAGTCGGCATACATCCCCCGCCCTTTCCACCCCGCGTTCGGGTCGTCGATCCGCCCGTCCATACCCCGCTGGTAGAATCCCATCGGATAGGGCACTCGCAGCACCACCCATTTCCCGGTGCTGGGGATCAGCGCCAGCAGCGAATCCGAGTCGGTGCCGTCGGCAACCGGAATGTCGTTGCCCAGCCCCAGCGTATTGAACCTGTCCACCCAGTTGTAATAGTGATGATCCACCGCGATGTTGTCCGTCACCCCGCTCTTGAACCGCGGCCCCGGCGAAGGATACAACGTCCATCCTTCCGGGCAATGCTGACCGTCGGTGGCCGCCTCGCCCGTCAGCACCGCGCACTTGCGGCGGTCGAAACTGGCCATGTGCCCGCTGCCCAGCGCCGACCACACGATTCCCTTGCTGTCGATGTCGATCCCGCGCGGCGAGAATGCCACGACGTTTGCCGGCTCTTTCGGGTTCTGGTAAGGCGGTTCGTAGACCTCGGTCGCGCACGTCTTCGGATCGATGCGGAACATTTGCCCGGGAACCCCCGCCCTCGCGCCCCACACGCTGCCGTCAACCGGATTGGGAGCCACGCTGTAAACTCCGCGCATGTTGATCTTCTTGTCCACGCCCTCGTCGAACTTGCCATTGCCGTTGATGTCGAAATAGCCGCCGCACCAACCCTGCGCGGCCTGCTCGTTCGCCGGTCTCATCCAGCACGCGCGTTTTCACCCAGCCGATCGTGCCGGTGCGGATGCCGTCGACGTACACCGTCTCGTCTTTGTCATCCGCGAACACCACGTGATGCGCCTCAAAACATGTGTTGACGAGCTTGAAGTTTTCGTTTTCGGATCGTAGACGGCCAACTGCCGGAAGCTGGCGTTGATCGGAAGATTTTTCGCATAAGGGTTATCGGATCCTTCTTTGCAATAAGCGGGCGGGTTGTCGTCCCGGCGGCTCCTGCCGAAATCCAGACGCGGCCTTTGCTATCCATCGCCATGGCCGCCGGATCAGCCGGATCGTACCAATACAGCTCGATTGCCCCAGTAGGGGACGGCTGCGGCATGCTCCGCGGCGTATTGGAGGGAATGCTCGGTCCGACCACAGGCACCCTCGTTTCCGACGCGGTATTCTTAACCGGATCTACCATCAGAAATCCATCGTTACCCCAGTCCGCGCCATAGATCGGACCATAGGCGTTTGAAGTTGGCTTCCGCCAGTCCGTCGAAAGCTCGTCATGCACAAAGCTTGCCGGACCGCCCCACTCCCACAGATGTGAGCACCAGTTGCGCTCGACTCCCTGAGGCCGCGGCGGAGCCGGCGGCAATTCGCCGGCGGCGATCCGGTTCGTCCAATCCGCATACATGGCCAGCGCGCGGTCGCGGCCAAAGCTATTCATCACGGAACTCATGTTGGCGCCGTCTTGTCCCACCTGAAGGCGGTGGTCCCATGCCAGAGACGGTGAATCGAATTGCCCCAAGGCCGGCTCAAGCTCGCGCGTTGCTTTATCGCCCAGCTGGTGGCACACCTCGCAGCCCGTCTTCATCTGCTTGCATCCAGTCCGCCTGCGTCTTCATCGTGACCGCAATGCCATTCCCTTGCGGGCCCGTTCCGGGGAAATTCTCTTTCGCGGGCACGTTAATCAGCGAATACCAGTAATCGGCCGGGTAGTATTGCGCCGCCGCGCGCGCATTGGGCGCCCGCACCGCGGTCAACGCCAGCGTCTTTCCCGGCACGCTCTCCACCGGCTTCGAATCCACCAGCCCGTAGCCTCTCACCCACACCTTGTAATTCGCCATCGGCAGCTCGGGCAGCAGGTAGCGGCCTCGTTCGTCGGTCACGACGATCTTGCGAAACTTCGTGGGCAAATCGGTGGTCTCCGCGATCACCCAAACGCCAGCCTCGGGCCCCTTCGAACTCGTCACCACGCCACCGATATTGTCCGCGCCAACCTTCACGCGGTTTGCCTCCGCTTGGGCCGCGGCCTTTGCGGCTTCTGCGCGGGCTTCGGTGCGCGCCGTCCCCAGGGCCCAGACAACACAAATGCCAGCCAGAGCGATTACTGGAAACAGGACCGGCTTCTTTTGCAACATGGCTCCCCCCTGACGCTTGGCGAATCCGCCGTGTTTGTTCTGGCGATCTCGGTTCTTACTGTCTCGGTTCTAGCTGTCTCGGAACACTCGAAAATTCCTGACTGGCTGGCGCTACACTCGGACTACTGCACGACTCCCTGCCACTTCCATCCGTCCGACGGGCGGCTAATGCTCTTGATGCGCAGGCGGTGTTCGGATGGATCGCGAGCCGGGTTTCCCGTGACGATCACGTGATCGCCGATTCGCAGCTGGTCCTTGCTCACGTGGTCCTGGCTCAACTGCGCCGCGCCTCCCCATTCCAGCGACCACGTCTGCGCCTGCCCTTTGTCGTCGGTAACTTCGACCTTCACGAATGAATGCGGATTGCGGTACAGGAACTCCTCCATGGTTCCCTCGATTGTCGCGGTCTGGTCGACGATGTAGGTTGCGGCAAAGGAGTGATGCGCGTAAGCATGGCCGCACAGCAGCAACACGAAAACCGCAACAGAGGAGACGATCACTTTGTATTTCATATAGTCTGCTCCTGGACGGGCCCCACAAACCCCACGATGGTAACTCAGACGAGCCGCTGAGGCGCTAAGTTACATCCCTCCTGGATTTTCCGCCAGCGCTGAACGTCCGTGTTAATTGACACCTGAGGCACCCGCGCGCTGGCACGCGTCCCGCCAGCCTTGCTTGCAGGCGCGCGCGTACAGGCTGGCGGGTGTGCGGTCGGCGATCGGCGCTTTGCTGCCTTGCAGGATGATCGGGTAATCATCGAGCGTGGGCGGCGCGGTTTGAAACGCGCTCGCCCCCGCGCCCGCGATGGCCTGCCGGGCGTTGCCACACGCCGGCGGAAAACCGAGCGCGCACCCGCGCTCAAGCGCCACGACCGCTCCCGCACGGTCCTTCTCGCGCGTTGCCTGCATGATCCCGAACTCGTTGCACGACCAGCCCGATCCGCCGGCGCAATAATTCGCCTGCAGGTCCGCAAGATATCTGCATGAGTAGGAACGATCCTTCTCGCAGGCTTGCTGCCAGAACGGCAGCCATTGCCCCGGATGTTCGTCGCTCAGACCATGAGTCGCGCTCATCACCGCAAACACGGCGGCCCACACGGCCATGTACGCGAGGTTGCGCTGCCGCCCCGCGAGCGAGCGGCCGAGGTTCGACAGATCGATCCGGCGAAACAGCTTCGATCGCGCCAGTCGATCGATCAGTTGGATGGAAACATTCAACAGGGGAACCGGCAGCAGCTTGTCGTAAAACGGCGGCAACCCCGAACGCCCCAGCGCTTCGTAAAGTCCCACGACGCCCAGCCCATAAAGCACGCCGAAGACGATGCGGCCGAGTTCGGTGCGGGGCGAAGTGGAAGGATCGGTGAAGAGCAGATGCATCCCGAGAAAAACCGCGATCGGGATGTAGGAATCGCCGAAGAAATAAACGCCCGTCGCGGCGAAGTAGGCCACGCTGAACAAATACGTGGTGATCACCGCCGACATCGTCATGGTGGTTACGCCGAAAAGGTATTGGCCCGGCAGCCCGACCAGAAACAGAAACAGGTACATGTGCGGTGGGAAGAACTGCGTGACGGCGATGTCCTTCCCCCAGGTGATGTCGGTCGCATTTGCAAGGATAAGCCCGAGGGAAAACACCATCAGGGCGAAAGACGAGGGATTGAAGATGTGCACGCGCCGCCCATCCTTGTTCCATAGGATCAGCTCTTTCGCGGCGAAACCGATGGCAACCATCAGGAACTGCAGGTAAAACCAGTCGGGCCGGAACCAAAGAAACAGGTTGATGCTGAAGATCACCGGCAGCGGGCCGAAGCCCAGCGTGTAGGTGTCGCGTCGCGACCAGGAGAGCAGGATGTCGAAGGCGTATGCGAAAAGCAATTGCGCGACGATCAGATAATAGGAGTGGTAAACCTGCCGCCAGTACCAGCCCCAGTAGAGGAAAATCGAGGTGTGCACGCAAGCCTGAAGATAGTGCTGCGCGCGGAGGCTTACTTCGAGGGTGAAGCTGCGATGAACGCGCCGCGCCGAGGCGAACAGGATCGCGTTCCACACCAGCAGCGCGGCCGCAGCACCGATGAACGACCACCAGAGGCGCCGATTCTCCCGCACCGGTTCCAGCAGGATGAATGCAGCGAGGCTTACCGTGAAGGCGACGGGCAGCGCGAAGGCCTGGGCGCGCGATAAGCGAACCTGGCGCAGGGCGGCGGATGCGGCCGCCAATTCAGCGCCGGGATCGCTGCAAATCGCCATCGTTGGAAACGAAGAGCGTTGTCACTTGGCGAGCGGGTCAGGCCGAATCTGGAAATGGTACAAGCTGGCTCGGAGTACCCTTGCCGCCTTCGGTAAGCCAGCTGCCTCGGGTCATATTGGCTGAGTACGCGCCTCTTCCCTTCCATCCGGCCTTGGGATCATCCACGCGCGCATCGAAGAAGCGCGAGAAGAAGCCCATGCGATAAGGAACGCGCATGCGCATCCACTGCTTGGTGTCCTGCTGATAGGCGATCAGCGAATCGGAGTTCGCGCCGTCGATGATCACCACGTCGTTGCCAAGCCCCAGCGAGTTGTACTTGTCGATGAACATGTAATAGGTGTTGTCCGAAGTGATGGTCGGGTCGGACTGGAACGTCGGCCCCGGTATCTGGTAAACGAAGTCCATCCCTCGCGGCATGCTTTCCCGCTGATCGCATCCTTCCCGGTCGGAATCGTCTTGCATTTGCTGCGGTCGAAGCTCGCGAGCACGCCCTCTGTCTGCAGCGGCGTCCACACCACGCCTTTGCTGTCGATGTCGATTCCCCGCGTCTGATTCCCGCCGATTCCCTTCTCGGCATCGTAAGGAACCTCGTACACTTCCGTCTGGCAAGTCGCGGGCGGATTCGAGCCTCGCACCATGCGGATGAGCCTTCCCGGATTGATCTGCAGGTCGGAATACCAGAAGCTGTCGTCGACGGTGTTGTACGCGACGCCATAGGCGCCCGGCTTTTCAATTCCCGGCGCCGCCGCGCACCAGCCCTGCGACTTTTCGGCGTCGTGGGTTTTGTCCCACATCCGCGTATTCAGCCAGCCGATTCCGCCGTCTCGCTGAACGCTGAAGTACAGGGTGTTGTCTTTGTCGGTGGAAAACATGATGCGCGTGCTCTCGAAGCACAAATCCACAAAGCCAAATTTGCCGGTTTTCGGATCGTACACGTCCACGCCCTTGCCGCCG
The DNA here is from genome assembly GCA_963697575.1 of uncultured Acidobacteriota bacterium. Lineage (GTDB taxonomy): Bacteria > Acidobacteriota > Terriglobia > Acidiferrales > UBA7541 > Palsa-295. Next base: position 111,040 of record CAVOOP010000006.1, on the reverse strand, counting down.
GACTCTCGCGGCGAAGCCTTCGCATAAGGATTGTTCGATCCGGCCTTGCAGAAGTCGGGATTGCCGACTCGCGTCTCCACGTTGAACCACACGCGGCCCTTTTCGTCCATCGTGGTCGGGCCGGGATTCACGGGGTCGTTCCACGGCAATTCATCGCCGAAGTAGGGCGATGGCGCGAGCTGGTTCTGCGGCGACCATGTAACCAGCTTCTCCCGGTCCGCCTCGTTGGGCAAGGAATCGGGACCTCGTAGCTTTCGTTTGTCTTCGGATCAAGTACCGCCAGGCAAGTCATCTTCTTGCCTTTGTGGCAGTCGCCGGACCAATCGGCGCCATAGACCGGGCCATTGGCATTTACGGTTGGATTTCGCCTGTCCGTGCTGATCATGGCGTGCAGGAATGCGGTCGGCGCGGCCCAGTTCCACATCGTGATCACCACGTTGCGTTCCATTCCCTGCGGACGGGGCGGCACAGGCGGCAACTCACCCGCGGCGATCCGGTCGCCCCAATCGGCAAACATGATGAGAACGCGGTCGTGCCCCATGCGGTTCACGCTCTGCATCATTCCCCTGCCGACCTGCCCCGAGGAAATCAGCCGCTCCCACGCCTTCTCGCTCGAGGAAATGTGCCCAGGTTCGCGGGAATCTCCCGCGTGGACTTCAATCCCATCTGATGGCACGTCCAGCACGCCTTAAATTGAGTCATCCATTCGGCGCGCGTCTTGATCACGTCGCAGCGGCCGTGGGATCTCCCGACGCGTTCGTTGGCGTGCGTATCCTTTATAGGATCGGGAGCGCCCAGCAACGGGGGCGGCGGCGGAATGGTCATCGGAAATTCGCTCTTCGTGGGGATCTTCATCAGCGAAGCCCAATAAGCGGCGGGGTAATACTGGGCCGCGGCGCGTGGATTGGGGGCCACCACGCCGTCAACGCAACGTGTTGTCCCCGGCGTGCCGTCGACCGGCTTGGAATCCACCAAGCCATATCCTCTTACCCACAACTTGTAATTCCCTTTGGGCAGGTCGGGCACCAGATACCGGCCCTGATCATCGGTGACGACGATCTTGGCAAATTTCGTTGGCGAGTTCACCTGCTCCGCGATCACCCAAACGCCGGCTTCGGGCCCATTGCGAACTGGTCACCACGCCGCCGATGTCATCGGCATCCACGGCCACGCTGCTGGCGTCGGCTCGAGGCGGGACCGCGCCGGCCCGCGGCCGGCCCTCCGCGCGAAACGCGGCGGAAACCGCCAGGAAAGCGCACAGCAGCAACACCAAAACGATGGATTGTCTTACCCAAATCGTTCGCATGGCATCTCCTTGTACGGTTCGATGGACCGTTCGATGTACCTTATTCATGTACCGTTCGGAGGACAACAGGGCCGGCGGACCTTGCTACCGGCCAAAAAGCCCTACGAAAACGGCTTTGCCAATTATGTGCCCTTCCATCGCCTTCAGAAGATCGACCCGGCTGGAGCCGGCCGCGAGATCGAGCTTGTGGTCGAGTGCATACATCTCAAAAATATAATGATGCGGGGTGGAGCCTGGAGGAGGGCACGGGCCTTCGTACCCATTGGTTTTTCGAACGTTCTGGCCCTGCTGAATGCCATCGGGCGACGAACCGGGCGGCACGCTCTGCGGCAATTCCGTGGCAGTCCCTGGAATGTTCCACAGGATCCAGTGGGTCGTATCCATCGTGCCTTTGTTGGAGGCTCCCTCCGCGTCATGAAAAATAATTGCGAAACTAGCCGTGCCTTTCGGAGGATTGCTCCACTGCAACGGGGGTGACACGGAATTGCTGTCCGGATAGGTGGGAGTCGCCAGGCAGGAGAACTGCTTTGGTATTTGAGAGCCTTCACCATAGGCCGGGCTGGTCAGTTTAAAAAGCGAGGGCGGACGAGCGGGCGGGGCTTGCTGAGCGGAGGCAGAAAACGCGCCCGCGCCCAGCAGAAAAAATTTTATGAATAGCGAGCGCTGCGGATTCAATCGCATAAAGTTTCCTCTTTTTCCTTTTTCCTTTTTCCGATCCACGATTTCGTTTTGATGCAAAGGCCGCCATTGTATCGGAATTCGTCTACAACGGGGGTGTGATGTTTGCGTAAGGCCGCGATGGCGAGTGGATGTTCAGAGGCAGGTGATACGGGCGTCGATTCCGGCGAAGAACTAGCCTGCACCTGCGGGAAATTCGCATTCCCACAATGGTATGTGCTTATTTCTGAGTAAGATGGTGGCTTCGTTTCGTAATTTTACTTTTGCGTGAGGCTTACTTACCCAGGTTTGAGGGCGCTTTTCGGTGCTGGTCGGCGTCAAAGGCCAGCAAGCTTGCGACGCGGCCCTCCTGGGCGTCCACCTGTGCTCGAAACTGGTCGATCAAGTCTGAGGCAGCGTCGCCAACAAACCAACTGCCCCAGGGCCTGGAGTCGACCCAGAGGCTTTCGCCAGTGCGCGGATCGATAACATTCAGGTAGGTGACCTTCAGGGGCACCGACCTGGCGGGCGGGCGGTCTCGCGTCAAATAATCGCCCGGATATGGGGCGGCGGAAAGCAAGAAAACCAAATCGGCTCTGCGAGGGTCGGGAGCGAGATAGAACCTTTTCCAATTCCCGATAGCGAGCAGACCAGCCTTCTTCGCGGCGGCCATTTCCCGAGGGCAATCGTAGCAGTCCACATTAACGAGGACGGCCTTCATCACCTTCGGGGGCAGCACGGCCACTATATAGGATACGAGAATCGTGTCCGTTGTTTCGTCCAGGGCGCCGACCACAAGCACAGGCTTGCCCAGAAACGCCGCAGCGTTCGCCTGATCGTCCAGGCGATAAGGCATCTTATTTTCGCTATTCGAAAGCAGGTACCTGCCGCTCGAGTTACCAGCGGTGATTTCGCCCCTGAAAACGCGCCGCTGCTGCGCCTGCAAGTTCAGCGCACCGAACAACACACAGGCGGCCAGGGGGGGAACCATCAGGATTCCCAACAAGGCGATCATCGAAATGCGCGGGGCTTTCACCGGCCTCCCATCCAACAGGAGCCATTGTAAACCGTTCGGACCAAACGGAAACACGCCAAATCGGTGTGGACTCGCATGGCGTTCATGAAACCCAGCAAGCCCGGTCCTATGGTTTGGACCAATTACTCTCTTTACGCGCGGCGGCATGGCTCCTGCCGTTACTCACAAAACTGAGAAACCTACGCGCCAATTCGACGATGCGGTCAGACTGGCGCAAGCGAATCGCTTCCTTGGGATCAACTCGCGGCCAACACCGAGCGCGGTTGCGCCGGAAAGAATAAAATTGAGCGCGGTCAGTTGATTTACGCCACCAGCGGCAATCAGCGGCACCTGGGGCAAGGGGGCCTTGATGGAGCGGATGTAAGTGTCGCCCCCACCGCCGCGCAAGGGACGACCTTGACAAAATCGGAACCGACTCCCCAGGCCTCGATGACCTCGCTCGGAGTCAGGGCTCCCTGGAACACCACGATGTGCTCCTTTACGGCAGGACAAGCCCGTCTGTCGTGAGGAATTGCGCACCGGCATCCACGCAGTGGCGCGCGGTTTCGACATGACACTCATTTCCCGCTCAATAAATGCGATAAGACCTCCAGTACTCCCGGGACCGTCATGGTAATTTCAACGATCGGGATACCGCCACGAACTTCTCCAACATCAAAAGCGTTGGCGCTGGCGTTCTTGAATGTAAAATCCACTTCGGCCGTGGTTACCGCGTGTATTTCGGGAAAGAGGGCGAGCGAATTGTCATTCTTCTTGGCGGCCGGAACAAAACAGCCGACAAAATGACATCCGGCTCGCGCTGGACCGCGCAGCGTTTGCGAGGGGCCGGGTCAGCTGACCGCCCTTCGCTAGTCTACCTCGCATCATCCGTTCGCCGTGCTCAATGCCCTTCTGTAAAAACCAATCTCCTTCATTTCTCGGTAGATAATTGGGTTCGTTTGGTAGTTTCATCATCGAAAGCGTTGTCTGCAGTCTCAACAGAAGCTTCCGGGTGGACCGTCAGAGCAACATCGAGTGCCGTCGGTGGGGGAACGACCGCGCCGGACCGGGCTGCTTGGAGTCTTTGGATTTCGTGCAGGGTCTTGAAAAACGACCGCTCGAGGTTGCTCTCGTATCGCGTTACCGTGCCCAAGACAGCCGGTTCCAGTAGCATCCGCCTAAGATTTTCGCGCTCCAGAAGTAACTTCCAACGCTGTCCTCGCTCAACAAGGTCACGCTCTTGTGTCTCAGCCCGCTCGCATTTTTCACGGATGGATAACATGCCCCTAATCCTTAACTTCTCGGCCGTGGTACGATCCGCTGCGGCGTACGTTTCGATGGCCCTGCGAAGAAGACCCGCGGTCCAATTGTCGAAAGCCTCGAATTCCGTGTCGTCATCGGGGATGCCAAGAACGGAAATCCCATCATGCTCTCTCGTAAGTACGTCCGATAGAGCCCAGAGTGTGAGTACTGCAACGTTCTTATCGAGCTTTTCTAGGTCGGCCATTCTAGGTAAATTCTCAAGCGTTTCGAGAATGAGAGATGCTCTTTCCGCCTCCAGGCGAGAATCTCCGGGATCCAACGGTTTGCCTTGACCAATTTCCGCGCGCTCATTCAGGTCCGGCTCCGCTGTAGCGACAGCTGCTGCCGCCAGCTCCGCTTCATACCGGACAACACGTGCAAGCCTCCAGGCGATGCGGGCAAGTTGGACGGCCAGTAGCTTCTCGAGGTAGCCAACAGGTGCAATGCTTTCTAGAACGCCATCCAGGTGTTCTTCCCACGCCTCCTGGCTCTCTATTCCTGGGAGGATTGGAGCTGCCGTGAGTACCCCGTGCTTTATGGAGTTTCTTGAAGACCTGGCCTTTCCCCTGGCGGTTCTTGGCCCCGTCGATTTGAGAGCGTTTCTGCGGTTTGCTGCGAGCTGCTTTTCAGTCATGTTTTTCCCCTCTGAGCAGCGGGCGGTCAGATTGTCGCAATACAGGCTGCGACTTCGCCCGGCTATGCTTGTTCAGCTCCTTCTTGATCGCGAACGGCGCTAGGTTGGACCAAAATGAGGCCCCAAACAATCAACGTTTGGGTCCATAAAAATGCCACTATCTATGCTGAGGATCAATCTTCGAATATCTTGCGGTTATGGCGAGGGTAGCTCGGCCTTTCGCCGAAGCGGATTACGTACTTATTTCTAGGCTGGAACGAAGAAATGTCAAGGAGCGACGGCGCGTTTGAACCCGGCCGTTGCTCAGCAGCCGGTACCTGTTCCAGCATCCGACGAAGCCTCTCGACCTCTCCTTCGGTCACTGGCAAACGCTCAAAGAGAAGTATGGTTTCACTCGTCCTTGGTCGAAATCTAGCTAAAGTGCGCCTCACCTCAGTCTCAGAAACTGACATTTCTGGATGACGCTGCTTTGTGAATTCGACGGATTGTCTGACGGCGGCGCTGTGCTTTTGACCGTCTCGTCGCGCTTCGTCGTAAATACTCATGACGATTCCAGCGCGTAAGAAATCTTCAGGCTTTTCCGCTTCCTTCCGAGGCCTTCCTCGTTTTCGCGAAGACTGGACTTTTCCTTTCGCGCTTTTAGGATCGCTTGAATTGAGGGCGTCCTCGCCGTTTTCCTCAAGATGCTCGTCAGGCATATTCCCTCCGAACGGGACGTTCCCTCACAACAACGGCGGGAATACCCTGTAACTTCTCACTCCTCATCGATTAAACACCCCGGATGAATTGGCGAGGGCTGCGCAGTAGTCCAGCCCCAGGGCGGATCCAGGAACGCACACATGTCGCTTCAACCCTGGGCCGGATTGTGCAACCAGGTTGCACAAACGCCTGCCTGATGCGCAGGAACATACCGTCATTGGCTATCAACGGTTCTAAGGAAATCGGCCTTTTTATCTCCGCCATATCTTCGCTTTATATTCGCTCACAATACATCAAGCCTCTCGCGCTGGTCAAGAATCTTTTGAGCTCGATCACTGTCATCCTGCCGCTCTGGAAGCTGGAAGCTGCCCTTTGGTGACTGAAGAATTCAGATCTAGGCTCGAAGCTGACGTCGAGGACCGATTGAAGGATCGATCTGTTCCACCCTTACAGGCACAGGCGCCGATGGATTGGGGAATCTAGTGTGAAAATGCTTTGGGCTTCGCTTCGTGCTTTTGGATTTCGGCTTTGAGGATCTTTTCAAGCTCAAACCGGGGTCATTCGTCTCCCGTCAGAAGCCATTCTAGTGACCTCTCACACTGCCGACTAATTGCGAGCAAGACTTCCGCGCCGATCTCGACTTTTCCGCGCTCAGCCGTTGACAGGTAGCTCTGACTTATTCCTATTCGTAGCGCGAATTCCGCCTGGTTCATATCAAAACCGCGCAATTCCCGAATACGCCGTCCAACGGCCTTCCAATCAACCGGCCTAACGCCGGTACCCGAGATTTTCCTTGACATCATTATGTGTATATAAATAAAATATGCGTATACAGATCGCGCCCATTGTGAGAACTACAACTTCGATCTTTTTCTACAACGTCAAGGCAGCAGAGCGCAATGAAAGAAACCGGGAATTTACGGGCGCCTAGCTTAAGCAGCACGTCTGCCATAGGCATTGTCGGATGTGCTTCGGAGCAGATTCGATGAAAAAGCCAACCGATTCGTTTCGAGTAAATGCCCTCCTTGCGCGCAAAGCTTGGGGAGAGATTTCCAAAACTGCCATGCGAGGCCTTAAAGAGTTGACTAGCACGCATTCACTTTCGGTGGCGGCCGGGGATCTTCAGATTTTGGGTGGCAAATGGTACGTCACGCATTCCGGCCTACTTCGCATTGCCCAGCGTGGTCGTTGCATGGGTATCAACACAGTCCTGCTGAAACAGCTCTCCAATCCAGAGGGTGATCGCTGGGTGTTCAAGGCAACGGTTTACAAAAGTTCTTCTTCTCGTGGGTTCGTCGGTTATGGCGATGCCGATCCCTCCAACGTCTCTCCTCTTGTCCGCGGCGCGGAAATGCGCGTCGCCGAAACCCGCGCCGTCAATCGCGCTCTCCGCAAAGCCTATGGTATCGGCCTCTGCTCCGTCGAGGAATTGGGGTGGACTACCCTGCCCCGACAATCGCCAGCCTCCTCGAGCAATTCGAACGGTTCGCGCGGTTCCAATGGTTCCAACGGCTGGAATGGCTCCAACGGCTCAAATGGCAGTCACAGCCGACTCCGCGACAAGCTTTGTCTTCTGATCCGACAGTACAATCTCGATCCGACCCTCGTTAAAGAATATGCCGCCCATTTCTGCGGAACCGAAACTATCAAGGAGGCAAGCCGCGATCTGGTCGAATCGTTCATCGCGCACCTGTCGTCCTCAGCGAAGGAAGACATCGACGGGCTGATTTGCAAGCTCAACTCCTTTTCCCGCCCTTCGAAGGTGAAACAGTGAAACGCCATATTCCAGGTCTTCATTCCCGTCAGCCGAATGGCGAGGCTCCGCTGGAAGGTTTGTTCCTGGTCCGTGTCGAATGGGCCTCCTACCGCTGGCATCCACAAAAGGCCTTCCTTCAGGTCCGTTTCGTCGTGCTCGAACCTAAGTCTATCGAGCGCCGCTCCTTCTCCGGCCGGCTCTACTCGACGGAGCGCGCTCTCTGGAAGCTCAATTGGTTCCCGCGCGACTTCGGCTACGACATGGAATTGCTCACCCAGGATCAGATGGATGACAAGGCCCTGATCAATCTCCGCGGCGTTGTCAGGACTACCTATAAAACCCTGAATGGCCACACGTTTCAAAATCTTGAAGCCTTTGCTCCCGAAGCCGACTGGGAGGAACTCTCAATTTCAGAAGTCGGCGAACCGCACGCTCAGGAACAGCGATGATTTACAGCTACACACAGATCACCCAATACCTGCGCTGCCCCCGCAGCTATCGCTACCGTTATTTGGACGGCTGGCGCGAGAAGGACACCCGGGCCGCCATGGTCTTCGGGCGGTGCTTTGAGAAGGCGTTGGGTGCCTACTTCGAACAGCAGGACTGTACTGCGACGCTTTTCAAGGAATGGGAAGCGTTTCGAGACCAGCCGTTTGTGTACAGGAAGGGGGAATCCTGGGATCGGCTCCTGCACCAAGGGGTCCACCTGCTCGAGAAGTTCGTTCGGGAGGACCGCGTTTGTGTCCCACGCCCGGAAGAAAACCTGCAGTTGAAGATCACTCGCAGCCTCGCAGGAGAAAATGATTTCGTCTCCTTTGTTGACGCGATTGGCGAGCTCGATGGCAAGCGCTGCCTGATCGACTGGAAGACAACGACCAGCCGGTATTCAGAAGAGCCGGAAGGGCTTCTGGCCCTCGACCCACAGCTCATTTGCTATTCCTGGATCAGCGGCATCCCGGACGTGGCCTTCGTCGTCTTCGTCCGAAAACACGCACCGGAGATCCAATACCTAAAGGCCACCATCTCAGAGGAACAGCGTCGGGAATTTGGCCGGCTCGTTGAGACGACCGTCCGACAGCTTGAATCCGGGCATTTCGACTCGCACAGTGGGATCCGTTTCCCTCAAAACGGCTGTGTGAGTTGTTCCCATCTGGGCCTCTGCCTTGGGAACCAGAAACTGATTGAAACGAACCTGATCCGTCGGCCCGGAGCGAGCGACCTTGATTGGCTTGACGAACTTGTGGACTAACGGACTGCCGATGGTGGCGCCAAAACTCAATCTCCGGCGGGCATTGTTCGTTCTGGACAAGATCGATGAGATCTTGGCATGGGAGAAGGCAAAGGAGCGGGAAAAAGACGTGCGGTTCGTGGATTTGGGGCGATACCTGTGCGAAACACGGGCAGGGCAATACTGGCGGATGGAAAACCTGAAATCGTTTGACGAATTCCTGGAGAAGCGATTTCCCGAATCGCGCCGCAAGGCCTACTACCTGATGGCAATCCACGAAAATCTGACCCGGATTCCGAAACCACGACTTCGGGAGGTGGGTGGAGCAAGGCCGCCGAGATGGCCAGAGTCGCGCGCAGGGAGGGAAAGACCTTCGATTGTGCAACCTGGTTGCACAAAGCCAACGAGCTACCGAAGGAACAGTTCAAGCGCGAGGTGGAACGGCATCTGACTGGCAAGGAGACCGAACCGTGGGAACTGATCTACTTTAAGCTCTACAAAAGCCAGCTTGCGGTCATTGAGCAGGCCCTTGAGAAAGCGGCACTTATGCTGGGAAGTGACAAATCACGAGGCTATGCGCTGGAAATGATTTGCGCAGATTTTTTAGCGGGGGCAAATCTCGACTCGGGGCAATTCTGATGTTCTCACGTCCCCCCTGGAACAGCTGTTTGATTCCCTTCCCAAACCCAAGAAACGGGAATTCTTGGACAAGACTCGAACGACCTCATGAGTTCCGTTCGTCCCAGACGACCGCGGATCCACTCTCAGTCAGCAAGCTTATCGAGAATTGTGGTCGGTAACGCCGGCGCACTTTTCACGAACTATTGTTTGGACCAAATACTATCTTTCCGCGCCGCGGCCTGTATCCTGCCGTTGTTCACGAAGCTGAGAAACCTCCGCGACAATTCGACGATGCGGTCGGACTGGCGCAAGCGGATGGCTTCCTTGGGAATCAATTCGCGGCCAACTCCGAGAGCGGTTGCACCGGAAAGAATAAAATTGAGCGCGGTCAATTGATTTACGCCGCCAGCGGCAATGAGCGGCACCTGGGGCAAGGGGGCCTTGATGGAGCGGATGTAAGTGTCGCCCCCCACCGCCGCGCAAGGGACGACCTTGACAAAATCGGAGCCGGCTCCCCAGGCCTCGATTACTTCGCTGGGAGTGAGCGCTCCGGGAAAGACGACGATGTGCTCCTTGACGGCGAACTCGACAACCTTGAGAACGAGGCCGTCAGTGGTGAGGAATTGAGCGCCGGCATCGACGCAGCGGCGGGCCGTTTCGACGTCGAGTATGCTTCCAGCGCCTACCGTCATCTCCGGCGTGTTTTTCACCAAGTGTGAGATGACTTCGAGAGCGCCGGGAACCGTCATGGTGATTTCAACGATAGGAATGCCGCCACGGGACACGGCCTCCGCCGCGAAGCGCGCGTCCTCCGCCGAAGAAACGCGGACGGCGGGGATGATGCCGATTTCCTCGATACGTTCGTGAACTTCCAACTTGTTCATGCGGTTCCTTCCTAAACGCTCCAATTATTCGCGGCGCCGTCTTTCGCGTGAACGAATCGCGCGGCCTGGCTCAGCGCCGTTTCACGGCAACGTACGCGAACCAACCGCTTCACGCAGTTGCTCGAGAGTCAGCAGATACGACGCAAGCGCCTGACGGTAGGCCAACTGCGTGGAGCGAAAGGTGCGCTCGGCATCGAGAAAATCGAGCAGGCTGGCGGCACCGCGGCGATAGGCATATTCGCTGATGTCGCGGTCCTGCTGGGCCACGTCGAGGTAGCCCGACCGGTACAGCATGACCACCGTGTCGTTCTCACGAAGGCCTTCGTAGGCGTCGCGCACATCGGTGAGGACCTGGTCGCTGGTAGCCCGCTGTTGTTCCTGGGCCTGGGTGATGGCATAGCGGGTGCGCGCGATTTCACCCTGATTGCGATTGAAGATCGCCAGCGGAACGCTCACGGCGACGCTCATGCCATTGATCCCATTAACGTGTGTGTAGTTGGCCGTGCCGGTGACATCCTGCTTGCCGATGGCCTTCTGTAATTCATATTGGCTATTGGCGGCCGTGACGCCCTGTTGCGCGGCGCGAAGGTCCGGCCGATTCTGCAGCGCTTTCATCTGAAGGTCTTCCACATTGGCTTTTAGAGGCTGATAGTCGAAAGGGCCGGCCACGTCGTAATCGGCGGAAACCGACTCATAGCCGAGCAGATTTCTGAGGTCCGAGAGACCCTGGACCCTGGCCAACTGGGCCTGCTGGAAGTCGGTTTCAAACTGCAGCATCTGCAGTTTGATTTTCAAGAAGGCATCCTGACTGATGGCGCCGGCTTTCAACTGAGATTGGCTGATGTCGACGGAGTTCTGGAAGCTTTTCAGGTCCTGCTCGGCTAAGTCGAGCGTGGATTCGGCGAGCTGGACGTTATAGAACTGGGTGGCCACGTTGTAGGTGAGAGTGCGTTCGTTATCGGCAACCTGGGAGGTGGTTTGCGCGGTGACGTCCTTGGCGGCCTGCAAACGGTGCTGCCGCTTCTTACCGCGTTCGAAGAGATAACTGAGGCCGAGATCGGCTTCGGTCTGGTCGTGGAGGTAATCGCCGGTCCAATAAGCTGGGGCTAAAAAAGGGCAGGTAATCCCAGTCTCCGAAGATGGTCGGGTTGGGGCGCAGATCCGCGGTGGTTTCTTCGGCCTGGGCCTGCTGGATGGTGGTTCGGGCGGCGAGGATGTTGTGGTTATGCTGAAGCGCGAGTTGAACGGCATCGTCCAGGGTGATCTTGACGGGCCCTTGCGCGTAGGCCGTCAAGGCAAACGCCATCAAGGCCATGACGATGCGAGCAAGCCGAACTTTCGGGATTTTCAGGGTTGCGCGGTTATATCTCAAAGGACGCCTCCGGTTCGGTGAAATTGTGCCACACGGTTTGCGGCGTCACTCATTGTCGATCGCATTCTGCAACGCCAGCGCGTTGGTGACGACGCGCTGGTTGGGCTGCAATCCCGAAAGGATTTCCTGCATCTGGTTGGGCAGCATTTCTCCAGCGGAAACCTCCAGCCGGCGAAACTTCTGGTCCGGCGTGGGCGTGTAGATCCAATCGCGGTCGTGGAGGTGGACGATGGCCGTGGCTGGAACGGCAGTGTGCGTTTCCTTCTTCAAGCCGTAGAAGGTGGCGGTGGCGAACATTCCGACCTTCATCATTCCGGGATTGCGCACCTCGAGGCGCACTTTTGCGGTGCGGATCGCGGGATCAAGAATCGCGCCGATGTTGCTGATGGTTCCTTTCAAAACCTGGCCGGGAAATGCATTGAGCCGGATGTCCGCTGTTTCTCCCATCTGGAGATGGGGGATATCGTTTTCATAGACGTCGCAGACAACCCAGACATAGGAAAGATCGGAAATCGTGAAGGGGTTGGCCGAATAGCTTTGAACGCTGGCGGCGTTGGTAATCTGCTGATCGGTGATGACGCCTGAGATAGGAGCGAAAATATCGACGAGACCGCTCGGATTGTCCGGATCGTTACCGAGCAGCCGGAGATGCTCGGCGGTGGTTTCCAGGGTGACCTTGGCGTCGTCTTCGCCGTCCTGGGCAATTTCAAGATCGGCGGAGGCGATGGCGCCGTGGGAATAGAGATCCTTGTCGCGTTCGAGTTGCTTGCGGGCGAGAAGCTCGTCGGTGACAGCCTTGCGGTAGGCATCGTAGGCTCCGGACACGTCGTCGCTGCGAACGCGCAACAAGAGCTGGCCTTTCTTGACCGTGTCGCCCAAGCGGGCACGAACGTCGACGATGCGACCCGAGGCCAGGGTGACGACCGGGACCGTCCTGGCGATGTCGGGATTGACGGTTCCGGTGACAACCAACTGCGAGGCGGCCTGGCGCGGAGTGGCGGAAGCCAGCGGATATTGCTCGGGGTGCTCGACGGCGAACAAACTGCTGTCCAAGGCTGGGACCACCGTGGGGGCGGGCGGCGCTTCCTGCGCGGCGGTGTTGTCCTGATGATGCGCGCAGCCGGCGAGCATCAATATTGGGATCAGGAAAAGCGCTATCTTCTGAAGATGGCGACTTCGCATGTTTTCCTCACGTCGAAATATAATTTCACTTAAATCGCAGGGCAGTCACTTCCCTGCGGCGTAAAAAATCCGAATACACCCGGAACTTCCAGACTGAGTAAGAGGATTCAAAACCGCCTCCCGGTATCGACCACGGATCCGAAGTTTATGACAAAGAAGGCGGGGCGCGATTGGAACCGAACGAAAGAAACGATCGAGAGGCAGAAAGATAGCGCGCCAGAAGAAGGCGGCTCTTCTGTTCCCGCAAATACTGAAGCGATCCGCTGGGGCATTCCGCGGTGTGAGACTCGGTGCACGCGGGGATGGCATCCAGATAATTCCGCAGCGCGGTGAAGCTGAATTGCGCCGGTCCATCGTGCAGGGCGCTCGCGAATGCCGCTGTCTCGGCCCTGGAAAAGTGGCCGCTGCCATCGTTGAGAAAAACGGCGACAGGAGCGCGCGACCTGGCGGAGCGGACGACCAAATCGAGGCTGCCGTCGCCCGAGACGTCCCTGGGAATGATGAGAAGACCGCCAAAAGGAGCGGTCAACCTGAGTAGCTGATGGCGGCCATCGGTGGACCGGATCTCGATCCAGTAGTGAGCGGAGGAGGAGTCGAGCTTTTCGAGTTTGGCGGTGGCGAGGTCGGGCAGGGCGTCGCCGGTGAAATCCGCCATGGCAAGACCCAGCGAGGGGGCCGAAGGCTGAGCGAAGGATTCGGTGGGCAAGGCGCCTTTGGCAGGCCGAGAAAGCAGCGACGCCAACACGGCACTGCTTGCGCCATTCGCGGAAGACGCTTCCTGCCGCGAACCGTAAAAAAGAAGGACCGTGAGTCCGAACAGCACTGCCAGGGAAAGCGCGAGCCGAAGAGAGATAACAGGACGATGTGTACCGATCTTCATTTTTTAGCTTCGCCTCACCGGCAAACGGGCGCTTCTGAACCGTACTTCATGATTTTGCGATCTTCTATTTTCGCAGCGGAGACGCGTTCTCATTCTGATGAGCAATTTGACAACAGAGCGTCTGTGGAATGGATAAGGAGCGCATAAAGTGTTTATAAGGCTTCGCCGTAGGACGTCAAGCGGAGAATAGAGCCCGCGGTGCGGCCGATTTCTCCGCACTGGATTTTTGGGCGATTGCGGCATGGCTGAAGCCATGCCCTGACAAAACATTACGTTGCCACACGGGCTCTGAAGCTCCGACCACCTAAAGAGTAATGCAGATCCCTCACTTCGTTCGGGATGACACGAGTGAGCTTTGGCTGAAGCGGTGTCCTGACAAAAAACGCGGGTAGTCACACAGGCTCTTAAGCCGTGCCCTGACAAAAAATCAACGTTGCGGCACGGGTTCTGAAGCTCCGATCACCCGAAGAGAAATGCAGATCCCTCACTTCGTTCGGGATGACACTGCGCGAGAACGGCGCCGGAATTGACTCCGGCGCCGCCCCGGTTAACGTTGCACAGCATGCTATGCACACCACGATGGGTGAAGGTCCTTGAAACTAGAACTTCACCATGATGGCGATTGTGTTGGCCCATTGATTCTTGCGCAGATCGGGCTGCCACAGCGTCCAGCCAGCGCCGTATTGCTGGAAGCAGGACGTTGAAACGTTTTTCACACCGTCAATCGCGAGACCATACTCCGAGGGCGAAAATTCGGAAACCGCGGAGGTCGATCCATTGGTGCAGATGTAGCTTGCTGCTGTACCAATGCTATTGCTCGCGTTGGAAGCCACCGGCGCGACGTTCCCGCCGGGAGGCGTGATGCCTTCGCGTCCCGAGAAGTACGGCACATTGGCGTAGCGGTAGCCGGTCTCAAAGCGGAAGGTTATGAACTGGCTGGGCATGTAGTCGAAGGTAATGGTGCTGTCCCAGGCCTTGTAAGGGGTTCCTGGCGCCTCTGGAAAATAGGGCGATCCGGAAACCGCGGTTGCGCCGTTGATGGGCTGAAGCAACGTCAAGTAGCGCCCTGGATTGTCCAGCACGCCGCCACCGACGGTCATCGCGAATAGGTCCTTGTGGAACCAGGTGCGATCGTAGAGCATCCATCCCGCCATCGACTGTTTGGGGTGGCCGTTCTTGTTGTTGTGGCAGCTTACAATCACAGCTCCCGAGCCGCCGTACTCGCAGCCTGCGTCCAAGGTTACCGTGAACGCCATTCGATCGACGCTCATGCTCTCCGGATGATTCAAGTACCGGACTTCAAAGCTATCGTCGGTATGGATGCGCGATTCGCCCGGCACGCCCAAGGTGTCGGTACCCATTCCATAGTTGTTGAAGGTCGCCGAAAACCACTCCTTGGGGATCCACTTGATCTGACCGCCAAGGCCTGGCTTGCCGTTATATTTGGCATACGACTGCCAGCCGTTGATGATCCAGGGTTCGATCTTCAGCTTGTCGGTGGGAAACCACTGAATGCGCAAGCCGTTGAAGAACCAAGGCGTGTTGGAAGATACGTAGGAGGGCTGGTAGGCCCAGTTGTCAAAGTTGTAGTAGCTGAACAGACCGATGTAGGAGACGAAAATTCCGGCATCGATGTTCAAACCGTGGCTGACGTTGAAGTGATAGCCGCCCCACGCTTCGGAGAAATATTTGTAGGCGTCATTCAAGTTCCACTGCCCAACGCCGGCGCTGCCGTCGTTGCGGGGAGTGGTGACGGAGAAGAGCCCCTGCATGGTGAGAAGCCTGGCGCGAACGTTGTCGATGCGCAAGTCTCCGCCAACGCTCATCTGTTCCAACTGAAATTCGCCGTTGCGGAAGCTTTCGGTGGAGCCGCCCATGGTGTGATCTTTGGGCTGGTTGTAGTCTTCGATGTAGTTGGCGTCTACGCGAATCTCCGGCGTGAAATATTTCGTGGCCAGCGGCGTGTCCTTATTGCGGGAGGTGTTATTTTCCCAAGTGTTATCAAAGGAGAAGGGTGGCGACTTCGTAGTCGTCTCGGCGTTGCAGCAGGTGGAGGCGGCGGGAGCCGGGGCCTGATCCGCCGTGGCCGGGGCCTGGCCCTGGGGCGGATTCATCGCGACGGATGAGGAGAACTCCGGGTCTGGCGCCGCAGAGACTGCTGGAGCGGAGGACGCCGAAGCCGAGGCACTGGGTGCGGGCGCCGGGGGAACCTTGAGCGCAGCTTCCAGTTCGGCAATGCGCGCCTTCATCTCCGCGAGTTCTTTCGCGAGTGGAGAGGGCGCTTCGGGATCGGCAGCAGCAGGGGCTGGCGGCGTCACCGGCGTGGCGGCGGCACCGGCGGCGGTCTCGCTGAGCCGCAAATCAAACTGCAAGTCGTCTCCGGCTGCTACCGCGAGATACGTCACTTGTGAACTCGCGACGCCCGGCTTAGTGGCCACTAATTGGTAACGCCCGGGCTTGAGATTTCCGACCACGAAGCTTCCGCGACGGTCACTGACGACGATCTGGTCCGCATTGTCGTCAACACTGTGAATGGTAACTTTTACCTGAGGGGCCGCCAAGCCAGTGGCGTCCAACGTAGTCCCGTGAAGTACTCCGGGCGCCGGTTCGCCGTAGGTTGGGACACCCCACAAATAAACTCCGACGAGCAAAAACAAGAAGGCCGACAGGACGGCGACCAACGGTTTGCGATTCATAGAACCCCTTTTGAAACAAATTTGAAAATCGATTTGGGGAAGGTACAGAGCGAGACATAGGGAATCCGTAAAGGTTCCTATGCATAATTTGATTGGCTTGTATCAGTGTTTTCGCGGCGTGCGGGAATTGGAATGAATGTTTGTCGCGGATCGGAAAATTGCGGGCCTGGTCCGCGCTAAATGGCGCGGCTCACGCGACAGTTGCTGCTTGTGCGCGCATCCTGGATGGACGCGCGAAAGTGCCGTAAGGTTCACAGCGACATAAAATTGCAGCGATGGCTCTTCTGTGGGCGCAGGAAAGTCGACGAATCTTTGCTTGTCGCCGTGGCCCACGACGCGACGGGCGCATGATGTGGGTTTAGGCGCGCGGATCATCCAAAAAATGGCTCAGAAACGATCGTCGCTGCGACACCAAGGACGGTGTCTGAGATATTTGTTGAAGCGGCCGTAAGAGAGGATAGGCGCGAGTGCTCTTACAAATCTATTACTAGTCCTTTATCACTCCTTTATGTTTCTCGCTTAAGAATACATATGCAAGTCAACCATAGAGCGTTAGTAAGGAACCTGGAACTTCTATCTTTTCCATATCAGCGCGGCGAGGGAACATCTTGATCGCACAATCTACTCAGACATTCGCGAAGAGAGAGCCCGCGAAAATACTGGTGGTTGACGATGAACCGCAGGTTCGGCGGGCATTGCGCGCCATTCTCGCGGGCCAGGGCTGCTCGGTGATTGAAGCGCGCGACGGCGAGGAAGCCGTGGAAGAGGTGAAGGCGGATCGCCCGGACCTGGTATTGCTGGACATCAATATGCCGGGAATCGACGGCCTGGAAGCGTGCAAGAGAATCCGTGAGTTGTCGGACGTGCCGATCATCATGGTTACCGTGCGGGCAAACGAAAAGGACAAGGTGGCGGCCCTGGACGCGGGCGCCGACGACTACCTTGTGAAGCCCTTCGGCACGCAGGAGCTTTTGGCGCGGGTGCGCGCGGCCGTGCGGCGATTGGCCAGCGCAGAAGAGATTCCAGCGTTCTCTTCAGCAAACCTGAAAATCGATTTCGAGCGGCGGCGCGTGATCGCCCGCGGGCAGCCGGTGCACCTGACTCCGACTGAATTTGAACTGCTGAAGCAGCTCGTCGTAAACCAGGGAAAGCCGGTCTCGCATTTGAAGTTGCTCAATCTCCTGTGGGGTCCGGAACATTCGAGCGACCGGGAGCCCTTGCGGGTCTTCATCGGCCAACTGCGCCGGAAGATTGAACCCAATCCAGACGAACCCCGGTACATTCTTACCGAGCCGCTGATCGGCTATCGTTTCGAGCCGGACGCGGAAAGGCCAGTCAAGACGAGAAAATAGGACTGGTGAGGTCTTCAAATTCAAATGAGTTCCGCGACGGTACTGATCGTTGACGACGAGCCGCAAATCAGGCGGGTTCTCCTCACGATTCTCACTTCACAGGGTTACTCGGTGATCGAGGCGAAGAGCGGCGATGAAGCCCTGGAAAAAATCCGCACCGAACACACCGATCTGATCCTGCTCGATGTGAACATGCCCGGGAGATCCGGGATTGAGACCTGCCGTGAAATTCGCGAAGCCGGCGATATTCCGGTGATCATCCTGACAGTGCGAAATGCCGAACGCGACAAGGTGCAAGCCCTGGATGCCGGCGCGAACGATTACGTGGTGAAACCCTTTGGCGCCGACGAACTGCTGGCCCGCGTGCGCGCAACGCTGCGCCGTGCCGCGCCCACGGGTTCGCTGCCCTCTTTCTTTTCAGACGACCTGAATATCAATTTCGAAAAACGCGCCATCGAGCTCAAAGGGAGGACGGTGCGGCTGACTCCGAAAGAATTCGAGCTGCTGTATTACCTGGTCGCCAATCGCGGGAAGCCTCTTCCCCACCGGCGCCTGCTGCAGGCCGTGTGGGGCCCCGACTACGGGCAGGAAACAGAATATTTACGCGTTTTTATCAACCAGCTGCGAAAGAAAATCGAGCCCGATCCCAAGCATCCGCGTTACATCCATACGGAGCCCTGGGTGGGATACCGTTTCGAACCTCCCCAAGAAAAGTCTGCTACCGACCGCTCGCAGGTCTAATTCAGCAAATTGCCCCTCATGATCTGAAAGCTCCGACCCCGCAATGATACGGGGAGGAGCAAAAGAAGAAGCAGGTCCCTCACCCGTCCGCACTGCCCGCGTATGGTCTCAGGATGACAATGAAGGGCAAATGCAACGGCAGAGGCAACGGCGAACTGCAACGGCAAAGGGGGCTTAAAACCGAAGGGTCGGGCACCCGCCAAACCATCGCTCAAAAAAGGCGCAGCCTCTCAAATGACAATGAAAAGAAAGAGAAAGTAGAAGCGGAAGCAAAACCGCAAAGTGCGGCCGGCGCACAACAAGAGGGATTCTTCGCTGCGCTCAGAATGACTGCTTAACGGCAGAAGCAAAAAGCAACGACGGCTACCAGGGCAACAGCAAACGGTGAACGGAGAACTGCGACGGAAGAGGCAACGGTGACCAGTGGCCGCTTGTTAATAAGGCATAAGGATAACGTAAGGATCGGCACGAATAAATCAATGGATCGTATCGATTTAATGAGTTGGAACCGCGTGAAAGCGCACTGTACCCTCACTCAGGCTTTCTTTTAACACTACCAAGTGGGGGTAAAAGATGTCCACGAAGACTGCGGGCCTCGACTGGCTAGCATCCACCGGTCGCCAAAACGCAGATTATTCCTTCCGTGAGCCCAAAAAATCGGGACCAAAAGCGAGTTTTTCACTTCCAAACTTCGCGTGGCGGATGGTGCAAACGTCGATCATGGCCCGGACGGTAGTGTGCCTGTTGACGGTCATGGCCATCACGGTTCTCTTTCACTATGGCCCTTCCGTAAATGCCACGACCGTCGGGTTCGTCTACCTGCTCGCGATTCTGCTGGCTTCGACTGCTTTTGAGCTTCAGCCGCTGATCGCGATGTGTTTCGCGGCCACATTAGCCTACGATTTCTTTTTTCTACCACCGGTGGGAAGCTTCGATGTGACCGACCCCGGGGATTGGGTGGCTTTGGCTGCGTTCCTGGTTACCGCGGTGATCGGATGCCGGATCAGCACCAGCGAGAGGAAACAAGCCAGGGAAGCCGTGCTGATGCGCCTGGAGGTGGAAAAGCTCTACGCCTTGAGCAGCAGGCTGCTGGGAGCGAAAGACCCGGTGGATGTGATGGATACGATGCCGGGCGATATCGTGGCGGCATTCGGACTGGAATCGGCGGCACTCTATATTTCCGCGTCGCAGAAGACGTTCTGCTCGGAAACCAGACTGCCGGAAAGAGCGATTCAGCACATGAAGGCGGCCGCTTCGATCGGACATCTGCAAATAGCGGCCGATCGAAAAATTTCCGTTGCCCCCATTCGTCTAGGGGAATCCGTGGCCGGGAGCATCGCGCTCTGCGGCCCGGCGCCCGCAAGCGAGACACTCGAGGCGGTGGCGGCCATCGTCGGGCTGGCCATTGAACGGGCAAATGCCATCGAGCACATCGCCAAGATCGAAGCGGCGCGCGAAAGCGAGCGGCTGAAATCGGTGTTGCTGGACGCGATTACCCACGATTTCCGGACCCCGCTTACATCCATCAAGGTGTCCGCGACCGGCCTGCTCGACGATCTGGAATTCAATCGCGAGCAGCGGAAAGAGCTTTTGACGATTATCGATGAGGAATGCGACCGGATTAACCACCTGGTAGGAGAAGCTTCGGAAATGGCGCGGCTCGAGTCTCACGAAGTGAATCTGGAAATCGGGTCGCATGCGGTAGGCGAATTTATCCCCTCGGCGGTGGAGGACTGCACGGATGTGATTCCCGTCCGGGAAATCCGCCTGGAAGTGAAGCATCAGGATTCGCGGCTTCTGGTGGATTTGTGCCTGGCCAAGAAAGTGCTGGTTCACCTGATTACCAACGCGCATCTGTACTCCGCTCCGGGGCAGCCCATCACGATCGCCACCGAGCAGCGAGACAAGTTCCTCACGATCAGTGTGGCGGACAAGGGGCCGGGCATCGAAGAGACAGAGATCGACCACATCTTCGAAAAATTCTACCGTGGGAAAAACCAGCGCTATCGCGTGAAGGGCACCGGCATGGGCTTGCCAATTGCGAAAGCAATTGTCGAGACGCACGGAGGAACGATCAAGGCGGTGAGTCGGCTGGGGCAGGGCTCGGTGTTCTCCTTCAGCCTGCCTGTGGAACAGTGAGGCTGTGGGATAAGCGGTGAAGCCGTCCTTCAGCGGCTGAAGCCGCACTGATGCGTGGGTTGCGGCATGGCTGAAGCTAGGCCCTGACGAGTAGAGATTTTGGCACGCAGGTTCTGAAGCTTCGACCATCTAAAAGGTAATGCAGATCCCTCACTTCGTTCGGGATGACAAAAGAATGCGTACAACAGCCTGCCGGTTAGACCGGTGACATTGATTTTGGCTTTCATTCGGGCGGATCGTGCACAAAGACCCGACCCTCGAACTTGGAGGGTCGGGCACCCTGAAAACCAAAGGCGACTATGCCACGCAGGTTCTTGAAGCTCCTACCACCTGGAGAGTAATGCAGATCCCTCACTTTGTTCGGGATGACAAATAAATGCGTACAACCCACATGACACGAATGAGTGAGTTGCGCGGCGAACCGGTGAGACGACCCTTTCAGAGTTTATTCGGGTTATTTTCCAGCGCTACTTCCGGAGTTATTTCCTAAGTTATTTTCCTGGGCTGTTCTGCCATTGCTGTCCGGAGGTCGCGGATCAAGTCCCTGGTGGCCCGCGACACCATCATATATCCCCAGCGTTTGGAATCGACCCAGAGGGCCGCGCCGGTGTGCGCGTCTATGACCGTGAGAATCGTGAAATCGACGTCGGCCGGGCGTTTATCCGGGCCGTCGCGCGTCAGATAGTCTCCAAGGTAGGGATTCGCAGAAAAAAGAAAGATGACATCGGCGGCGTGGCGGTCTTCCACGAGCTGGAAGCGGCCCCAGGCCAGCAACTCCGGCACGGCACTGCGCAACGATGCAGCCATTTCCTTGCGGCAGTCGCAGTCAACGTAGGCGGAGCGAGCTTCCATGAGTTTCGCGGGAAGAGGCGGAGGCTCGCGCTTTTTGGCGGAAGCGGGCACTAACAACGTCGTCAAGACAAACAGCGGAACGGCTGATTTCGCCAACCTGATCATGGCCAGCATCGAAATGAGTCTACACCAGGGGCTTGCACTTTTGCGGTTGCGGCTTCAGGCCCCGGGAGAGTGGCTGGCGATGATTTCCAGACTTCACCCTCTCCGGAAGCTCGCGATTACTTGCCCACCAACGCGGGGTGCGTGGCGCTCAGTCTTGATTGGGTAAGTTCTTTCACGTCGAGGTCCCCGCTCCTATCCTTGTCGAGCCTATTGAATTCGGCCTCCATGAACGCCATGTATTCTCTTTTGGAGATCTTGCCATTCTTGTCAGTGTCCATGAGCAGGAGCAGTTGTTTGACATCATCCTCGCCGAGCGCCACTTTATCCTGCGGCTTCGGCACGGACTCCTTTTGCCTGGCCAGGGGGGTTGCGGCCGTGGCTCCGATCGCGATCAACATGAGGACGGGCGCGATGACCGTAACGATGACCATAGCGATGTTCCTGCGTGTCGCTGTTACTTTGGCGAGGTGTGTCGCCGTTCTTCTGTTTGCCATCATCAAATCTCCTTGCCCTTTTCTGGGGGTGCGAATTTATGGTTGGCGTGCATTGGGATTTCGATGTTTCTGGTTCCGGCGAATGGTGCACAAAGACCCGACCCTCAACAACGGAGGGTCGGGCACCCGGAAAAGTACGAACATCTGTTCCCCAGGGGCTAAAGCCCTGTTGAATCCCCGGACTTTATGTCGGAGCTCGAGCTCCGACCCCTAAAAACCGGAGTTTTTCCGCAACCTGCTAAGCCACCAAGAACCGGCAAAAAGCGGCATCGCTACAACGGCTCCGAGACTGGGACCGCGCGCGGGCGGCCCCAGCTTCTCCTCGATGCATTAGAATTTAACCATCAAGTCGAAATCCAAAAGCATTTCGTCCCTGCGAAGATCGGGGAACCACAGGGCTGGGTAATTCTTGGCATTCGGAATCGGGCTGCCGAGGACCGCATTGCCTCCGCAGGCCACGTTCGCCTGAGAGAGGGTGCTGGGGGCTTCGACGTTGCCCTCTACGCCAGAGTCGGTGCCCGCAGCACAGATGAGGTCTGCAGGGCCGCCGCCGACGTTGGGTCCGCCGTATGTACCTACATTGGTGCCGGGAGGGGGAGTAACTCCACCCGGGCCAGACCAGTACGGCACGCTCGCGTGACGGTAGTCAGCTTCCGCCCGGAAGGTGATGTACTGCTTCGGCATATAGTCGAAGGTTAACGAAGTATCCCAGGCCTTGAAAGGATCTCCGGGATTGCCGGTGAAGTACGGTGCATTCGCTGCCGCTGAAGAGGCTGTCTCTCCATTGATCGGCGGCAGAAGCACGAGATAGCGACCGGGGTTGTCAATCTCGCCGCCGCCAATCGTGACACCGAACAGGTCCTTGTGGAACCAATAGCGGTCGTACACCATGAAGCCGGCGAAACTCTGCTTGGGACCGCCGCGCCTATCACCCAAGCAGCTCACCCCAGCACCGAATTCGCAGCCCAGGTCTCCGGTGAAGGAGAAGGCCATCTTGGAGAGGCCCATGCTTTCCGGGCGGTCGTAATACTTAATCTCGATGCTGTTGTCGGTATGGATGCGGGCGCGGTCTTGTATGTACAGGTCATCGTGGCCCAGGCCGTAGTTGTTGGAAACGATGTTCATCCAGGGGAAGGGAGTGTACTTGATCTGGCCGCCAAGCCCCTTTCTGGAGTTGGACGACGCGTACGACTGCCATCCATTGATGATCCACGGCTCAATTTTCAGGTGGGGCGTGGGGAAGATCTGTATGCGCACGCCCTGGAAGAACCACGGGGTGTTGGAAGAAACGTACGAGGGCTGGTAGGCCCAGTTGTCAAAGTTGTAGTAGCTGAAGAGGCCGATATAGGACATGAAAATACCGGCGTCCACGTTGATTCCGTAAAATTTGTTGATGTGGTACCCGCCATAGGCTTCTGACAGGTAGCGGTCCGCATCGGCAATGTCCCATTGACCCTTGGAATAGCTGGGGTCATTTCGAATCGTCGCCGTTGAATACATGCCGAACTGGGTCATGAACCTGGCGCGAACATTGTCAAAGTGAAAATCGCCGCCGATGCCGAGCTGTTCGAGCTGTACTTCATTGGCCCGGAACAGTTCGCTCGACCCACCCATGGAGTTGTCTTTCGGGTTGTTGTAGTCGTAGGTATAGGTGAGGTCGGCCCGGATTTCCGGCGTAAAGAACGGCGAGTCAAACGCGGGGGTCTTTGTGCGCGGGTTGCCGTTGAGCCAGGTCCAGTCGTAATCCGAGAAGGGATCGATCTTCTTGGGCGGGCCTGCCGGGGCGGCGGCTGCCGTGGAAGATTCCGCGGGCGCTTGCCCTTGCATCGGCCTCTTCGCGAGAGCGATTTCCGGGGCGGCGGCAGATACGGGAGCGGGGGGCTGCTCCGAAGCGGTCTTGAGCTTGGCTTCGAGCTCCTCCATGCGCGCCCTCATGGCGTCCATGCCCTCTTTCATCTCGTCAATCTCTTTCGCGATGGCAGATGGAGCGTCCGGCTGGGCAGCGGACGGGGCCGTGGCGGCGGTTGCCGCACTCGAGCTTTCGGCCGGGGCGGTTTCTGCAAGCTTCATATCCAGGCGCAGATCGTCTCCCGCCGCAACTACCACATAGGCCACTTGCGATGTACCGAATCCGGGCTTGGTGGCCGTGAGCTGGTAATGACCGGGTTTCAGATCGCCGACCGCAAAGCTGCCGTCGGAGTTGCTGATGACGGCGCGGTCGATGTTTTCCCCGAGGCTGTGAACGATCACAACGACTTGCGAGAGCGGGCGGTTATCCGCGCGAAGCGTGACGCCCTGAAGCTTTCCGGACACCGGCTCGCCGTAGGCTGCGCCTCCGAGCAACAGCAGGGCGCCCCGGATCGCGATTGACACAGAAAGCACAACAAGCAGCACTTTGCGGTTCATAGAACTCCTTTAGGTGACACTCTTCTTCTGGAAAACCACAGAGCCCGCATATGGAATTCACCAGGCGTTCAATACATATCCTGGTTAATTCGAAGCGCGTTTCTTGCTCTGGTGCGAAGCAATGTAAACACCGGCGCAAAAGGATTGAATAAGCGATCCATCAAAAATTGATAAAGCCGCTTTCGCTTTACAGCACAAAACTGACAAATTATTTATCGCTTCCTTACGAGGCGGTTCTGATGATAAGAGGAACAAAAGCGTCGCGATTGGCAGAGCGTCCTGAACGACGGACGAGGTAAATCGGCTTGCTCCTTATCCAGGAGGCGCACAAGCGATGGGTTTAAACGTAAATAAGCTTCCTTCCAAGATTCTTGTAGTAGACGACGACTCGCAGATCCGCCGGACCTTCCGTACGATCCTGGCAAGCCAGGGATGCACAGTGGTGGAGGCGCGCGAGAGCGAAGAAGCGATTGATGAGGTCAGGGCAGATTGTCCCGATCTGGTGCTGCTCGATATCAACATGCCCGACAGCAACGGCATCGAGACGTGCAGAAAAATTCGAGGGTTTTCCAACGTGGCGATCATCATGGTGACGGTGCGCGGAGAAGAGAAAGACAAGGTACTTGCGCTGGACGCCGGGGCCAACGATTACATCGTGAAACCGTTCGGCACGCAGGAACTTCTGGCGCGCATTCGCGCCGCCGTGCGCAGGATCCCCGAAACGACAGGATTGCCGGCATTTGTTTCGTCGGACTTGAACATCGACTTTGAACGCCGGAGGGTGGTCTCCCATGGACGGCCCGTTCACCTGACACCCACGGAATTCGAACTTCTCAAGCACCTTGTTTCACACCAAGGTCAACTGCTGACTTACCCGAAGCTTCTGCAAATGCTTTGGGGGCCAGACCATGCCGACGATCGGGAACTATTGTGGTTTTTCATCGGCCAACTGCGCAAGAAAATCGAGCCGCACCCGGACAATCCGCGCTATATCCATACGGAACCCTCCGTGGGCTATCGCTTTGATCCCGATTATGTGATGGCGTCGAAGAGCCGAAAGTAGGTTCCTGATCGATTTGCCCGGCAGGCGCGGCGCTGCCCTGCTCGTGCGAAGGCGAAGAGACTCCCCAAAAGAAACTCGAACGTGGGACAATCAATGAGGGCGAGTCCTGCGCCGGCGTACACTGGAAAAACGCTGCCAGCGACAATGACAAAGCAGACGGCTTCTTAGATCACGATCGGCGACCACGATCGACTAATATCAATGACCACAATCAACCCTGATATCTGGCCGGCCCTCTAGCTGCTGTGCCGTTTTATATCAGGAAGCGTTTCCTGGAGACCACCATGCCGAGCCGCAAACACTTCATATGGGTCATCGCGTTCATCGCGATGCTGACTTTAGCTGGGACGATGTTACGGACCGCCGTCGCGCAAAACGCGGCTTCCGAAGCGGACGAAAAGCTGTCCCTGGGGGAGGACGACGTGAAGCAGTTGCTGCTCCTGATGGATACCGACAAGAACGGCAAAATCTCCAAACAGGAGTACATGAAATTCATGGAAGCGGAATTCGACAGGCTGGATAAGGACAAGAGCGGGGAGCTCGACGCCAAGGAATTGACGCAATCGAGCTTACGAGTGACCCGCAACGGCCAACGGCTGTCGCGCTAAGCCCGCGCGCCGCGGCTGGAAGTATTTCGCCGATAGAAGGGTTTATGAGATTCGCGCAAGTGGCGCTATTCACTTGGGCAGCTCTTTCCTGTGCGCTGGCGACAGGCGCACAAAACACGCAGCCAGATTATGCCGGGCAGCCGGCGATCATACCGAACATGAGGCCGAACATGAGGCCCCGCACCCAGCCTCATGCCCCGGCGGACGAATCCTGCCTTCCCTGGGTTCGCGCCGCGCTAATGCAGGCCACGGTGAGCACCACCGAGTTGGGGGTTCCCCCAAAGGCGAGGAACGATTACAAAAGGGCGTGCGGACAGCTCAAACGCAAGAGACTGGCTGACGCCGAAGAAAGTGTTCGCGACGCGATTCAGGAGTACCGAAATTACTCGGCTGCCTGGGTGATGCTGGGTGAACTGCTGGAAGCGAAGCAAGCGCTCGCCGAAGCACAAAGCGCGTGCGCGCAGGCTCAAAAGACCGATCCGGCTTACTTGCCGTCGTATCTCTGCCTGGCTGAACTCGGCATCAAGAGTGAACAGTGGGATGAAGTTTTAAATCCAACCAAGACGGCCCTCGACTTAAACTCCGCGAGCGACGCGTATGCCTATTTTTATCGCGCTGTCGCATACCTGCACCTCAACAATCTGCGTGACGCGGAGGCAAACGCACTGGAAGCGGTGAAGATCGACAAGACCCACCACGAGACGCCGTCTTGCGCGCTGTTGTCTCAGATCTACGAAGCGGAAGGCAACTCTGCTGCTTTTCCCTCCGAATGCAAAAATCCTTGATGTGCAGCTGGGTTTAGGAGCTTCAGGGGCTTAAAGCCCCACTGATTTGCCGAAGCTTATGTCGTGGCTGAAGCCACGACCCACAAGGATTTGGGATTGCCACACGCACTCTCAAGCTCCGAAGCCCTAGCCGCATCGATTTTTCCGCATTCGCGGCACGGATGAATCCGTGCCCTGACGAAAAACGCGTGTTGTCGCATAGGCTCTGCAGCCCTATTGAGTGCCCGGACTTTTGACACAGGGGCTAAAGCCCCGTCGAATCCCCGGACTTTATGTCGGAGCTGAAGCTCCGACCCCCTAAGAACCGGAGTTTTTCCGCAACGTACTAAGAAACAACCCGCTTTTCTGGGATGCGTAAGCGCTCGCTAGTTGATTACGAGTGGGATTTTCTGGATTTCGAGGGGGATCCAAAATCGGGGTCGAAGCGATAGCCGACCAAGGGTTCCGTATGGATAAACCGGGGGTTCTCGGGGTCCTGCTCGATCTTCTTCCGCAGCTGTCCAATGAAAACCCTTAGCGGCTCACGATCGTCGGAGTGCTCCGGCCCCCAGAGAAGGTGAAGCAATTTCAAGTGAGACATGGGCTTGCCCTTATTCACGACCAGGTGCTTCAGGAGTTCGAATTCCGTCGGCGTGAGGTGGACAGGCTTTCCGTGGGCGATCACTCTGCGGCGTTCAAAATCGATATTCAAGCCGGAGGAATTGAAAGGCGGCATTTCTTTGGCGCTGGGCACCCTGCGGACGGCACCGCGAATGCGGGCCAGGAGCTCCTGGGTGCCGAATGGCTTCACGATATAGTCGTCGGCACCGGCATCCAGGGCGATAACCTTATCGTTTTCATCGCCGCGGACAGTGACCATGATTATGGGGACATCGGAAAATCCGCGAATCTGCCGGCAGGTCTCAAATCCGTCTATGCCCGGCATATTGATATCGAGGAGAACCAGATCGGGGGAATCGGCCTTGATCTCCTCGATGGCTTCGTTACCGTCGCGCGCTTCGACGACCGAGCAACCCTGGCTCGCGAGGATCGCGCGAAAGGTGCGGCGGACCTGCTGATCGTCGTCAACCACGAGAATTTTCGCGGCGGGTTTCTTCGTAGTTGTGCGCGTCACGTATCCGCTCAAACGCCCCTCGTCAAGCGAAGCCGGCAGAATCGCGGGAGCCAGGATTCAAGCATGCACTTCGCCGACGAACTTCGTGCGTCTGCGTTTATTATGAAAACATCCGCATAAGGAACTGATAAATAATTCGTCAGATTCGACCGTGCAGACCGTTAATACGGGCCTTTACCAACTCTTGATGGAATGCTTATTCAATCAATATGCGCGGGGCTATCTAATGCGATTTACGCAGCAAAAATGCAGGTAAACAGGCTTTGCGGCGCCGCTGCAACGGTGCTGGGAACAGATATCCGAGGCGACGGTTAAAAAAGTGATGCAAGCCAAACAAATTATCCATAGGACTTTTTACGGATTCCGTATGCATAGCTCTGTAACTTCTTACGCCACGCACGAACAAATTCATCGCGTCCGTCAAGAGGCCTATGACTCGGAAATCACTTCTTTTTGTGCTGTGGGCGTTCATCGTGTTGCGGGCCCTGGTATTTGGAAGCGTCGCTTACGGAGACCCGGCGACGGGCGAACTTCGGGGCGTAACTCTCCGGGCGAATAACAGCCCGCTG
Organism: uncultured Acidobacteriota bacterium; assembly: GCA_963697575.1. Taxonomy (GTDB): domain Bacteria; phylum Acidobacteriota; class Terriglobia; order Acidiferrales; family UBA7541; genus Palsa-295. The sequence goes on along the minus strand of CAVOOP010000006.1, from coordinate 82,580 downwards.
CCTCAGGTGCTGATTGTGGTGCACAGCATGGCCGAAAACACAGATCGCACGGTCGTGAGCGGCCCGGACGGAAGTTTCGCCGTCGGCAATCTCAAGCCTGGTGAGTATCAGTTGACCGCAAATAAGGGAGGGTTCGCCGTCTCGCCAGCAAAGATCGTAGCCGTGGCAGCCGGAGACAGCGTGCATATTGACGTGACGCTGGAGGAGAACGCTGGAAAGCTCCCACCGGCGGCGGGATCTTCTTCCACGGCGAGTTCGCCAGCAGCGGTGTCGGCGCCCGGGACTTCGCGCGGCTTTTTCGCGAGGTTTGCGCAGGCCTATCGGGACGACTGGAGCGCGGCGCAACGGGACGCTCCCGCATCGACCGCGGAGGCGCCTAAATTCCGGGGCGATCCCGTTCCGGAAAATGCTCCGCCCTTCCCGTTCGGCCAATGGCCGATCGGCGGAACCGTCTGGATAGGCTATCCGTGGACGCAGGCGAGCCCGCTGATGACCGCCATCTGGGGAGGGTCGCACGGGGAATGGTGGAAGAAAACAGGAGTACAGATTTACGGCTGGCTGAACTTCGGCGGAAACTGGAGCACGTCGCACGCCAGCTCGACTCCGTTCTGCGGAAGTCCGGCGATTCCAGGCGTACAGCCGGCGCAGACGTGCAAGTTCGGGAACTCACCGGCTTCCTATGACGAGGTCCCCAATTCCGTGCAGCCGGACCAGGAAGTGATCTACATCGAGCGGGAGCCAGACACGGTGCAAACCGACCATTTCGACTGGGGCTTCCGCGTCTCCAATCTGTGGGGGCTCGATTACCGTTTCACGACCGCCAACGGAGCGTTCAGCGAGCAGTTGCTCAAGAAAAACAAGGAATACGGCGATGATCCGGTGATGGTTTACGGAGACCTTTATTTCCCGCACATCGCGCAGGGCGTGGACCTTCGCATCGGACGTTACGTGTCGCTGCCGGATATCGAGGCGCAACTGGCGCCGAACAACTACACCTACAGCCACTCGCTGCTCTACACGTTCGACTGCTACACCCAGACGGGCATCAACACGACGACGAAGATCAACGACAACTGGACGGTCCAGGTTGGCGTGTCCCCGGGCTGCGACATCATGCCCTGGAAAGAACCGGGCAGACTGGCGAAGCTTACGCTAAATTTCTGCGTTCAATATGAATGGAGAGAAAGCAAGGACGAAGTCTATTACTGCGATAATTCGCTGAACTCCGGCAAGTATGCCTACAACAACATGCAGGCCCACTATTTCACCTGGTATCACAAATTCAACGAGAAATGGCATACCGGATGGGAGAGTTGGTATCAGTATGAAAAGAACACGCCAAACGTGAACAACCCGAATGTGGGCCTTCAAAACAGCGGGGCACCGTACTCGATCCTGATTTACGGCGCCAACGGGGCGCGCTGCAACAACACGAAAGAGCTCACCTGCTTTGCCCCGGAATGGGCCTCAGTGAATTACATCGAGTATCAGGCCGGCCCGCACGATTACATCTCGTTCCGGACCGAAGTGTTCGACGACATACGCGGACAGCGCACGGGAACCAAGGGCTGGTACACGGAGCACCTGCTGGGCTGGGGACACTGGGTGGGAACAACGGTTCTCTTCCGCCCTGAAGTGCGGTGGGAGCACATCTACAATCCGAATACCGGATTGCCTTCGCCGAACAGCGAGCTTCCGGGCGCTTATGACAACGGAATCCGGCACAGCCAGCTTACGTTTGCCGGCGACATCATTTATTTTTTCTAGGATTTATTTCTTCGAGGGGAAGCTTCACTGGTGGAGTTTTTCTTAAATACCTGCTGGCTGGCGATTGCTTTGGGAGCGCTGAGTTCCTGGATGGCAAGCCTGAGAGCACGCGGCCGGGGCAGACGCTATAGCATCCACATGGAGGCGGTGGCGCTTAGCTGCGTCATTATCCTTCTTCTATTTCCTATCTCGATGACGGACGATCTGCATCCGGACGTCTTCGTGGCGGCGGGAATCTTCAGCCATCGGCGTGAATCCGCTCAGGTTTGCACGGATCACATGTCCGCCAAGCCGACCATCGGATGCGGCCGGGCTTTTCTAGCGGCTTGGCGGCCAGTCTTTTGCCTCATGCATTCGCTTCCTACGCATGCCTTCCGCAATACGGCCTTCTCCGGGATCGTCGCTCTAGCGGCGGCTCAGGATCGCGCTCCTCCTTCCCTCTCGCAACTGTAAGTAACTTCGGTTTTCAATTCGCCAACCGGGTGCCGAACGGAACGCTGGAAGAACTGGCCTGGCGGCCGGCCTCAACGCAGGCCGCAGCAACGCAGAATAGCAAGCTTCGAAAACAGGGCGTGTCTGAGATCAAGCTTACAGAGCGCGAGAAATCGCAAACAAAGAGGAATCGAGCATGATCCGTACTCTCGTAGACTTCGCACTTAATAACCGCTTCATTGTGACGCTGGCCGCGGTTCTCCTGCTTACGTGGGGAGGCAATTTCATTTCATAACCTGCCGGTAGAGGCCTATCCCGACGTCGCCAACAATTACGTGCAGGTGATTACGCAATGGCCCGGCCGGGCGGCTGAAGAAGTCGAGCAGCAGGTTACGATTCCGATCGAGATCCAGATGAACGGGCATCCCGCACTTGACCCATCTGCGGTCCACGTCGCTGTTCGGCCTCTCCGAGCTTGATGCTGATCTTCGACGATGACTCGGTCAACGATTGGAACCGCCAGAAGGTGCTGGAACGGCTCTCGCAGGTGACCCTGCCGCAGGGCTGCAGCCGCAGATGGGCACCGATTGGAGTCCCGGTCGGGCAGATCTACTGGTACACGCTGCAGAGCACCAATCCCGCAGTACGACCTGATGGAGCTGAAGTCGCTCGAGGACTGGACGCTGGAAAAGCAGTTCAAGTCCGTTCCCGAATGTCGTGGATGTGGCCAGCTTCGGAGGCACGACGCGCGAATATCAGGTGCGCGGTCGACCCGAACAAGCTGATCGCCTATGGACTGAGCATCGGGCAGGTGGAACAGCAGCTGGCCAACAACAACGTCAACGCCGGCGGCAGCTTCATCGAGGCGGGGCTGCAGCAGGTCAATGTGCGGGCGGTCGGGCTTGTTCGACCACGTGCAGGACATCGGTCAAACGGTGCTTAAGACGCAATTCGGCACGCCGCTGCGCGTGTCAGGATATCGCCATCGTGCAGCAAGGGCCGAAGATCCGGCTCGGCCAGATCGGCAAGGCCATTCATCGCGTCCGACGGACGCATTGTCGACGACGGCGATGTGGTCGAAGGCATCGTGCTGCTGCGCAAGGGCGCGGAGTCAGAATCCGACCCTGGCGGGAATTCACGACAAGGTCAAGGAGCTGAACGAACAGATTCTTCCGCCGGGCGTGAAGGTTGTTCCTTTTCTGGATCGCAGCGACCTGCTTCACTTCACCACCCATACGGTGCTGCACAACCTGACCGAAGGCATCATCCTGGTGGTGATCATCCTGTTTCTTTTTCTGGGCAATGTCCGCGGCGCCCTCATCGTTGCGCTCACCATTCCGTTTTCGCTGCTGTTCGCCTCCATCTGCCTCGATCTGAACCACATTCCGGCAAACCTGCTGTCGCTGGGCGCGCTGGATTTCGGCATGGTGGTGGACGGCGCGGTGGTGATGGTGGAGAACATCGTCCGCCATCTGAGTCACCGACAGAAACGGGCCGCAGGCGCCGGCGATACTCCGCACCCAACGGCGATCCTGAAGACCCCCACCGAGACCATCCGCGAAGCCGCCCACGAAGTGCAGCGCCCGGTGTTCTACGCCATCGCGCATCATCATCACCGCCTATCTGCCGATCTTCACGCTGCAGACGTGTAGAGGGCCGGCTGTTCAAGCCGATGGCATGGACGGTGGCCTTCGCGCTTGCTCGGCGCGCTCATCTTTTCGATGCTGATCGCGCCGGTGCTGGCGAGCTTGCTGTTCCGCAAGGGAGCAAATGAATGGCACAACCCGGTGATGGCCTGTCTGACCGAGCGCTTACCGCAAGCGGCTGCGCATGGGCCATCGAGCATCGCTGGGTGACCGTTGGCGTGGCGGATAGGCGCATTGTGCGTGGCCATGTTCCTCGCGTTTCAGCGGCGTGATCGGTTCGGAGTTCCTGCCCCACCTCGACGAAGGCGCCATCTGGGCTCGCGGAACGCTGGCGCCGAGCACGGGGCCAACCGAAGGGGTGCGCGTGATGACCGAAGCTCGCATCGCTTTCGCATCTTTTCCGGAAGTTACACAGGTGATCACCCAGGTAGGCCGGCCCGACGACGGCACCGACACGACGGGCTTCTTCAACACCGAATACTTTGTCGACCTGAAGCCGAAAGAGCAGTGGCGGCCCGTCTTCCGCGAGAACAAAGACGAACTGATCAGCGCGATGAACCGGGAGCTCAACAAGATTCCGGGCGTGATATGGAATTTCTCGCAGCCCATCGAAGACAACGTGGAGGAGGCTGTCAGCGGCGTGAAAGGCGAGCTTGCGGTCAAGGTTTACGGCGACGACCTGAAGCTACTCGAACAAAAAGGCGATGAAATCGTCGAGGTCATGCGCCGCGTTCCAGGCGTGCAGGACTTGGGCCTTTTCCGCGTGCTCGGCCAGCCGAACCTGAACCTGGCGGTAGACCGCGTGCAAGCGGCGCGGCACCAGATCAATGTCGCCGACATCCAGGACGCCATCCAGACGGCCGTGGGCGGAAATGCAGTGAGCCAGGTGCTCCAGGGCGAGCAGGTCTACGATTTGACCGTACGCTATCAAGCGCCTTACCGGAACACCCAGGAGGCGATCGAAAACGTCCGCCTGCTTTCACCTTCAGGCGAGCGCGTGGCACTGTCGCAACTGTGCAAGGTGCGCGTCCAGGATGGGGCTTCTGAAATTTATCGTGAGGCCAATTCCAGGTACGTGGCGATCAAATACAGCGTCCGCGGGCGCGACCTGGGCAGCACGGTCGAAGAGGCCATGAGAAACGTCAACGCGCAGGTAAAGCTTCCCGTTGGGTATCACCTGGATTGGGCCGGAGAGTACGAGAGCCAGAAGCGGTCTTCGAAGCGGCTGCTGATCGTGCTGCCGATTACGATCCTGGTGATTTTTATCATTCTCTTCAGCATGTTTGGTTCGTTCAAGTGGGCTTCGCTGATTCTCGCGGTGGTGGCCATGGCGCCGGTGGGCGGGTTGCTGGCGCTGCTTATAACGGGCACGCATTTCAGCGTCTCATCCGGCGTGGGCTTTCTCGCGTTATTTGGCGTTTCGGTTCAGACGGGCGTGATCATGCTGGAGTACATCAACCAGCTTCGCGCGCGGGGCTACACGATCATCGATTCGGCGATCGAGGGGGCCATTCTGCGGCTTCGTCCGATCATGATGACGATGCTGGTGGCCACTTTTGGACTGGTGCCCGCCGCGCTCTCCCATGCCATCGGCTCGGACTCACAGCGGCCCTTCGCCATTGTTATCGTGGGCGGGCTGATCGGGGCTTTGGCAATGAGCGTCGTGTTGTTGCCGACACTGTATGTGTGGGTGGCGCGAGACGGCGACAGGCTTCCTTCTTCGGAAGAGTCGTTTGAAGTCTGAGTCATTTGAGGTGTGAACGGGAGCGGGGCGGGGCTGATTGGACGCGCTGGATACTCAAGTTAAGCGGGGATTGGCTGCGCGGTGGCGTTGACGAAGAAGCTCAATCGCGCGAGGCTTTGCGGAGACACTGCGCGCCCCGAAGGTCGGCGGCTAGTCCCGGCCGCTCGACACGGAGCTTAGAAATCTGCGGGCCATCTCCTGAATGCGCTGCGCCTGACGGGAATGCACCGCTTCCAAGGGGATAAGGTCTCTGCCGACACCCAGGGCCGTTGCGCCGGCTTTTATGAAGCTGGAGGCGGTTCGCTGATTTACGCCTCCGGCAGCGATGAGCTGTATCTGAGGCATGGCAGACTTCAAGGAGCGGATGTAGCCGGGGCCGCCCATGGCGTCGCAAGGCACGACCTTGACGAAATCCGAGCCCGCTTTCCGCGCGGCGATGATCTCCGTGGGTGTCAGCGCGCCGGTAAAAACGACGATTTCTTCCTGATTGGCCAGCTCCACGACATCTGAAATCAGTCCGTCGGTGGCCAGGAATTTTGCGCCTTCATCGACACAACGGCGAGCCGTCTCGACGTCCAGTATATTTCCCGCTCCCACGATGACGCCTGGAAGGCTCTCCGCTACGTGACAGATGGCGTGAAACGCCCCCGGAAAGACAGTGCTGATTTCAAGGATTCGGATCCCCGCCTCGGAGAGGCACTGCGCGACGAAAAGAGCATCTTTCTCCGACGCTACGCGGACCGCGGGAATGACGCCGGTCTCGGCTATGCGATAGCGAACCTGGTCTTTCGTGCGGATTGCGGGATTCGAGGCTGGAGGGGTGGTGCTGCTGATGACCATCGTTTGAGCCATGTGATGGACCTCGCTGGTACGGGGCGTGCCAAACATACGGACAAGCTAAGTAGATCATAAATTGTCATATGTTCGCCATAAAAACCTGAGCCTGCCAAGGCATTCGCGAGGAAGAGCGCCGGCGAACCTTCGCCGACGCCGCGCTCTGGTTACCCACCTTCAAGACGTAAGCAAAACATTAGTAACTGATGTGCACTGCATATCCTTAGGAATGACATACGACAATCTTAGAACCATTTTATGCCTTCCATATCGCGTCCCTTCTAAACTCTCAGTTGAACTGAATCACCGGACTCCAGCGGCCTGATGCCGAAAGCGCGGCGGAAGAAACCTTTTCAGGGAGGCGCCCACGTGAGTGAAGGATCCATACTTGTGGTATCCAGGGAACCGAGCATCTCGCGAGTGCTGAACATTACGCTCGCGGCGAAGGGCTACGAAGTGACAAATCTGGAAAGTGTCGATGAAGTGGTGAAGCAGAGCGCTTCGCAGCTCTACGACCTGGTGCTGCTAGACAGCGACACGTCGGCTGTGTCGGCGACCGACGCTTGCCGGGAGATTCGTGCTTGCTCCGACATGGCCATCATCATCATGAGCGCGGAGAACTCCGAGGAAAAGAAGGCCCACGCAATTCTCGCGGGCGCCGATGGATATATACCAAAGCCGTTCGGAGTGGAGGAAGTGTTCGCGCGAGTGCGGGCGAGTATTCCCAAAGTGAGGGTAAGCGTGAGTCCGGAGGCACTTTTAAACTAACTGAACTTCCTCGTATTATCCGCTGCGTCATCCCGCCGTCAGTTTTCCCCATAGTTGAAGAAAAATGCCAAAGTGTGTTTCTCAGAGATAAGGGCTTTTTGAACGCCCTGGAACGAGGCAAAACCGTGCCTGGACGGGTAACGGCCGCGTTGATTCTTGGGTCGCGGAATGACTGAAGAGTTTGTGTGAGAACTGGCTAATTCTTCCCTCAGCGGCTGAAGCCGCATCGATTTTCGGCATTTGCGGCACGGATGAATCCGTGCCCTGACGAAAAACGCGGGTTGTCACTCGGGCTCTAAGGCCATGCCCTGACGAAAAACATCATTGCCAGACAGGATAGGAAGCTGTGCCCCGCTAAAAAGCAAACCGCTTGTTCTGCGGGGTGCATGGGCGCAATCGTGCCGCGTGTGCCGAAGGACATCGAGGAAGAGCAAAGGAAGAAGCAGGTCCCTCACCCATCCGCGCTTCGCGCGTATGGACTCAGGATGACAACGAAAGGACGGGGCAACAGCAACGGCAAAGGCAACGGCACGGCAACAGCAAAAGCAACGGCAAAAGCAGAGGCAACGGCAAAGGCAAAAACAACGGCACGGCAACGGCAGAAGCAACGGCAAAAGCAGAGGCAACCGCAGAAGCAACGGCAACGACTAAGGCACGGCAACGGCAGAGGCAACAACAGGGGCGAACCTGCGGCGCTTGCGGTCGCTCAGTAAAAATAGGTGACGCGCGACAGGACGGACCTGTGGCCTTCGGCGTCGAACTGTATCAGCACTTTTTTGTCTTTGCTTTCGGCGCTGAAGAACACCTGATCGCCATTGGCGTATTTCCCGCCGGAAAAATCGAAGCGGTCGGCGCGCTGAAGCACTTCTCCGACGTCCATGGCATCGGCGCGAGTAGCAACTACCTGGAAGCCCACGATGCGGTGCTGAGGACTGAACACGAACTGGGCCCGCTTACAAAATTCCGGAGCATCCTGCGAGGCCAGCAGCAAGCGATCGGGCGTGCCCGAAACAACTCCGGCGCCCGAAGCCGACTTCGCCAATGCCTCGTCTGGGGCGAGATGGCCAAAGCCCGCGTAGACCGGAGTGACGCTGCACATGAGAATTTCGTTCAAGGTCCACCGCTTCGTTTGTCCCTCCATTTGTTCGCGAAGCTCTTTAATCAAATCCTTGGTTGCTCCTTTGATGCGCCAACTGCCCCAGCGCCTGGAATCTGTCCACAGGGTCTGGCCGGTGTTGGGATCGATCACCGTCATGATGGTGAACTCAATTGCAACGTACCTGGTATCGGGGCCATCGCGAGTGACGTAGTCGCCGAGGTAGGGATTGCCGGAAAATAGTATGACGAGGTCGGTATGGCGGCGGTCCTCGGAAAGCTTGAATCGTCCCCAGCTTTGCAGTTCAGCTAAAGCGGTGCCGCGGGCTTCTCCCAATGCCCTCGGACAGACGCAGTCAACGTAAACCGAATCTGCCTGCATGATTTTCGCGGGGAGCGTAAAACGTTCTTCTTTCTTGGCGGAGCAGACAGACGCCAAGGCCGCCAGGCACAGAAGGACCACCGCAATTTGTGTGAAGTTTCTCATAAATGGCGAATGCAATTGTACATCAGCGGGGGCGTGGGGTAACGCGTGTCGATAGAGGATAACGCCGCACGACGACTGCTAATTCATACGACTTTTGGTGATAGGGACCATCAGAAACATGAATCGGTTCTTTATGCTTTCCGGATACACGGACCGAATAATTACAGGGAGAAGCTCAGGAGTTCACAATGCCGACGAACGATGCACTCGCGGATAAAGACCCTGCCACCCGCAACTCTTCAGGTGATATCAACCGAAGAGGAGACGAGCATTGGCATTTGAGCGACCCACACAACAAGGCACTGGCGGCACTGTTCTATACCGCTGTGCTGAAGGGGGCGTGGGAGCTTGTCGTGCGGAGTCCCGGGAAGGTGATCTCCCACTTCCGGCGGGGTTCCAATCGTCACCCTGTACCGGCTCGGCTGGACATGGGAACTTGATAGCTCTTAACTGAACACTTTGGTAACTCCCGCGCTATCTCAGTATTCAAGCAAGCCGCACTGAAGACCTGAAATGATATGCAGCTTTAATTTTATACACATCACACCTGTTGTGTGGCTCCGCCCCCGATCGTGGCGGGGCCGCCGGGACAAAATGCCGCGCCTAGCGCGGTTACCCACGGACAACCATACACGGCGCTGCGCGTGCCGGTGGGAATACCAACCAAAATGGGGTAGAAGCGCCCGAAGATGAGAGGCCGTTCTTCTGCCATGTTTCCTGAAACGCCGCGAAGAAAAACAGCTTATCTTTCTGGATCGGCCCGCGATTGTTTACTTCCGGGCAGACTCGGTGCCGTCGCTCCGATTTGCCAGGTAGAAATATCCCACCTTGTTATTCGGATTCGTGCCATACCACATGCGCCCTTGCGAATCGCGGAAAAACTCCCGCATGGCCATTTCCGAATGGGGAAAAGGATACTCGATCACCTTCCCGGTTTTGGTGTCGAACCGCGCAAGCACATCCATCCGGTGTGAGTTGTACCAAAGGTAGCCATCGGCATCGAAACCCATAGCGTAGGGAGTGGGATCGGGTCCGGGCAACGGATACTCTTTGAATGTTTGGGTCGCAGGGTCGAAGCGCGCCATCTTTCCCCCGTTGAACTCGCCGACCCAAACCATTCCGTCGGGAGCGATTTCCATGCGGCGCGGCGCACTTTTATCGGTCGGAAGGGTCCATTCGGAGACTTTCATGGTTTTCCCGTCGACTTTGCCAATCTGGTTCTCTTTCGAGAGCGTTGCTGCGGAACTTTTCTCCGGATCCCTTCCGTACCTGGCGTTTGCGCCGAACGTCGTAAACCAAACATCGCCGTTCTTGTCCGGTTTCACGTCGTAGGCAAAGATGACATTCTCGAAACGCGTGAATTTTCTCGTTTCCGGGTCGAACTTCGTGAGCGGAGCACCGCTGCCCCAAACGTTTCCGCTGGGATCCAATCGGACCGTGTGCTTCGACCCGCCCTCTCCGATTCCTTCCTTCCCGGGAATATAAGCGTCGTGGTATTCGGTAATCTTCTGGGTGGAGGGGTCCCAGCGGGCGATCGTGTTCAAACCTGACTCGGCCAGCCAAACTGCTCCGTCCGGGCCGGGTACGGCGGAATGAATGGCGGCCGTTCCCCCACTGGGAACCGAGAAGTCTTGTATTTCCCCAGTCTTGGGGTCGAGCCGGCTGATTTTATTGGCAAGCCCGAAGTTCGGGATCCACAGATAGCCGTCCTTGTCCGGAGCGGCGCTGAAGGGCATGCGGTTGGGACCTGGCATGTCATATTCGACATACACGATGTTGAGGGCATCGCTGCTGAACGGCCGTACCGTGTCCTGGTATCCAGGCATGTCTGCCGGAGATTTCGGCAGCACCGATTCCGGACCAAACAGACTCGTCAGATAGGAAGATACGTCGGATGCATCCTGATCCGTCATACTCGCCAGGGAAAAGTGCATGGTCGTGCGCATGAACTCGACGCGGTCCTTCCAGCCATCTGCATCCCTTGTTACGGAAGCCATGCGGGACTGAAACCCATGGCACGTCGAACAATTCCTGAAGATCAGGTCCTTTCCTTTGGCCGCCGGCCAGAGTTGCCTTGCCTGAGACAGGGAAATATCGCTCCAGCGCACCATGCCCTTCTGCAGCGCAAAATCGTACGATGCTTTCTGGTCCGCCGTCAGATTGACTCCAGCCCGCGGCTCGGCTTGGAAACCTACGGCCCGAATTTGCAGGCGGTACTCACCAGCCGGCAGCTTTTCGATCTGGTAGCGACCATGAGTGTCGGAGAGCACGATCACCGTGATGTGGGTCTTGGTGTTTTGAGCCTCGACGAAGGCGCCCAGAAAAGGCGCCCCGTCCGTGCCCTTCACCGTTCCAGTAATCGTCGCCCCGTGGCACGCGGAGATGCACAGCAACAGTAAGCTTACAAACGGAAGAAACCGGGAATGTGTTCGCATGCGTTCTCCTTTTCGCCCTGTTTCACCCCAGAGACAATCCTAACTGTCTTCGAAATCTTGCCACGGGCCGGCCTCTCCGCGCCCTACGATTATTTGGGGCGGGCGTCCATCCATTCGTACATCCTTCTAACACCTCTGGGTTCGGCACCGGGGCCCTGGATCTGCGGGAAATCTGCCTGGTGGGACGTCAAGTCCACTTTTTGTGCAGCTTGTTCGGCTGAGAGACCCTGTTTGCGAAGTGCGGCGACTTGGGCCATGAGATCCCGCAGGTAGTCCTGATACGCGGAGATCAGCGATTTTCCCCGGAACGGCGTTCCATGCCCGGGGAGCACTGTATCGAAATCCAGTTTCTTCAGCGCTTCCAGGGTTGTAATCCATTCGTCAAACACTCCGTCGCCCATATACGCGGGACGGGACTCCATGAGGTCCCCGGTGCATACGATGCGCTCTTTCGGCAAAAAGACGACCGTGTCGCCCTGCGTGTGACCCTGGCCAAGAAACAAGAGCTGGATTTCACGCTCGCCCCGATACAGAGTCATTTTCGACGAATAGGTCATCGTCGGCGGAGTGAGCTTGATAGTTTTTAACTCCTGCAAATCCTCCTGGGTCTCTGAGAGCTGCTTCTGGAGTGCGGCCCGCCGGCTGGGATCTTTTTCGGCGGACAGTTGCTTTTTCAGCGACTCCACCTGGTTTGAGGTATTGGACAGCGCGGAAGTGAAGGGTTCTCGATGGAGCACGTCAAGATCCAACATGGCGTGGCGAACGAACTCGTGGCCGACGATTTCGACCTCCGGCCCGAAAACGGAGTTGCCGTCGACATGGTCGTAGTGAAAGTGCGTGTTGACAACCCATCGGACGGGTTTGTTGGTGATTAGTCTCAGATCCTCCACGAGCGCTCGCGCCGCCCTGGGAGTCGTCCCGTCATCCACGATCATAACGTCGCCTTCGTTGACAAAAATCGGGTGGTTGCCACCGGTTGCCATCGGACCGCTGGAGGTGGCGTAATACACGCCATTGGTGATCCTCTCAAACGAATAAACTTTGCCTGAAACCAGCGGCGCGCCTGTTTGCGACCGGCCTTCCCCATGCGACTGGGCCAGGGCTTTTGACGGCAGCCCTGACGGGATAAAAATCGTCAAAATTACAGTAACTGCCAACGCTGCTTTCACTTTTGCGCCTCCGGACGGGCCTGATGCACGGAGGCATTGTACGTTCATTAATAAACCTTGGCATGCCTTCATTGAGTATTCGCGTTTATCCTGACGTTTTTTCATGAATAACTGTGGAGGGTGCGCAAAACCTATCAGTCTGGTTTGTTGCCTGTGGGTGACTACACGCCGCGGTTTGAAGCTTCCGGGTTCAGTGCAGAAGTGGTTCGAGGGTCTCGATCGGACTCTCCAAGTGGGCACACAGACGCAGCAAGCGGAGGTCGGCGAGGAAGCGGAGGGCGGTACGGACCGCTACTTCCACCATGGGCGCGGTGGCAGGCTCGGAAACCTTGCAATAAACACGGAGTATTAGAGATGTGCTGCCATTGCCGACGCACTCGCGAAAAGCCTCTGCCTTCACCTGCTTTTCTGTGCGGCCCGGAAGAGGAGCGGAAGAATGACAATGGCAGCCGCCAACACGAGCAGGAGATGGATATGCCCGTGGAGGGTATAGGGCATCGTGACGCCGATAAACCATAAGCTCAGAACAATAATCGAAATCGCCCACGCCATCCGAATCCCTCACTCGCTTCTGGTGATCGGCGAACTAATCAAATCGTGCTCAAGACGCGCCGGCGAGGAAATCACAATTCAGTCGTGCAGCACAACGCTCAGTAAAGAACTGTTGATATGCAGCCCGCCGTTGGTATGAATGAAGCCTAGCCTCTTGAATTTGTTCATAAAAAGATTCACTCGCGAACGCGTGGTGCCGATCATTTCCGCCAGGGTTTCCTGCGAAATTGTGGCCAGGACTTTCTGCGGCTGGTCTTTCTTGCCGTAACGCGCGAGCAGCAGAAGCGTGCGGGCGAGCCTCTTCTCCGTCGAGTTGAAAAGCTGGTCGATCAGGTCTTCCTCGACGCGAATGTTCCTCGAAAGCATGTATTTGATAAAGCGATCGGAGAACGCGTGTTCCTGGTGGAGGACGCGCTCCATTTCGTTTTTCCCAATGGCGAGTACCGTCGTGGGTGTAATCGCGGTGGCTGTTCCGATGCAGATCTTCTGACCCGCCAGGCACCCCTCGCCAAAGAAGTCTCCCGGCCCGAGCATCGCGACAACGGCTTCCTTACCCACCTCGTTGACTACGGAGAGCTTCACCCCTCCCTTTTGGATGTACATGACGTCATTAGACACGTCGCCTTGCGTGAAAATGGCAGCTTTTCTAGGATACTCCACCACTTTGCGGGCTAAGCCGGATGAGTCCAGAAAGCTTTGGGTGTCGAATGCGGGGGGCTTGGTTTTCTTCATATTTCCACCACACGAGGCTTTAGACATCACTTGCGAGGTCCAGAGTAGCTAGCTGCATGGAGTGAAAGCTGTGCTAAAAGGGACACTAATGCCGCAAGCTGCTTTTTCGAGGCACCCGTCAGGTTCCCAAGCGACGTTCCTGACAGAGGAGTGTGTTGTTCCGCACATCTTCCAACTTTTTACCGGATTACACTTCCGATGATTGCAATTTACCGCGGGAGAGACCATGAACTGGATGTACGACATTTACCAGAAGCTTCCGGGTGGAGGCCGGCTATGGGTGGAAAGCGCGGCAACCTTGGACCACGCCAAAGAACGACTGCTGAGCTTATGCTCGAACAATCCGGGCGCGTACCTGATTTACCACTTCAGTTCGGGAAAGCTGCTTGACCCGGTTAGCTGAACCCCGAGAACCGGGAAAACCTGCTTCTCAAAACTCTTTGGTAGAAGCACCATCTTTTTTTGGAACCACGACCCTCGCAGCTTCGCGCGCGGGCTGAGGAAACGAATGCAGTAGCGAGATGCTTCGACGATATTATTCAGGTTCAATCCTCCGCGTGAATCTCCTTTTCAATGATAAGTGTCCTCGATAAGTGTCCGCAACGTGACAGATATCGGCCATCGCCCCTCTTTACAATGACTACGTTGTTGCATGGCGAACCGAACTTCATGTTCGTGAAGAAGGAGGTAAACAGATCATGCCTTTGCTGCAAGTATTGATGGTCCTGATCGTGGTAGGCGTTCTGCTGTGGCTGGTGAACGGCTTTATCCCGATGGCTGGATCGATCAAATCGATCTTGAATGCCGTCGTGGTGATCGCAGTGGTTCTATGGCTCATGAATGTCTTCGGTCTTTTGCATTCTCTCTCCCGCATCCGCATCGGCGCTTAGCACAAGACGAAACGGCGGCGGGGGACGCGGTCCGCGAGCGACATTTGCGAGAGCAGGACTGATGCCGATGTCGTCGCCGCCAACGAGAACAATACTCAAGAACGTGGAGGAAGAAAATGAACTGGGATCGACTGCAAGGTTCGTGGAAAGAATATAAAGGAAAAGTCAGGGAACAGTGGGGAAAGCTTACCGATGACGATTTGAACGTGATCAACGGGAAGCGTGAACAGCTCGTCGGCCGGATCCAACATCACTATGGCGTAGCGAAGGACATAGCCGAGCGGCAGACCGACGAATTCCTGAAGGGGTTCAACGAGCCTGGTGCGAAATAGGAGAAGAAGTCTCGCACGATTGACTTAGAACGATGGCCGGCACGGCTATCGACGGCTCAACGGGGACTCCCAAACACCTTCCCAAGTATCGGCGGTCCCGTCGAGGCTCTCTTCATCCGGCCGTTGTTTGTCAGCCCACCACATCTGGCAAGAATGTTCGAATGTGTGCGCAACCGGACAGATAGCAATACTCGACTCGTTCACAATGATTTTGCTTCAGGGATTTTGCGTCAGGGGTCAGGAGCAGTGGCGACTGTTAGCTCCGACCCACTCGTGGCGACAGCGCCCTCGGACGAAACACAAACAGTCGTGCGCACCTTCGGGGCCGGCCACGGATCCCGACAGGTACCGCGAAGCTCTCACATTTCTCAGGAGGAAATGAAACATGAAGATTATCAAGGCAGTCCTGTTCGTACTCACACTCTCGATGCTCGGCGCTTTGCTAGCCCCGGGCGCCGGTGCCGATGAATGGAACAAAAAGACGGTCATGACATTCAGTCAGCCAGTCGAGATCCCTGGGCAAATTCTGCCGGCCGGAACGTACACAATCAAGCTCGTGGATCTGGCCTCCGAACGGCACGTCGTTCAATTCCTGGATGCGGAGGGAACGAAAGTCATCGCCACCGTCCTTGCAATCAACAACTGGCGGCTTCGTCCGACCGGCAAAACCGTGGTCAACTTCGCGGAGAGAGTCGGCGACAGCCCGGAAGCCCTCAAGGCCTGGTTCTATCCGGGAGATAACTTCGGCCAGGAATTTGTCTACCCGAAGCAGCGGGCGATCGCGTTAGCTGTGGCAACCAAGGAGCCTATTCCGGCGATTGCCGAGGACGTAGCTCCGGCCGACCTGAAAACGGCTCCGATCGTTGCAGTCACTCCTGAACAGAAAGAAGTTCCAGTGGAAGAAGTGATCGCGACCTCTTCACCCGCCGCCGAGGAAACCACTCCTTTGGTCGCGCAAAACACGAGTTTGCCGAAGACGGCAAGCTCCCTTCCGCTGATTGCTTTGCTGGGCATGGCGTCGCTTGGATTTGCATTCGTTGTGAAGCATTTCGCGATGTAACTTTTATAACCGGATCAAGCTCCAGGGCGCCGCGGGTCTTCATTGTAATCGGCCCTTACCCCCGCGGCGCGAGGAGACTTGCCAGTGACTTTTATGGTGCGATCGACAAGACGCAATTCGGCTCAAGGTTTCTGTGTGTACGCAGCTTTGCTGTTTTCCTGTGGCATCACCGCCCCTTCGCAGCTTCCACCGCAGCAGCCGGCACCGAGCAGCGCGGCCGGCCAATCGGCCATTTCAGTCACGACGGAACTTGTCGTGTTGCCGGTGAAGGTCACAGACAGGGACGGAAGCTTCGTCTCCGGGCTCGCACTGCCAAACTTCCGCGTGTACGAGGACGGAAGATTACAAACGATCACTTCATTCCAGCAGGAAGATACCCCCGTGACCGTGGGCCTGATCGTCGATCACAGCCGCAGCATGGGGCCGAAGCTCCGCAGCGTGGCGGCCGCAGTTTATGCATTCGCACGATCAAGCAATCCGCAGGATGAGATGTTCGTCGTCGATTTCAACGACAGTGTTTCGCTTGAACCGCCTGGCGGCGCCCCATTCACAAATGATCCAAAGATACTGGAAGGAGCCGTTTCGGCCGTCTCCGCGCGCGGCAAAACCGCGCTCTACGATGCTGTCGCGGAAGGACTCAGACACACACAGCTCGGCCATCTGGAGAAAAAGGCCCTGATCGTCGTCAGCGACGGGGGCGACAACGCCAGCGGCTACAGCTACTCACAGATCCTTGACCTGGCCCGGCGATACCAGGTGACGATCTACGCCATCGGTTTGATAGATTCCAACGAGGAGGAAAATCCCAAGGCGCTCCTGCGTCTCTGCAAAGACACGGGGGGCATTGCGTATTTTCCAGGCTCCGAAGAAAACGTGACAGACATCTCGAAACAGATCGCCCGCGATCTTCGGGAGCAATATACCCTCGCATTTCCTCCCGAGAAAACAAACATCGCGCAACCGTTTCGAAAAATAGAAGTAAAGGTTGTGAATCACGGACGCGGCAAACTCCGCGTGCGAAGCCGCTCGGGCTACCTTGGCCTGGAGCCGAAGCAGCCTCCTGCTCCGTCTGAGAGGAGTGCATCATGAATCCCCACGGGGCGGCGCCGGGTAAACCAGGAAAGCCCTCGAAATTCATCGCAGGTGCGGTCTATTACTTTTTTCTGATAGGCGGCGTCCTTGTGCTCGCTTATGCCGCCTATACCATTGCCGATGCGCATGCCTACCAAACCGTCGAAAAGGCGCGCTTCGAGAATGTAAAAGCAACCAAGAACGACGCCCCCCGCCGCGTAGCCCAAGGTGACGTTATTGGCGAATTGGAAGTCCCTCGCCTGGGGCTTCAAACAATCGTAGTGCAAGGAGATTCACCTAGCATCTTACGCCGCGCGGTGGGACACATCGTTGGCACGGCGATGCCCGGCAGCGAGGGCAACGTTATTCTAGCCGGCCATCGCGACACCTTCTTTCGTCCGTTGCGAAATATCCTGCAGGGTGACACGGTGATACTGAAAACAGCGGAAGGCGCATTTCAGTATCGAGTTGAATCCACGTTGGTAGTGCCTCCAAGCGATGTTCGAGTCCTGCAGCAAACCGGCGGCCAAACGCTGGTGCTGATCACATGCTTCCCGTTCTACTATGTCGGCCCAGCGCCCGACCGCTTCATCGTCCGCGCTCGCGCAACGAATTAGCTGCTTCTGTTAGTTGTCGCTGGAAAAGAAACTGTCGTAACTGTTTGAGTGGGTGCAAGAAAAGTGGTCGGGGCGAGTGGATTTGAACCACCGACCTCCTGGTCCCGAACCAGGCGCGCTAGCCAGGCTGCGCTACGCCCCGACGATGAGCTGTGTGCTCCTGAGTAATTTCAGTTGGTTTAGTTTACGCTGCATCCCGTGTAACCGCAACAACCGGAAAGCCGTCGTTCGATTCGCTTGGTGGCGCGCGGCCGGTTGTCGCGGCGCAGCACGTCGCTTCTCGCTCAAACATTTCAACCTCGGCAGGGGTAAACGATGTGACCATGCTCCCATGCTCTTCCGCATTCGTTTCCGATTCGTTTCCGAATAGGCGGGAGCGCGGTTTCGGGGTATCCTTCAGCGGCTTGAATCACAGCATGCAAAATTTGCGCACCGGTTCGCGGCCGGGACTTTTTCCCGGAGGTCGTTTGAGCCTGCGATCAATGTTATTAGTGCTATCAAAGCCATCAATTTCATCAAGGAGATACGACACGATGCGCAGGGACTGTTTTTTCCGTGCGATTTTGTTTTTGGGGGCTGCATGTGTATTCGCGGGGCACGCCGGCGCGCAGACGATGGCGGAATATAGCGCGGAGGCACGGCTGCAGCTCGATTTGCACGTCCCGGACGCGGCTCTCGGTGCCCTCCTGCCAGCCGGCTGGTCCCCCAGCGTGGCCACACAAGGGCCGGCGAAGGATGCAAATCTGCGCGCTGTTTTTATCGACCGGATGACGATCAATGGCCCGGACGGGAAGCCGCTGGGTGCGACGGGATCGAACCGGCTCGCCTACCTGGTTGCTCCGGTGAAAGACCCCGCCGGCGCGAGCGCGCAACTGGTGATCGGCGGCATCACGGAAGACCCGGCGGATGCTCCGGGGCCTTTTGGAGTTTACCTGCCGGCGACGACGCACGTGATGCGGCGGTCTTTCAGCAGCGGGGGTGGAAGCGGCGGCAATGGATCGGGTGCCGGGGCGGTGTTTGAGTCGCAGGACTGGGTGTTCACGGCGGCTACGGGAGAGCGGCTCGAGCTGCATATCAGATTTGAAAAGGGGACCGGGAGCAAAGGCAATCCCGCGGACGTGAAGTTCTACTCGGTGAAGAATCCGAGCTTCTACCAGATATCGCGACAGGAACAGGTGGTGGATATTCTGCGGAACGTTACGACCACGCCTCCCGACCGGGTGAAGAAGTTCTCGTTCAAGGCTTCGGGGGGCTCCTATGCGAAGCTCTTCGACGGCACCGAGAAAGTGCTGAGCTGGGACGACATTGTGTGGATCAATCGCTCGGTGCTTTTGCCATAGGAAACAGCCACCTGCCACGCCGCGGAAGCAAATGCAGATTTCTCGCTTCGTTTGGGATGACACGCGCGGGTTTTGGTTTTCTTTGATGACACTGCGGATGACACTGCCACTTTTAACCTCAGATCGAGACCTCAGCCTCGCTGGGGAGGACGAGAGAGTTGCTCTCAGCTATTTGTTGTGCTAACAATCGCACACGATTCTGGGATTTAACGGTAATGGCCGGCTGGAGCGGGTGCCGTTCCGCAGTTTGATCTTCTGACGCGGGTGGGAGGAAATAATGAAGGAATTCAGAGTGACGTCTGCCCGGTTTGTGGCGATCACTTCGCTTGTTTTTGCGCTGGTTGTGCTGGCGGCCCTGGCGCGCAGTGAGGCTTCTCCCCGCGCGAGCAGCGCGGCGGCGCAGGCCGAAGCAAATCGTGTCGCCGTGAGCGCTGACAGCATTGGCGGGGTAGTGACCAGTTCGAAGGGGCCTGAAGCAGGCGTGTGGGTGATTGCGGAAACCACGGACCTGCCGACAAAATTTCGCAAGATCGTGGTGACCGACGATGCCGGGCGTTACCTTCTGCCGGAGCTGCCCAAAGCCAACTACAAAATCTGGGTAAGAGGCTACGGCCTGGTTGATTCGAAGTCTGTGACGACAACGCCCGGCAAGACGCTGGCGTTGGACGCAGTCATCGCTCCCAATCCGCAGGCTGCCGCGCAATATTATCCCGGCAACTACTGGTACACGCTGATGAAAATTCCTCCCAAGAGCGCGTTCCCGTATAAGAACCCGGAGCTCAAATACGCAGGCGGAATTCGTATTTGACCTGAAGAGGGGCTGCAGCGTCTGCCACCAGATGGGAAACAAGGCTACGCGCGAGATTGAGCCGCAGCTCGGCACATTCGATTCGCCCTCGCTGGCGTGGGAGCGGCGGCTGATGTCGGGCCAGGTTGGCCCGCAGATGACAGCTGCGCTCAACAAGTTCGGGCACGACCGTGGGCTGGCGATGTTCGCCGACTGGAGCAACCGAATTGCCGCGGGCGAAGTGCCACAGGCGCCTCCGCGCCCGCAGGGTATCGAGCGCAACGTGGTCATCACGCTGTGGGAAGTCGATACGGACAAGGCGTTCATCCACGACGTGATCAGCACCAATGACGAGTGGAATCCCACCGCGAATGCGTACGGACCCGGTATACGCCCCGGACTTCGCGTCGGCGCAGATTTGGGCCTTGAATCCGAAAGACAACACAAAATCCATGGTCCAGGTTCCGCTACGGAAGGAGAGCGACCGGCCGCTCATGAAGACGTTTACGCCGCAAACCGTGGCGGCGCCGTCCCCCTACTGGGGCAACGACATTGTTTGGAACGATCCGAACTTTATCGCCATGCCGCATATGGACAGCAAGGGACGCATTTGGTTTCATGCGCAGACCGCGGCCGGACCTGCCCACTTATTGCAGGAAGGGTTCCGGGAATCCCTATGCGGAACAGTTTCCCGATGCCGGATGGCTGGGTTCCGAGGGGCATCGATAACTACGATCCCAAGACGGGCAAAATCGAGCTGATCGATCTTTGCTACTCAGCCGGACACATGGCTTTCGGCAACGATAAAGACGAGACGCTTTATTACACAAGCACGCAAGCGGTAGCCCCGCGGATGGGCGGAGTCGGCTGGGTCAAGACGCGCGTGTGGGATCAGACGCACGACGTGCAGAAATCGATGGGCTGGTGCGCCGCCGTACTCGATTACAACGGCGACGGGAAGACCGGAGCCTATACAAAGCCGGACGAGCCGATCGATCCGAAGCTCGATCGCGCGGTCGACGGAGGCAACGGCTACGGCTTCGCGTTTAATCCCGTGGACGGCAGCGTGTGGTATGCGGGATTGAGCTACCCGGTGCCGGGAAGAATCGTGCGCATGGTGATCGGCGACAATCCGCCGGCAACGTGCAAGACGGAAGTTTACGAGCCGCCTTTTGATAATCCCGAAAAAGCCGGGCGTAGAGGCTTTTGGCACTCTGGGAATCGCCATCGATACCAATGGCATCGTGTGGGCGGCGCTGGCCGGCAGCAACGATCTCGCCAGCTTCGACCGGCGCAAGTGCAAGGGGCCGCTCAACGGACCGAACGCGACGGGGCAGCAATGTCCCGGAAGGGTGGACGCTGTACCACGTGCCCGGACCGAAGTTCAAGGGAACACAGGTTGCTCGCGGATCACTTCTATCATAACTGGGTGGACCGCTACGACAGCTTGGCCTGGGCAAGAACGTGCCGATCGTCAACGGCACGGGATCGGATTCGCTGATCGCGTTTGTGCCGGAGACGAAGAAGTTCGTGACCATGCGAGTGCCGTACCCCCTGGATTTCTATACGCGAAACGTGGATGGCCGCATCGACGATCCCAATGCGGGATGGAAGGGCCGCGGACTTTGGACGGGAAATGAGGAGAGGGTGATCTGGCATCTCGAGGGCGGCAAGGGCAACACGACCTCCATTGCTCATTTCCAGATACGCCCTGACCCGCTCGCAAAATGACACCAAAGGGCGCGCGGGGAGCTTCCTGCTAGGAAGAACCCTGCGCCACCCTCAACAGCCTCCGAAAGCTGATTTCATAAAGCGGCACGTACCTTCGATTCCCTGATGACGCGTTCTGGCTTGTCCCCGGACTCCGCCTACAGTAGAGTTTTCACCCGGACTCCACGCGGACAAAACGAGCCCTGATGAAAGTACCCATTCTCGATCTGAAGTCGGAGTATGCGGAGCTGCGCGATGAGATTCTGGCGGCGATTGACCGCGTTTGCCGGAATTCTTCGTTCGTTCTGGGAGAGGAAGTCGAGGCATTCGAGCGCGAATTCGCCGATTTCTGCGGCACGAAACATTGCGTGGCGATGGGAAGCGGCACCGCCGCTCTGCACGTCGGACTGCTGGCGCTGGGCGTGCAAGCCGATCACGAGGTTGTGACAACGTCGAATACGTTTCTGGCGACGGTGGAGGCTATAACCTATTGCGGCGCGCGGCCCGTGCTGGTCGATATCGACCCGGCGACGGGGAACCTCGATCCAAAGCTGATCGAGCGAGCCATCACACCGCGCACGCGCGCGATCCTTCCCGTCCATCTTTACGGCCGGCCCGCCGACATGGATGCGATCCGCGAGGTTGCTTCGCGGCACAATCTGCGGATTCTCGAAGACGCCGCCCAGGCGCATGGCGCGCGATATCGGGGACGACGGGCCGGCAGCCTGGCCAATGCGGCCGCTTTCAGCTTTTATCCCACTAAAAATCTCGGCGCGTATGGAGAAGGGGGCGCTCTAACGACCGACGACGATCAGATCGCAAAGTTCGCGCGGGCGGCGCGGTCGCACGGGCAAACCGCGCGCTACGAGCATGAGTTTGTGGGATACAACTACCGCATGGACGGGTTCCAAGGCGCCGTGCTGAGGATCAAGCTTAGGCGGCTGTATGCCTGGACAGCGAAGCGCCAGGAGATCGCGCGGGAATACCGCAACCGCCTGGCGGGAACCCGCGTGGAAATTCCCGTCGATGACAGCCGCGACGAATGCGTATACCACCAGTTCGTGATTTACGCGAACAACCGGAACGCGCTGATCACCCAGCTTACGGCGAGGGGAATCGAAACGGTGGTTCATTATCCGCGGCCAGTACACCTGCAGCCGGCATATTCGTCGATCGGATACCCGCCCGGCACGTTTCCCCATGCCGAGCGGGCGTGCCAGCGAGTGCTGAGCCTGCCGGTGTTTCCGGGAATGTCGGCGGAGCAGATCGCGTTCGTGGCAGACTCGGTGCGCGAGCTTGCCGGAGAGAAATGAGCCTCGGGAACACCGCCGCAGTGCTCGCATAGCACGGAGGCGGTCACCTCTTGCTACGAGGGCGTGTTTTCGGTCACGTCGCGGCCGGTAGCCTGAGCGTGCGCCGGGAACCCGCCGTTGCTCAAAGGCCGGCCCCTCATGGTTTCCGCGAGCCCTTCGAATACCTTGGAGCAGGAATCGCGCAGCGACTGCTCGGCCGATCGCATGAGGGACTCAACGATATTCTGGCCGTGCTCATTCAGGCGCCGCACTGAAGAAACCAGCCACGTGTCGCAGGCTGTCTGCAGCCGTTCCTGATGTTTGCCAGTGGCCTCTTCGCTCAAGCGTTCCAATCCCTGCGCCCATTCCTGCTGCTTCGCCACGCCCTCCGCGTCAAAGCGCTCGAGCATGGACGCCAATTCGGCGGTCAGCGCATTTCGCCCGCCGGCAACGCTGGTCTCGACCTGAGCCTCCACCTGGTTACGGAATCCCAGAAAAGCAGATTCGCTGCTCAGGGTGAGATTGCCAAAAACCTCGTCGCCGGACCCGCTCCAACTCCTCCGTGCGCTTCTGAAGAATATCGCGGCTGGCGGCGACGAAATGTTCGGATTCGTTTCCGGCGATCGTCTGAAGGACCTGACCGAAAGACGCCGCCGCAGCGCTGGCCGCTTCGTCCAAGGTCGACCGAGAACGCGCGCCAACGTCGCCGGCAGCGGTCTTTCAAGCTGCTGCTGGACATGCTGAAGATGCGTGGCAGCCCGGGCGCCTACTTCGTCCACG
This sequence comes from uncultured Acidobacteriota bacterium, assembly GCA_963697575.1. Lineage (GTDB taxonomy): Bacteria > Acidobacteriota > Terriglobia > Acidiferrales > UBA7541 > Palsa-295. The sequence continues at coordinate 59,040 of CAVOOP010000006.1, read as the reverse complement.
AATTTCTGGGCGGACTGGGAATTGATTTCCTCGCAATTGCTCTTGGCTGTCGCCAGGACCTGCTCCACCTACCACCTGAAGCCCAGCGCGCGCCTCGTTCTGGAGCCACTCGGAAGTCTGCCCGATCGATTCTGAAACCGACTGTGAGGCGCGGGCGGTGGTTGCGCTGAGTTCCTCATTCCACTTTGCCAAGGCTTGCGTTTCTCGCCGAGTCAAAGTCGTTGTGAAGCGCGGAGAGAGCGCCGGAAATCTGCGCCGAAACATCGCGCTGGCTGTTCTCCGAAAGCTGGCGAAGCCTCTCGCGATGCAAGCGCAGGCTTTCTTCGGCCTGCATCTCCCGGACGGAAAGGTCCCGGATCAGGGCCGGAACGCGATCGAGATAGGGAGCGAGCCTGGACTCGACCTCGGCGGTGGTGCGCTCGACCAGCTGGCTGCCCAGCGAATCGAAGGTGGGATTGAGGCGATCGGACATGCCGGCCACGAGACTCTCGGCATGGCGATTCATTTCCCTGGTGTGGCCATCCAAGATGTTTTCGAGGCGGCGATGGAGTTCGTTGAGGGTGTCGTGACTGGAAACCTCAAGCTGGCCCGAATAATCCTTCAGGCGGCTCACCACCTGCTCGATTTCGACGAGGGAGGAGCGCGCGCGCGTCATCTCGTGCTCGAGCTCCGACCGCATGCCGTTCAGCGCATCGCGCGCCTCGGCGGATGTTTCCGCGAGGGGCTGGCGAAGTTCGGCAAAGCGGTTCGCGATGCGTTCCTCGGCGTTCCGGATCATGTCCTGGGAGCGCTGAGACAATTGCAATGCCAGGCGCTCAATGCCGTTATCGAGAGACGATTCCAGCAATTCTTTCCATTGAGTTTCGGCGAGCGCCAATTCCAGGTGGAGGCGCTCGCGCCAGCGCTCCGCGCCAGGCTCCCGCTCGATGGGGGCTTGGCCGGCCGGCGCGGGTTCGTCTCGCTGCTGCCGCGGCTGCTCGGCCCGGGCCGCCAAATCATTTTGCAGGTCACGCGCGGTGCGCGTGTGGTGTTCAAGGTCCTGGAGGACGGTTTTGGCCTGTGCGAAGCGTTGCTCGAATTGAGATCTAAGCTCCGTGAGAAATTCTTCCTGCTTCGCCGACAAGTGGGCGGAAAGATCGTTGCGCGCTTCGGAATGGGCTTGCTCAAGGCTGTTCTTCCAGTTCTGGAAGAACTCTTCGGCCGTCGAGGTCCTGTTCTGATCGGCTTCCTGCGCGAGCCGGCGAAAGTCCTCGGATGCTTGCGCGGCCGCCGCTTGCATCGCCTGAGCCGCTTGCCGATGAAGCTCCGCGGTCAAGTCGCGCAAAAGGGGGCTCTGGTCGAGGCTTTGGGGTGGACGCCCCAGAGGAGTAGCAGACTCGCCTTGAAAAACTGGGATTTTCATTGCCGGAATTGCTTATCACGTTTGCCTCGATCGTTCCGATGATGACGGGAAGCCGATTCCCTTCAGTTTGCCCTGCGGGAGTTTCCTCCCATCTTACCGGCTGATGCGGCAAGGCGGACGCCTCGACGGCGCCCCAGTTTTCGGGGCAGCGTTGCATTCCCCAAATATTGCCCGGGCTCTCAAGTTCAACGGCCACTTCGAAAAAATCACGAATGGTTTGAGGGCGCTGCACCCAAGCAATGCGCGCCCGAGTATTGCGGATTTCCGAGCCGTCCCGCAATCCGAGGGTGACCCATGCGTTTTTAGTACATGTGGCGCTTGGAAGAATACCGGCAGCCATGGAGATTAACGACGAGGGTTGAAGTGGACTCTTCGAAAGGCTGGCCGAGAAGGTCGATTCCCCGAACGATGAGAGGAATTGACTGCGAAACGCGCTCGCTGCGCCGCCGCTCGCTCTTGTCCTGCTAAAATCCACTTCTTGCACCGCGTTCCTCAGTTAGCATGCGAGAGAATAACATCCTCGCGAGTTCGGGTCGAGAGCGAAAGCGGCGCATTGAAGAAAAAATTTTGGGTGCAGAAAGATTATTTCTTCGGCCGCAGCATCTTGCCGCCGCGCGAGAAACGCGATCCGGCTAGCTCTTCTTTTTCCTTTTCGCGTCTGTGCCAATCTGCGTTTGGACGCCGCCGCTCAGCTGGGAGATATTATCCAGAGCGGCCTTGGCTTGCGGAGCGTAGGGGCCATTGGGATCGACGTCGATGCACTTCTGGTAGGCCTCGGCGGTGCCAGGAGGAATGATATATACAACCTTATCGCCTTCCTGCTTCGTATCGATTGTCCCGGTAAAGGCGCTGCCGAGCAGGAACCACGCCTGGGCGTCTTTGGGATTCGCCTGGGTGGCCTTCTGGAAGGGCACAATCGCGTCTTTTAAGTCCCCTTTGTTGTTGAGCACGATGCCGACGTTCTTCCAGCAGGTGTCGGCGGTGGTGGGATCAAGACCCGCGGCCTTGTCGCAGGCCGCGCCGGCATCGGTGATCTTCTGCTGGTCGTTGGTGGCCGAACCGGCCTTTGCCAGGGCCGTAGCCAGACTGACGTAGTAGTTCGGCTGAGGCTGAAGGTCTACGGCTTTCTGGTAGGCGCCAGCGGCATCGCTGAAATTTCCCGCTGTGTCATACGCCTGGCCGAGATTGGCCCAGATCAGGGCGTGGTTCTTCGCGTCTTTCGGGCTGGCCCCTTGTTCAGCCTGCTGAAATTCCGTAACTGCCGTCTGGCCATCCGCTTTCAGCTTGTCCTGAAGAGCAGACTTCTGATCGGCCGGGGCCGTCGCGAGCTGCTGCCGCACCTGATTGGAATCGTTCATGGCGGCGATGCCGGCATCGAAGTGAGCCTTCATGTTTTTGAAGGCATTGGCCTGCTCTTCGGCCTTCTTGGCCTCGTCCGCGCTGGCGTTCTTCTGTTGCGCTACGAGTTCCTTAAAGTTAAACCCGATATCATTGGGCTGACCATCGGTGACGGAATGCTTGTCCGTGAAATTCAGATGAGCTGCGTCGTTGGTGAGAACAAAGTCGTAGACACCGCCCCGCGGCACGAGCTGGCTGTAATGCCCGGTTCGATCCGTCTTAACGGTGAACACCTGGCTGGTGTCGTCATTTTTGATCTGTATGTTGACGTCGGGCCAGGGATTCCCCTGAATATCCAGCACCTGGCCTTCAATTCTGGTTGAGCCCTGCGCGCCGACCATCGGGGCCATCAGCAGAGCGATTGCGAGCACTGCCCAAGCGGGAATCGTTCGTCTCATTTTGCCTGTTCCTCCAACTGCAAGATGCGGTGAGCTATTATGGCGCAACTGCCGCCCGATACGCGATAGGGTCCTGCGACCCCGCCTCGGCAAACGCCCGCAGGCGCAGCCTGCAACTATCGCACGTCCCGCAAGCCTCGTCATCCGATTGATAACACGACCACGTGCGACGAAGCGGCGCGCCCAGCTCGATTCCTCGGCGGACGATCTCGCTTTTTCGCATCCCGATTACAGACGTGACGATCTGGATATCGGTTTCCGGGCGAGTTCCCTCTTGGATCACCTTCTCGAACGCGCGGTAATAAGCCGGACGGCAATCCGGATAGCCGGAGCTATCTTCCGCCACCGCCCCGATGAAGATGGCGGTGGCGCCAATCACCTCCGCCCAGCTGACTGCCGCGGAAAGGAAATGAGCGTTGCGGAAGGGAACGTAGGTGACCGGAATTTCGGCGCTGGACGCGAGGGCTTCTCCGCCTGCCGGCACGGCGATCCGCTGATCCGTGAGCGCCGATCCGCCGATTTGGCGAAAAACGTCGAAGCGGACGACCAGCGTTCTCGCACCCCGTAAAAATCCGCGATTTCGTCAAAGGCGCGGCGCTCGCGGCGTTCCGTGCGCTGGCCGTAGCTGGCGTGAAGCAGCGCCAGCTGGTGCGTCTGATTGCGCGATAGCCGCGGTGACGCAGGAATCCATCCCGCCGCTCAGCAGCACGATCCCTTTCGGCTTGTTGTACGATCGGCCACGTTGTAACCTGTCAAACCCCTTTGGTCGCCGGATCCCACATGAACTTGTGCAGTTGCAGGCCCAGGCGGACCGGCAAGCCGTCCGCCAGAATCCACTCCACCAGCGTTCTCGGCTTCCAGTCCCTGCCAGCGCCCTGCCGGGTCCGGGAATACCGGAGAGAACAGGACCTGGTTTACCCGCTCCGCGAGCGCATGACGCAGCGTGAAATCGCGCGCAAAATCATAATCGCGGCGTGCTGGAGATTACAAACTTGATTTCGTCTTTGCGGTCCAGCGCATCGAGGTTTGCCATGTCGAATGTATCGGCTTCGCCCGAATCCGGGCACTTTACGTCAACGATTTTGATTACTTCGCGCGGGAGCGACTCCGACGAAGCGTTCGCCGCTGGTCTCGATCATCACGCGTGTAGCCGTCCGTCGAGCAATTTCTGGGCCAGCGCGGGTGTTTCCGGCTGCAGCAGCGGCTCGCCGCCGGTGATTTCCACAAGCGAGGTGCGACTTGCGCCCTGGCCCGCGAGACTGCCGACCTTTTCACGGATTTCGGCCAGCGGATACTTCGTGCCGCCGTAAAACGCGTACTCGGTGTCGCACCAGGTGCAGCGCAGATTGCAGCCGGTGAGGCGGACGAAAATGCAAGGCAGTCCGGCGCGCGTGCCTTCGCCCTGAATCGATTTGAATATCTCCGTGATGACCATGACAACTAAGGCCTATAGGTGGCCGCCGTGACGTCCGACTCCCAGACCGTGATGCTGGCGATTCCCGCGCCATTGGGCGCCGGGGGAAGCTGCCTGGCGGTCTCGTCGTATATGTGGCGCGCGATATTTTCCGCGGAAGGGTTCAGGACGTCGAACGGCGGCAGCTCGTTCAAGTATTTGTGGTCGAGCGACCGAATCACCCCCTGGATCGCCTGCTTCAGATGGACGAAATCGTAGAGCAGGCCGGTGGAATCGAGTTCCTTGCCCGCCAGGGTCACGCGGACTTTGTAATTGTGACCGTGCAAATTTTCGCATTTCCCTTTGTAGTTGCGCAGGTTATGGGCGGCGGCAAATGTTTCGTCCACACTTACTTCGTACATGCGGTTCCTTTAGAGTCCGGCTCTTCGTGTTGCTGGCTTCCTCGCCACGGGCTATTCGGGATGATATTCCATGAAGCGAGCCACTTCGGCGAGGTCCTGCGTGGTCTTGTAATCGGGCAGGGACTCGAGAAAAATTTTACCATACTGCATGCGCTGGATGCGGTTGTCGAGGATGGCGAGAATGCCGCGATCCGTCTTGGTGCGGATGAGGCGACCAAAGCCCTGCTTCAGCGCGAGAACCGCTTCCGGAATCTGAAATTCGGCGAACGCGTTGCGGCCGTCTTCCTGGAGGGCGCGCACACGAGCGGCCACGATGGGATCGCTGGGAACCGCGAACGGCAGCTTGTCTATAATCACGCAGGAGAGCTGCGAGCCGGGGACGTCGACGCCCTGCCAGAAGCTGGCCGTGGCGAACAAAACGGCATTTGGAGTGGAGCGGAAGCGGTCGAGGAGGATCGAGCGGGGAGCGGTCCCTTGCAGTAGAAGAGGAAAAGGCACCCTGGAGGAAACGCGCTCGTAAACGTCGCGCATCTGGACGTAACTTGTGAACAGGCAGAATGCGCGGCCTTTGGAAATTTCCAGCAGGCGGACGATTTCACTTGCCGCGCTGGCTGAAAATGACGTGTGGCGCACGTCCGGCATCGACTTCGGGATATACAGAAGCGCCTGCTCGTGGAAGTCGAATTCGGGCGGCAGAACGACTTCCTTCGCAGGCGCGACGCCGAGGCGCTGCTTGAGGTAGTCAAAGCGGCCCGCGACCGCAACCGTGGCCGAGGTCAGAATTACCGTGTCGAAGCGGTCGAAGAGCTGCTCGCGGAGGATTTCGCTCACGTCGATCGGCGTAGCCGCGAGAAAGACTCCGCGACCCCGGCGCTCATACCAGTACACATAGCTTTTTTCTTCGCTTTCGAGAAGGAATGCGAGTTCGCGGCGCGATTCGGCGGCGCGCCGTGCCAGCGTGATTACTTCTTCGGGCTTCGGCGAGAGCGCCGATAATTCCGTTTCGACGCGCTTGATCGCGCCACTGAGCTCTTCATAGGCCTCGCGATGGCTGTCGAGGAAGGCCCGCCGCTCGGCAGGGCCGAACGGGAACCGCCCTTCGCGTTCGGGAAAGCTCTCAAAGAAGCCGCGGGCGCGTTCGCGGACGCGCGCCAAGTCTCGCCGCAGCGGCCCCGCATCAATTCGCAGTACGCGGAGCATGCTTTCGGTGTCGCGAGCCAGCTCATCGAAGCGGTAGCTTGAAATCTGGCGGCCGAAATAATCGCTGGCGACGTCCTCGATTTCATGAGCCTCGTCGAAAACCACCGCGGAATATTCGGGCAGGATCGAGCCGAAATCGTCCTGGCGAATGGCGAGATCGGCGAAAAAGAGGTGGTGATTCACGATGATGAGGTCGGCGTCCTGCGCGCGCTGGTGCATCGCGGTGATGAAACAGTTCTGAAATTCGGGGCACTTCTGGCCGCTGCAGAGGTCGCTGCGCGCGTCGATGCGGTTCCAGAGCTCCGCGTCGTCGGGAAGAAACGTGAGCTCGCTGCGGTCGCCGGTCTCGGTCAGCTTGCCCCAGTCGCGAATTTGCGCGAACCAGTCGATTTCGTCCATGCCTTTCAGGACGGGCTGGCCTTCCATCTGGTAGACCTTCTGGCGGCACAGGAAATTGGCGCGGCCCTTCATTAACGCTGCCTTCAGGTTGGGCGCGAAGTGCTTCTGCAGAAACGGAACGTCCTTCTGGAAGAGCTGCTCCTGGAGAGATTTCGTCGCGGTGGAGACCACCACGCGCCGGCCGCTGCGAATGGCGGGGATCAGGTAGGCGAGCGTCTTGCCGGTGCCGGTGCCGGCCTCGATCGCGACATGCTGATGGCGCTGGAAGGCTTCTTCGACAATTCGCGCCATTTCCAGTTGGGAGGGGCGATACTCGTAGCCGGGATGGCGCGACGCGAGCAGGCCGCCCGGGGCCAAAGATACCGTCAACGGTGATTTCTTCGGGTTTTTCCGCGGTCGCTTTTTTCGGCATGGGGGCGCTTTGCGTTGTCGCAAAGCGCAAAAGCTAACATAGCACACGCCGGGTTTCCGCCGGCGCAGAGGTCTGCGCAGCAACGCCAGCGATCAGGCTGCCCTGAGAACCATGAATTTTGGACGCGGCGGCACAACGTTGATTAGTGTGTATCAGGTGTGTATAATTGAGCATGACCAGCCGGGAAGTTCCCAGTCGGTTGAAGGCAGACGGCCGGTATGAGATAGCTCACGAAGGCAGTCACGTGCAGTTCAGACATCCGGCCAAACCGGGCCGGGTGACGGTGCCACACCCGAGGCGCAACATGCCCATTGGCACCTTGAGAAGCATCGAGAAGCAGGCGGGAATCAGGTTGAGGTGATGCATGGAGTACATCGCGTATCTACACAAAGACCGCAAGTCGGATTTTGGAGTCAGCTTTCCGGACTTTCCCGGTTGCGTAACAGCGGGCCGGACGTTGGAAGAAGCGCGGCAAATGGCTATCGAAGCTTTGGCGTTTCACATAAAAGGGTTGCAGGAAGACGGGGCTGAGGTTCCCAAGCCTTCGACAATCGACGATATTGCCAGCGATCCGGCAGCGAAACACGCCGTGATGTTTCTGGTGCCTGTTACTCTCGAGAGAACGGTCGTGTGAACATTACCGCGCGCGAAAGCCAGATTAAACGTATCGATCAACTGGCGGAAGCGGCCGGTTTGAACAGATCGGCTTATATGGTGCGTTCGGCCATGGGTGACGAAACAGAATAAGCCGTGAAGAAGCCTGTTGAGGAGCCCAGTCTCGCTAGCGGCGGGCGAGTTCTTCGAGGGCCTTGACCCAATGCGAGAGATGATTCAGCGACGCTGTGTGGGTGTGGTCCAGCACGAGAGGGGTAATGGAGACGGCCCCGTCGCGGATAGCGGCGTGGTCGGTGCCGGGCTCAATGCCTTCGGTAAGCTGCTGCTCGTGCAGCCAGTAATAGTGGCGGCCGCGGGGGTCGACGCCCGGCTGCAGCAGGTTCCGGGTGATCTTGGAGGATTGCCGCGTGAAGCGGACTTCGCCGGTCCAGGGTTGCGGGACGTTGATGTTCAGCAGGACGCCCTTTGGCAGGCCTTCCTTCAACACGACTGGCACCAGGCGTTCGCGTGAAGTGCGCGGCTGGCGCGAAGTCAAAGTCCTTTCCGCGATACGCGACTGAAACGGCGAGCGACGGGGTGCGATTGATGGCGCCTTCCATCGCCGCGCCGACAGTCCCGGAGTAATAGACGTTCTCGCCGAGGTTTCCGCCGGGGTTAATTCCCGAGACGACGATATCCGGCTTTTCTTTGAGCAGGGTGTGAAAGGCAAGAATCATGGCGTCGGCGGGAGTGCCTTCCACGGCGAATTCGCGTTCGGAAAGCTGCTCGCAGTAGATCGGCTGGCGCAGCGTGAGTGATTGAGCGGTGGCGCTGCGCTCCTGGGAGGGCGCGATGACGGTGACTGTGCCGATTTCGCTGAGATGCTTCGCCAGCGCGCGCAAGCCCGGCGCGTGAATCCCGTCGTCGTTGGTAACTAGAATATGCGGTGCCATGAAATTCGCTGCGGGAGGACCCAATCCCGGGTCTTTCGAGCTTCGGTTAAGCCAGTGCGTTTCGGTCGGGAATGCGGGCCGCCCACCAGGCGGTCCTCTTCCCTATTTGATCGTAACAGCACAGCAGGACAGCCGCCAGCGCGGTTCGTGACTTTCTATTTACTGATCGGTTTAAGCGAATTCGGGAGAACCGGGCTGAGAAAATAGTCTGTTTGAAATGGTCGGGACGACTGGATTTGAACCAGCGACCTCACGCACCCCAAGCGTGCGCGCTACCAGGCTGCGCTACGTCCCGACTCGCTTTTCGCAACTGTGCGACTGCCTGTCAGGGTATCACTCGCCTTTGAGGAGGGTCAAGGCAGCGCGCAGTTCTTCGCGCAGGTCGAGGAGGAGCTGTCTGGTGATGCGCGTGGTGGGATCGGGCCGCGCAACGGATTCCACGTGGACGCTTTCTGTGGCAGAGACCTCGGCGTGTCCGTTGGGACTTCCCTGCTCCGCCAAATGCTTGCGGGCGCCCGCGATGGTAAAGCCTTCTTCATAGAGGAGGCGCTTGATTTCGAAGACGGTGGCGATGTCTTCGCGCCGGTAGAGGCGGTGGCCGCTTGGGCTTTTCACCGGCTGCAGGCTGGGAAATTCAGTTTCCCAAAAGCGCAAGACGAACGCCTTGGTGGATGTTAAGCGGCTGACTTCGCCGATGCGGAACAGGGTCTTTTCCGGAATTTCGCGCGCAGCTTGTGCAGCACTTGCCATGGCTTTTCAGTATCGTAGGCCGATTTCGCGCAGTGTCAACCCCACATCTGTGGATCGCCTGGGCCGAGGAAGCGCGCTAAGGGCGATATCGAAGGCTCGCGGAAAAGACGCCGCGAGCAGGAGGCGCAGCGCGCCTGCTTTTATGTCGCGGCTGAAAGCCGCGACCCCCTAAAAAGCATTGGCATTGCAGTGGTGTTGCTGGAATTGGCGCACGAAGAGAGATCCCTCCTCGCTGCGCTCGCTCGGGATGACAACGAAAAGCAAAAGGCGAACGCTTGTTGCCGCAGAGACTGGACACGCCAAAGAACCGCACGCAAAGAGGAATTGATCGCTCGGAATGCGAGCGATAGAGAATCGTACTTCGCTGCGCTCAAGACGACTGCAAACGGCGCCGACGAAGGGCAAGAGAGACTAAAAAAGTGACAGCCTCTCAGAATGACTGCAAAGAAAAGGCGTGCAGGCGTCATCACGGAGCAAGATCCACCCTTGAAAACCGCAAGGGCGGGGCACCCGGAAAAGCGAAAGACGAAAAAGCGCAGGCCAAACGCTCAGCGGCGTTCGCGGCCGGCGCGCTTTTTTTCCGTGCCACGGCTTTCACGTTTTTTCAGGCGCTGCATGAAGCGGATAGGCGTGCCGGTGAAGTCGAAGGCATCGCGCAACCGGTTTTCGAGGAAACGCTGAAAACTGAAGTGCAGGGGCTTGGTCTGGTTGGTGAACAGGACGAAGGTGGGAGGCGCCGCGGTGGCCTGGGTGATGTAATAGATTTTGACGTGGCGGCTCGCGGGGGAAGTGCCGCGGTCGAGATCGACCTTCGAGAGCCAGCGATTGAGTTCGCCGGTGGAAATGCGGCGATTGCGGGCTTCGACGACGTGATCGATCAGCTTGTAGAGCTTCTCGACGCGCTCTCCCGTGAGAGCGGAAATGAACACCAGGGGGGCATAGGCGAGGAATTTCAGTTTGCCGCGCACCATGGGCTCGTAATCGGCGAGCAGCTTGCTGGGATTACCGCCCGCGCCTTTGCCTCCGGCGCGCTTTTCCCTGGCGGCTTTTTCCTGCGCCGCCTGGAGAGCGAGATCCCATTTATTCATCACGATAATGACGGAGCGCCCGGACTGCTCCGCGTAGCTGGCAATAGTGGCGTCGTGAGACGTGACGCCAATCGAGGCGTCCGCAACGAGAATGGCAATTTCGGCGCGCTCAAGATGCCTGCGCGCCATGATGACGCTGAGCTTCTCGGCGATGAGGTTGGTCTTGCCTTTGCGGCGGATCCCGGCGGTATCGAGGAAGCGGTAGTTCTTCCCGTTGCGTTCGACGACCGTGTCCACGGCATCGCGGGTCGTGCCTGGCTCGGGCGACACGATGGAGCGCTCCGCGCCGACCAGGCTATTCAGCAGAGTGGATTTGCCCACGTTGGGGCGGCCGATGATGGCAATGCTCACGTCCGGCCGTGCCTCGGGCGCTTCGCCTACGGCGAAATCGCGCGTGAGGGAATCAAGCAGCGCGTCGACGCCGAACCCGTGCTCGGCGGAGATCGGGAAGATCTGGTCGCTCAGTTCGTAGAACTGCGCCGCGAGTTCCGCTTGTTTGGGCGAATCCACCTTGTTTACCGCGAGCACGGGAGGCTTGCCCGCTTTCCGGAGTAGCTGCGCCAGCTCCGCATCAAGGGGGACCGGGCCGGTGCGCCCGTCCACCACCTGCACAACACACGAGGCATTCTCGATCGCCACGCGGGCTTGCCGCAAAATCTCGCCGGGTATTCCGGCCTTGTCTTCCGGGACGATCCCGCCCGTGTCCACCACCTGGAATTCGCGCCCTTCCCACTCGGCTTTGCCGTAGATGCGGTCACGAGTAATCCCCGGCTCGTTGGTCACGATAGAGCGGCGGGTACCGGTCAAGCGATTGAACAAGGTTGATTTGCCCACATTGGGGCGTCCTACGATTACGATGGATGGCAGTTTTTGAGTCATGCGGTCGATTCGCTGGTATTGCGAGGCTTCTACACTACCACGTCACTACCGTGTCGCGCCGAACACAAGCGATTGACCGGTCTCCGGGCTGAATGCAACGCAGTTCATCCTAAGGCAACACGCGGGAAATCTCGGGTGATACCTGTATTCCGGCTGAGATGACCTTCGCTTATGGTCGAACAGATGAGGATGGCATTTCATCCTCCGGCGCATCAACTCTCTGCAGTTATGTGCAAAAAAGAGCAAGGTACGGGGCATGGGGCATAAGCGAGATCGCGGATGCACGAAGTGGCTGGCGGAATGCCTGATTCTGGCAACTCTGGTTGCTGGCGCGACCGCTGGGGCCTCGGCACAATCGACCCAGCCGAATGCGCCAAATGAGAGCAATCAGGCGAGCGAGACCAGTGAGGGCGGGCCCAACAACGCAAATCTGCCCTCGCTTCTGACTCCTCTGAAGCCGGTAGAGAAGGAAGGCCCTTACAACCCCATCACGCCGCGCCAGCGCTTGCGTTGGTTTATTACGGATACGATCGATCCTTACCATTTAGTAGCGGGGCTTTTCATCGCCGGTTTTGGCACAGCACTTGACCGGCCCAAAGAGTATGGACCGCACTGGGGTGGATTTGCCGACCGCTACGGCATGCGACTAACCGGGGTCGTGACCAGCAACGCGATGGAGGCCAGCATTGGCGCGCTGTGGGGAGAGGATCCAAGATACTTCCGGGTCCCGGATCAGAAATTCAAGATGCGCGTTAAGAACGTTGTGCGGCTCACATTCATGGCCCGGCATGAGGACGGCAGCTTCGATCCGGCTTATGCCCGGTATGTCGCCTATGCCGGCAACAATTTTCTTTCTAACGAGTGGCGAGTCCACAGCGAGGCCAACACTCATGACGCAATCCTCCGTATCGGCGAGGGTTTTGCCGGGCGCATGACTGCGAATGCCTTTGAGGAGTTCTGGCCGGACTTGAAATCTCACGTCTTTCACAAGGGCAAGGAATGACGGACCTTCCGTGGGGAGGAACCGAAGCCTTGGGAAAACAAAAATGCGCCGGCCCGAAGAATTCGCTCCGTGCCGGCGCACCTTTGCAGAATCAGTTTTTAGCCTGCTTATTCGGCCTTCTTCGCTCCGAGACTCCGGATGTAAATCACGAGTTGCCATCGCTCGGTGTCCGATAGCTGATCTTCCCAGCTGGGCATCGCTCCGCGGCCCTTGCTCATCTTCCAGAAGAGCGAACCGTCCGTTTCAGCAGCCATCAATTTTGGATCCGTGAAGTTCGCAGGCTTGATCGTAAGGGTCTTCGCCGTGGGGCCGGTTCCATCGCCCTTGGGGCCGTGGCAAACTTCGCAATTCTCCTTGAAAGTCTCCGCCCCCGCCGCCAGGACATCCGGGGTCTTCTTCAACGGATTCTTGACCGCCCGGGCATCAGGCGGAGCAACCCAGGGCACATAAGGCTTTGGCGCCGTTTGCGCTTCTACACGGATGGCCACAGAAGCCAGCAGTGCGAAGGCGATACAAGCTACCGCAAATTGCCCCACGCGCAACAACATCTTCGTTCCGATCATGCTGGCTGACCCCTTTGTAAAATTTTGGATTTGAATGCAAATGATGCTACCAAAGTCCTAATTTTAGATTCAACTACAAAACGCAGAGATGCCACCTATCAGCATATTCCCAGCGGGTGACGCCTGTCACGAGCGGCCAGCTTTCGGTACAGGAAGCTGATGAGTAAGGTACAGCCTTCCGCCGATGGCTGGAGTTCCGGGGCGTAACTACACTTCGTCGGAATTCCTTTGTGAATCAAATCGCGGCGAACAGGAGGCAGTCATATGGCAGGAAAAAACACCGCAGTGTTCGGGATTTATCCGACTTATAGTGCTGTGGAAGGCGGCGTGGACGCGCTGAAAAATGCAGGTTTCCGTAACACGGATATTTCGGTTCTCTTCCCCGAAAATGTAGGCTCCAAAGACTTTGCGCACGAGAAGGGAACGAAGGCCCCGGAGGGGGCGGCGGCCGGGGCCAGCAGCGGCGCCGTGATCGGAGGGGTGCTGGGATGGATCGTGGGCATTGGCGCTCTGGCGATTCCGGGAGTGGGTCCGTTTATTGCCGCGGGACCCATTGTGGCCGCGTTGGCCGGCGTCGGCGTTGGCGGTGCCATTGGAGGCATCACAGGGGCGCTGATCGGCATGGGCATTCCGGAATACGAAGCCAAGCGCTACGAGGGGCGAGTACGGGAGGGCGGCATTCTGCTCTCCGTACACTCCGACAGCTCGGAATGGACGAAGCGGGCGAAAATCATTCTGGAACAAACCGGGGCGCAGGACATCGCGTCAACCGGTGAAGCCAGCGCCGATTACGCGAAAAGCGATAAACCACTTGCGCGCGAAGCCACTGGCGGCGAGCGCCTGTAATCGTTCATTTGAGGCGTTAAAAACGAAGCTGGGGAAACCGCTCGCGAAGCGGCTTCCCCAATGCTTTCCCTGCTCCATTTTCTTCTACTTTTTTGTTTCTTCTACTTCGGCGCCCAAGTCATCGACACCGGCCCGACTCCATAGACCAGAAAAACCGTGGCACCCTTGGCTTGGCCAAAGTGATGAGCCTGCGCCGGGATGCGGATCACCTGGCCGGCACTGATTGGCTGCAACTTGCCGGGATCGAAGGCGTCTCCGTTGCCCCACTCGTAGGTTCCACGAAGTACGACCAGATTCAAATCCGTCGAGAGCCAGTGCGGATCGAGTTTTTGTCCGTCGGTCAGCTTGACAAGCGCGGAAAACAAGCCCGGCTGGGAAAAGTCTCCGGTAATCATCGAGATCTGAACGCCCGCAGGAAGGCCCAGCGAAGCGGGTGGCGTCACGAACTGGGTTTGATCGGGGTCCACGATCATGCTTGGTGCGGAGGGGGCGGCTGGGGTCGGAGCAGATGCAACCGGAGCAGAGGTTGCCGGTGGCACGCTTGCCGGCGCGCTTCCCGTCGGGCCGTAGTTTGCGGAGAGGTAATTGACCACCGTCTTGGTCTCGTCATCGGTGAGCGGGGCGCCTTCTTCCACCATTAGGTCGATGACGGCTTGCCAGTCATCCTTGGACCGCTTCGATGTGACGATTCGTTCCAGGGAATGGCAGATCTGGCACTTCTCGACGATGATCTTTTTGCCCGCGCCGTCCGGCATCTGGGACGACAATTCTTTCGTCTGGGGGAGCGGCGCAGGCGCCGCCGGAGCCACCGAACCTCCTGCTAAAGCGAGCATGACGGAACATGACGCAAGAATTGCCGGGATTACCACTGCGGACCTAACTGCTCTTCCAGGCTGGTCTTTTCGAGACACGCTTTCCTCCCCATTGATGACTATGGCCATTTAATTATAATCGAATGAATCGGCTGAAATTCACTGAAGAGATCTCATGGCGAGTGGTAAATGCTAGGTCGCGCCTTTTAGGCTGTCAAGCGTTTTTCGGGTACCGTACGCGATGGCAGGGTATCTCGGCCAGGTGACTCGAACGCGGACGATATCCACTCCATCTATAGACCGTTGTCTTGTTATCGCAACGGCAGATTTCCGGTATCATTAGCTTCGAATCACCGCAGAATTGGTTGTCGCCTGCTTTTGACTTTTCGCTTTGCCAGCACGCCTGAGCCGACTGTTAATCCCAGGAGCCGCAGTGAAGAAGGCGGAGACGTTTACAACGCTGAACGGGTTGAGGTTTTTGGCGGCGCTGGCCGTGGTGATTTTTCATTACGCCCCTCGCGTGGACGTGTACGGCCAGGTTCCAAACTCCGTGAAAAATCTGATCAACGAAGGGCCGTGCGCGGTGGGGTTCTTCTTTATTCTCTCGGGTTTCGTGCTGGCGCACCGGCATTTATACGGTGAGGCGCGCGCCCAGACCACGGTTGCCTTTTACTGGGGCAGGTTCGTCCGCCTGTATCCAGCCTATTTGCTGGCTCTTCTCCTGTTCCTGCCGATCGCGGCACAAAGATACAGCGTGAGTCCGTCGCCCGCACTTGCCGGGCGCCACACATTCATCGTGAGCGCGGTCCTTTCCGGGTTGATGCTGCAATCGTGGACGCCGCTGGCGCAGGCATGGAACGGTCCAAGCTGGTCGTTATCGGTGGAAGCCTTTATGTACCTCATGTTTCCGGTGGTCGGCTTGCGTCTAGCGAGGCTCCGTACGGGCAATGCAATCTTCGTTATGCTTGCGGCATGGCTGATTCCTGCGAGTCTTGCGACTGCATACGTGGAGCACCGGATACCCGAGGCGGCCTGGAGGCTTTACATCACGAACAATCCGCTGTTGTGGCTGCCTTTGTTTGTGATGGGCATCTGCTGCGCTCGGTTTGTCTGCGGCTGGAAGCGGATTCCTTCGAACACCGCGAATCTGCTGGCGACGATTAGTTTCGCTGCCGTGATTTTAGCTGCTGTGGCGTGGCCGCATAATTGGGCCGATGTATTCGTGACGGGCGGAGTTGCACCGCTGCTTGTTGCCGTCATTGTTTGCTTCACGCGCCCGCCCGGATGGATAGCGAAAACGATCGGCGGGCCTTCGCTCAACAGGCTGGGCGAGGCTAGCTACGCGATGTACATCCTTCAAGCGCCGCTCTGGCATTACTGGCAGGAGATTACAAATTCGCTGCGCGGCGCGCCGGTGCAGGCAAATCCTGTGGCCTGGTGGCAATTTGCCGCTTTTGTCCCACTGCTGATCCTCACTTCTGTTGGGGTGGTGCGCTACATAGAAACGCCGGTGCGAGGCTGGCTCGGCGCCTGGAGAAAGACGAAGGTCTTGCAGCCATCGAGGGAGATGATCGAACCGCTGGTGCCGCAGGCCAGTGAGATTGCGCTGCTGGAAGGCTAGCGTTCGAACTGACAAGGCCGAAATGCAGATCCCTCACTTTGTTCGGGATGACAGTCGGTATTTTGAGCTCTGGAGTGTTGCGGGAAACGAAGAGAGATCCCTCGTCGCTTCGCTCTGTCGGGATGACAGCGAAAAGCAAAGGCCAATCAGAGGCACGAGGATCTTGAGCCGGCGCGCGCTTGATTCTTCCTTTTGGGGCGAGATTGCTACTGCTGCCAGCCGCCGCCGAGGGCGCGGTAGAGCTCGACGTAGTCGAGCATCTCGTTTAACTGGGCTTGCGCGAGCGTGAGCTCTGCGGAGTAATAGCGAGTGTTGGCGTCGATCACTTCGAGGTAGCTGGAAGCGCCGCCCCGGTATCGCAGATCGGAGAGGCGGCTGGCGTCCTGCGCGGAGTTGGTGAGCAATTCCTGCTGCTTGCGAAATTCCTGATCTTTGGCGTAAGCGATCAGCGCGTCGGATACCTCGCGAAACGCCTGCTGGATGGTTTGCTGATACATGAGCACGGCTTGCTGCTGCTGAGCCTGCGCGAGCCGCACGCCACCCTTCAGGCTGCCCCCGGCGTAGAGAGGCTGGACCAACTGGCCCGCAAACGACCACATGCCCGCGGGACCCGTGAACAGGCTGGAGAGCGCGATACTTTCCACGCCGCCTTCGCCGGTGAGGCTGATAGAGGGGAAATAGGCGGCTTTGGCGACACCAATCTGGGCGTTCATGGCCATCAACTGTGCTTCGGCCTCGCGAATGTCGGGCCGGCGCTCCAAGAGCGAGGAGGGAAGACCAGCGGGAACTTCCGGAGAGTGCGGCTGGGCCGTGAGTTCCATGCCACGCGCTATAGCGCCGGGATTTTCACCCAGCAGCGTGCTGATCAGATTCTCCTGCTGCTCGATCTGTTTCTCGATGGTGGGAATCTCTCCCGAGGCGGTAAACACCAGCTGCTCGGCCTGGCGCACATCCAGCAGCGACGTGCGGCCGTGGTCGACCAGCAACTGGGTGAGGCGCAAGGAGTCCTGATCGGAGGCAAGCGTGCGCCGGGAGATTTCGATCTGCAAGTCCTGCTCGCGCAGGGTGAAATACGCGGAAGCCACGCCGGCCACGAGGGAGTCGATCACCGCGCGCCGCGCCCATTCGTTGGCCAGCAACTGATCGCGCGCGGCTTCAGTGGCGCGGCGATATTTTCCCCAGAAGTCGAGATTCCACTGGAAGCCCAAGCCGAGTTCTGTGTCGCTGGTGTCGTAAGCCGAGAAGAACTTCGATTGCGCATTTCGCGTGCCCGTGCCTGAGGCGACGGCAGCGGCTGCCGGAAACTGATTGCCGCGCGTGATGCTCAGCTGCGCCTGCGCTTGCAGGATGCGGCTGGCGGCGATGCGCACGTCATAGTTCTGCTGGAGGGCGGTGCGAATCAACGATTGCAGCTGCGCGTCCTGGAAAACTTCCCACCACTTATCATCCCCGAACGAAGCTGCGTCTGCCGGCGCAGCGGACGCGGCGCGGAAGGTTTGCGGGGTTGTTACCGCAGGCCGCTTGTAGTTAGGTCCGACAGTGCATCCGGCGAGCAGCGGCAACAGGATGGCGGCAATGATGCGCGACGCTGCGGATCGCGCCATCAGTCGTCGCCTCTTTCGGGCGCGTCATGCGGCCCCGGGATGGTGCTGAGGTCTATGTGGCCCGGCGTGGCTTCGTGAAGCTTGAGGGCGATGCGCTCGAACAATACAAACAAAACGGGTATGACGAAGATGGCCAGAAGCGTAGCCGCAAGCATGCCGGTGACAACGACGGTGCCAAGAATCTGGCGGCCGACCGCGCCCGACCCAGAAGCCACCGCCAGCGGCACGCAACCTAGAATAAAAGCAAACGAAGTCATAAGAATGGGGCGCAGGCGCAGTTTGGCGCCTTCCAGGGCGGCGGACACGACATCCTTGCCTTTGGCCATCTCGTCACGGGCGAATTCGACGATCAGGATGGCGTTCTTCGCGGCGAGGCCGATCAGCATGACCAGGCCGATCTGCGCGTAGATGTCCAGATCGAAGCGGCGCAAGTACAGACCCGCGAAGGCGCCGAAAATCGCGATGGGCACGGAGAGGAGCACGGAAAAAGGCAGGCTCCAGCTTTCATAAAGGGCGGCCAGAATCAGGAAAACGACCAGCAAGGAGAGCGCAAAGATGGGACCGGCCGTGCCGGACGCCTTATTTTCCTGGTAGGAAAGGTCCGCCCAGTCGTAACCCATGCTGGCGGGCAGTGTTTCGCGCGCCACTTCTTCGAGGGCGGCCTGCGCCTGTCCCGAACTATACCCTGGCGCGGCCGAGCCGAGGATCTGCGCGGCGCGGTAGAGATTGAACCGGTTGGTGTAATCGGGGCCGTTGATGGGTCCGGTGGAGACGAGCGTGGAGAGCGGCACCATCGTGCCGACGCGATCGCGCACGTAATATTGGTCGATGGATTAGGCGGAGGCGCGATCCTCAGCTTCCGCCTCCAGAAAAACCTTCCATTGGCGACCGAAACGGTTGAACTGATTCACATACAAGTCCGCCCAGAGAAGTTTGCAGCACCTGGTACACGTCGCCCAGCGCAACGCCCTGCTTGAGCGCCTTGTCGCGATCCACGGTCGCAAATATCTGCGGCGTGCGCGCCGAGAAACTGCGAGTTGACGCCCGTCAGTTCCGGACGCCTGCGCGCCGCTTGTAGAAACTTCTGCAGGCTGTGATCGAGATTCTCCACGGAACCCCCGGAGCGATCCTGCAGCCAGAACGAAAATCCTCCGGCATTGCCGAGGCCCGGGATCGGAGGAGGGTTGAAGGCGAAGGCGACCGCTTCCGGCACCTGCCTGGGCAAGCTGCCGGTTGATGCTTGCCAGGATCGCTTTCGATTCAAGACTGGCGGCGCGTCGCTGCTCCCAGGGATCGAGAGCGACGAAATAAGAAGCAACTGTTGGTGGTGGAGACGCGTGTCAAAAGACTGAATCCATCAATGGTGGTGTAATGCTGACACGCCGGGCGTGTTGGCCAGCATGGCCTGAATCTTGCGGGCAACCGCGTCCGTGCGCGCCAGCGAAGCGGCGGGAGGAAGCTGCGCACTCAGGAAGAGAAATCCGTAGTCCTCGTCCGGGAGAAAGCTGGTGGGAAGCTTTCCTGCCGACGGCAGCGTCGAGCAGCACAAAGCAAGCCAGAATCAGCATGCCGACCACGGCCTTGCGAATCAGTCCCTGGCTCACGATTCACATAGCCGTTCTGCAATTTTCGAAAGCCCCAATTGAAGCCGCGAAGAAGCGGGCCATCAGGCCGTCGCGAGGGTTTGCGCGGGCGAAGCAACATGGCGGAGAGCGCAGGCGAGAGCGTCAAGGCGTTGAAGGCCGAAATGATCACCGAGATCGCAACGGTGACGGCGAACTGCTTGTTCAGGCGCCCCTGGATGCCGCTCATGAACGCCATGGGGACGAACACGGAAGCCAGAATCAGGGCAATGGCGACCACCGGGCCGGAGACCTCGCGCATGGCTTGCAGCGTGGCGTCGCGCGGGGTCATCCCTTCTTCGATATGGTGTTCCACCGCCTCGACGACCACGATGGCGTCATCCACCACCAGGCCGATGGCCAGCACGAGGCCGAACAGCGAGAGCGTGTTGATGGAAAAGCCCAGCGCCGGGAAAAACGCGAAGGTGCCGATCAAGCGAAACCGGCACGGCGATCATGGGAATCAGCGTGGCCCGCCAATTCTGAAGGAACATGTAGACCACCAGAATCACCAGGGCCATGGCGATAAACAGCGTCACCAGAATTTCATGGATGCCCTCGGTGACCGGCAGAGTGGTGTCGAGCCCGACGGCTGTATGTCAGGTCGGGAGGAAATCGCTTCTGCAGCTGCTCCATGACCTTGCGGGTGGCTCTGGCCACGGCCACCGCATTGGCGCCGGGAGTCAGAAAGACAGCAACGATGCAGCCGGCTGGCCATTGAAGCGCGAAACCTCGTTGTAGCTGAGCGCGCCCAGTTCGATGCGGGCGACATCCTGGAGGCGCACCACCGAGCCATCGGGATTGGCGCGCACCACGATCTGGCCAAACTGCTCGGCGGTTACCAGCCGCCCCTGCGTGCGGACGATGTAGGTCATCTGCGTTCCGGGCGGCGCTGGGTTGCCGGAGAGTTGGCCGGCGGGATTGACGGTGTTCTGCTGATTCAGCGCGCCCACCAGATCGGCGACGGTCAGCCCGAGCTTGGCGAGAACCTGCGGCCTAATCCAGACGCGCATGGAGTAATCCGTGGCGCCGAACAGAAGCACCTGGCCGGCGCCGGGCACGCGCAGCAACTGGTCGATGATATTGATGTTCGCGTAGTTCGCAAGGAACAGAGAGTCGTGCGTGCGATTGGGCGAGTACAGATCCGAATGCGAGCAGCGGCAGCCCGGTGGACTTGCGAATGGTGGTGCCGAACTGGTTGACGTCGGGCGGCAGATTGGGCGCGGCCTGCGCCACGCGGTTCTGCACGTTGACCTCATCCGTGTTGACGTCGGTATCGACGTCGAAGGTCACGGTCAGCGACATGGTGTTGTCGTTGCCGTTGGTCGACTGCATGTAGAGCATGTTGTCGACGCCGTTCATCTGCTGCTCGATGGGCGTTGCAACGGACTGCTCCACGGTCTGCGCGTCCGCGCCGGGATAGGTGGTGGAGACGATGATCTGGGGCGGAACGATGTCGGGAAATTGCGCCTCGGGCAGTCCGCGCATCACCACCAGGCCGGCGAGCATGGTGATGATGGCAATGACGATGGCGACGATGGGACGGCCGACGAAAAACTCAGCCATGGGTTAGCGCGGCTCGTAGGTACTGAGGCCACCGATTCGGGATTCACGGTAGCGCCCTGGCGGGCATATTGCATGCCCCCCACCACCACCCGGTCGCCCGCGGAGATCCCTTGCGTGACGACCCAGTCCGCACCCACTTGAGAGCCCACCTGAACGTTCTGAATTCTCACCTTATTGTCGCTACCCACCACCGCCACCTGGAAAGTGCCTTGCAGTTCCGTGACGGCGGCTTGGGGCACCAGCAAGCGCGTCGCGGCGCGTCTCCGTCACCGCCCGCACTCTGCCGTATTCGCCGGGCCGCAGAATGTTGCCGGGGTTGGGAAACGCCGCCGCCACTCGAATCGTGCCGGTGCTCGGATCCACCTGGCGGTCGGTCCACAACACCTTGCCCGGGTGGGGATAAATGCTGCCATTGGCGAGGACCAGCGTCAGCGGCACACCCGTCGAGAGGGGGCGCCTGATCGCCCAGACCGAGCGGACCGAATCTTCTGCGCGCGCAAGGTAATCCTGTTCGCTGATGGGAAATAAACCTTGATCGGATCGACCTGCGATACCGAGGTGAAAACCGTGGTCGTAGCCACCAGATCGCCGATCTGCGCTTGGGCGATGCCGGCGACGCCATCCACCATCGAAATGATTTTGGTGAATGAAAGATTCAATTTAGCCTGTTCCACCGCCGCCTGGGCTGCCGCCACTGCGGCCTGTGCCGCGGCCACCGCAGCTGCCGCGCCCGCCTTGGCCTGCAGATCGTCGTCCAACTGGCTTTGCGCTATGGCCTTGGCCTCGGCGAGGGGAGTGTCGCGCGCCACATCCTGCGTCGTCTTGGCAAGCTGCGCCTGCGCCTGAATCACCTGCGCCTCGTCCTGCGCCATTGTGCCTGGCTCTGGTCAAGCGCCGCCTGGAATGGGCGCGGATCGATCTCAAACAGCACCTCGCCCTTGCGAACAAACGACCCTTCGCGATAGTCCTGGCGGATCAAGGTAGCCGGAAACGTGGGACTGAATCTGGGCGTTGACATAGCCGTCCATGGTGGCAATCCACTCGCTGGTCAGGGAGACATCCCGCCGCACGACGGGGGCGACCTCTACTTTCGGCGGCTTCGCCGCTGCCTGCGGATCTTGTGCGTCCGTGCGGCATCCCCCAGAGCTCACGAGCAGCGGCAATGCGCATACAATCATCCCCAAACGAAGCCACCGACTTCGCAGCATTACCAATCTCTCCTATCCAGTTGAATTCGGTTTAAAAGCCCAGCGACTAAACGCTCTGCGAATTCCCTGGGGTTGCGCGCAAACTATTCTCGCACACTTCTGAACAAGGATCCTCCGCGGTCCGTCGTGGGTGTGCTCCTGAGCGCAGGCCCAGTGGTGCTATGGCTTTAGAATACAGGTGTTAACATGCTTTCGAGCAACACCGCGATGCATGACGGGGAGCGAGAGCCAGTGCTAAAACGGCTTACATATTGGCCTGCGCACTCGCTGGACACTTTTTCCGCAAACTCGATTTCACGAGGGAGATCCACATGGCTTTTCGGCTCTGGAGCAACGATCTCAAGGAGGGCGAACGTCTCCCAGAAGCCCATGTTTTTAATGGCATGGGATACAGCGGCGGCAACCGCTCACCGCACTTGGCGTGGGAGGGCGCGCCAGAAGGGACCAAGAGCTTTGTCGTCACCATGTATGACCCGGATGCACCGACCGGATCAGGATGGTGGCACTGGGTCGTGATCAATATCCCGGCTCCGCCAAAGAGCTGAAGCAGGAAGCGGCAACGGATCCAATCTACCGCCAGGCGCGATGCAGACGCGCACGGATTTCGGCGCGCCCGGATATGGCGGCGCCGCTCCGCCGCCCGGGAGATCCTCACCGCTACGTTTTTACGTCCATGCGCTGAAGGCCGAGCGGCTCGACTCAAACCGGACGCTAGCGGGGCAATGGTCGGCTTTATGATTTTCATGAACAGCCTTGGCAGCGACGCTTACCATGACCTACGGAATGACGTACGCGGCACAACAGACGGAGAACAACGAAAATTTATGGCGACTGAGCCAAAAGCAAGCAATTACGAAGGAGCTCTCTGCCGCGTATTTTCACTCCCGTTAAAATCCCGATGTCTATGAGCACTACTGGCGACAGCGATCCGATCGGATGGCACGTGCATCATGTGCGCTCCCCACACGAGGCCGCCGAGCATGATTGGCGATGCTATCGATTCTTCTTAATAACGAGAGATCGATTGCATTGGCCATCGCCTGATATCCGGAGTCGTTGGGATGGAGGTGGTCGCCGCTATCGTTCGCGGGCAGACAACTTGTTCGGATGAGCGGGATCGCGCACGGCCGCGTCAAAATCAATCACGCCGTCGTAGGCGCCGCTGCTGCGAATGAAATTATTGACCGCCTCGCGTTTCGTCTCACCTTCCGGAGTGAAGTAGGGCGCGTCCTCGAATGGAGTCAGAGTACAACCGAAGATTTTGAGGCCCCGCGAGTGGGCGCGGGTGATGAGTCTGCAGTGGGCGGCGATGAGTTCCTCGGCCGTCACGGGTTCGTCCGGGAAATTCCTCACAGAATAGCCGATGTCGTTGATGCCCAGCATCACGGTGACGTAGCCAACGCCGGCTGCGCTAAGACGTCGCGATCGAACCGTGCCAAGGCATTCTGGCTGGCGAGTTCGTGCAGCAAGCGATTGCCGCCGATCCCCTCGATTCACGACGGCCAAGCTTGATGTGACTCGCGACTAGCCGGGCAGCCGAGAAAATCCGGCCAGCGGTGATTGGCATTCGGAGTCGACCGGGCTCCTTCTGTAATCGAATCGCCGAAAGTTACGAGTGCAAGCGTTTGTTTCGGAGCCGCCACCTCCACGTCGACCAGGTAGTACCAGGATTCGCGCTTCCGCGATCGACGGGCATATCCGCACTCCCGGTGAAATCTCCGGGCGGCGAGACGTAATTCGTGGCGCTTAGCCCCCACGTGCCACGTCGCCTGCCCCGTAGTACCGGGCAAATAAATGGTCACCGCGATATCGGATAGTTCCTGGCCACGTCAAGTTGACGCGATCGCTGACGATAAGCGCGCCAGGAGGCGATCCTGCGTGAGGCAGCGCCTGCAAACGTGAGTGCCCGGTCGGTTCCTTCAACGATTTTCGCGCCATCTCGAGCGCAAAGCCATGTGCGCGATCCCGACCACGAGTGCGTCCGCGTCCGAATGCATTGGAAATACGGATGCGCATCTTGACTGCCACCGATGCTTGCGCGCACGATCAGCCGCAGGGTCTGGTCGGTGAAAACTGGATTTACCGCGTGAGGACCCATAGAGAAGTGGGTTCGGGGCTCGTGCCCCAGGTTGCCACCCATGTCTGGTCTGCGGGAGTCGATCTTGTCTGCCGGCGAGGCTTTTGCGGGCGGTTGCCATCCCGAATGCGAAGAAACCAACAAACAGGCGATCGAAATATTCTGAGTCGCATGGCGCCGGACCTCCACAGTTGCCTCGAAATATCGCTCTACGCGACGGCAGATATACTACATTTCGCGTTCGCCGCAACCAAAGACGCCATTTTCGACGGATGCGCGATCTCCGGTTCTGTTCGGGCTGCTGGGAAGTCCCCTTGCCGGACGATTGAAAAGGGATATCCTACCGCAAGTTGTAAGTTGTGGCGCGCGCATCACCAGGGAGAAACAGCATCATGCCTGATTACGTTGCATCAACGACCAGTCCGACTCCGGCCCTGACCATGCTTTCCGAAGAGGAGCAGATGTTCCGGGACAGCGTGCGCTCCTTCGCCCAGCAAAAACATCAAGCCGCACGTGCGCGAGATGGACGAAAAAGCGGAATTCCGCCGCGAATCTGATCGACGAATTTTTCCGGCTTGGGGCTGATGTCCATTGCCGTTCCCGAAGAATATGGCGGATCGGGCGGAACGTTCTTCCAGACGATCCTGGCGATTGAAGAGCTCTCGGCGGTGGATCCTTCGGCCGGGGTGATCGTGGATGTGCAGAACACGCTGGTAACGAACGCGATTCTGCGCTGGGGAAACGAAGAGCAGAAAAAGCTCACCCTCCGCGGCTTGCAGCCGATACCGTGGGAGCTTACGCCCTTTCGGAGGCAGGCTCGGGCAGCGACGCTTTCGCGATGGCCACACGGGCAGAAAGTCACAATGATCGACTTCATTCTGAACGGGCGGAAATTGTGGATCACCAATGCGAAGGAAGCGGGCTTGTTCCTCTTATTTGCAAATGGAACTCCCGAGGCCGGCTACCGCGGCATCACGGCGTTCCTGATCGAATCAGACGCGTCCGGGTTCCAGGTCGGTCGGAAGGAAGACAAGTTGGGGATCCGCGCGTCGTCCACGTGCGAGCTGTTGCTCGAGGATTGCAAGTTCTCGCGCCAGAACGTGCTGGGCGATCCCGGAAAGGGCTACAAGATTGCCATTGAAACGCTTGAATGAAGGGCGAATCGGGATCGGCGCGCAAATGTGCGGCCTCGCACGAGGGGCCTTCGAACAGGCCATTTCCTACGCGCAGGAGCGCAAGCAGTTCGGAAAGCCCATCAGCGACTTCCAGGCAATCCGGTTTCAATTGGCGGAGATGGCCGTCGATGTGGAAATGGCTCGAAATATGACGTATAACGCCGCGCGCCTGAAAGATGCCGGTGCGGCGTTCGTTAAAGAGGCGGCGATGGCGAAATACCTCTCTTCGCAAGTCGCCGAACGTGTGTCATCGAAGGCATCGAGGTTTTGGGAGGGTATGGGTTCACCAAGGACTACCCGGTGGAAAAATACTGGCGCGACTCGAAGATTGGCCAAATTTACGAGGGAACTTCCAATATGCAGCTCCAGACGATTGCGAATTTGATTCTAGGGAAATAGCACCTCGAACAGTAGCCATAGGGTCGCTGTTTAGCCGATTTGCGGCGGACCTAAGCGCTAGGGCGCTACGATGTGGTTCCTCAGCGCATAGCGCACGAGGTCCGTCACGGAGTGGATCTGGAGCTTGCGCATCAGATTCGCGCGATGCGTGTCGGCGGTCTTGGTGCTGATACCCAGCACAGACGCTGCCTCGCGGCTATTCTTCCCTTCCGCGATCAGTTGCAACAGCTCCAGCTCGCGGGAGGTGAGAGGCTCTTCCCAGTTGCCCGCGGAACTGGAGAACTCCGCGTGCCCTCGCTTGGCATTCAACATCAGCTCGGTGGCACAGATCGCGAAAAACGGGCGGTGATTCTCCAGCGCCTCAACCGCCGCAACGAGGTCGCGATCGGAATCACTCTTCAAGATGTAGCCGCGAACGCCGGCATTTAAAAGATCCCGAATAAGCTGGTTGGAGTGATCGACCGACAAAATAAGCGTTTCAATCGGTGGAGTGAGCTTCAAAATGCGCTTTGCAGCTTCCAAACCATTCAGTTCCGGCATGTTGAAGTCGAGGATGGCGATATGAGGCTTCAGTTGCTGGCATTTAAAAACGGCTTCCTCGCCGTTGCGAGCCTCGCCACAGACCTGCCAGCCGGGATGCATCTCAAGCAAAGTCTTCACGCCCCTGCGAACCAAATCATGATCATCGGCCACGAGAATTTTCAGCGACGCCATTTCCCTGGACCTCTTAAAGCCTTCTTTATCCATCGCAACCGGGCGTCCCATCATAACTTCTACGTGAGTCAAACCCCGGACAACG
Source organism: uncultured Acidobacteriota bacterium (assembly GCA_963697575.1). Classification (GTDB taxonomy): domain Bacteria; phylum Acidobacteriota; class Terriglobia; order Acidiferrales; family UBA7541; genus Palsa-295. The sequence continues at coordinate 32,457 of CAVOOP010000006.1, read as the reverse complement.
CAAGAAGTTTAGGCTTTATTTGTAACTCATCAAAATGCACGGAAGATGGTACTTCAAAGGTGAGGTTGCTGTAGTTCCTGCGAAGCGAAGGACTGCAACCAACAAATGCAACGGCGCGCTTGGCCATCGCCTGAAGCTATCGATTGTTCACAGGCAGCTTGTGAGTCGAATCATGGGAAACCGCATAATTCGAGGGGCTCTGCGCGGCTCGCGACGACCGGCTTTCCATGACGCGACGCGTGATCTCCCCCGCCAGTTGGTTTAGGGGAAACATGGCCTCGTCATATCCCGAGGAGTGCACAAGCCCCGGCATTCCCCAGACGACTGAAGAGGGTTCGTCCTGGATAATTACATGGCCGCCCGCTTCCAGTATTTTCCTCGAGCCGATGACGCCGTCCGAACCCATGCCCGTCATTACCACACCCAACGCACTCGCCCCATAGACGGAGGCAACCGAGCGAAACAGGACATCCACGGCGGGGCGGCACGAATTTTCTGGAGGGTCCTGATTCAGACCCAGGCACCAGCTCATTCCGGCGCGCCTCACGGTCATGTGGAAGTTGCCGGGGGCGATCCACGCGTGCCCGGGAGAGAGAACCGCATCGGCAACTCCCTCGTCTATGGGAATGCGGGATCGAGCGGCCAGGCGGTCCGCCAGCATCTTGGTGAAGAGCGGAGGCATGTGCTGAACCGTGACGATCGGGACCGGGAAGTCCTTGGGTATGTTGGGCAAGACCTCCGCCAGGGCGTTCGGACCGCCGGTGGAAGTGCCGATCGCCACAATCTCGATCGGCCGGGGTCTGCCGGAGGGCTGCGGCCGCTTTACCGGCAGGGGCAGAGTGGGAGCGATAGGGGCGCGAGGCGCGGGCGCCCCTGCTGGTGACGGCAACAGGCGGCTACAGAGCGCCTTGATTTTGGGGATGAGGTCGGCCTTGATGCGTTCGGTCGCGACTAACATGCTGCCGGCATTGCTCGGTTTGGTGACGTAGTCGGAGGCGCCGAGAGAAAGAGCGTCGAGGGTTGCGGTCGCGCCGCGCTCGGTAAGCGTGCTGAACATGATGACCGGAAGGCGCGGGTACAACTTCCGGACTTCCGCAAGGGTTTCGAGACCGTCCATGACGGGCATTTCTACATCGAGCGTGATCAGATCGGGGTGTAACTGGGCGATTTTCGCCAGGCCAATGCGTCCGTCGCCCGCCGCAGCGACTACTTCAAGCTGCGGGTCGGAGGCCAAGGTTTGCGAGAGCACCTTGCGAATTACAACGGAATCGTCAATTACGAGAATGCGAAGAGGCGGCATGCGTGAATCCCCATTGCTCCGGCTGCTTCGACAGCGGAAAGGCCGTCCGCTTGTCCCTCAGCGGTTAAAAACCGCACTGATTCTTGGGCGGTTTGCGGCATGGCTTAAAGCCATGCCCTGGCGAAAAAACGGCGTTGCACACGGACTCTCAGCCTCCGCCCCGCTAAAAACCGAGGGTTTCAGAGCAACCTCCTAGACCGAGGCATGGGCAAGTATGGTCTCGGCGCGTCGATTGTTACGATTGTCGCCCTTGTTCCAGACGTCGCCGGATTTAGCCGAATCGGTATTGAACTGTTCGACCAGCCGGCGCAGTTGCGCCGAAGTTTCCACAAGCTGGTGGGCGGCCTTTTGAGTGTCGCCGGCCCCGCGCGAGGTGCTCTCGGCCGCTTGGGCGACGCCCGCGATATTGGACGTAATCTCGCCGCTGCCGTGCGCGGCATCGCTGACGTTGCGCGCCATTTCGTTGGTGGTGGCGTTCTGTTCCTCGACGGCTGTGGCAATGGTATTGGAGATATCGTTGATCTGCTTGATCACCGTGGTGATCGTTCCGATGGCCTCGACGGAGGCTCTGGTATCGGTTTGAATGGCTGCGATTCTGCGGCTGATGTCCTCGGTGGCCTTGGCGGTCTCCTTGGCAAGTTCTTTCACTTCGTTTGCGACTACCGCGAAGCCTTTTCCCGCCTCTCCGGCGCGCGCCGCTTCGATGGTTGCATTGAGAGCCAGAAGGTTGGTCTGCTGGGCGATTGACGTGATTACTTTGATCACCTGGCCAATTTCCGCGCTCGATTCGCCAAGTTTTGATACGGTCGCGTTCGTGTTTTCGGCCACGTGCACGGCAGAGGTGGCCACTCGCGCAGCTTCCGTCGCATTCTTGGCGATTTCCTTGATGCTCGCGCCCATTTCTTCCGCACCGGTGGCCACCGTCTGAAGGTTCTGGCTCACCTGTTGCGTGGCGTTGGAAACCACCCCGGCTTGCGCGGACGTTTCCTCGGAATTGGCGCTGATCTGCTGGCTTGTCGCGGAGAGCTCTTCGCTGGCGCTGGCAACGTTCTGAGCGGTGCCGGCGATGGATTCGATGATCTCGCGAAGGTTGTTTTTCATCTTGTTCAGCGCCACGCCGGCCTGTCCTAATTCGTCGCCCGAGGTGATTTCCATGTCGGCGATTCCCAAATTATTGGCGGCGACTTCCTGAATCATCACGAGCATTCTGCTTGTGGCGGCCGTAATCGAGCGCGCGAGCGCAACCGCCACCAAGAAGCTCAGGCCAACGGCGCCGACGAGGAAACCGATCGTCCAATAGCGATTTGACACGTAGGCCGCAGCGGCGGTTTTCGCCGCGCCGGATGCGCCCTTGTCGTTGAGATCGAGGTTGTCGTTGAGCTTGCTCATGGCCGAAAGCAGGGCATCCCTCCCGTCGCTCAGCGCTAGTTGCCGGGCCGCTTCGCCTTTGTTGCCTCGCGCCAGTTCCATGACCTGTGCGTGATTGGCGAGGTATTTGTCCCACGTGCTTCGAAAATCGGCGTAGCTGCGGCGCTCGTCGTCCGAGGAGATGCGAGGCTCGTAGGCTTTCGCGTCTTTGTCGATCAGTGCGAGGGCGCCGCTCATCAGGCCTTCGTTTGCCTGTTTCATCTTCCCGTCGTTCGCCAGCAGATAGATCAGCTCGTAGCGTCGAAACGCGGAGGTATCTACACCCAGCTTTCCCATGATCTCTACGTTGGGCAGTCTGTTAGCGGCAATTTCGACAGTATTGTTATTTAGCTTGGACAGTTCGAAGACGGAAAAAACTCCCAGGACGGTGGTCAGCATCAGAACGATGCCGAAGCCAAGGCCCAGCTTTTTACCGATCGTAAAATTGCCCAGTCGGTTCATCGAGCCCCTCCGTTAGAAGTCCAGTACGGGCGATATCTACTTGCGGAATTGAAAGTTTTTTTTCGAGCCGACACATGGCTAATCGGGCGAACAAGATACTTCTTTAGTCCTTGCGGTACTCGTGACGAATGGCGCTCGGACTTCGCGGCAAACCAGAACCGCTACGCCTTGATTCCCACGACCTCGGCCACCTCCACGGTCTGGCAGACTTTTTCGGTGTCGAGAACGTGCATCAGGCGGTCGTTCAGCTTGTGAACACCGAGTATCACGGTGCGGACCATGCCGCGAAGTGTTTCCGGCGGGGGCTCAAAGCTATCCTCGTCCACTTCCACGACGTCTCCAATCTGATCGACGAGCAGGCTGACGGCTCCATCTTCGCTGCGCACCACGACGTTCATGGGCAGCACCCCGGCGGCGCGTGGCGCAATATCCAGACGCTTGCGCAAATCAATCGCGGTAACGATCTGGCCGCGCAGGTTGATCAGGCCGCTCACGATACCCGGGGCGAGCGGAACTCGCGTCATCTCCAGATAGCGGATTACTTCCTGCACGTGCGTCAGCTCCACGCCGAACAGCAAATTGTCGAGAAAAAAAGTGCAAAACTGCCGTTTGGGGGCCATGGTTACTGAATAACCTCCGCTTGCCGCTCGTCGCTGCAGCAGCGTCTCGATGCCAGCGGCTTCCAGCACCGTGGGAATGTCGATCAGCTCTGTGACTTGCCCCTGGACCACCGCCGAATACAGCACACCCGTGCGGCTTGGCGGATAACGTACTTCGGCAGCGTCATCCACGATATCGACGATCCGTCTCCACCACCACGCCCACGCGTTGCCCCTTGTAATTGCAGACCAGGACCTGCAAGCGGAGATTTTCCCCTCCCTCGGCAAACAGCTTTTTGTGCCGCCGCCGGCTGCGCCTCTCCTCCAGGGCAAACGCCAAATTCACGAGCGGAAGGATCTGGCCGCGGTATTGCGTCACCCACCGGGTGCCCGACCGTTCCACTTGCGACGCTGGAAATTCTTCGAGCCTCGCCAGGGTATCGAGAGGCACAGCCATGCGCGCTTCATCGGGACCGTTAAACAGGAGAAAGGAACTTTTCTCGACGGCTTGGACGAGCGCTTCAGCGGCGTCCTCCCCGTCGCGCGTTCGTGCGCCTCGCCCACGACACCGGCTCGCTGCGCCACTCCCATCACGTCGAGAATCAGCGCCACTTTGCCGTCGCCCATGATGCTGGCCCCGGCGAACGTCTTGACGGCCTTGAGCTGCTTGCTCAGGGGTTTGACGACAATTTCTTCGGTGTCGTTGATCTCGTCGACCACCAGCCCGAACGGGCGCCCATCCGCCTGCAAAACCACGATATTGATCGCGTCAGCAGCCTTTTCTTTGCTGTTTTTAGGCTCCAGATTCAGCTCGCGCCGCAAGTAGGCGAGCGGCAGAAGCCTTTCCCTCAGCCGGTAAACCGGCGCGCCATGCACGAGCTCGATTTTCGTGGCCTGCTCGGCCTCGAGGCGCACCAACTCCAGAAGGCTTACCTGCGGAATCGCATAGCGATCGCCCGCGCAAGTAATAACGAGCGCCGGGATGATCGCCAGCGTGAGCGGAATTTTTACGCGAACGGTGGTGCCCTGGCCTGCCACCGACTGCACGTCGACGGTGCCGCCAATCTTTTCGACGTTCGTCTTAACCACATCCATGCCCACGCCCCGGCCGGAAACGTTGGTGACCTTCTCGGCGGTGGAGAAGCCCGGCAACATGATCAGGTTATAGATGTCGCGCTCGCTGAAGCGCGCGGCTTGTTCCACGGTGACAACGCCGCGTTCAACGGCCTTCTGGCGGATGCGGTCGCGATTCAATCCGCCGCCGTCGTCGCGAATTTCGATATTGACCTGGCCGCCCTCGTGGAAGGCGCGCAGCACCAGGCGCCCGGATCGCTGTTTTCCGGCCTTCACGCGCACTTCGGGAAGCTCGATCCCATGGTCGACCGCGTTGCGCACGAGATGCGTGAGCGGATCTTTGATCGCTTCGATGATGGTTTTGTCCAGCTCGGTCTCCTTTCCTTCCATCTCGATGGTTACTTCCTTGCCGCATCCCAGCGCCACATCGCGCACCGTGCGCGGAAACTGGCTCCAGATATTGCCGATGGGCTGCATCCGCGTTTTCATTACTTCGCCCTGCAGCTCGGTGGCGATGAGATTCAATCGCTGCGAAATTGTCTGGAGGCTGGCGTTTTCGGAAGAGTTCGAGTATTGAAGCAGCTGATTGCGCGCCAGCACGAGTTCGCCGACAAGGGTCATCAGGTTGTCGAGCAGGTTCACGCCTACGCGAATCGTCTCGGCTGCCGCCACCCCGCTCGGTCCGGCCGGCGCTTCGGGTTTTGCAGGAGGCGGAACGACAGCTTCCGGCATCGGCGTCTGAGGAGGCTTGGCCTCGACAACAGGAACTGCTACTACACTCTTGGGAACACTTTGGCCATCCGGCCGCGCGCCCGGTGTCTGCAGCCTCTTGAGCCGTTCCAGCAAATCCGAATAATCAGCGTTCCCTTCCTGTCCGGAGGTCTTAATTTCCGAAAGAATTTGCCGGATCGCATCGACCATGCCCAGAAGCACGGTGGTTATTTCCGGGGTGAGAATCAACCGGCCATCGCGCAGAAGGCTCAGAAGATTCTCGCCGGAGTGCGCCACCTTTTCGAGCTTGCCGAATCCCAGGAACCCGCAAGTGCCTTTGATCGTGTGGATGGTGCGGAAGACCCCCGCCAATGATTCGCGATTCCGAGGATCCTTTTCCAGGCTTACTAAATCCCGGTCAAGCCGGTCGAGGTTTTCATAACTCTCGGCCAGGAAGTCGCTGACGATGTCGTTGTCGTTGGTGGACATTCCTCTCACTTTTGAAACTGAACGATGGGACGGCGCGGAGTGCGCCACCTTTTAAATGAGTCGGCTGGCTAACTCGCGAGAGAATTTCCGCCAGACGTATTCCTAGTGTGTATCGTCCAGCCTGGATTCTTCTTTAGAAGATGCAGAAGGCGGGTATTCAGGCGGGTTATAACTCGTTCGCGAGAGCCGAGGGGTTTAGGGGGCTGGCGCGGCGCTTGGGCGCGCCGCGGCGTTCGCTGCCCCGGCGGCTGGATTATTCCGCCTCGCCTGCGCGAATCCCTTCGCCTTGAGCTGCTCTACGATGCCATCAATCTTGGCGGCTTTGTAAGGGCCACTGAGAACCGCGAAGAAGTCCTCGCCGGTTAAAGCGTTGTGCTTGGGAATTATCGTTACGGACAGCCCCATCTCTTCGACTCTCCTCGCCGCGTTCTGGGCGCCCACCTCGCGAGGAAAACGGCTGACAAAGACGTAGCCTCCGCGTCCTCTTCCCGCAAGCTCGTTAGCGGTATTTGGAGCCGTCTGTGTCCCGGGTGCGGAAGCTGCCGCAGATGCCGGAGCGCTGGCGGACTCCGTCAATGAGGATGACGCGCTCGCGGCCTGAGCAGGAACCGGTGAACTGTCTTGCGCGGAGTGAGCCGGCACGCGGGCTTCAACCAGGGGCGATGGGGCCAGTTTCTTGGGCTTGGGAGTTACGGGCTGTCCCGCCTTGGCGGCGTCGGTTGCTGCGGGCGACGGAGCGGGGCTCAGCGCAGCGGTAGCGGGCGGCAAAGCCAGTGCCGCCGGAGAGGCTCTGTTCACCTGAACGGCGTTTTCCACGAAGGATCGCTTTTGCTTGATCCGTTCGCGCCAGAATATCCCGGCGCCCAGCGCCACGATCCCCACAACAACCACCGCAGCTACGACGATGGCATGGCTCGCCTTGGGCGCAGCGGCCGCATCCGCGGCTGTCTTCGCGGCGAACGGAACTCCCTCAGAGATATTGGCGGAGCGCGTCGCGAAGGCAGTTGTCGAACGATCTCCGGCAGATGCCGGCGCCTGAGAACGCAGCTCATCCTCGAGTTCCGCGACGGACTGGAAGCGCTTTTCGGGTTCTTTGGCGAGGCATTTCAAAATGGCGCGCTCCATCGGTTCTGAAATAGCGGGATCCATCTCTCGCGGCGACCGGGGCGCTTCCTGCATGTGCTTCAGAGCGAGTGCCACGGCGTTGTCCGCCTGAAATGGCGGCGCGCCGGTGAACATTTCGTAGAGCATCAAACCAAGGGCATAGATATCCGCGCGGTAATCGACGGCCTTTCCCGCCGCTTGCTCGGGCGCCATATAGGCGGGCGTACCCACCATCGTTCCGGTGAGGAGCGTCAATGCCTGCATGGAACGCGCAATACCAAAGTCCATCACTTTTACGTTGCCCTGCGAGTCGATCATCACGTTCTCGGGCTTCAAGTCCCGGTGGACAATCCCCTGGGCATGAGCCTCCTTCAAACCGGAGCACATTTGCAGGGCCACATCGATTCCCTTGCGGGAGGTGAGGCTGCCGAAACGCTTGAGTACCGAACGCAGGCTCTCCCCTTCCACAAACTCCATCGAGGTGAACGCAATTCCATCGACGCGGTTGAATTCATACACGCGGCAGACATTCTTGTGAGTGATCCGCCGGGCAAAAAGCAATTCACTCTTGAACCGCTCGATCATTGCCGGATCGGAGGCGATGTCCGGTTTTAGGAGCTTCAGCGCGACTGTCTCGCCCGTTTCGCGATCGCGCGCCTTGTAGACCTGGCCCATGGCGCCGCGGCCCGCTTCGGAGAGAATGTCGTAGCGGCGGCTCAGCACTGACAGCGCCGCGGAATTTAAGTTCAAACTTACCGGCGGCGGTGCCGGGGCCACCCTCGTCTCAAGGGAGGACTCCGTTAGATTTTCCGGCGAAGCCGCTTCTGCAGCCTGGGAGGGCTCGGAATTGCCGAGGCGGGAATTTCCGGGGGCCGGGCGGGGACCCGGGTGGGGCGATTGGTCCATGATTCACCCCCTCATCCAGAACTGTGGCGATCCCTCTGGAGGCAAGGATCATATCAGGTTCGCCGGGAATTCCGGGTGTGGTAAAGCGCGGCCGTCTCGCAGCCGCGAGGCCTACGGTGGTACTGACCCGTAATATGCCTTTCGACACATCTTTCCGCAGTCCCGCCGGACCCCAAATCCGGGGGTGCTACATTCGATTCAGGTGGGGGCGTCCGTACTTCTCAGATGGCAGGGTGTGCCTTCCGCGGACGAATCTCCAAAGGCTGGTTTCCGCGTGGGACCGATCCGGTTGCGAACAAAATTTCTGCTCTCCCTTCTCGCTATTTCGGCGGGGCTAACCACCGCTACACTCCTCATCGTCAGCTACAGCGTCCAGAAGCAGGTGCGAGCCGGGATTCAGCAGGATCTGCGGAACTCGGTCGGTACCTACCGAAGCTTTGAGCGCCAACGCCAGGAAACGCTGACGCGCTCCGCCGAGCTGCTTGCCAACCTGCCGAACGTCCGCGCGCTCATGACCACCGGCGACGAACCGACGATTCAAGACGGCTCGGCCGAGGTATGGCGCCAGAGCGGGAGTGACTTGCTCGTGATGGCCGGCCGCTCGGGCAAAGTGCTTGGCGTACAGCCAAATGGCACAGGCCTGGAACGAACGATGGTTCAGCAGTTTCTCCGCGACTCCCTTGCCAGGCAGGAACCGAAGGACTGGTGGTTCGGAGACGGCCACCTGTATGAGGTTTGGATTCAGCCGATCTATTTCGGCGCCCAGTCCGCGAACTCCACAATCGGTTTTCTGGTGGTCGGCCATGAAATAAACGAAAGCGCCGCGCGGGATCTCGGTAACATCGCGGCAAGTGAGGTGGCTTTCTACTCGGGAAATCGGCTGGTTGCCAGTACTCTCACGCGCGATGAGCAAGCCGAACTCGCCGCCACGATGGCAGCAAGTTCTTCAGACACGCTGGGCCCCCGGGAGGTCCGGCTGGGCAGCGAGCGTTACCTGGATAGTACGGTGCGCTTGTCGAAAGGCGGCGTTCCTGTCTCCCTGAGCGTGCTGAAGTCCCTCGACAAAGCAACGTTATTTCTCGCGCAACTGAACCGGGTTCTGCTTGGCCTTGGCTTGCTGAGTATCGTAGCCGGCAGCGCGCTGGTGTTTCTGATCTCGCACACCTTTACAAGGCCCTTGGCGAATCTCGTTGAAGGAGTCCGCGCATTAGGGCGGGGCGATTTCAACTACCCGCTGGCGGATGGAGCTGGCGACGAAGTAGCGGAAGTGACCGCGGCGTTCAGCCGGATGCGCGCCAGTCTCCAGAAAACTCAAGCGGAGCAGAAGCAGATGGAAGAACGGCTTCGCCAGGCGCACAAGATGGAAGCGGTGGGAAGACTCGCCGGGGGCGTGGCACACGACTTCAATAATCTGCTCACAATTATTCGCGGGCACGGCGATCTGCTGCTCGAGCGCATCGGGGTCGCTGATTCGAACCGCCACAGCCTCGAGCAAATCCAGAACGCCGCCGGACGCGCCGTTTCCATGACGCGCCAGTTGCTGGCCTTCAGCCGGATGCAGGTGTTGCAGCCAAGAGTTCTGGATTTGAACGCCATCGTAGCCGACATGGGCAAGATGCTGCCCCGCCTCATCGGGGAGCATATCGAATACTCATTCTATCCGGCGCAGAAGCTGTCGCGGGTGAAAGCCGATCCTGGTCAAATTGAACAGGTCATCTTGAACCTGGTGGTCAATTCACGCGACGCGATGCCCAACGGCGGAAAAATCACCGTGCGCACAATGAACACCGAGCTTAACGAAGTGGAAGCCTCGAAGCGCCCGCCAATGACATCCGGCTGTTACGCCCTGCTGTCCGTCTCCGATACAGGACATGGCATGGATGAAGAAACCAAGGCGCACATATTCGAACCGTTTTTCACAACCAAGGAAGTAGGAAAAGGCACCGGACTCGGCCTTGCCACCGTGTACGGCGTCGTCAAACAGAGTGGCGGATTTATCTGGGTCGAAAGCAGCGTGGGGAGAGGGACGACTTTCGAAATTTACCTGCCAGAGGTCGCGGAGAAAGTGACGAAGGAAGACGGCGAGCCCAAAGCCGCCGTCATCCCGCGCGGTAGCGAGACCATTCTGGTGGTGGAGGATGAATCCGGCGTGCGCGAGCTGACCCGCGAATTTCTGAAGATCAGCGGATATTCCGTGCTGGAAGCGAAAGACGGGCCGGAGGCCCTGGAAATCGCCGGAAAACACCCGGGCAGAATTCATCTCATGTTGACCGACATGGTGATGCCCCGAATGAGCGGTTCGGAACTGGCCTCGCGAATGAAAGAAGCGCACCCGGACATGAAGTTGCTTTTTATGACCGGCTATTCCGAATACGCGGGCGAAGGCGCCCATCAGCCGGACTTGAAAGCTCCAGTCCTGCAAAAGCCATTTTCGATCGCGTCTCTCGTCGGTAAGGTTCGCGAGGTGCTATCCGCAAAACCCTTAGAACAAGTGAGGGAAGCCGATGTCCAGGTTCGCTAAGCCCCGCTCGATCAGGAATATTTTTATCGAGACTGAAGCGTGGACGGGCTCGCAAGGAGGTCCGCGCAAGGAATCCGCGCCGGGCGCGGTGTCACAAACGCTCGTTTTCAAGGTGTGCATCGCCGCATGCATGTTTTTTCTGTGCGCGGGAATGGTGCCGGCTCAGCAAACGGCCCAGGAGACGCCCTCGAATTCAAGCCCGGTCGATCTGCAGAATGAAGTTCGCGTCCTTTCCGAGACGGTTCGCCAGTTGCAAAGCCAGGTGCAATCGTTGAACTCACAGCTGAGCGAAATTCTCGCGAAAGAACCGGGCGGTAAGCCCAGCCCCGACGCCACGGCCATGGTTCTCCCAAGAGGAGCCTCGAGCGGACTCACCGATCCCTATCTGACGCTTCCCTCCCGCGGCCAAGCGTCCGGCACGACCCCGGGTTCCGATGCCGAGACGTCGTCATCGAGCCAAAATCAATCCATTCAGGAACGCGTCTCGCAGCTAGAAGACAACCAGCAGCTCATCGATTCCAAGCTCAGCGACCAGGATCAGACAAAAGTGGAAAGCGGCTCCAAGTACCGTCTGCGCCTGTCCGGCATCGTGCTGCTGAACATGTTTGAAAATCGCGGCGTGGTGGACAACGCCGATTTCCCCGAGATTGCGCTGGAACCCAATCCGCTCGATTCCGCCGGCGCTTTTGGCGGCACGCTGCGACAATCGCAAATCGGGCTTGAGGTCTTTGGCCCCAATGTGGCCGGCGCGCGCACGAGCGCCGAAATCAAGTTCGACTTCGCGGGAGGATTCCCCACCGCGCCAAACGGCGCGGTTCTTGGACTCGTGCGCTTACGCACGGGAACGATCCGCATGGACTGGGCCAACACATCCATTATTGCCGGCCAGGACTTCTTGTTTTTCTCGCCCTTGGCCCCCACGTCGCTTGCATCATTCGCGCTGCCTGCGCTGTCTTATGCAGGCAACCTCTGGGCGTGGACCCCTCAGGTCCGCGTCGAGCATCGCATTCATTTTTCAGAAGACTCGAATCTGCTCCTGCAGGCCGGGATGCTCGATTCATTGTCGGGCGACCTGCCTTATTCCCAATATGAGCGCTATCCCTCGTGGGGCGAGGAGTCGGGCCAACCAGCCTACGCGGCGCGCCTGGCCTGGAGCGAACGCGTTTTCGGACAAGATATGACGCTTGGGACCGGAGGTTATTATGGCCGCCAGTACTGGGGATTTGGACGGCACGTGGATGGATTGGCGGCAACCACTGATCTCACCATGCCTCTCGGAAGGTATTTCGGCTTCACGGGTCAGTTTTACAGAGGGCGCGCTCTCGGTGGCCTGGGAGGGGGCGTGGGCCAGGACGTTTTACTCGCCGGGCCGCTCCTGAGCCCCGCGGCGATTCAAGGCCTGGACTCCATGGGAGGCTGGGTCCAGGTAAAGTTCAAACCGGTTCCCAAATTCGAGGTCAATGGGGCTTTGGGAGACGATAACCCGTTTGCGGCGGAGCTTCGGCGGTTCCCCTCGAGCGATTCCTACTACGGAGTTTCGCTTTCCAAAAATCTGAGCCCGTTTGTGAACTTTATCTATCAAGTGCGTTCGGACGTGATGTTCTCGGTCGAGTATCGCCATCTGAAGACCTATGAGACCGGTGACGATGCTTATAGCGCGACGCATATTAATGTAGCATTGGGATACATCTTCTAGTGAAATCCTTCGCCCATCAGCGCGTTCTGGCGATCTGCTTGTGGGCGGCGGCGATCGGTCTGCTAGGCGGCCCAATCTTCACTTGGGCACAGGCCGGGGCGGTAACGGCGCAAGTGGAAATCGTGCAGCGCTCCGGCGATCAAAAGGCCGCAAGCGGCGCTCCCGGGGACCAATCCGAGGTAGTAGTATGGCTGTCTCCACTGGACCGTCCCGCGCCTTCGCCGGATCCCTCCCGGATTCCCCAACTGATCCAGCGCGATAAGGCGTTCGCGCCTCACGTTTTGGTCGTGCAAACCGGCACGCTGGTGCAATTCCCCAACAGAGACCCGTTCTTTCATAACGTCTTTTCTCTATTCAATGGGAAAAGATTCGATCTGGGACTCTATGAGGCGGGTTCGAGCAGGACGGTACGGTTCGATCGCGCGGGTGTAAGCTTCCTGTTCTGCAATATCCACGAGGAGATGAGCGCTGTCATCGTGGCCGTGGACAGTCCCTATTTCGGGGTGTCAGACAAAGTGGGTCACGTAACCATTCCCCGAGTGTCCGACGGGCGCTACCAGATGAATGTGTGGTACGAACGAAGCCTGGCGGAAGACCTCCAGGCGCTGCGGCGCACCCTCACCATCTCCGCCTCTGCGCGAAGTCTCGAGCCTATCCGGGTCATCAATAACCCCGACTTCACGCTGGCCCACAAGAATAAGTACGGAGAGGACTACGTGCCGCCTCCCGCGATGGGTTACGCCAAGTGACCCCGCCGAGTGACCCGGCCCAAGTGAACCCTTAGACCAGAGTTGGCGCGAAGGCGGAGTGCTGCGGCATTTGCACCACAAACATCGTTGCGTGCTTAGTCGACTTCCATGATCCGGGTCGACTTCACGACGGGCGATTTCTTCTGCCGGTCGGCAAAGCGCTCGGCGCGATCGCGGTCGATATACACACGCGCAAACTTCTCGCCGTCATGATAATAGACAGTAACTTGCCAATGCTTATGCTTACGCCGCCGGTCTTTCTTGACGCGGCTGATCTTCTTCGACGGGCTGTTCTTCACGATTGGAAATCCTTGGAATAATTGCGAACTATCACAAATTTACTTCCGCAGCGCAAGTAGCTATTTTTTGGTTAACTCCGGAGACAATTAACGCGATATTAATCGAGAGGCTTCCGTCCCTCACTGAGCAAGGGAGGAAGCCTCGTAATTCAGCGGGTCGTAATCGGGCTTCTTGAGCGTGTAGATTGCCGGGTCCCCGCTTACCTGCCCGTAGACGACGTCTGCTTCGGGCTTTGAAAAGCGGACCGTGACGGTTTTTTTGTCCTTGTAGGTCAGCGTCACTTCGATGGCGGGCTTCGCGAGCTTCGCGGTGATGCCGGCAGGCGGGTGGTCGATGATCTTATCGGAGCTCAGTGCGTTTAGCGGGTCGAAAAGCATCGAAGACGGAGCGTTTTTCCCTTTCAGATTGGCGGGCGACTCGATCACCCACATGTCATTGCCCTTGCTATTTACCGCAATGTCGCCGTGCTCGTTATGAATTTCGATGCGGGTGACGTCGGCGGCATCGACGTGAATCACTTTCTTGTCGCGCAAGTCAGCAAAACTCTTTGTGACCTGCGTATCGAAGTCCGAATTCACATGGAAGATCATGGGGCGGGACAAATCGCGGGCGACGTAATCTGTTCCGTCTTTCTTCCCGATCACGACCGTGGACTGCTTGCCCGTATCGTCGGTGGAGGTGAAGGTGACTGCGGGGCTGGCCAACCCGTATTTCCCGAGGTCGTCCGGAGTCTCACTCGCCACATTGGTGAATTTCGCGTTTTGAACCGAGCTGAGCAGAGAATCGATGGAATCCTTGTCTCCCCGCCCGACCGTAGGCTTGGTGAAATTCCACTGGTCCTTCGTCTTGGTGGCGGCCAGTTCGCTCGACCCATTCTTGATCGTGAAAGATTTCACCTGGTTGCTCGTGATGTGGAGCACGGCATGGTCGCGCCAGTCATCAAGGGTCTTATCGGCGCTGGTAAGCACCGAACCCGGGCAGCAGCAGCACGGTGTTGGAACCGTCGGCGACGGCATACACGGAATCTCCGTCGAACACTTTCTCGCCGATGGCGAGAGTGTGCTTCGGGCCGCTTTTCAATTGGAAGGTAACCGATACCTTCGCCGGGTCAAGTCCGAACGCTTTCAGGCGGTCCGGCGTGCCGGGCTCCGTCTGCGTGCTGCGGGCAAACGTCAGACTGCTCAGCGAACCGTCGACCACGGATGAGTCCGCCGCCGTATCCACGGGCTGGACGATCTTCCAATTGCCGTTGCTCTTCTCCATGCGGACCGCCGGCACGTCCGGTTTCGCCGGATGACTCACCGTCATCCCCGTGACGTCCGCCGACGAGAAGGTGAACGCCGGCTTGGACGAGTCCAAAAGCGCGCTTACATCCCTCTCATGCTTTTTGTTGAGAAAATAAAAGGCGCCGCCCAGAACGGCCGCGCAAACCAGCACGATGAATGTGGATTTCTTGATCATTTTTGCTTGTCCGCTGTATGAGCTACCGGCGCTTCCACCAGATATAGACGCCGGAGAAAATCACGAGTCCCGGAACAAAGATCAAATCAACCCACCGCAGGCCGGCCGACTGGCTTTCCGTGAGCGTGAGGTGGCGATCGGTGGCTTCCTTGGGACGGATGGAAATCAGGTTTTCGTCTTGCGCGAGCCAGTCGACCGTATTGAAGAACAAGTCGCCATTGTGCTGCAGACCCGCCCACTGATTCGAAGCAAAGTCAGAATCTCCGATCACCACGAGCCGGGCGTCTTTGCCGTCCTGCTTCTTGTCACCGGCGACGGCCAGTGACAACGGCCCAGCCGTATCCGTCTTCGGATCGAATTTGACTTCTTTTTGCTGAAGATTGGGAATCGTGAAACTTTGCTGCGACGTTTTCAGCAGCTCAACGTCCTGCACGTCCGCTTTGTTCTTGTCGGCAATGGACTCGGTTCGAGCCAGAGGAAAGAACGTCATGCCGCCCTTCAGATTCTTCGTAATCGGGCTGTCGCCGTAATCGACCACCAGCGGCACCGCCGGGCCCGTGCCGAACATGCGACCCACCCCGCTCGCGTCAACGACGATGTTCTTGCCCTCATTCACGTTCCAGGCCGCAAGGATATCGTCAAGCTTCGGATCGGTCTGCGGATCGATTTCGATGAGCGCCTTTCCTCCGCCGTCGATGTACTTGCTCACCATGGCGGTTTCCTGCGGGAAAAATGCCTGCGTCGGCCCCGCAATCACCAGAACGTCGCAATCCGAGGGAACTTCGTTCTGCGAAACCAGGTTAATCGACTTGGTGTTGTAGCCTTCTTTCTTGAGTCCCTGGTCGACAGAGCTGTAACCGCTGGCTTGCGAATCCGCCGAGGCCCTTTTCGCCGTGGCCGGTCACGAAGCAGACGGTCTTCACCTTGCCCTGCGTGACTTTCAGGATGGCGCTGGTGACATCCGATTCGCTGAGCGGCGCCTCGGGGCTGGGCGGAATGGTCTGCTTCTTCTCCCCCGCCGACACAATCACGTCGCCGATGTGCTGCGCGCCGTATTCCTTGGCCACTTCCGGCTTTTCCTGCGGGTCGACGTTCTGAGAGCGCATGTGCGGGATTCGAGATTGTGGTATTCGGCCATGAGTTCGTCGAAATGCTGGTCCGGCGTTTTGGCGAAGCGCATCACCGTGATGTCGTTCTTCAACCCGCCGACGATCTTTTTCGTCTGATCGGACAGCGTGTAAAGTTTTTCGGTCGTCAGATCGAAGAACTTGTGGTGCTGGTAGCCCAGCACGTTCGCGATCACCAGAATCACGATCACGCCAATCGTCAGAATGGAGGTATTCGTGCCCAGCTTGGAAGAGCGCTTCGAAAAAAAGCGCCGCGATGGCGCCGAATCCGAGCACGATCGCGGCCAGCACAGATCACCCCGCCCGCGATCAGCAGGATCTTGCTCATCAGCAAGAGTTCCGACTGAATCGAATATCGCAGGTAGCCGGCCACCAGCATGGCCGCGCCGATGCTTCCCAAGAATTTTCCGATTTCTTCCCGGTCCCACTTCATTTATGAATTCCCTCCCGAGCCTGCGCCCGTTGTCACGATTGTTATGATTTTTGCCTAAGCCCGGCGCCAGCGCATCGAATCGACCGCGCGCACCGTCAAGAAAACAAAGAAAGCCATGAAGCTCACGTAATAAATCAGACTGGAGGAATCGATCACCCCTCGCGTGAAATCGTCGAAGTGGCGAATCACCGAGAGATATTCCAGGACGCTGCCCGCGCCGCCGCCGGCGTTCCGCCCCAGGTCGATCACCCACACCATCAGAAAGGCGGCGAACGTGAGCACCGCCGCGATCAGCTGATTTTCCGTGAGTGACGAAATGAACGAGCCCAGCGACAGCAGGCACCCGCCCAGCAGCATAATCCCGACGTATCCCGCCACCAGCAGCCTCCAGGGCGGAACGGGCTCGCTGTGGGCGTAGATAAAGACGAGGTAGGCAGCGGTCGGAAGCAGCATGATCGCGAAAAGCGTCACCGAAGCGAGAAACTTCCCCACGACGATCTGGACCTCGGTGATCGGCGAGGTCATCAGCAGTTCCATCGTGCCGCGCTTGCGTTCCTCGGCGAACACGCCCATGGTCAGCATCGGCGTGAGGAACAGCACCAGCGTGGAAAGCAGCCCGAAGAAGGCGCGCATCACCTCCATGGTGACGTCGATATTCGGATGCATGCCCATTTCCATTTCCTGCATCTGCATTTGCATGGCCTGCTGCAACACAGCCGCGAGAAAATAATTGAAGAAGAATGCGCTCAGCGCCAGGAAAACACCCACCACCACGTAAGCGACCGGCGAAACGAAGTAATGGCCCATTTCCTTGCGGTAAATCGCGTAAAGACCTTTCATCTTTTCCCTTCGCTCCTTTAATCCGCGGCCTGTGAGTGGGCGGAATCTTCGGTAGTCAATTGCAGGAAGATATCTTCCAGGCTCAGGCTGACGCCGCGAAGCTCATAAAGCGGCCAGCCCTTCTGAACGATCCCGGCGGCGATCTGGCTGCGAACATCCTTGCCGGCGGCCGCCTCCACGGTGGCCGTCACGTGCCCGTTGGCATGGACCGCCTTCGACCTGCGCCCGGCTCACCCCGGGAATCTGCGACAGCAACTCCTGCAGCGGGCGCTCCGGCGCCTGCACCTCCACGCGGATTTTCTGGCCGCCCTTGAGCTGCGATGGTCAGGTTTTCCGGCGTGTCCACGGCGGCGATCCTTGCCCTTATTGATGATCACGACGCGGTCGCAGGTCATGCTCACTTCGGGCAGGATGTGGGTGGAGAGAATGATCGTGTGGCTGCCGGCCAGCCCCTTGATCAGATGGCGCACCTCGATGATCTGCTTGGGATCGAGGCCGACGGTCGGCTCGTCGAGAATGATCACGTCGGGGTCGTGCACCAGCGCCTGCGCCAGCCCCACGCGCTGCTTGTAGCCGCGCGACAGGCGCTTGATCAGCTGGTCGCGCTTGTCCGCGATGTTTGTCTTCTGCATCGCGTCCGACACGCGCTCCGCCCGCCGCTCCGACGGCACATTCTTGATGCGCGCCACGAAATCCAAGATAGGTAGGCCACCGTCATGTCGGGATAGACGGGAGGGGCCTCGGGCAAATAGCCGATGTGGCGGCGCACCTCGAGGGAATCGTCGAAGACGTCGAATCCGGCAATGCGCGCCGTTCCGGAAGTCGCCGGCATATAGCCGGTCAGGATGCGCATGGTGGTGGTCTTCCCGGCGCCGTTCGGGCCGAGGAAACCCAGAATTTCGCCTTTATTTACGGTAAACGACACGTGGTCCACGGCCGTCACCGAGCCGTAGGACTTTGTCAGATCCTGAACTTCGATCAATGCATTCCCTCCAGATATTAAATAAAGGACGATAACCGCCATAGCCCCAAACCAAGCGGTCCGTTATACTAAACTTTGATCAAAATTGGTATCGCCGAATCATGAAACATCATTAACTGCCGCACCTTGCAGCCTTCAAAAAGAAGTCTGCATCGCGTCACCTTTCGAAAGCTCGATACCGCCCGTTCGAATAGACGCATCAGAGGCGCAAAATGGTTAGGCAACGGGCGCTCTTTAAGCCGCATCCACATGCCTGACTCATCCAGGGGCGTCCCTGGGCGCGGCAGCCTTGCCCTGACGTAATGGATAGGAAATGGAGATGTGCGTTGACACACCCCATCCGTTTTGTTATTCAACTCGTTTGTCTAATATGGCCAAGGTTTGAACGCGGTGATCTAGCTGACTACCTGGGCTTATCGAAAAGCAATCCAAAGGTGATAATGACGAGTCCGAAGATTTATGCCCACACGAACGTGAAATCCGCGAAGGCCAGCAATACTCATCAGAGGTTTTTGGGCGGTTGGATAGGATTTCGGGCGTCCCTCGCCGCTCTTCTTTCTATATTTGGCGCGGTGCTGCTCCTCTCGGGATGCCACAGCAATTCGGCCGGTATCACGGTGCAGATTTTGCCGAATGGCTCGATTTCGATCGATGAAGGGCAGTCCTACAAGTTTACGGCAACCGTCGCGAACGACATTCACAACCAGGGAGTGACCTGGAGTTTGACCCAATCGTCCTCCTGCTCGGGCTCCGGATGCGGAACGCTGACCGCCGTGACGAATTCTTCGGTGACCTACGTGGCCCCCTCGAACCTTACGGCTACTCTCTCGGTGACACTGCAGGCCGCTTCGATATCCGCGTCGAATGCGACCACCACCGTATCGATCAGCATCGACATTGCTCCCACCTTCACCACGACGCTGCTGCCCAACGGCGCGAATGGCGTTCCCTACAACCAGGCCCTCACCGTCACAGGCGGGGTAAGCCCCCTTACGTTCTCAATTCAGTCAGGAACCTCGCTTCCCCCGGGCCTTTCGATGAATACAGTGGGAACCATCGTCGGGAAACCGACGGCCCCGGTCGTGAATCAGCCCACGCAGCAATATTCGTTTACCGTGGTCGTCACCGATAACGCAACTCCTCCTTTGTCCGTGACCGAACCCTATACGATCTCGGTTACACCACCGCCCGTGCTTGCGATCATCACCACTTCGGTGCCGGCGGGAATTGCCAACACGAAATATACCGGCAGTGTATCGACAACGGGCGGTGTTTCTCCGCTCACATACACGTTACTGCCCGGAACTGGCGCCGCCCCCTTCAATACCCTGCCACCAGGGCTCGGCCTCGGCACGAATTCCGGATTGATCAGCGGAGTGATTCCCCAAGGTACGGCGAGTGGGAACTATAATTTCAAGGTGCAGGTTCAGGATTCCTCCCTGCCCACCCCCCAGACCCTTCAGCAATCGCTCTCCATCACCGTAACGCAGCCCTCGTCGCTGACGATTTCAACCACCGCTTTGCCGTCCGGCACCACGGCCACAGCCTATAACGCCCCTTTACTGGCTTCGGGCGGAGTAGGACCTTATACATGGACGCTGACAAGCGGCCAGCTTCCTTCCGGACTCACGCTCGCGCCAAACGGCACGATTTCGGGATTACCCGTGCTTGCAACAACTGCGCCGGACCAGTTCACCGTTCAAGTCCAGGACTCGGAAGTTACTCAGGCAAACCCGCCCATCACGCAAACATTGAGCATTTCGATTACGGCCGGGGCCTCGAACGCCAACTCGCTGATCAGCGGGTCCTATTCGTTCCTCTTCAATGGCTTGATTCCAACGGTTCGGTGGCTATCGCAGGCTCCATTGCCACCGATGGAAACGGGAACATCACATCCGGCGAGGAGGACAGCAACCGCTCGGGAACCAATAACATCATCACGGGGATTCCTCTTGTCGGATCGTATTCCCTCGGCACGGACGGACGCGGAACGATGCGGTTGACCGCCATTAATCCTTCCACCTCGGTGACGCTCACCACCGATTACCGCATCGTTCTCGATTCGAGCGGCAACATCCATTTCATTCAGAATAACGACATTAGCCCCACATCCGGCATAGGCACCGACACTCTTGGCACGCACGGTGAAGGAATCATGAAGCCGATCGTCGGCAGCTTCTCCTCGGTGAGCTTTAATGGAAACTATGTCTTCCTCTTCGCGGGGCAGGACCTGACCGCCAAGCCCGCCGCGCTCGCCGGCGCTATCCGCGCCAATGGCAATGGCCTCATCACCACCGCAGCAGGAGGAGTGGGCAGCGATTTCAACGACAATGGCAGCATTCAGTTCGCAGAACCTTTCCGGAAGCTTTTCGGTAGGCTCGATGAACAACCGCGGCACTGCGGAGATTCTTTTCCAAATTTCCGGCAAATCGGCTAGCACCCTGCAATTCGCCTTCTATTTCGTGTCCCCTTTGGACATTTATTTCGTCGAAACCGATAGCTCCACTACTGCGCTTTCTCCCGTGTATTACCGATTGAGCGGGGAAATGATCGCTTCAAAATTCCAGCTATTCGTTCGCGACCCGTCGCTTTCGGGAACGAGCGTGGCCACGGGAACCGGATTGAATGGAAGCAATGCGAGTGTTCTCGCGGGCCTGCTGACTTCGGCGGGACACGGGAAGCCGCGACCCTCACCTACGATGAAAACAATGGCGGCGCGATCACGTCACCTTCGCCGAGCTTCTCCGGCACCTATTCGGTAGCGGGTAATGGCCGGGTCCCGCTTACAAATCTGGGTTCCGCGGGCCGCGGTAGCTTACCTTACCGGTCCCGGGCAGGGCTTCCTGCTCGGAAGTGATGCCGCTGTTACGGCGGGGCTGCTGGAGCAGCAGTCCGGCTCCCCTTTTGCCGCCTCCTCCGTGCAAGGCGGATATACGGTCGGCACCTCGCTACCCGTGGAAACCAACGTCGCAAGCCTCGTTGGTCAAGTGAGTTCGGACGGGGCGGGAGCGTGACGGGATCGTCGATGAAGTCGCTCCTCCGACGATGTCTACAGCCGGAGGGAAAGGCCGAATTTGGATCAGTCCCTGATCGCGCATCTCAATTTCATCGGATCCAATGGCCGCGGAACGGCTACCTCCAATGCGCCCATCGGTATGCCTGCCACGATCATCTTCTACGTCGTATCACCGGCGCATTTCCGGGAATCTCAGGCGATTCCAACCCCGGGAATGGCCACCCCGATGTGCTTTTCTTTGACCACTAGATCTGGCTTTCGGGCGGCGGGCGTCGTCATACTGATGATTTTGGCGGTGCTCGCTTCCCTTCCCGGCGCACAGCAGTCCTCCCCTGCCCTCCCACTCGCTCCTGGCGCAAAATGATTACTCTAAACCGGCATGCAGGGCTCCTACACCGAGCCTTCCATTGCCGTCAATCCACAGATGCCCGGCCAGATCCTAACGGCATTCCAAGCGCCGGCTAGCGTCGCTTACTCGAACGATTCTGGCGACACATGGCAATTAGCAGCCGGAACGGCTCCGCAAAATTACAAGGTGTCCGGAGACGTTTCCGTCGCCTATGACATTCTTGGCCACGCCATCCTCTGCTACATCGCCTTCGATAAACTCGGCACTCCGGAATACTGGGCTCACAACGCGACGCGGAACGGCGTATTCATCCGGCGTTCGCTCGACGGCGGAAGAACGTGGGAAGCCAATGCCGCTCCGTTGACGAAGAAGCAACCCGTGCCGAAATGCCCTTTGAAGACAAGCCCTATCTGATCGCCGATGACAATCCAAACTCTCCCTATGCCGGGCAGCCTTTATGTGGGGTGGACGGAGTTCACCCTGGCGAAGTCCGTGATTTTATTTTCGCGCTCGAAGGACGGCGGCATCACGTGGTCTGACTCCCTTCGAAATCAGCAGCCATGAGGGTCTTCCGCGGGATGACAATGGCTCGGTGGAAGGGTTTGCCGCGGCGGCCGCACCCAACGGTCTGCTCTACGCGGTGTGGGCGGACGGCGACTCCATCGTGCTCGCCACCTCGCGCGACGGCGGCATCACTTTCACGCCTTCGCGAAAAATTCTCGATGTGGCTCCGCCCTATTTTCAGGTGGAAGGCGTTGAGCGCTCAAACGGCTTTCCCGCAAATTGCCATTGATCCGCATACGGCAGGGTGTTCGTTACTTGGGCGGATTATCGCAATGGCGACGTGGACATTTTCTGCGCCACTTCGGCTGACCGGGGCCGCAACTGGAGCCGCCCCGTCCGCGTGAATAGCGATCCGCTGCATAATGGAGCCGATCAGTTTTTTCAGTGGCTGGCAGTTGACCCTGGATGGCGCCGCGGACATCGTGTTCTACGACCGGCGGGACTACCCTGCTAATGGCCGCTACTGTCGCTCTGGCGCGATCCACCGATGGCGGCCAGTCTTTTACGAACTATGCCTGGAGCGAGACCCCTTTTGATCCGGGCGGCGCATTTCTGGGAGATTACACGGGATTGGCAGCGTTGGATGGGCGAGTGTACGGCGCGTGGACGGAAACGGCGGTAACCTCTCGGTCTTCCGCCTCACAGAGTTCACGCGGCCGGGAAAACTTCCACGGTGATTAAAATCGGAACTGCGGACTTCAGATCATCGGCCGCCCATTGACTCGCGCCCATCCCCGGACGGGTCGCTCACTTTTTCTGTTCGTCTTCCTTCTCGATTAATTGCAGCGCCGCTGAGTTAATGCAGAAGCGAAGCCCCGTCGGCTGCGGTCCGTCTTCAAACACGTGCCCCAGGTGCGCGTCGCACCGGCTGCAAAGCACCTCCGTGCGCGCCATTCCGTGGCTTGCCGTCGCGTTCCATTTCCACGTTTTCCGCGGCGATCGGCTGCCAATAGCTTGGCCACCCGGAACCCGAATGATATTTGGCATCGGAACTAAACAGGGGCTGGCCGCAACAGACGCAAACATAAGTACCGGGCGTTTCTGTGTCCTCATATTCCCCGGAAAAAGGGGGTTCGGTCCCCTTCTTTCGTGTCACGTAGAACTGATCTTCGTTAAGTTTGGACCGCCATTCCGCATCGCTCTTTCGAATTTTGTCGCTCATGCCACTAGGGTACTATCAGGCGTTGCAGCCGTCCATATAGGCCTTCAGTAGCCTTCCACGTGGTTTGGGGTTGCGGCCTTTAGGACAGAAACCAAAAATTTAACCCCAGCGGGCGCATTATGGTGTTAAATTCCGCATGGATGAAAGCTTTGCGCACGATCCGCCTCCTCGGCGTAAGCACCGTATGTTCTCTGCTGATGCTTGTCTGGATCGCCGGGAGGACTACCCCAAGCACGATCCCTGGCGACTTCCGCAACTCCTTGGAGTGCGCATGCGATCCAGAGTACTTTCGCGGGGGTCCGGGTTCGCGAGATCGATCCTTCAAAGTCAGAAGTCGTGTTGCTCTATGATCTCGATAATAAGACCGACACGACTATCAGCTCGCCAAAAGCCCGAGGTTGTAATCATGACTCGGCTGAAATCCTCGGGCAGCTGAGTTCAGAGAAACAGGTCATGCTTGCTTCCTCCGGCTTTTGTGCCAGCAAAGAATCGCACGCGCATCGAACTCTGATTAACGCGGGCGTTCAACTGGCCGGCGCATGTAGATGCCGCCTCTGAAATGCGGATCAGGCAACTCGTGGCCGACGAACTGGCGGATCTCAACGGGATTTGTACTCTTTGACCAGGGGACCGCGCTATCAAATAGAGCTTCCCGGCGCATGGCCGCTGGCCGAGAGGAGCCTGACCAGCATTGAGTTAGACAGATTGGCGCGCCTTCGGAACCCTATACGTGTCGTAACCATCGTATGTGTCGCACCTATCGAAAGGCACATTAGCGTCCTTGCGTCGGAGCCAATACCGGGCGAATATATACTTCCGGTAATACGCCTTGACTCTCAGAGTGCGGCCCCCTTCCCCCGCACCGAAGGAACCAGTGCATGTCCCAGGTTTCCGCACACGTCGATGGAAAAAAGCAGCCAGTCGATCGCCGCGTGCATGTCCGCCAGCCCGTCCGCTCACTTGCCTATGTCGAACTCGGAGAAGGGAACGGAGGCATCGTCCTCAATGTAAGCGAAGGCGGAATCGCTGTGCAGGCTGTTATGAGCCTGATGGGCGATGAATTGCCCTGCGTTCGTGTCCAGCTCGCCCATTGCAAGAAAAGAATAGAAGCGAAGGGCCGAATCACCTGGACGGGCGGTTACGAAAGACGGCGGGTGTCGAGTTCCTTGATCTTTCGCAAGAGGCTCGGAGTCTCTTGCGGGAATGGGTCGCCATGGAAGCTCCTTACCGGGACCTCGTGGAGGAGATAACGGAGCCAATCGAAAACAGCGACTTCGCGGCGCCCCCGCAGCGCCTGTTCGAATCAGCGGACCTGAGGCTGGAAGAGGAGCCGGCTACAGTCTCCGCCGCGAAAGCCGACGATACTCCTTCCGATCCAATTGAACCTTTAGAAGCCAGTCTTCAGACAAGCGCATTTCGTGAACTCTCCCATTTCAACGCCATCCACGTAGCGCCGGTACCCCCCGTATCTGCCGCTGAACCGCGCTGGACTGCTTTCCCTGCCATGGAAACTCCCATCGTGAGTGACAATGTGGACCGGGCGCCATCGCTGGCGGTGGAACCTCATATACCGGCCCTGGCTGCGAGGCCTGAGGCGTCCTCGGTGCCCCCTGATCGCTTCGGCTTCAAGCTGACTCCCGAGATCAAGACTGAGCCCCTGATGGCTGCCGCGCCTGCTGAACACCGCTTCAGATTGCCGGCGCTCATGGCAATTTTTGCGGTCGTATCGCTCGCTGCCGGGTGGTTAGGCCACGGTGCGCTGCATCGGCCGGCCAAAACGACCGCAACCGGTGCTTCCGCTGAGGGTGACGTGCCCGCCGGTCCAGACTTGTCGCCGACTTCGGCGCCGAACGTTTCCAACATTGAAGTGCTCGATATGAATAACCGGCGATGGCTGATTCCGATGCAGGGCCCCGTTGGCCCGCCCCGAAACGCTTCGCTGCGTGGTGTGGATAGTCCTGCAACGCAGCTCCAACCAGACAAAATAAGTTCGGACACCGTGCTACCAGCGAGGGAGCCTCGCAACAATCCGGAGCTATCTGCCTCGGCTAAGGCGAATCCACCGGTAGCTCCGACGCACCGCTCAGCCGAAAACCTCCTGCCAGATGCAGATTCGAGAGGCCCTTCGCCGGGCCCGCCTAACTCCGCGTCGATTTCTCCCACGGATCAGCAGACGGGCACGCTGCAATCGGGCGAATTGCTTCATCGCGTCGAGCCGGTTTATCCGCCGAGCGCGCTCACGCAGAATATCGAAGGGACGGTGACGCTCTACGCAGTGATCGATACCGACGGGAGCGTGAAATCCTTGAAGTCCCTGGATGGCCCGCCTGCCCTTATTCCCGCGGCGCTGGCCGCGGTTCGCCAATGGCGGTATAGCCCCAGTCTCCTGGACGGACACCCGGTTCAAACCGAGAGACAAATCAAGATCGTGTTTCAGCTCTCGCAATCCCAATAATTCAGGCTTCGCTGCCGGTGTTTCCCTCATAGCATCGCCAGCGACACTCCAGGTTAAACCCAGCCCCTGTTTCAACCGATAAGTTCAAGTGACTACCGCCTATGTCCGAATTCGAAAGCCCCGAGATGTTTCGAGTGGTGCTGGAAAGCCTGCAAACGGGTGTCTACTTCGTGGATCGCGACCAGAGGATTCTCTTCTGGAACGAAGGCGCCGAAAAAATCACCGGGTATCTGCGACAGGAGGTGGTCGGATGTTTTTGCCGCGACAATATTCTCGAGCTTGGTGCGGGCGGTAAGAACGTTCTCTCCGACGCCGCGGAATCCGTGAGCATGCGGTCCTGCGCGACGGCAAGCCGACTATTTCCGAAGTTTCGCTTCGGCACAAAGTCCGGACATCGAATTTTCGTCCGCCTGCGCGCTGTCGCCATTCGCAACGCTCACGGCACGATCATCGGAGCCGCGGAAAGCTTCGACGAAAGCCTGTCCGCCTCCGATTGGGACCGCCGCCAGCGCAGGCTTGCCGATTACGGCTGCCTGGACGAAGCCAGCGGCGTTCTCAGTAAGGGCGTAACGCTCGCGCATCTGCGCGAAAATCTCACCACCTTCGCGGATCATCGGGTGCCTTTCAGCATTCTTTGCATCGAGGTCGACCGCATGGACACAATGCGCGCCACCTATGGCTTGCCGGTGGTGGCGTCCATCCTGCACGTCGTTGGGCAAACGCTGGAAAACAGCCTGCGCCCCACCGATTTTCTCGGCCGTATCGCGGAAAATCGCTTTCTGGCCATCCTCACTGAATGCGGCGCGAGGATATCGAAAAAACGGCGCAGCGCGTGAAAAAAATGGTGGGTTCGTCGGAAATCAAGTGGTGGGGCGACGAGTGGCCCATTACGGCGTCGTTCGGCGGCGCCACCGTTCAAGCAGGCGACACGACCGACTCGCATCCTCGAACGCGCGGAAAAGTCGCTCGCTCGAAAGCGTCGCGTCGGGCGGTAACCGCGTCCACGTCGCGGCCTGAATGTTTTCTTCACCGGAGGCTCCTGTCCGATGTTCACGATCATAGGAATTGTCGTCGTATTCGGGGCCGTTATCGCCGGCTATCTGATGGAGAAGGGTCCGCTTGCGGTGCTCATCCAGCCCGCCGAGCTGATCATCATTCTGGGCGCGGCCATCGGCACCGTTCTGATCGCCAACCCCCTGCACATCCTCACCAAAATTGGCGGAGGCATCGCCGGCGTTTTTGGCAGCTCGCCATTCACCAAGCAGCGCTATCTCGAATCACTGAAGATGATGTATGAACTGTTTGGCCGCGCGCGGCGCGACGGAATGATGGCTCTGGAATCCGACAGCGACGCGCCGGATAAAAGCGCGATCTTCTCGAAATATCCCGTCCTTCCTGAAGGATCACCACGCACTCGATTTCGTCTGCGATTCGATCCGCATGGCGTCGAGCGGCAGCATCGAGCCATTCGACGCCGATCAGATGATCGAACTCGATATGGACGTGCACCATCATGAGGCCGCGTCTGCCCGTCGCGGCCCTGTCGACGATGGCCGATTCCCTTCCCGGCCTGGGGATCGTCGCCGCCGTGCTGGGCGTGGTGATCACCATGGGCGCGCTCGGCGGCCCGCCGGAAGAAATCGGCAAGCACGTGGCCGCGGCGCTGGTGGGGACATTCCTGGGCATCCTGATGTGCTACGGGCTAGTGGGCCCCATCGCCGCCAACATGTCGAAGACCGCCGACGACGAGCACGCTTACTACAACGTGCTGCGTGTGCTGATTATTTCCTTCATGAAGGGATCGGCGCCCGTGCTGGCCGTGGAATTCGGGCGCCGCGCGATTCCCGGGCACCTGCGGCCTTCGTTCCAGGAAACCGAGAAGTTTATCCGCGAAAAAGCAGCCGC
The DNA here is from genome assembly GCA_963697575.1 of uncultured Acidobacteriota bacterium. GTDB lineage: Bacteria > Acidobacteriota > Terriglobia > Acidiferrales > UBA7541 > Palsa-295. The sequence goes on along the minus strand of CAVOOP010000006.1, from coordinate 4,845 downwards.
CCCCGCCGAGGCGGCCGCGGCATAGCGAGCAGCCTAGACGCAACGGGAGCCCATCGAGATGGGCGCGAAACCGATCATCGTCATAAAGAAGAAGGGCGGGCACGGCGGCCACCACGGCGGCGCGTGGAAGGTCGCCTACGCCGATTTCGTGACCGCGATGATGGCGCTCTTTATCGTTCTCTGGCTGCTGAACAGCAGCAAGAAAATTCAAGATGCCGTCGGCGGCTATTTCCGCGATCCCCATGGCACCGCCGACAAAGCAGGCAAAGACATCGTCGGATCGGCCGGCGGCTCCATCGTCCCCGCATGACAACATGCAAGAACTCAAGAAGCAGCTCGAAAAAGCCATCAGCGGCGTTCCGAATTTCGACAAACTGAAGAACCACATCGAAATGACCGTCACTCCGGAAGGACTGCGCATCGAGCTTCTCGAAGCGGGGAACTCGACATTCTTTGAAAGCGGCAGCCCGAAACTGAGCAGCGACGGGCAGGACATCGTCATCGTCCTCGCGCAGCAATTAGGAAAGCTGCCGAACAAACTGACCGTTGAAGGCCACACGGACGCGAAGCCCTACGCCAACACGAGCACCTACGGGAACTGGGAACTCTCCGCCGATCGCGCCAATCCGCCCGCCGCCTCATCCAGCAGAACGGCGTGCAGCCAGGACCAAGTCATGCAGGTACGGGGCTACGCCGACCAGAAATTTGCGCAAACCCGACCAGCCCTCGACCCGTCCAACCGCCGGATCTCGCTGATCGTTCACTACCTCGACACCCCGAAGGCAAGAAACAGGATTTCAGCGAACTTACTGGCGCATCCGCCGCCGGCCAGCCTCCACAGCGAAACAACAAGTCGATCCGGTGCGACGGCGCCATGCGCGGCACTGATGGTGAGGTCGTCACGAGAAATCATTCTATCGTTGGCCCGCGAAAACCGCCCGGTCGCGTTTCATGTTGTCCTTAATCATCGGTCATGATATGTCTTAGACTGCCTGGCCGCGAAGCCTCCGGCGAGATCGGAATTGATAGTCTGCTACGATGAGCATGTGAGCCCGGACCCGGCAACGCGGCGAGGGCGTCCCAATCGCCGGTAGGATTCTCACGATGAACCGTGGCTCGGCCACGCTGAAAGCAGCGCTCTACGAAGCGGCCGCCAGGAAAAAATGGAGCTCTCCATTAACGATCGACCGCGCAAATTCCCACGGCGGCCATGTCATCATCACCGGACACGGACGGAAATCGCTGCTGGATATGGAAGCCGACACAGGGCGATCCGGATGCCGCCCTCAACGTGGTATTCGAGTGGCTGGAAAAAGCAACGCTACCTCGCCGATCTCGCGGCAGCGGGACACAGAATCGTGCACGGCGGCGCACGATTCACGGAGCCGCAGCGGGTGACGCCCGAGTTCCTGGCGAACTGGAAAAGCTCTTGCCGCTTGATCCCGATCATCTCCCTGAAGCGATCGCGGGAATCCGCTTCCTATCCCGCAAAACTTCCTCAGCTTCCGCAGATCGCGTGTTTCGACACCGCGTTCCACAGCAGCCTTCCCACCGTCGCGCGCAAGTACGCCCTTCCTCGCCGGTTCTATGATCAGGGCCTAAGGCGTTACGGCTTTCACGGCCTTTCTTACGAATACGTATTGCAGGAGTTGCGCTCGCTCGATGGCGCTCTTGCCGACGGCCGTGTGCTCATCGCGCATCTCGGTAACGGGGCCAGTATGGTAGCTCTTCAAGGCGGCAAAAGCGTCGACACCTCGATGGGCTTCACTCCTCTCGAAGGGTTGGTGATGGGCACGCGTTCAGGCGATGTAGACCCTGGCGCTCTGGTCTGTCTGCTCGAGCAGGCCAAATGTCTCCCGAAGAAATCAGCGAGCTTCTCAACAAGAAGTCCGGTTTACTGGGAGTTTCCGGCTCGGGCGGAGACATGCGCGATTTGCTGAATAAATCTCCAGGCGATGCGCACGCCGCCGAAGCCGTCGAGCTATTCTGCTATCGCGCCAAGAAATATATCGGCGCCTATGCCGCGGTTCTCGGCGGCATCGATTTGCTGGCGTTCACGGGCGGCATCGGCGAACATGCCGCGCCCGTCCGGCGAGAAAATCTGCGCCGGCTTGGAATTTCCTGGGCATTCAACTCGACACGCCACGCAACGTGTCCAACGCCCCGCTCATTTCATCGCACCGGCACCCGCGTGAAAGTGCGCGTCATCGAGACCAACGAAGACCTGATGATCGTCCGGCACGTTCGCGCCGCTCTTGGCTGGACCCGACCGCAATTCCCTGAGGTGGCCATGTTCGTATTTGATCCGAAATTATCTTCCGTCGTAGAGTCTTCTCAAGCGCCAGCCGAACCAGACGATCGCCGATCCCCGGACCAGTCCCGGGGCCGCTCTCGCCGGAGCTGCTCGACAAAATGCATCGCTACTGGCAAGCGGCAAATTTTCTGACCGTCGGCCAGATTTATCTTCAGGAGAATCCCCTGCTGCGCGAGCCGCTCCTGAAAGAGCACATCAAGCCGCGTCTGCTCGGACATTGGGGAACTTCCACGGGACTCAGCTTCATCTACGTGCACCTCAATCGCCTGATCAACGAAAAGCAGGCTCAGCGTTCTCTATATCGCCGGCCCGGGACACGGCGGCCCCGCCCTCAACGCAAATTCCTATCTGGAAGGGACCTATTCGGCCGTCCACCCGGAAATCACCCAGGATACTGCCGGCATCCGGCGCTTCTTTCGCGAATTCTCCACTCCCGGCGGAGTTCCCAGCCATTGCGGCCCGCATTTGCCCAATTCCATTCACGAGGGCGGAGAACTCGGCTACGCGCTGCTGCACGCCTTCGGAGCCGCGTTCGATAATCCGGATCTGCTCGTGGCGTGTGTGATCGGCGACGGCGAAGCGGAAACCTGCCCGCTCGAAGGAAGCTGGAAATCCAACCGCTTCCTGAATCCCGCGCGCGACGGCGCCGTCCTCCCGATCCTTCATCTGAACGGCTACAAAATTTCCGGACCCACGGTCGAAGCTCGCACCCAGGACGCAGAACTCACGCAGCTCTATTTCGGACACGGATACAAGCCCTACTTCGTCGAGGGGGACGACCCGCCTTCGATGCACCAGAAATTTGCCGCCGCGCTGGACACGGCGTACGCCGAAATTCGCGCCATCCAGAAATCGGCGCGCAAGGGCGGCGCGATCAAGGTCCCGCTGTGGCCGATGATCATCCTTCGCTCGCCGAAAGGCTGGACGGGGCCGAAGGAGGTCGACGGACTCCCCATCGAAGGCACTTTCCGCGCGCATCAGGTTCCGCTCGCAACCGTGCGCGAGAACCCCGCGCAGCTCAAGCTTCTCGAAGAATGGATGAGAAGCTACCGGCCGGAGAAGCTCTTCGACGCGGAAGGAAATTTCGACCCCGCCTTGCAGGCGATCGCGCCGCAGGGCGCGCTACGCATGGGTGCGAATCCCGTAGCGAACGGCGGCCGCCTCCTGAATGCCCTCTCGCTGCCCGACTTCGTGAATTACGCGCTGGAAGTTCCCGAGCCCGGCTGGGTGATCGCCGAGGCGCCGCGCAAGCTGGGCGAATACTTTCGCGACGTGATCAAATGCAATCCGGACAACTTCCGCCTGTTTTGCCCCGATGAAACCAATTCCAACCGCCTGAACGCCGTATTTGACGCCACCGACCGTTGCAGCATGGCGGAAACCATTTCCATCGACGATCACGTAAGCCCCACCGGCCGCGTGATGGAGGTGCTCAGCGAGCACTGCTGCGAAGGCTGGCTCGAAGGCTATCTGCTAACGGGACGCCATGGCGTATGGGCCACCTACGAAGGCTTCGCGCAGGTGGTCGATTCCATGCTTACGCAACATGGCAAGTGGCTTGAGCAGTGCGAAGAGCTTCCCTGGCGCCGCCCGATCGCCTCGCTCAATGTTTTTCTCACCAGCCATTGCTGGCGCAACGATCACAATGGCTTCAGCCACCAGGCCCCGGGCTTTGTCGACAGCGCGCTCTCCCGGCGCAGCACGATCATTCGCGTCTATTACCCCCCCGACGCAAATACGCTGCTCAGCACCTTCGACCACTGCCTGCGCACGCGCAATTATCTGAATCTGGTCACCTGCGGCAAGCAGGAGCAGTTTCAGTGGCTCGATATGGAGGAAGCCATCGAGCACTGCTCGCGCGGCGCGTCACGTTGGCAATTCGCCAGCAATGATAGCGGCAATAACGGTGACGCCAATCCCGATGTGATCCTCGCCTGCGTGGGCGATGTGCCTACGCTGGAGACCGTGGCAGCTTCCTGGCTGTTGCAGAAGTACGTCCCGGAGATCAAAATCCGGCTGGTCAACGTCATTGACCTGACTGTTCTGATGAGCCCGGACGAACATCCTCACGGGATGGATGCGCTTTCCTTCGAGGCGCTATTCACGCAGGCCGCTCCGGTAGTGTTTGCCTATCATGGCTATCGCTGGGCCATCCACAGCATGATCCACGGGCGGCCGAACGAGGCGCGCTTTCACGTGCGAGGCTTCCTCGACAGGGGTTCGACGACCACGCCTTTCGATATGGTGGTCCGCAACAAGATCAGCCGCTATCACCTGGTGCTGGATGCGTTGAAATACGTGCCGGAGATTCGCGCAAAGCACACCGACGTCGTCGATCTGATGAACATGAAACTCTTCGAGCATCACACCTACATTCGGGAGCATTTCGAAGACATGCCCGAAGTCGCCCTCTGGCGCTGGACCAGCGACCTCAGCGAATCGCTCGATCCGCTGCCACTCGCCAAGGGCCAGCCCCGCGCAGCCCTCTTCACGGACGGCTAATCGTCCAGGCCACCGCGCGAAAGCTTAAT
>CAVOOP010000005.1:0-405646 GCA_963697575.1 uncultured Acidobacteriota bacterium | reverse complement strand
TCCCTACCCGGGCATCTGGTTTGGGGGCCCGTACCTCTCGTTCGGGCTCGGCTTCGGAATCGGGTTCTTCGGCGGTTTTGGCTGGGGCTGGGGACATTGGGGATTCGATTGGCGTAACCACGCGGTGCTCTACAACCATGACAGGTATTTCTCCCGCAGCACCACGTTTTACAACCGGAACAATTTCTACCGAGGCGGAGGGGCGCGAGGCGGGGTTAACGGCGAGCGCGGCGGGGTCAATGCTGATCGTGGGGCTGATCGTGGGGCTAATCGTGAGGCTGATCGTGGGGCCGACCGTGGCGGCTTCCGTGGTTCCACCAACGCGGGGGGCGGGCGCGGGGGACTCTACAACGCTCCCGGCGCGACGGCCAGACCCTTCGGTGGCAGCACCGACGCTGCTCGTGGGTACGCCGAGCCCCGGGGCCAGAGTGGAGTGCGCTCAGGCGCCTTCAGCGGCTTCGGCAGTGGCGGAGAGGCAAGGGGCTTTTCCTCGCGCGGAAGCGCCAGCTTCGGCGGAGGCGGGGGTTTTCGTGGCGGGGGCGGCGGCGCTCGCGGCGGCGGGCGGCGGTAACCGCTTCGTCGCCGATCGATCTTGAAATTCAGGAAATGGAGAAAAGCTATATGCGACGCGCGAAGCAGGTCTTGCACGGATGCCGTTGGGCCCATCTCCCGAAGTTGGCCGCTGCCGCTATCCTCCTGGCGAGCGGATTTGCCGGCCGGTCCATGGCGCAGCAGCAGGGACAAAAGACGTTTTCTTCAGCGGAACAGGCGAGCAGCGCTCTTATCGCGGCCTTGCAGAACAACGATGAGAAAGCGATGCTCGACATTCTGGGACCGGACGGGAAGCAGATCGTTTCGTCGGGAGACGACACCGAGGACGCCAACACCCGCGCGAATCTCGTCCAGAAATATCAGGAAATGCACCGGCTGGTGAGAGAGCCGGACGGAACCACCACCTTGTACATCGGCCCGGAGAACTGGCCCACGCCCATACCGCTTATGAACAAGGGCAATTCGTGGTACTTCGACACCGATGCCGGGAAGAAGGAAATCCTGTACAGACGAGTGGGGCAGAATGAAATGTCGGCCATGCGCGTCTGCAAGGAGCTCGTGGCGGCGGAAAAGGAATACTACTCCGCGCAGCACAACGAGTACGCGCAGAAGATTTTCAGCGACGAAGGGCAGCACAACGGGCTGTATTGGAAGGTGTCGGCGGGCGAACCGAAGAGCCCCATCGGACCGCTGGTGGCGTCGGCGGTTGCCGAGGGCTACGCCCCAAGCCGCAACGGCACTCCCACTCCTTACCGCGGCTACTACTACCACATCCTGACGAGGCAGGGAGCAAATGCCGCGGGCGGAGCGAAGAGTTACATCGTAAACGGCAAGATGACCGGCGGATTCGCCTTTGTCGCCTACCCGGCGGAATACAGATCGTCGGGCGTGATGACGTTCATCGTGGGCGAGGACGGCGTCGTGTACCAGAAGGACCTCGGCAGGAAGACCGATGTGCTGGCAAAAGCGATGACGGAATACAACCCCAACTCCAGCTGGCAAAAGGGTGAAAACGAGCAGGAAGAGACTGCCGGCAAACAGTAAAGCAGGTGAGCATAGGCGGTCCTTCTCCGCGCAGCCGCATCCTGCTTGCGACCGCTAGATAATCTCCGCCTTTGAATCAGCAAGCATCCGCGCCGCGACTCCGGCGAACACCTCACTCGAAGCAGGCGCATCGGCATCCACTCGGTGCCGCGAGAGGATTTGCATCGTGACGACGACCGCCGGGACGAGAAAAATGACCGTCACGCAGGTCCACATCAGGGCCGCAGCGCATTGCTGGTCGGCGAGCGGCGAAATATGGAACGGGCGAGGCGCGGAAAGATAGGACGAATAAACAACGCGATCGCAGAACACGAGAAACGCGGAAAGCACGTCGCAGGGGAGCGTAGCCCCGAAAAGATATAGCGGGATCGACCAGAGAGGCCAGCGCGGGGCGCTCGGCCACGGTTGAATGACGGGCCACCAGAACAGGAGTCCCGCGCCGAAAAAGCAGGCGTGCTCCAGTTCGTGCAGCCAGCCCAACCGCAACGCCAGTTCAAACACCCGCGGAATATGCCATACGATCAGGGCGAGGGCAGCGGCAAGCCAGCAGACGACGGGGCTGGTGATCGCGCGTCCCAGCCACTTCACAGCGCCCCATCGCAGGAAAGGGCCCACGACGCTGCGAATGAACCGCCCGGGCAATCCCCGCAGAAGCGGCAGCGCGGGCGCGCCCAGAAGGATCAGGGGCGGCGCGACGGTCATTAGCAAAAGATGCTGCGCCATGTGAACGGTGAGGGATACGCCGTCAAATGCCGCGAGCGGAGAACCAATGGCAATCCACACGGAAGCGATTCCGGCAACAAATGCCGCGAGGCGCCACGCTGAAATCAGCCAGGGGAAAACGGTGTGGAGGCGGAACCAGCCCGCCGTATAAATCACAACTGCGAGACAAAGAGCTACGTTCACTCCGAGCGGAGGCGACCAGGATTCCAGGATGGAGTGAAAATCTTGCGTCATGCCGCTACTTCGACACCGTCAATATCGCCAATAACCGCCCACGATCACCAATGACCATCAGTGACCGCCAGCGCCGGGCGGAGCGCCGGTAGGAGTTCCCTGCGCGAAGGCGCGCGAGGCGTCCCGGGCAGGCGCTTGCCCCTGGGGACGCAGCGTTTCGAGGAAGGCGACGAGCGCCGTCGTTTCAGCGGGGCTGAGGTTCTTGCCATAGGCAGGCATATTACCGCCGCCCTGAATCACTTGACGGATCAACTGGTCTTGCGTCAAGCGAACGGCCACCGCGTCCAAGGCCGGCCCGCGCTTCCCGCCTTGATCGTCGAGGGAGTGGCAGTTGTGGCATTGCTTCAACTGGAAAACCAGAGCGCCCTGGCGTTCGACGGAAGTGCGGTGAAGCAGGAACCCCGCCGGGACGGGAATGCTGCTCCATGCGTCCATCACGGGACTCCACGGCGTAAATTCGGCGAGCCGGGTAAGCGTTCCCATGGCCACCGCCACCAGCAGAATGGTGAGCACGGCGACGGGCCTGCGCCGCCAACTCTTCTCGCCTTCGCCAAAAACAAACGGCAGCAGCACCAGCGCGAGAATGATGACAACCGGCCCGATGAGCAGAGCGGGCGTTTCCATCGAGGGCGGCAGGAAGGAAAGCACCGCATAAAGCCACAGGAAGAAGTAATCGGGCCGCGGCGCCGTCTGGATGATGGTCGGGTCCGGGGGGCCGGACGGGCCAAACGGACCGAAGTACGCGGCGCAGAGGGCCAACGAAAGAAGTATGAAGGCGGCGAAAAACATGTCTTTCCACACCGCCGCCGGGAAAAACGGTATGCCATCTTTTTTTACGAGCTCGTGGTATTCCTGGATGTAGGTCGCCCGGCGCACCACGCGCCCCGGCACGGGCCACTCATTGATTCCCAGCTTGATCACCATCAACAAGTGGATGGCCACAAAGGCGATGAGCAGCCCCGGAACGACAAACACGTGCAACGCGAAAAAGCGAGAGAGAGTGGCGCCAGCAATGATCGGTCCACCCAGAAGCAGATGGACGACCGCGGGGCCCATCACCGGCACGCGGCTGGCAATGGAGGCTCCGATACCCAGGCCCCAGTAGGCATCCTGGTCAAAGCGCAAGACCTGGCCCGTAAACGCCATGCCAAGCGTCACGAGCAGCAGAAACACGCCGATCACCCAGGTGAGTTCACGCGGAAATTTGTAGGCGCCAAAAAGAAAGACCTGCACCATGTGGATCAGAACGATGGCCACCATGAAGTCCGAGCCCCATCCATGAAGGGCGCGAATGTACCAGCCAAGAGCGACGCTGTGATTGAGGGCCTGGAGACTGTTCCAGGCTTCCCCGGCCGAGGGAACGTAGATCAGCGCCAGCATGATCCCGGTGACGATCTGCAGCATGAACACGACGAACGCGGCGCTTCCAAACACGTAAAACCAACTGGCCGTCTCGCGCGGAACGGGATGCTCGGCAACCTCGCGGACGGTGGCGCCCATCTGGAGGCGCGCGTCCAGCCATTTCCAGATGGAGGCGATCAAGCGCACGGATGCTTTCCCGAAGCGATATTGGACGCCTGGCCCGGAGTGGGCATTTCGCCGGCGAGAATCAGCAGTTTTCCGTCGTCGATCTTGTAGCTGTATTCAAACAATCCGCGTTCGGGAGGTCCCGACGCGCGCGAGCCATCCTGGTAGTACACGCCGCCGTGGCAGGGACACATGAACAAGCCCGATTGGGGAAACCACCGCACCGGACATCCGAGATGCGCGCAGTTGATCGCAAAAACCTGGAAGGTCTGCCCGTCCACGTTACGCACCCAGCAGGGGATGTCCGCCGTATCCCCATCCGAAGGGCTCACGATGGGGTTGCGGTAGGTGGCGAAGCGCGTCTGGCCCGACGGAAACTGTTCGAGGCTGCCCAGAGTGACCCACGACTCTTCCCTGCCCTTCCGCGCGCGAGCCGCGGGCGAAAGCAGATACCTCACGACCGGCACGGCGAGAATCGCGCCGACGATGCCGTTGAGCAGGATTCCGATCTTCATGAGGAGGTCGCGCCGATTGAGAGCACCCGGTAGGGTCATCGAATTTCTCCTGTTGCTTTCGCAGTGGTTGCCAAAGGGCGCGCGGAGAGGCTGGGCCGCTGCGAGGCGAGCCAGGCCACCACGTCGGTTACGTCCTGGGAAGACATGGGCTTTCCCTGAACGTCGCCTCGCCAGTCTGGCGCTCCCAGTTCGGGGCGCCCCACAATCACGATGGTCCGGAGTTCCTGATCGGTGAGCAAAGAGAGGAAGGCGCCGTCCACGATGGAGCTGGCCTTCTCGCCCCCGTGCCCGCCGGCGCCGTGGCACGAAGAGCAATCGGTCGCATAGACCTGCGACCCACGCGCGGCATTGCCGGGTTCGGGCGAGGAGTATGGCGGAGGGTTTGCGCCGGTCAAAACATCCGGCTTTGACCAAAGCTCGCGAATTCCGCGGACAATCACGCCGACCTGTTTATCGGTCAGCATGCCGCCGGCACTCTGCGCAAAGGCCGGCATGGACGTTCCGGGTATGCCATTTGTGGCGGTGCGGCGGATGACGTCGTCGTCCGCGATGGCAAGATACACGGGATCGGCCAGAGCAATCGCAGCGCCGCCTTTTCCTTCCGGGCCGTGGCACCCGGCGCAGTTTTTTCCGTACAACGTATCGAAATCCGAAATCTCCCTGGGAACCACCGGCACGTCGCCCGGAAGCGGCCGCCCTGGCGCGCCTGCGCATCCGGAAAAACCGAGCGCGCAGAGTCCGACGGCTGCGAGGATGACGAAACGGCCGCGCGAAATGCCGGGGGGTGGGGCGCCCACACGGAGCATGGCACTCATTGGGGGCGGCCCTTCCTGGGCTTTTCTCCCATCATTCCGGGCGCTTCCATGCCGGCGCGCACCATGAACGGGACGAACTGAGGCGTGCGCACGCGCTCCTGGCCCATCACCACCAGGCCCGCGACGATGCCAAAGGCAAACTGGGACGCAGCGAACCACCACCAGTCGATGCGCTCATTGAGCAGCGGGTCAATCAGACCGAGCAGGCTGTGGATTAATCCCGTCCAGAATACCGGCGCGATCACACCGCCCAGAAGTATTGGCCGGCGCGGAAACATCGGCAGCATGGCTCCATAGAGCAGCCCGACCAATGAGGAAGTGATCAAATGAATTCCGAGCGCCACCAGGAAGCTATCCAAGTGGAACGCTTTGAGGGATCGCGCGCCGAACAGCAACGACTGCGAGTAGGTTGTCGCCGCGAGCAGGTTGATCGGATACCAGATGCTTCCCTGCTTCACGATGCCGTAGAGGCAGGCGAGCGCGGCCATGGCCACACCGCCGGCCAACCCACCCTTGATTCCGGCGGATACGGGGTATGTTTCAAGCGGAAGAAGCGCTCGAGGGAGATCGGGCGCGATCGGGAGCCTTTCCACTTCGTGGCGAGTCGTCGAGATAGCAGACGCTTCCGCTTCGACTACCACGGTCTCTTCTTCTTCCTGCGGGAGAACATCGCGGAACCAACCCACCGAGGCGGTTACCAGCAGGATCGCTCCGAGAATGCTGACTGAGGCGGTGGTCACCAGTCCGGCGAGCAGCAGAGTGACGCCGAAAGCCAGCACGATCGGCCAGGCGGTCGGCGCAGGCAGGCTGACCGTACCTGGCGCGGCGCCCGCCGGGTGACCAGAATGAGCAGCAGGTTGATCCGTGTGTGAGTGGGCGGAAGCCATGCGTTTGTGTTCTTTCCTTAGCGGCCGATCACGTAGACCACGGTGAACACGACCACCCAGACAGCGTCGACAAAATGCCAGTACAACGAAAAGACCTCCGCCCGCTCGGAGTGCTCCGGCTTCAACTTGCCGGCAATCGTGAAGATCATCGCCAGCGCGATGCCCAGCAGACCGGCGGTGACGTGAAAGGCATGCAGACCAACGAGCGAATAATACGTGGTGCCAAAAAGATTCGTGCTGATGGTGAGCCCTTTTTCATAAATCAGGTGGTACCACTCGCGGCCCGTTCCAATCAGAAAAATCGCGCCCAGCGCCAATGTTGCGAACCACCACGCCCCGAAGACAGCGACTTGCGCCTTTTTCAGCGCATGCACGGCCAGGTGAATCGTGAGGCTGCTCGAGAGCAGGCATATCGTGGCGAAGACGGGTATTTCGAGCACTTCCCTGGGCGTCGGACCCGACAAACTCTTGCCGGCATAAAAAATGTAGGCGACCACGAAGATGGTGAAGATCGCGGATTCCGCAGCAATCAGGGAAATCATTCCCACAGTGCCGCGAGAGGGGAGCACCCACTCGGGGCTGCCCGATGTCGGTGGAAGCGCTGCCGTGCTCAATCGAATTCTCCCTGTTTATTCATATTTCCAGTCCGGATCTTCGGGGTGCTTGATGTCCCACAGGGGGCGCCGGCTCTCGACGACCGGGATCGCGGCGAAGTTGTATTCCGGCGGAGGCGACGTGATGGACCACTCGAGCGTCCAGGCGTCCCAGGGATCGTTCCCGGCGATTCCGCCATGGAAAAGGGCCCACAGCAGGTTTCCGGCAAAGACAAGAATCCCCGCGGCCTGAAAGAAAACGCCAATCGTGACGATCAGGTTCCAGATATCCCAGCCGCGGCCGGGCTCGTAGGTGTAGATTCTGCGAGGCATTCCGAGAAGGCCGGGGATGTGCATGAAATCAAAGGTGAGGTGGAAGCCGATCAAAAAGAGCCAGAAGTGCCATTTTGCGAGCGTCTCGCTGTACATCCTTCCGCTCATTTTGGGGAACCAGTAGTAGAACGCGCCAAAAATGGTGAAAAGAATGCCGCCGACGATGACGTAGTGAAAGTGGGCCACAACAAAATAGGAGTTGCCAAGCTGCCAGTCGAAGGGAGACGCGGCCAGCATGATGCCGGTGAGACCCGCAATCAAAAATTGAAACAGGAAGCCGATGCAAAAGAGCATGGGGGCTTTGAATTGAATTTTTCCGCCCCACATTGTCCCGATCCAATTGAAGATCTTGATTCCTGTGGGAACGGCGATGATCATCGAGGTAATCGTGAAGAAGGTGTTTCCGTAGGAACTCATCCCGACGGTAAACATGTGATGCGCCCAGACGCTAAAGCTTATAAACCCGATGCAAATGGTGGCGGCCACCATCACCGGATATCCAAAGATCGGTTTGCGGGAAAACACGGGGATTATTTCGGAAGCGAAAGCAAACGCCGGCACTACGAGGATGTAGACCTCCGGATGGCCGAAGATCCAGAAGAAGTGCATCCATAGGACCGCGGAGCCTCCGGCCTGAGTGTCAAAAAAATGGCCGCCGAGGTAGCGGTCGATGGAAAGCATGATCTGGGCCGCGGTGAGCGGCGATACGGCCAAAATCACCATCCCGCCAACAATGAGATTCAGCCACGCGAGCAGCGGCATTTTGCCAAGAGTCATGCCGGGGCAGCGCATGCACAAAATCGTGGTGATGAAGTTGACCGCGGTGCCGATACTGCCGATGCCGGAGACGAGCAGCCCGAGCGTCCAGAAATCGGTGCTGTGGCCGGGCGAGAAGGCCCGAGCCGTCAGGGGCGCATAGGCGAACCATCCCACGTCGGGCGCGTTCCCGGCGCCGTAAAGCCCGTTACCTCCGATGAAACTGAAGTAAAGAAGCACCCCTCCGAAAGCGGTGAGCCAGAAGCTCAAGGCATTGAGCCGCGGAAAGGCCATGTCGCGGGCGCCAATCATCAGCGGAATCAGGTAATTGCCGAAACCAAAGACGAGGGGCATGGCGACGAAAAAAATCATGGTGGTGCCATGCATGGTGAACATGCGATTGAACACTTCAGGCGACACGAAGTGGTTGTGCGGGACCATGAGCTGAATGCGCATGATCGTCGCTTCGACGCCGCCCACAAGGAGGAAGAAGAGCGCGTAGAGGATGTAGAGAATGCCGAGCTTCTTGTGGTCGACCGTGACGACCCACTCGTGGAGGGTCTCGCTGAGCGACCTTCCGCCTCCGGCGGCTGCGTCGAGCGCGATTGTTTCGGAAGCCATGGCTATGGATCCGCTTTCATTTCAGAGGTCGCGAGATAGGCGGTGACCGCGTTCAGATCCTGATCGTTCAATTGCATGGCCGGCATCAGCGAACCCGGCTTGATCGAATCGGGATTCTGAATCCACGCCCGCAGGTTCTCGCGGGTATTCGGCGCGGCGCCCGCAGCGATGGTGTCGCGGCTCATCAGATGCGTGAGGTCAGGGCCGAAGCGCCCGGCCGCCGGCGTTCCCGAAACCGTGTGGCAATTGATGCAGGCGGTGGTCTCAAAGACCAAGCGGCCTTCTGCTCACTGACTCATCCGCAATTGCGCGGCTGCTTCTGCTGCCGCGCCCATTGGTCGAACTGCTGCGAAGAGTCCACGTAGACGCGCAAGAGCATCTTGGCGTGCTGCGTGCCGCAGTATTGAGCGCACTGGCCGAGGTAGAGCCCCGTTTTGTGAGGATCGATCCACATGTGGTTGACGCGATTGGGAATCAGGTCCGTTTTTCCCGCAAGGCGGGGACCCAGAAACTATGGTCGGTGTCGGCGGAAAGCAACGTGAGAAAAGTGGGCGAAGGGCGCAGAGGTTCGCTTACAGGCACGTGCAGTTCATTGGCGGTGACCACGCCCAGCGAGGGATACCGGAATTCCCACCAGAACTGGTGGCCGATGGCGATGACTTCGACCGCTCCGGCAGGCTTGGGGGCGTCCTCCACCGACTGGATCACGCGCGCGGTGACCAGAAACAGCATCAGCACGATGAGCACCGGGATCACCGTCCAGGCAAGCTCCATCTGGTTGCTGCCGTAAACCTGCGCCGGCTCGCGGCCATCGTCATCGCCGCGCCGCCGGTATTTTGTGATCGAATACGCGAGCAGAGCGAAAACAACCACGAAAATGAGGGCCGTGATTATCAGCACGAGAACCGAAAGGCGGAAAATCGAGTCAGCAGGGGTGGACTCGGGCCGGAAGATGTTCGGGAGGGGAGCATGGACTTCGGGAGCGCCGACGCAGAGGGTTGCCGCGAGCAGAAAGGCGGCAATCATCACGCACAAGGCCGCCAACTTTCTCGCCGTGCTGCGAGACTGGCCCTCGCGCGTCATGTCCGCAACACCTGAGGTCTCTTCGGCACCATATTACTCTCGATGCAGCAAGACCGAACCTCTGAAATGCAATACCGCACAGTTATTTGTGGATCGGCAGAGCGCCAAGAGGCCATGGGGCGATCTCGGAGCCGTCCAATGCACCCAGGGTTCGGGAATGGGAACCATCCATCGTTCCGCTTCCACCGTTCATGAACGTACGATTGCTGGTGTGTGAATTTGAAATGTGGCAACCAATCCCCGAATTTGCGTTCTTTCCGCGAAGCGCCTAAAAGGCACTTCCGTAACCAAAAACCAGATTGGGGCAGGTTTATGAAAAGAGGCGTTTTAATGTCACTAAAGAACCCGGCCGCCGACAACCGGAGTGTCAGAATGCTGGCAATTGCGATCCATTCTGACACCGTATCGCGGCTCGACGGTTCATTAGCGAACTACTTCGCTAGTGGGTCGGGGCGAATCTGAAACTTCACTACTGAACTGCGGGCGGTTGTGCCTACCGGCTCGATGTGCCAGTTCGCGTTCGGGCCGTAGTCGGCATAGACCCCGCGGCCCTTCCAGCCGGCATTCGGATCGTCAATTCTTCCGTCCATGCCGCGCTGATAGAAGCCCATCGGGTAAGGAACTCGCAAGGCAATGAATTTTCCGGTGCTGGGATTGAGCGCCAGGATCGAATCGGAACCAGTGCCGTTGGTGAAGGGGGTGTTGTTGCCCAGGCCCGACGTGTTGTAGCGGTCCACCCAGTTGTAATAGTGATAGTCGGCGGTGATCTCGTCGGTTACGCCCTTGAACCTCGGTCCGGGAATGGGATACAGCGTCCAGCCTTCGGGACAATGCTGGCCGTCGGTGATTTCCGGGCCGGCCTTGATCTTGCACTTGGTGCGATCGAAGCTGGCCATGTGGCTGCTGCCGGCCAGCGCCGTCCAGACGATGCCGTTGGTGTCGACGTCGATGCCGCGCGGGCCAAAGCTCAGCTTGCCCGGCGCATTGGGGCTGTTGAAGGGCGGCTCGTAGACTTCGGTGGAGCAAGTTTTGCGGTCGATGCGTACGATGTGGCCGGGCACGCCCGGAATCGCGGCCCAGCCGCTGTTATCTTTGGGGCTGGCGGACATTCCGTACTCGCCGAAAATCAGGAACTTCTTGTCGACGTCCGGATCGTATTTGCCGTTGCCGTTGACGTCGTAATAACCGCCGCACCAGCCCTGGGATTTTTCCGGGTCGTGCGTTTGATCCCACACTTTGATGTCGACCCAGCCGATGTCTCCGGTGCGGGAGCCGCTGCCATAGACCACTTCATCATCGCTGATGGTGACATGATGGTTGTCGAAGCAGGTATCGACCATGGTGAACTTTCTGGTCTTAGGATCGTAGTACTCCATCTGCCGCCAGCCGCGGTCGATCGGCTGCATTTTCGCGTAAGGAAGGCTCGAGCCTTCTTTGCAGAACGCAGGCTGGTTCTCCGGCTTGCGGAAGCGCGCGGGCATCCACACGCGGCCCTTGCTATCGATGGCCATATTGGTGGCCGTGGCGGGGTCGTACCAGTAAAGCTGCTTGCCCCAATAGGGCGAGGGCTCCGGCATGCTCTGCACCTTGCCCGGGGGAACGCCTTCATCGCGCACGGGAATGCGCACGCTGGTCGCGGTGTGCTCCACGGGATCTACCATCAGCAGATCGTCATTGCCCCAATCGACTCCGTAAATCGTGCCATTTGCGTTGACGGTGGGATGGCGTTTGTCGGTGGTGAGTTCGTCATGGGCAAAGGTGGCGGCGGCGCCCCATTCCCATTCCGTTAGAACGACGTTGCGCTCAATTCCCTGCGGACGAGACGGGGCGGGCGGCAATTCGCCCTTGGCGATGCGGTCGGTCCAGTCAGCCAGCATCGCCAAGCCGCGGTCGCGACCGTAGTTGTTCATCGAAGCTGTCATACCTGCGCCGTCCTGCCCAACCTGAACGCGGTGGTCCCATGCGGCGGTCAAAGATGGGAATGTTCCCAGTTGCGGTTCGATTTGGCGCGTGGCTTTGTCACCAATCTGGTGGCAGGTTTCGCATCCGGCTTTCATCTGCCAAACCCAGTCCGCCTGGGTCTTCATCGCGGGATTGATTCCGTTCCCCTGCGGTCCGGTGCCGGGAAACTCGCTCTTGGGCGGCACCTGCGCCAAGGAGTACCAGTAATCGGCGGGATAATATTGCGCCGCCGAACGCGCGTCGGGAGCGATTACTGCGGTAAGGTTCAAGTTCTGACCGGGAGTTGCGGTAACGTGCGGCGAGTCGACCAGGCCGTATCCGCGCACCCAGATTGAATAATTCTTTTTCGGCAACTGCGGAATCAGGTAGCGGCCCTGGTCGTCGGTCACAACGATTTTGCGAAACTTGGTGGGCAGCTCGGTGGTTTCGGCGATTACCCAGACTCCGGCTTCCGGGCCATTGGGGCTGGTGACGATGCCACCGATGTCATCGGCATCGACAGCCACGCGACTGTTCTGGGGCTGCGCCGGCGGGGCTCCGGGGCGCGGCCGGGCTTCCAGGTGGACGATTGCGCCAGCGAGCAAGACAAGAATTCCGGAGAGCATTGCTGTGGTGCGGCGCGTGGTGCCTCGCATTTTCGTTTCCTCCGATAACTTCGTAACTACCGCTTCCGAGTTCTCTACCGGCGGAGACTATCGCTCCTACAGTGTGGTGTCAACGGCGCATCTTGGCCCATCTTGGCGGAAATGCGAAGATGTGCGCGGCGGAACGCAGACCCGATAGCGCAGAGCGGCAGAAGCGTTCAGGGCGATGGGGACAGCAAGAGGCTGACCGGCTACTCTTCGGTGGCGATACGGAGCTCTTCATGGCGTATTTTATCGCCATCGCGGTACTCAAACTCGAAGCCGTGGGTGATGCGGCGCGCAGGATAGAGCCCCGGTTGCAACCAGCTTCGGTGCTGGAAGGGGCGCTTTTCGCGAAGGGGAAGCTTCACGGCCAGGCGGTAGGTCTTGCCCTCAATCTCCGCTTTCACCAGGTGCAGCTCGGAAGTCTTGCCCTCACTGTTGGTGAGGTCCTGCTGCACTTCCGTTTCGACCGAAACGATGTTGGCCTTCAGCGGATACTTTTCGGAAACCGGCAGATCGGGCTGCTGGGCAAAAGATGCGACTGGAATTCCCAACGACAGAATCAAGAGTAGCCACTTCACGATTCTCTCCACTTTGCGGCGCGGTTGGACCGCACACAATTTCAAATCAGATGCGTTTGATCCGGGAACGGCGTGATCCGGGAACGGCGCGACGGGGCGTCCGCTGAAGGTTCATCCTACTACTCCCGGAGTCACAAACTCCAGCATTCGGGGCGACTTTTTCACGAACGTTTCAGGAGGCCAGCTACGGCAGCGGCGCGGTTCGGGTCAGGACTTGGCCGGGTCATGAACATGAGCGGCGGGCGTGAGCTTGCGGATGACAAACTCCTGGAGGATGTTGGCGGCGGCCGATTCGCCGATGCCGATCATGGCGTTTTCGAATGTCAACGCCAAGCCGTTGCGATCATTCGAAGGATAGTAGAGATTGGAGATGCCGCCGGCCGCGAGGCTGCCCAGGATGGACGAATAATTCGCCTGCCAGCGGCCGTTGTCCCCCTTGCAGATTACCGCATTGGCGATCGCGTAGAGGGTCCGGGACCGCTTGCTTCCGGTTCCCTTGTAGAAATAGCGGGGATCCTGCTTGAGCAGCGAAGGCAAAATCGCGCTTCCGACGAAGGTGCCGCTGACGAAGTCGCCATAGGCCGCGCCATAGCGCTTTGCATAACCCTGCGCCCCCTGACCGTATCCACTGAAGTGGTTCTGCGCCTGCTGAATTCCGGCGATCCCGGCAGTCAGCCCGAAGGTAACGGGATCAATGGTGGTCTTCCAGGCAAGCTGAAACTTCTGTTTCGAGGTGAGCGGGAGGGCGTGGGGATCATAGCTGACGTAGAAATTGGGAACGACGCGCAGCACGCGCTGCTTCTCTTCCTGCTTGACCTGCTCCTCCGCCAGTTCTGTGCGCGAGAGCCCGACCTGCACTTCGGTGACGACGGCGGCCAAAGGCAGCGAAATCTCCGGGACCACGTGAACCTCCCCGGGACTCAGAACACCGGAAACCGTTTGCGCTTCAAAACCCTCGGAGGAAACGGTGAGGCGGAAGGGCCCAGGAGCCACGTTGGCGAAGGAAAATTGCCCGTCTTCGCCGGAAAACGCCCTCTGGCCGGGGGCTTGATCGCCGCGCGTCAAGGTGACCTGGGCGCCGGCGACCAGATCGCCCGTTGGGTCTGCCACGGTGCCGTAGATGGTTCCCGGCAAGGGCTGCGTGGATTGTTGCTGGGCGGGCTGTTGCTGGGCGGGTTGCTGCCCGGCAGCGTCCTGGACGGTAACCGCCGCAGCTCCCTGAGCGCCTGCACCGGGCGCCGACTGCGCGAGTGATGTGGATCCGCAAACCAGAACGATTAGAGCCAACCGTAAAAAGGTGCCGCGGCTGCAAACCGAGGTCCAGACGTTCGCGCTTATAATTTCATTTACCCAATCGCGTTTCTTGAAGTTCATAGAGAGCAAACATCTAGTACTGCCAGGAGTCAGGTCGCCGAGTAAGCGGCGTCAAGCGTGTCGGACTTCAAGTACATGACTGGGGATAGCGGGCCTGGACTGACTCACGGTTTCAGGAATGTATGTCACCCGCTTAAGAACCCGCGCGCAGCCATTTCGTTTCATCTAGATGTTCCTATCGCTCGGGGAAAAGTTCCACTGTTTTATGCGGCCAAAGGATATAGAAACCTACCGCTCCCAGTGGCTCAATGGACTACCTTTCGGCGCGGCTGAACAGGCTGCTAAAAAATGCCACAATCTGTTCCTCAGGGCTGAAAGCCCCGTTGAATGCTTGGGCTTTATGTCGGAGCTGAAGCTCCGACCCCCTAAAAACCGAAGTTTTTTCCGCAGCCTGTGAAGCCGTATTGATTTTTCGGCATTTGCGGCACGAATGAATCCGTACCCTGACGAGAAACGCCGGGGTTGTCACACAGGATCTGATGGGCATAAGCGGCGCTGCAACAGCCTCGAACATCAGGGCGCGGTCACGGACGTTGGCGGCGCCGGCCTGGGCTTGGCAATCTCATCGATCAGGAACAGGTCGGTGAGCAAGGCGCGGACGTGAATGGAGGCGTTCAGGTTGTCGATCAGTTGTGAGCTGAGGCTGGGCTGCGCCAGGACTAACTCGATTGCGGCCAAGGCGTCGCTCGCGTCGCGATCGAGCACGGCAATGAACTTGTGATACTTTTCAGCGGGCTGGAGACCTTCCTGCTTTACCAACGCAGTGAACGCACCGGCGAGTCCTGCAACAGCCGACGCCGCTCGCGTGAGATATCCGCGAAGCTGGCTGCCAGACGGGCTGCCCTGATCATCGGCGAGGCCTTGCGCCGCATACGCCAACATGAACTCGTAACACTCTTCAATGGCGTCGCAACTTTTCTCGAGTTTTTCCCGCATCGCCTCAGATCACCGCTTCCGGTGACTTGGCGGGTGCGGACGTCGAGCCGCCCTCCTCAACGTGCCACAGTTCGGGATCGTAATGCTCGAGATACTTCCTGCGGGTGATCCAGCCGAAAATCATCGACTTGGTGAGGAACAGCTTCTCCGGCCGGATGGCAAAGTAGATGTGCATCATCACCAGGGCGATAAATCCGACGCCGGCCAGGCCATGCAGCACGTACACCAGGCCCCAGGTCTCGTCGCCAAGGATGTATGGATTGCGCGTAAAGAACGGCGTGCGTACGCGAAACAGCATGAAGATGCCCGTGCATATTACCGAAAGCCCGGCGCACAGAACGGCCAGGTGAAACATCTTGTTTTCCAGCGGATACTTGCCGAACTTCCGCGGCTCCGTGAATGGCTTTCCCATGGCGCGCTTCAGGCGGTTGGAGGCGTCCTCGAAATCCTGCTTGTCCGGCCAGATCGACCAGAAATCCAGGACGAACGAGGCGTGGATGATGTGGAAGAGCACGGAAACGATCAGGACGATGCCAGCGATCCAATGAATCTGCACCCAGGCGAAACGGATGCCGATTTTCGGGAGGAACGCCGTGAAGAGCAGCACCAGCATGGCGCACGCCATCACAAAATGAAACGCTCGCGCTCCGAACGAATGGCGGGAGATGTGTTCGGGAAGGCGCGCGGCGAGGGCCGCGAGCTTCGGGTCGCTCTCGACGGCTGTTTCTTCTTCCGGCTTGGCCCAATAACCCACGTAAATCGCGTGGACGATCAGGAACGCCAGCGCGGCAATGGCCGCCACCCAGAGCAGTCCCCACGACACGTGAATGGGTACGCGTTCACCCCAAGGACTCTGTGCCCACTGTATGAAGTTCAAGCGGCCGCCTCCTTCACTTCACCACCGCGAATCGCACGCTTTACGAGATTGCGCATCAAAGGCAACTTGTAAGCGTTGTAGCGCAGCGGCACCGCGCCTTCGATGGCCATACGTCCGGCCATTTCCGCGGTTTCCTCATTCGCCGGCTGGCCGATGACGGCGGCTTCCACCTGGGTAAGGCGCCACGGATGCGCGGCAACGCCATTCACCACGATGCGGATGCGCTCGATTTTGCCGCCGCTGACAACGCGAGCCGACGCGATGTTGACGAGCGGGAAATCCCACACGGGACGGTCGCGCACTTTCTCGAAGTAAAACTCGCGTGCTGGCCCAATCCGCGGGAATGCGGATCGCGGTGAGAAGATCGCCCGGTTCAAGCACGGTCATGCGGGTGATGTCGTAGCCGGGGCCGATGAAATAGTTCTCGGCATCCACCACGCGCTCGCCGCGCGAATTGCGGATCACCATCTTCGCGTCGAGCGCAACCATGGCCGGCGCGGAATCCGACGGGCTCACAGCGACGCAACGGTCCGCGCCCAGAATGGCGTGCTCGCGATTGATGGCGGTCGGCGTATCGGCGTAGCACATATTCCCGCCGGCGCGGTAGCAGGGAAACCCGCTGCGGTAATACCAGCAGCGCGCATCCTGCGAGACGTTTCCACCGATGGTGCCCTGATTGCGGATCTGCGGCGAGGCGGCCGCTTCGGCGGCTTCGCTCAGAATCTTGTACTTTTGCTTCACGGTGGGATTGGTGACCACGTCGGTCAGCGTCGTCATGGCGCCGATTTCGATGCCGCCATTCGAGTCCCGCACGCCCGTAAGTTCCTTGACCTGGCTCAGATCGACGACGACTTTCGGGCGCTTGATGCGGTCCTTCAGCCAGTCGAAGCTGTCCAGGCCGCCCGCCAGCACCCACGCGTCCGAGCCGTACTGCCGAAGCAACGCGACCGCATCATCCACCGACGCGGGCTGGAAAAGCTCGAAGGCCGGCATCACATCGCGAATAACAGCCATTTTCGATTCTCCTGTCTAAACGCTCAACGGCTAAATATGGGCCGTGAGAGTTTCGGTCACCGGTTTCCCGGCTTCGAGCGACGTCAAGATAATGTCCGCCATCACCGGCGCGCGCCGGAAGATCTCGTCGCCGACCGCATTGGAGATGGCGTTCAGAATCGCGCAGCAGCCGCCGCCGACCGGCGGCTCGCCGATACCGCGCGCGCCCACCGGAGTTTCCGGATCGGGAATATCGAGCGCGGCCCACTCCATATTGGCCGGCGCATCCAGGATCGTGGGCGGCTTGTTCTCGTAGAAGCGCTTGGCCAGAAATACCCCGAGGTGCTGGTCGTAGACCCACTTCTGGCCGATCGCGTGCCCGATGCCCAGCATGGAGCGGCCGAGAATCTGGCCCGCCACGGCGTGAGGATGGATCACGGTGCCGACGTCGGCGACAGCGAGGAAATCCAAAATCTTGTAGCTGCCGGTTTCGACGTCAACTTCGACCTCGGCAAAGGAAGCGACGAAGGAAAAAGGCGCGCCGTCGCCGCCGTAGTTGTCGCGCGCAACGCCCATGAGCCCCTGGCCAGCGAGGGCTTTGGCCGACGCCACGGTCATCTTGTTGATGTCTTTGGGCAGTTCGTGGCCGTCGTACATGCCGCCGAGCGCGATGGCGCGCTGCGCGGCTTGCGCGAGCGTCATGCTGGCGCCGCCGCCCTTGTGGTAAACGCGCTCGTGGCCGACTTCGTAGTCTTCCGGACGTCCGCCGTGGTCCTTCGCGGCAATCTCCTGCAGCTTGCGCTTGGCGTCCATGGCGCCGGCGTGAGCCGCGCGCGTCATGGCGTGGGTTGTCTGGCTGCCGCCCGACGCGCAGGTCCACGGCAGGTTCTTCGAGGTGTTGCCCCAGGTGATGTCCACCTTCTCCCAGGGAATGCCGAGGATTTCGGCGGCGACGCGGTTGGCGTCGCTGAATGTTCCGGTGCCGAGGTTGCCGACGCCGGACTGGATGTACATCTTGCCATCCGGCTTGATCACGAAAAGCCCGTCATAGCCTCTGGAGCCGCCCACGAACGTGCTGCTCGAGACGCCGATGCCGCGCACCTTGGTGCCGTTGCGCTTGCCGGTGGACGCCTTGCGCTCCTCCCAGCTGAACATCTTCGGCGCCATTATCCAGCGCATTCTTCAGGAAGCAACTGGTGGTATAGCCGCGCTTGCCGTTCAGCCGGAGGGCCCCACAGCGCTTTGCCTTCCGGGGCGTTGATCTTGCGGATTTCCACCTGATCGACATTCAACTGGCGCGCGGCCTTCGCGAGCAGCGGCTCCATCAGGGTGATGCCCTGCATGCCGCCGGGCGAGCTTTGCGCCGAGCGCGGGACGGTGTTCGTGAGGACCGAAATTCCCCGCCAGCGCATGGCCGGCGGCTGATAGAGCAGCGAAACGATCCGGCCAGCCATGTTGAAGTCGCCCGCCTGGGTCGTAAGGTCCGTTGTCGCCGACCACGTACATGTCCACAGCCGGTGATGCGGCCGTCCTTGTCGAAGGCCGGCCTTGATGCGCCCGTTGAGGCTGGGCCGGCCCCGGCCGATGTAATGCTCTTCCTCGCGCGAGATGCGCATCATCACCGGCGCGCCGCATCTTCTTCGCCAGAACCGCGGGAATGATCAGCTGAACGGAACCGGTGATTTTGCTTCCGAAACCGCCGCCGGTGTATTCGCTGATCACGACGACGTCGTCAGCCTTCATGTTCATCCAGCGGGCGATGGCCGGAATTGTCTGCGACAGTGCTTTGGCTGCCGACGTGCATGAACAGCTTGCCGCCCTGCCAGTACGCCATGGCCGTGCGCGTCT
Organism: uncultured Acidobacteriota bacterium; assembly: GCA_963697575.1. Taxonomy (GTDB): domain Bacteria; phylum Acidobacteriota; class Terriglobia; order Acidiferrales; family UBA7541; genus Palsa-295. The sequence continues at coordinate 386,766 of CAVOOP010000005.1, read as the reverse complement.
CGAGGCACTGATGGCTGGTGTTCGGCGTGAGAAGGTTTCATCGAGAACGAGCGCCGCGTTCTTGAAGCCCGCTTCCCAATCGCCGTAGTGCCATTCGTCGGTCGGCTTGCCCATGGGCATTTTGCCTTCGGCGTAATCCTTGAAATCCTCTTCGGTCCACTTAATCTCGGTGACGTCGAGCGGCGGCGGCGGGCCCGGTTTCGCGCCGGGCGCCGGTGGCGGGAGCCGGCTTGCGCATCCAGGTGTTGCCGTCGGTGCGCGCGTTGGGGCCGCCGGGCCGCAGAGCTCACAAACGGATCGACCACGTACGGAAGCGGCTCGTAGTTGATCTTGATTTTCTCGATGGCGTCGGCGGCGGTGACTTCATCGACCGCGGCGAGAGCGAGGATCGGCTCGCCCTGGAAGACCGGCTCCATCGCGAGGCCGCGCTCGCCGCGAGGATCGGCCTTGATCACGGCGCCGAGATCGGTGACGGAGTCGGCCGGCGCCGGAAGATCGTCCATGGTGATCATGCCCTTCACGCCGGGCATCGCCAGGGCTTCCGAGGCGTCGATGTGCAGGACGCGCGCGTGCGGGTATAGGGCTGAGGAGCAGCTTGGCGAAGAGCATGCCTTCGGCGCGAAAATCCTCCGCATACTTCGCTTTGCCGGTGACCTTAGCGACCAGGTCCGGCGTGGTGTAGTTCTGCCCGACCAGCTTCGACTTGTCTTTGCTGGCGGCAGTCTTGGCGGTTACCAGGCGGTCGGTGTCGCTTTGGAGCGTTTGCTTTGGGTCGTGGGCTTGTTCTGAGCTAGACATTTTTCACTCCCCGCGAGAGTTCGGCGCCGCGCATGAGCGCAGTGAGAATCTTGTCGTAATCCTGGCACCGGCAGAGATTGCCCGAAACGCCGTGCGCGAGCTCGGCGCGCGTCGGATTCGGGATTCGTTTTGAGGAAGCCAACGGTGGACATCATGAAGCCGGGCATGCAAAAGGCGCACTGGAACCCTTGCTCCTCCACGACGCCCTGTTGCACGGGGTGAAGCGTGCCATCGGCGGCGGCCAGCCCTTCGATCGTTGGATCTTCTTGCCGCGCGTGGTGTGCGTGAGCACGGAGCACGCATACGCGGGAATGTCGTCGATCAGCACGGTACAGGAGCCGCATTCGGCGCGGTCGCAGCCCAGCTTGGTGCCGGTAAGGCCCAGCTTGTAGCGCAGCGTTTGGCCAGCGTTTCCTGCTTCATCACGTCGACGGCGCCGTTGCTGGCCGTTCACGTTGAGCATGATCAGGCGTTCGACCGAGCCCGGAGACGCCGCGAACGTCTGATGCAGGGCGCTGCGGAACAAGGTAGCCGGTGGAGCACACCGCGCCCGCGGCGATCACCCCCTTGATCATGTCTCTTCGCGTCAGTTTTCTGGATTTTTCCTGCGGATCACTCGTGCTGGGCTTATCGACCCTGTCTGCCATAGCGAATCACCTCAATCCTGCTTGCGGCCGCGAACCCGGATGTTTATATCCCCGTGACATATAACATTTGATGACACTTTGTCAATTGACTTCGCTCCTAAGCGGCTGAGAGCGATGGGGTTCCTTCCCGTCCGAGGCAGGCGGCATTGGCCGTCGCACCGCGTGGGGAGGCCCATTTGTGTGACGAACGGCGCAGGGGTGGGGTTTCCACAATCCCGGGAGACTCGGCGAAACGGAACTACTGCAGCATGGTCCACCAACCCTACTGCTCGCCAATCACGCCTTCTTCCACGGAGACCTTCCAGTCGATGTCGCTCGATTCAATGACCAGAAAGAACTGCCGAGGGTCTTCCGCGACGTAGGCGATGCCGCTTCCAACGCCTTGGTAATCGACGGGCGTCGAGACATATCGGCCGCTCACCAGGCTGTGGACGATCACGCGAAAAGCGCCTTTGCCGGGGGCTTGCTCGTGGCTGGTTTCCCACTTGATCCGCCATTGGCCGCTGCCGATGTTGAAGGAGTCCGTCTCGTTGTTGCCACTTCCCGACCAGGAAGCGATGGGGCGCCAGCCCAGCTCGGGGGTTTTGCGGACCGGCTGGGGTGGATGGCTGCAAGACGCAAGTAGAACGGCCGCCGCAACCAGAAAAATCCTCATCTGCTTTGCGGGGATTCGGCGTGTCGGCATGGGCAAATCGATTCAGACGAGATCGATTCAAGCGAGGCCGACTGCAAGATTAAACTCGATTGCAGGATCATGGATGGAGCATCAGGGGCCAGGCCTATTGCGAAATTGGCGGCGATATCAACGATTATATCAATGATGCTCCTGCTCCTGGCCGGGGCGCGGCTTGCCGCGGTTGGCTGTTTCCGGCGGCACAATGCCGTTCAAGCGCAGGTAGACGACCAGATTGCCGTAATGATCCATGGTGTCTTCAAAGGCTTGCAGCGCCGCGCCGGCGCGCGTGGTCTTCTGGCCGCGCATCGCGGTGACGAGGTCCCCGGCGTTCTGGTCGTTCATCTCGGAAAGCACCATGTCGCCGTAATTATAGCCGTCCTCGAGGGCGTCCAGCATTTCCGCGCGCGTCTTGATGTTTTTGTATTTCGCCGCCAGCTTCTCCGACTCTTCGCGGCTCTTGCCTGCCACGTAGCCCATGTGCGTGAAGTTATCTTCAATCGCGTGCATCACGAGTTCCCGGAAGCTGCGATAGCCCTTCACGGGGCGGAACTCATACTTGTCTTCCGGCATGGCCGCCACGATCTGAATGAACATGTCGCTGATGCGTTTCCAATGCGCACGAAACGCGGCGGAGTAGCCGGAGTCCGCGCGAGCGGCACCCGCGCTGAGCAGCAGCATGGCGCACAGAAGAATCGAATACCTCAGCTTGCTGCGCATCATCGGAAGCCTCCATTTCAAGCGATCAATTCCCTCTCACTGCTAAATAGACCAGCGCACGGCAACGCCGAGGCGAACTGATAGCATCTCGCCACTTTGAGTGTCAAGTTGCCGGCCTAGTTGGCGTCGACCTAATTTAAAATTACACGGTCGGAAAGTGCGACGTGGTTCTCTGCCGGATCACAGGCAGGAGTGCCTGTGCCACTGAAACCAAATCGGTAGGCGCGGGTTTATGCGGAGAAGTCGATTCCCCAGGGGTTCTTTCCGGGCTGCAACGCGTAGACACCGGCCTGCCCTGCTTCCGGCGTGCCTGGATCGCCCACCCAGAGGACGCGGTAGCGGGCCGACTGCCAGCGGCGCTTCACCTCGATTGTCTCTCCGGGCCGGGTGAGGTAGCCGATTCCATCGAGCCGCGCGCCGTGCCTGCTCACGTCGAGGGCTTGCGCGCTCTGCGTAAAGCGGTGCCCCTGCGGGTCGGTGCCGCGGACACGGATGGGAACGATCACGGGCATCCTCGGCTCCCGCCGGGTGACTCTCCAGAAATTAGGAATGGTGCCGCCAAAAGCGATCGCGGCCTGTGGTTGGCCGTCCCAATCCTTGCCTCGATACACGATCCGGCATTCCTGGCTTCGCCGGGTGGTCTTGTTCACCACCAGCACGGTGTCCCCAATGTTCACGCCGGACGCGAGGTTCACCAGACCGCCCGACGCGTTGACGACGATCGTGGAGGTTTCCTCTTGAAACGATGTTTTGTCCCGCGACACGCCGTGCACCATTACGGGCACCTGCATGGAAATTCTTGGGCTGGAGCGCTGCGGCGTGGCTGTTGCGTTCTGTGACATATCGATCCTCTCGTCTGAATCAGAGTACAGTCGCGAGAGGGCACCCGGCCACTGTTTGGGCGTGCGGCTGTACCGGAATGGTAATTCCGTGGCATTTACGACAATTTAGCGGGGGCTTGCCAGCTCTTCGCTAGGGAGCTTCGGCGGCGAAGCGGATAACGGCAAGTGCCGCCAATACAGCGGTTTCCGTGCGCAGGATGTTATCCCCCAGTGAGGCTTCCACGAAGCCGGCGGCGCGGGCCTGCACGATTTCCTCATCCGTCCACCCGCCCTCGGGGCCTATGGCTAGCGCGGCGTTGCGAGTGCCCGCGGCTCCGGCGAGCGCCTCGTGCATCGATCGCGCGTGCTGGCGCTCGCTCAGCAGGATTTTGCACGCAGCGCCCGTTTCAGTAAATGCTCCGGCAAATGCTGCCGCAAAGGCCTGCTCGGGGTTTATGAGCGCCGCGATTGTGGGAGGCCGCAGGCGGCGCGACTGCTGCGCGGATTCCAGGAGGATCCTTTCCCAGCGCGCGTGCCGCTTTTCGGCGGCGGCCAGCAGCGGCTTGTCGGTACGCGACGCGGCGAGCGGGACGATCGAAGCCGCGCCAAGCTCGGTGGCTTTCTCGAGGCACCACTCGAAGCGGTCGAATTTCACAAGTGAGATGAGGAGCTGAATTTCGAGGGCAGGCTGGATCGCCGCGACCGGCTCAAGCAGCGCGAATTCGACGCGGCTGTCGCCGCGCTTGGAAAGCGCCACGCGCTCGATTCGCCCGAGCCACACGCGCTGCCCATCGCTCAATTCGTAGAGCTGCCCGGGTTCGGCGCGCAGCACGCGGCCGAGGTGCTCCGCGGTTTCGCCGTGAAGCGTTGCGGAGGCGCCGTCAAATTTGTCGAGGAAAAAGCGGCGTCGCATCGAGTCAACTTTAGGCGTGCAACTTCAGGTATGCAACTTTCAGCATGGATTCTTTGCGCAGGCATTTCTATGCCTGCATTCCAAGCCGGAATTCCATCGTGCGGATGCAGCGATGCGCCAACGACGCAGACAAGCTAGCCGAAGATGTCTTTCACTTTGTCGAAGAAGCTCGAATTGCGCTCGGCAGGCCTGTTTTCCACTTTCAGCAGCGGGGCCAATTGATCGAGAAGCTTTTTCTGTTCGCGCGAAACCTTCGAGGGGGTGACGATCCGCACGCTGACGTAGAGATCGCCCTTGCCGCCATGAGGATTCGGGAGCCCTTTGCCCTTCTGGCGGAAAATCTGCCCGGATTGCGTGCCTTCGGGAATTTCGAAGTCTTCCTCGCCCTTCAGCGTGGGCATCTTGATCGTGGCGCCCAAGGCCGCCTGCGGAAAGCTCACCGGGATCGTGCAGTAGAGGTCCGCGCCGCGGCGCTCGAAAAAGGGATGCTCTTTCACTTCGAGGAAAATGTAGAGGTCGCCGGCCGGACCGCCGTTCGTGCCCGGCTCGCCCTGCCCGGGCATACGCAGGCGCGTGCCTGAATCCACGCCCGCCGGCACGCCAACCTCCAGAACGCGCTCGCGCTCGACGCGCCCCTGCCCGCGGCAGGAAACGCACGCCTCGCGGATCACCTGCCCCGTGCCCTGACAGGCCGGGCACGTCCGCGTGATCGAAAAGAATCCCTGCTGGTACGACATTTGCCCGCGCCCGCCGCACGTCTTGCAGGCGGCCATGCCGCTGCCGGCCTTCGCGCCCGTGCCGTGGCACGTCTCGCAATTCTCGCGGCGCGTGAGACGAATCTGGGTGGTGACGCCGGTGGCGGCGTCCTCGAAGCTCAGCGCCATGTCGTAGCGCAGATCGGCTCCGCGCTGGCCGCGAGGCCCGCGCTTACCCCCGCCGCGGCGCGCCCCGCCGAAAAACGCATCGTCGACGCCGAAAAGGTCTCCGAGAATATCCTGAAACTCTTCGAAGACGGTCGAATTGAAGCCGGTGGATTCAAACCCGCGGCTGCCCAGCCCGGCATGGCCATAGCGGTCGTAAATCGCGCGTTTCTGTGAATCCGAGAGGACGCTATAGGACTCGGACGCCCGACGGAAATTCTCCTCGGCCTCGTGCTTATTGTCGGGATTGCGATCCGGATGCCATTTCAGCGCCGCCTTCCGGTAGGCCGACTTGATCTGGTCGCCGGAGGCGTCGCGCGCGACGCCGAGAAACTCGTAGTAATCAAACTCCGTGCTTGATGCCATGATTCCCTTTCAAACGGTCCCTTTTTAGTTCTCGCGCGACGCGGACGCGGGTTTCGCATCGGGCTGGCTGGCCACGCGCACCATCGCCGGGCGCAGCACGCGCTCGTGAAACACGTAGCCGGGCTGCATCTCGCCGATCACGATGCCGTCGGGATGCTGGTGCGTCTCCACGCGCTCGATGGCGTGATGGAAATGCGGATTGAATTCCTTGCCCACCGCCTCGATGCGCCTGAGCCCTTGCTTGGCGAGGGAGTCGGCGAGCTGGCGGCGGATCATTTCGAATCCCTTGAGATATTCCGCGGAGGCCGAATCGTCCACATTCTCGAGCGCGCGGTCGAAGGCATCGAGTATCGGCAGAAGGTGTTCGACAAATATTTCGATGGCCCTGTGGCGATCCTGCTGGCGCTCCTTCTCCATGCGCTTCCGGTAATTCTCGAAGTCCGCCTGGCGGCGGACCAGCGTGTTCATCAGTTCCTGTTTTTCATTCTGCAGCTTTTGAACCTGCTCGTTCAGCGATCCAGCCGCCTCGGAGACCTGGCTCGAGTTGCCCACGCCGGCCGGATCAACCTCCTCGGGATCCCCCTGCGAAGCCGGACCTCCGGAGAAAGCCGTTCGGGGTTCTTCTTCCTGACCCTTTTCCTTGCGGTATGAGGACACAGTGTCAACTCCCTTGTTCGTCGTTCTCGGAAAAAAATTGCGCCATGAAAGCCACGGCCGTGATTACCCGCTCGTAGTGCATGCGCATCGGCGCGAGAATCCCGAGCGTCCCCTGCACCTGGTCGTTGGATGAATAGGCGGCCGAAACGAGAGCCAGGTGCTTGCCGGCGCTGGACATCTTCTCGAGCCCCAGCTCCACGTGCACCGGCTCGGGCGATTCGATGCAGCCGCTCAGCAGCGCGATCAGCCGGTCCTTTTCTTCGATGGCCTCGAGCAGCTCGCGCAACTGGTCCTGGTTCGTGAATTCAACGGTCGAGGCGATCTGCGCGGCCCCTCGACGTAGACCTTGCGCTCGCTGCTATCGCCGAAGTACGGCGGGGTCGCAGAGGATCAGCGCGTCGCCGGCCAGCTTCCCGTATCGCTCCCGGTCGCGGTCCACCTGCGCGCGCAGGTCTGCGCGCATGGCTTCCAGCGTCCAGCCGACATAGTGCTGGTTCAAGATATTCAGCGACGCGATCGAGATCGTCCTGCTGGAACGGCCGCTCCGGCCGGACCAATTTATCGCGCGTCTGGCCCCCGCTCGTGATCAGAATCACCAGCACGCGGTTATCCGGCAGCAGCAAAAATCGTATGTGCTCTACAACGCTGCGAGCCAGCGGCGGCGAAATGAAAATCCCCAGGCCGCGCGAAACAGCGGAAAGCACGTGGCTGGCGCGCTCCATCACCGCTTCGGGCGTCTGCGCGGATTCGAGCTCGCGGCGAATCCACTGGCGGTCTTCCGGGCTGGCCGTGGCCTGCGCGGCCACCTGCTCCACGAAAAAGCGGTAAGCCGCAGCGGTGGGAACACGGCCCGCCGAGGTATGCGGCTGGAACAGAAAGCCGCCCTCTTCGAGGTCCGCCATCACGTTGCGCACCGTGGCGGAACTCAGCGGCTCGAGGTGCCGGCGCGAAATGCTGCGCGACGACACCGGCTCGCCGGTTTCGATGTAATCGCGCACCACGTCCGTCAGAATCTGCTGGTGCCGCTTCTGCTGCAGAATCGTAGGAGTCATAAGTTTTTACGCGGACCACGGCTCGCCTGCCGGGTCCAAAAGAACTCCTAGTCTACTCCTTTTCAAAAGTTTAAACGGCGGAAGGAAAAGCGTCAACTTGACACAAATACAGCAGCATCAACGCGTACACAGGTACCGCAGGGAGAAAGGTTGAGCCTGGAGAGTCCGCCCTGGCGCCCGTCACCAGATCCGGCAGCGCATGCCATCGGGGCGCACCATCGGCGAACCCGCACTGCAACCGAAGGCCTTCGCGAACGCTGGCGTGTTCGAAAGGGCGCCGTTCGTGCGGAATTGCCCGAGCGGATGCGGGTCGGTTTTTATCATAAGGCTCGCAAATTCAGGACGCAGGCTCCCGGCCCACACCTGCGCGAACCCCAGGAAGAACCGCTGTTCCGGCGTAAAGCCGTCGATCAGCGCGGCAGCTCTCTTTCCCTGAAGCGTCTTCTCAAAAGCCGCGTAGGAAATCGTGAGGCCGCCCAGATCGGCGATGCTTTCGCCCTCCACCAGCTTGCCGTTCTCATGGAGGCCATCGAGCTCAAACGCCTGGAACTGCTGGGCGATGCAATCGCCGCGCTCCTTGAAATTCTTCAGGTCCTCCGGCGTCCACCAGTTCTTCAGATTCCCTTCCGCGTCGAACTTCGCGCCCTGATCGTCAAATCCGTGGGTCATCTCGTGGCCAATCACCGCGCCGATTCCGCCGTAGTTGATGGCCGGATCGCCATTGGGATCGAAAAACGGCGGCTGCAGGATGCCCGCCGGAAAGACGATCTCATTCTTCTGGGCGCTGTAATAGGCGTTCACCGTGGGCGGAGTCATGTCCCATTCGGCGCGGTCCACGGGCTTGCCGATTTTCGCCAGATCGAACTCGAAATTCAAATTCCGCTGCCGCGTATCCGGTTGACGACATAGGAAGCGCGATCCACTTTGAAGCGACGAATAATCCCGCCATTTGTCCGGATAGCCGATCTTCAGGTTGATGGCATTGAGTTTCTTGATGGCCTGCTCGCGCGTCGCCGGGCTCATCCAATCGAGCGTCGAAAGGTCGCGTGCGGAGCGCGGCGATCAGATTCTTCACCATGTCAATCGCCTTGGCTTTGGCCTCCGGCGGAAAATGGCGCTGCACGTAATACTGGCCCAACGCCTCGCCGAGCGCATCGATCGGTGGATTCCACGCAGCGGCGCCATCGCGGCAGCATTTCCTTGGCCCCGGTGAGCGTGCGCCCGTAAAAATTGAAATTTTCGTCCACGAATTTTGAGGAAAGCGACGACGCCGCGGAATGAATCAGGTGCCAGCGCAGATACGTCTTCCAGTCATCCAGCGAAATGGAGGAGAACGCCGCGTCCACCGCCTTGAAGAATTCCGGCTGCTCGATGTTCACCGCGCCTACGGCAGGCGCATTTACTTCCTTGAAATAGCCTTCCCATGAAAGATGCGGCGTGAGCTCGCGAAGCTGCGACACGGCCATGGTGTGATAGACCTTGTCGGGATCGCGGCGGTCCGCACGGTCCATGGAGGCATTCGCCAGCGTCGTCTCGACCTGCAGTACCACTTTTGCCTCGGCGGCGGACTTGGACGCGGCATCGCCCATGAGCTTGAACATATTGGCCACGTGTTCGACATACTGCTCGCGGAGTTTCTTCGAGCGGTCGTCCGTATCGAGATAATACTGGCGATCGGGCAGGCCGAGTCCTCCCTGCTCCGCGTCGGCGATTACCTGTTTGCTATTCTTAAAATCCTGCGTCGAGCCGAATTCGAAGACCACACTCGTTCCCTGCCGCTGAAGCCGCGCAATCTCCGCCTGTAAGGTTACCGTGTCTTTAATATTCGCGATTCGCTGAAGGTCCGGATCGAGCGGCTTCAGGCCTGCTGCTTCAATCTGGGACTCGTCCATGCAACTTGCATAGTAATCGCCGATTTTTTGCCAATTGGAACCCGGCGCGGCAGACTTGTCCTTCGCAGCATCTTCCAGAATCTGGCGGAGGATGTCTTCATTCTTGTCATGAAGCGCGTTGAACGTGGCCCAGGAAGAGTGGTCGGGGGGAATCGGGTGGCTCTTGATCCATCCGCCATCGGCGAACTGAAAGAAGTCGGCGCATGGATTAACCGACCGATCGAGATTGGCGACATCGAAGCCGTGGGCCGATGAGTCCGCATCCGTTCCACCGGCCACTCCCGCAGCAGGGAGCAAGCCGGAGCATCCTCCAGCCGGCACGGCCGGGGAAATTGCCAGGCTTTTTGACCGAAGCGGATTCTGCGAGGAAAGCCGCAGGGGAATCAGGAGGACCAAAGACAGAATCGCAAGCGCAATGCAGCCGGAACGCCGAATCATCGAGACAAGCCTCCCATGAACCAAATTAGACGCAAGACGGGCAATTTCGATTGCATCGATGCCACGCTCGCAAGGTCGAACGACACTCGGGACGCTCGCCAATTGATTCTGCGATTCGGCCTCGGAATGTGCCAATCTCGCAGCCCAATCGTATGGCACGCCGTCGCTGCGGCACGTATCTGAAGAGGAGTAAACTAACGGCGCCGTTGAGAGGACCCGTGTGCCCCATGTGCCCTGTGTGCTTGATCCCCGCGCCGAATATACTCGTCGCCTTGGCCTTCATCAGCAAATCATTTCCCGCGCGGAAAGGATCCACCGTCAGATTGGCAATGTAAAATTTGCGGCGGTGGTTGCCGGCGCCGCGGTTGCATTCCTGGCCCTCGCAAAGCACTCGTTTTCCGCTTACTGGGTTTTCGCTCCTGTGGCGGTCTATGCGGCTTTGGCCATCGCCCATGAGCGCGTGCTGCGCTCGAAGAGCCGCGCTGAATCAGCGGCCGCTTTCTACCGCAGGGGTTTCGCGCGAATGGACGACGCTTGGGCGGGCACGGGTGAAACCGGCGAGAGATTCCGCGACCCGGCGCACATTTACGCCGAAGACCTCGACCTTTTCGGCCGCGGCTGTCTGTTCGAACTGCTTTCGGCCGCGCGCCTGCCCATGGGAGAAAACTTTCTGGCGCAATGGCTGCTTTCGCCGTCGCCGGCAGCGGCCGTGGCCGAGCGGCAGCAACTGGTAGCGGACCTCCGCGAGAAGCTCGATCTGCGCGAGAGCCTCGCTGTGACAGGCGGCGAACTTCGCGCGCGACTGAATCCCGAATCGCTCGTAGCATGGGCGCAAGCGAAAGCCGCGCTTCCGGGAGGCCCACTGCGTGCAGCCTGCGCGCTACTGGCTCTTTGTGCCATCGCTGCACTGGTTCCCTTCTTCCTGACAGGCATCTACTGGCCGCTTCTGCTGGTGCTGATCCTGGAGACGCTCGTTTACGGGCTCTTTCAAAAGCGAGCGAAAGCTGCGATCGCGGCGGTTTCAAGCAACGCGGAAGGCTTGATCCTGTTTTCAAAGCTGCTCGAAAGGATCGAGCGGGAGCCGTTTGAGTCCGCGCGCCTGCGGGAGTTTGTGACTCAACTAACGGGCCACGGAAAACCCGCCTCGCGCGCCACCCGCAAACTCGCGAGCATCGTCTTCTGGATCGACGGCAGCGACAGCGTGCTGGGAAGATTCCTCGACTTGCCGCTGCTCTACACGATCCAGACCGCACTCGCCACCGAGGCGTGGCGGAAACGCTGGGGCGCGCGAATCGAGTCCTGGGTGAGCATCGCCGGCGAACTGGAGGCCTTGCTTTCAATCGCGGCCTACTCCTTCGAGCATCCGGACGACCCGTTCCCTGAATTTGCGACGGGCGAGGCTTCTAGGCCCCTATTCGAGGGCGAGGACCTGGGGCACCCGCTGATTCCCGCTGCGAAAAGCGTGCCAAATTCGGTGTCGGCTCGGCGAAGGCATTCGCCCGCTCACTCGCCTGCCCACTCGCCTGCTATTGATCAGCGGCTCGAACATGTCCGGGAAAAGCACGTTCCTTCGGACCGTGGGAATCAATTGCGTGCTGGCGCACGCCGGCGCGCCGATTCGCGGAAGGTTTTTGCGACTGTCGCCGCTTCGTCTGGGCACGCGAATCCGCAGCACCGACTCGCTGCAGGACGGGCGCTCGAATTTCTATACCGAAATACTGCGGATCAAGCAGGTGTTCGAACTAACGAGCCAGGAGCGGGCTGTTCTGTTTTTGTTCGACGAATTGCTGGAAGGAACAAACTCGAAGGACCGCCGCATCGGCGCCGAGGGTCTTCTGTGCGCCCTGCTGGCTCGCCGCACCCTTGGCATCGTCACGACGCACGACCTCGCTCTCACGGAAATCGAGGCATCGCTGGGCGGGGCCGCTCGCAACGCGCATTTTCAGGACTTCGTCGAGGGAGGCCAGATGCGCTTCGATTACAAACTGCGCGAGGGCGTGGTGGCGCGAAGCAACGCCCTCGAACTCATGCGCCTCATCGGCCTGGACGTGTAAGTGCTTTTCGTTGTCAGCCGGCAGGAGAAGCGCTGTGGGATCTCAGTTGGTTGGTCGCGAAGCGACCGGCGAGCAGCATCGGCGAGCGACATTGGGATGCGGCTCAGCCGATCGTGTTGTCGATCTGCGCGCGCTGCAGGCGGTCGGAATAGTCGATGTACAGCGTCTTCCAGTCCGAATAAAAGTCGAGCGCCGCGATCGCCGCTTCGCGATGCCCGTTCCCGGTATTCTTGATGCCGCCGAACGGCAGATGCGTCTCGGCGCCGATCGTGGGCGCATTCACGTAAACGATGCCCGTCTCCAGATCGCGCTGCGCCGCAAACGCATTATTCACGTTGCGCGTGTAAATCGACGCCGAAAGGCCATAGTTCACGCCGTTGGCGATGCGCAGCGCCTCATCCAGAGTGCCGAACGGCCGGATCAGCGCCACCACCGGCCCGAAAATCTCCTCCTGGCAGATGCGCATGGCCGGATCGCAATCGACAAAGACCGTCGGCTCGTGGAACCAGCCCTTCGCGTAAGGCGCCCTTGTCCAGCCGGTGGCCGCCGGTCGCGAGTTTCGCTCCTTCGTCGATTGCCGATCTGAACGTACCTCATCACCGTCTGGAGCTGCTGCTCGTTGATGCACGGGCCCATATCGGTCGAGGCTTCCAGGCCGTCGCCGACTTTCAGCTTCTTCGCGCGCGCCACGAATTTCTCGATGAACTCGCGATAAACTTTCTTGTGCACCGCCACGCGGCTCGCGGCCGTGCAGCGCTGGCCGGTGGTGCCGAATCCGCCCCAGACCGCGCCCTCGACGGCGAGATCGAGATTCGCGTCGTCCATCACGATGATGATGTTCTTGCCGCCCATCTCGAGATGGCACTTCTTGAACGTGGGCGCGCATGCCTTGCTTACGATGCGGCCCACTTCGGTCGAACCGGTGAAGCTGACGAGAGTCACATCGGGATTCTCGAGCATCGGCGCGCCCGCGTCGGGCCCTTCGCCGAACACCACGTTCAGCACTCCGGCGGGCAGGCCCGCCTCCTCGAGAACTTGCGCGAGGTTGTAGGTGGAAAGCGGAGTATCTTCGGCCGGCTTCAGCACCACCGTGTTGCCGCAGATCAAGCGCGGGCATCGCCTTCCACGATGGAATCGCCATCGGGAAATTCCACGGCGTGATCAGCCCGGCCACGCCCACCGGCGCGCGCACGGACATCGCAAACTTGTTGGGCAACTCGGAGGGCGTGGTCTGGCCGAACAAGCGCCGTCCCTCGCCCGCCATCAGATACGTCATGTCGATGGCTTCCTGCACGTCGCCGCGCGTTTCCGCCAGCACCTTGCCCATCTCGCGGGTCATCTGAACCGCATACTCTTCCTTGCGCTCGACCAGAATTTCCGCGGCTGGAAAAGAATTTCCGCGCGCTTCGGCGCCGGAGTCAGCCGCCATTTGTCATAGGCCGCGCTTGGCCGCATCGACGGCGGCCGCCACATCGTCCGAGGACGATGCAGGGAACAGCCCCGACCAGTCGCTGGTATCCGCCGGATTGCGATTCTCGATCACGCTGCCGCTGCGCGACTCCACCCATTCGCCGTTGATGTAGTTCCTGAAAATTGCCGGGGAAACTGAGGTCGCCATGGGTCCTCCGTGGGCTTGCTGCAGGCGGGCGTCACTCGTGAGGGCGATCCGGTGAGCCGCGCGTCCTTCTCTCAATACCACAGTAGCAAAAATCAGTGGAACGGGAGTGCGGAATCAGCTTCGACGGCGAGTTTCTATTGTCTTAAATCTAATGCGGGGAAGTTCCGGGGGCCGGATCGGCCAAAGCCGCCGGTGCTGTTCCCGCATCGAGAGATCCGGAGGCCTTTGGTTCCGCGGGGGAAGCGGACGCGCTGGGGCCCGGATGAGAGGTAGTGGATTGCGGCGGAGCGAGGGACGGTGAAGGCGTCATCGAGCAGCAACTGTGCGGCACAATCCCTTTCGGCGACGAAACGCCCGCAATGTCGGAACCCAGACCGAGCTTCTGCAGTGTCAATGCGTCCAGCTTGCCGGTCGTGTCCAAGCCGTTCGCAGATTGAAAGCGCTGCAGCGCGTCGACGGTATCGGGATCAAACTTTCCGGTGGCGTCGCCCTTGTAATAGCCGCTTCGCGCGAGCGCGGACTGGATATCGGTAACACGCTCCGGCGTGGGAGCCATTTGCGAGGGCTGGCGATGGGCCGTAGTGCGTTTCTTTTTCGCGGATTTTCTCCGGGTCGATGCGGAGGAATGGTTCGTCGATGCAGTTGTCTGGGGCGTATCCGCCGGGCTGTATTTGGCGGTGCGCAGCCCCGCGCGCGGACCGCTAGTCCTGGATGCTCGGTGCGTGGCGGCTTTATGGCTATGCGAGGACGATGCCGTGCCCCAAGCTGGAGTAAGCGCGAAAGCGAGTAACGCGGCAATCGGGAGGCATCTCATAATTTCGGCGAACAGCTACACCTCATCAATTGAACCAATTATCTTAAATCCCTACCAGAACTGGAAGCCGCTCGCCCGGCGCGCGAGCGTATCAGGCACTGTCCTAAAGCACTGTCCTAAAGGTCTAATGTGCGGGTGCACCCTCGCCATGAGCGAATTGCCGCCGGCTACTTTGTCGAGGGCACCGACCCCGCCAAGAACAGCATCAGCACGCGGTCATTTTCCCCGTGCCGGGCGACGCGGAACAGCACATCGTCGCCGGATTTCAGCTTCGCCACCTGCGCCTTGTAGTCCGCTAGTGAAGTGATCGGCACGTGGTTCATTTCCGTGATCACATCGCCGCGCGCGAAATCAATATCTTCGCCGAAGCTGGCCGGGTCCACTTCCGTGACGACGACCCCGGTGACCTTCGTCATGCTGAGCTTCCGGGCGATATCGGGAGTGAATTCCTCCACGTGGAGTCCAAAGGCGGAAGGCTCTTCGTTCTGTTCGGGCTGTTCGTCGGCCGTCTCGTGCGCGGATGGGAACAGCGCGGAGCGGTCGGCAACGGTAAGCGTTACATCCTTGGCCTGCTTGTCGCGAACATACTGCACCTGCACGCATTGCCCGATCGATGTCTGCGCGATCGGATTCACCAGATCGGCGCCCGTGTGCACCGCCTGCCCGTTGACGGTGGTGATCACGTCGCCCGCCTGTAACCCCGCTTTCTGCGCGGGACTGCCCGGCTCCACGGCTTCGATCACGATCCCATACGGCGCTCCCAGTTCCTTCATCAGCACCGCATTATTGCTGCGATCTTCCTGAAACGTGATCCCGATCGACCCGCGCGTCACTTTGCCGGAGGTCACCAGCTGGTTGTAAACATTGATCGCGGTGTTGGAAGGCAGAGCGAATCCCACGCCTTCAAATCCCCGGCTTCCCGTATAGATCGCCGTGTTGATCCCGATCACTTCGCCGGCCATGCTCACGAGCGGGCCGCCCGAATTTCCCGGGTTGATGGCGGCGTCGGTCTGCACGAAGCGCTGGAACTGGTGTCCCACGTTCGAGCGGTCCTTGGCGCTCACGATTCCCGCCGTCACCGTGGAATTCAAACCGAAGGGGCTTCCAAACGCGAGTACCCAATCTCCTACCTGCACGCCGTCGGAGTTACCCAGTTGGGCCGTCGGCAGCACGTGATTGGCTTCGATCTTGATCACGGCAAGGTCCGTGTCTTTGTCCGTTCCAACCAGCCGCGCGGTGTAATGCTCGGAATCCCCGTCCATCGTCACCTGAATCTTCGACGCCTGATCGATCACGTGGTCGTTGGTGAGGATGAAGCCCTTTCCGTCCACGATCACTCCCGAGCCGAGGCTTCGTTCGGCGTCCGGGGCGTCCTTCGGGGAATCGAAGAAGCGGTCAAAGAAATCGTGAAAAGGATCGTCCGACCCGCCGCGCGGGCTCTCTGGTTTTTGGCTTTTCGACGAGCTGCGTGGTGGAGATGTTCACGACCGCCGGCTCCACTTTCTTGGATATTCCGGCGAACGCGCTGGAAAGCATCACAGGATCCGGAACCGCCAGCAACGAGGCCCCGCTGGAGGCTTGATCGCGCGTAGCCATCGCACGTCCGGAAATCAAGCGTGCCGATAATGATCCCGATTCCAAGGGTGAAGGCAACGAGGAGGAAGGCGAAGAATTTACGGCGTCTTGATCCAGGCGGTTAACTTCACCGAATTGAATCCCCATCCTCGTGGCTCCTTATAGGGGCGAACGGCGATGTGCGAGTATATCATTCATTTCCAAGCCTCGAACGGCTCCTGGCTTTCGACTTGCCTTCGATGCCACGGCCAGCCCAGCCGCCTGACGCCACTCAAGAACGTACATCGAAGTTATTGGCGAATACGGGATGCTAAGTTCCTGAAAATTCGCTTTGCCTGGCGCTTGAAGCAGGGAGAGCGTATGTCCGCAGATAGCAGATAAAGGATGGAAGGCCCGAAGGTCGGAAGAATAAAGACACGGTGCCACGACAGCCTCCGCAGAGGGCCATCGAAGCCTGGTCGCGGAGCCTCGCAGCGCGTGCTACAGCGATCGCAGGAAATTCAGCAGGTCCTGTTTCTGTTGCTCGGAAAGCGCATCGAACAGCGAGACTACTCCATTGGCCTCTGATCCTTGCCCGGCGTGCGCTTGTATCGCCTTCAGCAATCCGCCGTTGGCAGGGGTGGCGCGGCCGTCATGCAGGAAAAATATCCGCTGGCCCACCCCCCAAAGCGGCGCCGTGCGGAATTCGTCGGGGCCTGCCGCTCCCTGAGACACATTATCCGCAAGCTCCGCGCCCATGTGATGTACCAGCAAGTCCGAAAAAAGAGCTGCGTTCTGCTGATTGAGCGCCGGCGTGTAATAAGAAGGCCCGGTCTGTAGCGACGGCGTGTGGCAGAAGTCGCAGTGCACTTGCGAAAACGCGTTCCGCCCATTCTGAATGGATTGCAGCGAAGGATTGCCGGGTATCCCTTCTGTCGAAGGCGCGGGCGGCGCCAGAAAACGCATGAAGTCCGAGAACGCTACCACGTCGCTCGGGATGGCGGCACCGGCGGCGCTGAAATTCGTGGAATCCTCCGGTGTGGGATTGTAGAGGCAAGAGGCCGGCGCGCTTCCCCGTTCGTTGGGGAAGCCTTCGTTTGTCACGCCGATCTCGACGTTGTATGCCTCGCCCGAGAAGATCGTCAGCGATTTGTTCTGCGCCTTCCAGCCAAAGCGCGTGATCGTTCCGTCGTTCCCGCTGGTGTTGGGATGGCCCGAAATTCCCAACCGCTGTTTGAGCGCGGCATTGGCATTCATGTTTGCGAGAATCGTCGCGTCGGGAATATTCTCGATCAGCCCGGCGCCGAACACCGGAGTCGGGATGCGAAAGATCACATTGTGGAGCTCTTCCATGCGGTCGAAGTCGGGCTGAGGCATGCTGCAGCCGGGCGCGTCGCTCCGGCCCGCAATCGTAAAGACATCGTGAACGCCACCATCAGGGGTCTGGCTCACCGCCCCGCTTGCGGTAAGAAGAAACGGAAACCGCGCTTCGCGCACCGGCCCATCCGGCGTGACGAAAAAGGGAATGTGATTCGCCGCGCCGGCATCGCTGCTGACGGCAATCTGCGGGTTCGGTCCGATATTCGGAAATTCACCGGCGCTCGGGCTGCTCCCGCCCTGCGCCGGCTGCGAATGGCAACTTCCGCAACTGTTCGAATTGAAGGTTGGCCCAAGCCCACCGCCAGGTTCGCCGGCAACCGTACCCGAGACGGAATCCACCTGCATGAATCGCGCCGCGCCGTCCGCGAAGAACTGAATCTGGGCAGGCGTCAGCGTGGAAAGAGAGTTACCAGCATCCACGGCAAGGGTTCGCACCCCAGGATCGCTCGCAGGCGTCCGCGCGAAATGTTGCGTCTGCGCAACGAGCGCCGGCGAGCCGGTTCCCGGCATCCCTAACGCTGCGCCAATGCCGAGAAACGCGAGTGCGATCAGCTTTGGAGCTTTCATGGCAGTTCCTTTCACCTGATTGCGTGACATCTCCTGGCCTCGCGGGCAAAGCCGGCACACCCCCAGAGAAGCGATTCTTTGAGTTAACCGGCGGAGGCTCGCCGGTGCTTTTTGAAATTGGCTGCTGCCGGGCTGCTTGAGCGTCTAAATTCTAAAGCTCAGCTCAAGTTCGCCGCGACCTTATGCCAGAGGCTCTCGGCGCGTCAACCATGCATGCGTACAGTTTTGGTACAGCGAAGACAAAACGCAGATCAGAAGCGAGCGCGGTAAGGTAAGCGGTCTTAGATCCTGCGGTAGTGCTGGATTGTTGCGTCCGTGGGAAACGGCTGTGGATGAAAAATGTGCGCCAGTATTGAGACTCCCTCGGCGAGGCGCGGTCCCGGACGAGAAAAATAGCTGTTGGCTTCGACCGCAAAGATGCGGCGGTCGCGGATCGTCGGCAAATCCCGCCAGTCGTCTGGAATTTCCATTCCGTTTAGTTCCTTGCTGGTGCGTTCGAGGTTGTAGCCGCAAGGCATGACGACGATCACATCCGGCTGCGACGCAACGATCTCCTCGGACGTTACGCGATACGATGGCTGGCCCTCGCGCCCCAGCACATCATGGCCGCCGGCTTTCGCAACCATTTCGGGCACCCAGTGCCCGCCGACGTAATACGGATCGAGCCATTCCAGACACAACACGCGCGGCCGTGAGGATTCACGCTGCACTGCAGCTTCGATTGCCGCAACTCTTCGCGCCAGCGAATCGGCGAGCGCTCGCGCCTCTTTGAGGCAGCCCGCGGCCTCCCCCACGCGGCGTATATCGTTCCATACCTCAGCTAATGAGTGCGCCGTCAGCGAAAGCACGTGCGGCTGTTTCGGCAGGCGCGTGAGGGCAGCGGCCAGGTCATCCGGCGAGGCCGCGCAAACGTGACACAGGTCCTGCGTAAGGATCAAATCCGGGTCGAGAGACCGAAGCAGGTCCGCGTCAACAGAATAGATGCTTTCGCCGCGCGCGATAATTTCGCTCACCAGGCGGTCGATTTCCGCGGGCGCCGCTTTCGGATCGACGCGAGGACGAACCAGCGAGGGCTTCCGCGCCGCCTCCGGTGGAAAATCGCACTCGTGCGTAACTCCCACCACGCAATCGCCCAACCCAAGCGCGATAGACCATTTCCGTCGCCGACGGCAGCAGCGAGCAAATCCGCATCAAAGTTCTCCCGCTCCGGCGCGTTCGGCAGCCGCCGAAGCCGCCGGGAGCAAATCGGCGAACACAAACCCATCCCGTTCGACGATTTCCCCGGCCTCTACCGGGATTTTCTCGCGAAACATCGGGCCTTCATTCGCAAAGGTATGGAATTCACCGTTTTCACCGCAGGGATCGATGCCGGCCGGCAGAGCGGAGAGCAGGTCCGCGTCAAAACGGCGGCCCGCGAAAGCCCGGTCGAGCTTTCGCGGGTCCACGCACGTAGATACGCGGAAAGGCCGCCCGCCAGCATCTGCTCGCGAGTTCCAGGTATCCCTTCCCCACACCGGGAATACCGGCGTCATGCCACAGGCGGCCAGCTGCTTCTCGCGGTACGCGCGAATGTCTTCGAGGAAAAGATCGCCAAATACGACGTGCCAACCCCTTCGGCCCTCGCCCGCGCCATCGCGTGGCTCATGGCCTGCTCGTAGGTGGCATTCGGACAAGGCGATGGGATCGGCACTTTCACGAGCGGCAGTCCCGTCGCCGCAGCCTGCATTTCCAGGAGGCTTTCGCGCACCGCGTGCATCGCGACGCGCTGGTATGTGCGATTCACGGTGGTAAGCAGCGCCACGATTTCGAAGTCACCTCTCTGGCGCACCGTGTGCAGGGCCCAGGCGCTGTCCTTCCCGCTGCTCCAGGCCAGCCATGCCTTCGGGGTCGATTCTCTTTTCAAACCGTGTCCACTCCGATTTGGCCGCGCTCATGCACTTCTGGCGCGCCGATCAATACAGAAGATATTTCTCGCGCATTCTCCGAAAGGAAGCAAGCTCGCCAGACCACCCGGCGACAATTTGCGCGGGTTCGTCGCCGCGCATCAAGCGCTCTATCGTGGATTGTGAGCCAAGCAGCGCGATCATTTTCTCGAGATGAAACTGATGCGGATAAAGCCGCTGTAGCGCCTCCGCGATCTCGAGCCCCATCAACATCGGGCGCACCGCATCGCTGTCCCGTACGGTAACGGCCACACCGGCACACTCTTGATCCTTATACAGCCCCTCGCGAGGCGCAAAGCGAACCGCAGCAAAACTCACCCCGCCAATCTTTCGCGCATTTAATTCCGTCGCAAGCTTGGCGCCATCGATCCAAGGCGCACCGAAAAGCTCGAACGGCGAATCGGTTCCCCTCCCCACCGACACACCCGCGGCCTGCAGAATCTCAATGCCAGGGTAAAGGAAACGCGGCAGCCAGTGTGCGCAAGTTCGGCGACGGAGGTATCCACGCCAGACCCGTCTGAGCGTAGCTTTCGCTGCGGCGCCAGTCTTTCATGGCGAACACGTGCAAATCAGCGCCAATTTTATTCTCCGCGTTGAACATCTGCGCCAGCTCGCCAATCGTCATGCGCATAGCGCACCGGCATCGGGAAATAGCCGACGAACGAGGTGCGATCGCGATCCAGCATCGGCCCCTCGATCACGTCCCCGCCGAGCGGGTCGGGCCGGTCGAGAACCACAAATGAAATGTGGCTCTGCGCGGCGGCCTCCATGCAATAGGCCATCGTGGTGATGTAGGTGTAAAAACGCACGCCCGCATCCTGCACATCGAACACGAGCGCGTCGAACCCCTTCAGCATCTCCGCAGTAGGCCGCTGCGTTTCGCCAAACAAGCTGTAGACCGGCAGATGCGTCGTCTGCGTCGGTGGAATTCGCCACGGGCGCATCGACGTTTCCCGCAATACCGTGCTCGGGACTGAACAGCGCCACGAGCTTCACGCCCGGCGCGTGCGCGAGCACATCGATCGTTCGCCGTCCCGCGAATCGACGCCCGTCTGATTCGTCACCAATCCCACGCGCTTTCCGCGAAGCAGAGCGAAGTTTTCCTGTTCGAGCATGTCGATACCCGTCCGCGTGCCCGCACCCGCAGTGTAAGATAATCGCTCCGGCTGACCGGGCAGGCGCGCAGGCCGACCCGCTGCGGCAACCGGCGAAGCCGGCAAAGCAGCGGCCAACAGCAAAATGGCGTGAGAACGGTAACGAAACATGCGTAACGGCGCTCGATTGTGCCGCATCAGACCCCGTGCTATATACAAATCAGGGATGCACGCGTCTCTACGGAAGGCCCGGCGCGAATGCGTAGCCTGGCTCTTTCGCCGCTCGCGCTGCTCCTGCTCATGACACCTTCGGCTCGCGCGCAAAAAAAATCTCAAGCCCACGCAGCCGGCCCCGGGCCTCGCCGCAAACCTGGGTCGAGCAGACGCTCAAGAAAATGACCCTGCGCGAAAAGCTCGGCCAGATGCTGATGGTCTATTACTTCGGCGTGTTCACTTCCACCGAAAGCGCAGAATATAAAGAACTGCTGCACCAAGTCGATGAAAACCACGTCGGCGGCATGATCGTGGGCACCTCCCGCGGGCCCGCTGGGGATCGAACGCAGCCAGGTATACGCCACCGCCGTCATCACCAACGAGCTGCAGCGCCGCTCGAAAGTGCCGCTGCTCATCGGCGCGGACTTTGAATCGGGCACCGGCATGCGCCTCGACGAAGGCACTTCCTTCCCTTCCGCGATGGCGATTGCCGCCACGGGCGACCCCAAGCTTGCTTACACCGTCGGCAAGACAATCGCGCTCGAAGCGCGCGCCTCCGGCGTTCACTGGATCTTCGCGCCCGACGCGGACCTGAACAACAATCCCGATAATCCCATCATCAACGTTCGCTCGTTCGGCGAAGATCCGACAAACGTTTCCGCGTTCGTCACGCAATTCATTCGCGGCGTCCAGGAAAATGGCGCGATCGCCACGGCCAAGCATTTTCCAGGGCACGGCAATGTCAGCGTCGATTCGCATCTCGCGCTGGCCGTCGTTCCGGGCAGCCGCGAGCAACTCGACAGCGCCGAACTCGTTCCCTTCCGCGCCGCGATTGCCGCGGGCGTCGATTCCATCATGCCGGGCCACCTCGCCGTGCCGGCGCTGGAACCCGACGCAAACGTCCCGGCGACGCTGTCCCACAATATCCTGACCGGCCTGCTGCGCGATGAAATGAAATTTCGCGGACTGATCGTCACCGACGCCATGGACATGGGCGGCGTGACCTCACTTTATCCTCCGGGCGAGGCGGCGGTGCGGTCGGTGGAAGCCGGCGCCGACGTGCTGCTGATGCCGCCGCTCCCCGATGCGGCGATGGCCGGCCTTGAAAACGCTGTTTCGTCCGGACGCATTTCTGTGAAGCGTATCGACGAGTCCGTCCGCCGCATTCTCGGTGCCAAAGCGCGCATTGGCCTGGACAAACAGCGACTCGTAGACATTCCGCGCCTCAACGAAAAATTCGGCCTGCCCGCCTTCGATGTGGACGCGCAGCGCATCGCCGACCGCGGCGTAACGCTTCTGCGCGACATTCCCAAAGTGCTGCCTCTGGATTCCACCCGGCCCCTGCGCGTGCTGCTCGTGGCGCTCTCCGCCGATCCTGATCCTTTCCCCGCCGAAACGCTTGAGCCCGAAATTCGCCCGCGCGTCGATTCGCTTACCGTGCTGCGCGCCGACACGCAATTCAGAAGCGTCAGCACGCTCAAGCTGCCGAATCCGAACACGTATGACGTCGCCATCGCCGCCCTCTTCGTACGTGTGGCCGACCGCAAGGGCAACGTCGGCTTCCCCGACGATCAGCGCGCCTTCATCAACCAATTGCTCGCCGCGGGAAAGCCCACCGTGGTCGCCGGCTTTGGAAGCCCGTATCTCATCGAGCGTTTTCCCAACGCGCCAACGTGGCTCGCCGAATTCGCGACCAACGACGTTTCCCAGCGCGCCGCCGGCCGCGCGCTGTTTGGACAGATTGCCATCGGCGGACAAATTCCGGTCACCGTTCCCGGAACCGTGAAAATCGGCGATGGCATGCATCTCGCGGCAAATCCGATGATCCTTCAGCCCGCTCCCGCCGCGATGGTGCAACAGCTGAAACCCGCCTACGACCTGCTGGATCGGGCGGTAGCTGATGGCGCATTTCCGGGTGGCGTGCTCGCTGTCGGTTGGAACAACGAACTCGCCGTGCATCCTTTTGGCAAGCTCGCGCACGATCCGAAGTCTCCCGCAGTCACCGCAGACACGACTTTACGATGTCGCCTCGCTCACCAAGCCCATCGTCACCACCACGGCCATCATGAGGCTCGCGCAGCGCGGCGAACTCGACCTCGACGCGCCCGCTCGGGCGCTTCTTGCCCGAGTGGGCCAAAGCCGCGAAGTCCGACCCGAATCCCGCATGGCGCTCCGGGGTGACCGTGCGCATGCTGCTGCTCCACGATTCGGGACTTCCGGCGCACCGCGACTTCTTCAAAGATGCCAAAGGCCACGACGCCGTTCTGGCGCAGGTGATGGCCAGCCGCTCGTCCGTGAACCTGGCACGCAAATCGAGTATTCCGATATCGGATTCATCCTCCTGGGCGAAATCTGCCGAGCGCCTCACCGGCGATCCTCTGGACGAAACGCGCCAGAGAGCATTTTCGCTCCCTTGCAAATGGACGATTCCCTGTTCAATCCGCCGAAGAACCTGCGCGTCGCAAATCGCGCCCACGGAAGACGACACTTCTTACCGCAAGCGCCTGCTGCAAGGCGAGGTGCGACGACGAAAATGCCTGGGCCATGGGCGGCGTCGCCGGCCATGCCGGACTTTTCTCGACGGCGGGCGATATCGCCGCATTCGCGCAGATGATGCTCAACGGCGGCATCTACGCGCACCACCGCATGCTCCGGCGCGCGACCATCCAGCAATTCACCGCGCGCCACGACGATCGGCGATTCCGCGCGCGCGCTTGGCTGGGATGTTCCCGCGCCGCCCTCCTCTTCCGGCGAATATTTCTCGCCCAAGAGCTTTGGCCACACCGGCTTCACCGGCACATCGCTGTGGATCGACCCCGAGCGCAAGCTCTTCGTCGTGCTGCTTACCAACCGCGTGAATCCCACTCGCGCCAACGAAAAAATCCGCCAGGTGCGGCCCGCTGCTGCACGACGCCGTTTTCCAGGCGCTGGGCCTCGCAACGGAGCCTGTTGCCGCCCGATAACTTCCGCGGCACACCGCACGCCAGAATTTTCCTTCACCGCGCGGCCGCGCCTTCGCCTGCCGCTATAATCAAACTGCGACTTTGACTTCTCTAAACCAGCCAGACCGAGCGGCGCAATCCGCGTTCCCGCGGGCTTGACCGGAAGTCTACGCTCGAAATTCTGCACGTCCTGAATCGCGAAGACGCACACGTGGCCGAAGCGGTTCGCCGCGTGAGTTCCCCGAAATCGCGCGGGCGGTCGATGCCATCGTGAAGGCGTTTCGCAGCGGAGGCAGGCTCTTATACGTCGGCGCAGGAACCAGCGGCCGGCTCGCCGTTCTTGATGCGGCGGAATGCCCGCCCACATTCGGCACGCCCCCGAAAATGGTGCAAGCCATCATCGCGGGCGGCGCGAAAGCGCTGCGCAGCGCGGTGGAGGGCGCGGAAGATTCCGCCTCAGGCGGCGCGCGCGATCTGTCGCAAATGAACCTATCGAAGCATGACGTGGTGGTGGGAATTTCCGCCAGCGGTGCGACGCCCTACGTTCTCGGCGCGCTCAAGTTCGCAAAAGCGCGCGGTGCGATCACGGTCGGCGTCACCTCAAACCCGGATCCGCGCTGGCGCGCCAGCGCCCGAATCGCGATCGCTCCAGACACCGGCCCCGAAGCCATCGCCGGCTCCACGCGCCTGAAGGCCGGGACCGCGCAAAAAATGATTCTGAATTTGCTTTCGACCGCTGCGATGGTGCGCATGGGCAGGGTCTACGACAACTGGATGGTGCACGTGGCGCTGACCAACGGCAAACTGCGCCGTCGCGGCGCCAGAATCGTCGAGGAAGCTACTGGCGCAGACGGTCTCTCGGCGGAACGCGCCCTGCGCCAGTCCGGCTACGACTTGCCCGCAGCGCTGGTGATGCTCAAAGCCGGAACATGGCCCGCGAAGCGCGCCGCGCCCTCGCGTCAGCCCATGGCAATGTGCGCGAAGCCCTTGAATTGCTGAGCAAGCCGGCGCCAAGAAAACTCGGCGCCAACCGTAACTCCGCGCAATCGGCTAAACGGCCGGCTTCGTCTCCTCCGCCGAAGCGCGGCTTGACTGCGCGCCGGCAACGGCCGGAAGAACTCGAGCGGCCGGCACTCCCCGCCCTGGCTCCAGTCTTCGCGAATGCGCTCGCGTTCCTTCTCGGTGAGATCAAACCAAGCCTCGGCGATATCGCGCACGCGCTCCAGGGACTCCTGCATCTCCGCCTGTTTCAGTTTCATCGTTTCGCTATCCGCATCGGTAGGCACCCGAATGGGCGGCGCAATGATCGTGACGGCGCGGGAAAACGGCAATGGCAGCTGGAAGAGATCCCATGTGTTCTTGAAAACGTGTTTCCACTCCAGCCCAATGTGGAAAACGGAGATGGGCTTCCCGGTGCGCCGCCCCAGAATGATCGGCCCCGGCTTGGCGACATAGCGCGGGCCTCGCGGACCATCGATCGTAAACGCAACGTGACGCCCCTCCTCGAGCCGCTGCGCCATCACGGTGAGCCCTTCGATGGCGCCGCGCGTCGAACTGCCTTGCGCGGTGCCGAATCCCAGGCGCTCGATCACGCGCCGCGTCCACTGGCCGTCAAAGTTCACCGTGTTCAGCACCACGATTCCGCGCTTGCGCCAGATCCAGATCGCCGGAAAAATGCAGCGGTGCCAAAAGGCGCCGATGCCCGGCTCGCTCTTGTCCCGAATCTGCACGGCATTATGAACGCCCACAAACTCGTGTCGCAGCGTGGGACCGATCAGCCGGACGAATCGGTACGCCACCCACGCGATGACGGGAATCTGCATCCTGCGCCAGCGCGAGAGCTGCGGAGCCTGTAGTTGAGATAAAGCGGCTTTCTTTTCGCCCGCGGAGGGCGGGGTAGCTGTGCCGTTGTCCACTGCCGTATAGTATAGGCAACCCGATGAATTCGCCGATTCAATTTGCGCTTCGGCAGCCGCGCGGGGCGGCAACGTCGCTTCGCGTCACGTGGTACAAGCGCGCCGGAATCCTGGCGGCCCTCCTTCTCATTTTCCTCGCTCCCCGAGTCAGCCTTGCGCAGGACGATCAGCCCAGCATCATCGGGCGCATCGAAGGCAATGACATTTCGGTGCAAGGCCCGTCGACTCCCGGAAACGACAACGAGACGCACACGCCGAGCATTCTCGTGGGCAACGGAAGCGTCGTGACGGTCCACGCGGACGATGCGCGGATGACGCTCGTTAGCGGAGGCGAAGTGGATATCTGCGGCCCAGCAAAATTCACCATGCTGCAGTCGGGCGGCGCGATCACCCTGGCGCTCGATTTCGGCCGCATCCGCGTGCAACTGCCGGCCGGCGTCACCCTGCGCCTGTTTACCCCCACGATTGTGGCCACGCCCATCGACATCAGCGGAGGCGCCCGCGATATCACCGTCGGGCTCGACCTGGACGATTCGCTGTGCGTGCTCGCCGCAACCGGCGCACTTCAGCTCGAGCATCAATTTTCGGGCGAGAAGCTCATCGTCCCGCAGGAGGGAGAATTCTTCCTGAACGCGGGCAAGCTGCTCCCCGTTGCGGGAAAGCCCGGAAGCTGCCAGTGTGCCGCCGTAAAAAATCGCCCCGCCGGCTCGCCCTCCGAGCCGCAGGAGTTCGCGGCAAACGTACAGCCGCTGACGGCCCCTCCTCCTCCGCCAGCGCTCGCCGTGCCGGGCAATGCGCCACCGGCCGAGTCACCCGCGCCCGATGTTGAATTCAGCATTCCCGCGCACGCAAACGAGTCGCATCCGCTGGCGCAGCCACAAAGGACTGCGCCGCCCGATCCGCCCGCCACGGTCCCGGTTTCGACGCCGGTGTACACGGTGGTCGCGCCGCTCTCGTTCTCAGCGGGCACGCCGCTGCCTCCGCCCGACCCTCCGATCGATACCGTTTTACTTGTCCGCGAAGCCCAGGTGCAGCCGACCTGGGAATTCAAAGGCCACGTGGACGCGCCCAATTTCGCCGTCGCCATGCAACACGCCCTCGGTGAAACCGCCGCACCGAATCAGCCGCCAGCCGAGCCGCAAAAAAAGCATCGCGGATTCTGGGGCACCCTAAAGCGAATTTTTGAAGGCGACGGCAAGCAAGACTAGAGGCTCGAGCGCCCTTACAGTCGCCTTTCATTGTCATTCCGACAGAGCGAAGCGACGAGGAATCTCTCTTCCGGCTCCGACCAAAGCTCCGCCGCGCCACACAAAAATATGCTTTTTCTTCCTGACAACCTCCTTCGCTGTTGCCCAGGCAACCGCCAATGCGATAGCTTCTTACCCTATGTTTTCTCTCAAAGATAAAGTCGCTCTCGTTACAGGTGCGTCACAAGGCATCGGACGCGCCACTTCCCTAACCCTGTCCGAGGCCGGCGCAAAAGTCGCCGTCGCCGCGCGCAGCGCCGAAAAACTTATCCTCGCTGGTCGCGGAAATCGAAGCCGGAGGAGGATCCGCGCTAGCCGTGCCGATGGACGTCGCCGACGCCGCACAGGTGAAGGCCGGCTTTCAAGCAGATCCTGGCCAAATTCGGCCGCCTCGACATCCTGGTAAACAACGCCGCCATCACCCGCGACACGCTGGCCCTGCGCATGAAACTCGAAGACTGGGACGCGGTCCTGCGCACCAATCTCACCGGCGCGCACCTGTGCATCCAGCAAGCCCTCGGCGCCATGCTCAAGCAGCGCTCCGGCCGCATCATCAACATCAGTTCCGTCGTCGCCGAGACAGGCAACGCCGGCCAGGCCAATTACGTCGCCTCGAAAGCCGGCCTGATCGGCCTCACGCGCGCCATAGCGGTCGAAGTGGCCTCGCGCAGCATCACCGTGAATGCCATCGCCCCGGGCTTCATCGAAACTCCGATGACCGACGTGCTTTCGCAGGAACTGAAAGACAAAATGAAATCGCTGATTCCGCTCGGACGCTTCGGCACCGACCGTGAGATCGCCGCCGCCATCGCATTCCTCGCAAGCGACGAAGCCGGCTACATCACCGGCCAGGTCCTCGACGTGAACGGCGGCATGCACATGGGTTGACATGCCGCACTGGAGTGTCTCGCGCCATGCCAGCGCTCCGGATGCCCGCCGCCTCTCCCGTTTTGTCCGGCCGCTCCTTACTCAATTGCCGGAATCCGCCGCGTAAAGGTTGACCCGGCAATCGCGCACGCATAGAATGGGCAGGTTAATTTCGCATATGCGCAACCCCCCGCCTCTTGCTGCCCGGGGGTTCCAGACAGCCGATATCGGAGGAACAATCAGAATGGCCAGCGTCGAAGAACGCGTAAAGCAGATTATTGTCGAGCAGCTCGGTGTGGATGAAGGCGAAGTCACTCCAACCGCTTCGTTCGTGGACGATCTCGGCGCCGACTCGCTCGATACGGTCGAGCTGGTCATGGCCTTCGAGGAGGCTTTTGGCATCGAAATTCCGGACGAGGATGCCGAAAAGATCGCCACGGTGAAAGACGCCATCGAATATATCGAGAAGCACGCCAAGGCAGCGAAGTAGTTCACCGATCTTCCCCGTCCCAACAGGAGAGCTTTACCTTGAGCCGCCGTGTCGTTGTGACGGGTGTTGGGCTGGTCTGCGGATGCGGTATTGGCACCGAGGAGGTGTGGACCGCCCTGCAGGCCGGCAAAAGCGGCATCGGTCCCGTCACCCACTTCGACGTCAGCGCGTTCGATTGCCGCATCGCCGGCGAAGTGAAAAATTTCGATCCGCTCAACTGGGTCGAAAAAAAAGAACTGAAGAAGATGGCCCGGTTCATTCAGCTGGCGCTGGCCGCATCCGATTTCGCCGTGCGCATGGCCGGGCTGAAAGTCGACGCCGGAGACCGCCGACGCAGCGGGCGTCTATATCGCTTCCGGCATCGGCGGATTCGACGTGATCGAGCGCGAGCACTCCAAGTTTCTCAACGGCGGCCCGGGCAACATCTCTCCGTTTTTCATTCCCGCGGCGATCATCAATCTTGCCTCCGGCCACGTTTCCATCCGCTATGGCGCCAAGGGCCCGAACTCCGCGACGGCCACGGCTTGCTCAGCCTCGGCGCACGCCATCGGCGACGCTTTCAAAATCATTCAGCGCTGCGATGCCGAAGTGATGATCGCGGGCGGCTCGGAAGCGGCGATCACGCCGATGGGCATCGGCGGCTTTGCCGCCATGCGCGCGCTTTCCACGCGCAACGACGAACCTGAGCGCGCCAGCCGCCCCTTTGACGCCGAGCGCGACGGCTTCGTCGTCGGCGAAGGCGCGGGCGTGCTGATCCTCGAATCGCTCGACTTCGCGCAGCGCCGCGGCGCGCCCATCCTTGCCGAGATTGTCGGCTACGGCATGTCCGGCGACGCCTACCACATCACGCAGCCGGCCGAGCAGGGCGACGGCGGCTACCGCGTCTCCATGGCTGCGCATGCGAGACGCGAAGATTTCGCCGGACGACATCGGTTACGTGAACGCGCACGGCACCTCGACGCCGATCGGCGACGCGATCGAAACCACCGCGCTCAAGCGCGTGTTCGGCGAGCGCGCGAAGAAAGTTCCCATCAGCTCGACGAAGTCCATGACCGGCCATCTGCTGGGCGGCGCGGGCGGCCTGGAAGCGGGCATCAGCGTGCTGGCGCTGCGCGATCAGATTCTGCCGCCGACGATCAATTACGAAACTCCCGATCCCTGCTGCGATCTCGACTACGTTCCGAACCACTCGCGCAAGGCGGAAGTGCACTACGCGCTTTCGAATTCCTTCGGCTTCGGCGGCACCAATGCCTCCCTGGTTTTCAAGCGCTGGGAAGGCCGCTAATAGCGCTCATGCGAGCCGATCAAAGTCATTTCGTTCTGCTCTGCACTTTCACCACACGAGCAGCGAGCGCAGCGGTATTTTCATCCTGAGCGCGGCGAAGGATGTGCTTTTCTCTCCGTCGCCGCCGGGAGCGCATCGTGAAAATCGGCGTTTGCGTCAAACAGGTTCCCGCCAAGGACGCGCCCCTCGCCATCGTCGAAGGCGGCGCGTGGATTCGCGAAGCCGACATCGGCTTTGAAACCAACGAGCCCGACAGCTACGCGCTCGAAGAAGCCCTGCGCCTGAAGGAAAAGCACGACGGCGAAGTGGTCGCCATCTCCATGGGCCCCGAACGCGTAAAACAAACCATCAAGGAAGCCCTGGCCAAGGGCGCAGACCGCGGCATCCACGTCGCCGACAACGAATTCTTCAAGCTCGATCCGCTGGCCTCCGCGCGTTCGCTGGCCGCCGCGATTCGGTCTGAAAATTTCGACCTGATTCTTACCGGCCTGCAAAGCGACGACCAGGGCTTCGGCCAGACGGGCGTCCTTCTCGCCGAACTTCTCGGCCGCCCCCACGCCACCATCATCATGGCGATCGAAGCCATCGACCGGCGGTTTGAAACTCAAGCGCGAACTCGAAGCGGGATGGTTCCAGTGGGTCGAGTTGCCGCTTCCCGCCGTGATCACGATTCAGTCCGGCATCAACAAGCCGCGCTACGCGACGCTCAAGGGCATCATGGCCGCCAAGAAAAAAGAAATCGCCACGGTCGACCGCAAGTCGCTCGGCGTTCCGGACACACCGACGCAGCACATCGAGCGCATCTACGTGCCGCAAAAAACAAAGAAGACCGAATTCATCACCGGCCAGCCCAAAGAAATCGCCGCCAAGCTCATCGAGAAGCTCAAACATGAAGCGCGCGTGCTCTAACCCGGTCCCGCTGTTGCGCAGTGTCAGCCCGAGCGAATGGAGGGATCTGCTTTTTGCTCCGGCCGTCACGAGCCGCCCGATGAAAATCCTCCTCATCACCGAGCAGCGCGAAGGCAAGTGGAGCAACGTCAGCTTCGAGACGCTCGCCGCCGCGCAGCAAATCGCCCAGCAGACGGGCGGCACGCTCGCGGCCGCCGTCATCGGCAAAGGCGTGGCCTCGCTTGCGGATGAACTCGCCGGCTTTCAGCTCGACGAAGTGCTCCTCGTCGAACACGACCTGCTCGAAAAGTACACCCCCGACGGCTTTTCGATCGCCCTGCGCCAGGTGGTCGAATCCGCCAAGCCCGAAATGGTCCTGCTGCCCCACACCTACCAGGTGCGCGACTTCGCCCCGAAGCTTGCCGCATCGATGGGCAAAGGAATGATCGGCGACTGCATCGCCTATCGCTACGAAAACGGCAAGCTGATCTTCGTGCGCCAGATGTTTCAGGGCCGCACGGCGGCCGACGTGATTTTCACGGGTGACTCCCCGTGGTTCGCCTCTTTTCAGGCAGGGGCGTTCCGCGCCGACCTTGCCGCGAAGCACTCCAGCGGCAAGGCGCCCGTAAAATCGGTTGCGGTCGAACTGAAGCCGGAGCAGATCCGCACCAAGCCCCTTGAACTTTTCCGCGAAGCGAAACAGGCGGTCGACCTCACGCAAGCGCCGATCCTCGTATCCGTCGGCCGCGGTATCAAAGCGAAGGAAAATATCGCGCTCGCCGAGAAACTTGCCAAGCTGATGGGCGGAGAGGTCTCCGCGTCGCGCCCGATCTGCGACGAAGGCTGGCTTCCGATGGACCGCCAGATCGGCAGCTCCGGGCAAACCGTCGCGCCCAAGCTCTACCTTGCGCTGGGAATCAGCGGAGCCATCCAGCACGTGGTGGGCATGAAGGCGTCGCGCACGATTGCCGCCATTAATAAAGACCAGAACGCGCCCATCTTCGAGGTCGCCGATTACGGCGTGGTGGGCGACCTCTTTGAGATCGTCCCCGCCCTCATCGAGCAGCTCGAAAAGGGCCAGTAGCTGCCAACCCGGCTTGCCGGGGGACGCCTTCCCCGGGCGCGCCGGACCCCGTCGATTTGATTCACTCATAGGACACTGCCGCGTTCACCCGATGTTGAAAAGCCTCGTGAGGGTGTAAGCTACCGCCACCCCAGCAAAATTTATGCCGCGGCTCCGGCGTTTCTGGCAAAAAGACATTCATGGATTGGGGCAAACTACTCCTCCCTCGGTGGGGCTCCCTCGGGCGCAAGCAGAAGGGCGCGCGTGCCAAGCTCAACATCGAGAAGCGCCGCTCGGAGCGTATGCCGGTGGCCATGCCGGTCTTCGTGTACGGTCGCGCCCAGGGGATGCCTTTTTCGGAGCACACGGAAACCGCCAACGTGAGCGCGCACGGCGGACTCATACCCCTTTCCACCGAGATCGAGAGTTCCCAGACGCTTCTCGTCACCAACCTCCAGACAAACGAGGACCTTGCCTGCCGCGTGGCCCGGCTCGTCAAGCTGGAAGCCGGCAGGACGCTCGTGGGCATCGAATTTCTCCGCCCGTCGCCGCGCTTCTGGACCATCGACTTCAGCGCCGGCCCTCCCCGTTGAACTCCCACAACTGGTAAGCTTAATTTTCGAAGCGCCAGGCTTCGCCTGAAGTAGCATGCGTAGACTCTATGGCTATTGAGCGCGAACAACTCGAAGCAGATGTGCTGATCATCGGTGGCGGCCCTGCGGGCCTGGCCTGCGCCCTGCATCTCGCGAACCTGATCGAGCGGCACAGCGCGGCGAACAAGACGCCCGCGCTTTCGGCCGAGAATGTCTACGTGCTGGAAAAGGCGCGCGAGATCGGGGCGCACCAGCTTTCTGGCGCGATCATGGACCCGCGCGCGCTGCGTGAACTGGTTCCGGATTTCGATAAGAGCGCGCCACTCGATACGCCTGTCACGGGAGACGCAGCCTACTTCTTTACAGAAGCAGGTTCCTGGAAGCTTCCGATCACGCCTCCGCCGCTGCAAAATCACGGCAACTATGTGGTCTCGCTCAACAGGCTGGTGAAGTGGCTGGGCGGGCTGGTCGAGCAGAAGGGTGTGAACGTGTTCACGCAGTTCGCGGGTCAGGAACTGCTCTACGAGAGGAATGGCATCGCCGGCGTCCTGACGGGCGACAAGGGCGTCGATAAAAACGGCAAGCCGAAGGACAACTTCACGCCGGGCTACGAACTTCGGGCGAAGGTTACCGTGCTGGCCGAAGGCCCGCGCGGCTCGCTCACCAAAGATCTCGTCAACCGACTGAAGCTCGATGGACTGAACCCGCAGATTTACGGCCTGGGCATCAAGGAACTGTGGGACGTGCAGCCGGGCCGAATCGAAACCGGGTATGTGGCGCACACGCTTGGTTGGCCGCTCAGCGCGGATATTTATGGCGGGGGCTGGATTTATGGACTGAGCGACAACCGCGTGTCGCTCGGTATGGTTGTGGCGCTCGAATACCACAATCCCCTTTTCGATCCGCACGAGGCGTTTCAGAAATTCAAGACGCACCCGTTTGTTCGCCGCATTCTCGAAGGCGGCAAGCTGGTGCGCT
Source organism: uncultured Acidobacteriota bacterium (assembly GCA_963697575.1). Lineage (GTDB taxonomy): Bacteria > Acidobacteriota > Terriglobia > Acidiferrales > UBA7541 > Palsa-295. The sequence continues at coordinate 353,363 of CAVOOP010000005.1, read as the reverse complement.
ACGGCGCGAAAACGGTTCCCTACGGCGGGTGGTATTCGATGCCGCGCAGCTTCGTGGATGGCGGGCTCATCATCGGCGACTCGGCCAGCCTGCTCAATTCGCAGCGGCTCAAGGGAATCCACACCGCGATCAAGAGCGGAATGCTCGCGGCCGAGACGATTTACGAAGCGCTCTGCGCCGGCGATACTTCCGCGAAAACGCTCGCAGCTTATCCCGCAAAAATCGAGAAAAGCTGGCTGAAGGAAGAATTGTGGGCCGTGCGGAATTTTCACCAGGCGTTTCACGGCGGCTTGTGGAAGGGGCTGGCGCAGGCCGGGTTGCAATTCGTCACCGGCGGACGCGGACTGATCGATCCGATGCGCGCGAAGCCGGGATATCAGGAATATTCCAGGCTCGATCGCGAGCGCGTGCCCGTGGATCAATCCACGCGGTTCAAGGGCGACGGGAAGCTCACCTTCGACCGGCTCACCGACGTCTACCATTCCGGAACGCGGCATGACGACGACCAGCCCTGCCACCTCCATGTGCTCGATCCGAGCATCTGCAGCGACCGCTGCGTGCGCGAGTATGGCAATCCGTGCCAGTATTTCTGCCCGGCCGCGGTCTATGAAATCGTGACCGAGAACGAAACTCCGAAACTGAAAATCAATTTCGCGAACTGCGTCCACTGCAAGACGTGCGATATCGCCGATCCTTATCAGATCATCAACTGGGTGCCCCCGGAGGGCGGCGGCGGGCCAAACTACGAAGGCATGTGAACTTGTTCGCGCGAGCGGCGCGGAATTTATTGCCGCGCGGCTCGCGATTTTCCTGCTACCTCTTCGGTTGGGCGGGAACGGCCAGGGAGCGCGCGCCATTTTTCCCCAAGGCGCGAACGGCGAAGTAGTGATTGTCGGTCGAGACCCCTTTCAGAACTGCCTGCTGCGCCGACTCGACGAACTCATAGACCTGCCAGCGCGGCGTGGTGGTCTCGCGCCACAGGATTTCGAAGCCGGCGCGCTCGGAGTCGTCCCTGGCGGTCCAGTCCAGCCTGGCATCTGGCGTTACGGCGCCCGAGAGGGTTACGCCTGAGGGAGGCGCGGGGGCCAGGGCGAGCTGGCGCAGCGCTTCGGCGTTGTCGCGCGCGACGTCGCCCATGAACTGGTAATTCAAATACCTCGGTTCATCTCCATATTCCACGTCGCCTTCGGTTCGCGGCGTCTGGTGCTCGTGATGGTAGTCCTCGAGCGGCTCGGTGAAGCGCACGGCGGGAAGGCCTGCCTGGTAGAACGGCAGGTGGTCGCCGCCGCGGCCGAAGCGGTCGCTGAAAAAGACGAGGCGGATGGCCGCAATGCCGTCGATTTCCTCGATGGCGCGGGCTAGTTCGCGCGAGGGCGAATCCGCGTCCGGGCCTGGGGCCTGCCCCGAATAGAGGCGCACGCGATGGGGGGCGCCCGGCGCAAAGTCGGCGCCGACGATGTCGTTATCAAGCATTCCGTCTACGGTGTAGCCCTGCTGCTTCGTCCATTCAACGAAATGGGTTGACCCGAGCAAGCCTTGCTCCTCGCCGGAGACGGCGGCAAATATCAGGGTGGCGCGGTAGGGCCCGTGGCTGTCCGCGCCGCTGCGGCTCAGCAGGCGCGCGCATTCCAGGCTTACGGCTGTGCCGGAGGCGTCATCGTCGGCGCCCGGCGCGTCGAGGGTTGGGTCCATGAGGTTGCTGGCAATGCTGTCGAAGTGCCCGGATACGATGAACACTGTTTTCGAGAGGGCTGCATCGGAGCCCGGAAGAATGGCGTAGACGTTCTCTAGGTGCGCGGGCATGTTATTCGTGCGGGGTGCGGTGGCTTCGAATTGGTCTACAACTACCTGGAGCTTTCCTGCCGATGCCGCGGCGATTGTATTCAAGCGCGCCACGATCGCGTCGCGGCCGCAGCCGATGCCCTGGGCGGGATCGGTCCAGGAAGAGAGGGTGTTGCGGGTCTTGCAGGCTACCAGGGAATCGATGAGCGCGCGCATGCCGGGTTCGTCGATTTCGGAGTGGGAGATGGCGCCGGCGGGCCTGGACAACTGCATTGGGGCGGCTGGCGGGGGTTCCGGGGGCTCGGCTGGGTCGAGTTGGCGGTCCTGTTGCGCGGAACCGGTTAGCGCGGCGGCGGATAACAGGAAAAGCAGGATTACCGGGAGCCACGTTCGCTTTGCTGGCGATTGATTCATGGGGTGGTGGGCCTCTGGATTGCGCGGGTGCTTGTGGAAGGCAATGCGAACCGCCCAGGCAAGGCGAACCGCCAATCGGGAGATTGGCGTTCCCAGGACGACCGTAGGCTTGTCACGCTCCGCTGGAGGAAACGCCCTCGCAGCGATTTGGGCTCTTCCGCGGGCCGAAGAGCCGGCGGCACACCGGCGCTACGAAAGGCCGGCGGCTTTTGGAATGCGGGGCGGACGCTACGCTGGGGAGAGATCCCTCGTCGCTTCGCTCTGTCGGGATGACAACTAAAGGCAAAGGCGCGATAACGACCAGCGGTGTGACTCGAGGCTACGGCGCGGCTCGCGGCAGTGGCAGGTTTATCGGCGGAGGCTGGGCTGGCTGAGGCCGGGCTTGGGGGACGCCATCGGCTGGGGGCGGAGGCCGGGCTAGGTAGAAAAACATCGGGGCGAAATTGGCGATGCGGAGATTTTCTTATAGTGTCGAGTGGCGCATATCGCCTTTGATTGTTTTCAATATGTTGCGATGCGTTCCGTTCGTCCTGCTGTGTCGAGTGGGGCTGGTGCGATTTTGGGGGCTTTTGGCGAATGGCGGGCGAAGAGTTGGGTGCGTAGTTTGCGACGCGGAGGGCGCAGAAATACGGACAGGCGGAGGCGATGGTGCAGCTTGCGGCGCGCCCTTCGCGTGTCGTGATCGTCGTCGTGATCATCTGGCCGTTGTCACCGTTGTCGTGTGTGCGTGTCATTGTGCAACGCTAGGTGTAACACGGTGGGATTCTTTTGTCAGGGTGCAGTTGGTGTGGTGATTGTCAGCGCTGCGGGGAGGATCAGTACACGATGCGGGATGACGCAATTGGACTAGACTAGGGGGGCGTTAAAAAGGAGGAGGGACTCACGTTATGCAATATATGGTCGTCGGAATTTTCGGCAGGTACGGAGATGCGGAGGCAACGGTGCAGGATCTGGAGCTGGCGGGCATCCTGGGCGAGCAGGTCGAGGTGATCAGCGATATCGACGAGGATGTGAGAACCGCGGACACGCCCGGCGAGCCTTCCACCAAGCCCCATGAGACCGCTCGCGCCCGGATCGCGCGGCTATTTGGCAAGGGCGGTCCGCTCGAAAGCAGCGAGGTCCGCGATATTTCCGGCGAGCAGCCGAACTACATCGGCGAACAGGAATTCTATGCCAATCATCTCGAGCAGGGCGGGGCTGTGATGATCGTCCGAACGTCCACGGAGCAATCCGCCAGCCGCGCGGCCGCGATCCTGCGCGACCACGGAGCGCGCACGCCGGGAAGCAAAGACGGCCCCGCGGTGCAGCGCATTAATTAGGAGCGTTGATCAGCTGCATTGATTAGCCGCATCGATTAGGAGCATTCGTTGGCCGCATTGATTGGCGACATTGCCTAGCGACATCGACTAGCTACTTCGACTAGCTACGTTGATTAGCCGATTGATTGGCCACACTGACTATCTGGCGCGCGCACCGCGCCGTGCGGCCTTACGATTCCAACACTATCGGAGGAAGGATTTATGACCCAGGAGCGATGGACCGCCGTTGATTCCTACATTACCGGTTTGCTTCATGCGCCCGACCCGGCACTCGACGCGGCCCTTGCCGACAGTGAGGCGGCCGGCCTGCCGTCCATCGCCGTTACGCCGCCGCAGGGGAAACTTCTCACGCTGCTGGCGCTCGGCGTGAAAGCGCGCAACATCCTCGAGATCGGCACGCTGGGCGGCTACAGCACGATCTGCCTGGCGCGGGCCCTCCCGCCCGGCGGGCGACTGATCACGCTGGAGTACGAACCAAAGCACGCCGCGGTGGCCCGCGCCAATATCGCCCGAGCCGGCCTAGCGGATGCGGTCGAGGTGCGCGTGGGGCGGGCGCTGGACACATTGCCCGAGCTTGCGGCTGAAGGCCGGGGCCCGTTCGACATGATCTTTATCGATGCCGATAAACCGGGCTACTCGGAATACCTTGCCTGGGCGGTGAAACTCTCTCGCCGCGGCACGCTGATCATTGCGGACAATGTGGTGCGCGACGGGGAGGTGATTGACCCCAACAGCACCGATGTCATGGTGCAAGGCATTCGGCGGTTTTATGAGGCGCTTGCCGCTGAATCGCGCGCGAACGCCACGACCATCCAGACCGTGGGGGCCAAAGGATACGACGGCTTTACGATCGCGGTTGTTACTAGCGGCAATTAGCCAGTTGGGGCACAGGCCGGGCCGCAGCTTAGCCAGCATTGCAGGAGCGCCGGGAAGCGGGAACAAGGACCAGAAAGAACCGATTACGCGAGATGATTACGAAGGTGAAAGAGGTCAAACCGTGAAAAAGAAGATCACTGGGACACGTGAATCGGATGGGGTATTTCTTGATTTTCTTGAATGGCCGCCACACGCGATGCAAGCGGTCGATGGAGCGCCGGACGGACGCTGCCGGGCCTGTGGAACGGCCATTGTACCGGTGTTATCTGGTCCAGAGGCTCTGGTAGCGTCAGCACCATCAGCCCGGAAGCAGAGATGGCGTAAATAGTTTGACCAGCAGAGTTCAACGCAATCATCGGTGCTACAGCCGTCGAAGGAATCATTGGGAGTTCCTCCGGAGTCATAAGGCGAGCTCGTAATGTGCCTTTAGCACTATCCCAGAGTTCTATCGAGTCACCCAGAGGTACAACCAGCACGGTGCCCCCGGGACTAAACGCAGCCCCAATTACACCCGAGTCATCGGGCTGACTACTGGCCGGATAGACATTGGTATTGAGGTATTGCAAGCTTGAATTAAAAAAACCCACATTGGCCCCGGCATAACCAGGTGGAGCGTCGACTGCGGCAAATTGGCTCCCGTCCGGAGACACTGCTAGGTCACTCCAAAACATCTGTCCAAATTGTTCCGATTGAACTGCGTATGTCGACGGATCAATCGAATACACTTCACCGCCTGAGTTATCTAGCGCGGCGCTATACACGTGACTACCATCGGCAGAAGCCCTGATGACTTGCCCGCCGTAAAATAATGGCAGGACAGAAAAAGTCGACGTGGAAAGATCCAGTACGAGCCCCCGAAGACCGGGCAGAATTACCGTATTGAACTCGGTGATGGCGATAGATCCATATGGCTCGACAGCTTGGGTACCCGAATAAGTGAGCACGGATGGAGCTGAACCACTGTCTGGATCAAGCACCACGAACTGCGGAGTCGTTCCAGCCAATCCGGAGACAACTAGCTTCGAGCCATCTGGAGTTAACCCCATGGCATTGTAGGCTCCGTTGGCTGCTGACGCAGGAAACACCAAGGGAGATCGCCATTGCAGCGTTGCAGCATCCAGCACGTCGACTTCGGTTGCCTTCAGTGCGTAGAGGCGATTTCGTTGACTGTCAAATGTAAGTTGTAGGAATCCGGATGCTGGGAGAATAGTCGAGGAACTGTAATAAGTTGCTGCCAAAGGTAATGTCCCAGTTCCGAGCGAGTTGGTAACTACGATGTCGGCGGATTCACCAGGACTTCCATTCGGAATCTGAATCACATCACCCTCAATAACTCCCAATCCAACGCCACCGGATCCAGCATTGCCAAGCGAGGCCATGTTCAATACTGGCTGGCCTCCGACAGTGACGGAAGGGTTCTCACCGAAGGGTGACGTATAGAGTCCAAACCCGAACAGATACGCGCTGGGGCTGCCCTTTGGAGGTATCAAATTGGCACTCAATGAGAGAGGATCAACGCCGTAAGACACACCGTAAGGCACCACGGCGGTGTTCCCATAAATATCGATACACTCGATATCGACTGGACCAGAGATCGAAGAACCAGGAATGTTGATTGCTGTCCCTCCGTTGAGTAGCGGCGCTGGTTGTCCGCCAATATAGACACTCAACGACTTGTACGTATCGGTGAGCTGCATTTGCTGGGAAGTGTTTAGTGGCAGAACGGCGTTCACATCCACACAGGGATACGGGTTAGGACTAGGCGTTGAGTTGGGGACTGGTGCCTGAGTCAAATCCACGATGCGCAGTCCTCCGTCTATTCCGACGTAGGCGTGCCCTCTGGAGTCCGTCGCAAGGAGTCTCTCTAAATTATCGTCATCCGGGACTACGGTACCTGAGATGTAACCGAGCGCAGTGTAGGTAGAGGCATCGATTTCCTCGATTGTGACGGGCAAATCATACTGCAAAAATAGCCTGCTTCCATCTTGGCTAAATTGAACCGCTGTTCTGGAAGTTTGGAACGCCTCTGGAATAGGGGTCGATGCTAAAACGTTGAGAGAATTGTTTAGAAAGGTGACTTGTGTAGCGGAAGCAACAGCAATTTCTGATCCATTTCCGTTGACAGCGTAACCTCGGATTCCGTAAAGGTTCTGTGGCGGGTTGGCGATATTCAACGGAACAGAAGTCAGACTGTTGGAATTGGAGCTATAGAGATAAAACTGGTCGCCAGCGAAAACAGCCCAATTGTGATCTGCGCTGCGGGCTAGGCTATCGGTTTCCCAGAGGGTATCGTTCGCAGTGGGTTCAATTTGGGTGAACGTATTCGCATTGGAATCCCACTCGTATAGATATTGACCTCCATCGACGATATCGCTGGAATCGATCCCTTCGTTCCTGCCCGATAATCAGGACTTTACCATTCGCCATAGCCACAACAGTCGGAAAGAACAACGAAGATGCGGTCCCCACCGCGGAATAGGGATATCGGGTGACAGAAAAAGTATCTTCATTAACCGTGACGATCTCCTGCGCCTCCGTGCCAATTACGAGGGTCTTTCCATCTGCCATTTGGTCGATTCCAAGAGGTTGCGGAACCGGCACGCGTGCCTTGACAGAGAAATCCTGCCCCGGAGATGACGTCGAGCTCGTTCAGGCCGAAGTTTGTGGCAAAAAGCAGTTCGCGGGACTCGTCATAGAAGCCATGGACCATTGATCCGCCAATCGGGTGATATGGGTCTGCGACAGCGGCTCCCGTAATCGTCAGTTGAAGTGAGGCGCTCGCCGCAAGGGAAGCTGAGCTGCCGTTGACGCTTATGGATTGCTGTGTGATTCCAGCGATCGTTGAAGCGGAGAAGGTGAAACCTGCGGAAGAGCCCGGCGTAATGGAGAGAGTGGTGGGAGAGATCATCACGCCAGAGGGCAACGAACCCGTGGTGACGGAGACCGATCCGGTAAATCCGTTCTGCGGCATAACGGAGACCTGGACTTCACTGGTCCCGCCCTGCGCTAGAGTCGTGTTAGCGGGAGAAAGCGAAATTGCAAAACTCGGACCGGACGAAATCGGAGCTGGAGTTGAACCAGAAGAAGTATCGGCATTACCTCCACCGCAGCCCACAAAGACGAGGCAAACACAAACGAATGAAACCTTCCAGGCGCGATTGGTGCAAGCTGCCACTATCCAAATAGCGTGGGCTAGTCTCGTACATACATCCGACATTGTATGTGCCTTCGCGGTTAATGAAGGGCCGAAATATGCCGACGGGCCCGCGAGCGCAGATGCGTGTCGCATTTACTCCCACTGGTAGCAATGAATTTAATACACAGGCTCTAACAGACGGCTAAAATAGCATATGATTTAAAATATACCTATAGGTTAACAGTACTGGTACACCCTTCCCCCCTAACGAGCGGGGACCCGTTGGTGATTCAACGACGGAGCAAGAATCCTTCAAGAATTTCCATGATCACGCTGGAGTACGAACCGAAGCACGCCGCGGTGGCCCGCGCCAATATCGCCCGCGCCGGCCTAGCGGATGCGGTCGAGGTGCGCGTGGGGCGGGCGCTGGACACGAGAGAGCTCCACGGCGTCAGGCGAGAAGCCGACACCGGCCAGGGAATATGAGATCGGTGAAACGTTCGCATGCCACTGAAGCCTAAGGCCTTCCTTATAAGCCTTTACTTATAATGCGGCGCATTATATGCTCTTCCTGTGATCAACTCGTTCAAGGATCAGCGCACCGAACGGTTGTTCGGCAACGAACGAGTGAAACAGTGGGGGCGGATCGAAAACGTGGCGCGGCGCAAGCTCAACATGATCCACGCAGCCGTAAAGCTGGACGACCTGAAAGTGCCGCCGGGCAACAAGCTTCATAAGCTCGACCGCGATCGCGACGGTCAGTACGCGATATCGATCAACGATCAGTACCGCATCTGTTTCGTCTGGCGAGAGGGCAACGCGTACGACGTAGAGATTACCGATTACCACTAGGGAGAAAGTTATGGCGAAGCTGAAGCCGATTCATCCGGGTGAAATACTCCGCGAGGAGTTCGTGGTTCCGCTCAAGTTAAACGGGAACAAGCTGGCGCTCGCTCTGCGCGTTGCCGCACCTCAGGTATACGACATACTCAGCGAGAAAGGCGGCATCTCGGCAGAGATGGCCATTCGTTTGGGGCAGTTCTTCAACATGTCACCTGAGTTCTGGATGAACCTCCAATCGCAGTATGAGCTGGCCGTGCTGAGGCAGACGGAAGAGAAGAAGATCAGAGACGAGGTTCAGCCGATGGTTGTGGGTGCCTGATCACCTGCCCCTTCGCGACGGCAGCCTTGACCCACCCCGCATTCGATTACAAACCCGGAAGCCGGGGGGAGTTCGGAAGAGGGCTTGCCATAAGCCAATTGTCAGAAACTTCAAAAGCTAACGCAATTTACAGAAGATAAGCGGGTGAGCCTGTAAGCCGGATTTTGTGCTTCGCTTGCGGCGTTTTGGCTTGCGCCAAAACGGTGACGCGCGCGAGGCGGCGATCATTCCTCTAGATCCCGGATCGCTCCGGGATTCAAGCAGCCTACCCGAGGGTAGCAGCGGGCGCTCTTGCGAGCGAACGCATGCGGGCCGGGCCGGCCCTCCCCTCCTATTTGGCCTTGCTCCACGCGGGGTTTTCCGTGCCCCGGATGTTGCCATCCGGGCGGTGGGCTCTTACCCCACCTTTTCACCCTTGCCAAATGCCTCTGACTTAAAGTGGCTAGTCCCCGGTTTTTCCGAAGGCTTGCCCCCGAAGCGCAAGCGGCACCGGCGGTTTGATTTTCTGTGGCACTTTCCGTAGCCGCGTTTTCGAAAGCCGCTTGCGCGGCTTCCAAACCCGCAGCCCCCTGGCGTTACCAGGCGCGTTGCCCTTCGTCGACGGCTCTTGCGAGTTCACGACGATGGAGTCCGGACTTTCCTCCCGTCCACCGCTCTTGCGAGCGGCGAACCAGCGATCACCCGGCTCACCCGCCGCCCTCAATTATAGCAGTTGCACGGAAAGGGCCGAAGTCAAAAGGCCGAAGGCAAAAAGCCTTGACATGCATTTGTGCGTATTCTAGGTTAGCGGCAGTTTGCCATGGGGCGCTTTCCATAATCATCCGCTCACGAAAGACAGCGAAAGCCGTTTCTCCCAGCGCACACCAAACGACCCTTGCCGTACGGAGGTTTTCCATGCAAGTCGCCAGAATGTTTTGCCTGGTAGCGGTGGTCACATGCTCGACGATGGCGTTGCTTGCCGGAGCGAGCGCGGCGGCAGGTGGAACTGCCGCGTCAGGAACCGTAATCCAGGGCGTGGTGACCGATGCGGCCGGCAAACCCTTGCGGGGAGCGGGTGTGCGAGCGCGGTCGGGGATCAAGGCGGTATCCCGGTTCACGCAGGCGGACGGGCGGTACGAGATCGCGGTGGCGCCTGGCAGCTACGAGGTGTCTGCCAGCGCGTTTGGATTCGCGGTGAAGCGGCTCACGAAGGACACCGCCCAGCCCGGCGATACCAATTTCAGTTTGACGCCGAAGTGGGACGCGACCCGGCTTTCCGGGGCGGAAATCGACCGCCTCGTCCCCGACAACGCGGATGGCAGGCTTTTGAGGGCGACGTGCGTGGAATGCCACGATTTTGCCGTGGTGCTGCACCGCACGGGACAGACCGCCGATGAGTGGAAAAGCTTTCTTCCCACGATGACCAACGGCCGCAGGGATCAGCCGGTGTTCACGCCGGCCAAACTCGATGCGCTCAGCGCGGCGCTGGGGAAATACTTCGGTCCAGACTCGACGTACTTCGGCCCGGATGCCGAGCCGCCGAGCAAGGCGCAGGTGCTGCGGCCGGAGGTTGCCGATGCGGTGCTGAAGGCGACGGTGGTCGAGTGGACCGCGCCGTCGGGCGGCGACGCGTTTCCGCACAGCATCGCGGTCGATTCGCAGCGCGGCATTGCGTGGTTCAGCGAGGTGGGTAACCGGGGCCTCGAAGCCGCCAAGTGCGGCCTATTCACTCCCAGCACGCCCGATGCCCCCGGCGCCAACTGCGGGGACAATCACATCGGCCGGTTCGACATCAAGACGGAGACCTTTCACGAATTCCCCGCTCCGCATCCTCACACCGGGGCTGTGGGCAAAGACGGCCGCGTGTGGTACGCCGAGGGCATGCGCAATAAGACCTCGCCAAATCTGGCGGTAATCGATCCGGCGACCAACAAGATCAATTTCTTCAAGGACCCTGGCGGCGAGCGCCTGCACACGCCCATGATCGACCGCGCAGGAAACGTCTGGCTCTCGGGCGGGGCAGGCGAGATTCTGAACTTCGACGTGGAGACCTCAAAATTCAAAAGCTACAAGTTCCCGGTGCCGGCAAAGTTTCCGGAGAATGCGGCGGGGCTTTGGAAGGTCGTTCCGGGGGATGAGGGCGAAGGGCCGGCGGGGACCGTATACCACATCGCGCAGGATTCCAAGGGCGCCATCTGGGCGAGCATTTCCGATATGGGCATGCTCGTGAAACTCGATCCTGTCACGGGAGAGACAAAGGAATATTTTCCGCCGATACACATGTCCCGGGGAATCGCGGTGGATCAGCACGATAACGTGTGGTTCAGCGCTTATTACGATCACAAGATCGGGAAACTCGATGCGAAGACCGGGGCCTTCCACCTGTATCAGCCACCGACCGCCGGGGCCACGCCGTACGGGATCATCGAGGACAAGAAGACCGGCTACATCTGGTATGCCGACCAGAGCGGCGACAACATCACCCAATTCGATCCCAAGACGGAGAAATTCGTAGAATATCCTCTGTATACGCGCCCTTCCACGCCGCGGTTTATCGATTTGGATGCGGACGGCAAGGTCTGGTTCACGGAATACTGGGTGGGCAGAATCGGCTATCTCGATCCGGGAACGGGTTCCAAGCAACTGGCGTCAAATTAAGCTGGGCGGATGGCGTGGCGTTTGTGAAATCTTTATCAACTCGACGAGCCGAAAAGTGGGCTCGGGGCGGCAGTCTGCGGGCAGGAGATGGGTCATCATAAATGGGAAATCGACTCGTTAAAGTAACCGGAATTGGGCTGATGATGCTGCTGCCCTTGTCTTTATCTTCGCGAGCCCCTGGCCAGGATGCCGTGCCGCAGAAATCGGGAACGGGGATGGCGCATGACCTCACGGGCGTGTGGAATCCCCGTAATATCGCCCCGCCAAAAGAGACAGCGCCGTTCACTCCGGCCGGCCAGGCGCAGTTTGATTTCAATACGCACGAATTGAAGCTGGGGCAACCTATGACGATCGACCCCACCTATTTCTGCCATCCGCCGGGGTTGCCGCACGCTTACTTCAATAGCACGCACCCATTCGAGTTCGTTCAGACGCCGGATCGGATTTTCATTTTCCACGAGGGCTATCACGTGTGGCGCACGGTCTGGATGGATGGGCGGGAGATACCCAAGGATTCCGACCCGCTGTGGATGGGCTACTCGGTCGGGCACTGGGATGGAAGCGACCTGGTCGTTGAGACCGGTGATTTCAACGACAAGACCTGGCTCGACGCGGCGGGCCATCCACACAGTGACGCATACAAGCTGACGGAACGGTTTCATCGCGTGAATCACGACCTGATGCGGGTGTCGTTTACCATCGACGACCCGAAGTTCTACACGGCGAAGTGGGGTTGGCAGGTCGACTTCGACCGGAAGCCCTGGGACATCGCCGAAGACTTCTGCATCCCTGAGAATCTGCAAAATTACTTCAAGAGAGAGCTTGGACATCCTGGCGAACCTTCTCCTTACAAGTAGCGGCCGCGAGGGACAACGTTCGCACAACGATCGCATTTGATTGCGGGAAATACCCCGGGTGAGCTGTCAACGCAAAGTAGAAATGTCCGGTTTGTTGCAATTTAGAAATGTCCGCTTCCAGGATTTGCGCCAGGGGTGATTGGGAGGCGGAAGGTATTTGGTTTTGTTGTGAGGTTTGGGTTGGGATGTGCGATCCGCGAGGCCTGGAGGCCGTAGGCCGGAAGGACTTGCGGATCGCGTCGCGGCCGGACACGGCTGCAGCGGCAGGTAACGGCCGCGGAAACGCAGCCAGTGCGTGCCATCGAGCCGCTTTTCGATTTCCGCGTGCGCCCCGCGCAGCCCGGCGCACACCTGCTCTCGCCGTAAGCCCCAGCGTTGCCCGTTCCAGCTCACCGTGTGGTCGGAGCCCACGGTTCGCACCGCCCGCACACTGAGGATTTCCTCCAGCCGCTGGCTGCGATCGAGCCGCCGGTGCGCATCGCCGCTTCGTGCCGGCGCGACGACAAACCGCTGGTTCCAGAACGGCCAGAAGGTGATTTCCAGAAAGCGATTGGCCGCCTCCAGCGTGGCGATCTCTGCCATCCGCATCTCCTTCACCAGCCGGTCTTGCAGCGTGCCGAAGAGCCGCTCGACGCGTCCCTTGGCCTGCGGCGAGTGGGCGGCGATCCACTCGATGTCGAGTTCCGCCAGAGCGCGCCCGAACTGCGTACGGGCCGGCTGATCCTGCAACTGTTCGTGCCATTGCACCGGGCGGGAGGTCACGAACAGGCTGTTTTTATCGGTGTAGAGAGCCAAAGGCCGCCCGTGGCGTTGCACCCAGCCACCCAGGGTGCTCAGATTCTCCTCGGTCGAGTCGTGCTCTACCAGGCGGCCCCACACCTGGCTGGTGGCATCATCGATCATCGCGATTAAATGGCAGCGCGGGCCGCGCTCTTCCAGCCAAGCGAACGGCGAGCTGTCCATCATCACCAACTCGCCCCGGCAGCTGCGCCGCGGCCGCCACACATGCACGCGCTTGGCTTGGCGTTGGCGCGCCTGCCACAACCCGGCTGCGATCATCCATTGACGCAGCGTTTCCCGGCTGGCCACCAGGCCGGCACGCGCCAGGTGCTCGCTGGCCAGCGTCGGGCCGAACCCGGCATAGCGCGGCTGCCGCAGTTCCGTTATCGCCCGCTTCTGCCTCGCCTCGGGGATCTTGCGGTTGGAGCGACGGCCGCGCAGCCGATGCAGAATCCCCCGATCTCCCTCCTTGCGCAAACGCTGTTGCCAACGCCGCACTTGGCGGTCGCTCACCCGCAGCCGCCGCGCGGCTTCGACCTGCTGGATGTGTCCTTCTTCCACTTGTTGCAGCACCTTTAACCGTTCCCGTTCTCTCGCACTCAACTCGATTCGCTCCGTTTCCATCCCGCCTCCCACCCGGGATGAAACCGGACATTTCTACTTTGCACAAACCGGACATTCTCATTTTGCGGCGACAATACCCCGGGTGAGCTTGACTTTGTCTCCACGGCTTCTGTACGCTCTGCGACCGGAAGGGACGCTGCGTTTTCCCGGTGTGAGGTCATTCCTATGAAAATTGGTTTCGGAAGGGGCTGGCAGTTGGCAGCCGTCTGGATGCTGCTGGCGATGCCGGTGGCGGCGGGCAGCGCCCGCGTCTATATCACCAACCACGCCGGAACCACGATTTCGGTTATCGACACGAGCAAGAACAAGGTCGTCGATGAAATCAAAGATATTGAGGTGCCCGAGGCGGTTGATTTCTCGCCGGACGGAAGCCGCATTTACATCACCAACGGCCCGGAAAACGTGCTGCGGGTGCTCGACCGCAAGACCCATAAGGAAATCAAACAGATCCCGCTCAGCGGCCACGCCAACGATCTCGCGGCGACCCCGGACGGTAAATACATCCTGGTCTGCATCGGGCAGGTTCCGGGCGGCCTGGATATTTTCGATGCGAAGTCCCTCGAAAAGGTGAAGACGATCCCGGCCGAGACGCGGCTGCACGACATCGTTGTCTCTGGCGACGGCAAGTATGCCGTCGCCACCTCGCCTAACGGAAAATTCGTGAGGGTGTTCGACCTCGCCACGCAGCAAGTTGCGTGGCAGGTGCAGTTCGACCAGGGAACGCTGGTGCCGGCAATCGAGAATGGGCCGGACGGCTCGCCTCGCCGCATCTTCGTGCAACTGGCTGAAACGGACGGGTTCGCGGTGGTCGATTTCGCCACGCATCAGGAAACCGCCAGGATCAAGTTTCCGAGTGACCAGCCGAGCCTCACGCGCGACGGACCGCCGAGCCACGGCATCGGCGTTTCGCCTGATCGCAAGACGCTTTGGGTCGATAGCGGAACGTATGATTGCATTTTCGTCTATTCCCTTCCCGATCTGAAAATGCTCGGGCGAGTGCGCCTGCCGCAAATACTGCCTCCGGGGCGCGAAGCCCTCAGCGGCGGTCCCGAGTGGGTGGCCTTCAGCCCGGACAGCAAGCTGGTTTATGTGGACAACGAGGGCGACCGGTCGGTGTCCGCGATCGATGTGAAATCCCTGAAAGCACTGGCCCGTATTCCGGTGGGCGAAGCGCCGGGACGCATGAATACGCTAGTGCTGCCGTAATAATTTTGCGAGGTACGCTCGAATGCGATCTTGGAGGCGATATATGCCGGGAACTTTCACTAGGAAAGCTTTCGTTTTGCTCGCCGCCTTGGCGGCTCGTATTCGCCGCGTCGCCCTCGGGCGCGGCGCCGGCGAGGCAGGACGAATTCCAAGTCGGTAAAGCTCGATTTTGAGTTTTTCAAGGCGCGCGTCGAACCTATTTTCCTAAAACGCCGGCCGGGCCATGCGCGCTGCTATGCGTGCCATGGGTCGAACACCGGTCCGCAATATCTTGTGAAACTTTCACCCGGCAGCACCTTTTGGGATGAGGAGCAGTCTCGCAAGATCTTCCAGAACGTTTCGCGCTTGATCGATCATTCCGATCCGATGAACAGCCGTTTCCTGCTTGCATCCGCTCTCGCCGATGGCGGGCGGAGACGTCGCACGGCGGCGGAAGGCAGTTTGAATCCAAGGATGACCCGGACTGGAAGAACATGGCGGCCTGGGCGCGCGGGGAAAAATTGCCGAGTTCCTCCGGCGGCTCAGTAACCACGAGTCCGATGCCTCTAGGGTGGCGCTGATGGGAATCCCGTTGCGCCCTCGCGCGGCTTCTCGCGAAATTTACCCTCCCATATTGTCCCGGTGAATCGCTGCGTGTAGTATCCTCCCGTCCGCGATCAATCAATTCGGCGGTCGCATTTTGAAGACTATTTTTGAAGATCCTTTATTGCCCCCGCGGTAGGTGCTGCGTAGTGCTCGATTTGACGGGAAAGGTCGCCATCGTCACTGGCGCCGGCTCCGTCGGGCCGGGCTGGGGCAACGGCAAAGCGATGGCGGTGCTGTTTGCGCGGCAGGGCGCGAAGGTGTTTGGCATCGATATCAATGTTGACGCGGCATCGGCTGACCGGCGAGATCATCCAGAAGGAAGGCGGGACGTTTGTCGCGCATCGCTGCGACATGCGTGCAGCGGAGGAAGTGCGGGATGCCGTCGATGCTTGCGTGTCGCGCGTTTCGGCCGCGTGGACATACTGGTGAACAACGTCGGAGGTTCGGCGCCCGGCGACCCCGCTGTCGATGAGCGAAGAAGTATGGGACAGCCAGATCGACCTCAACCTCAAAACCGCATTCCTGGGATGCAAGTATGTGTTGCCGGTGATGGAGAAGCAGGGCTCTGGAGTGATCTTGAACATCGCCTCCATTGCGGGGCTTCGCCACCACGTGGCGGGGCGGACGTATGTGGCTTATAGCTCGGCGAAAGCGGGGATGATCGCCTTCAGCAAGGCCACCGCGATGGCCTACGTGAAAAAGGGAATCCGCTGCAACACGCTGGTGGTGGGCACGATGCACACGCCGCTAGTGGAGGCGCGCGTGGTGCATCAGGTTGGCGGCGGTGACGTGGAGTCCCTGATCGCCAAGCGAAACGCGGGCATCCCCATGGGACGCATGGGCGACGCATGGGACGTGGCGAACGCCGCGCTGTTCCTCGTGTCCGACGAGGCGCGCTACATCACGGCGACGGAGTTGATTGTGGATGGCGGCATCTCGGCGGCCAGGCCGTAGAGATCGCGCGCAGCGCGAAGTGGCAGGCAAATCGCAATTTCTGATTTATGAATCGAGGTGCATTTGGCTCGTATCAAGCTTCCGCCGGTAGATGAGATGTCGCCCGAACAGAAGCGCGCGTACGTGGAAGCAGCGGCCGGGCGGCGAGGCCATGCTCCCGCGCCGATGAAGGCCTGGCTCAAGAACCCGGAGCTTGCGCGGCGGGCGCAGAAGCTGGGCGAGTTCCTGCGCTTTGAGATCAGCCTGCCGGCGCGATTGCGCGAGCTGGCGATTCTGGTGGTCGCGCGGTATTGGACGGCGCACCATGAATGGCTGGCGCACAAGAAGATAGCCCTCGAAGCAGGCGTCGGCG
The DNA here is from genome assembly GCA_963697575.1 of uncultured Acidobacteriota bacterium. Classification (GTDB taxonomy): domain Bacteria; phylum Acidobacteriota; class Terriglobia; order Acidiferrales; family UBA7541; genus Palsa-295. The sequence continues at coordinate 336,679 of CAVOOP010000005.1, read as the reverse complement.
CCGATATCGTCGCGGACATCGCCGCGCGGCGCCGCCCTGTCTTCAAAGACACTCGAGAGCGCGTGGTATACGAGATTGCGGCTTCGCTGCTTGAAACGCGGACCCTTCCCGAGGCCATTTACCAGGAAGGCGTGCGCGAACTGGGAGAGAAAGGAATGGTCGAGCTGGTCGGCGTGCTCGGCTATTACACGCTGGTCTCGATGACGCTGGTCACCTTCGAGATCGGCCTTCCCGAGGATTTGCAGCCGGAATTAGCCGATGCTTCCGAGTCGGCGAGATAGCGAAGCGACGCGAGGCGAGGCGACCGTGGCATGAAAGTGGATTTGAAAATCACCGGCGGAACGATCATCGATCCCGAGCGCGGCGTGCATGCCCCGGGCGATCTGCTGATTCGCGGAAACGCGATCGTCGCTGCCGCGCCGGGAGAACCGGCCGAAGCGCAGACGACCATCCACGCCGAGGGATGCCTGGTGCTGCCGGGCCTGATCGATTTCCACGCGCATCTTTATCCGGGCGGCACCGAATCCGGCGTCTGCGCGGACAGTTCCCTGCTCCCCATGGGCGTGACCACGGGTGTTGACGCAGGAAGCTGCGGCTCAGCCAACTACGAAAGCTTCGTGCGCACGGCCGCGGCCACGAGCCAGGCGCGCATTTTCAGCTTCATCAACATGTCCTCCGAGGGGCTCATCGTTACGCGCTACCCGGAAGAGTTGAACCCGCGCCACTACGACGAGCCGCGAATCGCCGAACTCGTGCATCGCTATCGCGGGCAATGCCTCGGATTGAAAATCAGGCTCTCGAGGGACCTGGTGGGCGATCTTGGCGGCAAGCCGCTCGAGCGGACGCTGGAAATTGCGGAGAGGCTTGGCTGCATGGTGACGGTGCACACCACCGATCCGCCCATCCCTCCCGAAGAGATTGCCGGCATGCTGCGGCCGCGCGACGTGTACTGCCACATGTATCAGGGCGTGGGGGAAACAATCATCGGCGCGGACGGAATCGTGCGCCCGAAGCTCTATGACGCGCGGCGCAGGGGCGTGATCTTCGACACCGCCAACGGCCGCAAGAATTTTTCCTTCCGCGTGGCGAAGGCCGCGCTGGACGAAGGCTTCCTGCCCGACCTCATCAGCAGCGACGTCACCCGCAAGACGCTTTTCGCGGATTACGTCTTCAGCCTGCCGTTCACGATGATGAAATTTCTCAAGCTGGGCATGCCGATCGAGAAGGTGGTCGCGGCGTGCACGTCGGCTCCGGCGCGGCAGATCGGGATGCAGGGGAAACTTGGCACGCTTGCGGCGGGGGCTTTTGCGGATGTCGCGATTTTCCGCCGCGAAAAGAAGCGGGCGGTGGCTGTGAAGGATGACGCGGGCGATTCGATTGCGCTGGAGGACTGGCTGATTCCGCAGATGACGATCCTCGGCGGAAAACTCGCCTACCGACAGATCGATTTTCAGTAATCGCCCCACCCACCTGATACCACGAGGCATATTCAGCACATTTAAAGGATCGGAGTCGTACGCTTTAAGAAGTTACTGCACAAGAACTTTACATCTTCGCTCATGATAGAATCCCGGAATGCTACAGAATTGCGCCATGCGAATGGTAATCTTGGCTCTCTTCCTTGTGGGTGCAAATGCGGTGCTTGCCAAAGACCGCCAATGGGCAGAGGCCAAGGTCGCTCGCATCGCTTCAAGCCTTAACGACGAAGGGACCGTTGTGGGAACGGTCGGAACGACGGCCGTCGGCGGTCATATACAGAGTTTGTCGATCTATTATTGGCTTGAGACTGCGGATATAACCTACGTCGTAGAGATCACGTACACTCCGTTGCGAGCGCGATTCGTACAGCCAAACGGCGGTCATCCGTTGAATGTGACGCTGAACGGCAAGACTAAGATCGCCGTCGATAGAACCGATGCGCATATCCTCGACGACACCGGCAAGGACGTCAAGGTGCCTATCGTCCTGAAGGTTGCCCGTGCCCCTGCTGTCACCCCCACCCAATAAACCCTGTACGGAGATCGTTTTGAGCAAACCTTGTATCTTCATTTCCTGCGGTCAATATAGTCCGGCTGAAAAGAAACTTGGAAAACGCATCTCCGAGATGGTCAGGTCGGTGTCAGGCTTCGACGCTTTCTTCGCGGAGGAAGTTCACGATCTGAGTGGGCTCCAAAACAACATTCTCGACGCCCTCCACAGATGTGACGCGTTCATCGCAGTCCTTCACGATCGAGGAACTATTGCGCGTCCGGACGGTCCCGCTATCACCCGGGCGTCTGTGTGGATCGAGCAAGAAATCGCGATTGCCGCATACATCCAACATGTCGAACGTCGCAACATCCCGATTATTATTTTTAAGCACAATTCGGTTGGCCTAGAGGGGCTGCGGTCGTTGCTGCATGTCAACCCGATCCCTTTCTCCGACGAGTCTGACATAATTTTCGCTCTACCTGCTCTCCTCCAGAACTGGAGGGACTTACCGCCATCAGGCATTCGTCTCCAACTCGAATCGGCGGTCAAAGGCTCTCAGGATGGTCACAAAATACGTTTTTTGCGGGTCCTGTTATCCAACGACACCAACCAACGCATTACTGAGTTTACTTGTCGGGTGTCGTTGCCCTCGGAGTTTTTAAATCATGGTACCACTCATTACTTCGGTGAGATTCTTCCCAGCAAAGAGCCCGGTCGACGTATGTTTGAGATCACCGAGAAAGGAAGCGGCGGACCCAATCAGCGAACGATTGAACCCCACTACAGCCTCTTGGTGATGACGATTGATTACTGCGTGACGTGCGCCATGAACGATATCCCTCAGGTGGTCGTGGAGCGCAGGGTTAAAGCCGACGCCTGGATCGATGGCCGGTCGTATCACGAAGAGAAGACGTTCAAAGATCTCGATATGGACGCGGGCCGTTGAATGACGATTGGTTTTCAATTCACTGTCAATGGGCTGCGGGCCCGACTGCGTAAGATGACCGACGTGGAACTCCGCCGTTTCCGGAAGGGCCCGGGATATGCTGGAAGGAAGCATCAGCAAGCCGCCGCTGGAGGCCCTCTGATTTAAACACTTGGCGATTTGGTGGGCGGTCAGCGATTTGAACGCTGGACCTTCCGGGTGTAAACCGGATGCTCTAACCGCTGAGCTAACCGCCCATGCCTGCTAGTGTATTGCCTTCCGGGGATTATGCAAGCGCGGGCTGAGGAGGAAATCCGAGAAGGTATCGAGGACGATCCCGCGCGCCGGATCTTGTTGGACGCTGGGCGTAACGCGAGGACCGCGCGAACAGCGCCACGAAGAGCGCGCAATTGACACGCCGCTTGGCGCTGCGTAGCATCTCTTGTTTCGGGTTCGGTTTCGGGTTTGGTTTCTCGCGTTTGTTTCTGGGCTGGTATCTGGATTGCTATCCGGGTTTCCTTCTGGGGGTTCCTTCTGGTTTTGCTTCTGGGGTGAAGCGGACGAATGACGCGCTGCCTGAATTGCGGAGCCGACCGGGACACGGACGTTTGCGAGGCGTGCGGGCTCGGTTCCCACGCCGCGGAATTTTCCCTCCGAAAAAAGCTGCTCAACCGCACGGCGCTGTTCCTGCTGGGGGCGCTGGCGTTCGTGGTGGCGAGCGAGCGCTACCCGGCGCTCGATCTGGACGGCATCCTGATTTTCATCGGGGTGCTTTTCTTCCTTACGCTGGGGCTGGCGATGTGGCTCGAGCGGCGCGCGCTGCGGCACATGGAAGTGGAGGCGCTCAAGCGCGTCTATTACGGGCTGATCCCGCTGCCGTGGCTGCTTTCGGCGCTGCTGCTTGGCAACGGGGCGCTCGATGCGTCCCCTCCCATGAAGGAAGTGGCGCGCGTAGTGGGAAAATTCGCGATGCGCGGGCCTGCGCCGAGCCGCCGGCTGGTGGTTACGTCGTGGCGTCCCGGGCACCGCGTGGAGCGCATTCCCGTGGACCGCGGGGATTTCGACCGCTTCAGCTACGGCGATTTCGTCGAGGTGAAGGTTGCCGGCGGGCTTGTGGGCATTCCCTGGGTGGCGGGTGTTTCGCGGGAGTGACGTGGCGTGGGCAAAAGCCAACGGCGGCCCCACACATTTCGCCAGTGCGAACTGATTCGCGCGGCGGCGGATGCAAGAGCTTTGCGAGACGCTGGCGTTACGAACGGCGGGCGGCTTGGAGAATGCGGGGAGGGCGATACGCTGGGGAGAGATCCCTCGTCGCTGCGCTCTGTCGGGATGACAACGAACTGCAAGGGCGAACCCTTCCTCGGTCTCGGCCGGGGCCTCGCCTTCGGCGAGCGCGCCATTTTCCGCCGAGGCGTGTGTTAAGCTTTTGCCACTTCCAATGGCTGCGCGCGGGAAATTCATCGTACTTGAGGGGATCGACGGGTCCGGAAAACGCACGCAACTGGAAATGCTGGCGAAGGCTTTCCAGGCGCGAGGAATCGCCTGCACCCAGGTGGGCTTTCCGAATTACCAGGGTTTCTTCGGCAAGCTAGTCGCGCAATTCCTGAACGGCGAATTTGGGCCGCTGATGCCGTCGATCCGCATTTTTCCGCGCTGCTTTACGCGGGCGACCGGCTGGAGTCGAAGCCCGCGATGGAGTCCGCACTCGCGCCGGCAATGCCGTGCTCGCGGACCGCTACATCGGATCGAATCTCGCGCATCAGGGCGCGCGCGTGCCGCCGGAAAAGCGCCGGGCTTCCTCGCCTGGCTGAAACAGCCTGGAATACGAAATTTACGACCTGCCGCCGGAAGACCTGGTGATCTATCTGCGCCTGCCCGTGGCCCAGGCTCACCGGCTGGTAGCGCAAAAAGGCGCTCGGGATTACACCGCCAAGCTCCGGGACATTCAGGAAGCGGACATAGCGCACCTCGAAGCGGCTTCGCTGGTTTACGACCAGTTGTCGCTGCAACGAGACTGGGCCAGGGTGGAATGTTGTGACGCCCACGGGACGGCCCTGCGATCGCCCGAATCGATCCACGAAGAATTGATGGCGACCATCGAGGCGCGCGTGCTTCCCCTTTGCAGCCGCTGAAGTAGAAAGCGATCACAAGCGACCGCGAGCCCTGGCCGTCGCTGGCTTGGGCGTCGCTTCTCGCGACGCTACGCGCTGCGCTGTCGATGTTCCGGAGCGCTGAACTGAGTCGGCTTGCAACCGAAATCCCTCTGGTGGAATCGAATAGGAGTAAGATCTGTGCGGCTGGCCCCTAACCTAACGATCCGCCTGACCTAACGATCGTGCCGGGCGCAAGCCGGTAGCTATCAGAAAATATCGGAGGTAGTCGCCATGACATGCTCCTCCTTCTTGTCTTCCTCGTCTTTTTCCGGGAAATCCACGAAATTCCTTCTTGCAGTATTTGCCGCTGTGATTCTGGCTTGCTTGCCGAGTCCCTCGTTGGCGCGGCGCGGAGGTGGCGGACATGGAGGCGGCGGGGGCTCGCACGGAGGCGGGGGCTCCCATGGCGGTGGAGGGGGCGGCAGCTTTCACGGCGGTGGAGGCGGCTTCCGGGGCGGTTCGGGAGGTTTCGGCGGCGGCCGGGGTTATAGCGGCGCAGCGCGTTCGTTTGGTGGCGGCTCCTATCGCGGGGGTGGATATTCAGGCGGCGTATGGCGGCTCAGCCTATCGGGGTGGCGCGGGCGGGTATGGCGGGGGCGGTCTTACGGAGGTTCGGCGTATCGCGGCGGCGGCTCCTTTGGCGGGGCTTACGGCGGCAGCCGAGGCGACTTGGCGTATTCGGGAGCGCGAGGATTTTCGGGTGGGGCGCGGCGCGGTCTTCCAGCGCGCGTAGCGCGATCGCGGACGGGCAATGGCATTCCTTCGGCAGCGGCAGTCGCGGCGGCGCGGCAGGCGCAGGCCGGGCAGAGAAGGGGCTGGCACGCATAGCTTTGCGGGTGGCGGAGCTTCGCGCTTCGGCGGAAGCGTCCATAACGCCAGTTCGGCAGTGGCGGACGGCCAATGGCACTCCTTCGGCGCTGGCAGCCGCGGAGGCGAATTCGCAGGGCGGTCTGGTTCGGCGGCGGGCGCAGGGCTGGCGGGACGGTCGTCCTCTGCTGAAGGCCGCTCCGCGTCTAACTTCGTGGCTTCTCGCGGCGCCAATTCCGCAGCAGGCCGCTCCGGATTCAGCAGTTCGCGCTTGGGACAGAGCGCTTCTCTGAGCTCGTCACTGAGTTCGTCAGGGTTCGGTGCGTCCAGGTTCGGCAACTCCTTTCGAAGCGGAGCCAATTTCGGCGCTTTCGGCGGCCGAGGCTTTGGCGGACGTGGCTGGGGATGGGGCGGACGCGGCTGGGGATGGGGTTGGGGCGGTTGGGGTTGGGGACTTGGCTTCGGCTGGGGCTGGCCCGGCTGGGGTTGGGGATTCGGCTGGGGTTGGCCGTTTTTGGGATTCTCCTGGGGCTATCCTGGGTGGGGTTGGGATCCGTATTGGTATGACCCGTTCTGGACTTATGGTTCCTACGGCGGGTATGCGCCCGGCTATGACTACGGTGGGAACTAGACTATCCCGCAGCGCCCGATTCGGGTTATTCCGACCCGGGTTATTCCAATCCAGGGTATGGCAATCCGGGCTATCCAGACCCGATTCTTCGAACAGCATCTTTTCGTCGCCGTTTAATGGCACGCCGGTGGCACAGCCGGGAAGTCCTTTGAACCGGAACGACATATTTTCTTCGCCGATAAGCCCGCGCAAGGCGGCAGTCCGGCTCCGGTGATGACTCCGGCCCCGGCGCCCGCTCCGGCTCCGCCGCTGCAAACGGTATCTCACTCGCCGCTGCAGACGTAGCGGTCAGGTAAAGCCTCGCGGAGCAATCAGTCTGCGCGAAGCGGCTGCTACACCGCGGCGACGCTATTCGAAGATCGGCAGGCAAAGCGGTGCCTGCACGTGAAACTCCAGCCGTGCGATCTCATCCAACGCGCGATGCAGCACGCTGCTGCTGCAAGCGGCAATGGTCATCACGAACGGCAACCGGTCATGCGGATACCCCGGCTTTTGCAGCACGGCATCGAGGCTTACCCCATACTTCGCCAGTATTGTTGCAATCGCGGCGACGATTCCCGGCTGATCTCTCACCACAAAACGAATGTAGTGCGGCACGGTGAAATCGCCGCTCACCGAATCGGGAGTTTCGACGGTCGTCTGGATGTATGCCTGCGGCGTATTCGCGCTGCGAGCGATCGAGTACAGATCAGACACTACCGCGACTGCCGTAGGATCGCCCCCCGCGCCATATCCCGAGAAAATCATATTGCCCGCAAACTCACCCGAGGCCGTCACCATGTTCTTGCTGCCTTCGGCATGCGCGGTGAGGGAAGAAAGCGGCACGATGGCCGGCTGCACCGCCGCGAACAGGCGCAGCCCGTTTGACGCGTCTTTCTGCGCACAGGAAATCTGCCGGATCGTGCAGGAGAGGTCGCGGACGTAGGCGAAATCCACCGCCTCGATCAGCGAAATCGGCCGGCACGGAATCTGCTCGTTTTTCACGCGCAGATGCAGACCGGCCTGCGTCAGGATCACCAGCTTCGAGCGCGCGTCGTAGCCTTCCACATCGCTTGTGGGATCAGCCTCCGCGTAACCCAGTTTCTGCGCCTCCTTTAATGCGGAGTCGAAGCTCGCGCCGTGCGCTTCCATTTGCGTGAGGATGTAATTGCACGTCCCGTTTAGAATTCCCGCGATCCGGTATAGCTGATCGCCTGCCAACCCTTCCTGAATGCCGATAATCGCTGGGATTCCCCCTGCCACCGACGCGCCGTACTCGAGCCGCCTGCCCATTTTCGCGCGCGAGTTCCGCCAGTTCCGCGCCGCGCTCGGAAATGAGCAGCTTGTTCGCGGTAACCACGGACTTGCCGGCTTGCAGCGCTTTGCGTATCCACTCGCCGGCCGGCTCCATGCCTCCAATCAGCTCGACCACCACATCGACGTCTGAGGCCAGAACTTCCCCGGCGTCTTCGGTCCACTTGATCGACGCCGGCAGGCCGTCCACTTTCTTCTTCGCAATGTTGCGGTTGCAGATGTAGGTCAATGCGAGGGGGCCGCTTGGATTCTTGCTCAGGATTTTCGCCACCGACCGCCCCACGGTGCCAAATCCGATCATCCCGATTTTCAGACGCTTGCCTGCCGTAGCATTCTTCTCCGCCGCCGTTCGTTCCATTGCATCCGCATCCGTCGCAAGATTCTTCGCCACCCGCTATCTCCTCGACTCCGTTGCTTCCATGGAAGTGCGCCATTGTACCAGACGCAGAATCCTGGAACGAGCCGGTGTCGAAGGTCAAAAGCCCCACACTGACAAACCAAAGGGTGGGGCACCCTCAAAGGCGCAGAGGCAGGAGTGCCTGTGCCACTGAAACCGCATTGACACTTTCACACGGCGCCTTTAGGCTAGCGCCGCGGCTGCTCCCTTAGCCAATTCAAATAACCCGAGGAGCATCCCAGAGGAGGCCCGAGATGAAATCCGAAGACGTGCGAAAAATTTTCGAGCAGGTTGGCGCCGTCCGCAGCGGACATTTCGAGCTTTCGAGCGGCCTCCACAGCGGAACCTACATCCAGTGCGCGCTCGTGCTGCAATATCCCAATCACGCCGAAGCGCTCGGACGCGCCCTGGCCGGCCTTTTCACCGGCCTGCAAGTGTCCTGTGTAGTCGCGCCCGCGATGGGAGGCATCACCATCGGATACGAGGTTGCGCGAGCCCTTGGCGTGCGCTCGCTGTGGGTCGAGCGCGACCGCTCCGGCCAGATGGCCCTGCGCCGCGGATGGGAGCTGAAGCCCGATGATCGCGTGCTGGTGATCGAAGACGTATGGACCACCGGCGGTTCCACGCGCGAAACCATCGGGGTCGTCGAACAGGAGGAGGGTTTGGTGGTAGCGGCCGGCGCGCTGATCGACCGCACCGGCGGCCGTGTGGAGTGGAACGTCCCGGCGCGCGCGCTGCTCGAAATGGAAGTACCCAGCTACGAGCCGGACGATTGCCCGCTTTGCCGCGCCGGCGGCGCCACCACGCGCCCAGGTTCCCGCATGACCCGGGCGCACCACCCATGATTTGGCGGGCAGTGCCGCTTAGGCTGATTTGTCGCTGCGAACCGTACCAAGCGCGCCATCAATGTTTATTTGTGTTTTTGTCTAAGGCCTGTTCCTGCCGGTTGGACTGAGTTCATCCCCCCAGGGATCTCAGGTTCGCGAAGCTCTTTTCGCACAGCACCCCGTGAGATAATGCACTGACGCGCGAATGAAGACCATCAAGCTCACCATCGCCTATGACGGCACGCACTTCCACGGCTGGCAATTCCAGCCCGGCATCGCCACGATTCAAGGCGCTATCCAGGACGCGGCCCGCAAAATCACGCAGGAGAAAATTATCGCGCACGGAGCGAGCCGCACGGACGCGGGGGTCCACGCGCTGGGGCAGGTGGCGCACTTCAAGACGCGCTCGGCCCTTTCCGACACGGAAATCCAGCGCGCGCTCAATGCCCTGCTGCCGCCTGCCATCCGTATCGTGGCTGCCGAGGAAATCGGGCCAGGATTTTCACTCGCGCTGGCAATCGCAGGGCAAGACCTACCGCTACCGCATTTATCGCGGCAGGGTTCTGCCGCCCTTCGAATACGGACGAGTGCTGCACTATCCCTGGCCGCTCGATCACGCCGCCATGGCCGCCGCCGCCCGCCAGTTCGAGGGCGAGCACGACTTCAGCTCCTTCGCCGCATCTTCCGGCTCGGAAGATGACGATCGCGATCGCGACATGCAGCGGGTGATCTATTCCTCCGAAATTTTTCGCGAGCAGGACCGCGACGAAATCGCCTACGTGGTCCGCGGAAAATCCTTCCTTCGCTACATGGTCCGCAAAATCGTTGGCACCCTGCTCGAGGTAGGCCGCGGGCGGCTCTTCGTCCGACGCTATTCCGGAGCTGTTCGCGGCCCGCGACCGCTCCCGCTCCGGCCCCACGGTGCCGCCCGAAGGCCTCTACCTGGTGGCCCTGGAATATCCTGATCCTGCCGACTCCCTGGCGACCGCTTCCTCGCAACGAATTTCACACGCCTAGCAGCTCGCCGCGCTCAGCCTGCAATTCATCGTCATCCCGACAGGGCGGAGCGACGAGGGCTGTCTCTTCGATGTAAAATCCAATCGCGATGGCCCTTCCACAGCAACCGCTCCCCGCAAGCGTGCTCTCCGCACCGACTGCGATCCAATCCATCGATCCCGCTACGGGCAAAATAAGCGCCACGTTCGAAGCGACGAACCTATCCCTGCTGCCAGCGATTTTTGAACGCGCCCGCACGGCCCAGAACGAATGGTCGGCGCAATCTCTGCGCGAGCGGTGCAGGCTGGTGCATCGGCTCCGCGACGTAATCTTCGATTCCCGCGATGAAATCGCCGGTGCGATTACCAGCGAAACAGGCAAGCCCCGGGTGGAAGCCATTTTCGCCGAGATCGTTTTAGCTCTCGACACAGCCGATTACCTGGGCAGTCGAGCGCCGCGCTGGCTCCGTCCCGAGCGCGTTCCGCATCACAACCTCGCGCTTAAGGCAAAATCCGCTTGGATTGAATTCGAGCCTCTCGGCGTGATCGCGATCATCTCCCCGTGGAATTATCCCTTCGCCATCCCCATGGCGCAGATCATCCCCGCGCTGCTGGGCGGAAACGGAGTGTTGCTTAAGCCCTCCGAGCTGACACCAGCAACCGGCGCCCTCATCGGCGGACTGCTCCGCCGCGCGGACTGCCCGCCAAATCTCGTGCAAGTTCTCCAGGGAGCCGGCGAACTGGGCGCCGCGCTCATCGACTCCGCACCGGACAAGGTTTTCTTTACCGGCAGCGTCGCCACCGGCCAGCGCATCGCTGAAGCCTGCGGCAGAAAGCTTATCCCGAGCGTGCTCGAACTCGGCGGGAAGGACGCCATGATTGTCCTCGGGGACGCTGATCTCGAAACCGCCTCAAGCGCGGCCGTATGGGGCAGCTTCACGAACTGCGGCCAGGCCTGCCTGTCAGTGGAACGCGTCTATGTGGAGTGCGCCGTTGCCGAGCGGTTCACCGAGTTCTGTGTGCAGAAAGCCGCCAAGTTGCGACTCGGCCCTCCCTCAGACCTTGACGCCGAAATAGGGCCCTTGATCCGCCTCCGCCAGCTTGAAAAAGTAGAGGATCATCTGCGAGACGCCGTGGCGCGCGGAGCTAAGCTGCTGGCCGGCGGCCTTCGCCGGCCGGACCTTGGCCCCAGCTTCCTGGAGCCTGCCGTCCTCACCAATGTCGACCAGTCGATGAAAATCATGCGCGAGGAAACATTCGGGCCGGTGCTGGCGATTCAGGCTGTCGCGAATGCCGATGAGGCCGTGGCACTCGCCAACGACTCGCCCTTCGCGCTCGGCGGCAGCATTTGGACAGCGGATGCCGCCCGCGGCAAAGAGCTGGCTTCCCGGCTGCGCGCGGGCGCCGTTATGATCAATGACGTCGCCAGCTATTACGGCATTTCCGAAGCTCCTCACGGAGGCCGCGGCGCAAGCGGCTGGGGACGCTCGCACTCGCGCGCCGGACTTTTCGAGATGGTCCATGCCAAGTATGTCGACCTCGACCGGCTGCCGCGCCTTGCGAAGCCTTGGTGGTATGGCTACACGCCGGACTTGACCGCGGCCGCGAATCGCCTGGTCGATCTGCTCTTTGCGCGAAGCTGGCGACGCCGCGTATCTGCGCTCACGGCGCGCCAGGGCGCCCTTGGCGCGATCTTCCGGCGCGATCGCATCTGAACGCCATTTTCAAGCTCTTGTGTTGCAAGCCAGACCATTCGAAGTTTTAATATCCTCATGCCGAATACGAAGCCTCGCGTAACTGCAACGCTCCGCCTTGCCGCGGAAAGCGATCTCGCCGAAACCGATCGCATCATCCGCCGGGCCTTTGGAACCTTTCTCGGTCTGCCCGACCCGATGCAGTTCATGGGCGACGCGGAGTTACGTGCGCACGCGCTGGAAGGCCGATCCATCCGCCGCGGTTTTCGCCGAACACGGTGGAAAGCTGATCGGCGCGAACTTCGCCATGAACTGGGGAAGTTTCGGCTTCTTCGGGCCGCTCGCGGTGGAACCGGAGTATTGGGAGTGCGGGGTCGCGCAGCAGTTGATGGCACCCACCATGGAAATTTTCCGGCGCTGGGACAGCACGCACCTTGGCCTTTACACCTTCTCGCAAAGCCCGAAGCGCATGTCGGCTCTACCAGAAATTCGGCTTCTGGCCGCGCGACCTGATTGCCGTCATGGCGAAGCAAGTCGCCCCGGTGGACAGCGCCGAGCCGGCGAACCTCGCACTGTTCCTTGTTCGCCGGGCCCGCGGAGAGGCCCGCTCTTCTCGACGCATGCCGCAAAGTAACCGAGGCGATCTTCGATGGCCTCGACGTGCAGCGGCGAAATTGCAGCGGTGCCGCGCAGCAATTGGGCGACACCGTGCTGGTCTGGGACGGGCAAGCGGGCAACTGAGCCAACGGCTCAAGCTGGCGGCGCTCGCCGTCTGCCACACCGGCCGCGGCAGCGAGGCCGGCACGGGCGTGTGCTACGTGAAATTTGCCGCCGTGCGCCCCGGCCCGCAGGCAGCCGCCGATTTCTCGCGCCTTCTCGACCGCGATCGAAGCCTTTCGCAAGCTCCAAAGGCCGCACAAAATCATTGCCGGTGTGAACTTTGCGCGCCGCGGCGCCTTCACCGAACTGTACTCGCGCGGATTCCGCACGGAAATGCAGGGCGTGGCCATGGAGACGGGCGCGCCTCCTCGGGCTACAATCGGGATGGTGTGTACGTTCTCGACGACTGGCGATAACGCTAACGAATCGCGTCGAATCTAATTCGTATCTGCTGTATCTTGGTATGGATGGCCACTCTCTCCGTTCGTGCCGACGAAGACTCCATTTCCAAGGCCGCCCATTACCCGTCCACGGTTCGGGCGCTGGACTGGCTCGGCATCAACGCGAGCTGGATCACCGATCAGCAGATTCGCCTCACGGAAATCCCCGCCCCGGAATTCAACGAAGCGCGGCGCGGCAACTTCTCAGGCAACTCTTCGAAGCCGCCGGACTCACGTTCGCACCGATGAAACTGGCAACGTAATCGCTGAGCGGCCCGGCTCCGATCCCAAAAGCGTCGTCCTGCTCGCCGCTCATCTGGACACCGTATTTCCCGGCCGGCACCGACGTAAGCGTAAAGCGCTCAGGCGACCGCCTGCAGGCCCCGGGAATCTCCGACAATGGCGCGGGGCTCGCGGCGCTCGTTGGGTATCGCGCGCGCTTTTCCGAGTCGCGGCATCCGCACGAGCAAAACAATCGTTCTTGCGGGCGACGTGGGCGAAGAAGGGCGAAGGGAATCTGCGCGGCATGCGCGCGCTGGTGGAGCGCTACGGCCCGCGCCTCAGCGCTGTGATTGCGGTCGATGGCCCCTCCGCGGAACACATCACCACGCAGGGCATTGCATCGCGCCGTATCGAAGTCACCATCACCGGTCCTGGAGGACACAGCTGGTCGGATTTCGGCGTGCCCAATCCCATCACCGCCATTGCCCGCGGTATCGTGCGCTTCTCCGCGATCCGGCTTCCGGACAATCCGCGTACTTCGTACAATTTTGGCGTGATCGACGGCGGACAGTCCGTTAATTCCATCCCTGCGAGCGCGGTCGCCAAGGTTGACTTGCGCTCCGAGGATGAGAAGACAGCTGACCCGCATGGAGAACGCGCTGCGCGATGCCATGCAGGCCGGCGTGAAAGACGAAGCCTACGGTTCGCGCTCCGCGAAAGATTCCATACAGGTGCAGCTTCCGCTCCCTGGGCACGCGGCCTGCCGGAACGCTTCCCGACAATTCTCCGCTGCTCCAGACCATTCGCGATGTTGATCGCTTCCTGGGCAATCGCTCTCGCCTGGAGCGCAGCTCCACCGACGCGAATATTCCGCTCTCTCTTGGCATTCCCGCGGTGGCCATCGGAGCGGGCGGCACCGGCGGCGGATCGCACACCCTCGGCGAATGGTACGACCCCTCCGATCGCGAGCTCGGCCTCAAGCGCCTCTTGCTTACCGCGGTGTCTCTCGCCGGCCTTCAACCCTGATTCGGACCAGCAAAAGATAGTCGCTCCTCTGGCCAACTCGAGCCGTGCGTCGGGCCAACGCCGCCGGCGTGGACTGATGGAGTGACAATTTACGGCGCACTCACACGCCGGAAGCGGATCCCAAAGTCGCGATTCCGCGTGCGCCAATCCGCCACACAGGGAAGAAACTGTATGCTCCGCGAAAATTTTCCTTAGCCTTTTTTCGTCATCTGGCGTTTTCGACAGAAAATTCCACGAAGCAATTTTGCTGCCCAACATAAGTGGCTTGTCTAACGGCATTTCCCCCTTCACTACATGGGCACATTTTGAAATCCTTCTTTCGCCTCGTTTTCGTTGCGGCCCCGTTGTTGCGTTTCAATGAGCATCTTCCGCCGCCCTGGCCCCGCGGACACAGGAGATCACGATGGCGTTGAAAAGCTACCAGTCAACTAATGAGCCCCAACCGATTGCCGAATCGCGCCTTTGGCAGGCGGTAATCGTAAGGACGATCGAGGAGTGGATCTCGGGACCCCTGCGCCTCAAGCGGCAGGCCGAAGAATACCTGTTCCGCGACAACTCCGACTTCCCGGCCGTCTGTCAGTCGGCCGGCATGGACGTGGGGCGCTTGCGCGCAAAGCTGATGCGGCTGCGCAACCAGGTCTCTGCCGCCCAGCCCTCCCCGCAGTCGACTCTGCAATCGTTCGCCCGGTCGGGCGGTCGGTCGGGCGCTCAAAACCCTGTTCACTCTCTCGCGCAGGCGGCTGGTCGAACGCACTCCCCCGCGCTCTGAAAGCGCGTCTCGAGCAAAGCCCTCCATTCCGGCACAGCGAATGAGGCGCGGCAAGGGCCTCATTCGCAACACCGGAATGCCGCTCTCACCCGATCCCCCGCCGCATTTCGCGCCCCGATTAAATTCCGGTTTCAGGTATTATCAAACGTTCCTCCAATTGCGAAGTAAAAAGTGTGGCGATGCTGCTCTTCGTCATCGGAGCTTCCAGGCTCCGGCATTTTTAATTGGGGATTCAGCCCTGAGGAAGGAATTAGAATTATGCCGGCGCTGACTGCCAACGCCCAAGGAGCCTCGAATTGATCGCACGTTACACCCGCCCCGAAATGGGCCGCGTATGGAGCGAAGAGAATAAATTCCAGCGCTGGCTCGACGTCGAACTCGCCGCCACCGAAACGCTCGCCGAAGCGGGCGTCGTCCCGCGCGAAGCGGCCATCAAGCTTCGGCAGCGCGCCCGCGTGGATGTGGCCCGCATCAACGAAATCGAGGCCAAGGTCCGCCACGACGTGATCGCCTTCACCGTGGCGGTACAGGAAACCGTGGGCGATCCCGAAGCCGCGCGCTGGCTCCATTACGGGCTTACCTCCAACGATGTGGTCGACACCGCGCAGGCCCTGCTGATTCGCGACGCCTCGCAGCTTATCGAGAAAAGCATCGAGAGGCTGGGCGATGTGCTCGAACGCCGCGCCTGGGAATTCAAGGACACTCCCGAAATCGGCCGCACCCACGGAATCCACGCCGAGCCCATCACCTTCGGCCTGAAAATCGCCAACTGGTATGCCGAAAACCGCCGCGACGCAGCGCGTTTTCTCGTGGCGGCCCGCCAAATGGCGGTAGGAAAAATCTCCGGCGCGGTGGGGACCTGCACGCACCTGGGCCCGGAAATCGAGCAGAAAATCTGCGAGAAGCTAGGGTTGGAAACCGCGCCGATCACGTCGCAGGTAATCGAACGCGACCGGCATGCGCAATATGTAGGAACGCTTGCCATTGTGGCCGCGTCGCTCGAACGCATTGCGCAGGAAATCCGCCACCTGCAACGCACGGAGGTGCGCGAGGCCGAAGAGCCATTTGGAGGGGAGCAGCGCGGGAGTTCGGCCATGCCGCACAAGCGCAATCCCGTCTCGAGTGAGCAGATTTGCGGGCTGGCCCGCGTGGTGCGCGGCAATTCGGTGGCGGCGCTCGAAAATATCGCCCTGTGGCACGAGCGCGACATCTCGCACAGTTCGGTCGAGCGCGTGATCCTGCCCGACTCGACCATTCTTCTCGATTACATGCTGCACCGCACCACGGAGATCGTGGCGAACATGAAGGTATTTCCCGAGAGGATGCTGCGCAACCTGAACGCCACGCAGGGGCTGGTTTTTTCCGGGCAGCTTCTGCAGGACCTGGTGGAGCATGGGGCGCCGCGCGAGGGCGCTTACAAATGGGTGCAGTCGCACGCCATGGCGGCATGGGAATCGGAGTCAAGTTTTCACGAGCGCGTGTCGGCCGATCCCAATATTGGAAAATTTCTGGACGAGAAGGCCCTCGCGCATACGTTCGACTTGCGGCGGCAGTTGCGCGCCGTGGATGCAATTTTTCGCCGCGTATTTGGCCCCGATTCCCAGGCTGGTTCGGAGGCCGCGGCCGCTTCAACCGGCGCGGACAACGCCAGCAACTCACACTAAACATTCGAGGAGGAGTCCACATGAAGGTAATTCTGCACGTCACGATGCCGGTCGAGCCGTTCAACAGTTTTGTGCGGGATGGATCGGCGGGAATGAAGATCAAGAGGATTCTGGACGAAGCTAAGCCGGAAGCCGCCTATTTCACCGACACCGACGGCCAGCGGAGCGGATGGATGATCGTCGATATCGCCGACGCGTCGAGGATTCCCTCGCTCGCCGAGCCTTGGTTTCTAACCTTCCACGCCAAGTGCGAACTTAAAATTGCGATGACAGCCGAAGACCTGGCCAAGTCGGGAATCGATACGATCGGGAAAAAGTGGTAGGAAATCCCGCGACCAGCGATCTTTAGCGCCAGCTACCTCGGCCAAGCTGTCGTCCTGAGCGAGGCGAAGGATCTGTCTTTGCTGGTTCGTTTGGGCAGTTACCCTGAGCGCCGCCCTTGCGCGAAGAATCCTTCCCCCCTGTTCGTTGCGCGGACATCCAAAAGCGAATAGGAAATGCACGGCGCGGGCTTTAGCGGCCCTACTGAATCCGCTGAATGTAGCGGCCCTCGGAGGTGTCCACTTTCACCTTGTCGCCCTCGCCCACAAACGGCGGAACGTTGATCACCAGACCCGTCTCCAGCTTCGCGGGCTTCATCACCGCGCTGGCCGTAGCCTTCTGAATGGTCTGTTCTGTTTCGATCACCTTCATGTCGACAGTGTCCGGAAGCAGCACGCCGATGGGCTTGTCGTCGTAGTACTCGATCTTCACCGGCAGATTCGAAATCAGGTAGTCTTTGGTATCGCCGACCACGTCGTCCTGCAAAGCAAGCTGCTCGTAGTTGCTCGTGTTCATGAAGTGGTGCCCGTCGCCGTCGCTGTACAGGTATTCGAACGCGATCTCGTCCACCACCACTTTTTCGACGAATTCCTCGGCGCGGAACCGGTAGTCGATCATCGAGCCGCTGCGCAGGTTGCGCATTTTCGTCTGCATCGAGCCGCGCTTGTTGCCCGGGGTGCGATGGTCAACGCTGTAGATCACGCACAGATCGTTGTCGTGCTTGATGATCATGCCGGGGCGCAGTTGGGTTGCCTTCAACATCAGTATCTCCTCGAAACTGTTTGGAGTTTCCCCGCAGGGAGTGCTGCTTCGGTTTGAACCAACATTATAGCGGCGGCTGAAGGAAACGGTCAATTAAGGTCTGGCAGGGCGCGCAATTCGTGCGGCACTTCGTTCATTTCTCTTCCCCGATCGAGCACCCGTTGGGCATTCCCATCGGCGCACTGCAATTTTCCGCGGTGTCAGCCGGTGCCGCGGTGGCTTTCAGGTCGTCGATTTCCCGGGTAACCTTCGCCCATTCTTTTTTGTTTTTCTTGACGGCAATCGGCGCGGCCGGGTCTTTGAAATAATCCAGAAGATCTTTGCGAAGTTCCGGGGACACCTGCGCAAACTTCTCCTTGGCCAACCGGTCAAGCAAAGCAGCATACGTCTTATCCGCCAGCGGATATTCTCCCGGCCGCGTCACCGTCCCGGTATCGAAATTATCGTCGACCAGCTCGATCGTTTTTTGAGTCTTCAACTCGCGCGCGAATTGATCATAATCGTCGAGCGACTTGTTGAAGCTGGCCATAAACAGCTTCTCCGCCGCCGGAGTCGGCACGCGGAACGAAAGCGAACTTAAGGGACCGACCTTCGGCAGGATGCGGATGAAAAACGCGAGCACTCGTTCGCCGAACGTCGCCGAACGGTACTTGCTGTCCCAATTCTTGCGATAGCTCGCGCGAGACAGGTGATAGAGGAACTTCTTGCGGGTCATGCTCGGGTCCTCCTGCATGATCTCGCCTTTCTTGGTTTGCCAGGCGACCTTGGTCATTTTCGGAATCACCGCGCCCACCGCATAGCGGTAGGTGCCCAGGGCCAGATCGTAGTCGGTAAAGATGCTCTCGAGTTTCAGGCTGTAGGTTTCCTCGAAGGCGCGCTGCAGGAGCTCTTTGGACACCTGGAAACCGATGCGATCGCGATAATCGTCGGGCGCATACCGGCCCCTGGCCACCTCCACCACGTCAAATCCAAATTCCACTTTCAGGTGCGCGCTGGGATTCTCGTCATACACCACCGTGTCGCCATATTTCTCGCGGAGTTTCGGATACAGAAGCGGAACCGATTTGTTCGTGGCGATGCGATGGCCGTCGTTGTCCGCGGCATAGTGCGCCAGCGCTCCCAGGGCGAACGCGTATTCGTTGGCGTTCTGAGAATCGCGCAGAAGCGCTTCGACGAAGTCGCCGCTGCGAACGTAATGAACCAGGTCGCTGAAGAGCTTGCTCCCAAAGGGGTAGTAGCCCATGTCCTGAATCACCGCGCCCCCGTAAGCGTAGGAGTGCGCCATCTTCAGATCTTCGGGCGAAGTGCCGGGGAATCGCTGCAGAATCAGCGGCTTGATGGCGACGTCCCACGCCGAATCCACCAGCGCCTCGTGGGATAGAACGGAATAGGCGTCACAGGCAGGCCCGGCGCAAAGAAGAAAAATTACGCCAATAGCCCAGGCTCTCATCCAGCGCGCCTCAAGAAAATGCGATAAGCGTTTCATCCCGATCGATCTTTGCGAAATCAAGCGACCATCTGATTCAACGCGGGGCGGGAAGCTTCGCGACGGGCCGCTGCCTCTTTCGATCATAGCCCGAAAGTCGCAGCCGCGCAGCCGTTTGTGATAACATTTGCAAACGGATTCTTACTGTCAAGGGGACTTTCGTTGGCGCATATTTCCCGCAAAGAACTGAAAAAAGACGAAGTGCGCGAGACCTTCGCGCACGGCGCCGAAGCCGTAATGTTGCATCAGCAGCTCACCATGTGGCTGGTCATCGCGGCGCTCGCGATCGGCCTCGGCATCTTCGGCTGGAAGACCTATTCCGAACGCCAGACGGTGCGCGCCTCGGCGGCGTTTGACGATGCCATGAAGGTTTTCCAGGCCCGGACCATCTCCCCAGGCGAGCCGACTCAGCCGGGCGAACTCACTTACACCGACGACAAGGTGAAATTCGCGGACGCCGCGAAGAGGTTCGGAGACGTCGCGTCGAAGTATTCAAGGACGCGACCCGGCCAGCTAGCCAAGTATTACGAAGGGCTGAGCTTCGAACGCATCGGCAAGAATGACGATGCCAAAAAGCTCTTCCAGGATGTCGCCGGCAGCGGTGACGACGAATTTGCCGCCATGGCCAAGCTCGAACTGGCCAGCCTCGACGACAGCATCGGCCAGCACGACGAAGCCTCCAGGCTTTACCAGCAGCTTCTCGACAAGCCCACCGTGCTCGTTCCCAAACCGGTCGTGCTGCTGGCCTTCGCCGAGCATTTCAGCCAGACGAATCCTTCTCAGGCCGCGAAATATTATGATCAGATAAAGTCCGAATACCCCGGCACCCCCATCGCCACGCAGGCCGAACAGGAACTCGCGCTGCTGCCCGGCAAGTCCTGAGCCAGCGCCGTGGAGGCGATGCCGCTATTGCCCTGCGCCATGGACGTCCGGCGCACGCGCGGCCGGCGCTATCCCGAGCCACCGCATCCCTATCGCAATGACTATGCTCGCGACCGGGACCGGATAATCCATTCCCGCGCTTTCCGCCGCCTGGAAGCCAAGACGCAGGTTTTCACCGCGCGCTACTCCGACCATTTTCGTAACCGGCTGACGCACACGCTCGAAGTTGCGCAGATCGCGCGCACCGTTGCCGGCACCCTCCATCTCAATGGCGATCTTACCGAGGCCCTGGCGCTCGTGCACGATATCGGCCACCCACCCTTCGGCCACGCCGGCGAACGCCAGCTCGATGCTCGCATGCGCGACTACGGAGACCGGTTCGACCACAATCTGCACGCGCTGCACATCGTCGAGCAGTTCGAGCAGCGCTACATCGCGTTCCCGGGGCTCAACCTCACCTTCGAGGTGCGCGAGGGGATCGTCAAGCATTCGCAGGATCGCTTCGGGTCAGATTCGCCGGAGATCGCCGAGTATCTGCTCAACGAACGCCCCCCGCTGGAGGCGCAACTGATCGATCTGGTTGACGAAATCGCCTACAACACCGCCGACCTCGACGATGGCTTCGAGTCTCGCCTGCTCGATTTCGAAGCCCTGCGCGCGCAGGTTCCGGTGTTCTCGGCCGCCTACGACGACGTCGAACGCCGGTTCCCTTCAGCCCCGCGCAAGCTCAAATTCAATGAATCTCTGAAAAAGGTGATCGATCGGCTCGCGACCAACCTGATCGAAACCACGCGCGCGCGCATCGAGGCAAGCGGCGCTCAATCCGTCGAAGACATTCGCCGCCAACTGGAGCGCCTCGCGGCCTTCTCGCCCGAGGTCGCCGCCGAAAGCGCCTCGCTCAAGAGCTTCCTCAACGAGCGGCTATACTCCCACCCCACCGTCGCCGAAGAGCGCGATCAGTCGGTGGCCGCTCTCGACACCTTGTTCCGTTTCTTCATGGAGCACCCCGAACGCATGCCGCAAAATCACGCCAGGATGGTCGCGGACCACCCGCGCCATCGCGTGGTCTGCGATTACATCGCCGGTATGACCGACCATTTCCTGCTGCGCCAGAGCCGCGAACTATTGGGGGTTCCAGTACCACAAATTCACTAGCCCTGCTGCCGCTGCCCGCGCTGTAGACACCAACTCCCGGCGGAGGGCCGCGCAGTATCGATTTCGTGTCACCCGGAAGAGCTTCTCCGCCGCTTCCTTGACAAAGCAAGCTCCCGATTTATAATAAGCCTTCGCCTCGAAAAACACGGGGAACCACGATGTTTCTGGATGTAAATGAACTCGGAATTCGCAAGATCCGCATCCGGAAAAGCTACTCGCCCGGCAATCTGGACTTCCATTCCGTCGAATTTCGGCAGGTAGAACCCCTGGAAGTCCGTGCAACTGCGGAACTTGTGGACGGCCAGATCCGCATCTACGGCAATATCCATACGCGCGTTGAGCTGGTTTGCGCCCGCTGCCTGGACACGGTGGTCGAGGAAATCAGCCGGGATTTCGACCTCTACTATCGCCCGATGAACTCCATCGCCGCCAATGACGAATTCCACCTGAATCTCGACGACACCGAGATCGCCTTCTTCGAGGGCGAAGGCCTCTTCCTGGCCGACGTGCTCGCCGAGCAGGTAAACCTCGCGATTCCCATGAAGGTGATCTGTCGCAGCGATTGCCGCGGTCTTTGTCCACACTGCGGCGCGAACTTGAACAACGAGGAATGCCGCTGCGAAAAGCACGGTTCCGATCCCCGCTTGGCCCCGCTGGCGCGTATCAAGCAGGACTGGTTCAAAAAGCAATAACCCGTTACACTGTCTGTTGCAATTTTGCGCCGCTGTGTGTCGCGGCTCGTTCACGAAGGAGCTGAAATGCCGAATCCGAAGCGACGTCATTCGAAAAGGCGCACGAGTACACGCCGCGCCCATGACCATCTCCACAAGCTTTCGCTGTCCGAATGCCCGAATTGTCACGAGAAGAAGCTGCCCCATCAGGCCTGTCTCAAGTGCGGGTATTATAAAGGACGCGAAGTCATTGACACCGCGGCCAAGTCGGCCTAATTTGTCAGCCTGAGTTTCCCCCGCCCGCCTTAAGCCGGGTACTTTTTGTCGCTCGTAGATCCCGGTAGGCGTCCGTCAGGTGTAAGCGAAAAGATGATTACAGTAGCCGTTGATGCAATGGGTGGCGACCATGCCCCGCGAGCCGAGGTCGAAGGCGCGCTTGCTGCGGCGCGCGAACTCGGGGTGCGCGTTCTTCTTGTCGGAGTAGAAGCCACTGTCCGCCAGGAACTGCTGCGCCACAAGCAGCAGGATCTTCCTATCGAGATCGTCAACGCCGACGAAGTCATCACCATGAACGATTCCCCGTCCCACGCCTTCCGCCGCAAAAAGGGCAGCTCGCTGCACGTGGCCGCGCATCTCGTAAGGGACGGCAAAGCAGACGCTCTCGTGACCGCGGGAAATACGGGCGCAGCCATGACGGTCGCCCGCTTCGTGATCGGTACGCTGCCTTCGGTCGACCGCCCCGCGCTGGCTGCCGCCTTCCCTAACATGAAGGATAAAACGTCAATTGTCCTCGATGTTGGCGCTAACGTCGATTCCAAGCCCGAACAGCTCGAGCAGTTTGCCATTATGGGCGAAATCTATTATCGGGCGATCTGGGGAACCAAAAAACCACGCGTGGCCCTGCTCTCGATCGGCGAAGAAGAAATGAAGGGCAACGAGCTCACGCGCGAGGCCGCCGGCCGGCTGAAGCACACCGCGCTCAATTTCGTGGGCAACGTGGAAGGCCGCGATGTGTTTCGCGGCAACGTGGACGTCATTGTCTGCGACGGCTTCATCGGCAACATCGCCCTGAAGCTCAGCGAGGGCGTCGTCGAGCAGATCGGCACGATGCTCAAGAAAGCCATCAAGAGCAGTCTCGCGTCGCAACTGGGCTACGCGCTTTCCAAGCGCGCCTTCGACAGCCTGCGCAAAAGCACCGATTATTCCGAATACGGCGGCGCCCCCCTGCTCGGCGTCCGCGGAATCACCATCATCGGCCACGGCCGCTCGAATCCCAACGCCATCAAAAACGCCATTCGCGTGGCGGCGGAACTCTGCCGCGCGCGGGTCAATGAAAAAATCGAACAGGAGCTTTCCGCGCTAGCCACAGTCGCCGCCCGCGGCTGATCCGGCTATTGAAGCGGTCACTCGCAATCCACTATGAGTAAACTCGCGTTTCTTTTCCCTGGCCAGGCCTCGCAGTATTCCGGCATGGGCCGGGACCTTGCTGAGAATTTCCCGGAGTCGCGCGCCGTCTTCGACGAAGCCGACGCCGCGCTGGGATTCCCGATCTCGAAGCTTTGCTTCGAAGGCCCGGACGAGGAGTTGAAGCTTACCCAGAACACCCAGCCGGCTATTCTGACGGTCTCCACCGCGGCATTCCGCGCCCTGGACTCCCGCGGCATCGCGCCCGATTTCGTGGCCGGTCACAGCCTCGGCGAGTATTCGGCGCTGGTGGCTGCAGGCTCGCTCGATTTCGCAACGGCGGTGAAGCTGGTACGCGAACGCGGCGCTTATATGCAGGAAGCGGTGCCTGCCGGCGAAGGCGCCATGGCCGCAATCCTCGGCCTTTCACCGGCGGACGTTACCGACATCTGCAAAAAAGCCGCGAATCAGGAAGTTGTATCGCCGGGAAATCTGAATTCGCCGGAGCAGACGGTAATTTCCGGCCATGCGGGCGCCGTGAAACGAGGAGTGGAAATTGCTTCGCAGTGCGGTGCGAAGCGCGCGGTAATGCTCCCTGTTTCGGCGCCGTTTCACTCGGCTCTGATGGAACCGGCGCAGAAGCGCCTCGAACCAGATTTGCGCGCCGCCGCCTTCGGCCCGTTGCGCTTTCCGCTGATCACCAATGCCGACGCCGAGGCTATCACCTCCGGCGAGGAAGCGCGCGAAGCGCTGATCCGCCAGGTGACGCTACCAGTGCGCTGGCACGAATCGATTCGCGAAATGATCGAACGCGGCGTCACGATTTTCGTCGAGGTCGGGCCGGGCAAAGTTCTTTGCGGCATCCTGCGGCAGATCGATCGCTCCGTCCGCTGCTTCAACGTGGAAGATGCCGCCAGCCTCCACTCCACCATCGAGCGCATCGCCCAGGCCCGCGCCGAATCCCCGGAAAATTAGGCGACGGAAACTTCACGCAGAGAGAGAGCCCGGGCGGAGCGCCCAAGGACTACATGTTTTCCTCGGGGCGAAACAGAGAGAGACCTCGTCCCTCCGCTCGCTCAACATTCGAACGGAAAGAAAAGTCAGCGATTCGGCGCTTTCTACCAGCCGAGGACGTAGGCGAAGATCAGCGGGGCTACGATTGTTGCGTCGGATTCGATGATGAACCGCGGCGTGTCCACGCTCAATTTTCCCCAGGTAATTTTCTCGTTGGGCACCGCGCCCGAATATGACCCGTAGCTCGTCGTCGAATCGCTGATCTGGCAGAAGTAGCCCCACAGCGGCACATTCTCCCGACGCAGATCCTGATGCAGCATCGGCACCACGCAAATCGGGAAGTCTCCCGCGATCCCGCCGCCGATCTGGAAAAAGCCGATAGGCGTGTTGCGGGCCGTCTCCGTATACCAGCACGCAAGCTGCATCATGTATTCCACCCCGCCGCGAATGGTCGTCGCGTTCTTCACTTTGCCGCCGATCACCTGCGCCGCGAACATGTTGCCCAGCGTGGAATCCTCCCAGCCCGGCACAAAGAGCGGCAGGTACCGCTCGGCGGCCGCCAGCATCCAGCTGTCTTTGGGGTCGATCTGATAATACTTTTCGAGCTTCCCGCTGCGCAGCACGTTGTAGAGAAATTCGTGCGGCAAAAAGCGCTTGCCGCTGCGGTCGGCGTCATACCATTCCTGCATCACAATGCGCTCGATGCGCCGCATGGCCTCTTCTTCGGGAATGCACGTGTCGGTCACGCGATTCAAATGGTTCTCGAGCAGTTCCACTTCTTCGGCCGGCGTGAGCTGCCGGTAATTGGGAACGCGTTTGTAATGATCGTGCGCCACGAGGTTGTAAACGTCTTCTTCGAGGTTCGCCCCCGTGCAGCAGATGCCGTGCACCTTGCCCTGCCGGATCATTTCGGCGAGCGATATCCCCAGCTCCGCGGTGCTCATCGCGCCGGCGAGCGTAATCAGCATCTTCCCACCCGCCGCCAGATGGCCGGTGTAAGCTTCCGCCGCGTCCACCACCGTGGCGGCGTTGAAGTGACGGAAATGCTGCTTCAGAAAAGATGTTACGGGACTTGCCACGGCCGTTTCGGTCAAATTCATTTTTCCTCCAAGCCTTCCTCTGAAAATGAAAACACCCGTAGGTGAATGAATCTCTGCAAGGGCGTTTCAGTTAGAAATAGCTGGCGGTATAACTCAGGAGACGAAAAAACTCATGAGTCGAAACGAGGAATGAAAACGATCGTGGATGAAAATCACGCTGCACAATAGATGGATAACATAATTACTGGCGCTTCGCCACCGAATTCCGCTCAGCCGGCGCATCTGCAAGAGCAATCGCTCTCGCAAATTACCGTGAACAGAACGAGGGACGGAATTTCCACGTATTCGTTACGTTGTCACGCCAAGTCAGCCGCATTGAGGAACGGCAGTGCGGGATGAGAGGCGGGCAAGCTCTCGCACGCCTCTCATCCCCTCGCATTCCCATCGAAAGTCGGGCGATTGAGCCGCTGGTAGGGGCTGCGGAGTGCCCTTTTCGCACTAGAACGTGCGCGACGAACAGGGTCTCTAAAAACTAGATGCCTTATTTTTCATAGACATGGTAGCTTCGTTTCGCAATTTTGCATTTGCGGGTCGGGCTTGCTCCGATCGTTTGCGCGCCCGGATCCTTAGCCACGGTGCCAATCCTACTGGATGTTAATCGCAAAAACAAACGAGTGCGTGGTGGCGCCGCTCTGAAGGGTGATGACTGCTGACGGCGATGTGACCGTCAGGCTCGCCGCGGTAGTGGTGGCTGTTCCCTGCGAGTTGGTAAATACGGCGCGGTAGACGTTGCCGTTCTCGGCCGTCGTTACCGCAAAGCTGAGCACTGACAGCGTTGCGCCACTGACGTTGCTGAACGAGCCGCCAGCGTTGCTGCTCATCTGCCACTGCGCCGTCGGCGTGGGAGTTCCAGTGGCAGACGCGATGAAAGTCACCGTGCTTCCGGCGGCCAGCGACTGGCTGCTTGGGTTCGTCACAATTGCAGGCGCGGCGTTTGTGTTGGTGGCCGTGTTACCTTGCACGACGGTGCTGCCAGTCGTAGTTTCGCCTCCACCGCACCCGAACGCTGCAACCAATAACGAAAAAACGGCGAGTGCGAGTGCCGCGCTCCAGCGATGCGGAACGCCGAATAAAATTATTGCCAAACCGCAGACCGATAGAAGAGTTAGAGTGCCGATTATCTCCGGCCACCGGGAACGATCCATCCTCCCAGCCACCATCTGGCCGGCCGACGCGATGGTGACCGTCACCATGGTCGTCGCCGTAGGATTCGCTGGACTTACCGTCAAGGAACTCGGGCTGAAGCTGCAACTACTTCCCCCCGGCAACGCCGAGCAGGCTGCCGAACTCGGGGTAAATGTCCCGGTAAAGCCGTTCAGAGAGGTGATTGTCAGAGGAATCGTTCCGGAAGTGGCGCCACTCGGAATGTTCACGACAGAACTTGTGGAGGACAAGCTGAAATCCGGCGCGTTCGAAGGGGCCGACCACCCGGCGGCATTGACAAGATTGAAGACATTGACCGATCCCAGGCCGGTGGTCAGGTCGTAGGCGGGTGAGGCGGTGTATCCGGATAGCACGCCATACGCGTCGCCCGGCGTGGATGTAACGCAATTAGGGCTCCCGGTAACGCAAGGCATTGCGTTAGTTCCCTGGGTCACATCGTTGAACACACACGTATTCAGCGGATGGCTGGTGTTGCAATTCGCGGCGGACTGCTGCGCAGCCAGCGCATAAAGCACGGGATTTGCGTTTCCCTGACGCGACCCGGCTTTCTGGTCAACCAGCGCCATGATTCCGCCAAAGGCCTGGTTCGATAGTGAATTACCGCCGGTAGCTACAAAGTGCGCGTAGGGGCTGTTCAGATCGCAAGGGGCGCCACTTTTGTCCGGGTCCGCATTGGCGTCGCAAACGATATAAAGGCTCCCTGAAAAGCCATCGGCGGCAAACAACGCGACATCCGGAATATCTCTTACACCATCGTTGGGCACCCCAGGGCCGGCCTGCCACGACGGCTTCGGATAACCGCCCATGCAGCTGGAGACATCCTGGCCGTCGGAAGCGATGCAACTGCTCGCTCCGCCACCGGTGCCGCGAATATATAATTTCGCCGCCAGAGAGGGATTGTTGCAATTGCTCTCCGCGCCCGCGCCGAAGGACGGATTCGTACAAACGCCGTTCCAAACCACTTCCGGGATATACCCCTTGGCTGAAGACTGCGTGGTGGAAGCGTTTGTTGAATTCCAATAGTTGCCGGCGTCGCCTATTTGATCAAAGTCCGTCCCGCCAACCGCGACATTGAATGGAGTCGAGGCAAGTCCATTAACCTGCAAGCCGTACTTCGCCGGATTGGGGGCGGCCAAGTCAAAATCGTCGCAGCCCGCCGAGCCGCCATCGCTCGCGCCCTTCACGACCGTGATGCCCTGCGCCGCGGCCTGCTGCCAGAGCTGGTAATAAAACAGGTTGCGAGTGGTTCCCAGGAAGAGTTCGCACTCCGAAAAGCTGTCCGTCAATACGGAACCAAGATTGTGATCCACGATGTATTCGGCGGAAAGGTCGTAACCCGGCGTGCTGTTCGTCGAAGCGGAATTGACGAAGTCGATGGTCGCGCCCTTGGCGACGCCCCCCGACCACTCGATGTCCGCATCCGCTTCGTTCTCCGAACTGGTAAAGCCCGGATCGGCTCCGTTAACGAAGATTACGGGGTCGTTTGGGGGCAAGCCGAAGAGGCTTCGGAAATTCCGTACATCCTGGATGTTGATATCGCTGGTGCCGACGACGGCGATCGTTTCGCCTGTGCCGTCGATGCCAGCGTTCCATACCGGAAGTACGTTGTAGATGGTCGCAAAATCCCATGGCCCCAACCCGTAGCAAATCCCGGTGCCGTCGTTGCAGGCGGCGGTGGTCGGATAGGTGAACTCGGGATGCACGAGACTTACCCGGCCGGTGGCCTTCGCTCGCGAGCCAATCCCCAGCACCCGCAGCGTCGAAGGAGAGGGAAAGTTATGCAAAGAGCTCACCCCGGCCACTACCGGCGCGAGAGCCGCGGGTATCCGAGGGTCGCTCGCGTTAGCCCAGTATTCGCCGCCATTGACGGAATACTTGTGAATAGCCGTGTGAAAGGCCGCCTCGACGCCCCCAGCGGTTCCGCTGAACTCGATCAATGTGCGGCCCTGCGACACCCGGGCGATCTGGAATCCGTGAGACTCAAGCCACGACATTGCCGCCCCAATGTCGGACTCTGGCGGACCAAATTGCTCGCCGAATGCCTTCGGCGTGAGCCACCGGTGATAATTCGCCGAGGACGTGTCCAGTTGTTCGTCCAACAGCTTCTCCAGCGCCGCTTCCTGCTGAGGGCTGCGGCGCAAAACCAGGAACATTCGGTTCATGGGCAGGCCGGCCGGCGCCGGGCCGCGATCGGATTCCGCACGGGCCAGTGGGTGAGTATTTCCGCGCAGCACGGTGAGCCTGCTTTCGTCGATGGGTTCAATAACGCGGGCGGCCAGCTTGCCTGATTGCGGCATGAGCGCAATCGGCAAAGCCAAGCCGGAGATCGACAGCACGAGCAGAGCGGGCAACGATGTGAAGGCGCGACGCAGACCAGGCAGCCGGAGGAACATCGCCAATGGCCTCCAAAAACCGCCCTAGAAGATGCACCCAAACCGCAAAGTTTGCAACATAGTTATTCTCTTCCTTGAAACTGCGGCTCACCCCTAAAGCCCATGCTTGCAGCTTTCCATGCTCGCGGCGGCCAGCGTCGGACTGGCCGGGTTCGTCACAGTTCCGGGCGCCACGTGCGTGTTGCCTTAGCGCTTGCCGCCGCACCTCGGGATCATTATGATTGCCGTGAACTGACTGGCCTGAAGTCAGTTCCCTTTCAGAAACTTACGGAAAAGTTGCCCACGTCATTGTCATCTCCGAACTTTCAGTCTTTGTTTGAATCCGCTCCGGGCCTCTATCTTGTCCTGACGCCCGAACTCACGATTATCGCGGTGAGCGATGCCTATCTCCACGCCACCATGACCAAGCGCGAAGACATCATCGGGCGGGGAATCTTCGAAGTCTTTCCCGACAACCCGGACGATCCGGGCGCCACGGGGGTTCGCAACCTACGAGCTTCCCTGCAGCGCGTGTTGAGGGCCAAGGTCCTGGACACGATGGCGGTGCAGAAATACGACATCCGCAAACCAGAGGCGGAAGGGGGCGAGTTTGAGGAGCGCTACTGGAGCCCGGTGAACGCACCTGTGCTGGGGCCCGGCAACGAGGTCGCCTACATCATCCATCGCGTGGAGGACGTTACCGATTTCGTGCGTCTGAGCCGGGAAAAAGCCCAGCGCGACAAGCTCACCGATGAACTGCGCGCACGCGCGGAGCAGATGGAGTCCGAAGTCTTCGAGAGGGCGCGAGAGGTGCAGGAAACAAATCAGCGTTTGGAGGCAGCCAATCAGGAATTGGCCCGGAGCGAAGGGTTATTTCGCCTCCTGGTGGAGGGCGTAAAGGACTACGCAATCTTCCTGCTCGATCCGCAAGGCCGGGTGTCTACCTGGAATGCGGGAGCGGAACGCATCAAGGGCTATGCCTCCGCGGAAATCCTCGGGCAGCATTTTTCGCGCTTCTATCCACAGGACGCCGTCGAGAGCGGCAAGCCGGGCCACGAACTCAAGATAGCGGCCGAAGAGGGGCGCTTCGAAGAGGAGGGATGGCGCGTCCGAAAAGACGGCTCGCGATTCTGGGCCAACGTGGTGATTACCGCGCTGCGAGACAAGAACGGCGAGCTCTTGGGATTCACGAAAGTGACGCGAGACTTCACCGACCGCAGGAAGACCGAGGAGGCGCTGCGCGTGAGTGAAAACCGCTTTCGGTCTCTTTTCGAGTTTTCGCCCGATGCGATCGTGGTAACCGACCGGGATGGGCGGATCACCGAGATCAACGGGCAAGTTGCGAGGTTTTTCGGCTACGAGCGAGCCGAACTGATCGGACAAGCCGTCGAGATCCTCATTCCTGAGCGATTCCGCGGCGCGCACCCCGGCCATCGGAAAGAATATACCGGCCATCCGCAAACGCGCCCGATGGGCATCGGCCTGGAACTTCGCGGCCTGCGAAAGGACGGCACGGAGTTCCCGGTCGACATCATGCTGAGCCCCGTAGACGCGCCGGGAGACAGGGCCGTAATCAGCGTAATTCGCGACCTCTCTGAAAAAAAGCAAGCGGAGGAGGAGCTGGAACGCCGGGAGCGGGAAAACCGCTACCTGGAGGAAGAGCTAAACACGGTACACAACTTTTCGGAGATCATCGGCGAAAGCCTGGGCTTGAAGCGCGTGTTGAAACAAGTGGAGACGGTGGCGGCCACCGATTCCACGGTCTTAATTCTCGGGGAAACCGGAACGGGAAAAGACCTGATCGCCCGCGCCATTCACAACCTGAGTTCCCGCCTGGGGCAGACGATCGTCAAGCTGAACTGCGCGGCCATACCCACTGGATTACTCGAGAGCGAACTATTCGGGCACGAAAAGGGCGCATTCACGGGCGCCATTTCCCAGAAGATCGGCAGACTCGAACTGGCCCATCGCGGAACGCTTTTCCTCGACGAGGTGGGCGACCTGCCCCTGGAGCTGCAACCGAAGCTGCTGCGGGCTTTGCAGGAGAAGGAGTTCGAGCGCCTCGGGGGCACACGCACGATTCCCATCGACGCGCGGCTTATCGCCGCCACGAATCGCAACCTGGAACAGCTTGTCGCCGACCGGCAATTCAGAAGCGACCTCTACTACCGCCTGCGCGTGTTTCCCATTACGATTCCCCCTTTACGCGAACGCCGGGAAGACATTCCGCTGCTGGTTCGCTACTTTGTCAGCAAGCATAGCCGCCGGCTCAACCGCCGAATCGAGACCATCCCCCCTGATATCATGAAGGCGCTCACGCGCTGGGACTGGCCCGGGAACATCCGGGAACTGGAGAACTTCATCGAGCGCGCGGTAATACTCTCGAGCGGCCCCGCGCTGCGAGCACCGCTCGCGGAACTGGAAATGCCCGCCTCTTCAGCCCCCAGCCAGGACACCACGCTGGAGTCCACCGAGCGGGAGCACATCCTGCGCGTGCTTCGCGAGGCCAAGGGCGTAATTGCGGGAGCGGGCGGCGCGGCGGCGCGCTTGGGGTTAAAAAGAACCACCCTCAATTCGAAACTCAAAAAGCTGAAGATAGACCGCAGTGACTACATGTAGTCAAGTATGACTTTATTTCGTCAGTGATCTTCGTCACTTTGTCCTATGTTGTGCGCCACTTCCCGGTGTGACGCTCCTAACTATTTGATTCGATTAAGAAAAAACTGACTTAGTGTCCGGCATCACTTTGGTCTCCCTCGTGCGATATCACAGGCGTAGCTAAGAATTTCCAAAGAAAAAAAGACGGCAAGCAGGGGCGGCCACGCTAAGAATCACTATTCACGAAGAGGCCAAGGCTTTGCGATTGAAGCTTGAAGGATCGGTGGCGGGGCCCTGGGTGAAGGAGCTCGATCGAACATGGCATGAGCTGGCGCCTTCGCTGGATTCGAAGAAGCTGGTTGTTGATCTATGCGGAGTGCTTCATATGGACTTTGAGGCGAGAAGACTTTTGGCTGACATTTACAAACGGACCGGCGCGGATTTTCTAGCCAACACGCCAATGACCGAATATTTCGCCGTGGAAGCGCGACGCCGCAGCGAAGAATCGTAAGGAGAGAAATATGCGAGGACCGTACGGCTTTGAATTAACCGAAAATTGCCAGACATGCAAGCTCCGCAAGGAGTCGTTTTTCTGCCAACTGCAAGCGGGGGCGCTGAAGGATTTTGACGCCATCCGGTCTTCGTCGGTTTACCCGGAGGGAGCGGTGCTGTTCATGGAGAAGCAGGACTCGCGCGGCGTGTTCGTCCTCTGCGAGGGGCAGGTGAAGCTCTCGATCAGTTCGAGCGAAGGCAAGACGATGATCCTGCGGCTCGCAAAACCCGGCGAAATTCTTGGGCTGACGGCCGCCTTTGCGGGCACGCCTTATGAGGTGACCGCGGAAACACTGCGGCCTTGCCAGGTGGCATTTATCCGCCGCGACGACTTTATGCGCTTCGTCTCCCAGCACCCGGAAATCTATCACGCGATGGTGAAGCAACTGGCTACGTTCTATGACGACGCCTGCGGACAGCTGCGAACGGTAGGATTGTCAGCCTCGGCGACCGAGAGACTTGCGCGCCTGCTGCTCGACTGGTCGCAAGGCGCGGAGCAAACCAAGATCGGAGCCCGCATAACTTTGCCGCTGACCCACGAGGAAATCGGGGAGTTTATCGGAAGCTCCAGGGAGACGGTGACGCGCACGTTCAGCGATTTCAAGAGCCGGCATTTGATCGCGCTGAAAGGCTCTACGGTCACCATTCCCAACCGGGCGGCACTGGAGAGCTTTGTAAACGTGTAGCAAACCTTGTTGTTCCCCCTCTGCGAGCCGGCGCGCGACACGAGTCGAGCGCCGGCTCGCGGCGTTTCTACCCGACTGGCACTCTCGTTCCCTACCTAAGATGGTCAATTCACGGACCAAGATGGACCAAGAAGACCATTCAGGCTTCCTCCGGCGTTACGTCCGAAAATTCCGGCAGATCGCCGCGGGTGACGCCGCGCAGCTCCGCCCGGATGACATCGGATGAGAATCCCGCCCGCAGCAGGCTTCGATAAATGGACGCGATCTTACGTTCGCCGATGCTCCCGCGAATGTGGCGGAGTTGCCTTTTTAACCGCGCACGAACGAGGGCGCTTTCGTCTATCTCCGCAAAGACGGCTTCGAGCGCCGCTTCAATGTGCTGATCCGGGACGCCTCGCCCGCGAAGCTCGCGGGCAATTCGAAAGCGCCCCTGGCGGCGCGCCTTGGCGTGCTGGCGGGCGTAGTCGAGGGCGTACTTCGCATCGTCGAGGTACTTCTGCTCCCGCAACCGCGCGATAACGCGCGAGACGAGTTCGGCATTCTCGGCTCGCCTGCCGAGATAGTCGCGCATCTCGTGAATGGAGTAGGCACGGCGCGTGAGGGCGCGAAGGGAAAGGGCGTAAAGATCGGATTCTGTGGAAACCTTACGAGCGGGGCTGCGCACGGGAAGAAAGCATAGAAGGAAGCGAAACAAAAAGGAAGTGGCACCGGCACTTGAACCTGACATTCTGCGCGGCTTCAGAAAATCTTTTTCCGCAGCGGCTCAAAGGGCGGGATTGAGTTGCCGGGCGGTTGGCTGAGAAGCGGTCTAGCGATGGCCGAGGCGCTCGAATTCGTTCATGGCGCGCTCCATCTCCTCGCGGGCGGAATCGGAGGAGGAGCGAATGCCCTGCACGCGGAGGCGGAAGTCGTCGGGATTCGACGCCCGCAGTAGGGCTTCTTCGAGAGTGATCAGGTTGCGGGAGAAAAGATCGAAAAGAGACTGGTCGAATGTCTGCATGCCGTACTGGCTGGTGCCGGCGGCGATGGCGTCGCGTATGAGGCGCGTCTTATCGGGATTGATGATGCAATCGCGGATGTAGTTGGTGGCGACCATCACCTCGACGGCCGGAACGCGGCCCTGGCCGTCGCCGCGTCGCACGAGCCGCTGGCTGATCACGGCCTTCAGCGTGGAAGCAAGCTGCAGGCGGATCTGCTTCTGCTCGGGCGGAGGGAACACGGCGATGATGCGCTGGATCGTCTCGGTCGCATCGAGGGTGTGCAAGGTCGAGAAAACAAGGTGGCCCGTCTCGGCGGCCAGCAAGGCCGTTGAGATCGTTTCGAGGTCGCGCATTTCGCCGACCAGCACGACGTCGGGATCCTGGCGAAGCGCCGCGCGGAGGGCGGTCGAAAAGGACGAGGTGTCCACTTCCACTTCGCGCTGGTTGATGAATCCCTTCTTGTCGCGGTGCAGGTATTCGATGGGGTCTTCAATGGTGATTACGTGCTCGGCGCGGAGCGAATTAATGCGGTCGACCATGGCGGCGAGGGTAGTGGATTTGCCGGAACCCGTCGTGCCGGTGGTGAGCACCAGGCCGCGCGGCTCCTCGCAAATCTGGGAGAGGATGCGCGGCAGTTCGAGCTCTTCGATGGTGCGGATCTTGGTGGGGATGACGCGCAGCACCATGCCGACGTTGCCGCGCTGCTGAAACACGTTGACGCGGAAACGGCCCAGGCCGGCGACGCCGTAGGCCATGTCCAGCTCAGCGGTTTCCTTGAATTTCTGCTTCTGCCGGTTGGTCATCATGCTGAACGCCATAGACAGCATTTCTTCCGGCGTGATGCGGGGGATATCGTTCAGGGCAAGCAGGAGGCCATCGACGCGAAGATAAGGGTGGTTGCCGACCTTCAGGTGCAGGTCGGAGGCGCGTTTGTCGACAGCGCGCCGCAGAAGATCGTCAATGTTGATGGCCATGGAGCTAAGTCCCCGGACGAGAAGCTTCAAGCCAAACTAGCATGCACCCACAAGGCTCGCAAGAACGCCGGAGGGCGGGTTTCTAGACTGGCAATGTCTGTTTTGACGCCAGGGCGGGCAGAAAAACCGTGAAGCGCGGGACTAAACAGCCAACTGGTCGCGGGCAAACAGCCTTTCGGAGGCCACCGCGCCCAGCAGGCCGCCGAAGAGCGGGCCTACCCAGTACACTCCGTGATTGATCCAGTGGTGGGCGGCCAGCGCCGGTCCGAACGTCCGCGCCGGATTCATGGAAGCCCCCGTGAACGGCTGGCAGAGAAGCACCCCCGCCGCCACGGTGAGTCCCACGGCGAAGGCCCCGGACCTACGGAAAACACCTTCGTCATCCACGACCGAACCAAAGTAAACGAATACGACGAAGAAAGTGGCCACGCCTTCGAGCAGCATTCCATGCATGCGCGTGAAGTCCGTAGCGAGGTCCGTGGCGCCAAGAGACACAGGACGCCAGGCACTCTCAGGAATAATTCCGGCCAGCAGGTACGCCGCGGCGACCGCCCCTGCAAGTTGCGCAATGCAGTAAAAGAGCGCCGGGAGCGTGCCGAGCCGCTTGGTCACCCATGCGCCAATTGTGATCGCCGGGTTCAGATGCGCGCCCGAAACGTGACCGAGAGCGCTCAGCATTCCCGCGGTGGCGAGTCCATAGGCGAACGCGTATCCCATCAGGCCGGGGCTGGCTTGGCCCGCGGCGCGGAGATACTGGTCGGCGCAAATAGCGCCCAACGTCACGAAAATCAAGGCAAAGGTTCCGATGAATTCGGCGACTAACTTCTGAGGCAGGTTGTACAAACATCCCCCCGCCGCCGCGGCGGCGCGTGCCAAACATGGACGAACTTCGGGAGTTTACTGGATTAAAAAAGGCGAGTCAAAACCAGGCTGAGCCCGTCCTTACCATCCCTGATATAATTCGCCGCGTGCAAAATCCCAGGGAGTCTTCGGTTTGCTTCGCCTTTCTCGCAGCAGCATCTCTGATTTGCGCTACCCTGGCACTCGGCCAGTCTGGATTCAAAATCACCGGCATTGTTTTGGACGCGTCGAGCGCAACCGTTCCCGGCGCGTCCGTGATGCTCTTCTCCGAGGAGCGCCTGCAGGGGACGACGACTGCCGATTCCCGCGGCCACTTTGAGTTAACCGATATACCCCGTGGAACTTATGGCCTGGAAATCTCGCGCCCTGGCTTTCATACAGTGTCGTTTGATCTACTCGAGATAATTGATAGAGATGTGGAAGCGCCAGAGATCAAGATGTCGGTAGGGACCGGCAACTCTCGTTGTATCGGTACCGGATCGGTTTTGTACGAGAAGCCATTGGAGAGCGCCAGTCTGGTTGGCACGGTTCTTGACGACTTCTCCGGTTCCCCTGCGCCGGGCGTGATTGTAACCCTCTCCTCCGGGCGTTCTTCAGGCAAATCCGAGATCCGGGTGACTTCGGATGAGAAGGGCAATTTCAGTTTCCCGAAAATGGAACCTGGGCGCTACGGCCTGGAAGCGATAAGTTCGAGGGACAACTATCTGATGGCTTTTGCCAGCCTGAGAATTCCACGCCAGAACCTTACGAAGGTTACGCTGGATATCCCGCCAGGCTGCGCTCATCGCTAGCGAAGGGCCGGGGCAGTTGCTCGCGCGCCTACTGGCGAGAGCCAGTTGTGGCGATCGGGCTTCTTGCCGCTGGTGATCGCGAAGAACTCATCCTGAATGCGCTTCGTGATTGGCCCGCGCGCCCCACCGGCGACCTTGATGCGGTCGACGCTGCGGACCGGAGTAATTTCGGCGGCTGTGCCGCACATGAAGACCTCGTCCGCAATGTAGAGCATTTCGCGCGGGATCATCTGCTCGGCGACGGGGATGCCCAGATCGTTGCAGATGGTGGTGATGGACTGCCGCGTGATGCCGGGCAGCGCGGAGTTGGCAAGCGGCGGCGTGCTGACGGCGCCATTCATCACGACGAAAACGTTCTCGCCCGATCCTTCGCTCACGTAGCCGTTCACGTCGAGCGCAATACCTTCGGCGTAGCCGTTGGCCTTCGCTTCCATGCGAATCAACTGCGAGTTCATGTAGTTCGCAGAGGCCTTGGCCATCTGCGGCAGCGTGTTGGGCGCGGGACGATTCCACGAACTGACGCAGACGTCCACGCCGCCTTGAAGCGCCTCGTGACCGAGGTATTTGCCCCACTCCCAGCAGGCCATATAGACTTCGATAGGACAGCCGCTCGGGTCGACGCCCACATCGCCATAGCCGCGGAAGACGATGGGACGGATATAGCAGGCTCCGAGATTGTTCTCCTGAACAAGATCAAGCGCAGCCTTGCAGAGATCGTCCAAAGTGAACGAGATATCCATGCGGTAGATATGGCCGGAGTTCAAGAGCCGCTGCATGTGCTCGCGAAGGCGGAAAACAGCCGGGCCCTGCTCGGTGTGATAGCAGCGGATACCTTCGAATACACCGGAGCCGTAGTGGATCACGTGGGAGAGTACGTGGATCCTGGCATCGTCCCAATGGATGAATTTTCCGTTGTGCCAGATTTTTTCCGTCTTCGGACAGACTCATGGGAACTCTCCACGCCGCATAAAAAAGATTTAACCAACCCAACAATCGAAATTATAGCACACGCAGTTTTTGATGAGGTGGCGCGGGTACAAGACAGCCAACTCGCGAACGAGTCCAAATTGGACCAGCGGCCAGGTAATTGCAACTTCGTCAAGTATCCGCCCACATAGATACCAGTATTACCTTCTTGTACTTTGCCCTTGTTGAGTGTTCTAATACGCGAGGAGGTTTCATGGACATCGTAGAGGCATTGCACAAAGAAGCAGATAAGTTGAATCGGCAACTGGCGGCGGTCAAGGGAGCTATCGAAGCTCTTAATGGCGCTTCCAAGTCCGCAGCCCCGCAAACCAAGTTCGGCGCGCCGTTCCACTCGAACGGCAGAAGGACAATGTCTGCCGCCGTTCGGGCGAGAATTTCGCAGAAGGCGAAAGCACGCTGGGCAAAAATCAAGGCTGAGCAAAGCAAGAGCAAGGCGAAGTAGCTACCCTCCGCTTGTCAGCACGTTTCCCTCTGATTTTCCTTTACACGGCTTTGCCGTGCGGAAAAATCATTACCGTAGCTTCTCCGTGGGCGCTGGCCTGGGTGGTCCGCGCCCCGCGGTGTGCCATGGCAGCACGTGTGGTGTTCCCGCGTGACCGGGTGAGTCGTGTCGCGACACTGTCAGCGACACTGTCAATACCAGTGTCAACTACTGAGGTGAACTACCACTATCCGAGTGCCGCTTGAGTACAGGGCGGTTCGGATCGGCATCCTCGGTACTTTGCACGTTAGGGCTGTTGCCGTCGTCAGAAGAAGGTGACGCAGATGCAGGCTGGCTCGAATCGGCATCCTGGCTGTCCTGCGCGCCAGGGCTGTTGCTGTCGTCAGAGTGGCGCTTAAGCAGAGGCCGGTTAGGGTCGTCGTCCGCTTGCTGAATGCCGCTTTGTACGTCGGCCGTGGCAGCGTCGTAGACATACCGAATCACAATCGCCGCCTTCTTGCCGTGGTCGATGTGCACCGTCTCGTATAGATGCCGGCCGTCTCCGGATAGTTCAAACGTCCGGCTCAACTTCCCACCCAGGGGACTCTTCTCGTCCGACACTAACTGGTTGCCGCTCCAATGAGCCAGGATCTCCGGATGGTCTTCGTCAGCCTTCTTGGGGAGTTGCCGCCCATCGGTATATATCGTCAGCTTTTTGAACTGATCGTCGGTAACGTCTACTTCCGGGTTCTTGAGGTCGACCGTCAGCGAGTCTGCAGGATGAATGAAGGGCTGCATCTTCGGGTTGCCGGCGATATCCTCCCCGCCGCTTCCAGGGCGAGGGCCGCCGCCCCCGCCGGGGTAACCCCAGGGTCCGCCCCCGCCA
Organism: uncultured Acidobacteriota bacterium; assembly: GCA_963697575.1. GTDB lineage: Bacteria > Acidobacteriota > Terriglobia > Acidiferrales > UBA7541 > Palsa-295. The sequence continues at coordinate 298,138 of CAVOOP010000005.1, read as the reverse complement.
GGGTACCCCCCGGGATATCCTCCAGGGTAGCCTCCCGGATAACCTCCGACCTGGGTATCTACCCGCGTTCGTATTTACCGTGGAGCTTTCGGCGGCGCGAACCTTCTGCTGGGGGTCGTCGCTGTCTTCCATGTTCAGCTTCCACGGACCGGCGATGGTAGTTCTAGCCGGAAGCGCGGGTGGCTTAGGCTTCGCGATGGGACGGACCACAGGCGCAGCCTGTGGGTGTGCCTGCGAGTCGGAAGGCGGCGGCCCCAGCGGACCAGGGGCAGCCTGCGCGAGCACACGGCCAGGGTTGATAAAAAATCCGACACCCAGCAATCCCCAAACTGCACATTTCGCGAAGTTCGTGGCGAAGTTCGTAACGCAGCTCGTTGTTCTCAAGTTCATCCCCGCTTCCGCCGCCGGCTGGTCCTGCTTCCCGATTCCCTGCGACGCTGGAACACAGACGTAAACCACCCTGGTACTCGTCACAGTTCTCGATGCAGTCTGCAATGCCTTTGTTGCTTCCGCCAGACACGGGCTAGTCCGCATACGGCTGGAGCTACACGATCCCCGTCCAGTGGGGCTTGCGCTTATTCAGAAACGCGTCCATACCTTCGCGGAAGTCCTTGCTCAAATAGCACTTCAGGATCAGTTCGGGATCGTCCTCCGGGGTCATCTTCTCCCGGATGCGGCGCAGGGCCTCTTTGGTGACGCGCAAGGTAAGAGGCGCTTGAGCGGCGACGGTTCGGGCCAACTCCACCGCCCTTTTCTGCAGGCTCGCGTAGTCAGGCAGCACTTCGCTCACAAGTCCAGATGGTCCGCGCCTCTTCCGCCTCGACCAGCCTCGCCGTATAGATAATATCCATCAGGCGCGAAGGGCCTAGCAGCGCCGCCATCCTCGCATAGTTTGCCATCGACAGGCAGTTTCCCAGTGTCCGCGCCATCGGAAGTCCAAACCGCATATTGGCGGCGCCGATACGGAGATCGCAACAACCTGCAATCGCCGCGCCTCCGCCGGTACACACGCCGGCGATCGCGGCAATCGTCGGAATGGTGGAACGCTCCAGGGTTGTGAGCACGCGGTCCATCCGCGCCTCGTAGTTCAGTGCGTCTTCCGCGGCGGAAAACGACTTGAACTCGGAAATGTCGGTGCCGGCGCCGAAGGCCTTGTCACCTGCGCCGGTGAAAACCAGCGCGCGCACGGAGGAATCGTTCTGTGCGTCCTGGATGATTTTTCCAACTGTTCATACATGGCGAGAGTGAAGGCATTGCGGGCCTCGGGCCGGTTGAAAGTAACGTGGCCAATGCCCTCTCTTGATTTCAAACAGTATGTGTTCACTCATGGCATCACGATCGCGCTAGAGTTCTCCCCACGCGTCTTCCGGTACGAAGCAAGCATTCTGCACTTTCCTTACTGCTTGCCAGCATACCTCAGCAAACCGATGGCCTTCACGAGTTGCTTCACGCGCACAACGCCAGCGACTCGGCAATCCGATCGTGAATGAAATGAAGATCGCGCTCCGAGATCACGTAGGGCGGCAAAACGTAAATCACGTTTCCGAGGGGCCGCAGAAGCACTCCCTGACTTCCACAAAGAACTTGTACAGCCTCGGGCGAAGCTTCGAAAAGTAGCCCGCGTCGTCGGCCCGCAATTCGATGGCCGCCACGACACCGATGGACCGCGTATCGCCCACGGCGGGATGCGCCTGTATCGCCGCGAGCCGCTCGCGATGAATGCCTTGCGATCTTCGCGATTCGCTCAAACACCGGCTCGTCCTCGAAAATCCGCAGGCTGGCCACTCGCGGCCGCGGCAGCCAGGGGATTTCCCGGTGTAGGAATGCCCGTGATAGAACGTCCGCGATCGATCTTCGCTGACGAACGCTTCGTGAATCCGGCTCGTGCACACCGTCGCGCCCATCGGCAAGACTCCGCCGGTCAAACCCTTCGAGAGGCACATCAAGTCGGGCGCGACGCCCGCCAATTCGCAGGCGAACATTTTGCCACAGCGCCCAAAGCCGGTGAGCACTTCGTCCGCGATCAGCAGCACCTCGTGCTCGGCGCATAGTTGCCGGACTCTCTGCAGAAATTCCACCGGATGAACGATCATCCCGCCCGCCCCCTGCAGCAGCGGCTCAACGATCACCGCCGCAATCTCGCTGTTGGCGGGCTTCCAGCAATCGAGCCAGCTTGTCCACGCAATCGATATCGCAGGAAGCACGCGTCTTGCCCACGGGGCAGCGATAGCAATAGGCGGAGTGGACCCGCTGCACGGGAAAAAGCAAATCCCGGAACGGATCGGTGAAGCCGGAATCGTCGCTCACCGACATCGCCCCGACGGTATCTCCGTGGTAGGCGTGCTCCAGCGAAACGATAACGCGTTTTTCGGCGCGCCCGATATTCTTCCAGTATTGAATCGCGATCTTGAGCGCTACCTCTACCGCGGTCGAACCGTTATCCGAAAAGAAAATATGGGCCAGATTCGCCGGCAGCACTTTTCGCAGGCCCGCGCACAAATCCTCGACCGGCCCATGCGTAAAGCCCGCCAGCAGAACGTGGTCCAGCTTCGCCGCTTGCTCGGCGATGGCCGAGACGATCGCCGGATGGCAGTGGCCGTGAATGTTGACCCACCAGGATGAAATGCCGTCGATCAGACGCCGCCCGTCGGCGGTGTAGAGATAGGCGCCCTGCGCCCCGGCGATGCGGACCGGCGCGGGATCGAGCGCCTCTTGCGTGAACGGATGCCAGAGGTGCAATCCCGATTTCATGCCGCAAACACCTTCGCGTCAAATCTTCTCTCGTAGACCCGCACCAGCGCCGCCCGATCGATCTTCCGGAGATGCGGAATCCAGCCGGCAACTCGTACGCCCCCATACTTCTCAATCGCTTTGCGATTCTCGCGGTTCTCCTTGCCGGCCATGATCACGCCGAGCACATCGAGCCTGGCGGCCCGCAGCGCGGCCAGCGACAGCAGCGTGTGATTGATCGTTCCCAGCGATGTGCGCGCGACGAGCAACACCGGCAACGCCAGTTGCTTCATCAGGTCGATCATCAACTGTGTGCCGTTGACGGGGACCAGAACGCCTCCCGCGCCTTCGACGATGAGGCTGTGCCGATTTGTGTCGCGCGGCAATTGAATCCTTCGGAGGTCGATGCGAACGCCCGCAAGACGCGCGGCCAGGTGCGGCGAAACGGGCGGCGCAAAGGTGTACGCCTCCGCGAATGCGTGTTCGCGCGGGATTCCCGCGAGACGAAGCACTGTTTTCGTGTCGGAGCCCTTGCGCGTTCCCGTCTGAATCGGTTTCCAATAATATGCGTCGAGGGCAGCGCAAAGCAGCGCGGACGCTACCGTTTTCCCCACTCCTGTGTCGGTGCCGGTTATGAAAAAACGATCAGGCATGCACGGTGCTGGGGACTTCTCGTGGCCGCAAAGAATCGCTTGCGCCGGCGATGGCCGCAACGATGCGCTGAATATCCTGCGCCGTAATTTTAGAGGTGAGTGAAATGCGCACCCGCGACGTGCCCGCGGGAACCGTGGGCGGGCGGATCGCCTTCGCCGCAAAACCGTTTGCCTGCAGGTGTGCTGCAACCTGAAGCGCGCTCTCGTTCGTGCCGAGAATCACCGGGACAATGTGCGTGGTGCTCGAGCCAGCCTGCAAACCGTGGGCGGCCAGACCTCCACGCAACAACGCGGCGATTTCGTTAAGATGGGCGCGCTCGGTATCCGCCTGCTGCGCCAGCACGAGCGCCGCTCGAATCTGTCCGGCGAGGTAAGGAGGTATCGCCGTGCTGAAGATAAACGTGCGCGCTCGATTGATGAGAAACTGCCGCAAGACGCTCCCCGCCGCACACGAAGGCGCCCGGCGCTTGCCAGCGCCTTTCCGCAGGTGTGGACGATGGCCAGGATCTCTCGCTCGCATCCGTGTTCCGCGGCGATTCCGCGCCCCTGCGGGACCGCAAACTCCCGTCGCATGCGCCTCGTCGACAATGACGTCCGCGCCATACTGGCTAGCCAGATCCAAAAGCTGGCGAAGCGGCGCTACGTCGCCCTCCATGCTGAAGACGCTTTCCGTAACGATCACCTTCGCGCCTGGCGCGTCTTTGTGCTTGGCGCAGCGCATTCTCCAGAAATGCCAAATCCAGGTGGGGATAGATAATCTTCTCGCGCGCCGGAGAGCCGCATGCCGTCGATCAGGCTGGCGTGATTGAGCGCATCGGAGAAAACCAAGTCGCCAGGCTGCAAGAATCGAGCTGAGCAGTCCGATGTTTGCGGCATAGCCGGAACCGAAATACAGCGCCGCTTCGGTGCCGGCAAAGCGCGCGAACTCAGACTCCAGTTCCTCCCATTCGGGTCGGTTGCCGGAAAGCAGCCGCGAGCCGGTGGACGCCAACGGCATCGGCTCGCGCAACAGCTTCGATCACCGCCTGTTTCAGCCGCGGATCGGCCGCGAGCCCGAGATAGTCGTTGGAGCAGAGGCTGATGCCTGCTGGAGTTTCCAACGTCGCGGAATTGCGACTGCGCGCGCAGACTTTCAAGTTCGGCGCGCATGCGCGCTGCGAGCGGCGCTTCTTGCTGGCTCAGGCACGCTGCATCGCCTTCATGCCAAGATTTTCGAGCAGCCGCTGATCGTCGTCCGCGGCGGGATTCGGCGTGGTGAGCAGCTTTTCGCCGGTGAAAATGGAATTCGCGCCCGCCAGGAAGCAAAGCGCCACGGCTTCCTGCGACATCTGCCGCCGCCCCGCCGCCAGCCGCACCTTCGATGACGGCATCAGAATTCGCGCGGCCGCAATCATGCGGACCATGGCGACGGAATCGACCTCTTCGGCGTTTGCCAGCGGCGTTCCTTCGGCTCGCACCAGCATGTTGATGGGCACGCTTTCCGGGTGCGGATCGAGGTTGGCCAGCTGCTGCAGCAGGCCGATGCGGTCTTCTTCCGATTCGCCCATTCCGAGGATTCCGCCGCAGCACACCGTGATTCCGGCCTTGCGCACGTGAGCGATGGTCTCCAGGCGATCGTCGTAGACGCGCGTCGTGATGATGCGTTCGTAGAATTCCGGCGAAGTATCGAGATTGTGGTTGTACGCCGTAAGGCCGGCGCTCTTCAGTTGGCGCGCCTGACCTTCGGTCAGCATTCCCAGCGTGCAGCAGACCTCGAGATCCAGCGCAGAGACGCCGCGAACCATTTCGAGAACGCTTTCGAATTCCCTTCCCTGCGGCGCCTGCCGCCAGGCGGCTCCCATGCAGAAGCGCGTGGCCCCTTCCTGTTTCGCTCGCGTGGCGGCTTCCATCACCTCCTGCGGATCGAGCAATCCCTGGCGGGCCACGCCTGTCTCATAGTGCGCGCTTTGCGGGCAGTAAGCGCAATCTTCCGGGCAGCCGCCGGTCTTGATCGAGAGCAAGCGGCAGAGTTGCACCTCGTCGGAGGGATGGAATTGCCGGTGCGCCAGTTGCGCCTGAAAAATCAGCTCCGGCAAGGGCAGACTATAGATGCGCCGGATTTCCTCTCGCGTCCAGTCGTGGCGAAGCTGCATCTTGCGAAGCTCCCTTTTCCAAAACATATCGAAAACGCATCGCGGCGCTTTGCTGAAATGCCGCGCGGCAATCCATCCGAACTCACAAAACTCTTGCGGCCGTTCCCATTTTCCGGACTCGGCCGAGCGAAAGACAGCTTCGATCACCGCGATGTTCCGAATCGCGTCTTCGATCGGCACGGGCACTTCGCCGTTCTCGAGAATGGCCTTGGAGAACAGGTCACCCTGAATCGTGAACTGGTCGACGTATTCAAAAGTTTCCATCGTCAGGCCGGCCGCCCCTCCCTTGCCGTCGTCGATCAGGATCTGCGAGGGCCGGTCATTGGGCGGATTTATCGGGTATTGGATCTCCATGCGCCCGAGCGTGCCAAAGAACTGCATGCGCTGGAAGTGTACAAGCTGAGTGCTGCAAGTGAAAGTGGATTGGCCGGAGGGAAACTCGAGGATTGCGGAGGTAAGGCGGTCGGTTCCGGTCTCCGGGTCGCGCTCGATATCGCCGAATACGCGCATTGGCTCTTCGCCGTAAATGAACCGCGAAAGCGTGATTGGATAGCAGCCGATGTCCAGCAGCGCCCCTCCGCCAGCTTCACGAATATTGCGGATGTTCGCAGGCTCGCGGTTGAAGTAGCTGAACTGGCCGGAAATAGAGCGCAATTGCCCGATGCGCCCGGCGCGAACCAGTTCACGGGCGCGAAGCCAGCGCGGATGGGTGCGCACCATGAACGCCTCGCCGATCTTCACTCCCGTGCGGTCGCGCGCCGCGAGAAGCTTGCGGGCCTCTGCAACCGTCATGCTCAGCGGCTTCTCGCACAGGACGTGCTTGCCCGCTTCGGCTGCCTTGATCGACCACGGCACGTGAAGATCATTGGGAAGCGGATTGTAGACCGCGTCGATTTCAGGATCGGCCAGCAGCGCTTCGTACGACCCGTATGCCTTGGCGATCCGAGCCGTCCGCGCGGCCTCTTCCGCCTTGCGCAAATCGCGCGAGGCGATAGCTGCGACCTCGCTGCATTCGCCCTTCTGCATCCCAGGGATCGCCCGGCGGACCGCAATCGACGCCACCCCCAGCACGCCCCATCGCACTTTGTTTCGCATCAGAATGATCCCGGGCAATCCGCGGGCACGCCATCCCGCTTGAATGGCGCGCCCAAACCGGCCAATCGGGAGATCGGCGTCCCCGGCTTCATTGCGCCGCGGCCGGCACAGCTTGTTTCGACTTGCGCGCAGCCGCGGCCTGCTCGAGTCCTTCGAGCAGATCCTCTACGAGGTCCTCGGAGCTCTCGCAGCCGGGCGAAAGCCGGAGCAAAGAGTCCGAAAGCCCCAGTTCCGCGCGCGCTTCGGCGGGAATAGACGCGTGAGTCATCGTCGCCGGATGGCAAATCAGCGCCTTCACGCCGCCCAGGCTTTCGCCAAGCGCAAAAAAGCGCCGCGACGAGGCAAACGCGACCACCTCGTCCTTGGTTCCCTTCAGCTCGAAGGAGACCATGCCGCCGAACCCGCTCATCTGCTTCCGCGCGATGTCGTGCCCTGGATGCGAAGCCAGCCCCGGGAAGTACACGCGCTTCACCAGCGGATGCCCATTCAGCGCATTCGCGATCGCGATGGCGTTCTCCTCGTGCCGCTGCATTCTCAGTTCGAGGGTCTTGATGCCGCGCAGCGTCAGCCAACAATCGAAAGGCGAGGGAACCGCGCCGGTGGCGTTCTGCAAAAACTTGATGGGCTCGAATACGGCCGCGATCCTTCGCCAGAGCGGCGCCCTGAATCGTATCGGAATGGCCGGCCAGATACTTGGTCACGCTGTGCACCACGATGTCGGCGCCCAGCTCGAAGGGCTGCTGGAAATAAGGCGTGGCGAACGTGTTGTCCACCACCACGAGCGATCCGCTGGCGTGCGCCAGCTTGGCTGATGGCCGCAATGTCGTTACCAGCAGCCGGGGATTGGTGGGCGACTCGATCCACACCAGCCGCGTCTTCTTGCTGATGGCGGCTTCCACCGCCTTCAGGTCGCCGGTGTCAATCTGCCGGATCACGATGCCGAACGGCTGATACACCTTGTTCAGAATCCGGTACGTTCCGCCGTAGACATCGAGCGGAATGATAATTTCGTCGCCCGGCCGCAGGTAGGCCTGCAAGATCGCGTTTTCCGCCGCCAGGCCGGAGGCGAAAGCCGCCGCGTGCTGCACGCCCTCGAGCGCCGCCAGCACCTCTTCGAGGCGCTGGCGCGTGGGGTTGTTGGTGCGCGAATAGCTGAAGCCCTTGTCCTGACCAGGCGCCTCCTGCTCGTAGGTGGAGGTCTGGAAAATAGGAGCGACGAGCGCTCCGGTTTCGGGTTCCGACGGCTGGCCCGCGTGGATGGTCTTTGTGGCGAATTTCATGGTGTCACTCCCTTTTTGCGCTCCGCGCCGCTCAGGCCTGCGAATGCAGCAGGCCCTCTTCAGCGCCCGATGCGCGCATTGATATACGACGACCGGCAGTACCGAGCGCATTGCTCCGGCTGCAGGAGGCCTCTTGACTTCAGTTTGGGAGTTGAATCTTCAATGACCGGGGTTCCGGTCAATTGAGGATCTTATCTCTCCCCACTGGGCAGGAATTAGCACCTTGGCAATTGCAGCCAGGTTGCTGTGGCGTCAGCGGGCCTGTCCCCTCAGCCACTCTGGATAAGCGCTGCCGTAAAGCAGCACGGAAAAGCTATCAAAATCGGCTGATGAATGTCAAGAAATTCGCCGGGGCATGGAGAACTGAAAAGGGGGAGCCCTAGATCGGCGTTTGTCCGTTCCTTGGGGGCGAGGAGGAAGAGATGAAAGCGAGCGGCCGCTGCAGGACACTCGCTTTTCTGAACGGGAGGTTCGCTTTATTGCTTGGCGGAGGCCTTTTCTTCTGGAAGTTTAGGCGGGGCGGGCATCTTCGCCAGTTTTTCCTGATACTCGGGATACATTTCTTCGGCGCCGCCGCGAGTGGCTTCCACCGGAACTCCGTATCGGGATGCAAACTCCGTAAGCCACGGATTCTCTCCGGGCAAGTGGTACGCAACATAGCCTTTGGGATGCGGAACCTCGACGCTGGGAATGCAGACGTTGGGCAGGAACAGACGCCCGAGGTCCAGAATCCAGTTGGAGGTTCGAACGAAAGGCTCCGTCAGATAAACGGGTCCTCCACATCGCTAACCAGCGTGAAGAATTCCCCGTGCCGGATGAAATATTCGATCAAGATGCCGTGTTCGCTGCGCGGAAGGCCGTTCCGCCGGACCCACCCTTCTTTCAGATGAGTGGTCGTCACCTTCAGCATGTCGCCTTCCCACTCCCCGGTGGAAAATCCCTGCCAGGTGTGCGGCGCATTCTCGGAGGGATGAGGCCGCCCATCCATGTAGATCGTGCGGTGCGGAAGCATGAATCGCAGCGTCATGTGCCAGGCGATCACGCCCTGGGTGAAGGGATCGACCTCCGAATAGATGCGCATGTCGCCCGGCCCGCGCGGCGCGTAGTCCGCCGGATGGGGGTCGCACTCGTGCTCGACCATCTCCCATTTCTGCGCGTCCCAGGCATCCGCCCTCACGCGCGCGGCGTTGTTGATGGGCAGCGCGGTATAGTCGCCGATCTCCGGGCCCGGGCACGCGCTCCGGTTCGTCCTCGTGCATCTTCTGGCCCCATTGCCCGGACAAATCCACCTGAGCGAATGCCGGGCGGCCAGCAGCCCCAGAGAAAACAGGAGTGCAGCCGCCAGAATTGTCCTCGGCATCAACTGCATCAGCGCATCGGGCGGCAGGCGCTCGTTATCGTCATGTTCCTCGCTCTCAATTTTGCTGGCTCACGGCTCGGGCTACTTGGCAAGCGGATCGGGCCGAAGCTGGAAGTGCGCGACCGAGCTCGTCATTCCCTTCCCACCTTCCAGATGCCAGATCACTCTCTCCTCGTTGCCCGCCCACAGGCCTCGCCCTTTCCATCCGGCTTTCGGGTCGTCGATGCGGCCATCCACGCGGCGGGTGTAAAAATCCAGCGGATACGGCACCCGCAGTGTAACAAACTTTTTAGTCTCCGGCACGAAGGCGATCAGCGAGTCCGAACCCGTGCCATTTACGATCGGCACATTTTTCCCAAGCCCGAAGGTATCGAACCGGTCCACCCAGTTGTGGTAGAAGGAGTCCGCCAGAATTTTGGTTCCTTTGAATGTTGGACCCGGCACCGGATAGAGCGTCCAGCCCTCGGGACAGTGCTGGCCCGTCGCGGTGGGGCCATTGAGAGGCCCTTTGCACTTGCGGCGATCGAAGCTGGCGAGATCGTTGCTGCCCGCCAGGGCCGCCCACACCATCCCATTGCTATCGACGGCAATTCCCAACGCCGTGAAAGCCTCCACGCCCGGACGCTTCGGATTGTCGAATGGCGGCTGATAAACTTCCGTCTTGCAGGTTGACGGCGGATTCGCGCCCGTCACCATGCGCACGATCGTTCCGGGCACGGCGGTTTCCTTGGTGAGGTGGCCACCCGCATACCACATGCTGCCGTCCACCGGATTCACCGCAATGCCGTAAGCCCCCGTCGCTTCTGCCGCCACGCGATCGAGTTTCGGGTCGGCGGGTTCGTTCAACTTCGTATAAGCGCCGGTTTTGCCGTCGCCGTTATAATCGAGAATGGCGGGGCACCAGCCTTGCGATTTCTCCGCATCGTGCGTCTCGTCCCACACGCGCGTTTTGATCCAGCCGATCGCGCCAATTCCTCCCACTCCGGGGTTTCCGAAATAGAGTGTCTGATCTTCGTCACTCGCGAATGCCATGTGCCCGGACGACATGCAGGTATCGACTAACTCGAATTTCCCCGTTTTCGGGTCATAGACTCCGGCGCCCTTGGCAACCGAGCCTGCTGGCGGCGGGAAATTTTTCGTAAAGGGATTGCTCGAACCTTCCTTGCAAAACGCGGGCAGGTCCGCTCGAGTCTGGGTGTGGAACCAGAGCCGCCCCTTGCTGTCGATATGCGGCGCCGCCGGAGTCACGGGATCGTCCCATACGATTTCGTTGCCCCAGTACGGCGAGGGCGCGCCCACGGTGGGAGACGGACCAGGGTTTCAGCAGCTTCCGGTCGCTTTCCTTGTCCAGCGGAATGCTTGATCATGGATTTCGTGTTCTTGATGGGGTCGAGAATCGTGATCGCACCCCGCCGAAAACTCCGTGCCGTAGATCGGCCCGTACGGGTTCACCGTGGGATTCCTCTGGTCCGTACTCACCACGTCATGGATGAACGAGCGGTCCGTGTCGAAGTCCCACATCGTGATCAACGACGTTTCGCTCGATTCCCTGCGGCCGCGGCGGCGCCGGTGGCGCCTCGCCCTGCCGCAATTCGATTCGTCCAGTCCGCGAACATCGCCAGCCCGCGATCGTGACCGAATTCGTTGAGCGCCGCCGTCATTTCCGGACCGACCTGCCCGGACATGAGCCGCCGTCTCCCAGGCGAGCGCCGGCGAATCGAATGTGCCGAGGCTGGGTTCCAGGTCGCGCGTAGCCTTGTTGCCCATCTGATGGCAGACTTCGCAGCCCCGCTTCAGTTGAAATAGATACTGGCCTGCGTGATTTCTGCGTCCTTGCCGTCGCTTCCGTTGGCCCGGGTCTTCAGTGGGAAGGCGCTCTTGGGCGGAATCTTCAGCAGCGAGTACCAGTAATCACCGGGATAATATTGCGCCGCAGCCACTGCGTTCGGCGCCACTACCGCGTTCAGCGCCAGCGTTCTTCCCGGCAGCGCGTCCACTTTTTTCGAGTCCACCAGCCCGTATCCGCGCACCCAGACTTTGTAATTCGCTTTGGGCAGGTCTGGCAGCATGTATCGCCCGGCGTCGTCGGTGACGACGATCTTGCGATATCGGGTGGGCAGGTCCGAGGTTTCGGCAATCACCCACACGCCCGCTTCGGGCCCCTTCGCGCTGGTAACCACGCCGCCGATGTCGTCATTGTTGACGCTGACCGCATCCAGGGCACGCTGGCCCGCGCGAATTCTCGACGACACGCCAAGTACCGCGACGATCGCGAACGCCAGTCCCGCGCACAAAATTCGATTCCTTACAGTCTGAGTCATAGTCCGGCCTCCTTACCAAAGCGCAACTGCACATCCTCCGCAGTTGCCGGGGATTGTACACCGAGAGTAGCCCTTGATTTATCGCCTTCCTTGAAACGGAAGCGGGGCGCGATTGACTTCTCTCTTTAGCCTCGCGGAGGAATAGGGATATTCCTCGAAAAAGCACTCGGGCTGCATCTGGTGGGAGCCCCCGCATTTATGCGGGGGAGGAGCGCTTCAGCGCTCCGGAAAAAAGCTCTGGCTTTGATGAGCGCTTTAGCGCTGGGAATTCAAAAAGCCCGGGGCTGAAAGCCCACAGCTGGGGCGCTCGCTCTCCGCTGGACTGAAGTCCAGCTTCCCCCTGCTGAAGCAGGGGGCTCCCACCCAAAACAGAAAGTAGCCCCTGAGTTACGGGCTTCATTGAAACTGAAGCGGGACGGGGTCGACTTCCGCCTTTAGGTTCGCGGAGGAATAGGGATAGTCCTCGGCTCGAAGGTGCGCGTTTCTTGCGGGGCCAGCGGCATGGCAGAGGCGCCCTTATATCACAGCTCTCGGTTTTGACTTATCGCTTTGGCTGGGCCTCGATGAGGTTCCCGGGGCTGAAGCCCACTCCGCCTGCTAAAGCAGGGGCTCCCACCACAAGGTACCCAGGCTCCCACCGCTAGGGACCCCACCGACTCCCGCCGCGAGGGACCCACCGGAAAAATCCCAAGCAACAGGTGCCGCTACCTGTTCCGCTAGGCACCTGTACCCACAACCCATTGCTTGCCTTGGAGCAACCTCGCTATTTTCAGTTGCATACACATGTCACATTTCCTTAAACTTGCTTCCGGCTCCAAACAATCGGCACCTGGGTGGTTGCTTCAGGCCAACCCGCGCGAACGGAATATGCACCGAGCCCCAGCTCGCAGTTCGACAATTTTGCTACTGTGTCTGTTGCTTGCCGCGGTGTTCGCCAACACTGCCCGCAGCACCTATGCCAAGCCGCGGCCCAACCGCGCGACACGCTCGGCTCGCCCGCCCAAGAAGCATCGCTTCCATATTCCCTTTACCGGAGGCTCCGATCCCGGAAAAGACGACGTCACCACGAATGACGATCCCCTCGTGCGCCAAGCCGCGCTGGACGCGCTCGGCCGCGAGAAGGGCTCCGTCGTCGCCGTCGATCCGACCAACGGACGCGTCCTCGCCATCGTCAATCAGAAGATGGCTTTTTCCGCCGGCTTCGAGCCCTGCTCCACCATCAAGCCATTCATCGCCATCGCCGGACTTTCCGAAGGCGTGATCACGCGCGACACCATGATCCAGGTTGGCCGGCGCCATTACATGGACCTCACCGAGGCCATGGCGCACTCCAACAACAATTTCTTCGAAGCGGTGGGAACGCAACTCGGCTTCGACCGCGTAGTGAAATACGACCGCATGTTCGGCCTGGGACAGCGCGTTGGCTACAACATTCCCGAGGAGCAGCCAGGTTCTGTGCCGTCGTCTCCCCCGTTTTTCGGCGGCGTCGCCCGCATGTCCAGCTTCGGCGCAAGCATCCGCATCACGCCGTTTCAGCTGGCGTCGATGGTCTCCCTGCTCGCCAATGGCGGCACGCAGTATTACCTGCAATACCCGCGTTCGCCGGAGGAGCGCCAGAATTTCACGCCGCGCGTGCGCGAGCAGTTCGATATTCAGCCTTTGATTCCCGACATTCGCGAAGGAATGCTCGCCGCGGTTCTCTACGGCACCGCCAAGCGCAGCTACGACCCTTACGGCGAACAGGCCCTGGGCAAGACCGGCACTTGTAACGATGAAGGAGTGGGCGGACGCCTCGGCTGGTTCGCTTCCTACGCCGACCAGGCCAATCCGAAGATTGTCCTCGTCGTTCTGCTCCACGGCGGCGCGCGCATCATCAGCGGCCCGCACGCTTCCGAGATTGCCGGACGGATGTACCACAATCTCTACCAGCGCAATTACTTCGCGCAAAAAGACTCCAGCCATTCCGCTACTTTCGCCGCAGCCACAAGCAGCTCCGGCGCCGGGCCCCACCGCTGGCGCATCGCAGTAGCTTGCTCTTCGGCGTCTCGTACCGAACAAGAGTCAAGAACCCGGCCCTTCCAAAGCAAACGATCGGGCGTCCGAAAAATCGCACGTCCTTCCGAGTTGATAGTCTTCTCGTCTTGAAGTGCCGCGAAAAAGAAAAAGGGAGGCCAAATCGGCCTCCCTTCCTCGACAGCTCAATCTGCTAGAAAACCGCCTTAGCTGGCGGCGTTCTGCTGCTTGTCGCGCTGCTCTTTCAGCACCGCTTTGCGGCTCAGGCGAATCTTGTTGCCCTCGATGGCGAGCACCTTCACCAGCACCTGGTCGCCTTCCTTCAGTTCGTCGCGCACCGAGCGAATCCGCGTGTCCGCGATTTCGCTGATGTGCAGCAGGCCGTCGGTGCCCGGGAAGATTTCGACGAAGGCGCCGAAGTCCGCGATGCGGACAACCTTGCCCAGGTAGGTCTTCCCGATTTCCGCGCGTCGCGGTGACGTCGCGGATCATCTTCAGCGCATCTTCGGCGGCCTTGCCGCTGCTCGCGAACACGTGCACCTTGCCGTCGTCCATCACGTCGATCTTCACGCCCGTGGCTTCGATGATCGAGCGGATCTTCTTTCCGCCCGGCCCGATCAGGTCGCGAATCTTGTCGGTGGGGATGGTCAGCATGTGCAGGCGCGGGGCATAGGTGGAAATATCGGCGCGTGCCGTGGAGAGCGTCTCGTCCATGATGTCGAGAATCTGCAGGCGCGCCTTCTTCGCCTGCGCCAGAGCCTCGCGCATCATGTCGATGCTGACGCCGCCGACCTTGATGTCCATTTGCAGGGCGGTGATTCCCTGCCGCGTGCCGGCCACCTTGAAGTCCATGTCGCCGTAGTGATCTTCCGCGCCGGCGATGTCGGTGAGGATGGCGTACTTGTCGCCTTCGACCACCAAGCCCATCGCGATGCCCGCGCACGGAGCCTTGAGCGGCACGCCCGCATCCATCAGCGCAAGCGAACCGCCGCACACCGTGGCCATCGATGAAGAGCCGTTCGATTCGAGAATGTCGCGACACCACGCGCATCGCGTACGGGAAATTCCGCCTCGGGCGGCAGCAGGTTGGCCAGCGCGCGCTCGGCCAGCGCGCCGTGGCCGATTTCGCGCCGGCCCGGGCCGCGCAGGAACTTCACTTCGCCCACGGAAAACGGCGGGAAGTTGTAGTGCAGCATGAAGCGCTTGAACACGTCCTCCTCGAAGAGCAGGTCGAGCCGCTGCATGTCGTCCTTGGTGCCGAGCGTCGCGGTGGCCAGCGCCTGCGTCTCGCCGCGCGTGAAGAGCGCCGAGCCGTGCACGCGAGGCAGCACGCCCGACTTCGCAGGTGATCTGGCGAATCTCGTCGAAGGCGCGGCGCATCCGGACGCCGGCGGCGGATCAGCATATCGTCGCGGAAGATGCGCTCGCGCATGCGCTCGAACGCGCGATAGGCCATCTTGCGCTGTTCTTCATCCTCTTCGGGAACGCGAGGCGAGGATGTCTTTCTTGACGCCATCGACCAGGTGCGTAGCTTTCGATCTTCGGATGCTTGGCGGTGTCCAGCGCGTCGCGCATGCGGTCGCCGTACTTGTCCACAACCTTCTTATAGAGCGCCTCGTCGAACGGCCGGCGGAGCGACGGTCACCTTCTGCGGATTGACTTTCTTGCCGAGTTCCTTGATGGCCGCGACGATCTTGCGGATTTCTGCGTGCCCGAACTCGAGCGCGTCGGCGACGGTTTCCTCGGAGACTTCCAGCGCGCCCGATTCCACCATCACGATGGCGTCTTCGGTGCCGGCGACGATGATGTTCAGCAGGCTGGTCTTCTGTTCGGTGTACGGTCGGATTGACCACCAGCTTGCCGTCGAGCAATCCCACGCGCACGCACGCCACCGGATTCGTCGAATGGAATCTGGAGATATAGAGCGCCGCGGAAGCCGAGGTCACCGCGATCACATCGGGATCGTTCTCGCTGTCGGCGGAAAGCACCATGGCGACGATCTGCGTTTCGGTGGCCCAGCCTTCGGGAAACAGCGGCCGCAGCGGCCGGTCCGTCAGGCGCGACACCAGAATTTCGCGCTCCGAGGGGCGCCCTTCGCGCTTGAAAAATCCGCCGGGAATTTTTCCGGCGGAATAGGTGTATTCGCGGTAGTCCACCGTGAGGGGCAGAAAATCCTTTTCGCTGGCGTTGTTGTCCATGCAGGCCGTGGCCATCACGACCGTGTCGCCATAGCGCGCCACAACGGCGCCGTGGGCTTGCCGGGCCATCTTGCCCGTTTCAAAGCTCAGCTTACGTCCGCCTATTTCCAGACTCACTTGTTCGAACATCACTTCACGTCCTTTTGCCCCGGTTCGCCGGGGACGGCATCAGATACGAGAGACATCTCTCGGGATTTGCCAATTCGAAGGAGGGCCAGAAGAGAAGAAAACGGGAGCAAGAAATACAAAAAGACTCAGCCGGCGCACACGTCCGCGCAGCATGGCCCTGCCGGCCCGCAGATAGCTCGACTTCGCCGATTTGTGCGGAGGAAAACGCGGCCCGAAGGGCCGCTCAGGGAATCTGCGCTACTTGCGCAAACTGAGTCGTTCGACAATCTCGCGATACCGATCCGGGTCGCGACGGTTCAGATAGTCCAGCAGCCTGCGCCGCTTGTTGACCATCATGATCAACCCGCGCCGCGAAGCATGATCTTTGGCGTGGGACCTGAGGTGGGTCGTCAAATAGTTGATGCGCTCGCTCAACAACGCTATCTGCACTTCCGGCGACCCCGTATCCTTCGGATGTACGCCGGAACTGCTCGATCAGTTCAACCTTGGCTTCCATCAACTCGCCCCTCCCCACTGAGACGTCGCACCCTGCTCTTCAATCTTTGACTCTTCTTCAGCCCAAAATGCTAGCACACACTCGTTATTAACTGCTACAGGATTTTCTTCTGCAAGGAGGCGTTCGAACTATGGTATCACCGGATGCGCCGTCACGCGCGATTCCGGCGGAGGGAAGCCGAGAGGGTACCGGCGGCTTTGCGCTACCGGCGCTACTTTTACCGCGGACCAGCGACAAAAACTCGTCGCGCGTCTGCTTGTTCTCGCGAAACGCGCCCGAGCATCGCGCTCGACACCGCCATGCGAATTCTGCTTCTCCACTCCGCGCATCACCATGCACAGGTGCCGCGCTTCGATCATCACGCCCACGCCCTGCGGGCTCAGCTTCTCCTCGATCGCTTGCGCGATCTGGCTCGTCAGCCGCTCCTGAATCTGCAGTCGCCGCGCGTACATGTTCACCAGCCGCGCGATCTTGCTCAGGCCCACCACCTTCTTGTCCGGGAAATACGCCACGTGGCACTTCCCGAAAAATGGCAGCAGGTGATGCTCGCACAGGCTGTAGACCTCGATGTCCTTCACCACGACCATCTCGTCGTAGCACACGCTGAACATCGCGCCATTCAGAATCTTCTCCGCATTCTGCGCGTAACCGCTGGTGAGAAACCGCAGCGCCTTTTCAAAACGCTCGGGCGTCCGCTGCAATCCCTCGCGGTCCGGATCTTCGCCGAGTTGCACCAGCATCTTCCGCACCAGCTCGGCGATGCTCTCGCCGCCCGCCACCTCGGGAACCACGATCTCGCTCGTCTCGCTCATCGTCCTCTTGCTCCTCATCACGCTCACGAGACGCCGATCGCTGGCGCCTCGTCCTCGACTTCGAAGCTGTTCTTGCTGGTCTCCTCGATGCGGACTCGCTCCACACGCGCGTTTGGAAACTTGCGCAGCCGCCGGAAAATCTCGCGCGCCACATTTTCCGTGGTCGGCACGAAATTTCCCCGAAACTCCGCCACCTCTTCGTTCAAGTACTTGTAGTCGAACGCTTCCACGACCTCGCGCCCGACAAAGGGATCGAGATCACCGAGGTTCGCGATCATGCCCGTGGACGGATCGACCGGCCCGGAGATGGTCACCTCAACCACGTAGTTATGCCCATGCCCGTGCGGATTGCTGCACTTGCCATACAGCCGGCGGTTCTCTTCGTCGCTGAATTTCGGGCTGTAGAGCCGGTGCGACGCCGCAAACCGGTACCGCCGCGTCAGCGAGATCTTCAACGGTCGCGCCATGCTCGCCTTTTGCCTTCCTGCGACGCCAGCTCCGCGTCGCCAGGCCGGGATCTCCGACTCCGGAGCCGTTCTCCGCCGTGCAATCCGCAAATAAATCCGGCGACTCATACAGCCGCACGCGATCGAGGCTGGCCCTTGCGTAATCTTCGGCTCGAGCAGCCGCCAGATCACCGCCGCGATGTTCTCGCATGTGGGTATCTGCCCCGCCAGTTCCGGCACCTCGTAATTCAGGTGGCGGTGGTCCATGCGCTCCATCACTTCCTCTTCCAGAATATCCTTCAGCTCCTTCAGGTCGAGCACCATCCCCGTTTCCGGATCGGGCTCACCCGCCACGGTCACTTCCAGCACGTAGTTGTGCCCATGTCCCTGCGGATTATTGCACTTGCCAAAAATGCGACGGTTCTCTTCCGCCGAAAAATTCGGGTTGTGATAAAAATGCGCCGCCGAAAACTCGATTTTGCGTGTCACTCGAATCATAGCGCTCCCATTCCTCAAACCGGCATCAAGCGGAACTGCCCTGCCAATCAAGTATATGCACCTACTGTATGCAGCTACGACGAATCTGATGTCCCCGCCAGCATAACGATTCCGCCGCAGCGAAACCCTGGGACTGCGCACGCGGCGGCACCGCAAAAGAGTCTCACCGCAGAACTCGGGAAGACGGCGGAGAGCAGTTTTGTTACCTCCGCGCGGAACTGCTAGACTATGCGGTTTGGAATAGAACAAATCATTATAGGATGCTCGGCGAACGCTTTGAAACGAAAACTCAAGACAGGTCTCGTACTCGCCTTTCTCGCGGCTCTTCTTTGGCTTTTTGTCCGTCCCGATTATCGGCAGGGCGAGGCCAGCATTCGCGGGCGCCCCGAAAAGAATTTTCAGTTCACCATTGGCGGCAAACCTCAGACGCTGGCCGACCTTCGCGGAAAGGTCGTCGTCCTGAATTTCTGGGCTACCTGGTGCCCGCCCTGCGTCGACGAAACGCCGTCGCTCATTCAATTGCAGAAGCGCATCGCGCCGCTAGGTGGCACCATACTTGGCGTGAGTCTCGATGATGATGCGAACGCTTACGCCAACTTTTTGAAGACATACCATATTGATTTCCCCACCTATCGCGATCCCACCAAGAAAAGCGCGCTCGATTACGGAACTACCATGTACCCCGAAACCTACATCATCGACCGCAACGGCCGCATTGACCGCAAAATCATTGGCCCGCAGGATTGGACTGGGCCGCAGATGATGGCTTACCTCGATTCCGTTCTTGACGCCAAGTAAGCTCAGGCCGCGCAAAACGACCTTCGCCGCTCAAGCCCTCATAACCCTCGCATTCGCTCCCCCAACCGACTACTATTCTCCCACCCGTGCCGCTTCGGCCGGAGCGCCATCGCAGAAATGGAGATTCAATCATGGGTCGAAGACAGAGGCTGTCGAATCGCGACTGGCGCATTCTCCTTTGGATTTTTATTCTTATCGCCAGCCTGAGTTGCTCGGCGCTAGCCCCCGGAATGCTCGCCGGGCAATCACAGAAGCCCGCGCAGCAACCGGGCCAGCAACCCAACCAGCAAAATGACCAGCAGTATCAGACGCTCATCCGTTCAACGCGGGGCGCCGACCTGTTTCGCGCCTATTGCGCTTCCTGCCACGGCAGGGATGCCAAGGGACACGGCCCTGCCGCCCCGGCGTTGAAAGCAACAGTCCCCGACCTTACCGTACTGGCAAAAAACAACGGCGGGGAATTTCCGGCCGATCGTGTCCGCCGCATCATTTCGGGCGATCATGTGATCGCTTCCCACGGTTCTCGCGAGATGCCGGTGTGGGGACCGATCTTTCACCAAATCGAATCCGATATCGACCGCGGCAACGTGCGCATGGATAACCTGATGAAGTACCTTGAATCCATCCAGGCCGGCAGCCACGCGTGACCCCGTCGCGGCGCAAACGTTCTTTAGGAATACGCGCTGCGTTAGCCACGCGGTGTTTCTCCAATCATAATTTCAATGCGTTCTATACAAAGTCCGTCGCGCCTGAGGACGTAGATCGCTGAGCGGGATCACTGGCGCAGGATAACCCTAATCTTCACAGCATATTTCTTCTCTCTGCACGCGTGGCTTCGCGGGAGCTGCGCGCCACGATTTTCCCGGTGGCCGTCCACACCGCCCATGGTTCCGCGATTTTCAGAAATTGCCTTGCGCTTTGTGCTAAGGTTTTAGAGAGACAGTCTCTGGGTTTTGTTAGGAGATTGCATGCGATCACAAAGGGTATTTCTTCTGATCGTTTCTTCCCTTCTGGGATTTGCCGCGCTGGCGCAGGCCCCGCCCCAAAATCAAACTGAAGCCCAAACCAAAACCCAGCCTCGCGACAACGCGCGCCTCGCTCTTGCCCGGCAAGTGATGGCGGAGATGGCGGACGGTAAGATGGAATCCGTCTGCAATCATTTCAGCCCGGAGTTAAAAGACGCTCTCACGCCCGACGAACTCGAATTCGCGTGGCATCACCTGATCCAGCGGAGTGGCTTGTTCCAAAAGCAGATTTCTCAAACCATGCACCCGGCTCACGGCTCGTCCGTTTATGTGTCAAAGAGCCAGTTTGAGAATTCCAAAGTTGAACTCAGGCTGATGTTCGACGACTCCGATGAGATCACGCGGATTTCCATCGACCAGGTTTCCGACCTCAGCCCTGCCACCATGGAAGAGTCCGCCAGGACGGTTGCGGATCTGCTGCGGCAGAAGGATTTTGACCAGGTGGTTGCCCGGTTTGACGACGATTACAAGTCGGACATGGGTCCCTACACCCTGGACATGTCCTGGTCTCACGTGATCAGTCATCTCGGGGAATTCAAGAGCGTGAAGATAGCGACCAAAGACCCGGAACTGGACATCGTGGACGTGAGCTGCGAATTCGAGAACGGGAACGCCACCGTTCGCGTCTCCTTTGATCCTAACGGGAAAATCAGCGGACTCTGGCTGCTGCCCGCGGAGTCCGGCCCCGAGAAAAGCCCCGAAATTTAATTTCGTCCGCGATTAGCCGGAGAGGGCCTTCCACGCGCGCGCCGACCGCCTCCCTGCTGCACTCCAAGTCGCCGCACTGCGTGAACGCCTTCGCTTCTTCGATCGTGCAAAAAGTAAAATGCAGAATCCCCCTGCGTTCGGGATAACACGCAGGAGGTTTTTCGGGAGGAACCCTCCTCAGATCTGAGTCGCTATTTTTTAACTTCGCGGACGCTGCTGGGCTGGGTGTCGAGGCAGACCATGGTTTCGTCGCGGCCGTTGGCGAGCATCTGGCAGTCGATCTCCTCGGCGCTTCGGATTGCCACGCTGGAGTTTGTTCCGGCGGCATTCGCGCAATGCGAGCGGCCCCGGAAGTCCATGCACACCTGGTATTCCGTGCTGGTGGCCTGGAGCGTGGAATAAAGAAGGATACCGAGAAGAGCGATCGCCCCGAGCGCGATGATCCACTTCACTGAGTTTGATTTCCTGGCCATGTCGTTTTCCGCTCCGATCATTCTCGCAACGGTTATACCGGACCGCAGGACAACCGTTGAGGGACTATCCTCCGTTTTTTGCGAGACGCGCTGTAAGCTCACTCTCGATGTATTTCCGCACATGATGCGAAAGCTCCGGCAGCTCCGAAATATCCCGCAGGTCGTTCGCGGTGAGTTGCGGGAGGAACGAGAGAACCGCGGCAGCGGGCATATGGGGATTCCGGATGAGGGCCATGCGCACATTGTAATGGCTCGACCATTTCGGGTGCTGCGCTATCGCGACAACGACGCGCTCCGGCACCTCCGGCTTTGCCAGCACCTTGAGCACCTGGCTTTCGGTGAGGAACGCATTATCGAGCGCTATCCTGATCGCCTGCGGATGTCCTTCCGCCAGGATGGCGCCCGCCACGCGGGATGGACCGCGGCGCGCAAGCGTCAGCTTCTGGCCGACCGGCAGATGCGGCACGCGGGACGTGATGATTTCCTCGGCGGCGCGCTTGATATCCGGCGGGGCTGATGGAAGCAGGCTCACGCGCACCAGATCGAAGAGGTAGAGCTGTCGAACCACCGAGACGGCAACGCGTTTCGGCGTGCGCGGATGGGCAGCGAGACGCAGGCGCAACGTCTCACTCGCCAGCCACTTATTTTCCCTGGCTATCGCGCTCAGCACGCTTGCGGGCAGGTCGAGCCGTTCGAGGAGAATCGTAACGTGAGGCTCGTCGCAGTTCGGGTTTTCGAGCAGAGCGAGCAGGACTTCCTCGCCAGCCTCGTGCGCGAGCGCCTTTAATTCGTCGGATGACGCCGAGCGGACGCGCTCGATCCGCGCAGAGACGGCTGCGGGATCAGGCGGCATTACCTTTTACGAGCGACGAGCGGGCCGCCATGCGCGCTGCGGCCTCAGCGGGCGACATCTCAAGCGATGCAAGCTGAGCCGAGGGCGCAACCTTCTTCAGCTCCGAATCGATAGCGGCGTCCAGATACTGCGAGCGGCCATATACGCCGCCCACCTTCGCGATGCGCGCTTCCCGGTCGCGCCAGCCGAGATCGTTGAGCACACAAACCGCAAGCTCAGCGAGCGAACTTGCCGCGCCGGAAAGTATCTCGCAGGACACCGCGTCGCCCTTGTCGGCGAGCTGCGCGACCAGGGGGAAGGTCTGCGGAAACACATCGTCGGGATTTTTGGTGACGCGTTCGAGCAGCGAATCCCAGTTATGCGCCTGGTGCCAGGGAAATAGCCTTCTCGACAGGGCTGTTTCCGGGGCCCGGCGCTCTTCCGCGCGCGCGACGGCTGCGAACGCGCGGCGTCCGATATCGAAGGCGCTTCCTTCGTCGCTGAACCAGGGGCCGCGTCCGCCGGCGCGCGCCGTGCGACCGTTCGCGTCGCGTCCAAAGGCCGCCGAACCTGTACCGGCAAGCAGAATGATTCCCTCGCCCGCGCCGAAGGCCGCTTCGAGCGCGATTTCGAGGTCCGTCGTCACGCGAATCTGAGCGCTGGGAAAGCTGCGTTCAAAGAAGGTGGTGATGCGTTTTGCGACGCCCGCGCGACCGGCGCCGCCAAGGCCGGCGCAAACTCCGCGAATGTCGCGAGCTTTGATCTTCTGCCGGGCCAGCACCATGTCCGCGGCCTCGCTCAGCGAGAACCAGG
This sequence comes from uncultured Acidobacteriota bacterium, assembly GCA_963697575.1. Lineage (GTDB taxonomy): Bacteria > Acidobacteriota > Terriglobia > Acidiferrales > UBA7541 > Palsa-295. Next base: position 275,326 of record CAVOOP010000005.1, on the reverse strand, counting down.
CGCGCATGTAGCCGGTGCGCAGGGGATTGGATGGTCCCGCGGTCACGCGAATCAGAATCTCGCCTTCTCCATTGGCCAGCACGCATTCCGTTTTCGTGCCGCCGCCGTCGAAACCAAGGAAATAGGAAGCCTCAGCCGGTAATTTTTCTAGCATTCTTTCTCGCTTTGCTGCGTGGTTTTCCGCTTGAGTGGTAAAACGCTTCTCCCCTTTCGCCCGGCCCAAACGTGCCTGAACCCTGTTGCCTTGCTTGACAGCTTTTGAAGCGGGCGGTTAGCATCGCGCGACTCGCTCGCGCGGCGCCATGCAGATCAGCCCTATCGACTTCGCCATCATCGTGCTGTATCTAGCGGGCATCACCGCGTTTGGCGCCCGCTTCCGCCGGGGGCAGCAGACGCTCCGCGACTACTTTCTCGGCGGCCGCACGGCTCCCTGGTGGGCGCTGGCGTGCTCAATTGTGGCCACCGAAACATCCACACTCACGATTATCGGCACGCCCGGAATCGCGTTCGCCGGTAATCTGGGCTTTCTGCAGCTTGTACTGGGCTACGTCGTGGCGCGGGTGGTGCTCTGCGTCGTTCTGGTCCCGCAATATTTCCAGGGCGAATTCTACACGGCTTACCAACTCCTGGGGAAGCGTTTTGGCGAGCCGCATGAAGTCGGCGGCCGCGGTGGTCTTCCTAGGAACGCGAGCGCTCGCGGAGGGCGTGCGGATTTCAGCGGTTGGCAAAGTGGTTAGCGTCGCCTTCGGGACGGGGGAACGCGCGTCGATCGCGATCGTCACCGCGCTGACGATGTTCTACACCTTCGAGGGCGGAATGCGCGCGGTGATCTGGACCGACGTGATCCAGTTCGCCCTCTATATCACCGGCACCGTCGCAGCCTTCTTGCTGCTCCTGCACAAAATTCCCGGGCGGCTGGCCGGAAGTGTCGCGCGTGGCTGCGGCAGCGGGCGGCAAGCTGCACGTTTTCGATTTTGCCTTCAGCCTGACGCAAAGCTATACCTTCTGGTCGGGGCTGATCGGCGGAACATTTTTGACCATGGCCAGCCACGGCACCGACCAGACCATGGTGCAGCGGTTGCTGGCCGCGCGCAACGAACGCGACAGCAAGACCGCGCTGCTGGCGAGCGGCGCGATCGTGTTCGCGCAGTTCACTCTGTTTCTGGTGATCGGCGTGATGCTCTTCGTCTACGCACAGCACGCTTCCCTGCCGTTGACTGGCGACGCGGACCGCATCTTCCCGGAATTTATCGCTCGCGACATGCCTGTGGGGTTGCGCGGGATCGTGCTTGCCGCGATTTTCGCGATTGCTATGTCCAACGCGAGCGGCTCGCTAAACTCGCTTGCGTCGTCGAGCATCATTGATCTTTCGCCGCGCATGTCGCCGTCTGCAAAGGAATCGGGCGACGGGGATTCTCTGCGCCGGTCACGCAGAATCACGCTTGCCTGGGGGCTCGTGCTTGGCCTGCTCGGGCTGATCCACTGGGGTCCGGTACTCGTGGCCGGGCTGACGATCGCGTCGATCACTTATGGTGGAATGCTCGGCGTTTTTCTGCTGGGCACATGGAACAAGCGCGCCAACGAGACAGGCGCGCTGATTGGCTTCGCCACAGGGATCGCCACGATGCTCGGCGTGACATTCCTCACTCGGCTGGCCTTTACGTGGTACGTTCTCGTGGGAACCGGCGTGACGTTTGCGATTGGCTCCCTGGCTAGTTTCGCCGGCGGAAAAAGAGAGGCAGCGATCGCCGGGTAATGGACGCTAAATTCGTGCCGGAATGGCGACGAAACTGATCTATACGGACGAACGAGCACACAGGCAACCGGGTTTGGTGCGCGGGCTTGGACCCTGGGCCGCCGCCGCGATCGTTGTCGGCACCATGATCGGCACGGGTATTTTTCTGAAGCCGAGCGAGATGGCGGCCGAAGGACGATCCGTGTCGGTCGTATTCGCGGCGTGGGTTGTAGGGGCGCTGCTTTCGCTCTTTGGCGCGATCAGCTATGCCGAACTGGGCGCGTCAATTCCGGAGGCCGGAGGGGAGTATGCCTATCTTCGGCGCGGGTTCGGGCCCGTGTGGGGATTCTCGTTCGGCTGGATGCACTCAATTGTGGGACGCCCGGCATCCGCGGCGGCCATTGCCGCGGGATTGCTGAGATTCTGCGGCTTTCTGGCGCCTTCCATCACTGCGCCGCTTTATGTGTTCCACCTGCATCTGCCATTTCTACCGCGGCAAGACTCGCAATTTATTTTTACCTGGGCGCAACCGCTGGCGGTTGCCGCGCTGTGCGTGGTGACGTTCGTCAACTATCTGGGCGTGCGATTGGGCGGAGGATTCCAGGTGGTGCTCACATTCTTGAAAGTAGCGGCGGTGCTGGCGATTATTGGTTTTGGGTTCGCGCTGGCGCACGGAAGGGCTTCGAATTTCCAGCCGCTTTGGCCGGCCTCGCCAGGGTGGGGCACATTCGGCGGATTTCTCGCGGCATTGGCGGCTTGCTTGTGGGCCTACGACGGCTGGGAAGACCTCAATCTTGTGGGCTCCGAAGTGCGCGACCCGGCTCGCAACATTCCGCGAGCGCTGGTGGGGGGTGTGCTGTTTGTGGCGGCGGTATTCATTCTTTTCAACGCCGTGTGCTTCTACGCGCTTCCATTTGGCGCGGTCGCCAGTTCTCAGCATGTGGCTTCCGATGTGGTGGAAAGCTTTGCAGGGCATGGGGCCGCGCTGTGGATCACTCTGGCCATGGTGATTTCCGCGCTGGGCACGCTCAATTCGTCCATTCTGAGCGGGGCGCGCGTCGACTATGCCATGGCGCGGGACGGGATTTTCTTCCGCGTTCGCCGCGGCAGTCCATCCGAAATTTCGCACGCCCGGGAATGCGCTGATTTTTCAGTGCGCGCTGGCGAGCGTGATGGCGCTGAGTGGCACGTTTGAAGACCTGACATCCCTTTTTATCTTTGCGACGTGGATTTTCTACGCGCTCGCGGTGGTGGCCCTGTTCCGCTTGCGCCGCACGGAACCGCATCTCCCGCGGCCCTACCGCGCCTGGGGCTATCCCGTGCTTCCTGCGCTGTTCGTGCTGGGAGCGCTGGCCTTGACGGTCAGCTTATGGATGGCCCGGCCGGTGCGCTCGTCGATCGGGCTCGCCCTGATATTTCTTGGGCTTCCTTTTTATGGTTATTGGCAGGGAAAGCACTGAATTCGGGGCTTTAGGCTCAGATGTTCACGCCGAACCCAGACGCGCGCGAAAGCAGGGGCGCTACGCCGGGCGGCGCGCGGCCATCCAGAGCGAATCGCTGGTGGGCAGCCTGTAAAGCAACGGACGCCGCAGGGGTTCGAAACCGGCGCGGCGCAGCATTTTTGCCAACGTATCCGCGGTGAAGTAATTGCAATGCGCGGGAATGTGATATCCGCACCAGTCCGCGCCCATCACCGTGCGGTTCCAACAGGCATAATTCGGCGTCTTGATGAGGGTAACGCCCCCGGGTTTCAGCACGCGAAAAGCGGCGCGCAGGCCGTCCAAAGGCCGCCATTCGTGTTCGATATAGCCAAACTGCGTGACCACATCAAAGGATTTTTCATCCAGCGCGTTGTTCGCGACCTCCGTGACGGGGCCTTCGAGAATCTTTGCCGCGGGCATCCGTTGCCTGGATAGTTCCGCGAGCCTCGGACTGATCTCGATTCCTACCGCGTCAAATATGCCGGCGGCGCGGACGAGAAAACTTGCGTCCCCGCAGCCGAAGTCGGCGAGCTTCCCTTCCCTTTTCCAGCGCCGCGTCTGCCGCAGTAGGCGGCCGTTGGTTTCCGGACGGAGCCACCGCGTGCGGCGGGAAAGAAACAAGAGAAACGGATGGCGCTCCTTGCGGCGCAGCATCTCCCGGGATAATCGTCGAGCCAGTCGTGCTTTGCGATCTGTCCTGAATAGTCGAGTTCGGTGCCGATGAAGACCATCCCGCAGCTCGCGCACTTAACGATCTGCCACGCGTCCCGCTCGAGAACGGGCTTGCGGTCGATCGAATCGCATAACGGGCAGGGCCGTAATACGAAGGAAGAAGGGCGCGCAATACCGCTCGGGACGGGGCTGAAATCGACGCCGGATTTCACAGTCGCGATTCTAGCATGGAGCCAAAGCGCTTCGATGTATGATGGCTCTAGGCCCGGCGGGCCTTTCGGTGCACTGGCGTTCGTGGGAGCGCACCTTTCAAATTCATCCTCATACATCTCAAAGGAGAAACAACATGGCTGATGAAAAGCACGCTGGAAAAGAGGGCGGCATTACGCGCGAACGGCTGGCGGAACTGCTGAACGAGGATTTGTCGCGCGAATACCAGGCGGTGATCGCCTACGTGGTGTACTCGCAGGTGCTCAAGGGCGCCGCGTACATGAATATCGCGGACCAGCTGCAGATCCACGCCAAGCAGGAACTCGATCACGCCCTCACCATTTCGCGCCAGATCGATTATCTAGGCAAAATGCCCACCGTGACGCCCAAGCCCGTGCAGACCTCCGACGACCCCAAGCAGATGCTGCGCTTTGACCTGAACAACGAAAACGAAACAGTGCGGAATTATCGCGACCGTATCCGGCAGTGCGAAGAACTCGGCGAATTTGCCATGGCCGAGCAGATCCGGCAGATCCTCATGCAGGAGCAAGACCACCAGATCGATCTCGCCACGGCCCTTGGTGAAGAAGTTCCCGACATGAGCGCGGCGAAGTCGCAAAAAGCCGGCCATTAGCCGCGGCGGCTTTTTCGCGCCCGGCCTCCTCAACCTCGATCCTTTTAGACGCGAATTTTCACGTTCGGCGGAGAACCCATTTGAAAATCGCACTGTTTGGCTCAACCGGGCAGGATTGGCACGCCGCATTCTGAATGAAGCGCTGGCGCGAGGGCATCAGGTAACGGCGATCGTGCGGGACGCCTCGCAGCAGACCGTCAAACGCCCGAACCTGAAATACAAAACGGGAGACGTGCTGAAACCCGAGAGCGTGGCAATCGCCACGAAAGGCAACGACGTGGTGATCAGCGCGTATGGCCCGGGCGCTGGCGACGCCAACCAGATCGTCACCGCGGCCCAGGCCCTTGTGGAAGGCGTGGGAACGAATCAGCCGATGCGGCTCATCGTGGTAGGCGGCGCAGGTTCGCTGGAGGTTTCTCCCGGAGTCCAGCTTGTCGATACGCCAGACTTCCCTCCCGCGTATAAGAAGCTGGCGCTGGCGCATCGAGATGCGCTGGAAATTATTCGGAAGGCGCCGTTCGACTGGACTTACGTTAGCCCTTCCGCGGAAATCGACGAGGGCACGCGCACGGGCAAATGCCGCACTGGCACGAATCAACTGCTGGTCGATCCAAGCGGCCAGAGCCGCATTTCCATGGAGGACTTCGCAGTCGCCATTCTCGATGAGGTTGAAAAACCCGAAATTCAGCGGCGCGCGTTTTACCGTTGGGTACTAAGAACAAGGCACGCCGGAACTACGGCCAACTCTGTATTGCCGCCATAACCCATGTTGAATAGGCTTTCCTGAGTAGCTCGGCGTGGCCGTCAGCGGGAATGGCGAAATGAAGAAGGTGGCTGATCCGGGCATTCAGTTCAGGGACTCTGCCCTCGTAAAACGATACCAACCATGCTTCCCGACGTCATGCGTTGTCCCCTTCTTGCTCGTAATTCCAATTCTTGTTTTCTTTGCGGTGCCGTCCCGATTCGTCCGAGCCGAAGACGGCTCGATACAGCCGCACCTGAGCGCCAATCAGCTGGCCGCCGAAGTGGTCCGAAATGAATTAAAGGCGCAGGACGAAGACACCAGCCTTTGGAAATACCGCGAGTTCCATCAGGAAGACGGCAAAGCTCAGCTATTTGAAGTGGTTCAAACCAAGGACGGAGAAATACACCGGCTCATCTCGGTGGATGGTAAAGCTCTCGATGCCGAGGGCGCCGCAAGGAAGACCAGCGCATCCGGAAGATTCTGTCCGACCCCGATGACTTCCGCGAGAAGCAAAAAGGCAGGGCGCACGACGCGGAGCAGGAACGAAAGCTTATGGAACGATGCTGCCGCGCGCTTTCCTCTACGAGTACAACGGTATCCAGGACGGCCTCATCAAGTTGCAATTCAGGCCGAATCCCAGCTTCCACCCGGCGGCAACGAGAGTGTCGTATTCCACCACATGAGGGGCATGATGCTGGTGGACCGGCGGCAACACCGGCTCGCGGAACTCGATGGCGCACTGCTAGCCCGGTGAGGTTCTGGAACGGGCTGCTGGGTCATCTGGATGCCGGCGGAACCTTCTGCGTCAAACAGAGGAATGTCGGCGGCGGGCACTGGGAAATGACGTTTCTCGATGTGCAGATGGATGGCAAAGCCCTCTTCTTCAAAACAATCGCCGTGCGTGAGAAGGAAGTCGATACGGATTTCCGTCCCCTTCCCGGCGACACCACGCTGAAGCAAGCCGCGGAGTTTCTCAAGATCGATACTGCCAGCTGATTGTTCCATCTCCTCCGTACCGCTGCCTCTCGCTTACACCGCAATGCCATTACCTGCGCTACCCTTACAATCCTGCGCTGGAATGTTACAATTTAGTTTCACACCGATAGGACCGCCTGGGACGATCGCCCCGGGAGATTTCAGTCGGCGGGAAACATAACGCTATGGCGCCTCGCACTTTATACGAAAAAATCTGGGAAGCCCACGTCGTCCACGAGGAGCCCGGCCAGCCGTCGCTGATCTATATCGACCGGCATCTTGTGCACGAAGCCACTTCGCCGCAGGCTTTTGCCGGCCTGAAGGCCGCGGGGCGCAAGGTGCGCCGGCCCGACCTGACCTTCGCGGTGATGGACCACTCGGTTCCGACCAAGAATCGCCTCTGCCAGTGCTCGATGCGGACGCCGCCGCGCAGTTCGAGGCGCTCGGCGCAAAACTGCAAGGAATTCGGCATCAACCTTTTCGACATGCACAGCCGCAACCAGGGCATCGTGCACGTGATCGGGCCGGAACTCGGCATCACGCAGCCGGGCTGCACCATCGTCTGCGGCGACAGCCACACCTCCACGCACGGCGCCCTGGGCGCGCTCGCTTTCGGCATCGGCACCAGCGAAGTTGAGCACGTGCTGGCCACGCAGTGCCTGATGCAATTCAAATCGAAGACCATGCAGATCGACGTCAGCGGCAAGCGCCCGCGCGGCGTCACCGCGAAAGACATCATTCTGGCCATCATCGGCAAGATCGGCATCGGCGGCGGCACCGGCCACGTGGTCGAATATACGGGCGAGGCGATCCGCGATCTTTCGATGGAAGGCCGCATGACCGTCTGCAACATGTCGATTGAAGGCGGTGCGCGCGCCGGAATGGTGGCGCCGGACGACACCACGTTCGCCTATCTGGAAGGCCGCCCGTTTGTGCCGCGCGGAAAAGACTTCCAGCCGCCGTCGAGTACTGGAAATCGCTGGCGACCGACCCGGCGCGCAAGTACGACAGCACCGTGACGCTGCGACGCGGACGAACTCGCGCCGCTGGTCACCTGGGGAACGAATCCCGGCATGGTGACGCAGGTGACGGGCCGCGTGCCGGACCCTTCGTCGTTCACGGATGCCGTCGACCGCAAGGCGGCCGAGAGCGCGCTGACATACATGGACTTGAAGCCCGGCACGCGCATCGAGGACATTCCGCTCGACCGCATGTTCATCGGTTCGTGCACCAATTCGCGGCTGGAAGATTTGCGCGCCGCGGCGCGCGTGGTCGCCGGCAAGCACGTCGCCAAATCGCTCAAGGAAGCGCTGGTGGTTCCGGGCTCATGCGTGGTGAAGGCGCAGGCGGAAAAGGAAGGGCCTCGACAAGATTTTCCGCGACGCGGGTTTCGAATGGCGCGATGCCGGCTGCAGCATGTGCCTCGCCATGAACGACGACGTGCTGCCGCCCGGCGAGCGCTGCGCCAGCACGTCCAACCGCAATTTCGAAGGACGCCAGGGCAAGGGCAGCCGCACGCACCTGGTCAGCCCGATGATGGCCGCGGCGGCGGCTATCGAAGGCCACTTCGTGGATATTCGCAAATGGAACCGTGAACGGAGCCGAATAACCATGCAACCTTTCATCAAGCACACCGGGCTCGTGGCGCCGATGGACCGCGTGAATGTGGACACCGACCAGATGGTGCCCAAGCAATTCATCAAATTGTGCACGCGCGAAGGCTTCGGACGGTTTCTGTTTTACGACTGGCGCTATCTGCCGGGCGAGAAGCCGAATCCGGAGTTCGTGCTGAACCGGCCGCGCTACAAGGGCGCCAGCGTGCTGCTGGCACGCGGCCAATTTCGGCTGCGGTTCGAGCCGCGAGCATGCACCGTGGGCGATTCTCGATTACGGCTTTCGCGCAATTCTTGCGCCGAGCTACGCCGACATTTTCTACAACAATTGCTTCAAGAACGGCATTCTTCCCGCGACGCTGTCCAATGAGCAGATCGACGAGCTTTTCAAGCGCACCGAGAAGAATGAAGGCTACAAGCTGACCGTCGACCTCGAACAGCAGACGGTGAGCGACGACCAGGGGCTGCGCTACTCGTTCGAGATCGATCCGTTCCGCAAAGAATGCCTGCTGAAGGGCTTGGACGACATCGGCCTCAGCCTGGTCCACGAGCCGGAAATTTCCGCGTTCGAGAGCAAGCACCTCCACGTGCCGGTGATGAACGCGCCGCTCGACGTGAAATTCCACCACAACTAGCCGCGTCCGCCTTTTTCGGCTCACCCTATTTCTTCTCGGCTATGTCCACCGAGGCGCGCGTGGTTTCCCAGTCGAGGCGCATGGTGCAGCGGCCGGCGGACTTGTCGAAGGCGATGGTGAAATTTTCCAGCGGCCCGGGCAGCTGGCCGACTTTCATCGGGATGCGCGCGAAGTCGAATTCCTTCCCCGGATACGGAATGCCCCACTCGCCGGTTTGCTTGCTGATGATGAGCGTCCACTTGTCGGCTGTGGGAAGGGTGAAGAGCGTGTAGCTGCCGGCGGGGACTACCGTTTGCTGCACGAGCACGGGCGTGTTGACGACGAAGGTGGTGGCTTCATTCGCGCCGGCGCGCCACTCTTCGCCATAGGGCACCAGGTCGCCGAAAATCTTTCGCCCGCGCATGCGGGGGCTCGAGTAGTCCACGTGAATCGTCTTGCCGTCGGGGAAAGCGCAGGTCGCCTTCTCCGGCGGGCTCGGAATCCCGCCACCCTGACGCCCGAGGCCGGGCTGCGCCCATATTGCCGCCAGCAGCAGCCCGGCGAAACCAGCCACTAGTATGCTGCGCATGGCTCACCTCTCCTGGTATCGCTCGCGGAGAGCACTGTGGCCGTCCCGTAACGGGAATCGTCCGCGAAAAGTGTCGCTGAACTGATGTGCTGGCGCTTTTCTTGTAGTGTCGAGTGGCGCATACCGCTTTCCTTTATTTTCAGCAACTTAGATGTGTTTACACTCGTCCTGCAGTGTCGAGTGAGCGTGCGCGAAATTGAGGAGAAAACGTGCCCGGAATGACTGCCAAAAGCGCCGGGCGAAGGCCGCCCGACAAGCAGCACATCCATCCTCAGCTCGCTGCGATTCACCCTGTTTTGAGTGAGCATCCCGGAGACAAGCTCGCACGATCCGGAAGGGTTTGCAACCTGTAGTTGTCGTGGTGTTTTGGTAGACCAGGCTAGGCGATGCCTAGGCGAACGGATTCACGATCCGCAGATCCCCGAACTTTTGACCGTGCCGAAAATCCTCGCTGTAGAGAATGTCGCACTTTCCTTCGATGGCAGAGGCGAGGATCAAACAGTCATACCATGGCATTTTGTGCCTCGCACCGATTTGCAGGGCATGGCCGAACAGGGCGTGGGAGGAATGAACCGCCAGAAGGGGCCGGAAGGTGGCGGACAAATACTGCTCCGCTTCCGTAAACGCCATGGGTTCGGCGAAGCGTCGGAGCGCCAGATTGAAGAACTCCTGAACCACCTGATAGCTCACCATGCCAATGCCGAGCTGGATCGCCTGCCGAATCAATTCGGCCGCGCGGGCGGCTTTTCGGGGGGAATGCTTGTCGAAGGAATAGACAAAAATATTTGTGTCGAGGAAGAACCTATCGCTCATTCATCTCGTCCCGCGTGAAACGACGGCCCGCTTTCACGTGCTTGAGGCGCCTCATGAGGGAGTCGTACTCCTCAGCGCTGCCCGCCCGACGAGTAAACTCCGCCAGCCACTCGCGAAACGCTGCGTTTAGAGTTTTGCGCCGCTGCTTGGCGACCATCCGGGCCTGCTCGATAAGGCTCTCCTCCGCGCTGAGGGTAATGTTTTTCATACGGAAACAGTGTGCACGAATTCAGTGTTCAGAGTTATTGCTGCTTAGCGAATTTATCCTTCGGAGGGGCGACGGACCTGGATCGTCATGCCGAGCGCAGCGAAGAACGCTTCGGCAGAATGGTGGCAAAAGCTCAAGGGACCTTGAGTGCAAAACCGCCATTCGGGAGATTGGCGTCCCCACGGAGCAAGCGGAGGTTGCCGTGGCTCGCAAGGTAGCCTAAGATAATTTGCACGCCGGAGTGGCGGAATGGCAGACGCGGCGGACTCAAAATCCGTTGGTCGCAAGGCCGTGTGGGTTCGACTCCCTCCTCCGGCACCAGCAATTTTCTAGATTCTCTTCCAAGTTCCCATTCGGCTTCGGTGAGGTTGAAGCTAGCGCGTACTACCTAACTCTATTTTTCATTCTTGTTGTCCTTACTGTTGCATTTGCAGCAGCGCATGCCCAGCAGATCCGCGCTGGCAAACTTGCCCATATATTTATAGACTCCCATTCTGATAGGACCGAGATTGCTGATCTGAACAGCCGAGACTTTTACGACATGCTGAGGTTGCCAAGCGTGAATCGAGTCGCACCTCTCGCACAGATGATAAAGGGACGCTACCAATTTCACCAAACTGGGGCGAAATGCCCAATCTGGCGTCGAGTCGTGAGCGTGTTCTATTATGTGCTGCCCAAGCTGACTTCTTGGGTGGTGTACTTTATCGTGCCGGGTTTCGCGCTGTTATTCACTTACCATCGAGTGCAGACTGCTTGGGTTCCCTGGCAAACCCATGACCGGGGCATCGACGCTTGGGCTTTATCTGTTGGAGCCTTGACAGCCACTCTAACCTTGCTCCACGTATTCACGAAGGACGTTATCTATTCCATTGTCGATGTTCTTCCTCAGATTTGGGGTGATCGTGAGGGCAGTACGGAGGCTTAAATGATCGAAGGATTCTGGATTGTTCAGTATGAAGGCATGAACGGCAGCGGCGGTGGAGTTGCCTTGTTCATCAAAGGGAACGTTTTTGGCGGCGACACGGGGTATATCTATACCGGCACATACGAAACAAAGGGAGATCTGCTCACAGCACATGTTGCCGTAAAGAATTTCTTGCCTAATATTCCGAGTGTGCTGGGCGTGGTGGGAGACTTCGAACTAAACATAGACGGAAAACTCACAGGCGATGTCATCAACGGTAATGGCAGGCTTGTGGGCGGACAGGCGATAGGTATAGCTCTAAAGTTGACGAAGAGAGCAGAATTACCAGCGTAACTACTGCTCCTTCGATTTCTGTTGGTCGATCAAATCTGGAAATCTCGTTTCGAAGATCGCAATGGGAAGCTTCCTTGTGCCACTTCCATCCGTAAGTTCGAGCAGCCGCTGCCGCAATGTTGACTGCTCAACGTCCAATGTGTTGAATAGCTGCGGCAGGTAAACTTCTTTCTCGATACGCGATTTATCGAACTCATACCCGACGCGCTGCGACATCTCGTGGAGCAAATCGACAAGCAGCAAGCTTCCAACCCGATTCCACTCGGGGCCGTCTTTTGTGGCGTCAGTGCCTAGGTGATCCAAATAGGCTTTCCACGCCGTGAACACTCGCTTCTCCTTCCCGGAGTTTTCAAACTCTAGCGGGATCGCGTTCAGCGCCTCGACGTGCCGGGCCGACAATCTAGCGGACCGCGTTATCATCAGTTCTCGAAACAATCGAAGTTGCCGAGCATGCTTCTCTCTTAAATCATCGAGCAGACGCTGGGCACCCAAGGCGAGGATCGGTCCGGCCACGACGGCAATGATGGTCAGCCAGCCTTCAAGGGATATACCAAGCCATTTATGAACTTCGTTGGCACTCGATGCGTCCATACGGAGGAATTTATCGTAGGAGTTTCATCAAAGCAAGCCGGCGGCCATGTTGATCCTGGTCTGATATCCTCTCCTTTTGAGCCACGCTAGGACGCCGCGGGCTGGTGATTTAGAGGCGCTCTCCGGAGCCAAATCGCCTCGTGCAGATTTCTCGGACTAGCACACCATGCCGAGATCGATCTGACTCAGGAATTCCTGGTCGAAGTCTTCTTCGGCCTTGATCCAGTCCTTCTCCGGGGAGCCTTCCGGGCACCCCCGCAGCAGCCAGAGATAAAAAGCGTGCGCGGCAATGCACTCGTCGCGTTCCTGAAGATACTTTGGGTAAGACATCGCCTGGCATTTCATTGCGGCCCCCCGCCCTGGTATGACATTCGACGCATCGCACGACTTACATGGTATGCCGCAGCGGCGCGCGCAGACATACGGTCTTGCCCGGTGATTGCGCAAAAAAACCGTTAGATGGCGGCGTTTCCTTGATGTGGCCGCGCAAGAGACTGGATCAGGGGCGAAAACTCTTACGGCACTTTACGGATGCAGGTCAGGACTTGTTTGTAGTACCGCCCTGGAAACCGGCGCGATTCGCCGCCGGAGCCTGCGGCGAGCGACTGAAGTTATTCCCCGAATCGACCGATTAGGACTGTGCTGAATAACCGGAATGGATTGGGCCTGGCAGCCGACAGCGAGGCGGAGAGAATCGTGAACATCATCGAAAAGCGACCGACAGCGCCGGACGGATCGAAGCTGGAGCGACGAAAGAGCCAGCGTTTCGAGGTACCTCTGCGCATCAAGGCGGAGTGGGAGAGCACCGATGGCAAGGCGTTCAAGGAATCCGCGGTGGCCAGCCAGGTGAACATCCAGGGGGGATTGCTGAGGATGTCGACGTGCCCGGAGATCGGCAGACGGATCACCCTGACGAACGTTTTCACCTCCGAGACGGCCGGGGCGCGCGTGCTGGCCGCGCCGAGGGCAACCAAGGGAGGTTCGCAAGGAATTGCGGTGGAACTGATTGTCCCGAGCGAGACCTTCTGGGGCGCGAGCTTGCAGGTGAAGAAAGCGGAATTAGAGCTGGCCAAGCTTGAAAAATATCTGGTGTGCGCGGGGGCCAACCTCGGGCTTTTGCGGGAATACCGGGACGCGGTGGACTGCCTGCGGTCGGCGGCGCAGGCCGCGCAGGAATTGCGGGCACGCCAAGTGGATGGGCATGGCGACGAGGGCGCCACTCCGTGGCTGGCGAGCGCACGCGTGCGAAGGACGCGCAATCTGAGCTTGGAATTGATCGCGGACCTGGACGCCGGGAGAGTGAGCAGCGAGACGCAGGGCGTGGAGGAATTACGGCTCGCGCTCGAGCAAGCCAGCAGCCGCCTGAAGAACCGCCTCAACCGGAAAGCGCCGCGAGGCTTTCGAGAGCGAGGCAGAACGAGCAACGAAGCGGATGCGTTTGCCCCGCAGGCAAAAGCTTGAAATGCCAAAGCTCGTCATTCTGGCGACAGCTTTCGACGACGGTTTGCGCGCGGAGTAAGTTATGGGCCAGCGCCTTTCGTTGAAACTGATGCTGCCGACGGCCCTCGTGGTGATTTGTGGAATCTCCGCATTTGGTTTTGCAATTACACATTATTGGCAGTCTATGGTGCGGGCCCAGGCGGACCAGGAGGCGTCCGATCAACTGAGTTCGGTCCTGGGCACGCTTCAGACGGTGGACGAACTCAGCTCCGAGATGGTCCACGCGGCCATGAAAGTCCTGCTGGAAGAGAGCGAGCGGACGGGGGCGGCGAACACAAAAGGTTGGGCGCCAATCGAGGGGAAAGAGTTTCCCGCACTGTATCTGGGGCGCTCGATGCAGGTTGGGAATTACAGCCTGGTCGATCGCATCAAGTCGCTCACGGGCTGCACCTCGACTCTTTTTGTAAAAGACGGAGAGCAGTTCGTGCGGGTATCAAGCAACGTGCTGAAACCGGACGGCACACGCGCGGTTAAAACCACACTCGATCCGCAGGGGCATGCCTTCGCCGCGATTCGGGAGGGAAAGCCGTTTTATGGCGTGGTCGACATCCTGGGTACACCCTACATGGCCGGATACGAGCCGATGCGCAATTCCTCGAAGGAAATCGTGGGGATCTGGTACGTGGGTTTACCCCTCACGACTTTAGCCGACCTCGGGAAGCGGATCAGCGCCGCCACGATCCTCCAGAACGGTTTCGTGGCCGTGGTGAACGACAAAGGGCGAGTGATCTTCAAGCCGGAGCGCGTGACCGAGGACGAAATGCATGCGCGACTGGCGCATTCCGAAGAGAAACAATGGATGGTGCTTTCAAAACCCTTTGACAGATGGGGATATTCGGTTCTGGCGGCCTATCCGCAGAGCGACGTTGCGGCAAAGCTCCGCGGCATGGAACTCATGGTGAGCGGAAGCGTGCTGGCGGTCTCGCTGGTGGTGGTGCTCGCACAGTTTGGATTGATCGCCCGGCTGATTTTGACGCCGTTGACGAAGACCGTGGCGGTGCTGGAAGGCCTGGCCGACGGCGATCTGCGCCAACACATCGAGGTGACGTCAGCAGACGAGATCGGCGTGATGGGACAGGCTTTGAACCGGGCCATCGAAGGCATTTCCAGGACGATTGAGTCCATTGCCGGGAATGCCGACCGAATGGCAACGGCAAGCGATAAGCTGAACGCAACGAGCCAGCAGATCAGCGCGAACTCCGAGGAAACCTCGGCCCAGGCCGACATGGTTACAAAGACGGCCGAGTCCGTGAGCCAGAACCTGCAGACGGTGGCAACGGGAGCCGAGGAAATGGGCGCGAGCATCAAGGAAATCGCCAAGAACGCGACGGAAGCGGCGCGAGTGGCGACGTCTGCCGTGCACGTGGCCGAAAACACCAACGCGACCGTTTCGAAATTGGGCGAATCGAGCGCGGAGATCGGGCAGGTGATCAAGGTGATTACGTCCATCGCCCAGCAGACGAACCTGCTGGCACTCAACGCGACCATCGAAGCGGCGCGCGCCGGAGAGGCCGGCAAAGGCTTTGCGGTGGTGGCCAATGAAGTAAAGGAACTGGCCAAGGAGACGGCCAAGGCCACCGAGGATATTAGCCGCAAAATCGCGGCCATTCAAACCGATACCAGGGCTTCCGTCGAGGCCATCGGAACGATCACCACGGTGATCCGGCAGATCAACGACATCTCGACTACGATTGCCACGGCCGTGGAGGAACAGAACGCCACTACCAACGAAATGGCGCGTAATGTGAGCGACGCCGCCCACGGAAGCGGCGAAATCACTTCGAATATTGCGGGTGTAGCCCAGGCCGCCGAGAGCACATCGAGGGGAGCGGGAGACACTCAGAAAGCCGCGCAAGAGCTGGTGGGAGCCTCCACAGAACTGCGCCGGCTGGTCGGCCAGTTCAAAACCACCTCCGATGGATTGGCTGGAAACGGCCACTCGATACCGCACGCTGCACCTGCCCGGAAGGCGCTTTTAAACTGAATCGGGCACCCGCCCTTCAATGGCCGTGCGCAAGAAAACGGCGCTTGCCCTTGCGGTGGATCGACATGCGGCGCCGGGGCGGCGGCCGGGCTGCGGGCTACAAATTTGTTTGTCCGCAGCGCAAGAGAAGGGGTACGATGCCGCGTGACAGGGTTCCTAATCGGAAGTCTGAATCAGGAGGTTGTTATGAAACTTTCGGTGGTAGCAGGTTTGATGTTTTGCGGCGTGCTTCTGTTTGCGCAGGGCGTGAAAACCCAGGAAGCTCCCAAGGTGCACAGCATGACCGGCTGTTTGAGGGCTGGCCCCACACCCGGCACTTACATGCTGACCGACCTGGAAAAGGGTCCGAAGACGGTGGGCATTGTGTCATCGACTGAGAACCTCGCTCCGCACGTCGGCCACAAGGTGGAAATTACCGGTACGGCAGTTCCCGAGAGCGAAGCGATGCAGGAGAACAAAGACGTGCCGAAGTCCCCTCACTACATGAAGGTGACCGCGATGAAGCATATCGCGGCTACCTGCCCATAAACCTGGAAGTCTTGCGTCATTTTGTTTGCCCTCCCACCGGACCAGGGGCGCCGGTGGGAGGGTTGGCGCTAAAAATTATGCTGCACGCTCTGTAGAAGTTTTCAGTGGCTTCTCGCTGAACGCAAAGCCCGAAGCTACTCGCTCCTTCCCGTTCGAATCATCTTCCATCCTTCCTTGAGGCGCCGATCCACGTCGGCCTTCGTGTTCGCGGTTATGCCGCAAGGAACGTTGTGCGCCTTACAGGCTCTCAGGATGGTCTGAAAAGCCTCTTCGACATCCGCCGAATTCTGCCGAACGCCTAAATACTGGTGCAAGTCCCCGCCTGCACCGACGAAGATCGCACCAACTCCCGGCACCGACGCGATTTCATCTACGTTCTTCAGACCTTCCGCTGTTTCAATCATCGGGATGGCCAGGAGATCCCCTCGAGGATTGAGGGGCCAGACGTCGGCATGCTGCTCGTATTCAGCCTGCGAGATGCCCCACGCAAAGACGGCATTGCCAGGAGAAAATCCACGAATGCCGGGAGGCTGCGGGTGCTCCGACCTGGGGGACTGCGGATAGCGCATGAACTGAACCAGCCGCGTCATCTGCTCTTTATTGTCCACGCCATTAAAGATAATGCCCATCAACCCCATGTCGAGCGCTTGCTTTACGATCCAGTCGTTACTTTCGAGATCGCGCCCATATGGCGGGAATCTCGCAAACAGGGCCACCTTGACCTGAGCGTTTCCCTTCTTGAGAACGGCCGTTTTATCGACCATCGCGGCAATGCAGTAAGCAAGGCCGTCGAGATTAAGCGGCCCGTGCTCCATGTCGACGTAGGCATAATCGAAATCAATGCGGGCAAGCGAGTGGCAATTCTGCAGGGACAGATCGTCCGTCTGGATGCCTATGATCGGCTGACCCTGGGCCAGTTTTTCAACCGCTGGATTCAGGTGCAGAGGGGCCTGCTGGGCGAATTCGACGCGCGAGGGCACGACTAGCGCGGCAATCACAGCGAGGGCTGTGATCAAAGGTAAGGCTAGAAATCGCGGGACATGATTTCGCAAACAGCTCATAAGATATGGAACTCCTTCAACTGAATGAGACGCTCAATTTCAATCGACCTTTGCACAAGGCCCGACGTAGTAATCGTTCGTTTCGACCATTCCCCTTCCCCGCAGGAGCGACTCTTGAGCAAGACATATAACCGCCGCCTTCTCGTGTCAACGTCCGATCGAGCTGTCTGATCGGGTAGCTTGCCGAGTAGCTTCGCTGCGCATCCTGCATCGGCGCGGCGCGACCTCAAGGAAGCGGCGGAGCACTCGCACTATAGCCGTCAGGATAGAAATGGACCCCCGCGGTGACCGGCATGCCCCGCGTGCCAAACCATAACGTATGATCGCTGGCCGTCTCCATCTTGGGAACGCTCTGGTGAGGCTGAGGCATGGGATAGAACGTGAACTTGCCGGTCTGGGAGTCCAGCTTGAGAATGCCGCTATGAACCTGGTCGGCAGTCCAGGGATTGTCGTCCTGATCCGGCCACGCTTCGTATGGATTAGCACCGTTGCCGGGAAGCTTGTATTCGGTCATCTTTCCTGAAGAGGGATCGAGCTTCACCAAATATCCCGTGTTGTACTCCGAAGCCCAGACGATGCCTTTCGAATCCACACCGATTCGGCGAATCTGGCCCCAGGAGTTCGGCACGGGATACTCAGTGACGGTTCCCGTTTCGGCATCCCACTTACTGATGGTGCCCTTCTGCCATCCCGCGCCCCACATGTTTCCCTGCTGGTCGACTGCGAGTCCATAGATACCGTTGTCGGGAGTCGGAGTGGGGTAGGTGTGAATTATGCGGGTCTTGGCGTCCAGGCGTCCGAACAGGGCTCCCCAGATAAGCGCGAAGTCGATGTTGTCATTTCTGTCGGCCATAATGCCGACGCCGACCCCCTTTTGCGGAATGACGTAGCGGACCTGCTTGCCAGTGACAGGGTCCAGTTCGCCTAACATTCCGCCATCCAATTCGCTCCAGTAGACCTTGCCTTTGCTATCGACCGTTACACCACTCACGGCGACCCACTCACCCTTCACCGGGAAATTCCTCCAGCGCTTCGCCGGATCTAGTTCCTTGGGGTTCAGCCCGAGAATCGAGTTCCAGTGTCGGGCGGTAAACCAGATGGTGCCGTCGAGCGGCGAGATAGCGGCCGCCTGCAATTGAGTCCGGGCACCCGCCGCTGGTCCTGGAAGCAGCGGGGTTTCGCCATCGACCATGGGAGCACCGACTTTCAAACCTTGGTTTGGGGCCAATGCAAGTCCAGCCGGAACGTCGTAACTGACATAGATAGCCTTGGAAGCCAGATCTTCGTCTATGGGGACAGGGTCCACGCGGAGCCGGCGTGCCGGCATCCCAGGGCCGAAGTTTTTAGCCAGATATTCCGCGAGCTGATCTTTTTGGCTGGTGCTGATGATGGTTCGGCCGAGAGCCAGCACGTTTGGAAAGCTGGCGGGCCCGGTTTCCGTCATTCTCTCGATACCTCGAAGAAAGCCCTCCTTCGTGTAGTGCATCGCCGTCAAGGAATCGCCGTGGCAACCGGTGCAGTCCTGCTTCAACAGGTCTCGAGCAGTCCCCGGCGGATAAACTTCTTCCATGCTACTTACGTATTCCACTTTTCCGCCGGCACGGCTCGGCGGTCCTTCCTCGTTGGAGTCGGCGGCGGGCGCAGACGGCCGGGCATCTTTCTTCAGAGCGAGGTCAAGGTTTTTAGTCTCGCCCGGCAACAGGTACAGGGGAAGCTTGGGAGAGGAGTATCCCGGCTCGTCTACCGTAAGTTCGTAGAGCCCAGGCAGGGCCTGCGGAACAGTGTACTGCCCGTTTCTGGTGAAGACTGTGTACCAGAGACGCTGATCGAGATTGTGAGCGGCCACGCGGAAGGCCCGCACCTGGCCCTGATCCGCGGTCACTCTTCCAGTGATTGTGCCGCGCACGGATTGCTGCGCGACCGAAGGAGCAGAAAGGCACAGCGAATAAATAAAAGTGAGTGTAAACGGAATCAGGCGCGCAGTCTTTGCTGGCATTTCACGCCTCCGGCCACTTTCCAACGCTGCCTCCGGGCGGCAACCGGACACTGCAAGAGAGAAAGCTTGCAGACTGCTTAATTCGCAGGGGTGCCGCGGACCATGCCGGTGGAAGTTCGCGTTGGGCGCGCGACTTCATCTGCGCGCAAACAATATGCGAGCATCACTTGGGTGTCAACGTCGGACTACGGTCGGACTACGATCGTGTCGGACTATGGTCGGACTGGGTCGCGCCCGGGCGGCTAATGGCTTGGCGCTGCTCAGGCTTTAGAGTCTGTGTGAGAACCGACTAAATCATCCCTCAGCGGCTGAAGCCGGATTGATTTGTCGGCATTTGCGGCACGGATGAATCCGTGCCCTGACGAAAAACGAGGGTTGTCACACAGACTCTTTAGAGACGAAGTGTCTCGATCTTTCAGCAGGCTGCTAAATGTCGAGCTTAGGCCAATCTTCTATTTTCACGCGGGCGACGAGCATGGCTCCGCCTTTGCCGTCGGGACCCAAGACGAGGGCTTCGCCCTCCGACAAACCGTCCGCCCATTGCGGAAAAGCGCCGGCGATGTTCGGCTGGTGGGTGATGATGATGGTATTGGAGCCGGGAGAGAATTCCGTGACGTGTTTCTGGAGCCAGGCGGCCTGCGACTCTTTTGTGACCTGCATGCTCTGGCCATTGTCACCGAGTTCGGGGACGGCTCGCGGGGCCGGCAATTGGGCGTAGCGCGCCGTTTCGAAGGCGCGATAGGTGGGACTCGAGAGCACCTGGCCGACGGGTATTTTCAAATCGCCAAGCGCTTTGCCGAAAGCGACGGCAGTGGTGCGGCCGGTTTCATCGAGCTGACGCTCGAGGTGGACGTTTTCAGGATCGGCGGTTTGCGCGGTGGGAAGCTCGCGGGGCGCGTTCGCATGGCGCATGAGAATTACGTACCCGCCGCGCTGAAGGGCGTTTACGAGCGATTTCCCCTGCAACTGCTGGGCGAGCGCACCGCCCGGAGCGAAAAGCACGAGTGCTATAGCGGCGACGAGTGCGAGATCGCGTGTCACATGCCGTTGTGATTTCATGAGCGCCTCCTTCAATCTCGAACCTACATTTCCTGACGCCGGGCGACATTCTACACCAGCTGGCGGAACGATTTGAAACGATCCGCCGAAGCTGCGTAGAGTCGCGATGGGCGCGGATTCCAGCAGCAAACTGGAGCGGCTGACGGCGCGGCTGCGAAATGGAGAGCGAAGGTGAGCGTAGTTCAGATCCCCTAGTCCAGATCCGTTAGTCCAGATCCGTTAGTCCAGATCCGTTAGTTCAGATCGAAGATCAGAAGTTCGCTGGGCTCAGGGCCTTCACCGGCGACGGTGAGTTTCTCTTCCTTGCTGAGCGCCACGGCATCACCGGCCTTTACGTGGACGCCATTTACGCTGGCCGCGCCACGCACGACCTGGACCCATGCATGCCTTCCCTTCCGCAAATCGTGTGAAAGCGTGCGGCCGGGTGAAACTTCGGTAACAAACACGCTCGCATCCTGATTGATTTGGGCGGCTCCGTCCACACGGTCCGGGCCGGCGATGAGCAGCAACCGGTCACGCTTGGCCTTGGGATCCAAGCGAAGCTGTTGGTAGACGGGCGCGCCACCGGTCGATTTCGGCTCAATCCAGATCTGGAGAAAATGGACTGGCTCGGCAGCCGATCCATTGAACTCGCTGTGGATGATGCCGCTTCCGGCGGACATTCTCTGGATCTCATTCGGGCCGAGTTCCTCCTGGTGGCCCATGCTGTCTTTGTGCGCGAGCTTTCCCTCGAGCACGTAGCTGAGGATTTCCATGTCGCGGTGCGCGTGCGCGCCAAAGCCCTTGCCTGGCGCGACGCGATCCTCGTTGATGACGCGCAGGCTGCGAAACCCCATATGAGCCGGATCATAGTAATCGGCGAAGGAAAACGTATGGCGCGAATCGAGCCAGCCATGGGCTGCATGGCCGCGGTCTTCACTTTTGCGAACTGTGATCATGATTGTTCCCTCCGTCGAAAGCCTGCATCCCCGCCTCTTCCCTGCCCGCGGGGCTGCTATATCATAATATCTTGCTATCGAGGCCTACGGACGGAATCGACGCCCAGGGATAGACGGCGTCTAGGGACATCATCCCATGAACATCCTGGTGATCTTTCACTCCGACGATGCGGACGGTGAGAAGCTGGCTTTTACGCTTGCGCTGGGGGCGGTGCAGGCGAGTTGCGATATCCGGCTGCGCTACGTGGGGACCAAAGCGCCCACGGACTCGATACACAAGGGGTACGTGACGCCGCGGAGCCAAGATCTGGAATGGGCGGACGCGCTGGTGCTGGCTATCGCGCCACGCAGGTTCGCGCTTCATTCGGAGGTGGAAGAGTTTTTAGCGCGGCTGCGGCAGGAATCTGGCGGCAATTCCCGATGACCGGCTGAAAAACTTAATGGTGGCGTGGCTAATCTCGCCGGCATAACATCCTTCCGATTCAATCCCGCAGGAGGAAATCCAATGCACACAAGGTTGATGTGTTGTCTTGCGGCCATCTTTTCGCTCGCTGCCTGTACAGCCGCACAGACGCGAGCCGCGAGAAACACGCTGGATATCTACGTGATTGATGTCGAGGGCGGAAACAGCGTGCTTTTTGTGGCACCTTCAGGCGAGTCGGTGCTTATCGACACGGGAAATGTGGCTCCGGGAGCGGTTCGCGACGCCGGGCGCATCATGGAGGCCATCAGGGATGCCGGCATCAGCCAGATCGACCACCTCATCACGACCCATTGGCACGGAGACCATTTTGGAGGACTGGCTGAACTGGCCTCGCAGATCCCCATCAAGCAATTTATAGATCACGGGCCGAATGTTCAGCCGGATCCGCAAACCGATGAGTTTTTGCAGAAGGTTTACCCGGAGCTTTACGCAAAAGCGGCGCACACGGTCGTAAAGGCGGGCGATGAGATTCCGGTGAAAGGTCTGGACTGGCGCGTGGTGGCCGCCGCAGGGGAAGTGATCAAGTCTCCGATGCCGGGCGCGGGCAAAGCGAATCCCTATTGCGCCACCTTCCAGCCGGGAGACAACAATGCGGAGGACCCTCAATCCGTTGCTTCCTTTATTCAATTCGGAAACTTCCGGACGGTGCATCTGGGCGACCTGACAAAGAATAAGGAATTCGAACTGATGTGCCCGAATAATCCCATCGGGACGGTCGATCTGCTTCTGGGTTTGCACCATGGAGTGATCAGTTCGAATTCCGCAGTGCTGGTACACGCACTTCATCCGCGCGTGGCGATTATGAACAACGGGACGCGAAAAGGGGGAGTGCCCGAAGTGATGAAGACGGTCTACTCGTCTCCGGGACTCGAGGACCTCTGGCAGATGCACTTCTCGGTTCTCGGGGGCCAGGAATACACCGTGCCTGGCGCGTTCATCGCCAATACAGTCGACGATCCGCAACCGAGCATGCCAATCGAGCCGATGCCGGCTCCTCCGGCGGGTCCCAATTCGCCACCGCCGCCGCAACATAATGGCACAGCGTATTGGATTAAGGTATCTGCACGGCCGGACGGCAGCTTCACGGTCACCAATGCCCGAAACGGCTTCAGCAAAACCTACGGGTCGGAGCCGCGAAACTAGGGAATATCGGATCGCAGCTTGCCTAAGAGTTCCGGAAATTCTTTATCCCATCCGGCATGATTGCGGGGATTTTCGCGGGCATTTTCGCCGGCACTAATCGCCTTCCACGCCGCCGGGAACAAGGAAGCCGGGGCGGTGGCGATAGCTGGGTTGGCGCGACGTGAAGCGCTTGCGAAGCCGGTCGAGATAAAGATAAACGACTGGGGTGGTGAACAATGTGAGCATCTGGCTGACCACCAGTCCGCCAACAATGGCAATGCCCAGGGGCTTGCGCAATTCCGCTCCGGCGCCCCAGCCGAGGGCCATGGGCATTCCACCGAGCAGGGCGCACATAGTGGTCATCATGATGGGGCGGAAGCGCAGCAGGCAGGCCTGGTAGATGGCATCCCGCGAATCCATGCCCTCGTTCCGTTCCGCCGCGAGGGCAAAATCGATCATCATGATGGCGTTTTTCTTCACAATGCCGATCAGCAGAATAATGCCGATCATGCCGACGATATCGAGGTTGCTCTTGAAAAGGACCATCGCTACCAGCGCGCCGACGCCGGCGGACGGCAGCGTGGAGATGATAGTGAGAGGGTGGATCAGGCTCTCGTAGAGAATTCCAAGGACGATATAAACGGCGAGCAATGCCGTTCCGATCAGGACCGGCTGATTGCTAAGTGCCTGCTGGTAAGCACGCGCCGTGCCGGCGAACCGGCCGGTGATGTTGGCCGGCAGGCCCATCTCGACTTCAGCGCGGTTGATGGCGACGACGGCATCGCTTAGAGGAACGTTCTCCGCGAGATTGAACGAGAAGGTAGTGGCCGGAAATTGCCCCTGGTGGGGCAGCCGGATGGGCGTGAGCCCCTGATTGAAATGCGTGAAGGCGGACAACGGCACGTCGGTGCCCTTGGGGGTTTGAACATAGATGGTTTTCAGGAAATCGGGATTTTCCCACCACTGCTGCTGCAGCGCGAGAACGACGTGGTACTGGTTGATCGACTTATACATTACCGAGACCTGGCGCTGGCCGAACGCATCGTAAAGCGCGGAGTCGACCGCTTGCGCCGTGAGACCGAGGCGTGACGCAGTATCGCGGTCAATAACCACCGTGGAGGACAAGCCGGAATTCTGCAGGTCGGAGCTGACGTCGGCAATCTCCGGCAGCGACGACAGGCGTTGCAATACCTTGGGCCCCCATTCGGCGAGAGAGGCGAAGTCCGGGCCTTGCAGCGTGTACTGATATTGCGCGTTGCCCTGCCTGCCGCCTACGCGCACATCCTGGGAGTTCTGCAGGAACATGATAGCGCCGGGCATGCCGGCCGTCTGGCGGCGCAGGCGGGCAATCACCTGGTCGGAGGTTGACTTGCGAACCCCTACGGGCTTGAGTTGGACATTGATAGCGGCGGCATTCCCGCCGAATCCGCCGCCGCTGGTGCCGGCTACCATCATGACGGTCTCGACATCCGGGTCATGGCGGACCTGTTCTTCAAACCATTTGGCCTTCTCGACCAGCGCCTGGTAGGAGATGTGCTGTTCGCCCAGGACGGCGCCGTTGAGCCGGCCGGTATCCTGCTGCGGGAAAAACCCTTTGGGGACTTTGATGTAGAGGTACACGTTCACGCCGAGCGTGAGCAAAATGACCAGCAGGACCGACGAGGGATGATCAAGCACCACGTCGAGAGCCGATGCATAGGAGGAGATGACCCACTTAAAGAACCGGTCTCCGAGGTTGTAGAAGTATCCGTGGCTTGTGTGTTCTTTGAGGAGCCACGCGCACATCATCGGGGTGACGGTGACGAGACACAAGCATGGACACGGCGATGGCGGCCGAGAGAATGACGGCGAATTCACGGAACAGGCGGCCGACCACGCCGCTCATCATCAAAATAGGAATGAAGACGGCAATCAGGGAGACGCTCATGGATAACACCGTGAAGCCGATCTCCGCCGCGCCCTTGAGGGCAGCCTCCATGGGTTTCATGCCGTTTTCGAGGTGGCGCGTAATGTTTTCGATCACGACGATGGCATCGTCCACCACGAATCCGGTGGCGATGGTGAGGGCCATCAGCGAAAGATTGTCCAGCGTATATCCCATCAGGTACATCACGCCGAAGGTGGCGATGATCGATACCGGCACGGCGATGCTGGGGATAAAAGTCGACCAGCCGCTGCGGAGAAAGACGAAGACCACCAGGACCACCAGCACGATGGAGACGATCATGTTGCGCTGGGCATCCCTCATCGAATCGCGGGTGGTGATGGTGCGGTCGCTGGCGATCTTGAAGCGGACCGTCGGCGGAAGCTGGGCCTGAAACTGCGGCATCAAAGCTTTAATCCGCGCGACCGTGTCGACGATATTGGCATTCGGCTGGCGGTTGATCTGGATCTGCACCATCGGATTGCCGTTCACGATGCCGAGGTTGCGGACGTCTTCGTTGCCGTCGATTACGCGGCCGAGGTCCGAGAGGCGGACGGGCGCGCCGTTCCGGTAGACCACGACCAGATCCTTGTATTCTTTCGCCAGGAAAAGCTGGTCGCTCGCGTAGATCGGAATCTGCACGTCGTCGTTGGCGAGCGCGCCTTTGGGCTTGTTGGCGTTGGCGCTTTGCAGGAACGTGCCGATCTGATCGAGACCCACGTTGTAGTTGGAGAGCGGCTGCGGATTCACTTCGACGCGAACCGCGGGAAGCGAACTTCCCCCCACCGTACCTGGCCGACGCCCTGGACCTGCGACAGCTTCTGCGCAAACACCGAGGAGGCGATGTCGTACAACTGCGGCCGCGGGCACGACGTCCGACTCGAGCGTCATCAGCAGAATCGGCTGGTCGGCCGGATTGATTTTCCGGTATCTGGGAAGCGAGGGAAGATTCGCGGGGAGAAAGCCGGCGGAGGAGTTAATGGCCGCCTGCACTTCGCGCGCCGCCGCATTGATGTCGCGGCTCAGATCGAATTGCAGCGTTACCTGCGCGGATCCAACCGAGCTGCTGGAGGTCATTTCCGTGACGCCCGCGATGCGCGTGAACTGCTTCTCGAGGGGAGTCGCCACGGAGGCCGCCATCACGTCGGGACTCGCGCCCGGCAGACTGGCGCTGACGGTGATGGTCGGGAAGTCGACCTCCGGCAAGTGCCGAGACCGGCAATAGCGTATAGGCGATCCCGCCGGCCAGCGTCACCGCCACCATGAACAGCGTGGTGGCAACCGGCCTCTGAATGAAGGGCGTGGAAATGCTCATATGCTCAAGCCTGCGCGCTAAATCGGGACCTGGAAGAAAGCTCTTCGCTCTGCCTCGGAACCACGGAGACCGGCGAACCCAGGCCGCGATGCGCCCGAAGAACAAATAAATCACCGGCGTGGTGAAAAGCGTCAGCACCTGGCTGACCAGCAGTCCGCCGATGATGCAGATGCCCAGCGGCTTGCGCAATTCGGAACCGACGCCGCTGCCGAAGGCCAGCGGAACGGCGCCGAGCAGCGCGGCCATGGTGGTCATCATGATGGGACGGAAGCGCAGCAGGCACGCCTGGTAGATGGCTTCCTCCGGCGGTTTCCCTTCCTTGCGCTCCGCTTCCAGCGCGAAGTCGATCATCATGATGGCGTTCTTCTTCACGATGCCGATCAGAAGAATGATGCCGATCAGCGCGATCACGTCCAGATCCTTCTTGAACAGAATCAGGGCCAGGATCGCGCCGACGCCGGCCGAAGGCAGCGTCGAAAGAATGGTGATGGGATGAATGAAGCTTTCATACAGCATGCCCAGAACGATGTACACCGTGACGATGGCCGCCAGGATCAGGGTCGATTCGTTGGCCAGCGACGATTCGAACGCGTGGGCCGTTCCCTGGAAGCTGGGTTCGATGCTGGCCGGCATGCCCAGATCCTGCGTGACCTGCTTGATATGCTGAACCGCCGCGCCGAGCGACGCTCCCGGGCGCCAGATTGAAGGAAAGAGTGACCACCGGGAACTGGCTCTGGTGGTTGATCGTAATGGGGGACGGAATGCATGGTCGCTGTCACCAGCGACTTCGAGCGGAGCCGGCGCGGATGCGCCGCCGCGCCGGTGAGAGCGGTATTGGTGCCCGCCAGGGCGATGGTGGATGCCAGATTGGCCGACGCCGACCCGATCGGCACGTACATGTCTGCCAGAGGCTGGCCGTATCCTGCTGATAGCGGGGCTCCACTTCGAGAATCACGTGGAACTGATTGGTCTGCGTATAGATGGTCGATACCTGGCGCTGGCCGAAGGAATCGTAGAGCGCGTCGTCGATGTTCTGCGGCGTGATGCCCAGCCTGCCCGCGGTGTCGCGATCGATATTGACCAGCAGTCCGAGGCCGTTGTTCTGCTGATCGCTGGCGACGTCGCGCAGTTCGGGCAGCTGTTTCATGCGTGTCCACCAGGCGCGGAACCCACAGATCCAGCAGCGCCTTGTCGGGCGCATCGAGCGAGTACTGATATTGCGTCCGGCTGATGCGGTCTTCCACCGTCAGATCCTGCACGGGCTGCATGAAAAGCTCGATGCCGGCGACCTGCTGCAGCTTCGGCTCCAGGCGCCGGATCACATCCACCGCGGAAACGCCGGCGCGCTCTTCGAGCGGCTTCAGGGTGATCTGGATGCGGCCGCTGTTCATGGTCGTGTTCACGCCATCGGCGCCGATGAACGAGGTGAGATTCTCAACCGCCGGATCCTGGCGGATGACCTGGACCAGTTCCTGCTGCCGCCTGGACATGGCGGGAAACGACACCGTCTCGGGCGCCTGCGAAATGCCCAGGATGGCGCCGGTATCCTGCACCGGGAAGAATCCCTTGGGGACGATGATCGTAAAGGTAAATGGTGAGCGCCGAGCGTGCCGACGGCCACCAGCAGCGTGAGCGGCTGATGGCGCAGCACCACGCGAACCATCTTGCCGTACTCTTCGATGGTCTTGACGAAGCACCACTCCGACCAGCGGTACAACCGGCCCTGCTCGGATTCCGGATGGTGCTTCAGAATGCGAGCCGCCATCATGGGCGTCAGCGTCAGCGAGACGAACGCCGAAAATATGATGGTGACCGCCAGAGTCACGGCGAATTCGCGGAACAGGCGGCCCACGATATCCGCCATGAACAGCAGCGGAATCAGCACGGCGATCAGCGAGACGGTCAACGAAACGATGGTGAATCCGATCTCCGCCGATCCCTTGAGCGCGGCTTCCATGGGCGATTCGCCCATCTCGATATAGCGCGAGATGTTTTCGATCATCACGATGGCGTCGTCCACCACGAAGCCGGTGGAAATGGTGAGCGCCATCAGCGAAAGGTTATCCAGGCTGTACCCCAGCAGGTACATGACGGCGAACGTGCCCACCAGCGAAAGAGGCACGGCGATGCCGGGGATGATGGTGGCCGAAGCGCTGCGCAGGAACAAGAAAGATGACCATCACCACCAGAACGGTGGTGAGCATCAATTCGAATTCGACGTCCTTCACCGAAGCGCGGATGGTGGTGGTGCGGTCGCTGACGACCTGCACGTGCGATGCCTTGCGGCAGAGACGCTTCGATTTGGGGAAGCAGCGCCTGAACCGTGTCGACGACGCTGATGATGTTGGTGCCGGGCTGCCGCTGAATATTCAGAACGATGCCGCGTTCGTCGTTCACCCAGGCGGCGAGCTTGGTGTTTTCCGCGCCGTCGATGACCGTGGCGACGTCTGAAACGCGCACCGGCGCGCCATTGCGGTAGGCGATGATGATCGGCCCGTACTGCGCGCCGGCCTGAAGCTGGTCGTTGTCGTTGATGGTCCAGGCCTGATCCGGTCCGTCGAAATTGCCTTTGGCCTGGTTCACGTTGGCGCTGGCTAAGCGCCGTTCGCAGAGTCTCCAGGCTCAGGCCATAGGACGCCAGCGCCGTGGGATTCGCCTGCACCCGGACGGCCGGACGCTGCCCTCCGCTGATGCTCACCAGACCCACGCCCTGGAGCTGCGAAATCCTCTGCGCCATGCGCGTTTCCGCCAGCTCTTCGACTTTCGGCAGCGGCACGGTGGAAGAGGTAATGGCCAGCGTCAGAATGGGCGCGTCGGCGGGATTCGTCTTGCTGTAAATGGGAGGAACGGGAGGTTCGTGGGGAGAAAAGTGGTGGCCGCATTGATGGCGGCCTGCACTTCCTGCTCGGCGATGTCGATGCTGAGATCCAGCGAAAACTGCAGCGTGATCAGCGAACTGCCAAAAGAACTGATCGACGTCATCTGCGTCAGTCCGGGCACCTGGCCGAACTGTTTTTCGAGCGGCGCGGTGATGGAAGAAGTCACTACCTCCGGGCTCGCGCCCGGGTAAAACGTCTGGATCTGCATGGTGGGGTAATCGACCTGAGGCAGCGCCGAAACCGGCAGTTGGCGGAAAGCAACGACACCGACCAGCACCACGCCAGCCATCATCAGCGACGTCGCCACCGGCCTCAGGATGAAGATTCGGGAGGGACTCACTGCGGAGCGCCTCCGCCCGGACCTTTCTGGAGTGGCCGCCCCCTCCTTGCGCTCCGCCGTCACTTCCCTTGCTCGCGGCGTCGCCGGCCTGGAACCACCATGTCCACCACGGCCTTTTCGGCCGCCGTCGGGCCCGGACGGGTTGTCCAGCTCTCCCGGCTTCCGCACGCGGACCGCGGCGCCTTCAACCAGCCTGTCGGTGCCATCGACGACCACGCGGTCCCCGTCCGAGATGCCGCTGAGAATTGTCGGCTGAGGTCTCGGTGGTGATTCCCACCTGAACGGTCTTCAGGTGCACCCTGGAATCGTCGTCCACGACGTAGACGAACGTGCCCTGCTGGCCATTCTGGACCGCCACGTTGGGGACGACGAGTTGATTGGTCAGCGTATCCACCAGCAGGCGGATGTTGACGAATTGCTGGGGAAAGAGCGCGTTGTCCTTGTTGTCGAAAACCGCCTTCAGCTTGGAGGTGCCGGTGGTGTTGTCGATCTGGTTGTCGAGGGTCACCAGCTTCCCGGACGCCAGCTTTTTGGAATTGTCGCGGTTATAGGCATCCGCCGGCAGTTGCGCGCCGGCGCGCAGCTTTTGCGTGACCTGCGGAAGGCTGTCCTCGGGGATGGTAAACAGCACGGCTATCGGCTGGAGCTGGGTGATCATGATCATGCCGGTGGCGTCGGAGGCGTGGACGATGTTGCCGGGATCCACCAGGCGCAGGCCGACGACGCCAGTAATCGGGGCCGTGACTTTGGCATAAATCAATTGCAGCTTGGCGCTGTCGATATTGGCCTCATCCTGCTTGATGGTGCCTTCGTCCTGCGCCACCAGCGCACCTGCGTATCCAGTTGCTGTCTTGGGATGGCGTCGTTCTCGACAAGCGGCCTTGTAGCGATCCAGGTCGACTTTGGCGTTGTCGAGCAGGGCCTGGTCGTGCGCCAGGGTGGCTTGAGCCATATCCAGCTGAACCTGGTAGGGGCGCGGGTCGATCTCGATGAGGACCTGACCCTCCTTGACCAAATCGCCTTCGTTGAAATCCATCTTCATTATCTGGCCGTCGACGCGCGACTTGACCGTGACCGTGTAGAAGGCCGTTACGTTGCCCAGGCCGTTCAGATATACGGGGATGCTGGAGCGCGCGACCTTCGTCACGACCACCGGCACCGGGCCAACCGGAGCGCCGCGGCCGGGGCCGCCGCCAAAGCCTCGCCGGGAAACGTTGCCCGCGGCATTCTGCGGTGCAACCGGGTGGCCGGCACGCCAGACCGCATATCCCGCTATGGAAGCGATCACCAGCAGGAGAACAAACCAAATCAATCCGCGCTTCTTTGGCTTGTCGGGATCCGGCGGCGTTAGACCATCCCGGCCGAACATATCCGCGCCATCCGCTTCGTGCGGCGCTTTCAAGTCAGGAGACGTTGTAGTCATTCAAACCGTCCGGCAGATTGCGAAAAAATGCTAAATGCGAATCCTCAGGAGCGAAAGGCCCGTTGAATGCCCGGGCGTTCAGTCGCCTTGACGACAAACGACATCGGCACCCAGGTTCGGAGCTCCGCTGAAAACCAACTTTTTGCGCAACTGCCAATCTGGAATCCGCAGCCCGCTAGTTTAAAACGACGGAGTGCGCCGGCATTGGGTTACAAGATTTAAGTATAAATTGATTCACTTGTATCTAAAGGCGCTGTTCCGCTCATTGGCGATTCACCGCCGGCGAACGGAGTTTCGCGCAGCCAAGCCAACCCGGCGCCGCGATCGGGATAGCCGAGGGTCTGCGACGGGCTGTGCCGGGCCGGGCAAATTCTTGTCTAGAATGCACGAGAAGCGTACGATGCACAAACCAGACGAGTCGAATGGGGCGCAGATGACCAAGAAAAAGAGGCAGTGGCTTTGCCTGCTCAGTAGTGACAAAACTCGATTGATGATGCGCGGCCGCCGTGGATTTTGCGGCGTAGCGGCGCTGCTGCTCCTGATCGCAGCTTGGGCGCTGCCGACCAGAGTGAAGGCGCAATCGGGCGGCAACAGTTTCGAATGGCCCACCTACGGGGCCGATCTTGCCAGTACGCGCTACCGGCCCCTCGATCAAATCGACGCTTCCAACTTCAACAAGCTGGAGGTTGCCTGGACTTTCAAAACCGACAATCTCGGGCCTAGGCCGGAATACAAGCTGGAGGGAACGCCTCTGATGGTGGGCGGCGTGGTGTATGCCACTGGCGGAACGCGCCGCGCGGTCGTCGCGCTCGACGCAGCCACCGGCGAACTGCTGTGGATGCACAGCGAACATGAAGGGGACCGCGGCGAAGCGGCGCCCCGGAGGCTTTCGGGACGCGGCCTGGCTTACTGGAGCAACGGCAAGGAGGCGCGCGTCCTCTACGTGACGATTGGATACCGGCTGATCGTCCTCGACGCAAAGACCGGGATTCCCGATCCCGGCTTCGGCCAGAACGGGGCGCTGGATCTCAAGGCGGGCGTGCAATACGGCACGGGCCAGCAGATCGATCTGGTGAAGGGCGAAATAGGCCTGCATGCGGCTCCGGTGGTGGTGAAGGATGAAATCATCGTGGGATCGGCATTTGACGAAGGCAATGCGCCGAAATCTCACAACAACACGAAGGGGCTGGTACGCGCTTTCGACGTGCGCACGGGCAAGCTGCTGTGGACATTCTGGACGATCCCCAGACCCGGAGAATTTGGCAACGACACGTGGCTCAATGGCTCGTGGGCCGCGAACGGCAACACCGGCGTGTGGGCGCAGATTTCCGTGGATGAAGATCTCGGCCTGGCCTATCTACCGGTGGAGTTGCCCACGGGAGACCGCTATGGCGGCCATCGTCCAGGGAACGGATTGTTTGGCGAGTCGATCGTTGCCGTCGACCTGAAAACCGGCCAGCGGAAATGGCACTACCAGCTGGTGCATCACGGATTGTGGGACATGGACATTCCCTGCGCCCCGGTGCTGGTCGACATCACGGTGGATGGCCATGCGGTCAAGGCGCTCGCGCAGCCGACGAAACAGGGAATTCTCTACGTGCTGGACCGGGTGACGGGGGCGCCGGTATGGCCCATCGAGGAGAAGCCGGTAGAAAAAGGCACGGTGCCCGGCGAATGGTATTCGCCCACGCAGCCGATGCCGACGAAGCCGAAGGCCTACTCGCGCAACGGCGTCACGGTGGATGATTTGATTGACTTCACGCCCGATCTGCGCAGCCAGGCCCTGCAGGTCACCGAGCGATACAAGATGGGGCCGATCTTCACGCCGCCGGTGGTGAAAACGGACGAGCAGCTCGGCACCCTGATGATGGGCATGGGCCGCGGCGGCACGGAATGGCCCGGCGGGTCGTACGATCCCGAGACGCACATCTTTTATACTCAGGCGTGCAACGCGTGCTTGAGAATCTCGGCTCTCGTTCCTCCAAAACCGGGCGCTTCGGACATGAACTACGTGGAGGCTGGGGTGGTGAGGCTGTCCGCGCAAGGCTTGCCACTGATCAAGCCGCCCTACGGAACTATTACGGCGATCAATCTGGACACGGGGGAATTCGTCTGGCAGATCGCCCACGGGGAGACGCCGGACAACGTGCGCAATCACCCAGCACTCAAGGGCCTGACGATTCCGCGCACCGGGCAGGCGGACGAGGCGGGCACGCTCGTCACGAAAACGCTTGTGATTTGCGGCGACCCAATAGCCACCACCATTCCTTCCCATGGAAGCGGCGCTTTGCTTCACGCTTACGACAAGGCGACCGGCAAGGAAGTGGGGGCGGTATACATGCCGGCGCCGCAGGTGGGTTCGCCGATGACGTACATGCTCAATGGCAGGCAGTACATCGTGCTGGGCATCGGTGGCGGCGATTTTTCCAGTGAATATATCGCGTACCGCCTCCCGAGGGATTGAATTTCGGGCGCTGCGAACCGAAGCGATCGGCTGACCTGCTAGGACTTGTTCCGGCTCCAATGTTTCTTGAGGCGCGTCTTTACCCAACCGCCGAGCGCCACATAATCCCGCTGCCCTAGGATGAGCGCCGCTTCGGACGTTTCACCGACCTTCAGCAGGAGCTCGCGCCGTTGCTTGCTATCCATGCTGTCGTACTGCTGTTGCACCGTCATGAGTGGCTCCTTTGTCTATCACTCCCACAGAATCCTTCAGCGGTTCCGGAGTCGAGAAGGTCGCGAGTCTTTCGTTCACGAGTCTTTCATTGGCGAATCTTCGCGCAGCTCGGCGGCAAACCGTGTTTCCACTTCTTCGCGGGTTATCGGCAAAGGTACGTCGAGCTGCACGTGAAACCGCTCTTTCCCTTCGACCTGTGCCGTTATGTCCGCAGTTTGGTGCGTCCTTTGGTGGCAGGTGTAGGTAACGTGCTTGCCTGAGGGCGTTGCGCGTTTCCATCCTTCCCTTTTCACAAAGACCTCGCGGAAGTGCCGAATGGCGCTCCGAGCCCTCGCCCGTTGCGCCAGGCTTGCCGTGCCTAGCTGACGCTTGATTCGCGCCGCTCCTGAGCGGAGGGCGGCTGGATATGCGTGAACAATTCGTCTTTGAGGCGGCAATACCGCTCGTAGGCGACGACTTCAGCCGTCCGCTGCTTCAGCAGGTCGTGATAGGAAGTCCAGCTGGACGAGTCCGTGGTCGCGGCGAGCAGCACGCTCAGCTTTTCAGCTTCGTGCGAATAATCGCTGAACGCCTTGTCCATTCTTGCAAGCAGTATCCTGCGATTCTCCGAGAATGCGTGTCCGATTGGAATTCTCCCTGGTGCGTTCATGAAGGCAAACCCGCGGCCGCTCCTCGCCATGGATCGAAGGCCTGGAGACAACCGCTTGCGGAAAAAACTGCCGCCGAAATTCACTTCTCCGCAAGCGATCGATTTACACGCGGCAAGAAACCCATCTAGTACATTCCGCCCATGCCGCCACCGCCGTGGCCCGCGCCGGCGCCGACCGCCTCTTCCTCTTCCTTGATATCGGCGATGAGGACTTCGGTGGTCAGCATCAGAGCGACAACGGACGCGGCATTCTGCAGCGCGAGGCGGGTGACCTTGGTCGGGTCGATTACGCCGGCCTTGATCATGTCGCCGAACTCGCCGGTTTCCGCGTTGTAGCCGAAGTTCTCGTCCTTCGAGTCGCGGATGCGGCCCACGATGATCGCGCCTTCCTGCCCGGCGTTCTGGGCAATCTGGCGCATGGGCTCTTCGAGAGCCCTCTTCACGATGGCGACGCCGGTGGCTTCGTCATCTTCGAGCTTGAGCTTGTCGAGCGCGGGGATGCAGCGAAGGAGCGCGACACCACCCCCGGGAACGATGCCCTCTTCCACGGCCGCGCGTGTGGCATGCATCGCATCTTCAACACGGGCCTTCTTCTCTTTCAACTCCGTCTCGGTGGCCGCGCCAACCTTGATGACCGCAACGCCGCCGACCAGCTTGGCGAGGCGCTCCTGGAGCTTTTCCTTATCATAGTCGGAGGTTGCGTCCTCGATCTGAACGCGCAGTTGCTTGATCCGGCCTTCGATTTCCCCGGATTTGCCGGCGCCCTCGATGACGGTGGTCTTGTCCTTATCGATGATGATCTTCTTGGCGCGTCCGAGATCCTCGAGTTTCACATTTTCAAGCTTGATGCCGAGGTCTTCGGTGATGGCCTTGCCGCCCGTAAGGATGGCGATGTCTCCCAGCATCTCTTTGCGGCGATCGCCGAAGCCGGGGGCCTTCACCGCGACGCAGTGCAGCGTGCCGCGCAACTTGTTCACGACGAGGGTCGCCAGCGCTTCCCCTTCGATATCTTCGGCGATTATCAGCAGCGGCTTGTTAACCTTGGTGGTCTGCTCGAGCAGCGGAAGAATATCCCTCAACGAACTCACCTTCTTCTCGTTGATCAGGATGAAAACGTCTTCCAGCACGCATTCCATGCGGTCGGGATTGGTGACGAAGTAGGGCGAGAGGTAGCCGCGGTCAAACTGCATCCCTTCCACGACGTCCAGCGTCGTCTCCATCGTCTTGGATTCCTCAACCGTGATGACCCCATCCTTGCCGACCTTTTTCAT
Source organism: uncultured Acidobacteriota bacterium (assembly GCA_963697575.1). Taxonomy (GTDB): domain Bacteria; phylum Acidobacteriota; class Terriglobia; order Acidiferrales; family UBA7541; genus Palsa-295. The sequence continues at coordinate 240,038 of CAVOOP010000005.1, read as the reverse complement.
GGCTTCGGCGATGATGCTGCCGATCTGCTTGTCGTTATTCGCGCTGATCGTACCGACTTGCGTGATCATGTCGCCCTTCACATCTTTGTGCAGCTTCTTGATTTCGTCGACGGCGGCTTCCACGGCCTTCTCGATGCCGCGCTTGAGAGCCATCGGGTTGGCGCCGGCCGCCAGGGTTCTGTACGCCCTCGCGGAAAATGGCCTGCGCGAGCAGGGTAGCCGTGGTGGTGCCGTCGCCGGCGACGTCGGAGGTCTTCGAGGCGACCTCCTTCACCATCTGCGCGCCCATGTTTTCGAGCGGATCGGGCAGGTCGATTTCCTTGGCGACCGTCACACCGTCTTTCGTGATGATCGGCGCGCCAAATTTCTTTTCAATGACGGCATTGCGGCCTTTCGGCCCCAGCGTGATTTTTACCGCGTCCGCCAGGGTATTGACGCCGCGCAAGATGGCCTGCCGTGAACTCGTGCCCGTTACAATCTGCTTTGCCATTGGATTCCACCCTCCCCGGGTGCGTGCCGACTGCCGTCCGGTTTCGCGTTGCGAACCGGAGAAAATTTACCTCTTGCCGCCCGCGGCCTTGGCCGCGGCGCCAAATTTCGCCAGAATCTCTTCTTCGCGGAGGATCAGGTATTCGCGGTCGTCCACGGTGATTTCGTTACCGGTGTATTTGCCGAAAAGAATCCGGTCGCCGACTTTCACGTCGACGGGAATGCGCTTTCCCTTCTCAATCTTCCCGAGGCCGACCGCCACGACTTCGCCTTCCTGCGGCTTCTCTTTGGCGGAGTCGGGAATGATGATGCCGGACTTCCCCATTTCCTTTGCTTCGAGCCTGGTTACCAGAATCCGGTCGTGCAACGGAGTTACGGTGGTTACATTCACGCTCATAGCTTTCGTCCCTTTCTTCGCCGTTTTCAATGCAAGCGGCAACTCGCCTGAGAATCCTTATATGGATGTCAGGTGCGCTATCTTGTGGAAGGTGGAATTGATCACGTCGAAGGTGTCTACCGCTGGCGTGCCTTCGATCACGCTGGAAAGGATCTTGATGACGACCGGGTAAATGCTCCCGCTGTACACCTCGGCGTTTTCCGCCTGCTCCCACAGACTGATGGCAAAGGCTTCCGTGCCGCGGTGATTCACGAAGGTGATCTCATCGTGAAAGCCTTTGAGCTTCCGCAGCATGGGAACCACTTCCCGCTCGGTCCGTTGCGTCAGTTCCGCGACGCTGTTGGGCTTCAAGTGCATGGACACTCGGCGCGCGAACACGTGGGTCTCCTCGGATGCGGATGGCGAAGGGGCGTTCGGGATAACCGACTACTGTTAAGGCGAGCTGAAAGATCCCTTGGTCGTTAACCATACTGAGTGAATTAACTTGCCGTGTCAAGTTAATTGTGGGAAAATCGCGTTTAATTAACTATCTCCAGTAAACAGGCCGAAATGGAGGCTTCTCTTTGTGGATATTCCCCTGGTCATCAAACAACGCTTGAGCGAACTGGGCCTGGAACAAAAGGAGTTAGCGAACTTCGCCGGAGTCACCGACTCTTACGTCTCGCAGCTGTTGTCGGGCAAAAAATTGCCCCCTGCCCCGGACCGGACCGATATCTACGCCAAAATGGAGAAGTTCCTCAAGTTGCCCTCCGGAAGGCTCTCCGATCTCGCGGAGCAGCAGCGGAAAGACGAAATCAGGAAGAGTTTTGTTGACTCGCCCACGCCCTTGTTCAAGGAAGTGCGAGAGCTGATTCTACGCAAGTGCGTTCCTGAAAAAGAGAAGGAGATCCGCGCCATCTTTGAAACGCAGCCCTTCGGCGAACTCGAGCGGCTCGTCACGCAGAAGCTTTTGGATGTGTCCAAGCGAATCGCCAAAGAAGAACTCGACAGCGATAACTGGCTGCACCTGGTGGCCCGCATGAGCGGCCGGAGCTACGAGGAAATGCGCGTGACCATTCTCGAATTCCTGGACACGGATATCTTCAGCATCTCCGTCGAGAACTGCGTCTCTTTCCTCGATCCACTCATCGACTCATGGGATATCGATCTCGCGACGTTCGGGATCGAAATCGTATTGAACAAAAGACTCGCCCCGGGAAACCCCAGAAAGTTTCGGTTCGTCGAGACGGACGCGGAACAGCCGGCCGGAGAAGAGCCTGGCTTTCGGGAATTCCTTGAAAATGAATCGCTGAAGGCCGGCGCGACCCCCGATGAAATTGCTTTTCTGAGAAGCATGAGGTTCCGGGGAAAAAGACCGGCGCCACTCTATTACTACAGGGCCCTGCAGAACCTGCGGGACCCGCTTCATTTTCACGAGGCCTCCAGTGCTCCCATGCACAAATACGGCGAAGCGGAGGGCGTCGAAAAGCAGATGCAGCTTCATGCCAGGCAAGGCGCGGTGAAGCGCTGGGCCGCGCAGAAGCGCGGACGCCCCCGCAAGTGAAAGCGCCCCGCTCTTCCCCTCTGGATCAGAAACCATGTTTCTTCTGCTCGCTAACGAGACCCATTCGATGAAAGGCCCGCCCGCTCGCTGTCCCGTTGTGGACACTAGTCCCATTTTTATTGCTTATTTACTGGGGAATGTTACGCTTTCGATCACATGGCCAACGCCTCCAGTCGCATAAAGACAAGCAAAAAGAAGGCCTTCGACGCTCAGGCATTCCTCGATTCCGTCGGCATGGCAAGAAAGATCGTCGACTTTCCCAAGAAGGCAACCATCTATGCGCAGGGCGATCCCGCCAAAACCGTTATGTACATTCAACAGGGAGGCGTGAGGCTCTCCGTTGTCAACGGCATCGGCAAAGAGGCCGTGGTAGGAGTTCTGAGGGCCGGCGACTTTTTTGGTGAAGGCTGTCTGGCGGCTCAGCCCGTCCGCATCGGCGCCGCGACTGCGGTCGAACCGACGACTGTGCTGGTGATCGAAAAGGACGAGATGATTCGCGTTCTGCACACCGAACATGAATTCTCGGATCGCTTTATCTCCTACATGCTCGTCCGAAACATCCACATCGAAGCAGACCTCGTCGATCAACTATTCAATTCGACGGAAAAGCGGCTTGCTCGCGCGCTTCTGCTGCTGGCCCGGTATGGAAAGGACGATCAGCCGTACAGAGTTCTTCCCAAGATATCGCAGGAGATGCTGGCCGATACCATCGGCACCACGCGCTCCCGCGTAAATCTGTTCATGAATAAGTTCAAGAGGCTGGGTTTCATCAAGTACAACGGCGGGCTGCAAATCAACAGCTCTTTGCTAAGCGTCGTGCTCCACGAATAGCTGAGCATGGCTTATGCCACCGCCGCCGATTCGTCCGGCGCCTGAAGCCCAGGCCGCATTCGAACGGCCGGGGCTCGCCGTCGTTTAGTTGCCTGCAAATTCCTTCGATTCATTCCAGGTAGCGGCGCTGTTATTTCCTTGTGGATCCCAGCCAGAACAGCACGGCCGACAGGATGGCCATGCCCACCGCGGAATAGACGAGTGGCCACAACCACACATAATTCCTGTTCACGTACCAGTGCTTGCCAGTACCCTCCGCCCTTTCCGCGCGGCTCCAGGGAAAGCGAACTTTCCACGCACTCATCAGCGCGCCAGGGACCGAAGAAAAGTCCCCTCCCGCACGTCGTAGATGAGATAGTTCTCCGCCGAAGATGCTGCCAGGCGCACGACGTGCTGTTCCGCCTGGGTCAGACTCCGGAATCTCTCAACGAAGATAAGCTTGCTGCCCGAAGATTGCTTAAAGATGTCGTAAGCGGGATCCATATTCACTTCTTCTCCAGTTTCTCCGAGATGCAGCGCAGCCCAGGCCTGCAATGAAGCGGCCGGGGCCGTCTGCCTGCCGCACGCGATGCCCTACTGACGGAAAGACATAGGCAGTTGCAGTTGCCCGGAATTGCTCGGAACAGTGCCCACCGCCGTGCCGATCACGTCGCCCGATACGACCATTTCCACGCGGCGATTCTGCTGTCTTCCTTCCGCCGTGTCGTTGGAGGCGATTGGCTGAGTCTTGCCGAATCCCTGCGATGTCATCGACGCCGCCGGGATGTTTTCCTTGGCAAGATAATCCATCACCGAGGCGGCTCGCTTTTCCGAGAGCGTCTGGTTCATGGCGTCGCTGCCGACACTGTCCGTGTTGCCTTCGATGGCCAGCCTCAAATCCGGGTAAGCGAGAACGATTCCGGATATCTTGGCCAGCTTTTCGCGTGCCAGCGGGCGCAGTGTGTACTTGCCGGAGTCAAACAGCACATCCGAAAGGTTCACAACCAGGCCGCGCGCGGTATCGCGAGTCGCCAGAATGGCGTTGAATTGCAGCAGCAGTTTGGCGCGGAGTTCTTCACGGTCACGCACGGCTTGCTGGAGTTGCTGGTCCGCGTCGGCGGCGGCAGCCTTGTTTCGTTCTGATTCCGCCTCGGCGTCTCGCTGCGCTTGCTGGGCATTCGCGGTGGCCTGGTTCGCATCGGCCGTCGCTGCGAGGTTCCGGTCGGATTCCGCCTGCGCGTCAAGCTGCTGCTGTTTCGCGGCCGCGGCATCCTTATCCGCTTCCGCGCGCCGGCGATCTGCGTCAGCGGTGGCCGCTTCCGCATTCACGCGAGCCATCATCGCTTGTTGTGACTTCGCGTTGGCGTCCGCCACCTGCTGTGCCGCGGCGTTCTTCTCGGCGTCCAAACGATCGGCATCGATCCGCTTTACCGAGATTTCGCGGGAGTCATCCGCTGTTTGCACCACTTCGCGTGAAGAGGAAATCAGCGTCTTCTTGTCCATATGGCGCGAAGTTGCCATCGCGTCCACGTTTTTCATCTGCGTGACGGCCTTCTCGTAGCTGGGGCCCGCATTCTCTTCGGCTCCTGCCGATTTCGCGATGCGCACTGCATTGCGCGCTTCGAAAAATTCGAGTGGCAATTTGGAATTCAACACGACGGGGTCGAACTTGTAGCCCGTGGGAATATAGCCGCCGCGGTCGATGAGTTCGTACTTCGCGTCCACCGCTTCGCTGGTTCCGACGGTGTCCGGCCGGATCTCGTTTTCGAGGATCACGACGTTGCTCGGGCGCCTCACGGCGTAATACGGCTCGGCCGTCACGATAAGCGCAAAGGATTGCAGGTCCGTCGTAACGTCAAGCTTGCTGCGGCGGTTGCCGCCAACCAGCACTTCGCCCAGATTCACCGAGCGGCCTTCCGGAGAAATCGCCCATAGAACGTAGGTGAGATACTCGTTGCCAAAGGCGGTCGGCCTGTCGAGCCCGCTGAATTCCGCATCGATCTTCACGGCGCCGCGCTTGCTTTCGACTTTCGCCTCGCCCGCCGCCGCTGCCATCAGGTCCGTGCCTCGGAATCCGATACGTGTCGAGCCATTGCGGTGCTCGTATTTGACTGCCGGGGTCGTCCGGCTGACGATGCTCTCGCGATACGTGGAATTCTGAGTGGCTTCGGTGGAAGGTGCGATTTGAGCCTGAACGAACGTCGGCGCGCTCAAAGCTGCGAGTACTACCAGGATCACTGCTGAAATCTTCACGGTGAGTCTCCTTGTATATCTGCGAGGCCCCAGTATCGGCCGGTCGCATTACCAATACTGTCCGTTAAAGCACCTTTTCTCTCGACTAGCCCAGTTCCTCCCGGCGAACGCGGCGGTCTCATTGGGCCGACGCAACTGGGCTTGCAAGTTATTCGCGAGCGGCTGGCAGCGTTTTCCGGTCGGGAGGAGCACTAGGGCAGGCTTTCGGAGACAATTGAACAAAAGCAATCGAACAGGCCTATTTTGTCTCGTGGTTCAGAGTAGTTCAGCGTGTCCCCAACTCGGCGAAGTGGGTCCTTGCGTTCCTTGACGAAATCGGTGCTCGGATCGGCGATAATTGGTTTCGCGAAATGGCAATTCATGACCCCGATTATGGAGGCCGATGCAGCCCAGCCCGATGAGCCCGACGAGCGCGTCCAGTCTCACCGAAGCTCCCCCCTCCTCTCAACCCCCGCTGGCCGCTTCCAGTAAGCGACTGGTGCCGTGGCTGATCGCGGTGGCGTTTTTCATGGAGTCGCTGGACACCACGATTCTCAATACCGCCGTGCCGACCATAGCGGCCGCTCTCCACGTGGCTCCGCTCAGCATGAAATCGGTGCTCGCAAGCTACACTCTGAGCCTCGCGGTGTTCATTCCCATCAGCGGCTGGATGGCGGACCGGTTCGGAACGCGCCGCGTGTTCGCCTCCGCGATTGGCATCTTCACGCTGGGATCGTTTCTTTGCGGCATTTCGAGCAACATCCATTTGCTGGTGGCCTGCCGCATCCTGCAAGGCTGCGGCGGATCGATGATGGTGCCCGTCGGCCGGCTCACTATCGTGCGAACGTTCGCCAAATCGGAACTCATTCGCGCCATGAGCTTCGTCGCCATCCCCGGCTTGATTGGCCCCATGCTGGGACCGATCGCCGGGCGGCCTGATCGTCGGATACTTTCACTGGCGGCTTATTTTCTTCGTGAATATTCCGATCGGCCTCGCCGGCCTGTGCATGGTCTACCTGCATCTGCCGGACTACCGCGAGCGCACCGATCCTCTCGATGTGGCCGGGCTGATTCTCTTCGGATCGGGCGTCGCGCTGCTTTCCTACGTGCTGGAAGTGTTTGGCGAACATACGCTGAGCGCGCGGGAAATCCTGGGGCTTCTGGCGCTTTCCATCGTTCTTCTTGCGGGCTACGGATTTCACGCGACGAAAGCCGCGCATCCGATGCTCCATCTCACGCTCTTTCGGATTCGCACGTTTCGCGCGGCGGTGGACGGCAGCTTTCTGACTCGCCTCGGCATTGGCGGCATTCCATTTCTCTTTCCGCTTTTGTATCAGGTGGGCCTCGGGTTCACGCCGATTCAATCCGGCCTGCTCATGATGCCGCAGGCGATTGCGGCCATGAGCCTGAAACTGACGATGCCCCGCATTCTGGCGCGTTTGGGATACCGGGCCGTGCTGATCTCAAACACGCTGCTCATTGGCTTGCAGATTCTGCTTTTCGCGACGATCGGGAAAGGCACGCCGGTATGGCTTGATCGTGGCCGAACTGTTTTCCTACGGGTTCTTCACGTCGCTGCAATATACAAGCATGAACACGCTGGTCTACGCGGACATCAGCCGAGGAACAGGAGAGCAGCGCAAGCTCCATCGCGAGCACGGTGCAGCAGATGGCGATCAGTTTCGGCGTCGCTTCGGCATCGCTGGTGACTGCCTTCTTCATTCCCGATCGCCATACGTCCAGCTCCCCGCAATTCATTCATGGCATCCACCGGGCGTTTTTTGTGCTGGGCGGAATGACCCTCCTCTCCACGCATCGTCTTCGGCGAGTTGAAACGAGGCGACGGCGACGTGGTGAGCCGGCGGACCGAGCTGCACGGCGAGTAAGTCGGACTCGCCGAAACCATTCCCGAGAAATGGCCCTGAAGCGGAATCGCCGGGAGAGGGTATGAGTCGGCGCGCTGATGGAATACCGCAAAGTCTCCCGTTTCACTTCCATTTTCCCGCTTATGCTGAAGGTAGCAGGTGTGTCCACAATCGGACAGTCAGGAAAATCGCATGGTTCTAAGATGACCGTGGGATGGGAGGGCAGAAGGCGGAGAGATTTGCCATTCCATCAACCGCGTAAAGACACAACCGGATGTAGACGTCCGCAGAATATCGATTTTTAAAAAGGGAACGGATTTGCGTGTTTAGTCGCGGCAATTCCGTTCCGGCATTGCTCGAACATTACGAGGAACCCTTTATGAAACGGCATTGTCAGAGGTCTAGCGGCTCATGAAAAACAACAACCGGACTCCTTCCCACCTGAGCAGTTTCACTTCGGGAGCCAGCCTGGGCGGCACCGTGTTGCACTACCGGCGCAAACAGAACATTTACACGCAAGGATCGCGTGCTTATACGCTTTTCTACATTCAAGAAGGCGGCGTACGGCTCACTACCCGCACAAAAAACCAGTTCTCCGCGGTTACCGCAATCCTGGGCGTGAATGATTTTTTTGGCGAGCTTTGTCTCGCAGGCTATCCCCTTCGTATGTCCACGGCCGTCGCATTGACCGCCAGTTCCATCCGCACGATCAAGAAAGAAAAGATGCTGCAAATGCTTCGCAGAAAGAACAAGACGTCCAATTCCCTGGCGGCCTATTTGCTGGCTAGCGTCAAGAAGTATCAGGATCACGTCGCGGACTTGCTGACTTCTTCGGCGGAGCAACGCCTCGCTCGCGTGCTTCTGCGACTCGCGCATGCGGATAAAAGAGGCCGCTCGGTTGTTGAGATTCCCATCCTTAGTCACCAGGTGCTGGCGGAGATGGTGGGAACCACGCGTCCGCGAATCAACATGTTCATGAATCGATTCAGGAAGCAGGGATTCATTGACTACGATGGGGGATTAGAAGTGCGTCAGTCATTGCGGAAAGTCCTGCGGAGCCGATAGACAGTCCGCCAGCCCGTTTGAATCCTCGTGTGTTGTTGGAGTATTGCGTCTGATGATGGATGCCGCGCCGGCTGGGCACTGTCTTATATTAGACAGTTGGGTCGATCGATGGTACGGTTAATTCATCATGCCCTCCGCGGTTCGAAGTGTTTCTGCGAAGGCCCGCCACCCTGCCGGAAAAGCCAGGAATAGAGATTCTGCTTTCGACGCAAGCGTATTTCTCAACTCTGCTGGCCTGGGGAGAACGGTTGCCGCGTTCCGCAGGAAACAAATCATCTTCTCGCAGGGTGATCCCTCGGAGAATCTCATGTTCATTCGCGAGGGGGGCGTCAAAATTACTGTGGTCAATGGGTGCGGCAAAGAAGCGGTTGTCGCGATTTTGGGGCCCGGCGATTTCGTGGGTGAAGGCTGTCTGGCGGGCCAATCCACTTGTATGGCGACGGCGACCGCCATCACGCCGGCCAGCGTGCTCGTTATTGAAAAAGACGCGATGATTCGCGTTTTACACGGGGAACACGATTTTTCCGATCGGTTCATAGCGTATATGGTCACCCGAAACATCCGCGTGGAAGAAGATCTGATCGATCAGCTCTTTAACTCCAGCGAGAAACGGCTGGCGAGAGCTCTTCTCCTGCTCGCTCGCTATGGGGAGCAAGGCCAGCCTCAGGAGATGCTTCCAACGCTATCGCAAGAGATGCTGGCGGAGATGATCGGCACAACCCGGTCTCGAATCAATTTGTTCATGAACAAATTCAGAAAACTGGGTTTCATAGAATACGGCGGCAAGCTGCGCGGGCTGAAAGTCAATAAGACTCTTTCAAGTATCGTTTTGCAGGGCTAACCCTCCGAGCGGTGAAAGCCGGCCTTCTGAACTGCCGATGATTTCAATGCTCCCCATGCCGCGAATCAACTCTCCGCAACGCGAAGCCGATCTCCGCTTGCGCTCGCATGTCGGCGTCGGACGCCGAGTCGGCTATTCCGGTCTCGCCTGCGGATCCCTCAGCAGATTCTCGGCAATTGATCCCCCGAGAGCATGCGCACGATGCGCGAGGTTCCCAATTCCGTTCGCAGCGTGACCATCTCCGGATGCGTGTCCGTAACCGTTCCAATGATCTGCGACTTTTCTCCCAGCGGGTGCTGGCGCATCGCCTCGAGGACCGACTCCGCCGCGTCGGGAGCGACGATCGCTACCAATTTGCCTTCGTTCGCCACATACAGGGGATCGAGTCCGAGCATCTCGCATGCGCCCTGGACTTCCTCACGAATTGGAATCGAGTTCTGTTCCAGTTCGATTCCCACGCGCGATCGGGCGGCAATCTCGTTTAACGAACTCGACAGGCCGCCGCGCGTGGGGTCACGGAGGCAGCGAATCTCAGAACTCGCGCGCAGCATGCCGGCAACAAGGGTGTGCAGCGGCGGCGGTGTCGCTCGCGATGGCGCCTTCGAATTCGAGGCCTTCTCGCTGGGACAAGATGGTGATGCCATGGTCCCCAATCGTTCCGCTGAGCAGCACGCGATCGCCCGGCCGCGCCTGATCCGCCGAAAGCCGAATTCCGGATGGTACGAGTCCGATCCCCGACGTGTTCACAAACAATCCGTCGCCGCATCCCTTTTTCCACCACTTTTGTGTCCCCAGTGACCACGACAACGCCCGCGAGGGCCGCGGCAACACGAATCGATTCCATAACCCGGCGAAGAGTGTCGAGCGGAAGCCCTTCTTCGAGGATAAGAGCAAGGCTCAGGAAAAGAGGCTTTGCCCCACCCATCGCCAGGTCGTTCACCGTTCCGTTCACGGCCAGCGTTCCGATATCGCCACCGGGGAAAAACAGCGGCTTCACCACGAAGGAATCCGTCGTAAACGCGATCCGCGATCCACCGATCTCTACGATGGCCTGGTCGTCCAACTGTTCGAGCACGGGATTCTGAAGAGCCGGAAGGAGAATGCTGTGCAGGAGTTCCGCGCTCATCCGGCCGCCGCTTCCATGACCCAGCAGGATCGATTCTCCGGCCGCCATCGGAATCGGACAGTTCAAAGCCAACTCGACTCTCGTTTCCGGGCGTATCAATTGTTTTCCGTCCCTGGGTTTCGCTTCCCTGGGTTTCCCTTCCCTGCGATCGCGTGCCGGCGATACTGGTAATACGCCGCGCACGCACCTTCGGAAGAAACCATCGGCGCGCCCAGCGGATTTTCCGGCGTGCAGCGCGTCCCGAACGCAGAACAGTCCGTCGGTTTCTTGAGTCCCTGGAGCACTTCGGCGCTGATGCACTCCGCGGGCTCCTCCGCGGTCACGCCTTCCGTGCCGAAAATGCGGTCCGCGTCGAATTCGGCGTACTCCTCCCGAAGAGCAAGGCCGCTCTCGGGAATTCCGCCGATCCCGCGCCATTTCCGGTCGCAGACTTCGAACACTTCCGCCAACACCTTCTGAGCGAGCAGGTTGCCCTCGTACGTCACGGACCGGACGTATTGGTTTTCGACTTCCGCGCGGCCTTCTTCCAGTTGCGTCACGAGCATCAGGATCGCTTCCAGCAGATCGAGCGGCTCGAATCCGCCGACAACAATCGGCACATGGAACTCCCGGACCAGTTCCTCATATTCGCGATAGCCCATGACCGTGCAAACGTGCCCCGGACCGATGAAGCCTTGCACACGATTGCGCGGCGAACCCAAAAGCGCCCGAATCGCGGGCGGCACGAGCACGTGAGACGCCAGCATCGAGAAATTTTTCAGTCCTTCTCGCTTGGCTTGCCAAACCGCCATGGCATTGGCAGGAGCCGTGGTTTCAAAGCCCACGGCAAAAAACACCACTTTGCGGTGCGGGATTCGCGCGGGCAAATTTAAGCGCTTCCGTGGGGGAATAAACCACGCGCACGTCGCCGCCCTGCGCCTTCACATGAAACAGATCGGTGCGTGAGCCCGGCACGCGCAGCATGTCGCCATAGGAAATCAACGTCGCCTCGGGGTGCGAAGCGATCGCGATGGCCTTGTCGATCGTTTCGAGAGATGTCACGCACACGGGGCAACCCGGCCCGTGGACCAGTTCAATCCCGGCGGGCAGCATTTCGTCGATGCCGTAACGCATCAGCGTATGCGTCTGGCCGCCGCAAATCTCCATCAAGACCCAGGGACGCGTAGCGCGCCGGCCCAGCTCGGCGACAATTCCGCGCGCAATTTTCTCGTCCCGGTATTCGTCCAGATACTTCATGGATCTCCTCGGAATCCCGCGGCCGTGCGTTATCAGTTCGTTTAAGAATCTTCCAACTCCGACTCCAGTTCTCCCTTGAGCAACCCCATGGATTCGAGCAACTCGATAGCTTCGCTCGGCCTCTTCACGGTCCACCAGACTGATGGCGAATCCTACGTGAACGATCACGTAATCTCCGCACCGACGCTTCAGGAACAAAATCGAGGCACGTTTCCCGCGTGATTCCCCCGAACTGCACCCGTCCCACGCGAATTCCGTTATCCATCTCGCTGCTTATGATTTTTCCTGGAATGGCAAGGCACACGTTACAGGGCTCCTTCTTCGCAGGAGCCGAGGTTTCGGCTCGGAAACCGAGCCGGCGCCTGGGAAGCTGTGCGGTCCTCAAAAATCGCCGGCGCCTGCCGCCAAAGCCGCAGTTGTGCCAGTGCCGCTTCCACCAAACCCGCAAGCGCGGCTTCAACGTCGCGCGACAAAGTAGTGCCCCAGTCCGTGTTGGCGGGTCGCACGCCGAGCACGACAATATCCTGGGGATGCGTTGCGACCAGAAAAAGAGCCGCGATCAGGTCGGCGACGCCCAATTGGTGAGCGCTCCATCCGCCCGTAGTTGCCAGCAGATCAGCTCCGGTCATCCGGGCAAGCGTTCCTGGCGGATTATCCGACCGAATGGCGTCAAGCAGCAGCACGCGGGATGCGCCGGAGGCGTACGGTATTAACTCAAGACCGAGTGTGCCGCCGTCCAGAACAGTCACCCCGGAAGGCAGTCGGGGATCATCCTTCAGCAGCCTTGCCGCATGAACGCCGACCCCGTCGTCTGAAAGGATCGTGTTGCCGACCCCTAGCACCACTGTATCGGAAGAAAGCAAATCGTCCATGTCACGTCCCTGACTGCCTGCCCACGTTCACTGCGCGAAATCTTTCCCCTAGCCCTGCGCGCGCGTTGATGCGTCCATGAGCGTCGACCACGTGGACCGCGCAAGCCAGACATGGATCGAAGGAGTGGATCGTGCGCAGAAGCTCCAGCGGGCGGTCCGGATCGGCGACCGGAGTCTTCAGGAGCGCAGCCTCGTAGGCCCCGCGCTGGCCGTTGGCGTCTCGCGGTCCCGCATTCCAAGTCGAGGGCACCACTGCTTGATAATTCTTGATCGCCCCGTTTTCGATGCTCCACCCAATGTCCTAAGGAACCTCGCGGGGCCTCGAAGAAGCCGAACCCCCTTGCCGCGTCCGGCCAGGAATTCGGGTCCCACTTTTCTCCGTTGTGAATCCGAAGATCGCCGCGAGCCAGATTGTTTCCCAGCTCTTCGATCCATCCAACGAGGCGATCCGCTAAGAGTTGTGTTTCAAGCGCGCGCGCCGCGATGCGGCCAAGGGTCGAGAACAGGGCCGCGGGCGGGGCCTTCAGCTTTTCCAGCGTGGAATCCACCAGGGCTTTGACATCGGGCTGACCAGACGCATAGGCCACCAGAAACCGGGCCAGCGGCCCCACTTCCATCGCTTTGTCCTGATAACGCGGCGCCTTGAGCCACGAATATTTCTGGTCCACTTCGAGATATTCATAGGGAGGTTTGGGGCCCGTGTATTTTGGATTTGTTTCGCCCTCGTACGGATGTTTCCCGGCCTTGCTGCCTTCCGCGTAGTCGTACCAGGAATGGGCCACGTACTCGGTGATATTTTCGGGATCGACCGGGTGGACCTTGGAGAGGTCGCGATTCAGGATGATGCCGCGAGGAAGAAAGAAATTCGCGGGATCCTTGATGCTGCCCTGGGGGTAAGCGCCGTAACACATGAAATTGCCAAGGCCTTCGCCGCGTTCGAACCAGTCGGGGTAGAAACCGGCGACCGCCAGAACGTCCGGAATATACACCTGCGTCACAAACGCGTGCGCGGACTTCGCCAGTTGCAGCAGGAAATCGATTCGTTCGGGATTCACCGTGGCATTCGGTTCGTTCGGATCAAGCGAGGTGGCCATGCCGCCCACCAGAAACGTCTGCAGGTGGGGATTCTTGCCGCCCAGAACCGCGTGGATGCGGATGAATTCCTTCTGGAACTGCAGCGCTTCCAGGTAATGGGCTACGGCCATCAGGTTTGCTTCGGGCGGGAGATGGTAGGCCGGGTGCCCCCAATAACCCGCGCCGAACAGGCTCAGTTGTTTACTTGCAACCAGGGCAGCCACGCGATCCTGAACGCCCTTGAAGTATTTCTCGCTCGATACAGGCCAATCCGAGATCGATTGGGCGAGTTGCGACGTTTTCGCGGGGTCTGCCTTCAAGGCCGAAACGATGTCGACCCAGTCCAGGGCGTGGAGATGGTAGAAATGCACGACGTGATCCTGAACGGTTTGCGTTGCAGCGATGATGTTCCGCACGAGACGCGCGTTGTCGGGAACTTCGATGCCCAAGGCATCTTCCACGGCATTCACGGAAGCGAGGGCGTGAACCATCGTGCACACCCCGCAGATCCGCTGCGCCCAGATCCAGGCCTCTCGCGGGTCGCGGCCGCGGAGGATCAGCTCGATTCCCCGGAACATGGTTCCCGAACTCCACGCATCCGTGATGGCGCCGCCATCCACCTCGGCCTCGATGCGAAGATGCCCCTCAATACGCGTTACAGGATCGACGACAATTCGAGTCATGCTGTCCTCCCGACAATACCCAACCGCTCGCCTGTGCGATCGTTCCCACAAGCCAGCGCGCCAAGGTCTTCCGGATGCCGAGCAGCGGCGATGCCGTCACTCGCATAGGCGGTCACTCGCCACAGGATCGAGCCCGTCAGCGACGGCAATTCCATCTGGCCGGAAGCAAATCTCTTCGTCACGCCCCGGACGCAGAAGCTACGGTTCCATGGCTTCCCGATCGACAACGATATGACCGGGGGCGGCGGGATCGCGGCCCTTGATCAAAAAGTTGTCGATCAAGACCAGAATTCCGAAGGCGACAAACCCCCAGGCTGCACGGCTGAGGATACCGACGCCGATCGAGATCGACATGAAAGCAATGATCCTTAATGCTCGCGTTCCACTCATCATATGCACCTCCGATTTTTTCCCTCGTCAGAAATGGCACTTGCTTCCAAACGAAATGATCCCGGCGGCCCATTTATTGATCGCGTCATAGCGATCCTCCCGTGTGGCAGGAGTTGCACGCTTGCGACTTCCATATGTCGCCAATGTCAACGGGATGATCGAACGTCAACCCTTGCGTGGTTGTGGCGAATTGGAGGCTTCCAGCCTTCCCTTGTCCCAGAATCGTGTGGCAGGTGTCGCAATCGGAGCGAATCACACTTCCGCTTACACTCTTGTGCTGGCTATCGTGGCACCGGAAGCATCCCTCGGATTCGAGGTGCCGGTCGTTTGTGGCATAGGTGTCCCACCGGACTTTCATCGCGGGGAAGAAATTCTGGTCGTACGTGTTCTGCAGGTAGACGATCGCCGCCTCGATCGCCTGCTGCTTGCCTGCATAAATCTGCGGGTAACTTTTCTTGTAATACCCGCGAAGCCCCCTGTCGATGCCGCCGAACGCCTCTGCCCGGCCGGCGTAGGTTGCCGTCAAAGCCGCGACGCCTTGCTGTTTGATAAATGGAATCGACGGATCGATGCGGCCGTCAGCAAGTGCCGTGTCCAGGCTATGGTCGGGAGACTCCAATATGTGCGTCGGCCGGTTGTGGCAGTCCACGCAATCCATCGTTCGAATCTCGCCCGCGGCCGGCGCCGCGGAATGCTGCGCGTCGGACGTATACACCTCGGCCGAACCGGTATTTCGATTCACCGACCGCACCCACGAAATGGTCTGTCTTTCAGGATCGCTCGCCACGTACTCCACTTTGTTTGCGATATGCCAGTGCGCTCCACGGGCGGCGTCCTGCGATTGGGTTCCGCCGCCAACCAGCACAGACAAGTCGATTTCCCAGCGCGTGTTCTGCGCGTCCGACAGGAAGTGAATGTGGCGGGACTCGACCGCGCCGAAGGAATTCGACGGCCAATGGCACGCCTCGCAATTGCCCTGAATCGTATGCAACGCGGTTACCGGAGCGGGAATCGGCCGCGGGTAGTCGTTCTGGACGGTCTCGGCCAGTTCGGTCATCCCTCGAAACTTCGCGACGATGTACCCGGTTGCTCCCGGTCCCACGTGGCACTGCGCGCACGTCACATGGGCGTGCGGCGAGCGCTGGTAGGTGGTGTATTCCGGGGCCATGGAATGGCAAACCGAGCCGCAGAACGGCGTGGCATCCGTGTAGATGTACGCCTGGCCGCTTCCATAAATCGCCGGAACCGCGATGATCGCCGCTCCGATCGCGACAACCAGAAGAGCCTTTCTTTCAGCGGCCAGATTCAGGTCCCATTTGGGGTAGCGCGCGAATGATAACGGCTTGTTCATCCGCCACCGGATCCACTCCAGGTACATACCCGCCAAAATTAACGCTGTACCGGCAAAAATGAACACCGGAGGCAGAAAAAAGATCACCAGATCGCCGTAAGGCTGCGCGAGCGCGCCGCCCCCGATCGTGTGATAGGCCATCAGAACGGCGAAGACCAGCACGCCAACGGCAACGACGCCCGTGCCCGCAAAACTGATCCAGTTACGAAACAGGGCTACGGGCCCAGGACCCGGCCGGGGCTTTGGCGCGATTCCCGCCCGCTGCTCTTCCGGCGTCCCGCTGGGCAACAATTCGTGCCGCCTGGCGAACCGCCGGGCCTCCGGGATTTCTGAAATCTCGTGGCTTAGCTCGCCGGCCGGCATGAATTTCCATCCGGAGAAGATGCTGTCCAGCAGCCCGTTTTCTTCCTCGAGCGAAACAAGAACCGAGGCATACACATGAAACAGCACGAACGCGAAGAACACGAACGTCAGGAAATAATGGATCAGGCGAATATAGGAAGGAGAAATCAGCATCCCCATCCAGGCCGTGGATTGATGCAACGCGGGATTCCCCAGCACCTGGCTGAACAGAAACAAACCGGTAAGGATCTCGACGACGATCAGTATATAAATGATGAAGTAGCTCAGTGCGGCCAGGGGATTGTGGCCCGTCCGGTGCCCTGGATCGAACCGCATAAAAAGATAAAACTCCAGCATCGATCCGATGCCTTCCCACTGCTTCCGGTGGATGGGGATATAGGAAGACCACCTCGCCCAGAAATTGCCTTTAAAAAACCAGTAAATCCGCAACGCGATGGCCGCGATCAGCACGAATCCGGAAACCACATGAACGAAGCGCATCCTGGCCATAAGGAAAGACGCCCTGCCCGAAACGAGCAGAAACGGGTGGTGCATGTAGAGGCCAGTGAAGGAAAGCGAGAGAAACGTGAAGAACATCAGCCAGTGCGAGATTCGCACCGGCTTCTCCCACACATAGGTGCGGACCAGCTCAGTCTTGGGGAGCCGTCCCAAAGCCGATGCAGGCGCGGATTTTTTCGGCATGGTGCGTTCCTATCTCGCGAGCGAATATCGAATGCGGCTCATGGCTTCTCCGGCGGGCCTTCCCGCTCGACCAGCCCGCTGCCGCGAGCGATCTCGGTGGGCCCGCCCCGAGGTTCTTCCCCGGTCGGCCGCATCTGTGCCCGCCCGGCGCTGGCGATCCCGTGCAAACCGAGGGCGGCCGCCATGCCGCCGGTTAACCAGAGGCCGAGCGTCCCGGCGTCCACGTCCGCGGGGAAGCCGGGCACCGAAGGCAGTCGTTTGTAGAAAGGCGACTTCGTATCCCAGAAGCGATGCGAAGCGCAGGCAATGCACCCATGCCCGGCTTTCACGGGCCAGCTCGTGCCGTCGTTCCAGCGGACCGTCGGGCAGTTGTAGGTCGCTTCAGGGCCCTTGCAGCCCATTTTGTAGAGGCAATAGCCCTTGCGGTGGCCCTCATCTCCCCATTCTTCAACGTAACGCCCGGCATCGTAATGAGCGCGCCGCTCGCACTGGTCATGAATGATGTTGCCGTAGGCGAACAATGGCCGGTTGTACTGATCGAGGGCCGGAAACTCGTGGAAAGTAAGGTAGTGCACCAGCACCGCCGCGGTGTTCGCGGGGTTGTGCGGACATCCTCCCAGATTGATCACCCTCTTTAGCCCGGGCACCGCTTCCTGCAGTCCAAGGGCGCCGGTTGGATTCGGATTCGAGCGAACCAGTCCTCCATCCCAGGCGCACGCCCCCACGGCGATCACCGCCGCGGCTCCGCCACAGACGCGCGTGGCGATATCCAGCGCCGTCTTTCCGCCGATCGTGCAGTAAACGCCTCCGTCCGCCGTCGGAATGGCGCCTTCCACGACGGCGATGTATTCTCCCGGATGCTCGCGGACGACACGTTCCAGCGCCTCTTCCGCCTGCTTCCCTGCCCCGGCCATCAGCAACTCGTGATACTCCCAGGACAGGAGATCAAGAACAAAATCCGCAACCGGCGGATTGCTGCTGCGCAACATCGATTCCGAGTTGCCCGCGCAATCCTGAAACTCAAGCCACACGAGCACCGGGCGCTCCGCTTGTGAAAGGGCCTTGGTGACGGCGGCGAGGTATCGCGGGGGCAGTGCCAGCGTGGCAACCATCAAGCTGCAGAACTTAGCGAATTCGCGGCGCGACACGCCACGCGCCCGCAGCGCCGCCGGCAGCGGGTTTCTGCTTGTTCTCATCGTCTGCCTCCTGGAAACACCCGGCCTGGCGCTTCACTTTGTCATTCAAGCGCAATGGTTCGCTGCACGTCTGTGACGCCGCTCACGGATCTGCGTAAATTGCGAAGGTACGAGACTATTGTGCTGAATAATACCGTCGCAGGAGATTAAGCTTCCCAAAAGAAAGGCTGCTCGCGAGGAAGAAGGGCTTCCCGCCCGCGTCGTTAGGGGACTCGGTTTCCACGACTCCTCCTCGAATGCCGGAAACACTCATTCCGCATCGCTCGGAAGCGCGGGACTTTAGCACGGTCGCTTAAATGACAACTGTGCAATAAGAGACAGGTTTGTTAGTTCCGGTAATCGGGCACTACCCCGCGAATGATGGCTGAGCCGGTTGCTGAAGCGCGGGGAAGTCCCCGCTCTGGAGACGGAGCCGAATCTCGCGAGCGAGAAACGGCTGAGCGTCGCTGAGCCCGTCAGGTTGCGGCATGGAAGGTCGCGAGAGAGGGTCAATCGACAACGTTGCCGCGCCCGTCGGAGCATGGAGAACGGGAATGTCGGTGGGGAGGCTACCGATACCAATGCCACTTAGCCGTGCACGGGCTCAGGGCCGGAGGACGCCGGCGCCGTGCTTCAGCGGGACCACTTCTGGACGCGCCAGTTTTTGATTTCCGCCACGTAAATATCGGCGCCGTCGGGAGTGACGGCAATTGCGTGGGGAAAATCGACATCCCCGGGGGCTTTCCCGTAGTGGCTCAGCTCGCCGAGGACCTTGCCGTCAGTGCTCAGCTTCGTGATGCGATCCCAGCCGCCGTCGCACATGTAGATGGCATTTTCCTGGGGCGCGTAATACACATCCCAGGGCTGGCCCACGTCGGTCCATTTCGCGAGGAAGTTGCCGTCGCGGTCGAAGACCTGCACGCGCGAGTTGCCGCGGTCCGCCACGTAGATGTGCCCCTGAGCGTCCATCGTGACGCCGTGCGGCAGCCTGAACTGGCCGTCGCCGTTGCCCGGTGTGCCGAATTGACGGACGTAACGGCCGTCGTTGGTGAACTCCACGATGCGCGAGTTGCCGTAGCCGTCCGAGATGAGCATGTTGCCATTGACGAGCGGCCAGAAGTTCGTCGGGCGGTTGAAGCCGCTCTTGCTGTCGTTATTGTTGGGAGAGCCCTGGCGGTTCCCGAGGGTCATCAGGAGGCGGCCTTCCGGGCTGAACTTGAAGTTGATGCTGCCGTCGACGTCGCCGAGCCAGATGTTGCCGTTCACGTCCACTTTCAGGCCGTGCGCGCCTTTGCCGGTCCCTTCGGTCAAGCGAACGGCGTCGCGACTCCAGGCCTGGAGCATTTTGCCATTCTTATCGAACTCCATCACGGGCCAGGAGCCGCGGTTCGCCACCCATACGTTGCCGTGCTTGTCGATGTCGACGCCGGTGGTTTCGCCGAAGTTATATCCCTTCGGAAGCGTCGGCCAGTTCGCCACGAGCTTGTGCGGGAGCTGGGGACCGTGCTGAAATTTTTTCAGCCCCTCGGCGATTTGATTGGGGTCGGTGCCGCCGCGAAGTACGCGCGCGGGCGCTTCCGCGCTTTCAGCGTTTTCCGATTGCCGCGCGATTGCCGGAACCGCGCTACGGAGCGCGAGGCCAATCAAAACGGCGGAACATGCGAGTAAAACCCGGCGAGTGGAAGGAGTGGTCATAGGTTTGTCCGGCAGATACTCCCGCCTGACCCCGGGTTTGTCAAGGGAATTTTGACGCTTCGGATTTTGCCGCGCGGGCGCAAGCCGTCAGCGCTTCGGGCAACGAGGGCATGACGGCGGCGTGACGGCGTCTCACGTCAGGCTCTAACCGTAATCACGGGGCAACCGGCGCCGCTCACTACCTTGCACGCCGTGGCCATACTCTGATGCGTCGACGTTCCTTTCAGCAGCGAAGGCGGCTTCACACCGAGGACAATGAGGTCAACGGCGAGTTCCTCCGCGAGGTCCAGAATCTTTTGCGAAGGAATTCCAGATTCCACGAATACTTTGGGAGCAAATGACAGCTCCATTTCGGCGGGGAGCAGGTTCCGAATCGCACTTTTCAAACAGACCGGCTGGGTCTCCTCGGCAGATGTTGCGTGGAACAGATAGAGGCGCGACTGGTAAAGCTGCGCGAGCGAAGCCGCCCAGGAGATCGCGCCTTGAGACTCGGGGCTGAAATCGGTGGGCACGAGAATGGAGTGCAGCTCAGCAAACGTATCCGGATCGCCGTGGATCTTGGGCCCAATGGTCAACACGGGGCAGCGGGCGCGGCGGAAAATCTGCTCGGCGACAGAACCCATAACCACTTTGGCCGCGCCCTGGCGGCCATGGGTGCCGACGACAATCAGTTTGATCTGCTTCTTGTCGACGATATCGGATATTTCCTTCCAGACATTTCCCTTGCGTATCAGGAACTCGCTGGGAATCTCGCCAAGCAGGGACTTGAGCCCCGCGGCGGCATCGTTGGCTTCGCGGAGGGCCTGAGCTTCAATCGCTCGCAACGCGCTTGTGGGAGAAGGGGCGGCAAAGGGCGAGAGCGCGATCACATGCGCCACGTAGACCTTCGAGCCATGCCTGCGGGCGATCGACAGGGCATAAGGCAGCGCGGCATTCGCGTGGCTGTGAAAGTCAGTAGCGAAGAGCAGATTTTCCAGGGCTATGACAGATGGCGTGCATTGCCTTTTGACAGGTGACGCCGTTGAATGACTCATCGAAGCACCCCGGCTTGAATATCGAACAGCGCGACGTGAGTTTCGGTGCGAAGAGTCACGGCGCAGGGTGATCCAAGTCACGCCGTCGGCGCGCAGGCCATGGTTTCGGGGCGCCCGTAGCGGTCTCCCTGCTGAAAGGGCTGGATTGGGGTGTCCGGGCAGCTTTCGCCGGCCCATCTTGGATCCCGCGGCTGCGAACCGGCGCCGGTGGCTTAGGCTGCGGACCTCCCTTCCCGCCTGGGAATGCACGCAGCGGAGAGGCCTCAAAAGGCTAGATGCCTTATTGCTCATGGACATGGTGGCTTCGTTTCGTAATTTTGCATTTTTGATTGAGGACTGCCCTCCCCCCGAGGCGGGGTTTCCGGGGTGACACACGCCCCTTTTTGGTCATTTTTATCGTCTTTATCTTTATCCTCGGCACGGTCATGCGATGCCTGACCCATACGACGGGCTGCGCAGACACTATACGACTTTCATCGGGTTTCGGAGCTTTACACCAAATGCTACGGATGGAATTGGAGTTACCGGTTGGGTCACCGGACTCGGTGTTGTATTGCTCCCCGCTAATTTAGCCAGTCAGGGCCTCGTTTTTTAGTACAGCTGCGAAAGCCAAGAAGGCCTCGTAAGGAGTGCGATTTTGGACTCCGTGGTGAGGCCGGTCGTGATTGTACTCCTCGATCCAGCGGGCGATGCCGTCTCGCGCTTCTTGTAAGCTCCGATACTCCGCTGTCCAGACTTCCTCTTCTTTCAAGCTGCGATGAAACCGTTCGATGTAACTGTTGCCTTCCGAGTGATGATACGCCGTACGCCGGTGTGTGATGCCGAGCTGCCCCAGCGTGTCCAGGAATCGCGACGAAGTGAACTGCGTCCCGTTGTCGGTTGTCAGCGTCACGTTGGCCGCGCGGCTGCCCTCGGGCAGCCGTTCCAGGACGGCTCGCTCCACTGCTGCGAGTGCGTCCTCGGTTCGGCAGCGATGCGAGAGATTCCATCCCACGATCTCCCGCGTGCAGCAGTCGATCACGCACACCAGGTATGCCCAGCCCACGGCGGGCCCCGCCCAGATCTTCGTCATGTCCGACTGCCAGATCTGATTCGGCTCAGCAGCTTCCACTCGACCCCACTCCTTCTTCCGTCGCGCACGCAGACGACGAGAGCGCACCAGTAATCCTCGTTCTCGCATCACCCGTAACACCCGCTTGCGATTCACCGGCAGCCCTTTCTTTCGTTGAAGCCACCAGGCGACGCGCCGATAGCCGTATGCCAACTTCTCCCCGCACGCCGTCACGATCTGCTCATCGTAGGTGCGGTCAGCTCGACTGCCTCGCGGGCGCTTCTGGTAGTACAAACTCGACCGGCTGATGTCCAAGGTCGCCGCCACCAGCGTGGCCTGGTAGCCCTGCGTCACCATCTCTCGTGCCTGGGAGTGAACCTCACCGCAGCTCACTCCCCCACGACGTTTTTTAGGATTTCAATCTCGAGAGACTTTCGTCCGAGCGTCCGTTCCAACTGCCGGATGCGTTGGTCCTTCTCGGTTTCGCCCGCCGCAGCGGTCTTCCCTCCAAGCGCTGCCTTTGCTCCCGCCTCCGCTTCGTCCCTCCATCGATATAACAGAGACGGTGAAATGCCATGTCGCCGGCACGTCTCGGAGACGTTCCCGCTCTTGATTGCTTCCTGCACGATCTGCCACTTCTCTTCGGGGGTTCGATCTATGCGTGGTCTTCTGCCCATGTTGCCTCCTTTTGGGAGGCCCTGATCTTACCTAACTGAGGTGTCCAGTTTTAGCGGGGAGCAATACATCTCCGTTGCGCTGGCGAATACCGATCACGATTTGCTTCGGGGTATAGCGTCCTGTGTATCCTTGGCCTCTGGGTGCGCGACCGCCTACATAGGTTTCATCTATCTCCACGATGCCGTCGAGCTTCCCCTTATTGGTTTCGAGCATTGCCTTACGGATGCGATGGCAGAGGTACCAAGCTGTCTTGTAGGTCTTGATTCCCAAGGACCGCTGAATCTGACAGGCAGACATGCCTTTCTTGGCTTCACAAAGCAGCATGGTCGCGAGACACCACGTCACAAGGGGCAAGTGTGTGTCGTGGAAGATCGTATCCACGGTGACGCTGAATTGGTAATCGCATGAGGCGCACAGGAATAACTCGCGGCTTTCTAGGCGATAGACCTGGCTGACCGTCCATTTAAAGCGATACTTTATTTTGACGCTAACGGCGTTACTCAGGACTTAGTGTTGCTGCCCCGGGGCGATGCCAGAAAAGTACCCAAAGTGTGCCGAATGGAACGGCTTCATGGCAGTTTTTGTAACAGCCTTACTGAATGAGAAACGGCGACCTGACCAAGAAACAGTTGGCATCTGTTCCTTGCCCAATCTGCGGCGTTCCTATTGGGCACCGTTGTTTGCTGCAAGCAGGCGGTCTGCGCATGGAACCACACACGAGCCGAAAGCTTGCTGTGGTAGAGGCGATTGAACGGAAAAGAAGAGATCGATAGTCGGACGGTTGGGCCGATCCCCAAGAATGTGCAAAACAGCACAGACAATCCCTGCGACCATGGCCCACACAGCGTTGGCTTCGCGGGGGGAGGGCGTACGTTGTAGAGAACCTCTAGGCACCTACTTTCGGCGGGTGCTCTATGTGCTTTACGGCTTCGGGAAGGCGTTTAACGAAATGGTGGGTTTGCGTGACCGCATTTATGGCTTGCTGCACGAAGGACAACGCTTCAGCGATGCGGGTATCGTTGTGCGGAGTACGCTGCAACTCTTGGACTCCACTTCTTTCAGGTGATCGAGGCAAAGGTCGAGGCGATCCTGCATAAAGCACCTCCTAACTAGAAACGTTCTACCCGGGTAAGAACCGCATTCATCCAATCAAATTATACTTACACAGCAGTTCGCGTGGACGCTACAATACACTTCTGCTGGCATTCAAATGAATATTTGCCAATTAATATCGCCAACGCTCCGTAACTCGTGATAAGTTGGCAAACCGTACAAATGGTGGTCTAGTACTCCATATGGACGGTAAGGGCCTAAACTCTAGTTGCGATTTGTTGACCTCTAAATAGGGTTTCGCAGATTCTCAAGTGGCTAGGCATAAGATAATATGCAAGTTGTTGCACATAATAGTGATTGCCTCTCTCAGTGTAACGACATCCGTCGTCGTAAGCAGTGCGTTTTCAGTTGCGAAGAAGTGGAAGGCAGCTTGCTCCAAGGGGCTAGCAGAAAATTGCTGCTGGGCGATGAGCGCGCTCCGTTAGTCCGCACATTTGGCAAGTGAATTTCGGCTGCTAATTGGAGGTGAATGGTGAAGAAGCTTATAGTCGCACTCGCTTTTGCGCTCGCTTTGATTGCAACACCATCCGCCCATGCCGCCAGTATTACGTATTCTATTGATTTGAATGTCGGGACCGACGTTCTGACGGGAACGATAACGACGGACGGAACGATCGGGCAGCTCGCGGCGGGAGATATAACCGGCTACAGCCTATCCGATTCACTCAACATCCTTGGAACCACACTCACAACAACCAATTCCCTGTTAACCCCATCAACGACATCAACATTAATCCCGCTCACTGGATCCCTCACCGGCCTGACATTCGCGACCAGCGGCACTTCGCTTCAGATTAGCCCCATCGCCGGCAACTCTTCTTTGACGATTTTCTCCGGCGCCGCCACTGATTTCATACGAATAGACGCACCTGCATGCGCCCCCTCATCCTGCCCGAATGGCCATGCAGCTAGCATCGGCGCCGTACCCGAAACGAGCACCGCATCGGGAATAATCGAAGGGGCACTCATGGTCGGAGCCGTTCTCATCCTTCGACGACGCCGAGCCGCCTAATTTGTATCGCCCAATACGCCGCGGGATTTTCTTGTGTGGCTTTCTTTCATTTTCCCCAACAAATTCCACTTGGACGAATAGTCGGCTTACCGGAGAGACACCGGGCTAGTACTCCACATGGACGATTACCGCGTCACTCGGGAGTTTCGCTTGGCAAGCTAGTGAACCCGCAGAAGATTGAGTGCTAGGTGAAGGGCCGCCTGGCAGGCTAATCCTATCGAAACTAAGACCCAAAATGCCGCAGAAGTGATGATGACAAAATAGAGGACTGGCGTCTCTTCTCGGTCGAAATATAGTCCACGACCGCCCCGTGGCGACCCGCCGTTTCCGCAGCCAAGTGATCAGTGCCAGCCAAATACGGCCACCGAAAACGAAGCGCGTTTGAATCAACGTCCTAGCGTTAACCAGGCACTACGGGAAAATTGCGGTTGCCCGCGTTAGTTCTTTTTGGGCCGAGGATTAAATACCACGAAGCCGCTCTGATTATTTACGTAGAGAGAACGGAAAAAGGCGGTTGGCAACAAGCCGTCCCCGATGCGCTCAGCGGGGTCTGCAGCGGGGAGAGCAACCGTTATATCGTTGAAACGTTCCGAGCCGACCATCAGCTCGTGGACTTGAGCTATCCTCACTCCCACCTGGCCGCTGCTCGTCATTTCCAGGGCTGATGCTTGCGCCGACAGGTTGAGCGCCCGGGAAGCGGCGTGCAGCAGCACGACGGAATCGGCTCCTGAATCGAGGAGCAACTGCAGCATCGTTTGGTTTCGGGCGTGGTATCGGGCGTGGTTTCGCGATTGGGCTTGGCAAGCGACCAGCATTCGGTTATCGGCTGTTTCCAGGGGCACTCGATCGCCCTGGATGGCGCCCTGGATTTCGTGAGCCTGTTCGATATAGACCACATGATTCCGGTAATCGAGCAGATAATTGAAATGAGAGAGGAAGTCCTGGCCGGCGATGCCCTCAATGTGCGGGTCCAGCTTGCGCGACTCGGCCAGGTCTTGCACCAGCACTGGCAGGTTCTCCACATGGACGGGCCCAGCCGAGAGCAGGCGCATCGAACAGCGAGACAGGGGCTGGACGCCGGCAAGTGTGGTCTGCTGAATGCCGCCTAGAGGGACCAACGACAGCTCAGGCGCGATCGACAGGTCCACGATGGTGGTATCTGCCCCCGTATCGAGGATGAAGTCGAAGGGGCCTTCGCCGTTGGCCATCAGCGAAACAATAATGAGGGTGTTGTGCGCCAGCCGGAAGCGGATTTCCGACCGCGCTTGAATGCCCTGGCAAACCCCAGCGACGATGAAATAGAATAGGGCGACTTTGATTACGAGCCGTGCACGTAGCTGCTCTTCCAATTAGGTCCCCCCCGTTTCAGAAAGGACCTTAGGCGGAGGGGGTGGAAGAGATACTCATGGCGCGCGTATGTTTTCGGGAAGATTCCGTAATGGAATGCTGAGGTTCTTCGATGACGGGCCGGTACCGCTTCGATGATGTGCTGATCGACCTGCAAGGCTTCCGCTTGGTCAAGGCCGGGAAGGTGGCGCCGGTTGAGCCGAAGGCGTTGAATCTATTAATTTTCCTGGTGGAGCACCGGGCTCGCCTGGTGGAAAGACGAGAACTGATCGACGCCGTATGGGGGGACGCGTTTGTAACCGATCACGTCCTCAACCGGGCTATCGGTCAATTGCGCAAGGTGCTGGCGGACGATGCCAAAGAGCCCCGATATATCGAAACAGTGCCAACCCGCGGGTATCGCTTTATCGCCGAGGTGGAACAGGAGACAGGGGAAGGGATTGCAGCGCCAGGACTAAGTGACCACGGCCGCGCGGCGGAGAACAGCGGAGCGGGCGGGAGAAAATCACAAGCGCAGGCTGGGGCAGGGGTTGGCATAGCCGCGTGGAGCGCCGGACGCCGGTGGGGAGTGGTTGGCGCAGGAACGGTGCTGCTGGTGGCTGCGCTGGGGGCTTTCTGGGCGCAGGCCAGGAAGGACTCTCGCGCGAGCGAAATGCCGACTCGGTCGCTGGCGGTGCTACCGCTCGAAAACCTGTCCGGAGACAGTTCCCAGGAATATCTGGCTGACGGGATGACCGGGGAGCTGATCACAGGCTTGGGACAAATCCGCGCGTTACGCGTGATATCCCAGACAACGGCGATGCAGTACAAGAATGCGCGCAAGTCGCTACCACAGATTGCCGAGGAACTGAATGTTGACGCGATCGTAGAAGGCTCCGTAATGCGCTCGGGAGACCGCATTCGGATTGCGGCCCGGCTGATCGAGGCTCGAGCCGACAAGCAGATCTGGGCGCGGAGCTTCGAAGGCGACCTGCAAGATATTTTGGGATTGCAGAATCAGGTTGCCAGCGCGGTAGCCGAACAAATCCGTATCAAGCTTACGGTGAAGGAGCAAGCGCAACTCGCCGACATGCCCCAAGTGAATACGCGCGCTTACGAGGCATTTCTAAAAGGTCGTTTTTTTGAGCAGAACACGCCCGAGACGCTGCAGAAGTCGATCCAATTTTTCCGCGAGGCGGTGGAACTGGATCCCAAGTTCGCCCGAGCGTACATAGGCGTAGCACGCAGCACGAACTACCTGGCGAATTGGGGGAGCACTCCTCGTGGTGAGGCTGCTGCCACGTCTGACGCAGCCATCGCCAAGGGGCTCGAACTGGAGCCTGACCTTGCCGAGGCTTACGATGAGCGGGCTTGGACGCGCTTCCTCTTCCATTGGGATTTTCCGGGCGCCGAAGAGGATTTTCGACATGCGTTGGAATTGGACCCCGGTTCGTCCGACGCTCACAATGGGCTTTCCGCCTATTTGCTGGTTATGGGGCGATTTGATGAGAGCCGAGAAGAGATCGGACGAGCGCTGGATCTTGATCCGCTTTCCCTGGAGGTCAAGGCGGACAACTGCAGGGGGCTGAATTATTCGCGCAAGTATGACGATGCCATAGCGCAGTGCAAGACAACGCTGGAATTAGACCCCAATAATAAATATACGCTCTACTATTTGGGCGAGTTCTACGGGAGAAAACGAGACTACCCGGCGGCGCACCAGATTTGGGCGAGGTACGGCGGGTGTGATGCCTCCTGCATGGCCATGAGGGACGAAATCGATGGGGCGCCAGGCGTAACTGGCGCATTTGACGCTTGGCTAAAAGCGCAGAAGCGGCAGCCGGATGCCTTCTTCCTTGCGCGAGCTTATGCCGGCCTAGGCAGGAAGGACCAGGCGTTCTTGTGGCTAGAGAAAGCGTACGAACAGCGATCCGGCGGCGACGATATGACTTATTTGCCCGTCGACCCGGATTTTGATCCGCTGCGCGCCGACCCGCGCTTCGATGCCTTCCTGCGCCATGCGGGCCTTCCTCCCCAACCTCATTTTCCCACCGCGCAGAATACCCGATTACCAAATTGAAAGACCTCTACCAGGAAGATGGAGGTTTCTTGGCAAACTATCGCCTGATTGTCCCGGGCCTGACTGTAGCTATCGGGCCTGATTGTACCTACCTGTCCTGATTGTCCCTGTTGGGCGGCCGGTCCTGTCTGTCCGGGCTGTCGTCCCGGTGGTCCGAGTGGTCGGGGTGGTCCCCGCGTTCCACTACCGTGGTCTTGCAACCGGCTATAAGAAGGACCACAAAGACCGTCCCGATTGCTAGCGATGTCTTCATTTTGAACTCCATTGCGGTGTTGCTGGGCGCAAAACACGGCGCCGAGAACGATTGCTCGCGGGAGGATAGTACCTACAGTGCAGGGGGGCGCGCTGTTCCATTAGGGACAGTTGGAAACAACGGCGTGGGTGGGGGAGACTGCCAAGCAGATCATCTGACACGCAGGTCAATTCGCCCAAGGTGTCCTGAACAGCACAGACCGGCACTGTGACCGTGGACTAGGATGGCGGGCGATATTGGATCAACTGCCAAGCTTGGGTTTGGAACTCGAGGATGTTCTGAAGGGTTCTGAAGGCAAGGCGATGGAAGGGGGAATATGTTTCACCTGATCTGGTATGTTCTGATTGGACTGATCTCGGGGGTGATAGCGAAATCGGTGATGCACGTGCACATGACGATGTTCTGGACGATCGTGGTCGGCATCATCGGATCGATCCTAGGGGGCGCCGTTACCCACATGTTTTTGCGGCCGAAAAACGAACGCTATCATCCTGCCGGCCTCATTTTTTCTACACTAGGGGCGATAGTAATTCTCTACATCTGCTATAAGCTGAAAATTCATTTTCCCCAGGTCTAACCTCATGTTTCCGATATGAGGTGGCGATGAATGAAGGAACCAGTTCGTAGCAGGATCGTCGGTAAGCCAGCACTGCTTGCCCTGTTTATTGCCCTGATACTGCTTGCAATAGCGCTTCATTTTCGCATCCGCTAGTGAACATCCGCGTTTCGAACGAAGAGCTTTTTTCTTCAACGAACCAATGACCGCATAACCGGAGATTTGAAGTAGTGGTACTCATTTCGGGTAACGGCGTTTATCAGGGGTTGAGCGCGTTAGGCTGCTGACGACGTGAAGCTTGTCCCGGAAATCCTTCTCTGCTATCAACGTGCTGTCCCAACCGATGCGATTACGTCCACCAAGTCTCAGATGTTCGTTCTGCAAAGCGACTGTCACCAACAGATACATGGCTAGGAAGCCTTTGACATGCCAAGGCTGCAAACGTCAACTCATGATCTCTGGTTGGCACTTGAATCTTGCTTTCTGGGGCGGCACGGCCCTGACAGTGCTGATTTGTTTCTTATCTGGATTGCGAGGCTTATGGCTCTTAATAGTTACGGCAGCGTCATGGTTCCCGATTTCGCTTTCGTTTACTTTTCTGCTGAATCGAGTAATCCCACCGCCGCTCGAAGCCTATAGGCCCGAGGATGATCTGGAGCGGAAAGACTCAGGTTCGGGATTGTCCTTGCGTTAATTGGCAACCGTGCAGACACCGGCCTAGTACTCCAAGTTTCCGGTAACGGCGTTTTTCAGGACTTTGGCGGCTAAAGGAATCTACTAAAAGAGCGATGCATCTAAACGAGGAGTTGCGGAGCCCCGGTGTCCGCCTAAAGGAGAACCTCATGAGCACCGCCGCCACAGCGTCAACTGCCGTTGCTTACACCATCGACCCGGCCCATTCCGGGGCCGGCTTCAAGATCAGGCACTTGATGGTCGCCTATGTTCGCGGAGGATTCGGCCGCGTCACAGGCGATGTGATTTTCGATCCCACCAACCCAGCCAACAGCAAGATCCAGGCCAGCATCGATGCCACCACCCTGCATACACACGATGAGAAACGCGATGCGCACGTAAAGGGCGCGGATTTTCTGGACACCGCCAAGTATCCCACCATCACCTTCGTGTCGAAGAAAGTGACGCCAGACGGCAAAAACCGATGGAAGATCGCCGGCGATTTGACATTGCATGGCGTCACGAAGGAGGCAACCCTCGATGTCGAAAGCGCGGGCGTTGAAGCGAAGGATCCGTGGGGCAATCTGCGCACCGGCGCTGAAGCTACTACGGTGATCAAGCGCAGCGACTATGACCTGAAGTTCAACGCTCCGCTCGAAACCGGTGGCGTGATGCTGAGCGACGACGTGCACGTCCACCTTGATATCGAACTAATCAAGAAGGCCTGACCAAACCAGCCATACGCGAATCGTCCGCACCATCAGCCCGGATTCATCGTTACCTCACGCCCCAAGGACCACACAGAGTGGGACTGGGGGGCTAGGTGTCCGATAACGCCGGTGGTCTCAATGTATCCGGGAGATGTGGTGGGCTAGTACTCCAAGTTTCCGGTTTCGGCGTTAATCAGGAGTTGAGATTCACATGAGTCAGAAGCACTGGTCTGTGGTTGTCCTCATTGGCCGACTGATTTCAGGCGAGCCACATGAAGTATGCAAAATGCCAAAGGAGCCGTCATCAAAGGTTTGCGTATATTGCCCTGATTTTGCACTACTTGAATAGCTTCGCCGAAACGCATAGCAAAGTTTAATTCGTGGCAACTTCATTTCGCTCGCATTAGTCAGGGCCGACAAGCCGGATAGCCATTTAACCTGCCTGACAGTAATGCATGTGTTCATTATTACACATTGAGGTATCGAATCCTTGTCTCCCGGATGCGGCAGTTGAACAACGCGAACTACTCCATATGGGTAATAGACATTTGCGTATTCACCATGGGATATTACCAGAACTGTCATACTCACTCGGAGGTGCATCTATGATGCGAAAGGCCTCGTGGATCATTCCCGTGCTATTATCGCGGGCCGACGAGCAGTGGTCAGTCATGCATTCCAGTTGAATCGGTTTATGGAGCGGTCGGTGGCCTCCAGCCCGGTTTCTATCTATTTATCCCCAACGGGGTAGAATTCTTCGCTATAGGGCAGCCCGCGACGACTAATATGGACGATGCGTACGCGACCGGCACGTATACAGTAACGGAGACGACGGTCACTCCTGAGCCCGCCAGCATGGTTCTGTTTGGCACCGGATTGGTGGGCATCGGCTTCATGATGCATAAGCGGTCTTTCGCGTAGTCCTGAAACTTGCGTCTCACTGGCACGCCCCACTGAACCCAAACGGGGACTTGCTATTAAAGAGAGTCAGGCCTATGTTTCTCACGAGATTTGTATCTCCAACGCGGGCGCTGCGGAGAGGACTTTCTGAGATGCGAACTTCATTGTGGATCTTTTCCGCACTGTTGCTATTCCTGGGCACTGGCGCGACCAACGCCCATGCTGACGAGACCACCCAATCGTATACCGGGACGACCGAGCCACTCAGCGTCACTTTCACCGGCTTCGACACTTCACTAGGTACGTTGAACGATATTACATACAAGTTCTCCTTTTTTGAGACGCTTGGTAACGGAGGAAGTGTCACTGTCGGTTTCGAAGATCCTATTCCATTCACGGAAGATAATATAGTAGCCTACGTTTCTCCCGCTGGCTTTGTAGCACAATACACCGATGACACGAATCCTGGTGATCTGGCAATCGCGATAGCCGGTGGATTTCTTGTGGAAGGCTACGCCACCTGTAGCGACCCCGCCAATTGCGAATCCTACACCGCATCCTATAGCATCACGTACGATTACACTCCCACCGTGACCCCCGAGCCAGCCAGCATGCTCCTCTTCGGCACCGGAATGCTGGGCATAATCTTCGTGTTGCGTAAGCGGCTCTTTGCATAATTCGACAACGGTCCTCTGGCTCATAGGAATCCTGCTGATCGCGACGCGAAAGCGAATTGCCCATCTTCTCCGACTGGACACGGAAACCACATCGCTCACTGCCACCACACTGAGTATCCGTCGCTTCCCAGTTTCGAAAGTCAGCATTTTCCCGCACAAATCCCACCGGGATTTGTGGTGCCGATGGCGGTCCTCACGGTAGTCAGCATCGACGGGGAATGAAACGGGAGCTGCAGAACTGCTTTTGGCTTTATGAATGCTACTTGGTGACTGCTGCTTAGTGACTGCTACTGGTCACTTCTCCTTAGCCGGCTGCGGAAAAATGCCACAATCTGTTCCTCAGGGGCTAAAGCCCTGTTGAATGCTTGGGCTTTATGTAGGAGCTGAAGCTCCGACCCCCTAAAAACCGGAGTTTTTCCGCAAACTGTTAGTAACCGGCGTGATACATGAAGGCCACAACACCCGAGGCGAGCAGGCAATAGATCCCAAACCAATACCAGCGCCCACGCTCGAGCCAGCGACTGAGCCATTCGAGCGCCATGAGCCCGGCGAGAAATGCGCAGAAAGTCCCCAGGAGGGTAGGCCCCATAGCGGATGCGACACTGGCGCTGCCGGTTAGTTCATGAGCTTTCATGAGTCGCAGCAATTCCCTGCCGTCGGCTACGGGAGTGAGGATCACCGCCAGAGCAAAGCTGAATTCTTCGGCGAGCACGCGGGCCGCGCCGACGAACATTCCGGCCGAAATCGTCGCACCGGAGCGCGACAATCCTCGAAATGGGAGACACAGACCCTGCACGGCGCCGATGATACCCGCCTGCGTGGCATCCAAGACAGGACCAGCGGGAGTGGTCATTACAGACGCGCGATGCCGCTCGTACAATCCAGCGACGAAAATGATAATCCCGGCGACGGCCAGGGCTGGAGCGATCCATTCCAGGTGGCTGAACAACTGCTCGACTTCCGCCTTAGGAGTGCCACGAAGCCATACCTTTTCAATGAACAGGATCAGCGCTCCACCGACGACGCCCGTCAAGGCCGTGGCAACAACCAGCAGGAACGCAGAGTGCTTGAAGGCCTCTAAGTTATAAAAGAACGCCCGGCGCCACTCCCTCCAGAAGTACAGAATCATGGCGCACATCGTGCCGGTGTGGAGCATCACGAGGAGAAACGTTGACTCGGGAGCGGAAGGGTCAATTCTCATGAGCTTTTCCGCTACGACCACGTGCGCGGAACTCGACACAGGCAGCAGTTCCGCGAAACCCTGAATGAGACCGAGGATGATGATGTGCCAGAGCGACATTTTAAAACTTTAGCATCTCTTCGGCCCTGCTTCGGCGGGCGAAAGCTCGTGTGGTGTCCCGCTAGTAATCTGGCAGGCTGGTCTTTGGCGGGGTGCTGATTAGTCTAATCGTACATATGCGAGCCTAGTACCGGAACTCTCAATTCTATTTCGGTACTTGCGCCTGCGGCGACTGTCCACGGATGATTTCATTCCCATACCGATCTGGAGGGCACGATGCGCAAGTTGACTGGCGTGATGCTACTGATTCTCGGTGTAACAATACTCGTTGAGCATGGCAGGCAAATGAAGCACAAGGTTGTGATTCCGAAGGTCCTTACCTATCCGACCACCACGCTGGAGTTTTCATCCAAGGCTCCGGCCGGTGTCCGGGTGAAGTTCGATAACCCGAATTGGGCAGCATCCGTGTCAGATGTTCATTGGGTAACCACGGGCGGCGGAACCTATTTTAAGCTGACTTGCGAAACATCCTCCGCGGTCTGCATGCAGGCGACCAGAGGAAAGGGTGCCTATACCTATGCTCTCACGCCTACCACAGCGCCAGCACCACAAGGTTTCGGACGCTATGCGCTGCTATGGGATGTGAACCCGCCTGGCGACCTCGTCTTCGATGTGGCAATTGGTGTTCCGGAAATCGACGCCACCACTGGGGGGGCTGCGTTGGCTCTGCTTGCGGGGGCTGTGTTGCTAATTCGAGGACGTCGTAAGGAGTAAAACCGCTAACAGCACCGGCGCTTCCGGCTCCGAACCATAACTGCAGGGTCAGGAGCTTCAGGGGCTAAAGCCCGACTGATTTGCCGAAGCTTATGTCGTGGCTAGAAGCCACGGCCCACAAGGATTTGGGATTGTCACGCGGGCTGTGAAGCTCCGACCCCCTAAGAACCTGGGAATTTGGGCAGCGGGTGGCTTGCGGCGGAATCGGAGAGAGAGCCCTCCGCTCCGGCCCGACATACACCGTCGAGCCTCCGGTCGGGATGACAACTAACTGCATACAACCCACAAAAACCTACGAACCACACCAAAACACCAAAACAGCAAAATACCGAAATCGCGGCTTGCGTCAGAGACTTCGTCCGCTGCTGCTTACGACTCGCGGGAAGTGCGCCGCGAGAGGAAGGCGCTTACACGCTGGTTGCTATGTCGGAGCTGGAAGCTCCGACCCCCTAAAAACCGGCGGCTTTGGCGGCGGGTTGCTTGCCGCGGAATCGGAGAGAGATCCCTCCGCTCCGGCTCGACACACACCGTCGAGCCTCCGGTCGGGATGACAACTAACTGCATACAACCCAAAACGGCGAAAGGCAACGGCAACGGCGAAAGACGGCGGCTACGGGGCTTCAAAAGCCGTAGAGGCGGCCGGGGTTGTCTACCAGGATTTGCTTTCGCTGGGCGGCGTTGGCTGTCCAGGCGGCGAAGCGGTTGAAGTCGAGGGCGTCGTCTACTGGGAGGCCTGGCGTGATTTCAGTTACCTTTTTCCCGGCTAGCCGGGAAACGTGGGGCCAATTGGTGCCCCAGGTGATTCGCTGCGGATTCGCGGCAATGAGCGCCTTGACGCTTGGCGCGACGTCTGGATATTCCGGCTCCTGTTTCGCGACTCCATAGGGGCCGGCGACATTCACGTAGGTCTTGCCGGCGTGGACGAGGCTGAGGAACGCGTCGAAACCCGGCTGATGGGCGCCGAGGGCGGACTGAGATCCGAGGTCGATCGAAACAGGCACGCGAGACGCCATAACTTCTTCTTTGATGGCCTCGATCTGCGACAACTGCGTGGTAACGAGTTCCACATGCCAGGGGCGATCGCGAATGCGTTCGACCGCGGCATTGAATTGCTGGCGTAAAACCTCCGGATCGGAACCCGAGCCGTCCAGGCGGGTGCGGATGCCGCGTATTCCCCGGCGATGGAGATCGTCGAGTTCCGCGTTGGAGGTGGTGTCGCGAATGGCAGCGATGCCGCGGGCGTTGCGGCCGAGCTGTTTGATCGCGTCGAGCAGGCAGGAATTGTCGGCGCCGTAGAAGCTGGCCTGGACGATGACGACGCGGTCGGTGTGCAGGGCGCGGTGCAGCGAGCGCATCTCCGCAACCGAGGCGCCTTCCGGGGTGTACGGGCGCGGATCGGCAAACGGAAATTTGCCGGGGTCTCCGACGATGTGGGTGTGGCAGTCGCACGCGCCGGCGGGGACCTGGAAATTTACCGACGTCCGCGGCTGCGCGGCGGTGGCAAAGAGCGATGTGGCGCGCCCGGTGAGCGCGGCCGCTCCAGCAACTCCCATTCGCGCAAGGATGTCTCGTCGCGAGAACATCGAGCCCTCCTGTGAGGATCGCCGTGGCACCGAAATTGCCGGTGCAGGCTTTTTCACTCGCGCATCCTACCCTTCCTTCGCGCTAGAGACAACAATGTGAAGGACAATCAGGCACGACTAGGGACAAAACGTGAGGGACGACGTGAGGGACAACGCGAGGGAAAACAGCAACCTTGAAGAACAGAGAAAGAAAGACCCACCCTCAACAAGACTGAGGGTGGGGCACCCGAAACACCGAACCAACGGCTACGGCAACGGCGACGAGGCGAGGCGCGAACTCCTAAGCGTTCTTATAACGACACCGGACGACGCTGCGCACACGGAAGCGAGGAAAGACGGGCTTGTGCTTGGGGGCGCGGGGCGATGCTCGAGGGAGTGCAATTCGCGCTACCGGCAATCGGAGTCCGACTCGGCCGCGACGGCGCCATGCTGCTTCGCCCACTGGATAAAACCGTCGGGAGCGTTGCGCACTCGCGCGATGTTCGTCCCCTTCAGACTCCTGATCTTCTGCCATTTCAGATCGCCGAGATCGGTGTTTCCGAGGTCGGCTGCGTCCAGCGTGGCGCCATCGAGAACCGCCCCGTTCAGGCGAGCGGAGCAGAGGTCGGCTTCGCCCAGGTCGGCATCGCGCAAATTGGCGCCGCTCAGGTTGCTTTCGCGAAAGTTGCCGGAATGCAGGTTTGCGGCGGTGAAGTCGGCGCCTTGAAAGTCGCTATTGCGGGCATCCACCGCATTGAAGTTGGAGCGCAAGAGGCCTGCCCGGGGCAAACGAATCCCCTGCAGAAACGCGCCGGAGACATCGACTCCCACAAGGGGTATGCCGTCTTCGTCCAGTTCCTGGAGGGCTTCGATGCGGCCGCCGCTGCCACCCTTGCCCTGGGCAGTGTTGATGACCTGCCAGGCCTGGTAATGCTTCTGCTTCAGCCGGTCGCCCGACTCGCTGAAATAGAAAATCACCGCCACCAGGACCGAAAAGCTGCCCAGGTATTCGAGGACTTCCAGGAAGGACCAGTGGCTCAGGCCAAACGCGATCCAGTCGAAAATCCAGTCGATCGCAAGCAGTGGAAGCAGCCAGGAATGGCGTAACGCGGCCCGTTGCGTTTGCCAAGGCTCGGGTCTCTTCCTGGGTTCGAGAAGTCTCATCAGTGAGTATCCAGAACGAGTATCCAGAAGTATGTTAAACGTGTTGCCCGACGGGGCACACGGCGTGCGGGCGACATTTGAAGCGCGCGCCGGGGCCGGGATTTTCAGGTTTGCGTTGCTGGCTTATAGAGTCTTGTGTGAGAACCGGCTAAATCGTCCCTCAGCGGCTGAAGCCGCATTGATTTTTCGGCATTTGCGGCACGGATGAATCCGTGCCCTGACGAAAAACGCGGGTTGTCACACAGACTCTTATAGCGGTGGTTACTGGCCGCTTTCGGTGGACGAATGGCTGGCGACTTCCTTCCACGCGCCGCCTTGTTTCACGAAGGTGTCGGTGCTGATCACCGTGCGCATGCGATGCTTGCCCTCGACGATCGCGTCATAGGTGTCTTTGTAGGTGGCGATGGCGGTGTCGCCATAGGTGCGCACCTTCAGATCGGAGAGCTTTTCGCTGTTGAACTTGTTGTTTTTGGGGTCGTCCATGAGTTTCAGGATGGCGGCTTTGGTGTACCACTTGCCGGAGCTGTCGCCCATGGTCCAGTCGGTCGCCAAGGCTTTTTCGTAGAAGGTTTTGTCGGAGGCCATGTCGGCCTTTACCGAGGCGTTCTCGATCGCGGTTACCTCCGCCGTGGCATCTCCGGCCGCCAGGGCGTTTCTGAGCAATGTGGAGGACAAAAGCAACGCAGCAGCAGCCGCCAGCGAAAGACACAACGTTCGCATTCTCATGGACCTGTCTCCTGTTTGAGGAATTTCGTGGACTATCCACGGCGACTTGCGCCGGGATGGTGGGAGTCTACACCCGATACCAGCGGGGCGCCACGGGTTGGGTATGTATGGGGCTTGAGTATGCGTATCGGGCAGGCCAGCTGGTTTCTTTAAGGTTGTGAAAAACCTGGGCGTCATCGAGCCTAAGGACCGCTCTGGCTAGTTGTGGTTTCGGCGAATCGTGCAGGGAGACCCGACCCTCGAAACCGGAGGGTCGGGCACCCGGAAAACCAGTGTGCGCTGAGTGAAGGCGGTGCCGGCAGACAGGCTGGAACGCTCCGCCCCTCGAAACCGCAGCAGAAGTGGTGGCGCTGGCGCTTTCGCACTGAGTGAGGGCGCGCCGGCAAGAGTGCCGGCGCCACTAGTGCCGGTGCCACCCTGGCTATTTTTAGCGCTGCGTCGCCGCTGCTGTGGTTGCCGTTGCGACTGAACCTACCGCCGCTTCTTCGATCAGAGAAGCGACAGGATCGGGTTGCGAGACGAAGACTGCGTGGCTTCCCTTTACCTCGACGACCCTGGAACCGGCGCGCCTGGACATGGCGCGCTGAGCGTCCGGCGGGATCATTTTGTCTTCTGTAGTTACCAAGTACCAACTAGGTTTGGATCTCCAGGCGGCCTGGCTGACCGCTCCAGCGAAGGCCTGCACGCCCCAGGGCACCTGGGAATCAGCCATGAACGCCGCGGAGTCGGCATTCACGTCCGCCGCGAAAGCGGCGGCAAACTTTGAGCGGTCGAGGAGAAGAAAGCCGTCTTGCGGGGGGAGAATCGGAGGGACGGGGGCACCCGGCGGCGGATTCTGAATCAGCGACTGGACGGACTCTCCGGCGTCCGGGGCGAAGGCGGCGATGTAGACGAGTCCTGCTACCTTCGGGTGATTGCCTGCTTCCGTCACGACCACTCCGCCGTAGGAATGGCCGACCAGGACGACCTGGCCAGGCTGGGCGGCGATGACTCGTTTCGTTGCGGCTACGTCCTCGGCCAGTGAGATCGTGGGATTCTGAACGATGGAAACGTTGTAGCCCTTCTTCCGCAAAATTTTGTGGACGCCTTGCCAGCCGGAACCGTCCACGAAGCCGCCATGGATCAGCACGATATTCAACTTTTCGGTCATAGCCCCTCCCCTTTTTTTTTATTTTCGATGCTTTTCCGCTGGAGAAAACCCCTGCGGCGAAGGATCCTCGGGCAGTCGCCCTCGCCGCGCCCTTGAGGAACGTAGGCAGGCCGGCGTGCAGCAGATCCTGATGCGTGGCCGCGAGACTGCGGGAACCGATGCGGAACAGCTTGGATTGTCAGAAATGCCGGGGATAAATGCATCACACGATGGGTTGGTTTTTCGCTACCGCCCAAGGCTGACATGGAGTTACCACTTTC
The DNA here is from genome assembly GCA_963697575.1 of uncultured Acidobacteriota bacterium. Classification (GTDB taxonomy): domain Bacteria; phylum Acidobacteriota; class Terriglobia; order Acidiferrales; family UBA7541; genus Palsa-295. The sequence continues at coordinate 201,212 of CAVOOP010000005.1, read as the reverse complement.
GGGTACTTGCGGATGGAGGGCTTCTTTGTTGAAGTCTTGGCGAGTGGCCTTAGGAAAAGCGGCATTGCCACACATACCCTGTTCCCGTAGAATCTGCGTGCTTCCGACAATCGGCTAGCTGTCGCTGGCGCTAGCTGGCGCGGTTATCATCCGGGCAGTCAGGCCGACGAGGGTTGAACCCGGCAGAAGAGACCGACAAGCCCACGGACATTCGTTTGACGAGCGTGTTTGCGGCGTTCGAATTCAAGGTGGGACCGGTGGTCGACGTGATGGACGCGGTGGCGATGGAGCTTAAAGCCATCGAGTACCGCAAGAAAAACGTCTCCTAAAGCAAAACAGCGCAGCGCGGCTAATACGGAACAGGATGAGCGAAGACAAAGGAAAAGGAAGCGGCGGCGGCAAGCACGGGGACTGGACGCTGCGAGCGGCCAGGCTGCTCGGCAAATCGGAGAGCTTCGTGCTCGTGCTGATCGGCGCGGCGCTTGTGCTGGTCGCGCTGCTGCTGCTCTATTCGAGCATGTATGACCTGACTGCGGCCATTCACCATGGTCCGGGAGCGATCGAGGAACGAGCGATCGACATTCTGAACACGCTGCTGCTGGTAATGATGACCATGGAGATCGTGTACACGGTGGCGATATCGCTGGAGTCGCACACGCTGGACGCCGAGCCGTTCCTGATTATCGGCGTGATCGCGGGTATCCGGCGCGTGCTGGTGATTACCGCGACCTCCACGCAACTCGAGGAACACCCCGAGCAATTCCATAACACGCTGGTGGAGCTGGGGCTGATCGCCGTGACGGTCGTCGCGCTTACCACCGGGATCTGGATCCTCCGCTACAGCGCCCACAAATACACGCGGGCGCAGCGAATCGAATGAGACTGGCCAAAATTTCAGGGGACCGGTTCATCGCGTCGGCCCAAAAGGGCATTCTTTGTTTCCTTTTTGTTTCGTTGCTGGTGGTGCTAGCCTCACTTTGACGCTGTGGATTTACAAGGCGGGGATGGCGTCGTACAATCTGCCACCTTACGCGCTGCGTTTGGGCTGATTCTTCTTTTGGCCCAGTACCTGTTGCGCAAGGAATCGGATTTGCGCGGCGATGAGGAGCGCTACGTGGTTACTGGAAGTGCGGACTTAAGTGCTCGCATAGAGAAAGACGCTGGCGCGGCGAGGCAGCTCAAGACGTTCCTGAGCCGGTACTTCTATTTCTGCATGTCGCTGGCGATGGCTGGGCTGGTTTTGTGGGGGTTCAGCCGCACGGCCGATGCCAATCTGTTCCATGCTCATCCGCCGAGGCCGTTGATCTTGTGGATGCACGCGGCCGCGTTCTCGACGTGGGTGGTCTTTTTCATCGTTCAGTCGGCGTTGGTGCGCTTGGGGAGGGTCAGCGTACACCGGCTGCTGGGCTGGTTTGGGGCCGGGATCGCCGCGGCGATGGTGGGGCTGGGCTTCACGGTGGCGGTGGTGATGACGCGCTTCGATACGCGCGTGCTGCACGAGAAGGGCGCCGATGCGTTTCTGTCGGTTCCCTTCACCGACATGATCGTCTTTGGCGCGTGCATCGCGCTGGCTATTTATTGGCGGAAGAGGCCGGAATACCATCGGCGGCTTGTCTTCATCGCGACCTGCGAGCTGATGGACGCTGCTATCGGGCGATTCGACTTCTGGTACAACCACAGCCTGTTTTATCTTGGCCTGGACCTGCTGGTGATGCTTGGGATGGCGCGGGATTGGGCGGTCGATGGGCGGGTGCACAAGGTGTATCTGTATGCGCTGCCGCCGATCATCGTTGTGCAGAGTCTGGCGGTGTATGCGTGGCGAGTGGATCCGGGATGGTGGAAGGCGATTACCCAGGCGATCCTCGGGCTTTGACAATCTGGAGACTGTGACGCTCGCACGAAGCGCTGGAGCGGAAAACGTCAAAATCCCGACCCTTGCAAGCGGAGGGTCGGGCACCCGAAAAACCAATGCCACACCCGGACGTAGAGACCGGCCAAGATTTCCAGCGCTCCCCGTTACTGGGGGGCGACGCCTTCCGCCAGGTAGAGGCGGCTTTGTGCTGCGCTCTGGCGGATGGGCTTGATCGCGGAGTAGGCCGGCGAATCGTACCAGGCCTTGGCATGCTCCAGGCTGTCGAAGGCGATGATCACGATGCGCTTGGGCGCGTCGCCCTCAAGAGGCACGGTCATGCCGGCGCGAGCGATGAAGTGGCCGTTAAAGGGCGTGAGGGTGGCGGGGACCTTTTCGGAATATTTTTGCATGGTGGCCGCGTCGGTTATTTCGACTTCACCGATCAGATAGGCTGGGGCCGTTTTTACCTGCTGGGCGCGGATGGCCGCGGCGCCGGCGACACCTATGGCGATGCCCATCAGAACTGCCAGGAACAGCTTCCGATTCGTCTTCATGTGATTCCCTCCTGTATCGAGATGTACTAAAGGCTGCGGAAGTATGCCGCAATTTTCCTGAGGGGCGAAAGAGCTTGTGTGGCAGCCGGCTAAATCGTCCCGCGGCGGCTGAAGCCGCGTTGCTTTTCACGCTTTTGCGGCACGGATGAATCCGTGCCCTGACGACAATACGATGTTGCCACACAGGCCCTGAAGCGCCGACGCCCGGAAAAACCTGGGCTTCTGGCCAGCGCGTGGCTTGCGGCGGTATCGCAGAGAGATCCCTCCGCTCCGGCTCGACGGACACCGTCGAGCCTCCGGTCGGGATGACAAATAACTGCGCCCGACGCGGCGTTCGAACACCGCAGCCCTGATTGCGGTGCGGTTGCGAAGGAGATTCCGGCACCGTGCGCTGACGAAAACACGACGTTGCCTCACAGACAAAGACCCGACCCTTGAACCCGGAGGTTCGGGCACCCGGAAACCCTCCGCGCGCGCTGGGGAAAAATGACTTTGCTACACGCTCTTGAGGTTCGACCCGTAAAAGCAATGCAGATCCCTCACTTCGTTCGGGATGACATGTGTGCGTTTGCGCCGAACTGCCACTATGTGGCACGTGTGAGCTTTTCCGCCGAACCCGTACGGCATCGCTCGTGTCCGATCGAGCCGAAACGGCACGGCGTTGCCTCACAGACCTTGTAGCGCCTATCCCGGAAAAACCTGGCTTTTGGCCAGCGCGTGGCTTGCGGCGGTATCGCAGAGAGATCCCTCCGCTTCGGCTCGACAGACACCGTCGAGCCTCCGGTCGGGATGACAAATAACTGCGCACGACGCAGCATCCGACCACCCAGCTCTGATTGCGGTGCGTTTTTGTCGCCGAACCGGCACGACGTGGCACGTGTAAACTTTTGCGCCGAGCCCGCACGGCATGGCTCGTGTGCGGTTGAGCCGAACTGCCACTACGCTGCACGTGTGAACTTTTGCGCCGAACCGGGGTGACATGGCACGTGCGAGCTTTCGCTACGAATCCTTCTTGGGCGAATCTTGCACAAAGGGCAAACCTCGCATCAGGGCCGCCTATTTCGCCAGGGGGTCGGGCCTCATCTGGACCTTTACTAGCTTGTCGCGGGTTCCTTTGCCGCCCTCGAGGTGCCAGGCTGTGTAGGGGTTGTAACTTGTCCAGAAACCGCGGCCCTTCCAGCCGGCCTTGGGGTCGTCGATGCGCCCTTGCATCCCCCGGGTGAAGAAGCCCATGGGATAGGGGACGCGGATCATGACGAACTGGCCGGTGGCCGGGACGAGGACCTGGAGGGCGCCCGTGTTGACGGCTCCGGTGACCGGAACGTTTTTGCCGAGGCCGAGAGTGCCATAGCGGTCGACGGAGATGAGGTAGTTCAGATCGGAATTGATTTTGGTGCCGCCCTGAAATGTGGGGCCCTGATTCCGATAGAGGGTCCAGCCCTCGGGACAGTGCGGGCCGGTGGCGGAGGGGCCGCTGAGCACCTTGCATTTGCGGCGATCAAACGAGGTGATGTAATCGGTGGTGCGCCAGTTCTGCCAGGCGACGCCATTGGTGTCTACAGAAACTCCGCCCGCGCTGAGGACGGGAGGATCTATGCCCGTGGGAGGGTTATAGACCTCCGCCCTGCTTGTTTCGGGGGGATTGGAGCCCAGCTCGATGCGCACGAGTTGCTTGTCTTCGAGACCGATGCCCGAACACCAGATGCTGCCATCGGTGGGACTTACGGAAATGGAATAGCAACTGAAAAAGATGCGGTGGTCTTTGGTGGGATCGACTGGTTCGTTGGGCTCCGTCCACGGCTTGGTGATTTTCCCATCGCCATTGGTATCCAGCACGCCCGGAACCCATCCCTGCGACTGCTCGCTGTTGTGGGTTTTATCCCAGGCCGGGGTGTCGACCCAGCCGACAGCGCCACCGGCGCCGAAGAAGAGTTTGCCGTCCGCGCCAAAATCGTTGTGGTCGGTGGTGAAACAGGTGTCGATTTCGGACACGTCCCTTTTCTCCGGATCGTAGACGGCTACCTGCTTAGCGGCGCGTTCAATCGGAAAGTATTGGACGAATTTGTTGCTCGAGCCCGGCTTGCAAAAGTCCGGCGGCGTGGTTCCGCGAATTCTGCTGGCAGTCCAAACGCGCCCATACTGGTCGAGCGCCGCGGCTCGCGGCTGAGAAGAGGACAGCCAGATATTTTCGTTGCCCCAGTAGGGAGACGGCGCATACATCGAACCGGTTGGATCTGCCTTCGACGGGATCGTTACCTCGCCGGTGGCGTTCTTGGCCGGATCGAGCCACACGAGCGAGTTGCCGCTGGATTGGACGCCGTAGACGGGACCGTTGGCATTCACGGAGGGATTGCGGAGGTCGCTGGAGGCCTCATCGTGTAGGTAATTCGAGTCCGTGCCCCAATCCCACAAGGTGAGTACGATGTTGCGCTCGACGCCGCTGGGACGCGGCGGGGCTACGGTGGGATATTCGCCGGCCGCGATGCGGTCGCTCCAGTCGGCGAACATGGAGCGCTGGTCGCCCAGGCCCATATAGGAAGCGCTCATGCCCGCGCCGGCAGGGCCGGATTTCGTGCGGCGATCCCAGGCTTCTAGGCTGTTGTGGAAGGGGCCGAGATTCCTGGTGATTTCAGGGATCTCGCGCGTGGCCGGGTCTCCGATCTGATGGCACGTCAGGCAATATTTTACCCTTCCGATGAAATCTTCCTGCGACAGCTTGCCGGCGGGTATTTTCGCGAGGCTGTACCAATAATTGGCGGGATAAAACTGCGCGGCGGCCCGAGCGTCGGGCGCGACCACGGCTTTCAGGTCAAGATGCTGGCCAGGCTTGGCCGGTACGCGCGCCGAATCCACGAGTCCGTATCCGCGGACGAAGACCTGGTAGCTGGCCATCGGCAACTGCGGCAGGACGTAGCGGCCTTGATCGTCGGTGACGACGATCTTCACGTACTTGGTGGGCAGGTCGGTGGTCTCGGCAACCACCCAGACTCCGGCTTCGGGGCCTTTTGAACTTGTGACGGCGCCGCTGATGTAGTCGCTGGCAGCGGTTGCGGCCGCCGCGGTGGTGCGATTTTCGGTGGCTGCGAGCCATGCGAAACCGAACAGCAGAACTACGGCAAGCGCTCCCAGGGTGCGGAATGCCTTCCCTTTTGGCATTTTTGTCATTTTTATCACTGTTGTCATTGACCGGCCCCCGGCGGCGCCCTTGATGGCGGGAAATCCCTAAGCGATCATTTCGCCCGCACATCCTACCCTTCTCCTGATTGCGAAACAACGGATTCGTCGGCGGCACGTACGCGCGGCGGATGCGAAAGACAAGCGACAGCGGCAAACGCAACGGCGACTGCGAAGGCAAGGGCAAACGGCGAGCGGCAACAGCGACGGCAACGGCTACTGCAAAGGCGACCGCGCGAGACGTTGCGGGGTTCGTCGCGGTTATTCGCCTGGGGGGGCTACTGGGGGGGCTTCCTGGAGGCGGCCCTTGCCGACCATGGCGGCAACGATCTGGCGGCCGTGGAAGCGTCCGTTTTCTATGAAGATGTCGGAGGTTTTTTTACCGCCGACTACGACGCCGGCTACGTAGATGCCCGGGCGGTTGGTTTCGAGGGTTTCGGGATCGACCCGCGGGCGGCAGGTTTCGGGGTCGAGTTCGATTCCCTGCTTCTTGAGAAAGGTGAAGTCGGGATGGTAACCCGTCATGGCGAAGACCTGGACGGCGGGCACGGCGGTTTCCGGGGCTTGGTCGTCGTGGGCGTTGCGCACCCAGACACAGTGGGGCTCGATCCGGGTTACGTGGGTTTGAAACATGGCGCGCACTTCGCCGGCGCGGATGCGGTTTTCGATGTCGGGCTTGACCCAGTACTTCAAGGTTTTCCCCATCTCGGTTCCGCGATGGATCAGGGTGACGCGGGCGCCTCCTCGGAATAATTCCAGGGCTGCTTCGGCGGCGGAGTTTCGCCGCCGATTACCACCACTTCCTGATTCCAGTAGGGGTGAGGGTCGGTGAAATAGTGGGAAACATTGGGGAGATCCTCGCCTGGAATTCCCAGCGGATTGGGCAGATCGTAGTAACCGGTGGCGATGACGATTTTCTTTCCGTGGTACTGGCGCGGGCCGGTGTCGCTCGCGGTGCGAACGACGAAATTGCCTTCTTCTCCGGCGACGCGCTCGACGCGTTCGTAGAGGCGGAGGTCGATGGCGTAATGCTCGACGGCGCGGCGGTAATACTTCAGGGCCTCGACGCGCGTGGGCTTGCCGCCGGAGATGGTCATGGGAATGTCGCCGATTTCCATGCGCTCGGGCGTGGTGAAGAAATTCATGTTGGTGGGATAGTGATAGAGCGAGTTGCAGAGGCAGCCTTTGTCGATCACCAGAGAGCGCATGCCGGCGCGCTTGGCTTCGATGGCGCAGGCGAGGCCGGTGGGGCCTGCGCCGATGCAGATTACGTCGTACGAGTTGGTCATATTTCGGTTTTCCTGGCGCTCATCGTTGACGCGCGGCCTTTGCGTTGTACGCAATGCTTCCCAATTACGCTAGCACAATGTTTCGCGGGCGCAAGGGTGTTGTTTGCGCGGGGATTTGGCGGGCGAGAGATCTGCCGGGGGGCAAAATTATTCCCGGCTCCGGGTCGCGACTTGCAGTTGAACCGCGCGGAGGCTTGGGGATTACTGCTTCTGGGTGACGGGAGCGCAGACCCGCCAATCGGGAGATTGGCATTCCCAGGGGGCGGCTTCGGTGACGTGCTGCGAATGAAGGGACACGATGGCGTCGGCGAAGCTTTGACAGGCGGGAGTCTGTGAAAGCGAAAAAAGAAGCAGGTCCCTCACCCTGCGCGCTTCGCGCGCACGGCTCGGGATGACAACGAAAACAAATGCGATGGCAGAGGCAATGGCAACGCCGAACAGCAACGGCGAACAGCAAGGCAAAGGCAAAGACCCGACCCTTAGGGTTGAAGGGTCGGGCACCCGGAAAAGCAAACCCGTTCAGACTCGCAGGGCGCTACGGCTTATTTTGCCAGCGGGTCTGGACGCATTTGGACTTTTACTACTTTGTCTTTTGTGCCCTGGCCGCCTTCGAGGTGCCAGGCGGTGTAGGGATTGTAGCTGGTCCAGAAGGCGCGGCCTTTCCAGCCGGCCTTGGGGTCATCGATGCGGCCCTGCATGGAGCGGGCGAAGTAGCCCATGGGATAGGGGATGCGAATGGTGACGAACTGCCCTGTGCTGGGAACCAGCGCGAGGATGGCGTCGGAGTTTACGGCGCCGGTCATGGGAACGTCCTTGCCCAGCCCCAGAATGCCGTGGCGATCGGCGAAGATCAGATAGGTGAGGTTGGTGTTGATGGCGATCCCCTGGAACGTGGGGCCGGCCTTACGGTAGAGCGTCCAACCTTCGGGGCAGTGCTGGCCGGTTGCGGTGGGTCCGCGGAGGACCTTGCACTTGCGGCGGTCGAAGGACGAGATGTAGTCGCTGCCGCGCCAGTTCTGCCACGCGATGCCCTGGCTATCGACGGAAACGCCGCCCGCGCTGAAAACCGGGGGTTCTTTGCCCTTGGGAGGCGCGTACACCTCGGCGTAGCTCGTGGCTGGGGGGTTAGAGCCTCGAACGATGCGCACGAGCTCATTGCGGTTGAGGCCGGTGCCGGAGCACCAGGCGCTGCCGTCGACCGGGCTGACGGAGATGGCGTAGCAGCCGAAGTCGATGCGATGGTCTTTCTTGGGGTCGATGGGATCGCCGGGCTCGGTCCAGGGCTTGGTGATCTTGCCGTCGCCATTGGTATCAAGAACGGCGGGGAGCCAGCCCTGGGAGGCTTCGGGGTCGTGAGTGCGGTCCCAAGCGGCGGTGTCGACCCAGCCGATGTAGCCTGGCTGACCGAAGAAGAGGCTGCCGTCGGGTCCAAATTCGTTGTGGTCGGTAGTGAAGCAGGTGTCAATCTCGGAGAAAGACTTCTTCTCGGGATCATACATGCCGACCTGCTTCATGCTGTCGGGCATGGGGTAGTACTTGGCAAATTTGTTGCTGGAGCCGGCCTTGCAGTAGTCGGGCTGCTTGCCGCCGTCGGTGGCGGTGCCGCGGTTTCTGGCGGAGTACCAGACGCGGCCCTGGCGATCGATGGCGGAACTGCGCGGCTTGGACGACGACAGCCAGATATTCTGGTCGCCCCAGTAGGGCGAGGGCATGTTCATCGTGACGGTGGGCTCGGCCTGCGACGGGACCTTCGCGGAGTAGGCGGTGTTGGTGGCTGGATCGAGCCAGACGATATCGTCATTGCCCTGGGACACTACGCCGTAAACGGGGCCTTTCGGGTTGATGGTGGGGTCGCGCAGGTCGCTGGCGGCTTCGTCATGCATGTAGTCGGTTGGCTTGCCCCAGTCCCACATGGTGAGCACGACGTTGCGCTCGATGCCGACGGGGCGCGGCGGGGCTTCGGGGTAAGCGCCTTTGGCGATGCGGTCGGTCCAATCGGCGAACATGGTGCGCTGGTCGCCCAGGCCTAGGAATTGGGCATTCATGCTGGCGCCCATGGGGCCTGAGGCGGTGCGGCGGTCCCAGGCGTCGAGGGTGGTCTTGAACGGGCCGAACTTCTTGTTGACCTGGGTGATTTCACGGGTGGCCTTGTCGCCGATCTGGTGGCAATCGAGGCAGATCTTGATTCTTCCGGCGACAACATTCACGGGATTGGCCTTCGGGTATCTTCGCGAGACTGAACCAATAGCTGGCGGGATAGTATTGCGCGGCGGCGCGGCCATCGGGCGCGATCACGGCGGTGAGATCGAGCTGCTGGCCGGGTTTCGCGGAAACGCGGGGCGAATCGACCAGGCCGTAACCCCGTACGAACACCTGGTAAGTGGCCTTGGGGAGTTCCGGGATAAGGTAGCGGCCCTGGTCGTCGGTTACGACGATCTTGACGTACTTGGTGGGCAAGTCGGTGGTTTCAGCGACCACCCAGACGCCGGCTTCCGGGCCTTTGGAGCTGGTGACAACGCCGCCGATGTTGTCGCTACCGACAGCGGCGGCGGATTGGGCGGCGCGGCGGCCTGCGCTAGTCCTGGGAAGGGACACGGCCGCTAAGGCGATTAGTGCGAGCGCTAGTCCCGAAAGCAACGTCCTTTTGGCCATGTGTTCTTGTCTCCGTCTCGGGCAGATATTAAGTTTACGTCGTGGTATTTAGAACAACTGTACGACTTTGCCACACACACTGCGAAGCTCGTACCTCCTAAAACCCCCGCTTCTAGCCAGGGTGTAGCTTGCGGCGGAGTCGAAGAGAGATCCCTCCACTCCGGCTCGACAAACATCGTCGAGCCTCCGGTCGGGATGACAAATAACTGCCTACCCCCCACAACCACAAGCCACAGAGGATTTCGTCTGCCATACAGTCGCATGCAGGCCGGGTCGATGGGTTCGTTGCTCGCCTCAGAGTCCTTCGAATCGGCCGCTGGACGGGCACATCGTACGCCTTGTGGGTGGTTCGTTCAACGAATTTAAGGAGTCTTTGAGCGGGTGAGAGGCGCTGCTTTGGGGACGTTTGCGGCGCGCCGTGCTGAAGCCACGCTTCCTCACGCGGAGTGAAACTGTGCAGGGCTCGCGAGGAGGAAAATGCAGATCCCTCACTGCGTTCGGGATGACATGCGCGAAAAACTTTGTAGATGTTAGTCGGTGCGAGTGAGGTTCGCTGCTTCATTCTTGGGTGGGCAATTCAGGCGGTGGGGAGCAGGGTGTTGGCGAGATCGGCGGTGAAGTCTTCCAGTTCTTTGGCGCGCTCGGGGGTGACGGGAAGCTTTTCTTTTTTTGATACGAAGTAGTGGCCGTCGGAATGGAGCATTTTTACGCCGAAGTTACCGCCGACGAGATAGGCAGGCTGGCCGTAGAGGCTCAGGCCTCCGGATGTCTGCGGGGCGAGAAGCGCGGCGCAGTTTCCTTTGCGCACTCCGATGTAGCTTTCATACATCGGGAAGGCGACGATCTGAAAACCGCGAGCGCTGAGGCGCTGGAGAACGGCGGCCTGCTGCGGAGTGATGTCCATTGGTGAGCCAGAATAGCAGAGAGTGGGGCGGCCTGATGGCGAGTTTGCCGGATGGACAGGGGAAAGGACTCGGTGCTAAGTTCTTTTTTGTTGTAATTTTAACGCAGACCTGGAGTCCAATCCCCGTTTGATGTGTTATTTGTGCGGTTAAAATTTGCGTGGTTGAGGAGAGCGAGGAGAGAAATGAAAATTGCGAACGTATTTTTACTGATGGCGCTAATTGCAGGACCGGCTCTGGCGCAGCAGCAGGCGCCACCGCCGCCGGGCTATCCGCAGCAAAGCCCGCCACCACCAGGATATCCGCAGGGGCAACAAGCACCGCCTCCGCAGGGATATCCGCCGCAACAGCAGGCGCCTCCGCCATCGTTCCGGCCGGATCAACTGGATCAACTGGTGTCGCGAGTTGCGCTGTATCCGGATTCCCTGCTGGCGCAAGTTCTCGCTGCGGCGACTTATCCGGACCAGATACCCGACGCGGCACGCTGGGCTGACCAGCACCATTATCTGACAGGACAGGCGCTGGCGGACGCGATAAGCGCCGATCAGCTTCCGTGGGATCCAAGCGTGCAGGCGCTGCTTCCCTTCCCGTCCGTGCTGGAAATGATGAACTCCGATATGCGCTGGACGACCGATCTCGGGAACGCGTTCCTCGCGCAGCAACAGGATGTGATGGACGCCGTGCAGAGGGAGCGGCGAAAGGCGCGGGACTTCGGGTACCTGCGAAGCAACGGGCAGATTGTGGTAAGCGGAGGGCCGTACATCACGATCGCTCCGGTGGATCCGGGCTACATCGTGGTGCCCTATTACGATCCGGGAATCGTGTTCTTCGCGCCGAGGCCGGGTTTCGCGGTGGGGCTGGGGATCCGCTTCGGCTTCGGCGTGACCATTGGCGGATTCTTCCGGCCGTGGGGCTGGGGTTACGGAAGATTCGACTGGGGCGGCCACGCGGTGTTCATCAACAACGCACGGTGGGGGCGGACGTGGTACAACCGGGGCGTCTACGTTCATCCGTACGCCGGCGTGCGGCGATTCGGGCCTGGGCCGCGTCCTGCGGAACAGCACGAATTGCATGAACGCTCCGAGCGAGAGCGCTCGGCGGCGCGCGAGGGTCGCGGCGGCGTGCGAGAGGAGCACGGCGGCCGGGATCGTCGATAGTCCTGGGAGTATGCGCGACAGCTCGTGGAGGCGGGTTTAGCCGCCTAGCGGACCATTCGCTATGTTTGAGGGAGAGGCGTCCTCTTGGGAGGACGCCTCTTTTTTTGGGGGGCCGGATGCTAGTGGGCTAACGGGTCCGGCCTGAGTTGGAAATGGGCGACAGAACTGCTGGTGCCCTTTCCGCCTTCGATATGCCAGATGACTCTTGTTTCGTTGGCGGTCCATATCCCGCGGCCCTTCCAGCCGGCCTTTGGATCGTCGATGCGGCCGTCCATGAGGCGGGTGTAAAAGCTCATGCGGGTAGGGCACGCGCAGCGTTATGAACTTCTTCGTCGCGGGATGAATGCGATCAGCGAATCGGACCCGGTCCCGGTGACGATCGGTATGTCGTTGCCCAAGCCCAGGCTGTTGTAGCGGTCGACCCAGTTGTGATAGAACGAGTCCGCCAGAACCTTGCTGCCTTTGAAGGTCGGGCCCGGGCACAGGATACAGAGTCCAGCCTTCTGGGACATTGCTGGCCCGTCGCCGTTGGGACCATTGAGCGGGCCCTTGCACTTGCTGCGGTCAAAGCTGGCTAGATCGTTGCTGCCGGCGAGCGCCGCCCATACGAGCCCCTTGCTGTCGATCGCTATTCCCAGCGTGGAGTAGGCTTCCACGCCTGGGCGCTTGGGATTGTCAAACGGCGGTTCGTAGACTTCCGTCTTGCACGTCTCCGGTGGATTGGAGCCGGTCACCACCCGGAAGATTCGTCCGGGAACAGGATAGCCCAATCCCGCATACCACACGCTGCCATCCACGGGATTCACGGCGACGCCATAACCGTTGGACCATCGCACCTCGCGATCGAGCTTCGGATCGGGTGGCTCGTTAGGCCGGGTGAACGGGCCGGTTTTGCCATCGCCGTTGTAGTCGATTATAGCGAGGCACCAGCCCACGGATTTTTCGGAGTCGTGCGTCTCGTCCCAAACACGAGTTTTAATCCAGCCAATTCCGCCCCTGTGTTCCGGACCAACCCCCGGCGTGCTGGCGTAATACAGCGTCTCATCCTTGTCGTCAGCGAACACCATATGTCCGGATGGCAAGCACGTATCCACCGAACCGAACTTGCCGGTTTTGGGATCGTAATATGTGCCGCCCCTGGCAACCGTGTTGTCCGGGATCGGGAAGATCTTCGCATAGGGATTGTTGGAGCTGGCCTTGCACCAGTCGGGCAAGTCCGCGCGGGTCTGCGAATGAAACCAGAAGCGGCCCTTGCTATCCAAACGCGGCTGGGCGGAGGTTACGCGGTCATTCCAAATGAGTTCCTCGCCCCAGTAAGGCGAAGGCGCGCCGATCGTTTGCGGGGTAAAAGGCTTCAGGAGTTCCTTGTCGTGCTCGTTACGCAAGGTGATGGGCACGATGCTTTTCTTGCCGGTGTTCGGATCCAGAATGGCAAGAGAGTTCCCTGAAAAGTCTGTGCCGATGATCGGTCCGTAGGCGTTAGCCGTGGGGTGCCGGTCATCGCTGCTGCCGACGTCGTGGAAGAATGACTTGTCGGTGCCGAATTCCCAAAGACTGAGCACCAAATTCCGCTCCACTCCCTGCGGGCGTGGCGGGGCCGGCGGCACTTCTCCCTTGGCAATTCGGGTGCTCCAATCGGCAAACATCGCCAAGCCCCGGTCGTGCCCGAAACTGTTCAGGGCGTTGGTCATCTGCGGACCCACCTGGCCGGACATCATCCGCCGCTCCCACGCCAGCGCGGGGGAATCGAACGTGCCGAGGCTCGGCTCAATTTCGCGCGTGGCCTTCTCGCCCATCTGGTGGCAGACTTCGCAGCCCCTCTTCAGAAGAAAAGCGTAATGAGCCTGGGTCTTAATCTCGGTATCCGTCGGGGGAGCGAAATCGCCTGGCGCGCCCGGATCTTCACCCACGAGCTGCCGTATCGCGGGAACGGGTCTTCATCGGGAAGGCGCTCTTCGGCGGCATGTTGATAAGCGAGAACCAGTAATCGCCCGGGTAGTATTGCGCCGCCGCCTGAGCGGTTGGGGCGACCACCGCTGTTAGTGCCAGCATCTTGCCCGGCGTCGCGGCAACAGGCTTCGAATCCACCAGGCCGTAGCCTCGCACCCACACCTTGTAATTCGCCTTCGGAAGATCCGGCAAAACATAGCGGCCCGCATCGTCGGTCACGACGATCTTGCGAAACTTCGTCGGGAGGTCTGTGGTTTCGGCAATCACCCACACGCCGGCTTCAGGTCCCTTGGAGCTTGTCACCACGCCGCCGATGTCATCGGCATCGATCTTCACGCCACTGGCGTCGGCCTGCGGCGCTGCGCCGCCCGCGCGCGGGGCAGCCTCGGTCCGAACGATAGCGGCGAAAATCAGCAAACCGAAAATGAGCCAGGTCGCCACAGCAAACGCTTCCGACTCCCCATTTTTTCTTGTCATTACGTTCCCCTTTTGCTTGTTCGGTCGTGACTCAATTCGATCGTTCAATTCCCCGTAAAGCCGTTCACTTCGCGAGTGGGTCTGGCCGAATCTGGAAATGCGCCAACTGGCTCGGGATGTTCCCGCCGCCCTCGGTCACTTGCGAACCTCTGGACTCGTTCCCTGCCCACGCGCCATGTCCCTTCCATCCGGCCTTTGGATCGTCCACACGAGCGTCGAAGAAGCGCGAGAAGAAGCCCATCGGATAGGGCACCCTCATCCTGATCCACTTCTTGGTGTCCTGCTGAAATGCGATGAGCGAATCGGAGTTTGCGCCGTCCACAATCACCACATTCTTGCCGAGACCCAGCGAATCGTAGCGGTCGATGTACATGTAGTAGTTGTAGTCCGACTTCACCGTGGGATCGGACTTGAAGGTCGGGACCCGGGATCGGATAGAAGCTCCATCCTTCGCGGCATTGCTTGCCCGTGGCGGCCGCTTCACCGGTCGGTGGCGTCTTGCACTTGCTCCGGTCAAAACTCGCGAGATACCCCTCCCCGGTCAGCGGCGTCCAGACGACGCCGTTGGTATCGATGTCGATTCCGCGGTCGTGCGAACCACCGGGCCCGTTCCCTTTGGGATCGTAGGGCACTTCGTAGACTTCCGTCAGGCAGGTCGAGGGCGGATTCGACCCTCGCACCATGCGGACGAGCCGTCCCGGCATCGTCTGAATATTGGAATACCAAACGCTGCCGTCGACGGGATTAATCGAGATGCCGTAAGCGCCGGGCTTGAAAATCTCGCGGTCGAGTTTCGGATTGGGCGGTTCGGTCCAGGCGGTGTATTCGCCGATTTTGCCGTCGCCGTTGTAGTCGATCACTGCCGGGCACCAGCCCTGGGACTTTTCCGCATCGTGCGTTTCGTCCCACAGGCGCGTGTTCAGCCAGCCGATGCCGCCGTCGCGCTGCACGGTAAAAAACAACGTGTTGTCTTTGTCGTAGGCAAAGGCATTGCGTGTCGACTGGAAGCAAAGATCGACAAAGCCGAACTTCCCCGTTTCAGGATCGTAGACATCCACGCCCTTCCCGCGTTCTTCTCGCGGGGAGTGCATGGCGTAGGGATTGCTCGAACCTTTCTTGCAGTAGTCGGCGTTGCCGATGCGCGTCTCCACGTTCACCCACACGCGTCCGCGGCCGTCCATCGCGATCGGCCCAGGATTGATGGGGTCCTTCCAAACCAATTCGTCGCCGAAGTAAAGCGATGGGAATAGCTGGCTCTGCGGCGAAAAAAGAATTTGTTTGGAACGTTGCGACTCGTCCGGCAGCGGCACGGGGATTAGCTTTGCCGTATTTTTCGCGGGGTCAACCACCGCGAGATCTCCGCCGGACCACTCGGCCCCATACACGGGGCCGCCAGCGTTTACCGAGGGGTTCCGCTTATCCGTGCTGATGAGGGCGTGCAGGAACGCCGATCGCACCGACCAGTCGTACACCGTCAGCACCACATTGCGTTCAATACCCTGCGGGCCGGGGAGGCGCCGGCGGCACCTCGCCTTTCGCAATCCGGTCGCCCCAGTCGGCATACATCGCAAAAGCGCGATCGTGACCCAAGCGGTTGGCTTCCATGACCATCGACGAACCGGCCTGGCTGGAGGACATGAAACGCTCCCAGGCCTGCGCGCTGGTCTGGAATTTTCCCAAGCTCGCGGGAATCTCACGCGTCGACTTGAGACCGAATTGATGGCATGTCCAGCACCCCTTCAAGTCGAAGAGCCACTCCGCCTGCATATTAATGACCGTTACGAAAGGCGCCGGCGCGTTCCCGTGTGTTCCCTTTGCCGGACCCGTCCTCGTGCCAGGTATCGGGGGCGGCAGCGGAACGTGCATCGGGAAGTCGCTCTTGCGCGGAATCGTCAGCAGCGAGACCCAATAATTCGCGGGGTAGGACTGGGCCGCTGCCTGCGGAGTGGGCGCGATCACCGCTTTCAAATCCAAGGACGTTCCGGGCGCCGCATTCACCGGCGGCGAATCCACCAGGCCATAGCCTCGCACCCAAACTTTGTAATTCGCTTTCGGCAGATCGGGCAGCAGATATTGGCCCTTGTCGTTGGTGACCACGATCTTGCGGAACTTCGTGCCCAGATCCGCTGTTTCCGCGATCACCCAAACGCCCGCTTCGGGCCCTTTCGCGCTGGCCACCGCTCCGCCGATGTTGTCAGCATCCACCGACACAGCGTTGGCTCGAGCCGCCGCCGTTGTTCGCCGGGCAGCTGCCTCCAGCCTCACCATCGCCACACAGAAGAAGCCCAGAAGCCCGCAGGCACTCAGCGCAAAGATCAAAGGCTTCGGATTCAATCGCTTCATCACTTTCCTCTCACGATCAGCCACGCACACTGGGACGCAGAACAATACATTGCGGGCCTGCACACACTGGCGAATTTGTCGGCAATGGATGCTCAGTTACCGGACTGGCTCCCGCGCGGCGACCCGCCCACGTTGCGGATCGCCGGCGAAATAATACTGCGCGCGCCAACGTAAATGAAGGCGTTAATTGCTGTGCAGGTGTGTGACGTTCAACCCGCCTTTGGGTTGCGTGGCTGACTTCGCGTGGAAGATTCGCCGAAGTTGGAAACATCAAAATCCCGACGATCAAAGGCGAAGGCCGGGCACCCGGAACACCCATACGGGAAACCAATGCAATCTGACGGAGCGCAGCGTTGCTACGTTGCTTCCTGAAGTTTGGACCGCCGGCGAATCTGGCACAAAGACCCGACCCTCTAAAACGGAGGGTCGGGCACCCGAAAAACCATGGAGGCTTATTTGGCGAGCGGGTCTGGCCGCAACTGGAAGTGGACCATTTGCGGAGTCTGGCCCTTGCCGCCTTCGGCATGCCAGATGACGCGAGTCTCGGTGGACGCCCAGAGTCCGCGGCCCTTCCAGCCCGTTTTCGAGTCGTCGATGCGGCCGTCGATATCACGGGTGTAGAAGCCCATCGGATAAGGCACGCGGACGGTGAGCCACTCCTTGGTGTCGGGCTTGAAGACCAAGATCGAATCGGATCCTGTTCCTAAGCACCACCGAATACGTCTTTGCCAAGCCCTAGGGTGTTGTAGACGATCGACCCAGTTGAGATAGTGCCAGTCCGCACGGGCGTCAGTTCCCTTGAAGCTGGGGCCGGGGACCGGATACATCGTCCAGCCCTCGGGGCACTGCTGGCCGGTAGCGGTCGGACCATTGAGACCTTGCACTTGCGGCGATCAAAACTGGCAAGTTCACCGCTGCCGGCAGAGCCGTCCACACCAAACCCTTGCTATCGACATCGACGCCGCGCGGGGTGTAGTGGAGTTCGCCGGGCAGTTTAGGATTGTTGTAAGGGGGTTCGTACGCTTCCGACATGCAGGTGGCGGGCGGATTGGGTCCCGGTATGGCGCGGACGATCTTTCCGGGAACGGGCCCCGTGGCGGCGTACCAGATGCTGCCATCCACCGGATTCACGGCGACGCCGTAGCCGATCTGCATGGGAGTGGCGAGGCGGTCAGCTTAGGATCGAGCGGCTCGGACGGGCATGGTGAACGCGCCCGCTCCTGCCGTCGCCGTTGGTAGTCGATCACGGGCGCACACCAGCCCTGCGCTTTGTTCGCATCGTGGGTTTCGTCCCAAACGCGGGTGTTGAACCAGCCCAGGCCGCCGAGGCGGAGAGAGAAGTACAGAGTCTCGTCCTTGTCATTGGCGAAGGCCGCGTGGCCCTGGCCGAAGCAGAGATCGATGGGCTCAAATTTCAGAGTTCTTAGGATCGTAGACCTGGAGTCCCCATCCCGGAGGGCTTTCCCAGGGCATGCGCTTTGTGCCGCTTACTTCCACGATGGACGGGTTACCGTCCATCCAAGCCTTGGCATAGATATTGCCCTTGCTGGCCTTGCAGAAATCGGGGGCAGCGGGCGGACGGGTCTCGACGCTTACCCACAACCGGCCCTTGTGGTCCATCTGCGCATTCTTGGGATTGATGGCATCGTCCCAGATGATTTCATTGCCCCAGTAGGGAGAAGGCGCGGTGAGAGTCTGCGGAGACCATTGTGGGCATCGCCGCGAGGTCCTTGGGCACGGGAATCTTGATGGTGCTGGCCGTGTTTTCCTGCGGGTCAACTACTACGAGGGTGCCGCCGGACCAGTCGCCGTTGTAGACCGGGCCGTTCTGATTGACCTGGGGATGGTAGCGGTTGGTCGAGGCCTCCGAATGCAGAAACGACTTCGGGCCCGCAAAAGCCCACATCGTAAGCACCGCGTTGCGCTCGAGGCCCGTCGGCCGCGGCGGAGCTGGAGGAACTTCACCGGAGGTGATGCGATCGGTCCAGTCGGTAAACATTGCGATGCCGCGGTCGTGGCCGAACATATCCATGCGCTGGACCATCTCGCCACCGACCTGGCTGGAGAGGATGCGCCGCTCCCAGGCCGCGGTGGTGGTGGGAAACGCGCCAAGATTCTGCGGCATTTCACGCGTCATGCGGTCGCCCATCTGATGGCAACTCTGGCAGCCGGATTTGATGTTGTCGATCCAATCGCCCTGGGTGGGGATGACTTTGCCGCCGCCCGAAGGCTGCATGGGGAAGGCGTCCTTGGGCGGAATCTTGAGCATGGAAAGCCAGTAATTCGCGGGATAGACGCGAGCGGCGGCCTGGGGAGTGGGCGCCACGACGGCGGTGAGCGCGACCGTTTGCCCGGGCGCGGAATTTACCGGAGTCGAATCGACCAGGCCGTAGCCGCGCACCCAGACTTTGTAATTGGCCTTGGGGAGTTCGGGCAGAAGAAACCTGCCGCGATCGTCGGTGACGACGATTTTGCGCAGCTTGGTCTGGAAATCGTCGGTCTCCGCGATGACCCATACGCCGGCTTCGGGGCCTTTGGAGCTGGTGACCACGCCGCCGATGTCGTCGGCGTTCACCGCCACGCGGCTCGCTTCCGCTTGAGCTACCGCGCCGCGCCGCGGCGCGGCTTCCATCCGCGCCATTGCCGCAACAAACAGGACGCCGACGATCAATGAGCCTGTTGCGAAGATCGCCAGAGGTTTCGCAGTTCCGATTTTCATCTCAGTTCCCTTCCGCAGGTATAAACGACGTGCCAAGCAAGCAATTGGTGCCATCGAGGCTGATATCACCGGGTGAATGCGGTTGTCAACGAGTAAAACGATTTGAGACGACGATAGTGAGTTTAAAAACGGAGCGAAAAACGGAGAAGTGCCCGTTCGCGGCAAAATGCGCAGGGGTGGTGCGGGACTTGTCCAAGTGACGAAAGCAGCGACCTGGGGCTCGATGCCGCGGGCCAACCTGCCTCTTGCAGCAGCAAGGGAAAAAGCCCCCGGGGCGGCCGTACGGCATTTTCAGCTCGTTCCTGGAAACGATTCGCGCTTGCGTTTTTGCAATCGCTATGCGGCGGCGCGCATGGCTTTGGATCCGGTTAACTCCGCCTCCGCCTGCAGCCAGTCCTGCGTCGCAAAACCCTCCTGCCTGCCTCGCTGCTCGTAGAGTTCGTAGGCGCGCAACCGGATACGCTCATCGATGCTCTGAAACGCCGCGTCGAGCTGGCTAAACATCCTTTTCCATTCGGCCAGAGACAGAAGCGGAGCAGACAGGCCGGCGCGCTGCGCGTTGCTCTGGCCGTGGAACCAGAAGGTGGGAAGGATCTGCTGTTTTCCGGTTTCGAGGTCGCGGAGAACCAGGAGAAAGGGATCAAAATGGCCGGCGTCGACGAGGCGCGTTCCCAAGCGCACGGCTCGCGTGACGATAAAGCTGTATTCGGTTTCGGTCGGGTCGCCGGCATAGGCATGGTCAATTCTGTATTCGAGGTTGTCGCCGCATTTCTTGCAGACGCCAATGGGGCGCCCTTCGGCGAGCGCGATGGCAGCCTCGTGCATGGAAATGGATTTTGTGGAGTGGTTCTGCTTACAGCAAATTCGGGAGGGCATCAGCCTTTCAGTCTCCTTTCATCAGGTTAGAATTTTTGAGCCGTGAAGATCAGATAAACCGCCAGGATGACTCCAAACAGCGCGGCGATCACGCCGAGGACCACCACGATTGCGCCGGCCGGCTCGAACTGGCCGGACTCCAGCCGGCGCATGGTGGTTCGGTATCGAATCGTTGCGACGAGCGACATAAAAATGCCCATGGCCATGAAGGCCACACCGATCAGCAGCGACATGCCGCTTTCGCGGGCGGCCCCTCCCTGCACGCGGAGAAACTCACGCAGGGTGATTCCAAATTTAGCCACCACGAAGCCGAACACGATGATGCTGATGCTGGTGCGAATCCAAGCCAGAAAGGTCCGCTCGTTCGCAAGATGGTCCGCCGCTTTTCCGAGCTTCTGGGGCGGCGATGAAGTCATCGGCAATTCAATCTACCGGAACCGGACCTGCCAATGCTGGGGTGAGGTATGATCCAGTTCCTTATCGTACGGTGCAATTATACAAAGATGCCGGGCTTCCGCCACAGGGATTGATTCAATAAAATGAATGCGTTCCATAACCGAGGCCAAAGAGGAGCGCGAATGGCTCAGAAAATCCTGGTGGTCGACGTGGGCGGCACACACATCAAAATCCTGGCGAGCGGGCAGCGGACTTCGCGGAAGGTTGATTCAGGGCCGAAGATGACGGCGCGGAAAATGGCCGCGTGGGTGAAGTCGACGGCCAAAGACTGGGCCTACGACGCCGCCTCGATCGGATATCCCGGGCCCGTGGTGCACAACAAGCCCCTGTGCGAGCCACACAATCTGGGCAAAGGATGGGTGGCGTTCGATTACGCCAAGGCTTTCGGGTGCCCCGTAAAAATCATAAACGACGCCGCGATGCAGGCACTCGGCTCCTACAAGGGCGGCCGCATGCTTTTTCTCGGGCTGGGCACGGGGCTGGGTTCCGCGATGATCGTGGAAGGAATCGTCGAGCCCATGGAGCTCGCCCACCTGCCTTACAAGGACGGCCAAACCTACGAGGACTACCTCGGCGTGCGCGGGATGAAGCGCCTTGGGAAAAAGAAGTGGCGGCGTTACGTGGACCGCGTGGTGCGGGAGTTGACTGCCGCGATGGAGCCGGATTACGTGGTGCTGGGCGGCGGAAACGCGAAGAAACTTAAAAAGCTGCCCCCGAAGGCCCGCCTGGGCGCCAATAGCAACGCCTTCGCGGGCGGCTACCGGCTTTGGTCAACGAAAACGCCGGCGAAACTGTCGTCGGATTTGTAATACAAAGGGTTTGTAATACAAACGCGGCCGAGAACCTGTTGCGGCTTGCCTGGTTCCCGTCTCACTTCGCGGCGGCGGCCTGGATATTCATCCGTTCCGCGGATTCCTTGCAGGAGGCCTGTGGACCGCCGGGGGTCTGGCTGCACTTCTGGTAGGCATCGGCAGCCTCAGCATAGCGATTCAGATGCTCGAGGCCGACACCCAAGGCATAGAAAGCAATGGGATCGGGCGATGCCGCGTTGCGGGTGGCCTCCTCGAGCTGGGCGACTGACTCCTGATAGTTTGTTTTGCGGAAGTAAACCAGTCCGAGACCGCTGTGCGCCATGGCCAGGGTGGCCTTCTGAACGGACTCAAAGTCCGCCTGTTTCGCGCCCGGCGCCTTTACAAGTGATGGGATCAGCTGGAGCGCATGTTTTTCGTAGGCCTCGGCTTTTTCGAGTCTTTTATCCGCGTCGGGGTCGTCCGCAGTGTAAAGGCAGGGGATCACCCAGCCGGTTACGGCGAGAATCGTGACGTCATCGGGAAACTGCGCGAGGGCTTTGTCCGAGGCTGCGTAGAAGTGAATCCAATCCTGCTTCCCTTCGTAGAACATGACGATCTGATCGTATATTTTCTGGTTGCGTGCGCTGTCGGGATAACTTTGCACGAACTGCTCGCCGAGCTTCGTCTTCTTGTCGGCATCGCGAGTATGATCCCAGGCTTTGTAATACGCGTCTTCGGGAGTATCGCCCGGCTCCCCAGGGGGCGATGCGCGGCGTTGCGCGTGGCAAACGGCGGCAGCAGCCAGGGCGATGGCGAATAGGAGTGCCAGCCTTCCAATTTCATTTCGAGTTTCGCTGCGCATCGATCTAGTTAACATTATTATTCTCCGCGCCGTTTGACTCGCTGACATCGCGAATCGCGGCGTATCAGTGCTATCAGTGCCGGAGCGTATGTTAGTCTAATTTGCTTGTATACCTCCAGCCAGGTTATCGATGCAATCCTTACAAAACGGGCATAAGCAATCAGATGAAGCGAGTGCACTCGGTATCTTCTGGGCCCGCCTGAAGGAACATCCGCTGGCGCGCGTGGGGCCGGGGCTGATTACGGGAGTGGCGGACGACGATCCCAGCGGCATCGCCACCTACTCGCAGGCGGGCGCGGAATTCGGCCTCAACATGCTGTGGACCATGGCGCTCGCCTTTCCGTTGATGGCGGCGATCCAGTCGATGTGCGGGCGCATCGGCCGGGTTACAGGAAAAGGGCTTTCCGCGAACATCAAGTCCGCGTTTCCGCCCGTTGTGCTTCAAGGGGTGGTGGTGCTGCTGCTGATCGCCAATACCCTGAACATCGCGGCGGACGTAGCCGCGATGGGAGAAGTGGGCGAACTGATCTCCGGAGTGAATCGGCATCTCATGACGGTATTCTTCGTGTTTGGGACGCTGGTGCTGCAAATCTTCGTCCCATATCACCGTTACGTGTTCTTCCTGAAGTGGCTGACACTTTCGCTCCTGGCCTACGCCGCGGTACTGTTTACGGTTCACGTTCCCTGGCGTGAGGTGGCGCTGCGGACGGTGTGGCCCAAACTGACGGCGAATTCGGAAACCGCGGCCGTGGTGGTCGGCGTGTTCGGCACGACGATCAGCCCGTACCTGTTTTTCTGGCAGGCATCCGAAGAAGTTGAAGACATGGATGAAGAAGGCGCTACGCCGCTCTTGCAGGATGCACGCAGCGCAGGCGGGGAGCTTCGCCGCATCAAATGGGACACCTGGAGCGGCATGTTCTACTCGGACATCGCCGCTTACTGCATCATTCTGGCAACCGCGGTAACTCTTCACGCAGCGGGAATCACCAAAATCGACACGGCCGCCAAGGCCGCTGCCGCGCTCCGGCCGCTGGCCGGAAATTTGGCCTATATTTTGTTCGCGCTGGGAATCTTCGGAGTCGGCCTGATCGGAGTGCCGGTGCTGGCGGGGTCCGCGGGATACGCTCTTTGCGAGGCGATGGGCTGGAAGTGGGGCCTCGAACGCAAGGCCGGCGACGCGCGGGGATTTTATGGAGTGATCGCCGTCAGCGTGCTCGCGGGTCTATTCATTCAGTATTCGCCGATCAGCCCCATGCGGGCCTTGTTCTGGAGCGCGGTCATTAACGGAGTGGTGGCGGTGCCGCTCATGGCGGTGATTATCGTGCTGGCGTCGAAGAAGTCCGTAATGGGGGAATACACCGCGAGGCGGCCGATCATCATCCTTGGGTGGATCGCCACGGCGGTCATGGGACTTGCCGCGGTGCGGATGTTCATTCCGGGCTAATCGTGCGCGACTTCTTTCCTTTTCCTTCGTTCTTTCGCGACTTCGTTCCTTCGCTGCTTTGTTCCTTCGCTACTGCGTTCCACCAGATTCCCGGCCAAATGGGCCGCGCGAGCTGGAATCGCGAGGAACGGGCCGTTTTGCGCGCGTACTGGTGCGCGTCAGGACACTCTTTTACTTGCCGTTCACAGGTCTTAAACAAGGCTGCGGTATAATCTATAAAAATGGGATTTCTCACCAACCTGCTGCAATCGCTGCGCGATCGGCGCGGCACGGACATGCGGTTTCTGTGCAAGCACCTGCTTTCCGAGCGCGGCGAGGCATCGCAAACCGCGCTCGCGCAAGAGATCATCACCACGTACCGCAAGATGAACCCGCTGCAGCGCGTGGCCTTTTTCGAAATGCTGTGCCGTGAGTTTTCCCCCGACGAGGCAACCGTGTTGCGCGCCGCCGCCGAGTACGAGCGAAAACCAGGGACAAAAACCCTGGCGGCCCTTTCCTCCGCCGTGGAAGCACCGCGGCAGGAACTGTTTCGCAGGATCAATACGGCGCCCGGGGGCACGGAAACACTGGTAGTGATGCGGGAGCATCTGCTCGATGCTTCCGGCAACGGCAAGAACTTCGATGCGCTGGACACGGACCTGCGGCATCTTTTCCGGTCCTGGTTTAACCGTGGCTTCTTGCGCATGGAGCGCATCAGCTGGCAGACATCCGCGCTGATTCTGGAGAAGTTGATCCGCTACGAATCGGTGCACGAGATCAACGGATGGGCGGACCTGCGGCGCAGACTGGAGGCCGACCGCCGCTGCTTTGCATTCTTTCACCCGGCGCTGGCCGACGAGCCGATTATTTTCGTGGAGGTGGCTCTGTCACAGGGGCTCACCGGCGAATTGGAACCGTTGCTTGACATCAACGCTCCGGTGCGCGACCCGCAGGATGCGGATACGGCCATATTTTATTCCATCAACAACTGCCTGAAGGGACTGCGAAACGTTCCATTCGGCAATTTTCTGATCAAGCAGGTAGTGACTGAGCTGGCCGCGGAGCTTCCGAACATCAAGACATACAGCACGCTTTCGCCCCTGCCGCGCTTCTCGAAAGCGCTGCACGATTCGCAGAATGAGCAAGGCTTTACTCCCGAGCGTTTGTCGCGATTGCTGGCCAATTACGCGCGGGAATTGACGGCGGCGGCCAAGCGGAAAGATCCGACGGAGGCATTCTTTCAGTTGTTGGAGAAGCCTCTGGCTAACCGGCAAGTCCTGGCGGGGCCGCTCGAGCGGGTGGCGCTTGCGTATCTCACCAAGGCGCGGAAGGACGGGAAGCTCTACGACCAGGTGGCGACGTTTCACCTCTCGAACGGAGCGCGGCTGGAACGGATCAATCCGGCCGGGAACGTGCGGCCTTATGGGTTGGAGGCTTCTTTTGGCGTAACGGTGAATTACCGGTACATTCCCGCGGAGCTCGAGGAGAACCACGAGCGGTTTGTCCGCGGGCAGATTCGCGTGTCGAGCGGGTTGCTGGGGGAGCATAAGAAAGTCGGCGAGGCCTGGGACGGGGTGGAGCTTAAAACTGCGTCGGGCGGGCGTTAGGTTTAGTTCCCTATAGTTGTGATTGCGACTCTTTTAGCATTCTCCTTCAACGAAAAAAAACTCGCTTAACGGCTAGCAGCCGCTTTCTTGCGCGACATTTGAGGCATCGCTGAAGCTGTGCCCTCACGCCGGAAAAGGAAAATGCAGATCCCTCACTGCGTTCGGGATGACCGGGGGTCCCTTTATGCCAAACGCGAGCCTTACCCCTTGCTTCGAAAACCCGCCAATCGGGAGATTGGCGCTCCCAGGACCGCGCGCTGAGTCAGAGCTTTTTGGATTTGGGCTTGGGCGCGGTTTTGAAGTGGCCGAGTCGCTCTAATACGGCACCTACTACCAGCGGGAGGGCCACCGTGGCGTCGTCCAGGACTTCGGCGAAGCGGCCGCCTTCTTCTGTGGGGATGAACTTGCCCCAGGAAACGGCTTCGGTGTAGGTGCTGCCGGAGAGGCCGCCCCAGTTTACCGGCTCGGGGCAGATGCGGACTCCGTAGCTATAGCGCTTGAGCGGGACTTTTTCGTAGCCGCGGCGCGCCAGGAGTTCCGCATAGACTCCGAATTGCTGGGCCCAGTTTCTGGGGACGCCGCCGCCGATGGTGAAAATTCCCATGCGATTCGTGTTGAGCATGGTCGAGGCGTAGTGCTCGAAGTCCTCGTAGGGGTCAAAGCGCAGCAGCGGCCTTCCCTGCTTTTTGCGGAGGCGCTTGTGCAGGGCAAAATCGATGCCGAGTTCGGAATCGGTGAAGGCCGGGACGAACACGGGGACGTTTTTCTCGGCGCAGGTCTTCAGGATGCCGCGGCCTTTGGCGTGGCGAATCAAGTATTCGCCGATGCGGCGATTGATCTTCCAACTGCAGACGACATCTTCCGCGTCCCAGCCGCTTAAGATGTGCTGCATCACTTCTTCGACGGCATCGAGGTTCACTTCGGGCTCGAGGGAATCGTAGACGCGGTTGTAGCCGGCCTCGAAGAGTTCGCGGTCGTTCATGTCCGGGTTGTAGCGGAAGTGCGAGCGGCCGGTGGCCTCGACGAGGCCGTGGGCCATGAGCGCGCCGGTGGAAACGATGGCTTTCACGATGCCGGCTTCGACAAGGTCGCAGAAAACGAGGCCCATCTTGCCGACGGTCATCGCGCCGGAGAGGGTCATGACGACGAGGCAGTCTTTGTCGCGGGCCATGGCCTCGAGAACATCGGCGGCATCTCC
Source organism: uncultured Acidobacteriota bacterium (assembly GCA_963697575.1). Taxonomy (GTDB): domain Bacteria; phylum Acidobacteriota; class Terriglobia; order Acidiferrales; family UBA7541; genus Palsa-295. The sequence continues at coordinate 174,930 of CAVOOP010000005.1, read as the reverse complement.
GATCTGGCGGGCGGTGAAGGCGGTCTGGCCCATGGAGCGGACGATCTCGTCGACGGTGTGGATGCGCGAAAGATCGAGCGGGAAAATGGGAGTGAGACGATCTTCGATGGGGTCGTGAAGGATTCTTCCGGTCACACCCTTTTTCTTTGCCATTCAGCGTCCTCGCAGGTAATGTAATTCAGCTCGGCTGGCGTAAAACACACGTGTTGCGCGTGCGCGCACTATTGATAGTACAGAAGTGGAAGAAACGAAAGCGGTATTTCAAATTCCCCGGAAAGCATGAATAGACGATGACTCGATACGCCCCCATGCCGCCCGATAATTTCGGCGGCCTTTCGGAGGAAGATTCGCAGTACGACAAGGCCCGCGCGGTAATCTTTCCGATTCCGCTGGAACGGACGACCACCTACGAACACGGCACGCGCAACGGCCCGGGCGCTATTCTCGCGGCCAGCCGCAACATGGAACTCTATGACGAAGAGCTCGACACGGAGATTTATAAGGAGGTGGGCATTGCGACCGCGCCGGCCATCGACACGATGGATGGCACGCTCGACGAAGTGATCGCCGAAATTTTTACCGCGCAGTGCGAATTTCTCGAAGACGGGAAATTCCCGGTGGGGCTGGGGGGCGAGCATTCGCTGACGCCTCCACTGGTGAGGGCCTGTGCCAGGAAACACACCAACCTGAGCGTTCTTCAGATCGACGCGCACGCCGATCTGCGCGAGGAATATCAGGGGAATCCCGAGAGCCACGCGTGCGCGATGCGCCGCGTGGTGGAGGTTTGCCCGGCGGTGCAGGTGGGAATTCGTTCGTTGTCGGTGGAGGAGGCGAACGCGATTCCGCGGCTGAAGACGAAAATTTACTGGGCGAAGGACATCATACGCGCGCCGCTGGACGGATGGATTGCGAAGGTGCTGGCCGATCTGAGCCCCAACGTGTATCTGACCGTGGACCTGGACGGATTCGATCCGTCTATCGTGCCGGCGACGGGCACGCCCGAGCCGGGCGGACTCGACTGGCATCAGGTAACTTCGCTGATTCGCGCGGTGGCCAGGGAAAAGACGATCGTAGGCATGGACGTGGTGGAGCTGCTGCCGCAGCCGGGCGACCATGCCTCGGATTTTCTTGCCGCCAAGCTCGTCTACAAAACGCTGGGATACGTTTTCTGCCAGAGATAAACTCGCATGGAGCGACGTTCATGACGCATGTTCCGCTAGTACTGTTCGCGTTTCAGAAGGCCGTATACGTGGGAGTGACGGCGCCGGGATTTTTCTCATGGATCGTGATCGGGCTGCTTGCCGGATGGATCGCGGGCCACCTGACGCGCGGGAGAGGATTTGGCTGCGTGGTGGATGTGGTTCTGGGGCTGATCGGCGCGGTGGTGGGCGGGTGGATTTTTACGCGACTGGGTGTTGTGGCGCTGGGATTCTGGGGGAGCCTGGCCGCGGCGACGGTCGGGGCCGTTCTGCTGGTGGCGATCGCGCGATTGTTTGCCGGCGGGCGTTGAACGGCAGGTAACAAGCGGCCGGCTGAGCGCCTTTGAACACGGGCTGAGTAGAGGCTTTCATCGCGGATGCAAGATTGAACACGCGGTGGAACTTTGTGGCGTGACCCAGTGGCGCTCGGGAACGGCTGATACTATACTGCTTTCACTGAACACAATCTTCACGCACGGGTAAGCAATGACATCGCGAATCGTACTGGCGGACGACCACGAAATTGTGCGCAGCGGAATGAAGACCCTTCTCGACGGCCATCATCCGTGGGAAGTCTGCGGTGAGGCCGAGAACGGCAAGGAAGCGGTCGAGAAGGTTATGCAGCTCAAGCCGGACATGGTGGTGCTGGACCTGAGCATGCCGGTGATGAATGGGATTGAAGCGGCTCGGGAAATTCGCAAAAGGGCGCCAGCCACAAAAATCGTGATCTTCTCGATGCATGATTCAGCTCGCATCGCGGAAGAGGCCGTGCAGGCCGGAGCGGACGCTTACCTTCCTAAGACTTCGCATTTCAGCGAGCTGGAAAAAGTGATCGGATCACTGCTCAACGGCAAGAACGGCGCATAGCCGAGCCGTAACCTCTCCTGCAAGCCTAAGGCGATTCGCGCCTCCGCCCACCTCTAAGAAATCTTCCAATTCGCGTGGCCCCAGAGGAGAACCCACCCTTGGAAGAACGAGGGTACACTCAAAACTGCGATACTCGGGCAACAACTCCAGTCAGGAATTCCGATCAAGAACCTTGGATCAGCCTTGGATCGAGCTTTTCCTCAGGGTTCGATGATCTGGTTGCGAAGAGCGTAGCGGACCAAGTCGCTGACCGTGTGGACCTGGAGCTTGCGCATGATGTTAGCGCGGTGCGTGTCGGCCGTTTTCACACTGATGCCGAGGGTGGAGGCTACTTCCTTGCTGCTATTGCCCTCGGAGATCAGGCGAATTATTTCGCGCTCGCGGGTTGTCAGGCGGTCTTTGAGGGTTTCGGTGCCATTGGCTAATGCGCTCGCGGAGGTGCCGAGATTCGTCAGCATCAGTTCGGTGGCGTGGGGCGTGAAGAAGGGCTTGTGATTCGCTAGGGCTTCGACGGCGAGCACGAGGTCGCGGTCGGAGTCGCTCTTGACCACGTAACCGCGAATGCCGGCCTCGAGGATTTCACGGATCAACTGGTCGGAATAGTGCATGGACAGAACGAGGATTTCGGTTTTGGGCGAGGTTTGACGGATCTGGCGGGCGGCCTCGAGGCCGTCCATTTCCGGCATGCTGATATCCAGAATCGCTACGTGCGGCTTCAACTCTTGCACTTTGGCAACCGCTTCGGTTCCGGTGTGGGCCTCCCCGCAGATTTCCCATCCCGGATGCGTTTCGAGCATGGCCTTCAGCCCGCGCCGCATCAGGTCATGGTCATCGGCAACTACGATCCGCAACAAACTCATTCCCAGCCTCCTAGGATTGGTCTTTCGAATATCGTCTTGCGCTTCGAGAATATTGGGCATGTCAAACCTCCCTGTCTTTCGACGCTACGGATTTGATGGTATCGAGCAAGTTGGATAAGGGCGCTGATTTGATCGCCAGTCCGTGAACTCCGATTCTGGCCATTTCGTTCCGGATCTGCTGGGACTCGTGCATGGTGAAGGCGACAACTTTTGTGCCGGGGGAAGATTTCAAGATTTCCGGGGCCGCTTCGAGACCGCCCATGACGGGCATGCTGACGTCCAAAATCACTACGTCGGGTTCCAGTTCGCGGACCTTGGCAATGGCTTCCCTTCCATTGGTGGCTTCCCCGCAAACCTGCCAGCCGGCTCCCCAAATGGCCGAGCGCAGGCCGCGGCGAACGGCTTCGTGGTCGTCGGCGATGAGAACGCGCAGCGCGGGGGCCGGGGCTGAGGCGCGCTCGTCACCCGGCTTTTCGTTTTGAGACTCTTCCGAGACCAGCGTGAGCAGGTGCACGTTATTCGCACGGACGCGAATTGAAAGGAATGGCCGCATCGCATAGACAGATTGAGGCGGCCTAACTTGACAGAGCATGTTCATTTTCGTTTTCTTACCTCCGCCAACTGCCCTTGGCGATGAACTCGGGCGGCCCGACCCAGACATACGGGGCCTGCGCTAAGGCTCAGCAGCCAACAAAGCCAACGCGACGGGAGTCCACTTATTCGGGCAAAACTAATCCGTAAGTCAGCTACCAAGAAAACCTTAATCAGCGACTTGCCGCAATACACGATTTCCCTTAGGTATGGCTAGATGCCACCATGTAGCGGGTGGGGTCGCAGAGGAGGTGTGGTACGATGACCCGAAGGCACACAAGGACAATAAGGACAATGCGGTGCCCTCTTTTACCCTGACCTCGTCAGGATCGTAGCTCATCCGTTGGATCCTTCTTTGCGCAGGTTCAGCGAGAAACCGAGAAAACACACTTGAGCACATCTTCTTTATGGGCCATTCCGCTCGGCGGACTGGGCGAGTTCGGAATGAACATGCTCGCGCTACGCACGGGCGACGACATTCTGGTGATCGACGCGGGGCTGATGTTCCCCGAGCAGGAGCTGCTGGGGGTCGACATCGTGATCCCCGACATCACCTATCTGAAGCAAAACAAGCGGATGGTGCGCGCGATCGTCCTCACGCACGCGCACGAAGACCATATCGGGGCGATCCCCTACATTCTCGGCGACCTCAACGTTCCGGTTTACGGAACGCAGTTCACCATGGCGCTGGTGCGCAAGAAGCTGGAAGAACACGGGCTGCTCGATTCGGCCAAGCTGCACGAAGTTGCTGCCGGGCGACACGACGCAGCTCGGCCCGTTTCAAATTGAGTATCTGCACGTAACGCACAGCACCATCGATTGCGTGGCGCTGGCGGTACGGACGCCGGTCGGCGTGATCATTCACACCGGCGACTTCAAGATCGACCCCACCCCGGTGGACGGCAAGCCTTTCGATCTGCACGCCTTTGCGCGATACGGACAGGAAGGCGTGCTGGCGCTCTTTCAGCGACAGCACCAACGTGGAGCGCCCGGGTTTCACGCCGTCCGAGAAGGCGGTGGTCGTGAGGCTGGAGGAGCTTTTCCGCGCCGCGCCGGAGCGAGTGGTGGTCTCCTGCTTTTCCAGCTCGGTTCATCGCATTCAGCAGGTGATCGATGTGGCGCGGTCGGTGGGCCGCAAGATCGGGATTCGTCGGGCCGCAGCATGGTGGACAACATCGAGATCGCCCACGGATCTGGGAAAGCTGCGCATCCCCGACGGAAGCGTGGTGCGGCCGCAGGATATCCGCGGATTTGACCGGAGAAAGCTGGTGGTGCTGGCGAGCGGGACGCAGGCGGAGCCGATGTCCGCGCTTTCGCGCGTTTCGGTGGACAATCATCGGCTGATCAGCATTGCGGAGAACGATACCGTCATTCTGTCTTCGCGGCTGATCCCCGGAAACGAGAAGGCAATTTTCCGGATGATCGACCACTTTTTCCGCCGGCGCGTGCTGGTGTATTACGAAGGCAGGACGTTCCGCGCCGATTCACGTATCGGGACACGCCAGCCAGGAGGAAATGAAAATCCTGCTGCAGCTGGTGCGGCCGAAATATTTCGTTCCGCTGCACGGCGAGTACCGGCATCTTTTCAGGCATGCGGCGCTGGCGCGAGCAGGTGGGCGCTGTGTCCGGAGAGATTTTTCTGCTCGAAAGCGGCCACCCGGTCGAATTCACGGCGGACGGCGGAGCGTACCAGCGCGAGCCGGTGCCGGCGGGGCGCGTTTGCGTGGATTCGGGATCGCTCGAGGAGATCGAGGACGTAGTGATCCGCGACCGGCGGCACCTGAGCGAGGATGGCGTGGTGGTGCCGATCGTCGCGATCGACAAGCACACCGGCCGGATCGAACGCCGCCGGAAATCGTGACGCGCGGCTTCCTGCCGAGCGAGGACGGGCAGCAGATCCTGGCCAAGGCGCGCGAGGTGATCCTGCGGACGATCGAGCAGTCCACTCCCGAGGAGAAAATGGACTGGAGCGTGATCAAGGAAAAGATCCGCGTGGAACTGAAGCGCTACCTGAACAAGCAGACCTCCAAGCGGCCGCTGATTTTGCCGGTGATTTTAGAGGTGTAGGCGACATAAGGCCGGTGAGAGCTGGAAAGCTCCGGGATGCAGAACGTCAAAACCCCGACCCTTAAAAGCGAAGAGTCGGGCACCCGGAAAACCTGCGCCACCGAACCCTTCATGCTTTCGCCGAACAACCGATTGCGTGGCAGTTGATTTGTAATGCCGGGTTCACTTTTCCTGATCCCTACTGTGATATTCAAGCTGCGAGCCTATCGGCCGGACGATTTCGAGACGTTATACGAGATCGACCAGGCGTGTTACGACCCTGAAATCGCCTATTCACGCCGGAACTGCGCCAGTACATGCGGTTTCGCGGGGTGGAGTGCGTGGTGGCGGAGGCGGAAGGCAAGGTGGCCGGCTTCTGCCTGGCGGCGGGCGAAGGAGGCCTCGGGTATGTAATCACCATGGACGTTCTGGAGGCTTACCGGAGGCACGGCATAGCCTCGGCTCTTCTTGAGGCGGTCGAGGAGCGGCTCGCGCTGCGCAAGGTTCGCGAGGTGTGGCTGGAAACGGCAACAGACAATGACGCCGCGATTGCCTTCTGGGAGAGGCGCGGATATCGTAAGCGTGGCATCCGAAAAAACTATTATCCGGGCGGACGCGACGCCTCACACGATGCGAAATCCTTAGTCAAGTCAGCGGGAGCGTAGCGGTGCAGTTGCACAACCTCAAAAACCCGGGCACCCTTAAATCCGGGCCTTCAAATCCGATATTCCTTGGAGAAGTCTTGAACGATTACCTGCTCTCGCTCGTCTTAGGTGTGGTCGAAGGATTGACTGAATTCCTGCCGGTCAGCTCGACGGCGCATCTGCGCATTGCCGAAGCGCTCATGCATGTGAGCCTTTCCGATCCCTACTGGAAGATGTACACGATCGTGATTCAGCTAGGCGCCATCCTGTGCCTGCCAATTTATTTTCGCGAGCGCATCGCGAAATTTCTGAGCACGTTTCCGCAGGGCGAGGGCGGGGACCGGACGTTGCTCACCCATCCGCTGAGCCTGACGATCATCGCGTTTGTGGTTACGGCGATCCCTGCCTTTCTGCTGACAAAAGTTATCGGCGCGCATCTGGAGAGCCTGCATATCATCGGGGCGGCCCTGCTGATCGGCGGGATCGTGATGTGGATCATCGATGGGTCGAAAGCGAAGTGGGAGAAGGCGGGGCCGTCCGGCACCGGGCAGTCCGATCAAGGTCTGGCACATGGAGGAGATGAGCCTTTCGCAGGCGGTCTGGATCGGGGCTTGCCAGATACTTTCGGCGGTGTTTCCGGGAACGTCGCGGTCGATGTCCACGATCGCGGCGGGGCAGGTGGCGGGGATGTCGCGGGCTTCGGCGCTGGAATTTTCGTTCTTTCTTTCGATGCCCACGATGGCTGTGGCGACAGTCTACGACCTGCTTAAATCGCTGCGAGGCAAGGGAGAGGAGAACCCTATTGGCGTGGGACAGATCGATGCGCACGGATGGATTGTGCTGGCCATCGGTTTTGTGGTTTCCTTCATCGTCGCCTATGGATCGGTGGCGTGGTTCATGGCTTGGGTGAGGAGGCGGGGATTTGCGCCGTTTGCGGTTTATCGAATTATTGTTGGAGCGGCTGTGTTGATCTGGGCCTCAAGGCTCGCAGGCGGATAGTGCGGCTTCAAAAACAGGAGCGAATTCCAAGCTTCGCCGAGGTCGCCCTCTACGCTACGGCGGTGTCGTAGTTCTGGAACACATTCATCCTAACTTCGTTATTTACTCCCGGCTTCTCGTTTGATATAGTCCTTCGCGTACTCGCGTTCCTCCCTGTGGACTCCGCGCGAACAGCGCCCGCGCCATCCACGTTAGTGAGTCTGAGTAGGTTATTGGCCGGACGACTCCTTCGAAAAAAGGTTCAACCATCGCCAATCTCCGCCCAGGCTTGAGCGGGAGCCTTCCCCTTACAAATTTTCCGTGCGTGCCGAAACTCCGGTAGCGGCATTGGAGACGTCAAGATACACTCTACGGACGCCGCAGCGGCTTTCGTCAGGGCAAGGAGAAGTCGTGCGCATCCTTTCACCGACTGAAAACAAGCGCTTCAACGAGATGATTGGCTTTGTGGGCCTGAGCATGGCCGTGTTGCTGGCCTTGAGCCTGCTCTCGTACTCGCCCCATGATCCTTCGTTTCAACGTCTCCTCCCCGCTGCCTTCGGCGGGCCAGGCGCGCAATTGGATTGGCCCGGTGGGAGCGCACCTGGCGGACCTGTTCTTCCAGTTCTGCGGGTTTTCGGCCTTTTTGTTTCCGGTGGGGATGTTTGCGGTCATCGATGCGGTGGTTTCGCAGCCAGAATGTGGACGCCCCGGTCACGAAGCTGGTGGGCGGCGTGGTGCTGCTCGATTTCCCTCTCCGCGGAATTGTCTCTCATTCATATGCCCGGCGTGCGAGGGGCTTTGCCTGCGGGCGGACTGCTGGGAACCGCGGCGGCGGAAGGCTTGCGAGCGGGGTTCAACCCGGTAGGCGCCAATCTTGTGTCGCTCATGCTGCTGACAACCTCCGTGCTGCTTACCACGACTTTCTCATTTCGGATGGTGATGGACTGGATGAAGAAGCCGATGTCCGCCGAGGGCTATATCGGAAAGATGATCGCGCAGCGTGAAGGATTGGAGCGACGAGCGCGAGTCCGAACAGCTTCGCAAGCGCGTCGAAGAGATCAAGATTGCGGGGCGGCCTCCCGTGAAGCAGCAACGCGTCTCCTCCGCAGCCAGGAGCGGCCGAAGAACAGGCGGAGGAAGAACCTCCCGCCGTGCCAGCCGAGCCGAACCTTGCCGAGCATGGACCCGCTGTGATCCAGTTCCACGAGCCTGAGATTGCCCAGGCTCCGAAAAAACACCAGCGGCGGCGAAAATCACGCGCGGGAAAACCAATTTCAAGCTGCCCTCGACCGAACTGCTGCGCATGGCCGAGCGCGGCGAGAAGATGGACGAGAGCGAACTGAAGGAATGCGCCCGCGCCATCGAACAGAAGTGCGGGGAGTTTGGCGTGGCGGGCCGGATTACGCAGATCAATCCAGGGCCGGTGGTTACGACGTTTGAATTCAAGCCCGAGGCGGGAATCAAGTACAGCCGGATTACCGGGCTTGCCGAGGACCTTTGCCTGGCGCTGCGCGCGGAGTCCATTCTGATCGAGCGCATTCCCGGGAAATCGACCGTAGGCATCGAAGTGCCCAACGCGCGGCGGGAGACCATCGCGCTGCGCGATGTGATCGAGTCGCCGGAATTCGCGCAATCTTCTTCGAAGCTGGTGCTTCCGCTGGGCAAGGATCTTATCGGGCGCATCCGCGCAGCGGACCTGACGCAGATGCCGCACCTGCTGATCGCGGGATCGACGGGAACCGGCAAGAGCGTGTTCATCAATTCGATGCTGATGGGGATGCTCTATCAGCTCGACGCCGGACGAAATGAAGCTGATTTTGATCGATCCGAAGCGGCTGGAACTGGGTCTTTATGCGGATATTCCGCACTTGTTCACGCCGGTGGTGACCGACGCGAAGGTGGCGGCCAACGTGCTGCGCAACGCCACGCGGGAAATGGAGCGGCGGCTGAAACTGCTGGCGCAGCGCGGCGTGCGGAACATCGACCAGTACAACAAGACGTTCGATAAGCCGCAATCGCTCTCGCTGTTTGATAATGCCGACGAGGAAGAGCACCATCCGCTTCCCTACCTGGTGATCGTGATCGACGAACTGGCCGACCTGATGATGGTGGATACCAACGGCGTGGAGGAGTCCATTACGCGCCTGGCACAGATGGCGCGCGCCGTGGGCATTCACCTGATCCTGGCCACGCAGCGGCCTTCGGTCGACGTGATTACGGGCTTGATCAAGGCCAACTTCCCTGCCCGCATTTCGTTCCGCGTGGCCAGCAAGGTGGACTCGCGGACGATTCTCGACACCAACGGCTCGGAATCGCTGCTGGGCAAAGGCGACAGCCTATACTTGCCGGCGGGGTCTTCGCGCCTGCACCGCATCCATGGGCCCTATGTGGGCGAAGTGGAAGTGGAGGCGGTGTGCGACTTCTGGCGCGAGCAGGCCAAAGCCATTTACAACGAGGAAATTCTCAAGCCGCCCAAGGATGAGAACGCCGCGGGCTTCGAGGGCGAAGGCGGTGAGGGCGGCGAGGCAGTGGACGACGATCTCTACCAGGATGCCGTGCGCGTGGTATGCGAGGCTGGACGCGCTTCCACTTCCACCCTGCAGCGGCGCCTGCGCGTGGGCTATGGCCGCGCCGCGCGTCTCATCGATCTGATGGAGAAGGATGGGATCGTGGGCCCGCCGGATGGATCCAAGCCGCGCGAAGTGCTGAAGAAAAAGGATTGGATGCGGGAATTCGACGAGTCGATGAAAGTAGGCTTTCCCGTGTAACGTCTTTCCCTTTGCGGCTCCGCAATTTTTCCTTACAATCTTTAGTATCCCGTGCCGAGGTAGCTCACCGGTAGAGCGCGGCCCTGAAAAGGCCGGCGTAGGCAGTTCAACTCTGCCCCTCGGCACCACTCCCAACGTCGGTCCCCCAGCAAGTTCCACTTCCCCGAAGCTATGTGGGCTTTCCCGTCCGGCTCCATCACGATGCTCTCTACGTGCTTCACAAGGTGAGCCCGCGTTATCGCCGTGTCGCTATTGGGGTGCGTGCGCAGGTGGCGCATCCGAACCATCGCAGTTTCTCGCAGCTTGGTGATCTTCGAATGAATTGACTCGGGCCGGGAGGACAATAGCCGGTTCGAGATTTCAGAGACTCCCTCTCGCGCTTGGCGATATCCCCCATCACGGCCGGCGAATGAATCCCCATGGAGAGCCCGTCAGTGAGGTTCCGTATCTGGAGGTCAAGCTCTGCCTTGCGTTTCTTCATCCGGTCCATTTCGGCGCCGATATTCTCGAGTTCTTTTACGAGCTGCGCTTCGAATCGATCGAGGATATGTGGACCACCGACGGCGGATTGATTTGGCCCCTTTAGAATCAAGGTGGATTATGGATGCATTATAAACTTTTCGGTTTATGGCCCGGAGTTTTGGGCTGGCAAATGGGGCGTTTCGATCAAGAGGGGGTTTACTTCTTGGTAGCCCATATAGCATAATTATATAAATAAGACCTTTTGCATCGCGCTCGGCCCGGCCATTTGCGGGGGAAACGCGATGCGGGCAGGATGAGACTGCGTGTGTAGGCAGACGAACTCAGTCTGAAGTCGAATTAGGAGTAGTGGAGACCGTGGATCAGGAAGGCGCCTCTTCGGCGCAGTGGACCGACTAAGAACAAGGCAGGTCCTGTTTTTCCTTGAGAGGTTAGAAAATCTTTCCGACCGGAGCCACATTCATGCGGATTTTGTTTGAATGTGGAGAAATAAACATACATGCGCGCTTTCCCAACGTCGTTGCGGAAGTGAGCATCGGGAGGTAAAGGTAATTAATGAGTGCGTCGGCAAAAACGAATGGTCGAGATTTACATTTTGTTTCGGATCAGGTCCCTCTTTACTACCAACTGCAGACAATCTTGACTGAGAAGATTCAATCGGGAAATCTAGAAGCGGGCCAGCAACTCCCAACGGAAGCCGAACTTGGCAGCCAGTATGGTGTCAGCCGTATCACGGTGCGCCAGGCGCTATCTAAGCTGGAAGCCGAAAATTTGATAAGGAGAGAGGCCGGCCGGGGCACTTTCGTTAACGAGAGACGGCCGTTCACAAGCACTCTACAGCTGGAAGGATCGCTAGAAGATCTTATGTCAATAGTACGGATGACTTCCGTCCGGGTCCTTCGTATCTCCCAGATCACAGCTTCTGCCGAAGAAGCAAGGCTGCTGCAGGTGCCGACAGGAGCTTCTCTTGTTCGATGTACTCGCGTTCGCTCCTACCGCAACGAGCCATTCTGTCTCGTGGTCAATGATCTGCCCCGAGAGATCGGCCAGCAGCTTGCGAGGTCTGATTGGAAGGGATCGGTCACGCAGGTGCTTCAGGAGAAGCTTCACATCCCCTTGATGGAAGCGCGGCAGAGCATCCGGGCTTCACTGGCCGATACGGAGGCTGCACGGGTTCTCGCCGTCCGTGTTGGCGCTCCGTTGCTTTCGGTGGATCGTGTAGTTTATACCGACGACGGAACCCCAGTCGATCGCGTCCAGACTCACTATCGGAGCGATATCTTCTCTTTTACAGTTCACCTGCGAAGGGACCATCCCGAGGCTTCCTGGGCATTTGACGGGCGACGAAAGGAGCCCCAGAGATCGCTGGCAAAGAAGCGAAACGGTGGCAGCTAGGTCCTTACGTCAGAAATGTTGAATTCTTAGCCGTCGATGGCGACCGAGGGGACTTGGACATCCGCGATGTAGATGGGTCTTTCAGGACGCAACGGAATCCATAGCATACTTCCCGCGATAATCACTCCCGATGCGATCTCCAACGCAGGCGTCCAGCCCAGCTTATACGCTAGCAGCGGCATAAGGACTGGCGAAACCATTCCTCCCAGGTTACCCACGAAATTCATGATCCCTGAAACGGTCCCCGCATACTCTCGAGTTATATCGATTGTCACAGCCCACTGCGCACTGAAGGAAAAGAAGACAGCGCCGGCTCCGAGCGATAATCCCAGAATGGCAATATTGATATTGGACTCTCTGGCTCCCAGAAAAAGAGCGCTGCCCGCGATAAGCATACCGCCCATGCCAATCAATTTTCTGCCAAACGGTTTGCCATAGAGACGTGTCGCCCGGTCGCCCAGCTTTCCACCGAGCGGCGTCAGACAAGTGATCGCGAGAAATGGGCCTGTTGTGTAAATTGAGCCGCGGACCAGCGTCAAATGCCGGGCCTCGATGAGGTACGTAAAAAACCAGGTGAGATAAATGTACGCCACATATCCGCAAGTCGCATTTATGACGGCGAGAAGCCAGACATTTGGCTCAAGCAGAATCGCACGCCAGGGTACTTGGATGGTTCCTTGGGAGGCGGTGCGGGGAGTTGACTGTTCGACGCCCTGAATCAGGTCCAACTCTTCGGCGTTCACGGCCGGGTGGTCTTCCGGCCGGTCGCGCGAGTACCGAAGCCAAAGAGCCGCCACTGACAAGCCTATCGCGGCGGAGACATAGAACGACAGCTGCCAACCGTACTTGACCATCAGCCAGGCGATGAATGGCGGCGTAAGAGTTGCGCCCAATCCTCCACCTGCCAGAGGCACACTGCTCGCAAACGCGCGGTCTCGCGGGGCCATCCAGCTGGCAATGGTCCGATTGAAGTTTGGCCATGCTGCCGCTTCTCCCATCCCCAAACCGAAGCGAACCAACACTAAAGACGAGACGGCTGGAAGCGACGAAAAAGAGAAAAAGTGCACTGCCGCAGCGGTCAGCGCCGTAAAAGCGGACCACCATGTAACCGCCCCGGCCAATACGATGCGAGGCCCAAACTTATCTGCCAGCCACCCTCCTGGGACCTGAAACAGCGCGTATGCCAAAATGAACGCACTGAAGATTTTTCCCATCTGCACACCGCTCAAGCTGTAGGCGGCCATCATCTGCTGCGCCGCGATGGAAACATTGACCCGATCGAGATACGTGACCATGCTTATGAGGAACAGCAAAGCCAGAATTCGCCAGCGGACCCGAGAATCCGCCCGAAGTGGAGAATCCGCGGCAGGAACCTCTTCTTTGTGAATTGACGCTTCCCTCATCAGCCCTTTTCAGCGAGCAACCGCTCGCCAGTCTTCTCTTTCGGTGCGGCAGGAGATGAAACCAACGTCCCGGTCCTGCGAACGAACTCGCCCGATGGGGAACCCTGGATTTCGTCGTCACGGAAAACGATCTTTCCTCGAAGAATGGTTGTTACCGGCCAGCCTGTCAGAGAAAGACCGCTGAACGGCGTGAAGTTCTGAGCCGAGTGCAGGCCTTCCGTTGTCACCGCCTGAGTTTTTTCCATATCGCAAAGGGCTAGGTCGGCGTCACTTCCGATTGCGATGGTCCCTTTCTTCGGATAAAGCCCATAATGGCGCGACGGGTTGGTCGACGCTAGTTCTACAGCTCGCGACAGCGAAAGACCTCTCTTACGCACTCCTTCAGATAACAGGACTGGATAAAGCAGCGATGTTCCGCCGAAACCCGGGAGAGCCGACCATAGGTCTTGTTTCGTTTCCTCGAGACAACAAGCGTGGTCGCTGACGACAGTATCGACTTCCCCGTCCAGCACCGCTTTCCAGAGAGCCTCCTGGTCATTCATACTGCGGATAGGAGGATTCACCTTGCCTGTAAAGCCGTGGGCGTTCTCATAGGAAAGCGCGAGATGATGGAGAGTTGTCTCAAGAATAATGTCTCGCTCCGGATTTCTCCGCCGCACATCAATCGCCGACTCCATCGCATCCTTGCTCGACAGGTGCAACAGGTTCACTGGGCAACGGGTCGATTTCGCCAGGACTCCCGCTTCCTCGATCGAGAGGCTCTCGGTGAGAGGCGGGCGGGCCTTGCTGTAAGCTTCCAGTCCTGACAGGTTTTGTTTTTTCACACGCGCAATGAAAACTCGGATCAGTTCGGAATTTTCACAGTGCAAGCTGAGCGAAACCCGAAATGGCTGCGATTCTCCGGCCTCTGCCACCCTCACCATCAATTCGTAGAGATGTCCCAGATCGTAGTCGTCGGCCATGGTGTAGTCTTTGCCGGCCGTCGAGTCAGCCGAGAGATTGAGTCCCTTATAAAACATGTAGAACTTGAAGGAAGCTACGCCTTGGGCCACGAGCCATTTCACTTCATCCAGTTGCGATGCCGTCATGGGGGCGATATGGTAGGCGTAATCGCACCAAAAATTCCCTTGGGAGAGGCTGAGCACTTCCGGGAAGATCTCTTTGTAGGGCCCAACCTTGTTCAGGTAATGATGTCCGGTCCGAAAATAGCTGAGGATCGTGGTCACGCCGCCCGAAACGGCCGATAACGATTCTGAACGCGCATCAACACTATGCGACCGGTAGATGCCGACATGGAAGTGCGAGTCGACCGCGCCAGGAAGCAAATATTTTCCACCCGCGTCAATAACCTCATCGGCCTGAGATGCCGATAGAGAGTCGGCTATTTGCGATATCACTCCGTTTGTGATGCCAATGTCTGCGCGCACAGGGCCAAGATTCGGAAATACAACGATGCCATTCAAGATTGCAAGGTCGCATCGCTTCATCTGTCTCTCCTTTTGACGAACTTACAAGCCCTTTTCCACAATGCTAAGGCTGTTGCAGGATGCCGAAAGTTCGCGGACCGGGCGGTCCTCTATTCTTAGGATGTTGTCCGCGAGCTCCAGGGCCCTTTTCTCGGAAATCAGGCGAGTGCTGTTCGCCATAAACTTGATTCTCAATTCGTCCGCGGTTAGTGGATTTTCCGGGCCACCTCGGTTTGCCAGCACCTTCTCCTCGAACACTTCCCTGGACCGCGTCTTCAATCGCAAAACGGCCGGAAATTGATTCGGGAAAATAGCGTCACACTCGGAATTCGGCATGTACGTGACCTTGGAGGCAAGCTGGATGTAGCGCGGGTCGGCTGCCTTTTCGTCGGTAAAATCATCAAGCCACACGCCGAGTCCCCCTCCACCCATAAATGCCGCGGCAACTGCAAAAGGGCCGCTGAACTGTGCGTGATATCCGGATCGCGGCCGCACCTTTTCCTCCGCTGGTTCAGCGATCGTCCGGAGCGTCGGCGATGCAACTCCGACCTCAATGTTGTCGATGTCCTCGATCGCTACCCTATTGCGCAGTTTCAGGGAGGCATCAATCGCTGCATGAGTGAAGTGATTTGCGGGATACGGTTTGTAGAAAACTCGTAGTATGGCCCATTGCTTTCCTAGTTCTTGGGTAAGTTCGTGTCCGCAAAAATGGCCACTGCAGAACGCCTGATAGAAACCGAATCGTCCTTCAAATGCCGACGCCGGCCCGGAAAAGCCCACTCGCGCCGCTTGCGCCGCTACAATCCCCGCATGCGCCGCCCAGCCGCAGTGGAGCCTTTTGACTGAGCCTCCCGCTCGATTCGCCTCGATAACTCCGGAGGCCATTGATACGGCAATGCCCAGAGCATTTCCAATTTTATTGGCATCCAGGCCATACAGCTTCGCGGCTGCAACGCTAGCGCCGAGCGTCCCACAGATGGAGGTTGCGTGCCAACCCCGTTCGTAGAAGATCGAATTGCCAAGACTCTGGTCATATGCAGCCATCGCCGCTCGTATGCAGATCTCATACCCCGCCACCATCGCTGCGATCACTTCCCTTCCCGTCGCTCCTACAGCCTCACCGACCGCGAGGGCGGCAGGGACAATCGAAGCACTTGGATGGAGCACGGAAGGCAAGTGTGTGTCATCGAAATCCAGGGAATGGGCAAGTGTGCCGTTGACGAATGCGGCTGCTGCCGCCGGGAAGCGGGCGTTGGTTCCGAAAGTGCCCGATTCTTCCGGGCCGCCCCAGCTCGCCGCCAACCGAATCGCCATCTGGCTTGTATCAATGCGGGTGGCAGCAAGGCAAACGCCCACAGTGTCGAGCATGTGTTCCTTCACGCAGCTTGTAACTGCCACAGGTAAAGAAGAGAAGCTGAGGTCAGCGGCAAATTCGCTAAGACGTTGCAAGTAAGTCGGGGTTTCTATCACAAAATCACCCCGATCGGCCTTACCGGAACGCCCGTTGCGCCAACAACTTTTAGGGGGGCCACGATGAACAGGAATTCGAAGACCTTGTCCTCGCTTAATTTCGAAAGGTCCAAGACCTCGATGATGTTTATTCCGCCTTCAACCAGCAGTCGCCGATGCACCGGAAGAAGAGAGTGCCCCTTTCCTGGACGAATGCATTCGTAGGCGATCGTCTCCGCGCCGGTCACGCGAATGCGGCGTTCCGCGAGCCACTCGGCGGCACTCTCATCCGGCCCCGGGGCTCCGCCAGTCAGCCCGACGAATGTGTCCAAATTCTTGAAGTGCGCTGGCCAGCCCGATCGAATCAAGACGGCGTCTCCTGGCCCCACTTCTGTCCGTTGCTTTTTGCACGCTGACCAAAGATGCTCTGCCGTAATGGGCATCCCCGGCTCCAAAACTGGGATGCCCATCAGATCGGGAATATCGAGCATAACCCCCCGGCAGAAGATGATCGGAATCGTCTCGGCCCCGAGAACTTTAAAGGATCCTCCAGTCTGTGCTTTATAGGCATCCTCTCCGCCATAGAGCAATCCCTTGTGAGATACGTGGCAGAGCGCGTCGATGTGCGTGCCGCTGTGCCCGCCCATCACCAGGAGCTCGTTAGACGAAGAACTCTCATCCGCGCGGACCACGTCTCCATGACGCCGGAGCAATGCCATTCGGAAGCCGGGGTGATTCGGCGAAACCGGAGTTTCGGAGTGAAGCGGTTGAGCCAAATCGTAGATTTTTGCGTCCAGCAATTTCCGAAATGAGACCTTCTCGGGCATTATCTCGCCCCCGAGTTTTTTGGCCGCGTCACACGCTCGGAGAGCGCGATGATTTCGCGCGCCCGCCGCACCACGGTTTGGTCGACAAACCGGCCGTCGTCCATTAAGAACGCGCCGGTGCCCTTCGAAAGGGCCTTGTGGAAGCTCTCGAGAATAGCGTTTGCCTCGGCGACGTCTTTTGGGGACGGTGTGAACACTTCGTGAATGATGGGAATCTGAGCCGGGTGGATACATGAGCGGCCGAAAAAGCCCAGCCTGCGCGCGGCCACCGACGAAGCGCACAATCCCTTCAGGTCGCTGATCGGCAAATAGACCGACGCTATGGGAGGTCGTATTCCCGTTGCCCGGGAAACCAGTGCCAATCGCGATTCTGCGTAAAGCGTTTGAAGGCCTGTCGGATCCGGGTCCGACCCCATGTCACATGCAAAATCGCTGGCGCCGAAGCAGATTGCTTCGATTCTTAAATGGCGTGCGATCTCCTCGGCGCACATCACGCCGACGGCGCTCTCAATTGTGGGGACAATGCTGATTGAGCCGTTGGGCATGCCCGCCTGGAGCTCCGCTTCGGAAATCGCATGATCGAGCTTGGCGATTTGCGCGGCCGATTCGGCTTTTGGCAACCGGATGCCGTCGATAGACCACGTCGCGACCTGGCGCACATCATCCTGCCAAAAGGCAGTTGAAACCCCGTTGATCCGGACGAAAATGCGCGGACCGTCTCCTTTCTGGCGCCGCCGCACCGCGGCTGCAACCATGTCTCGGGCTTGTTCTTTCCTATCGAGAGCTACGCTGTCCTCGAGATCCAGCACGACAGCATCGGCGCCAGCATCGAATGCCTTATCGATCAGCCGCTGATTGTTCCCGGGCGCAAACAGGTAGGAGCGACACAAGCTGGGCCGAGGGGTCAAATGACGCCTTTCGTCGCGAGTTCGTTGAGGCACGCGCGATCTAATCCCAGCAATTCGCGATACACAGATTCGTTGTCACTGCCCTTGGCGCGCCCAGTGCTGCGAATCGCGCCGGGAGTGTCGGATAAGCGGAACATCACGTTTTGCATCTTCAATGGTCCCAAGTCAGGGTCCTGCACCGTGGTGATTGAATCCAACGCCTGATACTGAGGATCTTCCAACAGGTCTCGTATATCGTAAATGGGAGCAGCGGCAGCTTCCGCTTCTGCGAACCGCTCCATCACTTCGCCCAGTGACCGTTTCGCGATCCACGATCCAACGGCGCTGTCCAGTTCATCCGCGTGTTCGGCTCGCTTGGCTCCCGAAGCAAACCACGGCTCATTAATGATTTCCGGCCGGCCGACTAGGCGCATCACCCGTTCGGCGACATTCTGCGCGGAAGTGGAAATCGCCACCCACCGATCATCCGCGGTGCGATAGATATTGCGCGGAGCATTGTTCACGGAGCGGTTTCCACGGCGCTGCTGGACAATACCGAGCTGGTCATACCATGTCGGCTGCGGACCGAGGATCGTCAAAATTGGCTCGATGATCGCCAAGTCGATGATTTGCCCGCGACCCGTAAGATCCCGCGCGCGAAGCGCCATCAAGATGGCGCTCACGGTCGCAAGCCCGGCGATACCGTCTGCCAGGCCGAATGGGGGTAAGGTCGGCGGACCGTCCGGCTCGCCCGTGATCGCGGCAAAACCGCTCATGGCCTCGGCCAGGGTTCCAAAACCGGGCCGATCCTTATATGGCCCTTTCTGACCGAACCCCGTTACGCGCGCCACAATCAGCTTAGGATTCACACGGTGCAAAACATCCGGGCCGAGGTTCCAACGCTCCAGTGTGCTCGGGCGGAAGCTCTCAATCAGCACGTCCGCCTTCTCTATGAGACCTAACATCAACTTCTGACCTTCTGGCTTGCTGAGATTGAGCGTTATGGCGCGCTTGTTTCGACTAATTACCTTCCACCAGAGCGGAAAGCCATCCTTCTGATAGCCATGACTGCGAACGGGGTCGCCTTTGGGATGCTCTATCTTAATGACGTCGGCGCCAAAGTCAGCCAGCAACATTGCCGCTGACGGTCCAGCAAATAAAGTTGCAGCATCAATCACTCGAATTCCCGTGAGGGGCCCGGCGACAGAGGCATCAACAGTAGCGTTGCTCGGTTGCGAAGAGACCATTGTTGTTAAAAAGACCCTTCCATGTGCTTCGTCGCGGCAAGCTGGTGACGGTGCTTCGCCCAACTACGGATTTTGGATGATTTACGATTCACGTCTTGAGCCTTGGTGTGCAATGACAACTGACTCCTGGGGATTCACTGCAGCCATCTGGGGCGGCCGCCGTGATCACTCTGCAATCTATTCAGTCCACGTCGGCTTTATCTGCCCGGAGGCTGTGATTCTGCGGCCGAAACACTCCACGCATCGCAGCGTTACCTGTGCATCCACCACAGTCGCAGGTGATTCCGCCATTTCCAGCCCGTTACGGACACTCAACCATTGCCTCGGTGTCCGCGTCATAACATTCCTGGCAAATCCTATTTGTAATGTGCTCATGACAATATATCAAGTTTATAAACCTGGAATCCGCCCGCGTCAAGTGAAAAGGCCGCATACCTTGTTGAGGCTCGACACCTCAGGCCCCGTTCGTGGCTCGATTTATACTATGGACCCGTTTTTTGCAATCAGGCTTCTGACCCCTCTCGGCGGCAGTCGAGGGCCCCCAAAAACCGCGCTATCCATTCGATCAGTTGTCCGGGATAGCGTCTCACGAGTAAATCGTCTTGCGTCTAATGCTTTCAAGGCCGACGCCTGCACCAGATCCTTTAATGCGGAGACCAGGACTGAATACTGTTGACGCACTTACCGTCTAAGGCGTGAGATCAGGATCGAACTTGATAATAGTCTGAGGTGGATCTTTTGGGACCACTGGGTGGAGGTACGGTTTACCGGATGCTTGATGGCAGCTATAGCAACCTTGCAGGGTTTGTTTATAGGCAGCCTCGAATTGTGCGCTGTCTTTGCCCTCGATCGCCTGCTTTAATTTGGTGAGGACGCCCCCATTGATCGCATCGAAGATTGGATTCAAATCCACTGGGTTGCCAGAGGAATCTTTTCGCACCGGCCGGATACGGATGGTCCACTGGATATGCTGCCGCGCCTCATTCAGATAAAAGTCGGCCAGCGGCCAATTCTTCTTCTCGCCGGCAAACCATAGATTGGCAAACTGAAAGCCAACGTCGGTCATGGTATGAGATTGCGATGGAATCACTTCTTTCAAGTGGGTGATGTCGGCTTGCATGGCCGCGAGATCGGCGGACGGTTGCACCTGCGCCTGAGCAATCACCGTCCCAGGCTGCTTCCATTGCCATAAGAACAGCCCGCCAACGAGCGCGCCCAAAGCAAAAATCGCCAGATTATGGAACAGAGGCTTTTCTTTCATTTATTGCCCACCCGACGCGTGCGCGCTCTTGACGCTATTCCCCGGACCGAGTTCCTTGACCCCCGTGATTTTTCCGCCCAACCATTCCGCGTACCACATGATTCCCTTCGGATCCAGGAAAAGCTCGCGCGCAGAACCGCCTCCGCAACATGGTTCCGGATATTCCATCATCGCCTTCGTGTCCGGGTCCACGCGGACCAACGATTGGCGATTTTGGCAAATTACCCATATGGCGCCCTTTTGATCGATCTCCAAACTGTAGGGCACGCACTCGTAGGGCAACTCGGTCTCTACAACATGATCGCTTCCGGGCTCCAGCAGTCCCAGCTTGTTCGCATCCCTCTCCGGGAGCCAAGCGCGTCCTTTTTGGTCAATCTTTACGCGCTCCGTCCCGGTGCGTGGGGAAGGAATATCATAGGCCTTCACTTCTCCGGTGTCGGGGTCCATATATCCGACCTTGTTAGCTCTCATCATCGTCATCCACACTTTTCCACCATTCCAAGCCATTCCGAATGGCATCCCACTGACGTCGTAGCTCTTGAAAGTCTTGGTTTCAGGATTGTAGCTGGCAATCGCGTCATGGTAGAGCAAGTTGGTCCAGACCATTCCGTCGTTTCCCACGGCGACCATCCCACTCATTGGCTGATTTTTAGGGAAGTCAGGAGGCACCAGCCCACCACCGGGCGCTTTACCATCGAGGAGCGATGGGGGGAGGGGGATCTCTTCCATTACGCCCGTCTTCGGATCTATGTTGCCGATAATCGGACGAGCCGCGAACCAAACCTTCCCGTCAGGGGCAAATGCCATCGAGAATGGCGAGGCAAAGGGTATAGGAGTTTTGAAATTGTAGAAGGTGAATTTCCCCGTGGCGACCTCAACCTTACCGACACCGAAATGGTGCTTCCCATCGGGTCCATCGTGCCCGGCAGCAACCGTGAACCACACCGTTCCTTTGCCATCAGAAAGCCCGAGGTCTGGCATGGGAGGGACGCCAGCGGCATTGTAAGACCATGGGGGTCTGGGAATCGTGTACTGCTTGTATTCAATGTCCGTTCCTAGCGGAACGGGTTGCTGGTGTCGTTCCTCCGCTTCCTTGCCAAACCCGCTGATCAGAGTACTATCCGGGCCGAAGTTTTTCGTCAGATAGTCCAAGGCCGGCTTAGTTCTCTCGGGGCTTAGTAGGAGCTCGCCGAATTCGATGTGTTTCATGAAATCGATCACGTTTCCCCATTCGGCCGCGCTCCGTGGTCTTTGGAGGGGTGTGCTGAGGTTGTGGCAATCTCCACAGTGGGCCACGAACGCATCTCTCTCATCATTGGGGCCCGGCAGAAGGGGCAACAGATCGGCCGTGCTCAATTGTATTGCGGGGGGAGCGCTGAGCGGACTAATCGAGAAGTTCGCCGCCATCGACCCTTTCCCCACCTGGACCTTCTTTTCCGGCGAACGCGCATAGAACTTCCGGTAGGCCGTCACCGTGTAGTTTCCCGCCTCCAGATCCGGAAACTCAAACTTGCCCTGAGCGTTGGTCAAGACAACGGTGATAATGCCGTTGGACCCGATCGCGCGAACCTCTGCTGCTTCCACCGGGGCATTTCCTGCACCTTGAACGGCTCCCGAGAGAGTTTGGCCGTTCGCGACCGTCGCGAACCCACCGAATAGCACCGTGGCCAACATAAACAAGCGACACCAAGGCAAACACCGGCCATTGCTCATGACGATCCTCCTCATAAAAATCCTCCTCATCTAGCCGCTCGTGCTGAGAGAGTCTGGTTCGGGCATCTACCTTACTGCCCACCCGACGTATGCGCGCTCTTGACCGCATTCGCCGGAACAAGTTCCTTGACACCAGTGACTTTTCCGCCCAACCATTCGGCGTACCACATCATTCCCTTCGGATCCAGAAAGAGCTCGCGTGCGGGGCCGCCTCCGCAACATGGTTCCAGGTACTCCACCATCGCCTTCGTGTCCGGGTCTACACGGACCAATGATTGGCGATTTTGACAAATTATCCAGATGGCCCCTTTTTGATCGATTTCCAAACTGTAGGGCACGCACTCATAGGGCAGATCGGTTTCCACAACGTGGTCGCTTCCTGGCTCAAGTACTCCCAGCTTAGAGACACTCTTCTCCGGGAGCCAAACGCGTCCCTTCTGGTCCACCTTTGCACGCTCGGTTCCCGTATTTGGGGAAGGAATGTCATAGGTCTTCACTTCTCCAGTGGCGGGGTCCAGATATGCAATCTTGTTAGCCATGATTAGTGACATCCAGACTTTGCCGCCATGCACAGCCATTCCGAACGGCATCCCGCTGATGCTGTAGCTCTTGAAAGTCTTAGTCTCAGGGTTATAGCTGGCAATCGCGTCATGATAGAGGATAGGGGTCCAGACCATTCCGTCCCTTCCCACAGTTATGACTCCAGACATGGGCTGATTTTTGTCGAAGTTGGGAGGCGCAAACGCAGCCATTGCCTCCTTTTTCCCATCGAGGAGAGAGGGAGGGAGGGGGATCTCTTCCATTACGCCCGTCTTCGGATCTACGTTGCCGATAATCGGACGAGCTGAGAACCAAACCTTCCCGTCAGGGGCAAATGCCATAGAAAATGGCGAGGCGAAGGGTATAGGAGTTTTGAAATTGTAGAAGGTGAACTTCCCCGTAGCGACCTCGACCTTACCGATGCCGTACTGGTGCTTCCCATCGGGCCCATCGTGCCCCGCAGCAACGGTGAACCACACCGTTCCTTTGCCATCAGAAAGCCCGAGGTCTGGCATGGGAGGGACGCCAGCGGCATTGTAAGACCATGGGGGTCTGGGAATCGTGTACTGCTTGTATTCAATGTCCGTTCCTAGCGGAACGGGTTGCTGGTGTCGTTCCTCCGCTTCCTTGCCGAACCCGCTGATCAGAGTACTATCCGGGCCGAAGTTTTTCGTCAGATAGTCCAGGATCGGGTTAGTTCTTTCGGGACCCAATTGTAGCTGGCCGAATTCGACGTGCCTCATAAGATCGATCACGTTTCCCCAGTCACCCGTGCTCCGTGGTCTTTGGAGGGGTGTGCTGAGGTTGTGGCAATCTCCACAGTGGGCCACGAACGCATCTCTCTCATCATTGGGGCCCGGCAGAAGGGGCAACAGATCGGCTGTGCTCAATTGTATTGCGGGGGGAGCGCTGAGCGGACTAATCGAGAAGTTCGCCGCCACCGACCCTTTCCCCACCTGGACCTTCTTTTCCGGCGAACGCGCATAGAACTTCCGGTACGCTGTCACCGTATAGTTCCCCGCCTCCAGATCCGGGAATTCAAACTTGCCCTGAGCGTTGGTCAATACAACGGTGCTAACCCCGTTGGACCCGATCGCTCGAACCTCCGCCGTTTCCACCGGGGCATTTCCTGCGCCTTGAACGGTTCCCGAGAGAGTTTGACCGTTCGCAACGGTTGCGAACGCACCCAATAGCACCGTGGCCAGAAGAGAATACAAAGGCAAGAACCGCCTCTTGCTGATAACGATATTCCTCATAAAGATCCTCCTCAGCCTCTATAACTATCTTGGCCCCGGCAATTACCAGAGACGGACACGCCTCTCAGAATGACAATTTCAGCGCGGCCTGAAGCAATCGTGGGGCGGCAGCACTGAATATCTCGCCAAAGCCCGGTGAGTCGGCAAACCGCTGCGGTATGCCGAAATGGGGATTATTGAAGGTGTCGAAGGCATCGAACTGGAACCGCAGAGTTATATTTTCCCTAAGCGGCATGTTCTTGGCCAAGCTCATATCGAAATTGGTGATTCCTGGCGCTCGCACGCCATCGAATCCCGCTGTCCCGTACCGGACCGTTTTCTGAATCGCAAATGCCGCGGTGTTAAACCACTCGTTGACCGTCCCCTGGCCGTGCGAAAAGTTCGGATTTTTCACCAGCTGGTCGGGGCGGCACGCGGCTGGGATAAAATTGCCGCACTCATTGTTTTCGAGGTTAATCGTAAAGGGCTGCCCCGACTGAATCGTGGTGATGCCGCTAAAATCCCAGTCCAGCAGCTTGCCCACTATCCCGTTTGAGAGGAATGCTCTTCCCGTTCCAAAGGGTAATTCCCAGACGTAACTAGCCACAAACCGATGCGCAACGTCGAAGACCGTCGGGGAGTACTCAAGTGCTCTGTTGCTGGTCTGAGCCAGGGATGTGTTCACAGTTTGTTCGGGGATGGTACCCGAGCCCAGCGCCTTCGCCTCTGTAAACGATGCCGTAGCGACAATTCCATGCGAAAAACGCTTCTCTAATTTCAAAGTGCCGGCGTTGTAATTGGAAGTTGCATTTCCGTTGATCAGCACGCTTCCGGTGGAAAATTGCGGATAGGGCGCAGTGGCCAGGTTGCCTAACGTCGTTGGGGTATTGAAGTAATTGGCATTTTCCAGATGAAATGTCGCTGAGCCGGTATACGTGGCATCGATGACCAGATTGGTAGTGATCGAATGTTGGATCGAAAGGTCCCAGTTCTCTGAGTAGGCATCGGGAAAGTTTTTGGCAACGGGGGGCACCAGAGGAAAGAATCCGCCCGCCGCGCCGCTTAGGACCGTCTGCACGGGCAGCTTTAAGGTGCTATTGGAGACGGCTATGATGTCTTTGAAAGGGGCAAATGTTTCCGGAGCGGTGATCTCCCAGAAAGGTTTAAACCCAGTGTAGATGCCGAAGCCACCGCGGACTACTGTCTTTTGATCCGCGAAGGGCGTCCAAGAAAAGCCGATGCGTGGCTCGAAGTTCTTGCGGTCACTGTTGATCAGCGCGCGAGGGTAACCGGCGGCTTGGGTAGTCACGACGGGCACCACTGCTTCGATCTGCGGCAAGTAGACTGGGTCCAGATAAGCAAGCCCTTGTATGTTCGAGCCCGTCCCTGGGACAACTATCTCCGCGGGGTTTAAATTTTCCGTCGCCTGGCGGCCGTTAAGTTCCTTCCAAGACGATTGATAATCATTCCGCAAGCCATATTCGAAGACCAGCCTGGGGGTAATGTGCCAGGTATCGGCGAAGTAAAAGCCGTACCCGTAAGCGCGGAAGTAGTACGTCGCAGCGCTTCCCGCTTCGGTGCTCGCCGAAAATGGCACGCCTAGCAGGAAGTCGGCGTACGCGTTGCCCGTATTGTTCCCGGAGAACTGAAAACTGGCTTCGGTATTTATATTAAAGTCTATTAAGTTCTCTAAATGCCAACCCTGGATCGTCCCGAACTGAAAGACGTGGTTGCCATGGGTATAGGTAGCGTTCGCTTGGATTTCGCGGTCTTCAGCCACATTGCCACCGGCCGCTCCTCCCCCGATGCTGTTAAATCCGGAGACGCTAACGGCGGGGGGGCCAAACGCCGTCGGCCCCTGCGGAATCCCTTGTATCCCAAGGATACTTCCCCACGCCTGGGTTAGGTTTCCCGGGTCGTATTCGGTGTTAAACGCGCCGGGACGGTTCCATCCGCCCGTTATCTGAAGAATGAGGTTGGGGGTGAAGACTCTCGTGTAGCCAATGCCAAAGTTCCGCTCCGTGGTCTGTGCGGTATTCCCGAAGCCAGGGAGGCCGCCCACCGCGGAGCTGTAGAAACCTACACCCGCCGATTGAGCCTCGCTCGGGTTCAAATCGCTTCGCTCAAGATACATGAAGTGTCCGAAAAGAGTGTTCTTGTCGTTGAATCGGTGATCGATCCGGATCGTAAAATTATCGCTCGTCGTCGGCGCGGCGGATTCGTTTAAGTAATTCCCCGCCAAAAGAGCAGAATTCCCGACGTTCGGGAGAGGATACAGGTTCTGAAGTATCTGTGACGCGCTATTGATCCTTGACTGGGGAATGATGTTGTTGGGGAATGGATGGCCCGTGGTGGGATCGATCGGGACACTGCACACCGTTGGGTTGGCCGCGCAAATGGAGAAGTTACCATTTCGAAAAGCGGCCGGCGGAACAGAAAACAGGAAGGTCTGGGTTTGGCGAATCCGCAGACCTTCATAGCTCACGAAGAAGAAAGTTTTGTTGTGAATAATTGGCCCACCAAACACTCCTCCAAATTGATTCTGTTTGTATGGTGGAACAGCGGTGCCGGGAAAATCGAAGTAGTTGTGGGCATCCAGCTTGTCGTTCCTGAGAAACTCGAACGCATCTCCATGATATGAGTTCGTCCCGGACTTCAAGACGACATTGACGGTGCTCGTGCCACTCCCGCCGGTATCGATCGCGCCCAAGCTTGTTTCAACCTTGAACTCCTGGATCGTATCGACCGTTGGAGCAATCGCCAGCGAATTACTCTGCGAATTCGTAGCGTTTACTCCATCAACCACGAAGTGATTCAAATCTTGCCGGCCACCGTTGATGTTGAGAGTAGGGCCTTGGGTTCCCCCGCCAATCGAATTCCCGCCCGCGCTGGGAACCACATCAGCCGAAAGCAGGGCAAGCTGCAGAAACTGCCGCCCATTTAAAGGCATTTCCTCGATACGTTGGCTCTCCACTACATCACCCACTGCAGCGCTCTGCGTTTCGAGAAGCGGTGCCGAGCCGCTCACTTCTATCTTCTGGTTGACGGCCCCAACAGCAAGGGAAACGTCAACGCCAGCCCGCTGTGCCACCTGTAGTACTATTCCTGAAATTTCCTTTGTCGTGAAGCCTTCGTGTGACACATTGATAGAATAGGTTCCCGGAGGTAGCGAAGGAACCGTGTAGAGTCCGCTTTGGTCGGTGGCCACTGTACGGGTGAACCCCGTTCCGGCATTGGTCACAGTGACGGCCGCGTCGGCAATTTCGGCGCCAGAAGAATCGGTCACCGTTCCCGCGATGCTGCCGGTCCCCTGCTGTCCATATAAACCGCTAGCCAGTAACAGGCAAAGCGCCGCAGTCTGGACGAGGCGCACGCCGAAGGTACGAATATTCCGCCGGTCGTGCAGCCAGCTGACGCCCTCAACCACCTCATTCGTCCTCATACTCGTTCCTCCTTTACTCTAAAACCCTAATTCCCGACGATGGCATTCGATTCCTTTACTGCACTGGGCTCTAAACGTGATTGAAGACCGGCATTCTTGCTCAGATAAGCTAGGGATCACGCCCGGCACGACGGGCCAGATAGCCCATTTCAACCCTGCCCACAGCCTGGCGGCCACTGGTATTATTAATATAACAATCGCACTCTACCCACTCGGTACTTTTCTTGTCAAGGGGAAAAAAGCAAGAGTCAAGAGAAAATATTTATCGAACCAATATGGGGACCGTTGCGACGCAGTTTAGTCGCGTGGTGTTTTCGACTTTTCAAGAATGAATCGTGGTGCACTTCCCTGCGCAAAGTAAGGCCCAGCGGGATTGATTTCGAGCGGACGCTTGATCAGCATTAATTTAGTTAAAACGGTAAGAAGCGGTTGGCATGACATGATGGATTAATGGCGTGAGAGTGGCTGCCCGCTTTTGAATTTGACTATTGAGGACGTTCAGGCAAGTCGGCGGAGGGAAGAAGAACACACCGAGTTGATTGGTGTTTAAGCCACATCGACCAAAAAGTGGTGTGTAATCCACGAAAGACGGCCTTGTTGAAAGAAAGCAGCAGAGCGATCGGATCGATGCCAGGAAACCAGTCGATCGGATCGAAGCATTGCCTTGGGCTGGCCATTCCCCGTTCTGGAAGAGATAGCAGGAGTGCCTTTGCGGTGGCCCCTCTGGGCCACATAGCACCTTCTCATAACCCGCGGGCATCCGTTATTCCGAGGTTGACGTTCCCACTCCCGGGGATGGTTTCGACTTCGTCGGTGGCTAATCGAAAACGGCTTTTTTGTTTAGGGGCTGCAAAAACCCAACTCAATCGTGATTCAGCCTTTCACAAGCTCGGCTGCGGTGCGTCCGCCGATTCGTCCCAGGACGGTCGCGCTTAGCAAGCCATTGCCCGAAAGATAGCCGTCAGCATGGGGTCCAGTGAGACCGCGGGCAGCACCTCCCCCGGCGAGCAAGTTGGGCAATACGCTGTTGTCTGGACGGAGCACACGTCCATGGGTGTCAATAGAGAGGCCGCCTTGCGTGTGCAGTAGGGCTCCTGTAACACGCACCGCAAAGTAGGGCGCTTTCAAAAATTGCTTTGAAAGGAAGTTTCTGCCATGCGGGTCCTTGTCACCCCCGGTGGCCATTGACTCGCATTTTTCCAAAGTGTTGGCGAGGGCACTGAACGCGATATCCGTGATCCTCGCAAGTTCTTCGACCGATTCAGCCCGGCGAATGGCCCCCGAAGACTGGGCCAAGCGGTAGTCTTCAAATTGAAGACCAAGTTCGTGGATTCTCTGATCGTAAATACTCCATCCGAAGTGTCCAGGCTGTCGTAAAAGCTTCGCGGCCTGTTCCGAATACCCTTCGTGTTCGTTTGAGAAGCGCTCGCCATTGGCGTTTACCTGAATTCCGCCTTCCATCATCAAGGCCCAGGTGATGAGCACTGCGTGGGGATGTGCTATGGAGCCGTGCCCCTGATAGGAACTCATATCTGCGCAGGCGGCGCCTAGCTCGACGCCCCACGCGATGGCGTCACCCCGATTTCCAGCGTGTCCGAAGTAGCTCGCTTCCGACATCTCGGGTATATATGAACGTACCATGTCACGATTGCCGCCAAACCCGCTGCACGCGAGGATCAGCGCTTCGCAACCGATATCTTCGGTCTTGCCGTCAGGCCTTTCAATCCGAACTCCCATCACAGTTCCATCTGATCGTGCGAGAAGCTGGTCCACGCGTGCATCGGTAACAATATCGATGTCATGGCGAACCGCAGCCTGAAGCAGATAGTCCATGAGTTCTTTGCCGGTGCGGCGCGGCGGCGCGTGCATACGGATGCGTGAATGGCCGGGATAAAGGAAGCCTTCTACGACTTCAAATATGGCGCCATGAGAGTCAACGAGCCATTCGATCGTTTGAGCTGACTCAACAGTCACCGCATCGACAATTCTCCGGTCGGCCAAGCCACGATTCTTAGCCATGATATCGGTTGCGAATATCTCGGGCGAATCGTCGATTCCTTTGGCGCGCTGAAAACGCGTGACCGCTGCGGGGATCATGCCAGATGACAATGACGTGCTACCAGACGGGCGGGCATCGCGTTCGAGTACCATGACATCGACGCCCGATTCTTTTGCAGCCAATGCGGCTGTCAAGCCGCAAGCGCCGGCTCCCACGATCAGCACCGGAACATTGAAATGGAACGTCAGGCCATCAGCGCTCAGAACATGCATTCGATCTTCACGATCTGGTTGCTACCGGGCTCTAGCAACCCGAGTTACCCAGCGGCGTACAAGGCGAGTAAGCCCACCACGGAGCCGCCATCCCTACCGACAACCCGATTTTCCTTGCCATAAAATCTCTTGGTAAATTGTTGCTGTCATGTGCTCATGACAATATAGCAGCTTTATAAGCCTGAAGCCACCCGCGTCAAGCGAAAAGGTCGATACTCCGTGGCAAAAAGAGTGCGCGAAAAGCGTTACGTTGGCGCTTTGCCCTGGTCGATCAACATTGAATCTATCCTGCCAGGAGGACGTCGCCGTGGTTGTCCAAACGCAGCAACGCGCGCGATCTAATGGACAGAACGCGCCTTTGAAACGCGACAGCAAGGTGGCGGGCGCGATTGGCATCAGCGGTGGTTCGGGCGAACAGCTCCATGCCGTGGCGGAAGCCGGCGCCGTCGCTTTCTAGTCTCAGCGGACGAAGAGATCGAGGTAGTCGTTGACGGCGGCAGCCTCGAAGCGTTGCTGGTCGAGCGAAATATCAAGAATGGCCCGCTGCTGGGCGGGGAGAAAACGGCGGGCCAGATTCTTCCGGAATTTCGCTTCGAGCAACGGCAGCCCTTCTTCACGCCGTCGCTTGTGGCCGAGGGGATATTCAACCGTTGACCGCAAGACTTGACCGCTTCGCAGCTGGATCTCCACCGTGTTGGCGACGGACCGTGTCTCCGGGTCGTGATAGCCCACAGTGAAAGTCGGCTCTTCCAAGCATTCTACCTTTTCGCGCAAAGCATCGATTCGAGGGTCGGCGGCGATGGCGTCTTCGTAGTCAGTGGCGACGAGACGACCGAAGATCAGCGCAACGGCTACCATATATTGGACGCAATGATCGCGGTCGGCAGGATTCGCGAGAGGCCCTTTCTTATCGATGATACGGAGACAGGCTTCCTGGGTGCGAATGGTGATCCTGGCAATATCGTCGGATGCTCTTCCTGCCATCCGACAGTTGCCGATGCAGGCCCATGGCGGCTTCGACCGCGGTCTGCCCATGAAACTCGGCGGGGAATGAAATCTTGAAGAGCACATTTTCCATCACGTAGCTTCCATACGGGCGCTGAAACTTGAATTTCTTCCCACCAAACAGCACATCGTAAAAACCCCACTGTTTTGCGGTCAGAACCGATGGATAGCCCATCTCTCCTCGACTGGCGATAGACGCCAGCCGAACGGCGCGGCTAGTCGCGTCTCCTGCGGCCCAGCTTTTGCGCGAACCGGTATTAGGAGCGTGGCGATAGGTTCTGCAGGCTACTGGCCGTCTGACCCAGGCCAAGGATACAGCGTCGATAATCTGGTGCACGGGAGAGCCCGAGCATTTTTGCGCACCACCGCAGTGGAGGCCACCTTAACCAGCACCACATGGTCGAGGCCCACTTGATTGAAAGAATTTTCCAGCGCGAGGCAGCCCGAATCTCATGGGCCTTGATCATGCGGTGAGCACATCCCGCATGGTCGAGGGCGTTCACCCGCGGCGACGCCGCGCGCGAGAGCCAATCGGCGACGGCAAGAATGCCGCCCAGATTGTCCGAAGGATGGCCCCACTCGGCAGCAAGCCAGGTATCGTTGAAATCGAGCCAGCGGATCATCGCGCCAATATTGAAAGCCGCCTGGACGGGGTCGAGCTGGAAGAGGTCCCCGGGACTCTGGGCGCCATTGGGCACGATGGTGCCGGAACGATCGGGCCCAGCAGCTTGTTGCAAGCGGGATAATCGAGCGCTTCCAGCCCGCAGCCGAGTGTGTCGATCAGGCAATTGCGGGCGGTGGTATAGGCTAGGTCGTGCGAATTTCGTAATTGTCAACGTAGCTGGCAATGTCCGATGAGACCGTATCGGGTTCGGGCGACGTTTGAGATGCAGGTTTCCATGGTGGCCGATTTTTTCCCGTGGCTATTGCCGCTGATCTGCGATGGGGACAAACGGCAGGTTCTCCGGCCCGATGTAGTTGGCCGAGGGGCGAATGATCTTGCCGTCGCTGCGTTGCTCGATGATATGAGCGCTCCAGCCGCGAGGTGCGCGCGATGACGAAGAGCGGGGTAAACATCGCGGTGGGAATGCCCATCAGGTAGTAGCTGACGGCGCAGAACCAGTCCAGATTGGGGAACATGCGCTTGGTTTCCCACATGACCCTTTCGATCCGCTCGGCAATGTCGAACATGCCTTCGTCGAATCCGTGCCGGCCGTCAATTCCGCGCCACTTTCTTGATGATTTTATTGCGCGGATCGGCGATGGTGTAGACCGGGATGGCCGAAGCCGATGATGACTTCCTTGTTTTCGATGCGCGTCGCGGATGTCGGCTTCGGCCTGATCGGGAGTGGCGTATCGCTTCTGAATCTCGAGAGCGACTTCGTTCGCACCTCCATGCTTCGGTCCGCGCAAGGCGCCGATGCGCACCGGTGATGGCCGAATACATATCGGAGCCGGTGCCGGCAATCACACGCGCAGCGAAGGTCGAGGCATTGAATTCATGTTCGGCATACAGAATGAGGGACGTGTGCATAGCGCGAACCCAGTTCAGGAGGGACTCGCCGTGAAGCAGGTGCAGGAAATGGCCGCCGATGGAGTCGTCATCGGTTTCCACCTGAATGCGCTTGCCATTGCTGCGTAGTGATACCAGTAGAGCAGCATCGATCCGAGCGACGCCATGAGGCGGTCGGCGATTTCGCGAGCGCCATCCTCGCCGTGGCTCTCCTTCTCGGGCAGCAGCGACCCCAAAATGGAGACAGCCGAACGCAACACTTCCATCGGATGCGAAGAGGGCGGCAGGGTCTCGAGCGCTAGCTTTACTCCCGCGGGCACGCCGCGGAGAGTTTGAGCTTTTTTTTGTAGGCAGCCAATTCCGCGACATTTGGCAGCTTGCCATGGATCAGCAGATAGGCAACTTCCTCGAAGTCGCAGCGGCCGGCGAGGTCCAGGATGTCATACCCGCGGTAATGCAGGTCGTTTCCACTGCGTCCCACCGTGCACAGGGCAGTATTTCCCGCTGGGACGCCCGACAATGCGACGGATTTTTTGGGCCTTCGGAGAGTGCGGATTCCGTCACTTTTTGGCTGGCTCCTTTGCAGAAGGAGTGTTCGCGGCGCCCGGGCCACGAGAGCTCTCTGCTTTGTTGATGAGCGTATCGAGATGCTCTTCAAACGCGTGGTAGCCGATCACCTCGTACAGTTCGGCACGCGTTTGCATGGTGCCGATCACGTTTTGTTGGGTGCCATCGCGGCGGATGGCGTTGTAGACAATTTCGGCGGCTTTGTTCATGGCGCGAAAGGCGGAAAGCGGATATAGGACCATCCCTACCTTGGCTTGAGCGAGATCTTGCACGGTGAAGAGCGGCGCCACACCAAATTCTGTGGCATTTGCAAGGATGGGAACATTAAGCGCGTCAGCAAATCGCTTGTATGTATCGAGGCTCGCTACCGCTTCGGGGAAGATGGCGTCCACACCCGCCTCGGCGTAAGACACGGCGCGCTCGAGCGTGAGGGCCAAGCCTTCTGTCGAGAGAGCGTCCGTGCGCGCAATTATGAAAAAGCTCTCGTCCGTGCGAGCATCCAACACAGCCTTAAGGCGGTCCAGCATTTCTTCTTTTGGAACGACACGTTTATTAGGCCGGTGTCCACAGCGCTTGGCATTCACCTGGTCTTCCAGTTGCATCCCGGCTGAGCCGAACTTTATCAGGGCTTTGGTCGTGCGGGATAAGTTAAATGCAGAGGCTCCGAGTCCTGTGTCTGCGTCCACCAGAAGCGGCAAATCGCATACGTCCGTGATGCGGCGGACGTCGGTCAAAACGTCATCCAGAGTTGAGATTCCGAGATCGGGCAGCCCGAGAGATCCTGACGCGACACCGCCGCCGGAAAGATAGACGGCCCTGAAGCCCGCCCTTTGTGCGAGCAATGCATGGTTCGCGTTGATTGCACCGACGACCTGCAGGGGAGCTTCCGCGCGAAGCGCGAGGCGAAACCGCGAACCCGGACTTTCTCCTATTGCCGTCTTCAAAACAATCGCTCCTCGGCAGCTCGCTCGCACCATTTGCCGTGAGTTTGCGCGAGTTCGGCCTACTTTGCTGAAGTCTCTACGTGCGTAGCCTTTCGCAAGCTAGTCCGCGTTGCGTCCACGCCTGTCCGAGTTCCGGAGTTGGAGCCTGGGACGGACGCAGATACTTGACGATAAAAAGTGTGATTGCTGGAGCACTCGCTGCGGTGTCACTATTGCGGACGGAATCCCTATACGACAGGATCTTCATCTTCATTTCTCCAAAACAATTCATAGTATAGATTGCTATACAGTAGTTCTATTGATATGTCAATGATCTGAACAAATTCACCCTACTGCTCTCATCCGCTTGCTTTGCAGAATGGAACTCGGCGGGTCTCCGCCGGAATCAAAAGCACGCAGGTCTTGCGCAGAAAGGAGTCGCGTCGTATGCAAAGGCTCGAGAGATGAGCCTTGAGGAATACCGTTCATCACAATTTCTAGGGAATCGAGAACGGCGGGCGATACCCGGTACCACGACGAGCGAGGGGACGCACGATGGCGCGCAATGCGTAGGTTTGCGGACGATCTTCTCGCCTGGCACACATGAATAGGGTTATGCCTTCGACTCGGCTCCTACTCCGGCCATTTCGCGGAGACGATCATTCGCGAAATACTGAGCCTGCCCTTCTTCGATGGCTTGCAGAACGAGACCGGCGACGAATTCGGGCTTGTCACCCTCGGCGTAATTGGCCGCCGGTCCGCCGCCGGCTGGATTCCCCATCCTGTTCTTGCCGAAGTTCGTCGCCGTGATGAACGGGTAGATTTCGCTGACGACGATGCGGTCCTTTTCCAACTCGGCGCGCGCCGTGAGACTGAATCCAAGAAGCGCGCGCTTCGAAGACGAGTAAACGCTGTATTGAGGAATAGTCATGAACGCGGTCCCCGAATTGATGTTCACGATGCTTCCGCCGCCCTGCGCCCGCATCACCGGAATCACGGCCTGCATCGCGACGATCGGTCCCAGCACATTGAGATGGAAGATTTCGTCAAAAAGCGCGGGATCGATCTCCTCGATTGCGGCCGCATAGCTGCGCCCTGCATTGTTTACGAGACCGTCGATCGCGGCCGTAATGCTGGTGCACGGCGCCTACGGCTTCCCGCACTCGATCAAACTGCGTCATGTCGACTGTGACAGGCAAGCTGCCCGGAAGCTTCTGCGCCAATTCTGTCAGCGCATCGGTGCTGCGAGCGAGCAGGGCGACTTTCGCGCCGCGATCAGACAGAGCCATCGCCGTCGACAGCCCGATCCCCGACGAAGCGCCGGTAACAATGAATACGTGATCCTTGATTTGCATGGTTTGATCTCCTGACTTAGCAATTGCCCACTATTCGGCCTGTCTCCCTTAATCAACGGGATGCGCGTGCTGGTGCCGCGGATGCTCTGTCTAAAGGGGGCTCTGGATAGCGCATGTGTTCGAGATCGGCAATCAGTCCGGGGCCGGTTGGGTGCCATCCCGAGGCGTTGCTGGGTCAGCGTGCTGGAAGCGGCCAGCCCCCCACCGGCAAGCGTTGCCAGCCATCCAAAATGTGTCGCAGCCTTTTCCGGCGACAGGGAAATCACCGGAAGCTTCAGGCCGCGACCTAGGGTTTCGGCGATATCTCGCAACGCCACGCCTTCTTCGGCCACCGCATGATATTTCGCGCCTGTTTGATGCTTCTCCAACGCGAGCCGGTAAAGGCGCGCGACGTCCGAAACGTGCGTTGCGGCCCAGCGGTTGCTCCCTTCTCCCACATAAGCAGACACGCCTTTCTCACGCGCGATAGCGATAAGATAAGTGACAAGCCCTTGCTTGACCGTGTCGTGAACCTGCGGAAGGCGCATCACCGAAGCGCTAACGCCCTTCAGCGACAAAGCTGCCTGCTCCGAAACTCGGGGGAATGGGAAATCCGGCGACACCACATCGTCTTCGGTCGCGAGCTGACCGGGCGCGGCCAAGCCAGCCAGCCCCGATGAGACGATAAGGGGCCGATCCGATCCGGCAAGCACCGACCCCAAGGCTTCGATGGCCAGTTTGTCGATCTCGCAGTTCTCCTGGAATCTCGAGAAGTCGTGATTAAAGGCGCAATGGATCACGCCGTCCGACCTGGCCGCTCCGGCGCGGAGGCTTTCCAGATCTTCGAGACTCCCTCGATGCGCTTCGGCTCCGGCGGCAACGAGAGACTGGGCGCCCGCATCCGACCGCGTCAGTCCGAGTACCTGATGGCCCGCTTTGATCAATTCCGGCACGATCGCCGAACCGATGAATCCCGTTGCTCCTGTAAGAAATATCTTCATTGTTCGTTCCTCCTGATCCTTAAAACTTCTCTCCGACCATCTCTTCGCTTTTCTTCCACAGCGCTTCCGCGTTGTTTGGATCGAGCGCATAGCCACGTACGCCTTCGGTCACTGCGAACATTCCTACGTTGTCTGGCATGATTTTGCTGACGTGGCAGTTTTCGCAATAGTGGCCGCCGATCTCTTCGGCGGGGGCGACGGCCGCCGCCCACACCGAGGTTGCGGCACCTTGCGGAACCGTCTTCCGTTGGAACGGATCCATGACCCGCTGCTACCCGGTCTTTATTGATTTGATCCATCAATGCCTGAAGGCGGGCCGGGTCTACGTAACGAGCGAGCTCTGTTTCGATCACTCCCGGATGGACAGCGGCCGCACGCACGCCGCGCTCCCGATGCCTTTGGTCGAAAGCAACGGCGAAGAGAATATTCGCGGTCTTCGAGCGGCCATAGGCGAGGAATGGTTCGTAGGGAGTGCGCTCAAAATTGGGATCGTCCAGATCGACGTTCGAAATACGATGCCCCCCGGAAGAAAGGTTGATCAGCCGGCTGCCTTTACGGAGAAGCGGCGCAAGCCGGTTGATGAAGACAAAGTGGCCGAGATGATTGGTGCCGAACTGCGTTTCAAAACCGTCCACCGTGTGGCCAAAGGGAGTGGCCATCACGCCTGCGTTCGCGATAATTGCGTCAAAGAATTGCCCCTTGGCTAGCAACTCGTCCGCACAGGCCCGCACGCTTTTGAGGTTGCCGAGATCGAGCGCAACCAGCTCGAGACTTCCGTCGTTCGCCGCAGCATCTCTTCGTACCTGTACCGTCGCGCCTTTCGCCTTTTTCAAATCGCGCGCGGCGCCCACTACGTCTGCTCCGTGCGCGGCCAACGATCGAGCCGTCTCAATGCCCAGTCCCGCCGAAACGCCGGTCACGAGGATTCGTTTCCCACGCAGGTTCATTCCTGAGAGAACCTCGTCCGTAGTCGAGGTCGCTCCAAACAGATCCACTGTATTCATATTCTTTCTCCTTCGAGCGGCTCGCCCGGTGATTGCTATTGACAAGCCGCCGCGTCTCGAATAAAACGGAGAGTGTCTCCGCAATAGATAAGATAACCGGAGACTACCTCCGGATGCAAGTATTTTGGAAATGTTTTAGAAATGCCTAAAAAACGATCACCACCCCCTCGAAAGCCTCGGGCGGACGCTGAGCGCAACCGCGAACGGATTCTGGAGATGGCGAAGCAAGCGTTCGCCCGCGAAGGTGCAAACGCCAGCTTGGACGACATCGCCAAACAGGCAGGGGTGGGACCCGGGACGTTGTATCGCCACTTTCCGACGCGCGAAGGACTCCTGCAAACGGTGTATCGGTCTGAGTTAGAAAAGCTGGCTGCCGCGGAGCAGAAGCTCGCTCGAACAATGCGGCCGATTGAAGCTCTCCGCGCTTGGCTCTTGTTGTTCGTGGATGCCATTGCAGCGAAGCAGCTCATCGCGCCCGCCCTGAACACTTTGCTCGGCGATCCCAAGAAGGTGTTCGAAGCCTCTTACGCGAAGATGCACCAGGCGATTCGCGCACTGGTGAAGCGGGGCGTGGAGAGCGGCGACATTCGGAAAGACCTCGACCCGATCGATCTGCTTCACGCTCTGGTCGGCGTGGCGAATGTGGCGGCCAGCCCCGATTGGAAGCAAAGCGCAAAGAGACTGGTCGATATCCTCATCGCGGGCTCGCGTCCCGTGAAATAGCGCGGGGATCTAACTCCCGGATGTCCGCGTACGACCTCATTCGTCGGTGGCGTGGCCCGCCCTTCCTGGACCAATCGAAGACGCTCAACCGCCGAAGGCGCGGATGAACAGATCCGAACAACAGCGAGAGGCCCCTCGTACAGATTTCGTCCCCGCACGGCCGCTCTGTCGCGGGTTCAGGTAATCATGCGATGACACGCGCTAAAGTTTAGACTGAGCACCCATCGTTAATCGCACCGCAGCGGAGGCGGATAAGGCCACGACACCGGCTTCGCATCCTGCGTTATATTCCGGAAGTCTCCCGGGGCGCCCGCTGCTTCGGGTTTTGTTTCGGTGAAGAACAGCAAGTCCGGCAATACGGAGGTGGATATAACGGTGAGGAAGCTGACCGAGGCGAAGAGGCTCGACCCGCCGGCGAACACCTACGTTGTATGGTTGCAGCATCGGTGCTGCAGGCTAGCATCAATTTGCCGTGAGAAATGTTTGATCGGCAGTGAATTACCCTCCGACGGTTCCCCTCCTTGCGCGAGGACTAGAAATAAAAAGGGGCCGCTTTCGCGGCCCCTCGAGACGGCTTGGTGCGATCGCCTTGACGCGTCTAGAAAACGTACTTCAGAGCAAACTGAATCAGCCGCGGGTTGACCGAAGAGCTGTTGATCACCCCGAAGGTCGACGTGGAGACGTCTACAGAGGTTGGGGTGTTGAATTGGGCGTGGTTGAAGGCGTTGAAGAATTCTGCCCTGAACACCAGAGCCGCATCCTCGTGCAGGCCTCCCACTTTGGTCGTCTTCACGAGAGTCGAGTCAAAGTTAAACTGGCCTGGGCCGAGAACAATTCCAACACCGCTGTTTCCACAGCCAGTTCCGTTGCCGATGACAGGGGTCGTGCCGAATGCGGCCTTATTAAACCACCCCAGGCCACCGTTAACACCACCCAGCCGGGCTTCGTCGCCGCCCGACTCACCCACGTTCGCGGCCGTCA
This sequence comes from uncultured Acidobacteriota bacterium, assembly GCA_963697575.1. Lineage (GTDB taxonomy): Bacteria > Acidobacteriota > Terriglobia > Acidiferrales > UBA7541 > Palsa-295. The sequence continues at coordinate 136,310 of CAVOOP010000005.1, read as the reverse complement.
TTCCCGTGGCAAATTCCGCCGTGGATGTGTTCACTTTCCCGTAGATGGAACCGCCACGGGTATCGGTGATAGTCAGGGGCAACCCGTCTTGGATTACGGTCACACCCGTGAGACTCCAACCATTGGTGAACTTGCCGACGAGCCCGTCATGCTTGCCGAAGGGAAGATCCCAGCTGTAATTGATCGTCAGGCGCTGCGGACGATAGTAGGAAGACCGCCCGTAGGGAGTTGGAAGGTCGGGGTCGTTATAAACGTAGTGGTCGGCAGTCGACAGGTCTTGAGCCCACGTGTACGCCGCTTGCAGGTCGAGGCCATGGGACATGCGCTTGCGCACGGTCACCTGCAAACTGTCGAATATGGTCCTCCCATCGTTTATGAACGTGTTAAGGCCGGTCGGGGAAAAGCCGAGGTAAGGTACCCGCTCCGCCGTGTTGCTGGTCGTGTTGACAGTGATGCCGTTAACCGGACTAGCCGCCGAAGCGAGCAACGGTTCGTTGACCGGAAGGCCCTGTGAGCCGCCTCCGGTGAGGGCAACTCCGCCCTGGTCAACCGAATGGCTGCCCACATAACCCACTTCCAGCACCCAACTGGGCGCAAACTCATACTGAGTATTCAGGTTCCACTGATAAGTCGCCGGATAATGGTATATCGGGTTCATCACGTTTACGGCCAGATTGGAACTTGTTCCGGTATTGGTGGCGGTATTGATATTGACCCAGCGAGCCCCCGACGCCCAACCCACCGAAGCCGGTACGTTGAAATACGGCGTCGCTTCGCTCGACCCCTGGTTTGTGGCGCTCGATGCCTGGAAGACCGGAACGGCGTACGGCCAAATCTGCACGGCGCTTGAGTTATAGGCGGCTATGCCCTGGCGGTCATAGAAAACTCCAAACCCGCCGCGCACAACAAAACGGTCGCTGGACAAGGGCCTCCAGGCAAAGCCAACGCGTGGCGCAAACGCATCGATCGGGGGATTATTCTGAGTCGGCACTTTATGGTTGCTCTGGTAAATTCCACCCACCGGCGGCGGCGGATAGAGCGAAGGATTATAGTTGGACGGCACCACAAATCCAGCCAGCGATCCGGTGGCTTGCGTGCTTCCCAGCGTGCCACCTTGAGCCACAGGGACGTTGACAGTGCGGATCAGGCTCGTCCAGGTGTTCGTGGTGTTGCCGGCAGCATCAAAGAACAGACCGTTGTATTCCCAGCGCAGCCCCAGGTTCAGGGTCAGCCGGCTGGACACCTTGAAGTCATCCTGCACGAAGGCGCTTGCAGCGGGTGACCGGAAGAAGTGGTTATCGCCGCCCGGCTTGGTGAGCGAAACGGAGTTGCCGGTGTTGTCGATATTGCTGAAGCCGCTCCCGTTGGTCTGTCCCGGGAGAACCGGTCCCTCACCGGCCGACTTTTGTGGCAAGACATTGCGCAGCGGTAAGGTTTGTCGCGCAACCCGGCAATCCCAGCAGGAAATCCGCAAAAGTATCAAACGTTTCGTTGGCATTGCCCCCGCCAGCCAGAGCCGGGAAATACCAGTTCAGGCGATCGCGTTCGATTCAAAACCCGCCCGAACGGTGTGCTTTTGGTGTGACCACGAAATCTGGTCTCCCACTTCCCACGACGTGTTCAGCTTACGGGCAACGGCAACACCGGTGCCGAAGACGAACAAGCCCTTAATCGTATAACGGTTTGTGACGTCGTACGTTGGCTCTACCGGCGCTACTCCGAATTGGGTATTGGTGACGAGAGAGCCGTTCGGATTGACGAACCCCGGGTAGTCATATACCACCGTGCGCTGTACGGAGCCCTTTCGCTTCGTTCACGACGTTGTTCGAGACGATCGTTGTAAGTTTCCCAGTCGTGTATTCGGTCGGGAACGTAAAGCTGCCGGGAGCGCCAGGCAGCCCCTGGGTAATTGCCGACCCCGTCGCGCCGATCCCGATCGGGCCGATGGTGTGAACGGAGCTGTAGAAAAACCGTCCCGAAATGGTGTTGCGGCTGTTGAGCACGTAATCGACGTTGCCTTCCCCCTGGTTCTCAAAATAGTGGGCGGGATCGCTGAAGGTGGTGGCCTGAGTTCCGGGCGCGCTCGCCGTTCCAGGGACGGCAGTTTCACCCTGAACGTAATACGTACCGTCTGGCATTCTGGAAATTGAGCAGATTGAGAGCCACAGGATTGATGTTTGAACCGTCACACGCAACCTTAATTCCGCCATTGAAGGGATTTTGACCGCAATATGCCGCTCCCAGCGCCTGCACCCAGGGAGAACCGATCGCCGTACTGCGGGCACCTCCGGGGATGTACACCAGCGTCGGATTGGAAAAACCCGCCGCCGCAAGGCCGTTCTTCTGCCACGTCCTCTGGAATCCCGCGAAGAAGAACAGCTTATCCTTCTTCACCGGGCCGCCGATCGTACCGCCGAACTGGTTCTGGTTGAGCACCGGCCGTCCGTTTTGAGGTACACCATTGATAGCAGGACTCTCCTTGCGGAAATAGTCGTTGGCGTTGAAGATCGTGTTGCGGAAGAACTCGAATCCGGTTCCGTGAAACTGATTCGTGCCGGATTTGGTGACGACGTTCACGTTCGCGCCCGGATTGCGTCCGTAACCGGCGTCGTAGGTTGAGGTTTGAATCTTGAATTCCTGGATGGCGTCCGGGTTCACGATCCCGATTCCGCTGGTGGCGCCGCCGGAATCCGCGCCGGTTCCGGTTCCGGCGGTATTGATGATGGAAGATCCGTCCTGCTGGTAGTTGTTCTGAGCCCCGAGAGCACCGTTCACCGCGATGTCCTCCGTGCCCCGGCCCAACTGAGTCGCGTTATACACGGCGACGTTCGCGCCAGCCGCGATTCCCAACACGGTGGAATAATTGCGTGCCGTCAAGGGAATATCCGAGATGGTGTTGCCACCCACTGTCGTGCCCAAGGTGGACGTGGCCGTCTGAACCTGCTCAGTTTCGGCGCGAACCTCCACTTGCTGGGTAGTCGAGCCAACTTGCAGCGTTTGGTCGAAGACGTCCGTCTCAGTCACGACGATTGCGACTGACGGCACCTCCGCCACGTTGAAGCCAGCCGCTTCAAACTTCAGCTTGTATTCGCCGGGAGGAAGGAAACCAAACTTATAAGTACCGTTGGCGTCCGTCGTGGTGGTACGCACCTGATCGGTGCCAAGACTCGTGGCGGTGACGGTCACGTTCGGCACGACCGCACCGGAAGAGTCCCTGACGGTGCCAGTCAAAGCGCTGGTCGAAGACGACTGGCCCAATAGCGACGGGCCGAGCGCTAAAGACAGCAAAACTATCGCGAGACATCCAATAGTAAATACACACCCAACCCACGAACCTGTAATCCGCTTTTTCATATCCTCTTTCTCCCCCTCTTCCGGAACACACTTCAGATCAAATTGGCTAAAACCAGGCTTGCCAGTGCGGCGCAACATACTCTGCGGCTCGGTGAAAGTCCTGAGGAAAAGCTTAAAAGATACCGAAAGCTGACGAAATTACCAGCAAATCGGCGGCGTAGTGGCCATTTTATGTCTATGGAGTTCCGTATCCCGGAATCGTTCCGGTTCGACCCTCCGATGGTTCAGTGATTTCGAATACCGATGGCCGTGAGATATGTCACAGCGGGTCAGGGACATAGAGAGAGAAAGTCTCGTGCGGTGCGATCTGCACGTTACTCAAAACTGGAATGCCCCTACCGGGGAGGCTGGAATACCCTTGCCGGCAAGGCTGGGAGCTTCGATTACCGACAGGAGTAATGAATGGACATGCTGTCTTTTTGCCACTGGTTGCAATCGTTGGGGTGGGCAGTCTGGATAAAGGAGTCGTTTAATGTCTTTCCGGCGCTGTACGTGGTCCATATCTTCGGTTTCATACTCTTGGTCGCGTCCACGTCGATCCTCGACATGAGAATGCTTGGCCTGTGGGTACGAGACAGGTCGGTCGCCAATGTGGTGAAGCTAACCCTGCCGTGGGCCAAAGTTGGGTTCGCGGGAAATTTCATAACCGGAGTAATCCTGTTTGCTACGCATGCAGTAGACATGTATACGAATACCGCTTTCCGCGTGAAGATGCTGATGGTTCTCGCTGCGGGACTGGATATTCTGCTCTTCCAAATAACCACCTACCGCAGTGTTGAGGAATGGGGGCAGAGGGGCGCGACGCCTTCCTCGGCCAAGGTGACCGCCGCGATTTCACTCTTCCTGTGGTTCGGGATTGCGGCAATGTCGCGCGTGATCGGTTTCACGGGAGCGCAACAGTAGGCGGTCAGGACTCGTTTCATTTGTGCTCGAAAGAGAGGCGCAGAAGATGCCCAGTAACCTCGCGATCTGTTCCTGGCTGGAGAATACCCGCCTTGGCCTCGGGATTTCCCAATCGGTCTGGATCTTTCCAGGGATTGAAATGGTGCATATGTTCGGGATCGTGGTGCTGGTGGGCGCGACTTCCATTCTCGACATGCGCCTATTGGGGCTGATGCTACGCGACGAACCCGTTTCAAAGCTGGCCCGCGCGACTTTGCGGTGGGCATGGATCAGCTTTACCGTGATGATTGTGACCGGTGCGCTGATGTTTGTGGCTGAGGCGACCAAGTGCTACAACAGCGCGCCGTTCCGTTTGAAGATGGTGATGATCGCCCTGGCGGGCCTGAATGCCCTGATATTCCACTCTTTCGCGTACCGCGGGGTCAAGGGCTGGGAAATCGGGGTCACGCCTTTTGCGGCGAAATTTGCCGGAGCGCTTTCGATTCTGTTCTGGTTCGGCATCGTGGCCGCCGGACGCTGGATCGCTTTCTACTGAGCCACCCCAAAAAGCGCGTCAGTTGGCGTCCTTCGGCAGCCTGAAGGCGAGATATTCGCCTGAATAGGAGGGGCCGCCGATCGCCACGACGATATACTGCCGCCCGTTCAGCATATAGGTCATCGGTGAGCCCGTTTGTGGGGCCGGCATGTAAACGGCACCCGCCGCCTTCCCCGTGGCCTTGTCGTAGGCGTGGAGCATGGCTCCTCGGGGGTGAGCAGGCGTCGTGGTGAAAGAAGGGTCTCCGGCAATAACGAGCGCTCTGGTGACCAGTGTGCCGAGGCTGGGATTTGCAGGTTGTCCGGTACGCGGGATGTTCAGATTTTTCAGCACAGGGTTGTTGCGGACGGCGTCCGGCGTGTCACCGTGGGCAACCTGCCAGACGATCTCACCCTTGTCGAGGTTGACGGCGGTAATCGTGCCGTATGGCGGCTTGATGAGCGGGAGACCTTTTACCGTCAGGCTTTGTCCACCTGCGGACCCCGCTTCGGAACTCTGCTCCGCTATGCCCCTGATGTAGGCAACTTCCGACACGTCCGGCGATGGCGGGGGGATCAACCCAAAGAGCCAGAGGCAGGCATTGCAGGCATGCACGTAGAGCATGTGGGTATCGGGATCGTAGGAACTGCCTCCCCAATTCGCCCCTCCGGCGGCAGTACCCAGGCCGAGAGTTCCGATCGGGCCACCTCGGCTTACTCACCACTGCGGGCGTGAAGACAGGCCCGATGTGATATTTCGAGACAATCCGGACTGCTTCGTCGTGGAGTTCCGGAGTGAAATCGATCAAATCGTCCAGTGAAACGCCGTTGCGGGAGAAGGCCGGCGGTTTTGTTGGAAATGGCTGTGTCGGCGAATACCACTCTCCCGGAGTGTTTCCAACCTCGACCGGGCGTTCCACAATTGGCCACACGGGCTGGCCTGTTTCGCGATTGAAAACGTAGAGGAAGCCCTGCTTGGTGGCCTGCGCGACGGCTTTGACTGCGCGGCCGTCAACGTTGATGTCGGCGAGGAGGGGCGCGCAGGATATGTCGAAATCCCACATGCCGTGGTGCACGAGTTGATAGTGCCATTTTCGTTTGCCGGTTTTCAGGTCGACGGCAACTAGCGTTTCGCCGAAGAGACTTGCTGCCGGGTCGATCCCCACCGTAATAGTCCCCTGTGGGCAGTTCGACCGGCAGGTAGGCCAGTCCTAGATCCTCGTCTACGGAGATTTGCGTCCAGGCCCCGGCGTTTCCGGTGTACTCGGCCGAGCCTCTTTCCCAGGTGTCGTAACCGAACTCACCTTTCAGGGGGATGGTATGAAAAATCCACAGGCGCTTGCCGGTGCGGACGTCGAATCCGCGCACATAGCCTTTATTGTTGGTCTTTGATTTGGGGATTCCGCTGTTTTTGAAGGCCGCGCCGATGATGATTACGTCCCTGGCGACCACGGGCGCGGAGGCGAGGCCGATTTCACCCGTTTCGAGATCGATCTTCTGATCGTCATTGAGCTTCAGATCGACGACGCCATCTTCTCCGAAGCTTTTGATGGGGTTTCCGGTTTTCGCCTCCAAAGCAATGAGGCGATAGCCTGGCGTCACATAGAGGATGCGCTCGTCTTTGCCGTCGGTCCAGTACGCCAGCCCGCGGCCGGACACGTCCCGCGGGGCATTCTCGCCTCGGGCGCCTTCGTTTTCACTGTGAACCCACAAGAGTTCGCCCGTGGCCGCATCCAGTGCGACAACGGCGCGGCGCGTTCCGCCGGTGGCGTACAACACGCCATGCACCATCAGCGGAGTGCCCTCGAGCTTGTATTCCGGGCGGGGGCCCAGATTGTCCACCTTGAAGCGCCACGCTACCTCGAGCTTATTGAAGTTGGCGGCATTGATCTGGTCGAAAGGGCGGTATCGGGTATTGGCGAGGTCGCCGCCATAGGTAGGCCATTCGGCCTCTGGAGGGTTGGACTGCGCTGCCGCAGTTCGCGGACGGCACACGGCCAAACCAGCAACGCAGGCAGAAGCAACGCCAGGGCGACGACTCAGTCGCATGACAAATTTTCCCCCGAGGTCCGACTTGCATCATTTGTCCCGCGGTCGACTGGTATCCCGCGCGGGCAATCAAGCCGGTTTCCGCGCTTCCCGAATGAAGGCGAGAGTGTTGGCCACGCATTCGTCGGCATTTGCCACGGCCACATGGAAGGCGTCGCTCCTGAGAACCAGCAAACGCGAGTTGGGAATTTTGGGCTGATAATGAAGGACGGCATCGAGGGACTGCAAGGCGCCGCGGTCAGAAGTAATTACCAAGGTGGGAGCGGTAATCCGAGGCAGCACCACGTCAAGATTAATCCCCGCGAGCACTTTGGCAAGACCCGCTCGCGTTCTTGGGCTGGTGGCGGCTTTGATCTTGTCAAAAAATTCGATCTCCTCCTTGGGCGCGGAGGAGCCGAAGCGAAGTTCGTCAGGGGGATTTCGATTCGGGGCAGGCGGGCTGAATGGGTCCGCTCGCGAGAATGAGCGTGCGAGTGCGCTGCGGATAAGTTCCTGCGAATTGCATGGCGATCGCTCCGCCGGTCTTCGCCCCGACGATGTGAGCGGAACCCACTCCCATTCGATCGAGGAAATTCGCGAGCACTCGCGGCGTAGTTCTCGATGGACCAGTCGAAATCAGCAGGGACCGTGGACTGGCCAAATCCTGGCAGATCGGGGCGAAAGAGGCGGAACTCCTGCCCCATGCGGGGAACCCATCCAAACCAGGCCTCTCCTGATTCCATGCCACCATGGATCAGAAGGGCGGCTTCGGGGCTGGTCCCAGGGCGCTCCCAGCCAGTCTTCCCGATAATGCAATTCCAAGCCTGGGGCTAGCTCAACGGTAAAACCGGGGACTCGGACGGGGGTGCGGCGGAACTCATCGGCCGTCACTCGGCCAGCCGCATTGACAGCAGGAATTGGCGTTAGACCAGCGCATTGTAGCTGATCGCTCCTTGGCAGGATGAATTTGAGTTTGCATGCCTCGCCTTTGGCCCGTCTTTTGATTTGCGACAGATATCTACCATAGATGCCGCGTTAGGAGCCAGGAAGAATGCCAGGTATATCCTCCATGCAGACGGCACCCGTTTGATGAATACCCTGTTCTCGTCCGGGGCCGGAAGGCGGAGATAGGCGCAACCGTTCCGGGAAATTGGGTTAGATCGAAGTGAGCCTGCAGAGTGTGGCTGATGGAACTGGTTCCGAGGACGGTCAAGGGAACGCGATGGGCGCAATAGGACAAAAGTTTGCCACTAGTGGAACGAGTTTCATAGTCGTACCAGAACAGTTTCAAGACGGTGTCGGCGCCGTGAAGTTACTAAGTAGATAAATGAAGGGGATTCTGAGCGTTTCGTGGTAGAAGTCAGCAACGCGGCCCCGGAAATTCAATATAGCGCAAACGCAGAACAGTGGAATCGAAATTGCATTAATGCGACATGACAGGGGCAAACGTTTACTTCAGTATCGCTGAGCTGGCCCCGCTAGGTCAGCCCGGTAATACGAACGGGCTAGTCCATTTGGGGGAAGCGGCAGGCCGGCACAATCGGAAACGCTCTATAGCGGCAAACGCTGCATGCATGTTTGTCTGCCTCGAAACCAACTTCACTTCGATTCCTATCACTTTCCGTTTCGGGAAGTCCTAGAAAGCAGCAAGGCAAGGCGAACAATGCGAATGACTGGAAGGTGGGGCGGATACGATGGCCCCCGGATGATCGTGGTGGTACTGGGTTGCGCGGCTATCCTCGTGATGCTTTTTCTTGCAAACTGGATGAATTCAAGGTGCTGGGCGGGCGCACCAAGTTGCGATGAGCAGGATACGTCTCAGCGATAAGCACCGGCTGGGCACTGTGCCTCGAGACGACCAACTGAATAAACTTCCCGCTTCCTCCTGGAAATTCGCTATTCCGGATGTTCCATGCTTCTTTCCTTTCGATCCTTCGGCTCATAGTGGCATCACCTCTACCCTACCGGCTGTTGTAAAATCAAGTGCGGCGAAACGCGTACCGGACCGAGGGCCCTTGCGGCAATTCGCGGTCAACCAACTTCATGATTGGTGCGTCCAGGCGGTAAGGTAGCGAGCAGGCAAATCGTTATGGCTCCCGAGAAAACTTCCCTGACACCGGTGGCGTGTGCGGCTTTGAAGCGGTCGGGATTCTCCCGCCGAGATTTTCTGAAGCAATCGGGAGCGCTGATCGTAAGTTTCAGCCTTTGGGAGTTGGGCGCTGGTGTTGCGCCAGGCTATGCCCAGGCTCCTCGCCCTATCGCTCCGGGCTCGCCCCCACCCGACCAGCTCGATTCCTGGATTGCGATCGCCGCCGATGGCAGCGTTACCGCTTATACCGGCAAGGTGGAACTCGGCCAAGGAATCGTCACCGCGCAAACGCAGCTCGTCGCCGAAGAGCTTTGCGTGCCCTTCAGTCGCGTCAAGATGGTCTACGGCGATACGACCTGCACGCCTGACCAGCTTTATACGTCCGGAAGCCTTTCGCATGGGACGAATTTCAACCATAGCAACCTGGCGCAGGCGAGCGCGACCGCGCGTGAGATGCTAGTGCGTCTCGCGTCTGATCGACTTGGCGTCACCACCGACGAACTCGTGGCTGCCAATGGCAGCGTGCGCGTGAAGAGCGATGCCTCGCGCATGGTGAGCTACGGCGAACTGGTCGGCGGTAAGAAGTTTCACATCGCCCTCGACTCGAAGGCCAAGCGGCGACCGCCCAGCGAGTGGGTCGTGCTGGGAAAGCCGGTTCCGCGTCCCGATATGCCCGCCCTGGCGACCGGACGATTCGAATTTGTTCACAATGTGCGCGTACCTGGCATGCTTCACGGGAAAGTGGTGCGGCCTCCGGTGGTGGGCGCCACGGTGGCAAGGGTTGACCAGAGTTCCGCGGAAAGGATTCCGGGCGTCGTAAAGGTGGTGGTGAAGAATAATTTCGTCGGCGTCGTGGCGGAAAAGCCGTGGCAGGCGATTCAGGCGGCAAAGAGCTTGAATGTGACGTGGGCCCCCGGGACAGGCTTGCCGCCTCAAGCGAACTTCTACGACCGGCTGAGGAATCAGAAACCTACCCGCGACACGCTGCTGCTTGATTCGAAAGACGTGGACGAGAAGTTTTCAAAGGCCGCGACCGTGCTGAAGGCGACTTATCAGCATCCCTATCAAATGCACGGGTCGATGGGGAGTTCCTGCGCGGTCGCCGATGTGAGAGGTGATACGGCTACCTTGTGGTCGGCAACGCAGGGAGCATGGTACATGCGCGGAGGCGCGGCCATGATTCTCGGACTAAAGCCGGAGAATGTGCGCGTGATTTTCACCCGAGGGTCCGGGTGCTATGGAAACAACGGCGCGGATACGGTGACTTACGACGCGGCGCTTCTTTCGCAGGCTGTTGCCAGGCCCGTGCGGGTGCAGCTGAGTCGCAAGGACGAGATGGCCTGGGAAAGCTACGGCAACGCGTTCGTGCTGGATGAACGGGCCGCGCTCGACGCTCAGGGAAATATTATCGCCTGGGAGCATGAATCCTGGATGCCAGTGCTGGGGAATCGCCCCGGCGCAACGACACCCGGAAACATCATTACCGGTTTTCTTGCAGGGTTTCAGCCCGATGCCTTCGCTGCGAGGTCACCTGCGCCGGAACCAACTCGCTACGACAACAGCGTCAATACGATTCCCTCCTACGTTGCCGGCGTGGTGGGCGGTTCGAGCAACGGAACGGGAAACATCGCGTCGGAGCGAGTGACCGTTCACAATGTCGTTTCGCCGTTCTGGACGGGACCGCTTCGCTCACCGGCCTGCCTGCAGAATACGTTTGCGCACGAGTCGTTTATCGACGAACTCGCGGCCCATTCCAAAACGGATCCCGTCGCTTTCCGTCTTCGTCACCTCAACCATCCGCGGTTGATCGATGTGCTCAACGGCGCGGCTGCCGCCGCGAACTGGCAGGTTCGTCCGTCGCCGAATCATGGCTCCGGGAGTTCCAGAATCAGCGCGGGGCGCGGCATTGCGTGCGTCGCGCACGAGGGAACGAACAGCTTTGGCTCGCTTGTTGCCGAGATCCAGGTAAACCAGGATACGGGAAAGATTGTTGTAAAGCGCGTGGTCGTCTGCGTCGATTGCGGACCGGTCTCAAATCCAGACGGACTCCGCAATCAGATCGAAGGGGGCGCGCTGCAAGGCATCAGCCGGGCCATGGTGGAAGAAGTCACGTGGGACGACCAGAAAGTCACATCATTTGATTGGGCGACTTACCACAGCCTGCCTTTGGGATTTGCCATCCCCGAGGTTGAGGTGAAGGTGATCAATCGCCCGGATGCGGAAGCGACCGGCGCCGGTGAGCTCTCCATCACGCTGATGGCCGCCGCACTTGCCAACGCGATATTCGATGCGACCGGCACGCGTGGCCGGCAGATTCCGTTCACTCCCGAACGCGTGCGGACAGCGATTCTTAAACACGCCTGAATTTGGACAGGCTTAGGCCGGCACAGACCTTCTCTTCTCCTGCTCGTCTTCTGCTCATTTCTTCTGCTGATCTCCTGAGCATTCGGGATCAAACGAATCCAACCTTTAGGATAGAATCCTTGCCTCGTAGCTACACGGCTGGCTTGCGCGTGAGGGAAAAGAAGAGCCGGGCAGCGATTTCCCTGCCCGGGGCGAGGTGACATGGGTTACATCGAGAAAAATCTGATTACCGGCGAACAGATTCTCTATCGGACTCGTCTTCATTCGGTCGCGGTGCTGTTTCCGCTATTGACCGGCATGGTGATCTTGGTTGGAGGAGTCGCTTGTCTCTACGCGTCCTCAACTCACCGCAAAGACGGAACCGGGGATTCGCAATTGTGGCTAGCCGCTGGGCTGGCTCTGATTGTTCTGGGCGGCATCACGATCATCGCTGCCCTGCTGAAGCGGAACGCGACGGAGATGGCGGTTACAAACCGGCGCATCCTGATCAAGTCAGGCATCATGTCGCGCCGGACGATCGAACTGCTGCTTTCGCGCGTGGAAAGTATTGTGATTACCGAGCCGTTTTTCGGAAGGATGTTTGGCTACGGCACCGTTGTGATTCGGGGAACTGGCGGCACGCCGGAGCCTTTCACACTGATCGCCAATCCGACGCTCTTTCGGAGACACGTGCAAGAGCAGATCGAAGCGGGGCAATCACCATCGCGGCCAGGGAGTCCGGCTGCGATCGAGAAGCTGTGATCTCAGGGCTTTCGCGAAGCCGTGATCAGGGCTTTCGCGACGCAGTGTAAGCGGCGATGGACACCATGTCACTCACGCTCAGCTTGGCAACGACCGGCTTCATCAGCGCGCTCCAACGGCCATTGCGGTTGCCGTTCTGCAGGTCGACCAGTTGGCGGACGATGTAGCTCGGTGAGCGGCCCGCGAGGGGCGGCACCGGACCGAGCCCTTTCAAATCCTGTCCGTGACAGATTCCACAGGCGGTGGTTTTCCCACCGCCGCCGGTGACGACGAGGGCCGCCCCTTTGTCAATGCTGCCGGGCGGGACATAGGCAATGAACCCCGATCCCGCGTCGCGAAGCTCCGTCTGGCCGAGATTCTCGGGCGTTTCAATAATGCGGTCGCCGATGGGCTCGGTGCCTCCTGTGGTATCTGGAACGAGCATACTGCCGGAGACGTGCGTCTTGGGGACGGTGTTTGTCTCTACAACGTGAATCCACGGCCTGAGATTAACACTTGAAAAGTATGCGGCTGCCACCTTCACATCGTCATCCGGAACGGCCTTGGCGATTTCGACCATGGCCATCGGAGGCCCCATCTTCGGCTCAGAGGTTTTTCGCGCGCCGCTCCTGAAATCAGCGATCTGCTCGGCGATGTAGTCGGGTGGAAGACCAGCAATGGGTGCGTTCTCGGGCCGGCCAAAGCCATTGGGCAGGTGACAGTAACCACAAGCGCGAAATTCCGGTTTTCGGCCGTGGGCCACGATTTCCGGCATTGGCGGATGAGCGTCGGGATGCCAATCGGGTACGTTGTAGGCGTCGCGGGTCTGATCGATGGTCAATGCCACGCTGCTGCCAGGCACGTGCTTGGGGGTGACGTCGTCGTTCTTGGGCGCGGTTCCGGGAGGATTGACGGGAAACGCCCAGGGCGGAGGCGGGGTGATTGTGGCGGCGAAAAGCGCCCCAGCAGCTACCGCCGTGACGACTAGCAGTAAAATACCGCCCACGTTCTTCACGAATCCTCCTGTCACACTTCCGCGAGAGGCAAGTCCGAATAACGCGTGGAGTATATTTCTTCGGGGCGGAGCGGTCAATATTGTCTATGGAGTTGCGATTCTGGCGGTGTAGAGTTGCGCACGCCATTAGATTCCGGCCAGCGGACGCGTTATTGCTGCATGAGGTTTTGCAGCCGCTTGGGCTCGTCGCCTAGCCAATCCGGGTTCTCAGCGGTGCTGTCGAAGATCGAACTGATCTTGAACGGCTCAAAGTCGCCGTGCGCGGCGGCTTTTTCCGTCTTGGCGAGGAGCTTGGACAGTTCCTGATCCGTGAGGGGGTGGAACGAGCGCGCGGCCTCGAATGCCTGGTCGAGAATCTTCATGCTGTCGATGCCGGTGATCACGACGGACGTGGGCAGATTCAGCGCGTAATGAAGGCATTCGATGGGCGTGACCGTTTTTGACTTGAGGATGATGCCGTTGGCCATGGGCTTCATTCCCAGCACGCCGATATTTTCCTTCACCGGCTCCGGCACGACCAGTTTTGCGAAGCTGCGGAAATGAGCGTCCATCACGTTCAAGGGCATCTGCGCCGTGTCAAATTTAAATCCGCGTTCGCGCGCCACCTGGAGCGTCTGGAGGTGGATGTGCGGGTCTTTGTGTCCCGTAAATCCGATGTAGCGGACCTTGCCAGCCTTTTTTGCTTTCAGCAGAGCGGCATTGGCGCCTTCCTTGTCGAAAATCCTGTAGGGGTCTTCATAGCGAAGAATTTCGTGATGCTGGACGAGGTCGATGTGGTCCGTCTTTAATCGCTTTAGCGATTGCTCGAGCTGTCTGGTGGCTTCCTTCTGGGAGCGGCCGTCGATTTTGGTCATCAGAAAGACTTTGTCGCGGTAGCCGTCACGGAGCGCTTTGCCCATGCGGACTTCGCTGGCCCCTTCATTGTAATCCCAGGAGTTGTCCATGAAATTGATGCCACGATCGATGGCCGTGCGAATGATCTTCATACTGAGCTTTTCGGTGACGCGCTTCAGCCCGATGTGCCAGCCGCCGAGTCCGATTGCGGAGACTTTCTCCCCGGTACCGCCGAGATTCCGGCAGGGCATATCAAAATTGTTTGGCGCTGTCATGTTCTCCTCGCAGATGCCGGCGTCGCAGAAGCCGGGGTTGAATATCTCACGAGAGCCCTTGGTCCAAATACAGGGAAATCTGGATAAGCGCCCGAGGGCAGCCTGTACGGCAGGAACTGGAATGCGTTGGAGGATTTCGTGTGTCTTGTCATCGCCCGCCGCAACCGAAAGGCGTTTCCTAGTCGGCTTCTCCACCGGCGTACAGTATCATTTGAGGCCGTGGACATTACTCTGACAGTTGTAGAAGCGCGCGTATTAGGGGCGCTGATCGAAAAAGACGTCACGACGCCCGACTATTATCCGCTCTCTCTTAACGCGCTCGTAAACGCGTGCAACCAAAAATCGAATCGCGACCCGGCGATGAACCTGGACGAAGAGGCTGTGCGCCAGGCGCTGCGCAACTTGGGCAAGGATGGGCTGGCGGGCCCGGCAGACAGCTTCGATGGGCGCGTGACGAAGTATGAGCATCGCCTGCAGGAAGCCTACAATTTCGACCGGCGCGAGACGGCGATTCTTTGCGTGCTTCTGCTGCGCGGGCCGCAAACGCCGGGGGAGTTACGTTCTCGGTCCGAGCGAATGCATTCGTTTGACGACTTGAGCGAGGTCGAATCGACCTTGCAGCGGCTGATCAAGCGCGAGCCGCCGTTGGTAAAAATTCTGCCTCGACAGCCGGGAACCAAAGAGGCCCGCTACGCCCACCTGCTTTCCGGGGATGTGGAAATACCGCAACCTGAACCGCACGACGGAATTGCGTCGGGTGTTCCCGGAAATCGGGATCGCGTTGCGCAGCTCGAGCAGGAAGTGTCGCAGCTTCAGAACGAAGTCGCCGATTTGAAACGCGAATTCTCCGCTTTTCGGAAGCAATTCGAGTCGTAGGTTTTGAGAAGGGAGAGGTTTACTTCAGGAGTTTTTGCAGCAGGGACTTCCCTTCCGTTTCCGTGAGCACGCCTTTTTGGAGTAACAGAAGAATCAGTTCATTTAACACGTAGAGCGGGTGAATCTCACCGATTCTTGCGCCGGCCGGCGAAGACGATCCGGAGTCGAGCGCAGAGAGATTCGGCCTTTCTACGGGCTCTCCGCTCTGCTCGGCGATCCACTGGTCGAGAATCGCCCGCTGGTCGGGCTCGGCATCGCCGAAGGCAAGCCCCATTCCCATGCCGGGCTGGGCGAAAACGACCTTGGCGGCAATCTTGAGAGTTTGGTTTTCTCTGTTGATCCGTACCACCAAGTTCGTTCCGGGGGGGAACGGACCAATCGTGTCGATATAGCACCCACCGCGGCCCAGATCGGACGTTCGTCCGATAATCTTCGCTCCGGACTTCGGCTCCGTAGCATCACAGGTGGCCGTGAACGGGTAACGCGGGCTTGTGCGCCTCTCTTTGCCAAGGCGCCGCGTTGGTATAAATCGTTGTTGTAGATCTTGGGGCATGATTCTATCTGTAAGAAAATCCGCAGCATTAGTTCGAATTCTCTCGGAAGTCGGGCAGGTACGCAAGAGTACGGTTGGACAGGTGTGCCGGAATCAATAATGTTCGCAAACCGGGAGATTTCAGTTCGTAATCGTCGGAGGTTGATGTGAATAGCTATTTCCCTCCTCCGAGAATCATCCAGGTGGAAATTACCGGGGGTTCGACAAGGATTTCCATGCAAATACTCTTGAAATGGGTGATGTGGGGCGAACGCGCGTGGGCATCGAGAGCTGCGGGGGTGGTCCAGTTTTCAAAAAAGACAAAAAGGGCGGGATCCTCCAAGGATTGGTGCAGGTCGTACTGAATACACCCCTGCTCCAGCCGGGTGGGGCCCACGAGCGCCCATAGAATTTCCCGCGCTTGGGCTTCTTTGCCGGGCTTGGCGCGCGCATGCGCAATTACCGTCAGTGGTTGAGTCATCATTGCTCCCTGGGGTTGATTGAAGCGAACCATCATACGGAACAGCGAACCGGCGTTTCAATATCGCCCGGGATCGCTGCGGGTTCTGCGGCTCGAACTGAGTTAGAGGAGCACTCGTTTCGGTCCGCTGACGAACGGATTGGCGCGCTCGTAGAAGCGCCACAGGCGATGTGCCTCCCGCGACAGGCCGATTCGCGTGGTGACTCCAATTTCGGAAACGGGTCGTACGGCGGCTGCCAGCCACAACGGGCTGCTGGGGGAGCATAGGTCGAGACCGTCGAGCGATTTGTCGATTCGCATGGCCTGTGCGAGACGCCCGGGCCCGCGGGTAAGGTCTGTAACGCGCGCAACGCCGCGATTGCGCTCCATGATCTCGGTGCCCTCGATGGGCTCCAGGGCGCGGATTAATACGCCGGCCCCGACCCCTGCGCCTTCACTTGAGACGTTCATCATCCAGCACGAACCGTAAGCAAAGTAGACATAGCTATGCCCCCTCGCCAGGAAAAGCGAACGATTTCGAGGAGTCTGGCCGCGAAACGCATGCGCGGCGGCATCGCCTATGGGATATGCTTCGGTCTCGACGATACGCCCGCTCACACGCCCTTCCGCGAGATCGTGAACGAGGGTCTTTCCGATCAGGTAGCGCGCCAGTTCGACGGTGTCGACGGGGAGTTCGCTGCGCCGAAGCCGGCGCAACTTCTTCCGGCGTTGAGAGGTGCGGCTGCGGATCAGGCATCAGAAGAGGGCGAATTGCCGATAGGCACCCGGCACGATTTGTTTTAGCATAAAGCCCCGAGGGATCCGACCATGACGAGCGGCTGCAAGCATATCGATCAAGTGAAGAATGTGAAGCCGAAAACAACGGGCTGCGAAGAGTGCCTGAAAATGGGCGATACCTGGGTGCATCTGAGGCTGTGCCTGACGTGCGGCCACGTGGGCTGCTGCGACAGTTCCAAGAACAAGCACGCAACCAAACACTTTCGCTCCTCTCACCACCCAATTATGCAGTCGTTCGAGCCGGGCGAGGACTGGAAGTGGTGCTACATCGACGAGATGGAAGTGGAGATCCCGTCGTAAACACGGAGTTCTCAGAAAGGGTTGAAACTTTTTTCCCGGCTGCAAGTTTCTTGACTCCAAGATTTCGACCGAGGCGCCATGGCAAGCGATCTGACGATTCCCAAAGGTGAAGCGTGGCCGGCTTTGCCACTGGCAGAGTGGAAAGACACCTGCGACACCTTGCACATGTGGATGCAGATGGCCGGCAAGGTTCGGCTGGAGCTCAGCCCGCACATCAATCATTGGTGGGAGGTGCCTCTCTATGTCAGCGCGCGGGGCTTGACGACGTCTCCCATTCCCTGCTTCGCGAGGCATCTTCGAAATCAACTTTGACTTCATCGATCACAAGCTGGATATCGTAACGAGTTCGAATCAATCGAAGACGCTTCGGCTCTACACGCGCACGGTGGCGGGTTTCTATCGCGAGTTCATGGACGCGCTGCATGCCTTGGGATCGAGGCCGAAAGTCTGGCCCATGCCGGTGGAGGTGCCCAATCCGATCCGGTTCGACCAGGACGTAACGCACTCGCGCTACGATCCCGAATACGCGCATCGGTTCTGGCGGCTCCTTGTGACCCTGGACACGATCTTCAAGGAATTCCGCGCGCGCTTCATCGGGAAGGTGCAGCCCGGTGCATTTTTTCTGGGGGAGCTTCGACCTGGCGGTGACGCGGTTTTCGGGACGGCCAGCGCCGGAGCGCCAGGGCGCTGATAGGATCACGCAGAGACGCGTATTCCCACGAAGAGATCAGCGCCGGGCTGGTGGCCGGGAGGCGGCGCGGTGGAGGATGCCGCGTTTTATGCCTACGCCGCGCCCGAGCCTGCTGGATTTCGGGAGCGCACCGTGCGACCCGCCAAAGCGCTATTACCACGCACAACTCGGCGAATTCATTCTGCCTTACGAAGACGTTCGCAATGCGGCCGACCCGAAGCTTGCGCTGATGGAGTTCCTCGAGACGCACGTACGAGGCCGGGGCGGAGCTTGGGCACTGGGACCGGCAGGCACTCGAGAAGCGAATGTAGTCGTTCTGCTTTACTCGCCAGCGCCAAAGACGCGGGCAGATGCGGCCTAGCGGGCTCTTCGGATCTGATGGGTTTCAAACGATTCGGCGATCGAGGGTTCGGAAACCAATTCGGCCGGCAGAAGCGCGCGCACGGAGTTTTCCAGCTCGGAGGCGGTCGCCGCATGCTGCGGATAATTGAAAATCTTTACTTCGTGCGTAAAGCGATCGATCGCGCCGGATACGTCGTTCAAACTCTCGGTGAGCCTGGCGGCGACGATGCGGGCATTCTGAACGCTAACGCCGGGCAGCATGATTCCGAAAACGCCTTCCGAAAAATTGTACAGAGAGTCTTCCCGCCGCAGCTTCCGCGCGAGCGCTTTCACCGCGTCTCCCAAGCTGCGGTGATCTCCGCTGGACTGACCAGGTTTGAATTTGGCGTCAGCAGAATCACGACTACCGAGAGCGTGTCGCGAAGATTGACGGCCCTGCGGAACTCCATGGTTAGCCGGTCCTGAAAATGGTTCATTCCAGCGAGCGCCTCGAGCAAGTCCTTGCCTACCTGGCGGTGTAACTCCGTATAGCGGGCTTCGGCCCGGCGGATATCGCTGCGAAGCCTGCGCACCACGATCTGCCGCTCCACGAGATATCCAAGCAAAAGCAGGGACAATGCGCAAAATCCAAAGAAGGAAACCTTGAGGGTCCGGGCGCTGAAGATGACCGGATGACTCTCGATCGTCGGATACATCAGAGTCGCAATCCCGGCGACAAGGACGCCTATGACGGAGAGCGAAAAAACAGCCAAATGAAATTCCCGCCGGTCAACACTCGCTGAATCGACGCGATCGAAAAGCCGCATGTGGTCGCACCCTCTTGGTTTTACGACGCCCCTGTCCAATCGCTGCGCAGCAGGGCTCGCGCCGCCAGAAGCCAAACCTAACTTCGACTCTCTCCGTAGCTTCTACTACGAACTTGCTTAATTGTTAGCCGAAGCCCTCTGGCAATCGCTATAGACCGATGGCTGCTTGCTACCGGAAGCAATAAAGTGAAGCCTGACGCAGTGGCAGTGAATTTCTCTTGACATCCGACGGAATGCGTTGAATTGGCGTGACTTATAGCGAGCAGAGGGCCATATCGCTGCAAAAGGCCGGGGCAAAACGGAAAAGGATGTATTTACCGATACGAACTAAATGCGAAAACGTGGCAAATCCGAGGTGCGAAATCTAATCAATTTTAACTAATTTCACTCAACTCGTGCGCGGCGGCCGGGAGCAACGCCCGTCCCGCGAATAACTGACCACGAACAGCGCGGTGCTTCTCAAGGAAATGGCGTTGCGCGCGTGCTCCCCACGATTTCACAAAGTAATAGTTCAAAGTGGCCGCCGCGCCGGCGCTTAACAGAGGAACAACTCGCCCGGCCCATTTCTCAGCCACTTCGGCCCCAACCTTCGCCGCCATGGCGTCGATAATTCGAGGCACGAGATGTTCTAGGGTTCTTTTCTCGACAAACTCACGGGTGAAGTCGAGTCCAGCCGCGCTGGCGGCTGCCAACCAGAGGGCGCCCACTTCTTCATGGGTGGAGTACTCAAATCCATAAATGAGACTCAGCTTTTGCAGCATGCGAACCGTGATGGCAGCAAGAATGCCCATGTCGGGCAGGATGGTCGCCAACCCGCCGAACCCGAGGCCCATGCCTTCGAGCGCCGCCATTCTGGCGGATGACCAGATGATTTTTTCGGCAGCGGGAAGCACCATTTCCTCGTCGAGACCATGAATATCCCTCCAGGACTCGATAGGCAGGTTATAAGCCCGTCGCGCGTGGTGAAGAAACTTTTCCGCGTCTACCTGGACGCGCGGATAGGCGCGGCGAAAGCCGATGGTAAGGGCTGCCTGGAAGGCTCGAGAAATCAAACTATGGTGATCTGAATCTATCGCGTCAATGTCAGATTCCCATTGCTCCTCTTCCCATTGCTCCTCCGGCCCGACGGGGAATCTCACTTTCGAGACTACCGTCAGACTACACCCTGCCGAACGTAACCTGAAGCTCCCGGTCAGCCGGAGGCCTAGGCGCCTGCGGGCTGCCGGATTGGGGTTGCCCAATGCTCGACGGAAGCGGGTGATCCATCCTGCAGTTTGGCAGCATAAACGATCTTCCATGAACCCGGGGCGAACGCCATATAGATCATGTCATTGTTTCCGCCGTTTTCCTTTTCGACTTTTCGTCCCGTTGCCGCTGGCTCGCGTCGGTTTCTTTCCATTGGGTTCGGTGCCGGCGGGGCGTCTCCCTGCGCTTTTGAAAATCAGGCTCCCGCGCATCAACCGAAATCTGATCCGCGTGCAGGTAAATGGACCGCCGTCTTTCTCGCGTCCTTTTCGCCAAAACCACGCACCAGTAATAGCTCCCGTATTCGATCGCCGACATAGGCTCCTCTGTAGTCTTATTTGAGCTTAGGAATGGCTGGGAGGGGATCGTCTATCGGTGAAAGATACGGAATAAGCCGGGTGCAAAGGCCCTTACGCCCATCGGACGAAATTTGGCTTCCTTGGGCTGGGGCGAAGGCTAAAAGGTCAGTTGGATTTTGGGCAATAGCTCCCGGATTAAAGTTGTAGGGCTTCGGAGCGCCAGAGAGAATAGACGGAGAAGTCCTGCCGGCGCTTTGCATAAGGCCCAGCATAAGGGTCAGCCATAAGGGTCCCCGGTGGGCAGGTGGCATGGAATGTACGATCACGGCAAGCCGAAGAGCAGCGCGAATAGTTCGAGCAAGACGGCTGCGGACTCAAGAAGAACGTCACGAGGCGGAAACCGACACCCGTTTATAGCGGCGGCGGATGTAGTAGAGGTTGGTTCGGGGTCGCGCTTTTCGACCCGAACAACCGATTTGGGGCTCCGGGCGGCTGTCTTCTCGACACGCATGGTTCCCTTCAATGCGGGTTCAAAGGTCCGCGTGACGATCCGCGAGGGGCAAACGCGATTTCGAGGCCACCGGTATGGTGGTTTATTCACAATCCGGACTAGGGATGGGCATCGCCTTCGACGAGCTGAAGGCCGAACAGCGAGCACGCGCTGGCGGTCTGGCTGGGGGAAGAGGTCAGCGAGCATCAGCAGGTACAAGAATCTAATGAACGCCGCATTCCTGGTTGCCGCACGGGTCTGACCGCGAAGCACTCTGCGGCTGGTGAAGCTTATGGAGGATAAAGGACTGCTATCGGATGCGGAGGTTGCCTCAGTTTTTGGCGATCCGGTTCTGTTCTGAGATCGCAAGGCAACGAACTGTTCTGAAGGGTCGCGGCTGCGAACGATTCAGTACTGTTCCGAGGAGCGAATTCCAGGATATGAAACTCCTGATATGAAGAGGAAAAGGCTCGGCGAAGTCTTGCAAGAGCGGGGGCACATCTCCCCGGCCGATCTCACAAAACGATCGAAGGACCAACAGGGCACGGTGCCCATCTCGGGGAATTGATGCTGAACGCGGGGTCTCGTTTCGAAGGCACGACCTTGCCGCCGCGCTCGCCGGAAGTGACGCATGTGCCTTACGTGGATTGCGAAAAGCTCGCGATTGATTCCGACGTTTTGAAGCTGCTTCCCCGCGCGCTGGCGAAACGGTGCTGCGCATTGCCGCTGCAAATGGAGGGGACCACGAAGCTCGTGATGGTGATCGCTGAGCCACAAAATCTGCAGATTATCGACGAACTGCGATTCTCGACGGGCATGGAAATCGTTCGCGCGCCTGGCGTTCCGCGACGAAATCGAAGAAGCCATCGAAAAATTGTATGGGGCCGCCGAGAAAGCCGGAGCGGGCAACCGAGCGTTGCCAGGGGCAGTCGGCAGCCGCGGATTGAGTTCATCTCGTCGAGCTCGCTGCGGCGGAAATCGAAGCCACGCAGGAAATGCAGGCGGAGCTTTTGCAGAAGTGCACACCCGGCGGTGCGGCTGGTCGCTTCGATGATCACCGTCGGCGGCAGACAAACAGGCCAGCGACATCCATATCGAGCCGCAAGCCACCGATGCCGTGGTGCGGCTGCGCGTGGACGGTATTCTTGCGCGATTACCAGAGAATTCCGCAATCGATCCAGACTTCCGTTGTGTCCCGCATCAAGATTCTTGGCGAACATGGATATTGCGCGAGCGCCACGCCCGCAACACGGGCGTTTCCTGGTGAAGACTTCCGAGCGCCGTTTGGACCTGCGCGTCTCGACCCTGCCGACACAATACGGCGAGAAGGTGGTGATTCGTCTTGCTGGAGCCGAACGCCCCGTGCGGGATTTCGCCACCTTGGACTTCCCGCTCAGGTAGGCAGAGGGCCTGCGGCAAATGCTGAGCCGCCCCCAAGGCATGATCCTGGTCACCGGGCCCCACGCGGTTCCGGCAAGAGTACGACGCTTTATTCTTCGCTGAATTCGTGAGGAAACCCTCGATCAACATCGTCACCGTGGAAGATCCGGTGGAATATGCGGTGCCGGGATCAATCAGGTCCAGGTGAACGCGAAGGCCGGGCTGACGTATCGCCAGTGTGCTGCGGTCGGTTTTGCGGCAGGACCCGAATGTGATTATGATCGGCGAGATTCGGGACAAGGAAACCGCGGACATCGCCTTAAAAGCGGCGCAGACAGGCCAACTGGTTCTTTCCACTTTGCACACCAACGACAGCGCCTCCGCCATCACGCGCCTGACTGACCTCGGGTCTGAGTGGATCTCAAATAGCGGCATCACTGCTTGGGGTGGTATCGCAGCGGCTGATCAGGCGATTGTGCGCCTGCCACAAGGTGGTGGCTGCGAGCCCGGAGACCGTCTCGCGGCTCAAGGGCGCCGGAGTTAGCCGCCCACCCGAGATGGAAAGCGTCCCGATGGGCTGCGAAGTCTGCGACTTAACGGGATATAAGGGGCGCATCGGCATCTACGAGTTGCTGGCGCCCAACGAGGCGATCTGTTCGGCAATCCGTTCGGGGAAACGCAACGAGGAGATCCGCGAACTAGCCCGGCAGAGCGGCATGAAGCCCATGCAGGAATACGCGATCGAAAAGGTGCGGGATGGTGAGACCACGCTGGAAGAGGTGTTGCGCGTGATTCCTTTTGAGCCTGTCTCCGCTTTTCGCTGCGTACAGTGTGACTGTGAAATCTCTCCTGCCTTCTTATTTTGTCCCTTTTGCGGCGTGAAGGTGGCTAATCCGGCACCGTCAAAGCCGGGCAAGCGAACCGTCGTCGGCCAAGGAGCCGCAAAGAATGAGTTCTGAGATACCTCCGAATCAGTCGCGCCTGGTTGCCCGCTTTTCCAGCCTTCAGGACCTTTCCGTCACCTATGAGGGACATAGCGAGGATGTGGCCACCCGGCCGCCCGATATCAGCACGAGAGGGATGTTCATCAATACCACCCGGAATTTTCCCGTGGGCGCGGTGCTGACCGTGAATTTCAAGCTGGCTCATTCGGGCGTCGAGATTACCACGCGGGCCGAAGTGAGATATTGCCTGGCTGGAGTGGGGATTGGGGTCGAATTCGTCGAGATTTCGCCTCAATCGGTGCGTGCCATCGAGGCGGAGATCACCCAGTCCGCGACCCCTGACTCCCGAGGAAGAACGGGCAAGGATCGCGGGTAATCTGGCAAGGGTAAGAATCCATTTCCTGCGATTTCGACATGCATTTAATTCTCGTTTCGGGAAGTTTTTGCCTGGCCATTTCCATTTGTGAACCGCTTATTTGATCTAACCGGTCTGTAATCAATGACTTTACCTCTGTAGTGGTGGCCTCGACCTTGCAGCATGGGGGACTCGACTGGGGGAACCAATGGGAGAGCGTAGAAAGGCACGCCGTTACGAGGTTTACCTGCCATTACAGGTTTGTATGTCGAGGCATCGGCCTGCGGAGTTCCACACGGCGCAGTTGCGAGACATTTCGCGTTCGGGCATCTATTTTCACTCGAACGTTCCGATTACGGCAGGGGTGGGGATGGAACTCACATTTGCGTTGCCTACCGAGCGGGGACGCGGTAAGTCCGTGCTGGTGCGGGCCAGCGCGAAAGCAGTGCGTGTCTCTCAAATCGACGGGGAATCGGCACCGGTCTACGGCGTTGCTGCCACGATCGATCGGCTCGATTTCATTCGCCCTGTAGTCACCAACGCGGCGTAAGCCTCCAAAAGCTCACAGCTTCGCGGCTAACCGTCATCTGTGTGTTTCCGCTCGTTCGTTCTTAATATCCTTTACAATATCCCCGGATGAAGATGGTTTCTGTCCCGCGCTCCCGCCGAATCTGCGAACTGGAGCGTTCCCTTTTGCGAACGCTCTGCCAGCCCTGCTTCCCCGACACCCTTCGCGAATCCTTAGGTCAGCAATTGTCGGCCTATCAGTGGCAGACCGAAGATCACCGGATCATATTCAACGTTTTTCGCGGCATCCCGAACACAAAGACATCCTCGTTGCGAGAGCAATTGCCGGCGCGCGTTGCGCGGATGGGTTTCCCGGATGTCGACTGGGCGTTCTTGTTTGAGCCAGCTGAGCCGATTGAGGCTATTGCCGATCTGATCGCGGAATTAAAGGCGGCCGAGCGGATTTGTTAAGAGGCAAGTACTAGTCAGCCGCGGTTCGGGGTGCGAAGCCCCGGCGCAGGCCACTTCTGATTTTCTGATTTTTACTTTCCGCTGGCGCTCAGCTCGAACTCAATCAACTGCTGCAGGGCGTTGGGATCCCCGCCCGCCACGGGGCGTCCATTGACGAAAACCGTGGGAGTGCCGCTGACGTTGAGCGCCAGCCCGTCCTGCTGGTTGGCTTCGACGGCCTTCGCGGCTTCTGGAGACGAAAGACACGTCTTGAATGCGTCCGCATTGAGTCCGGATTGCGCCGCATACTCATTCAGCTTGTCCCAGACATTCTCCGGCGTGATGGATTCCTGATTTCCGTAAATCGCGTCGTGGAGCTTCCAGAAGGCGTCGGGCGACTGCAAAAAGGCGCAACGGCCGCCAATCGCGGCAGTTTTCGCCCAGGGATGCACCTGCTCGAGTGGAAAATCCTTGAACACAATGCGCAACTTGTATTTGTCGAAGAGAGTCTTGAGAACAGGCTCCAATTGGCGGCAATTCGGGCATTCGAAATCTCCAAATTCGACGAGGGTCACACGGGCGTCTGACGGGCCCTTCACGGGATTGCCTTCGATATGCAGCTTGGCGCGGCCAGCCGCATAGGGATCGGTGGCCATATCGAACATCTCGCCACGGAAGAGGGTTTTGCCGTCTTTGCTTACGTAAACCTCTCCGTTATCGGTACGGTCGTTGAAAGTCACCGCGAGCGGAACGACGTAGAAATCCGAGGCGGTGGATTGGCCGAGCGGACCAACCTTGAGTTTGAAATCGGGCCCCCAGGAGAACAGGTTGCGCACGAAGGCCTCGGTCGTCTTGAGAATCTGCGCCTCGTCGGGAGCCGGGGAGGCTGGCGCAGCCGGAGGTTTGGAGGTTTGGGCAAGGCACGACAGCACACTTAGCGCCGTCGCGACTACCCCGACAATGAATTTTTTCTGAAACACGTGAGATTGCCTCCCTTTCGGTTCTCGCGTACGGACCAGGCTTTCGCTAGACGGAATGAATCAGAAAAGAGCCGGCGATACGCCGGCGTTACAGAAAGATGCGTGACGTAACATCTTCGCTGCATCGCTTAAACCGAAAATTTCTGCGCCAGGGGGAACCGGCGGCCCACGCTGAAGGCTTTGGAGGTCACCTTAAGGCCTGGGGGCGCTTGCTTGCGTTTGTATTCGTTTCGATCGACCTGCAACGCCACGCTGCGGGTCAGGTCCAGCGAAAAACCGTAATGCTCGGCGATCTCTTCCGGACTGCGAAGATCCTCGACGTAGGCTTTCAAGATGCGGTCGAGCACATCGTAGGGCGGAAGACTGTCTTGATCTGTTTGATTTGGACGAAGCTCAGCGGAGGGGGCTTTGGTCAGGCTGTCCTGCGGGATACGATGCTTCCGGCTGTTCGCAAACCGGGCCAGTTCGTACACCATCGTCTTGGGCACGTCGGAGATGACCGCGAGTCCGCCGGCCATATCGCCGTAAAGCGTGCAATAACCTACCGCCATTTCCGATTTGTTGCCGGTACTCAGCACGAGCGAACCAAACTTATTCGAAAGGGCCATCAACAGATTGCCGCGTATGCGCGCCTGGATATTTTCTTCGGCGACTCCGGGCGCCAGGCCTGCAAAGGCATCTTTCAGAGTCGCGCGATAGCTGTTGAATGTGTCCATGATCGGCAGGGTGAGGAGCTGGATGCCCAGGTTCTGGGCCAGTTTGCGCGCATCCAGCAAGCTTCCTTCCGACGAGTAAGGGCCGGGCATGCTCACGCCGATCACGTTATCGGCGCCGAGGGCATCCGCGGCGATCGTGGCCACAAGGGCCGAGTCGATGCCGCCGCTCAGTCCGATGACGACCTTGCGGAACGCGCACTTGCGAACGTAGTCGCGCGTGCCGAGCACCAGTGCCTGGTACGCGGCTTCCAGTTCGTCGCTTATTTGCGGGCGAACGTCACCCGCGCCGGTTGCTGTGTCGAAAAATATGAGGTCTTCTTCGAACGACTTCGCGAGCGCTGCTACGCGGCCGTCGGGTAGGAAGGCAACACTCGAGCCGTCAAAGATGAGGCTGTCGTTACCGCCCACCTGGTTCACGTAGACAACCGGAACCCGGTGCCGCAGCGCCATGGCCTTGAGCATGTCGTGGCGTGTGCCGCGCTTGTCGATGGTATAGGGCGAGGAGGAAATATTCAGGATGACCGAACTTCCCTTCCCGACCAGTTCGGTGACAGGGTCACGTTCATAGAGACGCTGCGCCCAGAAATTCTTATCGTTCCAGATGTCTTCGCAAATGGTGATCCCCAGGATTTCAGGCCCGAGCGAGAAAGAGTGCTGCGTGTGCGCCGGCTGGAAGTAACGCGATTCATCGAAGACATCGTAGGTAGGCAGCAGCATCTTGCGCTGCTCGAAGAGCAGTTTTCCGTGGCCAATCACCGCGGCGGAATTCGCGACAGGCTTTCCGGTATTGTCCTGCGCCTTACCGACATATCCCACGACTACAGGAATCGGAACGACACGGGCGAGGCACTCGACCGCTTCCTGGTTGCGGCGGACGAAGGCGGGCCGCTCGATCAAATCCTGCGGCGGATAGCCGCATAAGCAAAGTTCCGAGAAGACGGCGATCTCAGCGCCGCCTGCCTGTGCCTCCCAGGCGAGTTGCTGCACGCGTGCTGAATTTCCTTCGAAATCGCCAATCGTCGGGTTGAACTGGGCCAAGGCAATCTTCATGGGAAGGCACTAGCATACGGGCCACATCAAGGGTTTTCAACCGCAGGCATGAAGCTCGTTGCTTGGCTTCTTGCGTGCTGTGGATATTCCGAAGATCGTAGAAAAGTACGGAGGAGCTTCACAAAATTGGATTTTCTTTGGCGCCGTGGGAGTGCAAAAGCAGTCGCGGCGCGTTTAAGTCTCGCGCGGACATCACTCCATTGTCTGCTCTTCATCCGCGATCCAATGGCAACGCGTTTGCACACACCGGATGCAAAGCGCTCTTATTCCGGGGTGGGCTGGTTTTGCCGCGTACGCGCCTGGACTGGAATCCTGGGGTGGGGGTGAGAGGGAGGCCTGCGGGCCTCCCTCGTTTTACGTCAACGCGCCGCTTTTCCATTGCCGAAACGATTCAAAAACCGTAAAGGCGCGCCGGATTCTCCACGAGGATCAATTTCAACTGTTCGGCGCCGGAAGCCCAGCCGGCCAGCAGGTTCAGGCTGACGGCGTCATCTACGTCTTCGAAGGGCACGACACCCGTCATCTGGCGCCCTGGAACCGTCGCGGCATGGGGCCAATCGCTGCCCCAGGTGATTCTCTGCGGATTTGCCGCGATGAGAGCCTTGGCGATTGGCGCGGCATCCGGATAATCAGGCGCCTGCTTCGAGATGTGCGACGGCGTGGAGAGTTCTACATAGACTTTTCCGCTGCGCAGCAAGCCGAGGAGCGTTTCAAAACCCGGCTGATGGACGTCTCCATTCTGAGCCCCGCCGAACAGCGTGAGCTTTACGGCGACTGGATTCGGCGCCAATAGATCTTTGAAGGCTTCGATCTGCGCCAGGCGCACATAAGTCTCGATGTTCCACGGGCGCTCACCGATTTGAGCGGCGGCATCCTTGAAATCGTTCATCTTGTGGACCACGAGGCCACGCATTCCCCCGCGATGCAACCGGTCTAGATCGGCGCTGGAAGTATTGGGGGCAAATGCGGCGACGCCGCGCGCGCGATGTCCCAACTGCTTGACCGCGGCCAGCGTGCAAGCGTGATCTGCCCCGTAGACCGTCGGCTGCGAAATGACAACGCGATCGATGTGGAGCGCCTTGTGCAGCGCGCGTACGTCCGCAACGGAGGCGGTCTCCGGCGTGTACGGACGCTCCGGGGCATACGGAAATTTTTCCGGATCAAATATGTGAGTGTGGCAATCGCAGGCGCCTGCGGGCACGGCGAAATTTACCGGCGTTTTCGGCAGTGGCGCACTGGCGAAAGCGGTTGCGATTGGCTGGCCGAGTGCGGCAGCGCCGGCAACTCCTGCTGCTCTTAAGAGAAGATCTCGTCGCGACAGCATGGTCCCTCCCGCGGAATCGGGATGCTACACCATGCTTGGGTCGTTTGAAACAATAACGTCCGCGACGGAAGGCTCGGAGCGTGCTGTGGTTTCCAAGAGCGGTCAAAACTTCCGGGACCACGCTTTGGGCCAGCGCTCGACTACGATCTTCTTATCCGTGTAGAACTCAATAGCATCCCGCCCCTGTCCATGGAGCACGCCGAGGAAGCTATCGCGCCAGCCACTAAACGGGAAGTAGGCCATGGGAGCGGCGACTCCGATGTTGATTCCCACATTCCCTGCCGGGACTTCGTAGCGAAACTTCCGCGCGGAAGCGCCGCTGCTTGTGAAGATCGAAGCCATATTGCCGTAGGGGCTTCGTGAAAGGATTTCGATCCCTTCCTCGATGGTCCCGGCGGGTACAAGGCTCAGCACGGGACCAAAAATCTCGGTTGTAGAAAGGGAGCTGTTTGCGGGTACGTTGTCCAGAATCGTCGGCTTCAGGAAATTCCCTTTGCCGTTCCCTGCTCCGTTGCCGGAGCGGCCGTCGAGAAGCGGCTGGGCGCCTTCGCTTGCGCCTTTCGCGATCAGGCTTTCGATGCGGGCCTTGCTTTCCGGCGTGATGACGGGCCCCATCTGGACCGAATCGTCGAGGCCGTTCCCTACGTGGATGGCACTGGCCGCGCTGACAATCGATTCCTTGAATTTCTTCTGAGCGTCCCCTACCACTACGGCCACCGAGACGGCCAGGCAGCGCTGTCCGGCGCAACCGAACGCGCTGTCGCTGATGATTCGCGTGGAGTTTTCCAGGTCCGCGTCGTCCATCACCAGAACGTGATTCTTGGCGCCGCCCTGGCACTGCACGCGTTTTCCGTGCACGGCTCCCTGGGCGTAGACGTACTTCGCCACCGGCGTTGAGCCGACGAAACTGATCGCACGCACATCAGGGTGGGCGAGCAAGGCGTCCACAACAGGCTTGCCGCCATGCACCAAGTTCACAACGCCGGGCGGGAGCTTCAGCGTTTCCATCAGCTCGAAAACTTTCTGCGAGGTGAGCGGCACCCTTTCCGACGGCTTCAGGATAAACGTGTTTCCGCAGGCGATAGCGTAAGGTAAAAACCAGAAAGGAATCATAACTGGAAAATTGAAGGGAGCGATGGCTGCGGTGACACCGAGCGGCTGGCGGATCATCATTTCATCGATCCCGCTAGCAACATCTTCCAGGTTGTACCCCTGCATCAGCGTGGGGATGCCGCAGGCAACCTCGACGTTCTCGATGGCGCGTCGGAGTTCGGCGCGAGATTCGACGAGGGTTTTGCCGTTTTCCGTGGTGCAGATATGCGCGATTTCTTCAAGATTGTCTTCCAGCAACTGCTTCATCTTGAAGAGATACTGAATGCGATCCTGCGGCGGGGTGCGGCGCCAGTCGGGGTAAGCGGCAGCGGCGGCGCGAACGGCAGCGTCGACATCTTCGTGGGCCCCGAGCGGGACGCGAGCGAGGAGTTCCCACGTTGCCGGATTCACAACTCCGAGATATTCGCAGGCCTTCGATGCTTGCCATTTGCCGCCAACATGATCGAGCAATTCGGGACTATTTGTCATAGGGCACCTTCTGAGGCGATATCCAAACGAAGAAACGGTTGGCGCTGAGGCCAACCGTTTCTGTAATCGTGTCTCTCACGCCATTACCCATCGCGCGGTTAAGTGAGTGAGGGCGCAGTCTCCGCCGGCTTCTTGGTAATTTGCGACGGATCGGCACCCACGCGACCCGAGCCGCCATCCTTTCCCGCTGTCGCTAGCTGGAAATCGTATTTGATGCTCGGCAAGCGCGGCAGAGGAGAGGACGGGTCAGATTCATCGACCTTCACAACCAGGGAATCCGTTACGCCAAAAACGGTATCCGAATCGATGTGCGGGTCATTATGAATGTAGAGGGCGGTCACTACTTCTTTGTGGCCCGGCGCCCCGATCAGGAAGTGGATGTGCGACGGACGATAGCCGTGGCGCTTCTGCGCGCGGATCATTTCACCCACCGGACCATCCATGGGAATCGAGTAGCCTGCCGGAATCACGGTACGAAAATAGTAGCGGCCTTCCGCGTCGGTGTGCAATGTGCCGCGCAGATCCATCTCAGTGGCGGCATTGGGGCGCTGCAAATCGTAATCGCCCTTCTCATCGGTTTGCCAAACCTGAACGGAAGCGCCTGGAAGTCCCTTGCCGTTTGAGTCTACGACCCGCCCGTACATCACGATTTCAGTGCCTTTCGTTTGCTTTGCAATCGAATCCCCGAGCTTAAACTCCGGGGAATTCATGCGATAGAAAGGCCCCAGCAGGCTTGCATCGGTGTGGACGCCGGGCGTGCGCGCGTCGCTCATAAGGCCGACCAACGCGCTTAGGCCCAGTGTATCGGAAAGCAAAATAAATTCCTGGCGGTACGGAGTACACTTCTGGCCTACCTCCGTGAAGAAACGGATACCCTCAAGCCATTCCTCGGGCTTTAGATTCACCTCGCGCGCAAACGCATGCAGGTGGCGGACAGCCGCGTTCATGATCTCCTTGAAACGTGGATTTGGCGTGTTCGCCATCTGCGCTATGACGGCTTCTACAACCGTGTTCTCGTTGAGTGTCTGCATTCTTCTTCTCCCTCGGCCAACGCAATTCTGCGCGTCGATCGCCTCGTTCCACCGCTAGAATCATACCTGCAATTCAGCTTAGTGTCGCCGGAACGCCCGGCAAATGAAGTGATTCATCTCACTGACGAGCATAATCTACACCGGCCCGTGCGCAGGGCGCAAACTGCAAGCGGCTATGGGGATTGCGGCTGGCATAAGGGCGCGGCTGGGCAAGGAGCGGCGCAGAATTTAGCTCAGAGGAAATGAAAAAGGGCCGGATAGATTTGAATTCCGGCCCTCATCCCGGTGGCATTCTGTTCTTCTATGTCTCGACCCGAAGTTAGAATTTGCCCGCACTCGGGGTCAATAGCACGACTTCATAGTGCGCATCGGATTCGTTAATACGATGAAAGCTGTAGGTAGAAATGCGTGCGGCTCAGCAAAGTCAAAGCGCACTGGCTTACCGCGAGCTTTTGCCCCCGCCGGGATGCACAGTTACACGCTGCACGCGCCAGTTGAGAACCTCCCCAACGTAAAGCTCGTTTTCGCTCTGGCAATCCATCGCGTGTACCGTGCCGAACTGCTTGGGTCCCTTGCCGGCCGAGCCGAATTTTCCGACCACGGTGCCGTCGAGCTCCAGTTTATAGATTTCTCCATTATCAAAATTGCCAGCGTCATTTGAATTGGAAGCATAGAGGTACTGGTGCGGACCCGGGGTGATGCACATGGCCATGGGTGCGCCTATGCCGGTGTACTGCGTCTTGAAATTACCGTCGTTATCGAAAACCTGGATTCGCTTGTTGCCACGGTCCGCCACATACACCGTTCCTTGGGCATCGACGGCAATCGCGTGGGGGGTATTGAACTGGCCTTCGCCGTTTCCATACGAACCCCAGGTCTTGACGAACCGGCCGTTCTTGTCGAACTTTGCGATGCGAGCATTGCCTCCCGTGCCATGCCCATCGGCAACAAAGATATTTCCGGCGGCGTCCCACGCCACATCGGCCGGCATGCCAAAGTTATCTCCCAGCACGCCCGCTCCAGGGCCTCGTCCTCCAAAAGCAGTTGGGGAAGGCGCCGGCCTGGATTCCGGAGGCATCGTCGGCACCGTCACCGATTCGGGTTTTCGGCCGAACAACATGGCGATCCGGCCCTGGGGATCAAACTTGATTACCATGTTTGATCCTGAATCTACCGTCCAGATGTTGTCCTGGGGATCGACGCGGACGTTCTCCGCCCAAACAAATCCGTAGATGTCCTGGCCGATCTCGCGTATGTAATTGCCATTCTGATCAAATTCAAAGAGCCTGGTTCCGCCTCGAGTGAATGTCCGGGAGGTCCCCGTGCTTACGTTGACGGAGCCGGTGCGCGTGTAAATGAAGATATGTCCCTTCGAATTGTGAGCCACTCCCGCTGGTTCGCCCATATAGATGTGCTCGGGCCACTTCAGGAAAGTGGAATTCGTGTCGTAGGAAAGTTCCGACTGCGCTCGGACCACGCCCGAGGCAAGCAGTCCCAGAATCAAAAGCGAAAACTTCAGACGAGCTTTCATGCGAGATCTCCAGAGTAGCTTACTTGCATTTTCGTTTAAGCGGATTGCAGCGTCTTTCATCCGTCGCCGCAGGTTACTTGGATGCGCGGGCAGAAGCCCCATCTGGATGCAGAAGAATCTTTTGCACGCGCCAACTCGTGATTTCCCCGATCAGCAGCTCGTTTTCGTGACGGCAGTCGATCCAATGGGTGGTGCTGAACTCACCGAGCAGTTTGCCGGGCGTGCCGAACTTTCCGAGGACCGTTCCATCCAGCTCCATCTTGTAGATTTCGCCCGAGACGGGAAAGTAGCGCGAATCGCTGCTGTCAGGGTTTGAATTGGACGAATACAGATATTGATGCGGCCCGGGAGTGATGCAAATGGCCCACGGGGCGCCCACGTTGTCGATGATCTTCTTCAGATTCAAATCGTTGTCGAGGATTTGAATCCGCCGGTTGCCGCGATCGCCCACATAGATATTGCCCTCGGCATCGGCTGCGATCGTGTGCGGCGTATCGAATTGCAGCGGCTCTTTTCCCTTCGTGCCGACCGATTTAACAAACACGCCATTTTTGTCGTACTTGACGATTCGGGAGTTTCCGTAACCATCGGCAACGAAAATGTCGCCGGCAGGATCCCACGCCAGGTCGGTCGGGCGATTGAAGAAATAGGGCTGTGCCGGCGGAGGCGGAGTGCCCGGCGCCGGCGTGGCCGGAATCCGGCCGCCACCCGCTTCCGGCTTGCGGCCCAGTGTCATGATCACGCGGCCCTGCGGGTTGAACTCGACGATCATGTTCGAGCCTTCGTCGATTACCCAGATGTTGTCCTGGGAATCGACGCGGACGCCGTGAGCCATTTCAAAGGCGTACAGGCCGTCGCCGATCTCCCGCACGAATTCGCCAGTGCGGTCAAACTCGAACAATCGCGTCCGGCCGCTGCGGGTAAAAACGAAGAAGTGACCTTTTGAGTTCGAGGCGACGCCAATTCCCTCCCCCAGATATAAGCCGGTCGGGAGCTTGATGAAGTTGGGCACCGACGTAAATGGAATGTCGGGGGCGGCGGCATACGCCGTGGGCCGCGGCGGCACCTGGTTCTGCGCGTGGACCATGCCGGCAGAAAGCAGCACGACGATCAGAAGGCTGCAAATTCCTAGATTCCGTTTCACCGAAAACCTCCTGCAAAAAATGTCTGTGTTTCCCGCACGAAAATTAAACACTAATCGCCTCGCGGCGGCGTGAAATCGCTTGAAATTCTGCCAAAACTCTCGGGCAGCGCGGATCATATAACAGCGTCTTTGACAATACAACCGGCTCGGCGCAAGCATGCTTTTGACAATGGATGCCATGGGGTGATAAACCAGCGGTCTTACGCGCGAATCTTCGTGCAAAGGATTCCTATACGAATGAGAGCCATCTGGGCCGCTGCGCTGTTGCATCAACTGATGTTTTTCCTGCTTTTCCCGGCAGCACCTGCCACCCGCGCACAAACAGCGCGCCCGGCGGTCAGCGGCCAGGTTACCTCGCAAGAAGAAGGCCCGATGGAGGGCGTTGTGGTGAGCGCCCAAACGGATGGCTCAACGATCGCAGTAAGCGTGGTCAGCGACAAACAGGGACATTTCCTGTTTCCCTCGAACCGGCTGGATCCGGGGCACTACTCGTTTGGAATTCGCGCGGTGGGATATGACCTCGACGGCTTGGCCGCAGCCGATGTCGCAGCGAACAAAACCGCGACCGTCAATCTGAAACTCGTCAAAACGAAGAATCTAGCTGCCCAGCTCACCAGCGCGGAATGGCTGATGAGCATGCCGGGGACCGAGCAGCAAAAGGATTCACTGCTGAACTGCGTGAATTGCCACACCCTGCAGCGACCGCTGAGTTCGACGCACACAGCAGACGAGTTCACCGAGGTAATATTCCGGATGATGGGCTATGCATCCGGCAGCCAGCCGATCCGGCCGCAAAGGCGCGTGAACGCGGACGAGGTTGCGGGAAACCCTGAGAAGTACCGCAGCCTGGCAAATTATCTCGCTTCTGTAAACAAGAGCGGGGGTTCGACGTGGGAATACCCGCTCAAGACACTTCCCCGCCCCACCGGGAGGGCCACCCATGTGATCATCACCGAATACCGCTTGCCCCGGCCGACAATCATGCCGCACGACGTGATGCTCGATGAGCATGGCACGGTTTGGTATTCGGATTTCGGGGAACAGTATTTCGGCAAGCTTGATCCCAAGACAGGAAAAGTTACCGAGTGGCCCGTCCCTTCACCGAAACCGGGCTATCCCGAGGGCATGCTCGGCCTTGAAGAGGATGCTGACGGGCAGTTCTGGCTGGGCATGATGTTTCAGGGCGCGATCGCGCGGTTTGACCCGAAATCGGAGAAATTTAAGATTTACAGCGCGCCCGCGGAGATAAACGATCAGAGTTTCCAGGTCAACATGCTGGCGCAGCACTCCGCCGTCGACGGCAAGGTGTGGACTTCCGGAAGAATGGACGAGATTTATCGAGTCGACGTGGAAACGGGAAAGTGGGAGAAATTCCTTCCGTTCAAACAATTGCCGGGACCCGGTCCGTACGGAATCTACGGGCTCACTTCCGATTCACACAACAACCTCTATTTCGCGGACATTGGAGACAGCCACATCGGCCGGATCGACGCCCGTACTGGCGAAGTCAAATTCTATGCGACGCCCACCCGCCATTCGCGGCCGCGCCGCATCCAGGCCGATTCACAGGATCGGCTTTGGTTTGGCGAGTATCAGGGAAATCGCATCGGGCTGTTTGATCCCAAAACGGAAAAGTTTACCGAATGGGAGATGCCGACTCCCTTTAGCGGTCCATATGACGTAACCTGCGACAAAAATGGCGAACTTTGGACCGGTGGCATGACCACCGATCGGGTGTCGCGCCTGAATCCCAAAACGGGAGATATTGTCGAATATCTCCTGCCAAAAAGCACAAATATCCGCAACGTCTTCGTGGATAACTCAAGGACACCGGTGACCTTCTGGACCGGCAGCAATCACGGCGGAGCGATTGTAAAAGTAGAGCCGCTCGACTAGAAACAGTCCGAAGGCAGATAAATAGACGGCTTACGCCTAAGTATCTGGTCTATTTTCCGCTTTAATTTCTGCTTTACTGTCCTTTTTTTCCCGCTTTGCGCCAGCAGGGGTAGAGGCGCGGCCGAGCGACAGTCCCACGAGTGCCCCTGTCCGGGCATGAAAAACTTCTAAGTTTCGTCCGCTATAAGACCCTCCAACTGGCCCCTGTGTTGCTCCCAGTGCCCATCGTGCCTGGTCGTCAGTCGAACTGGGGAAATCATCCCTGCGTGGATGCGGGGACATGAAGGTCGTGGTTCTGGCAGGCGGGTATGGAACGCGCCTGGCGGAACAGACCGAGTTGAAGCCCAAGCCGATGGTGGAAATCGGCGGCTACCCGATGTTGTGGCACATATTGAAACACTACGCGCACTATGAGCACCGTGAATTTGTGATTGCGCTGGGGCATCGGGGAGACGACATCAAACGCTATTTCCTGGAGCGCGCGAGCCTGACGGGAGATCTGACCGTCCGGCTGGCGAACCAGCAGGTCGAACGCCGGAACGCGACGCTCGACGACTGGACGGTGCAGTTGATCGAGACTGGCGCGGAAACAAACACCGGCGGCCGGGTGAGGCGCCTTCAGCCGCTGCTTGGCGACGAGACATTCATGCTCACGTATGGCGACGCGGTTTCCAATGTTGACCTGACGGCGCTTTTGAGGTTTCACAAAGCGCATGGCCGCATTGCGACGGTGACTGCGGTTCGTCCCCCGTCGCGATTTGGCGGCCTGATCTTTGACGGGGACTTGGTTGCCCAGTTCACCGAAAAACCCCAAATCGGCGAGGGCTGGATAAACGGCGGGTACCTCGTGTTCGAGCCGGGAATTTTCGGTTACCTCTGTGGCGATGGCTGCAGCCTGGAAGCAGGCGCGCTCGAACAGATGGCTCGCGACAAGCAACTGGCGGCCTACCGGCATGAGGGTTTCTGGCAATGCATGGACACGCTGCGGGAAAAGCGTCTCCTGGAAAGCCTGTGGCTGAGCGGGTGCGTGCCGTGGAAAGTCTGGGACTAGAAATGGATGAGATGAACCTGGCAGAAGCCTTCCGAGGCCGCCGTGTTTTGATTACCGGGCACACCGGCTTCAAAGGCTCTTGGCTCGCGCTGTGGCTCGAGCATCTGGGCGCGCAAGTGAGCGGTTATGCGCTTCCGCCTCCTACGACACCAAGCAATTTCGTCGCGTCGGAGGTCGCAAACCTTCTGGTGCGGGAAACGATGGCCGATGTGCGCGACCTTGCTCAAGTGCAGGGCGCGGTGAGCGACTGCAAAGCGGAAGTTATCTTTCACCTCGCCGCGCAGGCGCTGGTGCGCCGGAGCTACGCCGACGCCCGCACCACTTTCGAAATCAACGTGATGGGTGTGGTGAACGTCCTCGAAGCGGTGCGCAAGTCGCGGCGGCCGTGTGTGGTGATCGTGGTAACCAGCGACAAGTGCTATGAAAATGCAAACGGTTCTGATGCTCACCGGGAGACCGACGCGCTCGGGGGGCACGACCCCTACAGCGCAAGCAAGGCTTCGGTTGAGATCGTTACGCAGTGCTACCGCAAATCGTTTTTTCCGCCGCAAGAGCTGGGGAGGCACGGAGTCAAGGTTGCTTCGGCCCGCGCCGGCAACGCGATCGGCGGAGGAGACTGGTCCGCCGACCGCATCGTCAC
Organism: uncultured Acidobacteriota bacterium; assembly: GCA_963697575.1. Lineage (GTDB taxonomy): Bacteria > Acidobacteriota > Terriglobia > Acidiferrales > UBA7541 > Palsa-295. The sequence continues at coordinate 98,796 of CAVOOP010000005.1, read as the reverse complement.
CGATACAGTCATGGCTTTGGCCGCAAACAGGCCCATTCCGGTGCGGAATCGCGCATCCTCCCGGCCCTGGCAGCATGTTCTCGATCCGCTATGCGGCTATCTAACCCTTGCCGGGCGCCTGCTCGCGAGCAACGAGCCCAAACTGTGCAGCGCCTGGAATTTTGGCCCTGACTCGGCAAGCAGCGCCACGGTGCAGAAGCTGGTGAAGGAATTTCTGCGGACCTGGGCTGGCGCAGGCTGGGAGGATGCGAGCGCACCGAAAGAATTGCACGAGGAGCAAATCCTGCGCTTATGCAACGACCGCGCCCGAGAAGAACTTGGCTGGCGTCCGCGCTGGGATTTCGAAGAGTCGGTGCGGCGCACCGCAGCGTGGTACAAAGCCTTCTACGCTGCCCCGGCAAATTCGACCCGAGACCTTTGTTCACAGGACATTGCGGACTATGAATCAGCTGCTCATAACGAGCCCGGCAAGCGAACCGCCGTGCTTGAGCAAGCCGGCACACGATAGCGCCCGCGAGGCGAGATCGCGAAGCGCTCCCGCCCGCTGCCGCGCGTGCGCCTCCGATGGTCTGCTCACGATTATTGATCTCGGTTGCATGCCTCTGGCGAATGCTCTTCTTACCATCGAACAGCTGGGGGAGACGGAGTCGCGATACCCGCTGGTTCTGGCGTTTTGCCCGCAATGCGCGCTGGTGCAGATTACCGAAACTGTGCCGCCGGACGTTCTCTACCGGCATTACGTCTACTTTTCCTCGTATTCCGAAACCATGGTGCGCGAATCCCGCCGGATTGCGGAGCGCATGATCGGTTCGCGCGGTTTGAACGGCCATAGTTGCGTGATCGAGATTGCGAGCAATGACGGGTACCTGCTGCAGTTCTACAAGCAGGCTGGCGTTCCCGCGCTGGGCATCGAGCCTGCATGGAACGTTGCCGCACGCGCCCTCGATCGTGGAATCCCCACCGTTTGCGATTTCTTCAGCTTTGAACTGGCACAAAGCCTGCGCTCCGAAGGAAAAAAGGCGGACGTGATCCACGCGAACAATGTTCTAGGCCACGTGGCTGACATCCACGGATTTTTTCGGGCCCTGGCATCGCTGCTAAAAAATGACGGCGTGATCGTCATCGAGGTGCCCTACGTCCGCGATATGATCGAACACACCGAATTTGATACCGTCTACCACGAGCATCTTTCGTATTTTTCGCTGGCGGCTTTGGACCGCATCTGCCTGCAGCACGGCTTCGTGATTACGAACGTCGAGCGATTGGCAATCCACGGCGGCTCGCTGCGAGTCTTCGCCGAGCATGGGGCGGCAGGCACGCGGGCCGAACCCATCGTTTCCCGGATGCTGGCCGAGGAAGCCTCCTGCGGCCTGACTACTTTCCCCTTCTACATCGGGTTTTCAACGCACGTCGCCTGCCTCAAAAGCCGTTTGCTCGGCCGACTGACAAACCTGAAGTCGCAGGGCGCGCGTATCGCGGTCTACGGGGCTTCGGCCAAGGGCGCAACGCTGCTCAACCACTTCGGGATTGACTCCGCGCTTGTGGATTTTGTGGTCGACCGCAACCCCTCAAAACAGGGGTTGTACACTCCCGGCGCACATTTGCCGGTGTATCCGGCCCACAAGCTCCTCGAAGAAATGCCGGAATACGTTCTTCTGCTGACTTGGAATTTTGCCGAGGAAATTATCGAACAGCAGGCGGAATACCGGCGCCGAGGCGGGCGTTTCATCGTACCGATACCCGATCTGCGGGTGATCTGAAAAGGCGAAAACGGAACCGTTTCATATGGTCCTAACCTCCAGCGCCGATGTTTCGACAGCAAGCCCCGTCGAGGTTTCTCATGTAGCGGAGATCATACCGGTCTTTAAGCCATGGATCGATGAGGCGGAATACGCGGCCAGCCGGGCGGCCCTGGAGCTTGGCTGGCTGGGCATGGGGAGCTACGTCGACCAATTCGAGCAGGCCGTGCAGAGTTATCTGGGGGCCGGAGACCGTTTCGTGGCGGCCGTGAGCACGGGCCATGCGGCGTTGCACCTCGCGCTTCTGGCGGCCGGCGTAGGCCCGGGCGACGAAGTGATCACGCCTTCTTTCAACAACGTAACGGATTTTCAGGCCATTCTGGCGACCGGGGCGTCGCCGGTTTTCTGCGACGTCGACGACGCGACCTTGTGCGCCGATCTGGATAAGGCCGAGTCCCTGGTCACGGCACAAACCAAGGCCATGATCGTTACCGATTACGGATGCCTGCTGTGCGACCACGCGCGCGTCGCTCCGTTCGCCGAAAAACATCGCGTTCGAGTGATTCACGACGCAGCGCACTCCTTTGGTTCGCGTTACCAGGGGCGGCCCATCGGCAGCTTCTCTGACATCTGCATGTTCAGCTTCGACCCCGTTAAGACGCTCACGTGCATCGATGGAGGTCTGCTCGTGCTGCGGAGCCGCTGCGAACTGGAGAGGGTCCACGAAACGCGGCTTGCCGGGATGAGCCAGCCCTGCTCGCTGATGTACCAGAATCAGCGCGCCTGGACGTATGACGTGAAGCAGCTCGGCTTTCGATACCACATGGCGAATCTGCATGCGGCGATCGGCCTTTCGCAATTGACAAAAATGAGCCGAATCTCGGAAACACGCCGAGCCGCGTGCCGCTACTACAACGAGAACCTCCGCCATATTTCCGAAGTACGCCTCCCCGCAACCGACTTCGCGGATGTCACGCCTTTCCTCTATTACGTTCGCGTGCCGGAAGCGCGGCGAGATGCGTTCCGCGCGGCCCTGCGCGAGCGCGGAATCGACACGGGCATCCACTGGCAGCCTGGACACTGGTTCACGTTATTCAAGGACTGTCGTCGAGGGGATCTCGGCGTAACCGAAAGCATTTCGAGGCAAATCGTTTCTCTGCCACTGCATTCCATTATGAGCAAGGCAGCGCAGGATCGTGTGATCGAACGAGTGTCATCTTTCTTCGGGAACTGACGTGAGCAAGCCGAGCGCAATTTTGATGGGTTCGAAACCCGGTTCCGTCGTGGCGCTGACCATAATGATCGAGCGCGGCTGGAGGATGGAGGCGGTGGTCGCATCGCAGCGGAATCCGCACCCGTGGATTGCCGGGCCAGCTTTGGCGGACTGCGCCGGTGCACGAGGAATACCCGTGATATCTCAGGACGAACTCCTCAAGAAACAGCGAGCGGACTTCGTGATCAGCTACATGTTCCGGAATCGGGTGATGCCTGAGGTTCTGGCCCTAGCCAACCGCGCGGCCGTGAATTTTCACGCCGCGCCCCTGCCGGAGTTTGCCGGCTGGGCGTTCTATAGTGTCGCGATCCTCGAAAACGCCCAGGTGTACGGATGCACCTGCCACCACATGGACGAGGCTTTCGACACCGGCGCCTTGCTGAAGGTGCGCCGTTTCCCTGTCAACACCTGCCGCGAGACCGCCTATAGCCTGGAAGAAAAAACACAAGCAGAAATGGTCCGGCTGTTTGTCGACTTCTGCGAGATGGCCGAATCCGACAAGGAGCTGCCGTACGAGCCGCAGGACAAGAGCCGAATGCGGTATCTGACGCGCGCCCAGTTCGACGCGCTGAAAAAAATCCCCACCAGCGCGGACGCCGAAACGATCGACCGGTATGCCCGCGCGTTCTGGTATCCGCCGTACACGTGCGCCCACATGGCCGTCGGCAATCACGTAGCGGAGGTTATTCCCTCCACCGTGCGGGAGGAACTGGCCACAATACTGCACGCGCGGGATCTCGACAAGCTTCGAGAAATCGCAGCAAGCTTTTGCCCGCAGGCGGTTCGATGATCGTCATCGACGAAGACAAAGTAATCGTTCGGGAAGCGGGCATGGAGGAATCAGCCTTCGGCATCGGCACGCCGGAGGCCTTTCGAATCCTGAGCCGCCTCTGGATCCGCTCCGGGTGGGACACCAAGTATGTTTACGGGTTCACGTGGCTGGGCCGGCCAATCATCCAGCTGCCCGAGGACATGATCCGGATGCAAGAGGTGATTTACTCTGTCCAGCCGGACTTAATCGTCGAGACCGGAGTGGCGCATGGCGGCTCGCTCTGCTTCTACGCGAGCATCTGCAAATCGATCGGCAAAGGCCGGGTCGTGGGGGTGGATATCGGAATTCGCTCTCATAACCGGCAGGCGATCGAATCCCATTTTCTGGCGCCCTATATTTCACTGATCGAAGGAAATTCGATCGATGCACGCGTTGTCTCCGCCGTGCGCGAGCGGATTCCACAGGGTGGCCGCGCGCTGGTGGTGCTCGATTCGTGTCACACGAAGGATCACGTACGCGCAGAGCTGGAGGCATACTCGCCGATGGTCGCGCCCGGTTCCTACATCGTCGCCATGGATGGCGTCATGGAGCTACTGGCAGGCGCGCCGCGCACGCTTCCCGACTGGCGATGGAACAATCCACGGCAAGCGGCGCGAGAGTTTGCCGCCGCGCATCCGGAATTTGAAATCGCCGAGCCGCCTTTTTTGTTTAACGAAGGTCAGATCGCCGAGCGGGTCACCTATTGCCCGGGAGCGTTCCTACGGCGAACGCTGCCGCAAGCGGATCGGCAAGGATAACAGGCTCACATGGGACAAGACGCTCAATCGGCTTGGCCGTGGAATCGCCAACGAAATGAAATCCCGTCGGACAGCACCTTCCCCGAATCGCTCGTGAGCATCGGCATGCCTGTGTACAACGGCGAGGCCTTCCTGCCGCAGGCCCTTGATTCGCTGCTTGCCCAGGATGATGCCCACTTTGAATTGATCATCTCCGACAACGCGTCACAGGATCGCACCGAAGAGATTTGCCGGGAATACCAGGCTCGGGACCAGCGCATTCGCTACGTGCGGCATCCCGAAAATCACGGATCTCCCTGGAATTTCGCTTTCGTGGCGAGGGAAGTGCGCGGGGCTTATTTCGCTTGGGCGGCCCACGATGATCTCTGGCACCCCGCGTTTCTGCGAAAATGCCGGGCGGCTCTCGACGATCATCCAGAGGCGCTGCTGTGCTGCACGGAAATCGAGTTTTTCGATGCGCACGGCGCGGCCTCGCCGCACTACCCGAATTATCGAAACATCGAAACGCTCGGCATGTCGCCGGTAGAACGGATTCACGCGCTGATGTCCCTGCCGGGATGGTTTGCGATCTATGGACTAATGCGCCGGGAAGTGCTGACAAAAATCTCCTTGGGCCTCGGCGCTTACGCGTGGGACGTGATCCTTCTGCTCGAGATTCTGCTGCTGGGCCCCACCACGAAGGTTCCCGAAACGCTGTTCACTTTTCGCGTGATCGAACCGAAGTCGGCCAGCGATTACGCGGAGACCTTCAAAAATGACTCGGCTCCGCCCGCTACCCCATATGCCGGAGCCGCGGCCGACCTCCTGCGCACTATCTACAGGTCCAGCCTCTCGTCGCGTGAAAAGACGCAAGCCTTCGCTCATTTCATTCTCGACTGCCAGAAGCCCCCGTGGCGTCCGACAATATCCGCGGAGTTGCTGGGCGATGCTGTCGTGGATGACGCGCAATTCGCTTTGTTGACGGGGCTCCTTTTGAGCCGCTGTGTTCCCTTTCATGAATTCGAGCAAAATCCGCTCTGCAAGGCCATCTATCGTTCCGTGATCGATGCGCCCGACCTGCTGCGCATCGCGCGGAGGATCCTTCTGCAACCGAACCCCGCCTTGAGCGCCTTGGCCGCCGATGAGCGCGCACACAAGACGCCGGAACTCTTCCGGAACAGGACATGAATTTGGGAACAAATTCGAAAGACGGCATGCTGACCGGTCAAACGCCTTCTCTGCCAGAATTGCGTCCGGATGGGGAATCACCCGCAGATGTCGTTTTTCGCGGGTCGCTCTACGACGGCAGCGGATACGCCGATGAAGCGCGCGGAATTGTCTTCGGCTTGTACCGCGCCGGCTTTCCGGTGCGGGTCGAGCCTTTCGGCTTACAGCACGATGCCGGGAACCTCCTCACGGGCGAGGAGCAGGAAATACTGGAAACACTGAAGCATCACAGCGTCGACCTCGCACGCGGGATCCACTTCCAGCACTATCCAGCCAATGATTTCAATCTTTCCATGCATGGCCGGTATCGCGTTGGCCGCACCATGTATGAAACCGATGCGATCCCGGACGGCTGGCGCGACTCCTGCGAGGCGATGGACGAAGTGTGGGTGCCCAGCAACTTCAATTGCGAAACATTCGCTACCGGCGGCGTGTCTCGGAAGCGCCTGCGCGCCCTTCCGGGAGGCATCGACACCGCTCTATTCCGTCCCGGCGCGGAGCCTTTTCCGATTCCCAAGCGCCGCGGGTTCAATTTCCTTTCTGTTTTTGAATGGATTCAGCGCAAAGGCGCGGACGTTCTCCTGCGGGCCTATCTCAGCGAATTCAAAGCGGACGAAGATGTCGCGCTGATTTTGAAAACCTACGACCGGCCCGACGTGAACGCAGATATGCTTCCGCGAATCGCCTGGTTTGTCGAGCGGGAGATGGGCCTGCGCCTGGAACACACACCGCCCATCCTGCTGCTTGCGCCCGATTTTCTGCCCGCAGCCGATCTTCCGAGGCTGTACGCGTCCGCGGATGCCTTTGTCCTGCCAACGCGCGGCGAGGGTTGGGGACGGCCCTTCATGGAGGCATTGGCGTGCGGCTGCCCGGTGATCGCGACGCGCTGGAGCGGCCAGCTGGATTTTCTGCACGAAGGCATTTGCGACTTGATTGATTGCGAAATCGTGCCGGTCCCGTGGAACAACGACGTGGAGTTAAGCGCGGGGCAGCGATGGGCCGAGCCAAGCGTCGAGCATCTCCGCAAGCTGATGCGCCAGGTTTTCGAACATCGCTGTGAAGCCAGGCAGAAAGCGGCGCGCGGCCGAGCCGAGATGGTCGAAAGGTGGGACTGGAATCACATAATCCGCGAACACTGGGTGCCCGAATTGAAACGTCTGCTGCGGGCATAGGGTGCATCGGCGCGGCCCTGGAACGAATGAGGAAAACCTTAGAAAGCCAGTGATAACGACCGTCACTTTGGTCTCCTTCGTGCACCATTCCCCGGGGACGTCAGAGCGCTCGAATGCACTCCTCACAAACTGCCGCAACAACTGCCGCAACAACTGCCGGACAAACCGCTGAACAAAGCGCCGGTCAAGGAGAATCTCAGACGTCAGCGTCAAATGCCACGAGCTGCCACGAGAAAGCCCTCGAAATAACCGCCTGCCTTTCCGAAGGATCGCTCGAAGAATGCAAAATCGAAGCGCCTCGAGCATCTTCCAAAGCCACCAGCGAAGCCCAGGCACTGCAAGAGTGGGAAAAGGGGCGGCTGCCGCAGGCGCTGCGGTTCATCGAAGAAAGCCTCCTCGAAGAAGAAACCGCCGACAAATGGAACACCTGGGCGTCGATACAGGTGCGCGGCGGCAATTCGCGGGCTGGCGAACTCGGTTATCGGCGAGCGCTCGAACGCGAACCCCATTTCGGCCAAGCCGCCGCCAACTTGGGGGCCGTGCTCGCAAACCGGGGCCAATTCCAAGCCGCGCTTCAGATGATCGAGAAAGCCTTGGGCGAAAGCGACCTGGATATCACACAACAGGCGGCTGCGAAACAACTGCTGGAGCGCTGCCGGTTGAACCTCGCTCGCAAATCGAGAGGCGAGAACACCGTGGGAGGCCGGGCGGCCAGGGCCGCACGGCTGGAGATGAGCGACTGTCTCTTCTATCACACCATGAGGTTTCCGGATAATTCGGAGGCCCTGGGGCACTGGGATATCAGCGCGGGTTCTTTTGCCGATTACATTGGCAATGTCGAGTTGCGTGGCAAAACGGTTCTGGACGTGGGCACCGCGTCCGGATTCCTCTCGTTTGAAGCGGAACGGCGCGGGGCGATGGTCACAGCCTATGAGATCGATTCGGCCGCGAGCGCCCAGCGCATTCCGTTTCGCTCGAACCTTTTCTACACGGACTACGCCGCGTGGCTGGCGCAGGCGGACGCGGGCCTCGAGCGTCTTATCAACAGCTTTTGGTATGCGCGGCGCCAGTTCCACTCAAACGTACAAGTGGTCTATGCCAGCCTCCCGGAGCTTCCCGCCTGTGTTCCGGAGATGGATATCGTGATTGCCGGGGCCATCTTCGAGCACCTCAGCGATCCGGTGAGCACGATCGGAATTCTTTCCAAGATTGCCAAGGAAACAATCGTGCTGGCGTTTACTCCCATCGTCGAATCAGACGAACTGCTTATGAAATCGATCACCAACATGGACGAGCCGCAGTACGACTACACGTGGTTCGCTCCATCCACGGGCCTTTTGCGCCGCGCGTTTGAAAACGTAGGCTTTCGGATCGCGCGCATTGGCTCATCGCGCCAGTACGCGCGCTACCGCGACGCCTGGGAGACCCGGCCCACGATCGTCGCCAGGCGCTTCGCCCCAATGCTGTAGCCCTCGGACATGCACATAACCACCCGAGCCGGCTTGACTGCCACAGTGCAGAACTTCGCACAGCGGATTTGAGGACGACTTGGCCGTTTACAGCGTCACGGCAAAAACCGGGCGCGTCAAAACCGCCGGCGAAGCCAGCCCGCGCATCATGATCGTTACCGACGGCGCCCGCGTAGAGTCGGTTCCGGCATCCGTCCGCTGCGCCGCCGACTTGATCTCTACCGAAGACATCAGCCTCTTTCAGGGCAAGCAGCCGGCCGGAGATGCGAACGGTTTCATTTCATGGTTCGAGGGCGACGAACTGCTGCAAGGGAATGGCGAAGACCTGCGTGGTGAATTTCTCTCTGGTGCTCCCCTCAGCCTGCTCGTGCCGGTGCACCTCAATTGCCTTGCGGAAGCCGACTTCATCAGCCTTCAGCCTCGGCTTACCAACGGCGGCGGCGCGGCAACCGAAACGGTCAGCAATTCCTGCCGGATTCGCAGTTCCTTTAATCCATCGATGCTCGCCCGATCTTCGTGGGAGAAAAACCCAAAACCATGGGCCAGGTTGCATGCCGCTTTGCTGTGCGAAAAGGTTCCGGGGGCGGGAATCGAACCGCTGAAGCAGGTGTGGCAATCCCCAAAGCTTCCGCCCCTGTTTGCAAGCCTGGTGCTGCGCAATCTGGCGCTAGCACTGCTGAGGAAGGAGCAGACCGAAAAAGCGGAGGAACTTCTGACGCTGGGGCTAAAGGCCTATCCCGGATACTCCGATCTGGATTATCTTTCCGCGGTTCTCTGGCTGTACCGGCAGAAGGCGACGAAGGCATTCGCGCATCTCGAGCGCGCCTTGCAGACCACCGAGTCGAAGTACGTGGGCAGCGGAGGAGAAAACTCTTACCGTTCGTCGTGGTTACTTGGCACGATTTATGAGGAAATGGGTGAGGAGCAGCGGGCAACCACCTGCTTCATGCCCGGCGTTCTGAGGCGTCCCGCGTTTCGCTTCTCCGTCGAGGCAATTCTGCGGCAGCGATTTTCTCGGTTTCGCGCCGGCCAGATTTCAAACCCTTTGTGCGAGCTCGCGCGCCGGGAGCCGAAGTATCTTGATGCCGTCTTCGATTTCTTCCTCCGGCATGGGCTGTTCGCTCCGCCTCGCCGCCTTCTGCGTACTTTCCCACTCCCCGCGGAAATTCGCGAAAAGCTTCAAGCGAGGCTTGCTCTGGCGGAAACACGTGTTCACCGTATACCTCGCACAGCACCTGAGAGGCCTGGAGTGCTCTTCGAGGGGCCGTTCCTCACCGTTTCCGGACATGCTCGAATCAATCGCGCGGTTGGTTGCTTCTTGCTCGATTCTCCGATTCTTGACGCAGCGCTTGAACCCTCCGAGCCCGGTTGCGGCGCAGCGCGACTGCTACCGGAGCGCGCGCGAATCATCGAAGGACTCAGCCGCCGGCCCGCGCGCCTCGACCTGACCATTCGCCATTTCTGGCCCCCCGATTTTCGCCCGCCCGAAGCCGGTTTTCTTGCCTCGATGCTTCCCTGGGAGCATCGAGCCGTTCCGAGCGCGTGGGTTCGCGAAATCGACCGCTGGGTCGATGAACTCTGGGCGCCGTCGCGATTTGTAGCGGAGGCGTTCATCGAAAGCGGCATAAGCCGCGATCGCGTGCAGATAATTCCTCATGGTTTTGCGCTGGAGGTTTTCAACCCCCAGGTGAAGCCTTGGCGCCCCCCCGACTGCCGCGGCTGCGTATTTCTGTTTGTCGGTGGAACAATCCGGCGCAAGGGCATCGACTTGCTGTTGCAGGCCTATGCGGACACCTTCTCCGCCGGTGATGACGTCACGCTCGTGCTGAAAGACACGGGCGGTTCGTCCTTCTATCAGCACAACAACCTGCTGCCGGAAATCCGCAACTTGCGCCGCAAACCGAAGGCACCGCACATTCTGTTGCTTACCGAGGAATTGGATGATGCCAAGCTAGCTTCGCTCTATCGTGGTTGCGATGCCCTGGCACTTCCCTATCGCGGCGAAGGCTTCGGGATGCCGCTCTTGGAATCCATGGCCTGTGGCAGGCCTGTCGTGACCACGGCAGCGGGACCTGCGCCGGAATTTTGCGCTTCGGGCGCTTCTTATTTAATCTCCGCGAAAGAAGTGTCAGTTGCCGACCCTCCGCCGCCCTTCGGCCAGTTTTCGCGCGAATGGACCTGGTTTGAGCCTGACCTCGTCGAACTAGGAAATGCATTGCGCGAAATATACGAGAATCGCGCCGAGGCGGAACGTCGCGGGGCGCTGGCCGCCAGCCTTGTTCTTGAGACGCACGCTTGGCCCCGACTTATACGCTCATATGCAGCCCGCATCGCGCTGCTTACTGGCTCCTCGGCAGACGCACAAATAGCGGACGCCACCTCAACCTGCTCGAAGCGTTGAAACGGTCTCAGTCGCACCAGCATTGCTGGTGGTGCTTCCGGTGTCTGGCTTTTTAATCTTCACTCCCGTAGGCCGGCGCGGTGCCGCTTTTGAATGCCGCCTCGCCGAAAGCCCTTGCACGTTGCAGCCCCCAGCTATAACGTATCCGTCGGCCTAAAACACCGCGATAAACTACACCGAAGCCTTTTCACAAAGGAGACCGGTACATGGATACTTCGAAGGCTATTGGCGCGATCTTGCTCGCAGTCATCCTGGGCATGTTCGTGGGCGGAAGGTCCCACGCGCAGAACGCCGCGAACGGCAGCGCCGCCGCCGCAACCCAAGCCCCGCTGCCCAAAGACGTCTATCCCGATTCGGGCAATCGCCTCCCATTATTGAAGCGCGACGATTTGGACGATTACGGCAAATCCGTTTACGACGAACTCGCCACACTCGGAGGAAATCCCGCCCCACTGCGTCTCTACAGCCCCAAACTCGCCAAACCCATGGCCGAAGCGCATCACTACCTCAAGTACGACTCCGGTCTGGGAGACCGGCTCACCGAGATCGCGGTGCTGACAACCGCGCGCGAGATGGAAAATCAATTCGAATATACGCAATGGGAAACGCATGGCCGCAGGCCGGGCTCAAGCCACATCGACGACAACATCATCGATATCATCAAGTATGAAAAGCCCGTGACGGGACTCGATGAAAAGGATGCCGCCATCATTACCTACGGGCGCGAGCTGATTGGTCACAAAAAAGTTTCCCCCGAAACCTACGCCCATATCCTGCGCCTCTTTGGTCAGCGCGGCACCGTGGATTTGACGGAACTGATGGCCCTGTATGTCGCCACCGGGGTCGAGCTGAATGCGTTCGACATGCAGTTGCGGCCCGGACAAAAGCCCCTCCTCCCGCCTCAAGCCGCCACGGCGAATTGCGTCAGTCGCTAAATTGGAGCGCAGAATAATGGCATTGTCAAAAGCAGCCGCATTCATAACGTTCGTCGGCGTCGCAGGCCTGCTGCTGGGCGCGAATATGCGCGCGCAGAATCCCTCGAACGCCGCAGGCTCGTCCGCGGATGCGCTTCCAAAGGACGTATATCCCGACTCGCGGAACCGTCTGCCCTTGCCTAAGCGCGATGAAATGGACGATGAAGGCAAGAAGGCGTTCGATGAATGGTCTTCCGGGCTGCAAATGGCTTCGATAAACCGCCCTCCCCTTCGCCTCTACAGCCCCAGACTTGCCCAGCCGCTGGATAAAGCGCATCACTACGTGAAGTATGAAACCGCGCTGGGTGTGCGGTTGACAGAGATCGCCGTGCTGGTGGCAACGCGCGAAACCGATTGCCAGTTTGAATGGACCAACTGGGAACTCCACGGACACAACCCGGGCGATCCGCGCTATATCGAACCTGCTATTGTCGATATCGTCAAGTACGACAAGCCCGTGGAGGGTCTGGGCGAAAAGGAAACCGTCATCATCAATTTCGGGCGCGAACTCTTCGACCAGCGAAAAGTTTCGTCCGAGACTTTCGCGCATGCCCTGCGGTTGTTCGGCCCTCGCGGCGTGGTGGACTTGACCGAACTGATGGCGCTCTATTCCCAGACTGCGGCGGAACTGAATGCGTTCGATATGCAGTTGCAGCCGGGACAAAAACCGCTGCTACCTCCGCGCCCTTACAGTGCGAAGTGCCCCGCGCACCCCCTGGCGCAGACTCCCCTTTCAGGAGATGCCACGCTCCCCAAGGATGTGCACTCCGACTCTAGAAACCGGCTCCCACTGCCGAAGCGTGAGGACATGGACGATTACGGAAAAAAGGTCTACGACAAACTGTCGAAGGGACCCGGATACACGCCTCCCTTACGCTTCTACAGTCCCAGGCTCGCCGAATCGATGAGCGCTACGCATTACTACCTCAAGTATGAAACCGGCCTGCCGGACCGCCTTGTCGAGATTGCCGTTCTGGTGACGGCGCGCGAGCTTGCCAACCAGTATGAATGGACGCAATGGGAAACCTTCGGCAGAAAAGAGGGCGATGCGCGCTACGTGGAGCCCGCTATCATCGACACGATCAAGTACAACAAGCCCATCTCTGGACTCGGCGAAAAAGAAACCGCCGTGATCGAGTTCGGGCGCGAGCTGTTCGGCCAAAGAAAGGTTTCTTCGGATACCTTCGCTCACGTCCTCCGCTTGTTCGGCCGGCGCGGCACCGTGGACCTCACTGAACTCATGGCGATGTATGGCGCGACCGGTGTGGAGTTAGATGCTTTCGATCAGCAGTTGGTCCTGGGCCAGAAGCCCCTGCTGCCAGCCGATGCCATACCCGGCTATTGCGCTCGTCCGTAGACAGCTACCAGCTCAGTTGAAGCAGTGAAACAGCCTGTCGCGGCAGATGAAGATCGAGTTTCGTTTCCTTGCTGGTATCTATCCAGCTAGGTGATTCGAGTTCCTGCAACTGGCCCGCCGCTTCAAGTGCCGCATATTGTTCCGGCGTAGGCTGCTGGGGCGATCCCATCTTCCTCCATGCCGTATAAGCGTTGCTGTGCGTGTCATCGATGCGATAGTGGCGCAGCAGCACTCTGCTCGCCGCTGCGGGAAGACCCGCGACCTCAATTTTTACCTCAGCATCAGAACCGGACACCTTGTCGTCGTGGTAGTTCCAGACGAGGATTGAGAGTTCGCGATCGGAGCGAACGGCAAGAGCGTCGATGTCAGGATCGCCGCGCACACCGTTGGTTTCAATCGTGGCCAACGGCACCCGCCCGCTGCTTTCCACCGCCACGCGGTTGCCCCGCATCAGCCCGGCCATCCGGAACACATTGAGCACCGGCTTATCGATGCCGTTGGTGGCCAGCGTGCGGTAGCCCTCGAAGTAAGGCGAGCCTTCGAATTCAAAGGCCCAGGTCAGCATGCCCGCGACGTTGGTCTTCTCGCGATCCGCCAGCTCGAAGATGTTCTTCATCATGGCCGCCTCATAGGCAGCGTAGAGCGGATCGTTGCGGTAATCGTTTTCCGGATAGAAAGTCGCGGAGCACGCCGCGCAACCGTCGGGGTCCGACTCGCTGATCACGATCGGCAGTCCACGAAATTTCGGAAAGGAACTCACGATGGCGAATCCCTGCGCGGCGTCACCGGCGTTCTTCGACATGCGCATCTGCACGTGGCCGTCGACGACAGCGGTACGGCCCTTGGCGTGGAACGTCACGAAATCAAGCGGCGCGCCCACCTTGCCGGTAACGGCATTCGTACCTTTCGCACAGTGCTCGAGAAACTGGCGCAGGAAATTCTCGCCGTGATCGACGGTCGGGCCGGTCGAGGCAGGACCGCCGATTCTCGCCGTGGGAAGCGCTCGCTTCAGTCCGTCGGCGGCAAAGTCGTACAACCGGTCATACTCTTCCGGCGTGCCGTGCCAATAGCTAATATCCGGCTCATTCCACACCTCCCAATACCAGCTCTCCACTTCAGCGCGCCCATACTTGGCAACCGCATGCTTCACCCACTGATTCACCAGTTCGCCCCACTTCGCGTAATCTTTCGGCGGATACGACCAGCCGATCGCGTAGTCGGCGCCGCTGCCTCCCGGCTTCCACACGGGAGTGTAAGGCTCCGGATGAGAAGAGAGAGCCTTCGGCATGAACCCGATCTCGACAAACGGTTTTGCGCCGGCCTGCAGGTAGGTATCCATGATGCGGTCGGTGATGGTCCAGTCGTAGACCGGCTTGCCCGAGGCGTCTTCGGTATAGGCGTTGGTCGAACCGAACTTCAAGCTGGGAGTTCCGTCGCCCGTCGCCAGCATGAAGTGCGTGCGGATGTAAACCGGCGAGCCGCCCACGCTGGCCAAGTTCGCCGATCAGCTTTTTGCCGAAATTCGAGTAAGTGAAATTCGGCTCGTCGTAGCCGAAATAACCGTAAATGGGCTTATACGGGCCAACTGTTTGCGCGGCATTGACACGAATGGTAACGCCGTTCTGCGCAAAAACGCAGGGCGAGGCCAGCAGCAAAAGGACAAGAATCCTCGTGGTCAGGCCGGGCATCATCCGCATCGTAGACCTTTCTTTCAGAGGAATATCCCGCCGGAGACTTCGATTCTTTGCCCATTCACCCATTGGTTGTCATCGGAAAGCAGCGCGGCTACGGCGCCCCCGACATCGTCCGGCAGTCCCACGCGGCCCAGCGCCGTCGATGAGGCAATCGTCCGGTTGATTTCCTTGTTGTCGCGCACCGCGCCGCCGCCAAAATCGGTCTCGATTGCGCCGGGAGCGATTACATTCGCGGCGATCCTGCGAGGGCCCAATTCCTTGGCCATGTAACGCGTCAGCACTTCGATGCCGCCTTTCATCGCGGCGTAGGCGCTATAACCGGGAAAACTGAAACGCGCGAGGCCACTGGAAATATTCACAATCCGCCCGCCGTCCTTCATCAATGGCAGAAGCTTCTGCGTCAGGAAGAACGGCCCTTTCAGATGGATGTTCATCAGTTGATCGAACTGGTCTTCGGAGGTTTCCGCGAACGTCGCGAAAAAACCGATCCCCGCATTGTTGATGAGGAAGTCGAAGTCGGCGCGGCCCCAGGTATCGCGAAGCGAGCTCTTTACGCTCCCCACAAACACGTCAAATGTTTTGGGGGCACCCGCGTCGAGTTGCAGCGCGACCGCCTTCCGGCCGGCCTTTCCGACCTGGGCGCACACATCGTCCGCTTCCCTCTTCTTGCTGTGATACGTCAGAATCACGTCGTGCCCTTTCGCGGCGAGATGCAGGCACATGCTTCTACCGAGGCCGCGGCTGCCTCCGGTTACGATTGCGATTTTCATTATCCGGCTCCCTTGCGATGTTGCTACCCCGGAAGGGTACACTGGCGGCCGCTCCTTTGAAAACATGCTGTCTTAAGCAATCTTCTTCAAAGCACGAATCGGCGTCGTTTGAGGCACGAGCGCGGGCTAAAGAGGGAGGGCGCCTTGACTCACTTCGCCGGGAGAGGCTTCAAAAGGGCGGTTTTGCCGTCGGGAACGCCGTCATCCGCGGCGGTCTTGAGCATCATGGCGAGCAGTTCGTACGTGCCGGTTACCGTAGTCAGGTCAACGATCTGCTGATCGGTGAAAATCGCTCGCGCCCTTTTGAACGTCGCGTCAGTCAATTCGTGCCTCGTGGAAAGCTCCATGCAGAAATCGTAGACGAGAGATTCGTCAGGCTGCATGCCGGCCGGGCGCTTCCCTTGCGCGAGGTCGTCGGCGACGGACTGCGTAAGTCCCGCTTTGAGGGCGATGGGATAATGGGCCCTCCATTCCACCTGAGAAGTCCACAGGCGCGCCTGAATCAGGATGGCGAATTCATTCAGCCGGTGCGGGATCGATGTGTGAAAGCGGAGATAATCGATCAGCATGAACAGCCGGTCGCCCATCTCCGGACTACGCAGCATCAGGTTGTTGGGTCCGCTGAGGCTGCCGGTACTTGATACTTTCAGTATTTTTTCTCCCAGCGGCCGCTGCTCGCCGTTCAGTTGCTCCATCTTGAATTCCGGAAACCGCGGGGACTGATCAGTCGCACGCGCCTGAACCCTCGGCATCACGAGCACCAGGGTTAGTACCACGCCGATCGAAATTCCAAAAGCTGCCGCCAGCAAACTTTTCACAGTGATACCTCGTGTTGAGATTTTACTTGGCGAGGGGATCAGGACGCAGTTGGAAGCGCACGATCGTGCTTTCCTGGCCCTTCCCCGTTTCCTGATGCCAGGGAGTCCGAGTGCCATTGTCGGCCCACAACCCGCGCCCCTTCCAGCCGGCGCTGGGGTCGTCAATGCGCCCGTCCAGCCCGCGCTGATAAAACGAAATCGGATAAGGCACACGCAACAAGGTCCATTTGCCGGACTTCGGATTGAGCACCATCAAAGAGTCGGAGTTGGTGCCATTCGCGATGGGAATGTTGTCGCCCATGCCGAACGTGTTGTATTTATCCACCCAGTTGTAATAAGACCACTCCGTGGAAGTCTGAATTGTGACCCCTTTGAAATTCGGTCCCGGCATGGGATAGAGCGTCCAGCCTTCCGGGCAGTGCTGGCCGGTGGCCTTGGGCCCGCTAAGCACCTTGCACCTGGTCCGGTCAAAACGCGCGAACTGGCTGCTGCCGGCCAGCGCGGTCCAAACCACGCCATTGGAATCCACGTCGATGCCGCGCGGGAAAAAGGCTCGCATACCCGGTTTTGCTGGATTGTCAAACGGAAGCTCGTACACTTCGGACTTGCAGGTGGCCGGTGGATTGTCTCCGAGCGTCATCCTCAGAATCTTCCCGGGATAGCTCGCATAGGCCACCCACACGCTGCCGTCGAGAGGACTGGGTTGCACGCTATAGGGATTGCCGGTAACTCGCTGGTCTGTTCCGGGATCGAATTTCCCGTTGCCGTTGAGGTCGAGATACGGCGAGCACCAGCCCTGCGAGGCCATCGCGTCGCCCGTTTCGTCGTACATCCTGGTTTTAAGCCAGCCAACGACCCCGTTCACTCCGCTGGGCGACCCGCCGTCGGCGTAGATCGTTCGGTCTTTGTCGTAGCCAAAGTTCACATGATGCGTGCGGAAGCAGGTTGGAATCAGCTTGAACGCCTTCGTCCGGGGGTCGTAGACCGATAAGTGCCGGTCTGTGTAATCGATCGGAAAAGCCTGGGCAAACTTGTTTGCCGAACCTTTTCTGCACACGGGCAGCGTTTGCGGCGCACGCACGCCGGACGTCATCCAAACGCGCCCGAGTTCGTCCATGGTGAGCGAATTCGGATTCGAGGGATCGTCAATCGGATTGAATTCCTTCGGCGTCCAATAGGGAGACGCGATCGCATTCGGCGGTTCCACGCGCCCTATTTCGTTGGCACGCATGTTTTTTTTGTCGTCGATCGTCGGGAGCGGAACCGTTTCGTTGGTGTTCTTCACCGGATCCAAAATGACGAGCGTTCCGTTGTGGTAGTCAATCCCGTAGATCGGCCCGTTGCTGTTGAGGGTCGGGTTTCGTTTATCGGTGCTGATCACGTCGTGCATAAAGGTCGTCGGCGCGCCAGCGTCCCATACGGTGAGCACCAGGTTTCTCTCGATGCCCGCGGGTCGCGGCGGCGCTTGCGGGACCTCACCGGCAGCAATGCGGTCGGTCCAGTCAGCATAGATGCCGACCATTTGCTCGTGCCCCATCTGATTTACGAGGTTCGCTCCTCCGGCATTGCCTCCGATCTTTAAAACCTGTTCCCAGGCCTCAAAAGTGGACGAGTATTTTCCAAGGCCCGGCGGAATCTCGCGCGTGGCCTTGTCGCCCATTTGGTGACAGATAACACAGCCCTTCAATTGGCTGACCCAGGCCTCCTGAGTAGCGATCACCTGCGTTCCCAAAGGGTGGCCGCCGCCAACAGGCGCCGGAACATCCACCTTCATCGG
Source organism: uncultured Acidobacteriota bacterium (assembly GCA_963697575.1). GTDB lineage: Bacteria > Acidobacteriota > Terriglobia > Acidiferrales > UBA7541 > Palsa-295. The sequence continues at coordinate 80,577 of CAVOOP010000005.1, read as the reverse complement.
GAAGGCTGATTTAGGAGGGACCTCCAAAAGTGAATACCAATAGCTGGCGGGATAGTATTGCGCGGCTGCTTTTGCGTCGGGCGCCTCCACGGCTTTAAGCGCCAAGGATTTTCCCGGACGAGATTCCACGGCAGGGGAATCCACCAGGCCGTAGCCGCGGACCCAGATGCGATAGCTCGCCTTTGGCAGGTCGGGAAGCAGGAAGCGCCCCTCATCGTCGGTGACCACTATTTTGCGGAACTTGGTGGGGAAATCAGATGTTTCCGCGATCACCCACACGCCAGCCTCCGGTCCTTTAGCTCCGGTGACCACGCCACCGATATCGTCGGCGTCCACCGCCACCTGACTGGTTTGCGCCGGCACTACTTCAGCGGAAGCGGCTGAGTTTTCTGTTATCCCCCTCCAGGCTCCCGCAAGAGCAAGAAGTACCGCGAATATGACGAGTCGATGCCTCAACGTTGGCTCCGTCGTTTACCCGTGAAACAGATTAGAAAGTTCAAATTCTTCCTTATGGGAATTTATGGGACTCACGCCCCAGCGATAATTACCAATCCGATAAAACGGTCAGGAAACCTGAAGGCCGAATCCCGCTTTCTTAACCTGCAAGGAACAAGCAGCTTGCCATATTCGTCGGACATAATGTATCGTTCGGGGAAAGTCCTGAGGAAAATGGCTAAAATTTGCCGAATCTCGGGGATATTTTGATGAAAGTTGATGCGTTTGTTGCCACCCGACGCGGCCGGTGACGAGTTACGCATTTGGGCCGGTTGTGGTTGACGTTCTCGCTCCGCGCCAAATCTGGCGGAATGGCGAAGATGTCGTCGTGCCCACGAAGGCCTTCGATGCCCTGCTATATCTGGCAGCCCGGCCCGATCGCACGGTTACCAAGGACGAACTCATCAGCGCCGCCTGGAAGGACGTCTCCGTCTCCGAAGACAGCCTCGTCCACAGCATGTCCGCCCTACGGCGTGCACTAGGCGACGATTCCGACAAACCCCCGATTGATTATTACCGTCCCACGAAGAGGCTATCGATCTGAACGGGCCGGTAAAACGGTTTCGAGCCGACCGACGGTTCACCTAGTCGACCCTGCGGAACCGAGGCTGCCCAGTCGATTGCAGACGCTCCCGCTCGCCGAGGTCACCATCCGGTCAGAAGCGCGAACGCGCAATCTGACTGGCTGAAACCTTCCGGACTGTGGCGCGTGGCGCCGCGCTTGCCGACTGTCTTTTGCGCGTTCGCCCTCGCGCGGGAGTTCATGCCCTCCGGTACATCGCGCGGAGGCGCCACCATTCTATTGACTCAGCCAGCGCCCGGAAGGATGCGACCCTCGCTTCCGGCGGCATTCTTTCACCCGACAGCCGCTATATGGTGTTCGTTGCGCACGATCCAAAACGTCCCAGGCTCGTTTGTACCTGAAAGAGATGGACTTCGCCCGAGCTTCAGCTTTTAGCGGGCACCGAAGGCGCTTCCCATCCCTTTTGGTCGCCCGCGAGCGATATCGTGGGCTTTTTCGCCAATGGCGAACTCAAGACGGTCAACCTCCGCGGCGATAGCCCGAAAACAATTGCCTCCGTGCCGGTGAGCGCGGGGGGCGGCACTTGGAGCAGCAGCGGAGCAATTCTTTTTTCCGATTGGCAAACGGGGCTTGTACCGCGTCGATCCACTGAATGGGCACGGGTGACGCGCGTCACCACGGTCAACCGTTCGGCAGGCGAGATCGTGCAGAATCTGCCGCAGTTCCTGCCCGATGGGAGGCACTTCCTCTTCTATCTTCTTAGCTCCAATGCTGACCAAACGGGAAGCTACGTCGGCTCTCTTGATTCTCCCAAGCGAATCCGGATGCTCAGCCAATCGAATTCCCCCGCGATCTACTCGCCTCCGGGCTATCTCTTGTATGTTCAGAGCCGGAATTCTATTGACCCAGCGGTTCGATGCGCACGGCTGCAAATAACAGGTAAGCCGATAGAAGTCGCTCGGAACGTTTCGGCGCCCAATGACGCCGACGGGCAGATGATTTCGGCATCTGCGAGTCTTGCTGACTTTCCGGCCCGGCGCCAAGACGATCGAGCTCGCATGGTTCGAACGCAATGGCGAGCGCGCCGGCTCCATCCCCGGAGGCAAAGCCCTTCGCAGCCCGATGGTCTCCCCGGATCAAAAACAGCTGGTCGCCATGGATGTGGGCCCGGGCTTTGGACGGTCGACCTCGAGCGCAACGCGGCTACCCGATTGGGACAAGGAATGTATCCCTCTATGGTCTCCCGACAGCAATCGCATCGCGTTTGAGTCCTATAACAGCCTGACCCTGTTCGTGCGAAACCTGGGCGGGACCACGCCGGACGAAGTTCTCGTGAATGACAATGAACGCAAGATCCTGAGCGATTGGTCTCCGCAGGGAGATTACATCGTCTACGCGACACTGAATCCCAGCACGAAAATGGATTTAGTCCTGCTTCCCATGTCGGGAGACCGAAACCGCATCCCTTGCTGCATACTCCGTACAACGAATCTGACGGACGGATTGCTCCCAACGGCCGCTGGATTGCGTATGTTTCAGACGAATCAGGAACGGACGAAGTCTACGTGCAGCGTTTTCCCGCGCTTGGCGAGAAACGGATCGTGTCGATCGGCGGTGGCGTCGAACCCATGTGGCGAAAAGACGGGAAGGAACTATTTTACCTTTCGCCCGATTACTCGATCGTTTCAGTGCCCTTCGACGCTACTGACCCTCCTAACATCGGGGAGCCCAAGCCGCTATTCCGCGTGCCGGTCAATACATCCAGCACCCGCAATCACTATGTTGTCTCGCCCGATGGTCAAAGGTTCCTGATCAACGTCGAAGACCAAAGCAGTTACCTATCACCTATAACGGTAATGGTCAACTGGATCCAGGGACTTCGAACGCCGTAAGAGTGGCGGCGTTTTTCTGCAGGGGGTAATGTTCGTCGGCTTAATCAGGCGTCGGCGCGTCGGGGAAAGACCCGGTCGACTCGCGGACGACCTCGATGGACCCTTTGATTGTGGCCCCGTCTTCGATGATGATGCGTGCCGCTCTCAGATCACCCACGACCGAGGCCTCTTTTTTGATCTCGATTCGATCTCGCGCGGCAATCTTTCCTGTCACCTCGCCATAAATGATCACCGCGCTGGCCGATATGTTTGCCTTTAATTTCCCAGATGACCTCACCGTCAGCAGTCCAGTCGGTAGCAGAAAACTGCCATCGACGCTTCCTTCCACCAACACATCTTCATCCCCCGAAATCTCACCCCTTATATGCAGTCCAGCGCTGACAATCGTGCCGCCATGGACCATTTGCTCCGCACTCTTCAATTCGTCGTAGGTTTTGCTCAAATTAATATTTCCCTCTGCTACTAAGATTCGATCTTATCCTCGCCAATCCGCGAAGCGGGCGAATTCCAAGTTGAATTATTAGACGCTGGTAAGTCAAGCGGGGGGCCTCTGTCCGGTTCACGCGACGGTAGATGCGGCCCGGAAATCCGGAAAACAGTTTCCGGGTCGTGTGAGCAGCTCTGGGTCGTCGGTTGTTCCGCAGCCATCACGCGCTGAAATCCCGGTGCATGGGACTGCTGAGGAATCTTCGGGTCATTCGCGTCATTCATCGGAGACGGCGCGTAATAAGGAACGATCGGCCTCGGGACTTCGCCAAATCATTCTTTCGACATCAGCGGCTTCTCCCGCTTGAAGATGACGCCATACTCACTTCCATTGTCCAATTCATGGGGAGATAAAACCTGGACAAGTTCCCATCCCTGCTCCCCCTGCTCGCGAAGGAGGCTTTCCAGCGACTCCTTGAGAGAACTGATCTGTTTTATTTCGTAAAGCCATTCGGCCACTTCCCACTCCTTCTGCGTGCGATGGCGCACAGGGACCCACTTGTGCGATTTCTTTCAGCCCCTAATTAATAAGGGCCTAAATTCGTGTGGATAAATATCGGGTAAAGCAGGTATAGGGGGCGTGGGACGAGTATCTACGGCAGGGTTAAGTTCAGTTAGACGCATTTCGCACACTGGGCGGGGATCGCTGTCATCGGCACGCGAGCCTGGGAGACGCTTGGACTTTCGAAGCTTGCACCACCGGCGCGCATAGCAATGGATCCGCTCCTGCGCCCAAGCGCCCACGACTCGCCGGGGAAGCGCGACGACGGTTACTGCTGCGGGCCGCGACCCATCATCATCGGATTAAACGGTGTCGGCGTCCCGGTAATCTTGTCCTGCACGTCCTTGTTGACTTTGGTCAGCACCACGGTTTGACTCTTGTCCTTGTCGATCGCTTTCACCAGTCCGTACGGCGGCACGTCTTTGCTGACCCATACATCGTCGCCGGTATTGTTCTTCCCTCGATAGTGCTCGCAGGTAAACGTACCCGCGGGCACGGTGATCGACTCACTACCGAGATCGTCGGCGTTATTTCGAATATCCTCTGGAGGTTGTTGTGCCATTGGCGCGTGCCCGCCCATTCCGAGCGGCATCTCGACGGGACCGCGTCCAGGCATCAGCATTACCATCTTGGCAGCGTGGCTATTGCTGCCGTCGACCACAAGGAGTTCCTTCATGACCATCGTGCCCATCCGCGGATCCGCGAAGGAGACTTCAAACCAGTAGGCGTCTTTTCCTTCCGCCTGCTCCTTTCCGACGATGGCGATATCGAAATTCGTCTTTGTGCCGTCTTGCTTGTCAATCTCGTATTGCGCTCCTGAACCCACCACAGGGTTGAAGATGCCCTTGGGTGTCGGCATTTGTGGACGGCCCATCTGCCCTTTGGCATTCGTCGCTGCAAAAAGCATGCATAGAAACAGAGCCGCCAGGAACGTGAGGTTTTTCATGTCGCACCTATGTCGCGCCATGCGGCGCGGAGTTATTGCTGGAGCGAAATTGTACCTGAATATGCGCGGATAGCATGAGACTTAAGTAAGACTGATTCCAGGAAAGGAAGCCGCGTCCGGCATCGCAATGGCTCACGCGGGCAGACTATTGACTGCCGGGACAGGAGGCCGGCCGGAGGATGTCGTCGTGATCTGGTCAAACTGCGAGAGATGCGTCTTTAGGAGATCGGCCAACGCAGACTTGCTGACTGGCTTGGCGATGTAGTCGTCCATGCCGGCTTCCAGACACAGTTCACGGTCTCGTTTCATGGCGTTCGCGGTCATCGCGATGATCGTGGAATGGAGTTCGCCCCCTTCCCGCCGGCGAATTTCCCGGGTGGCATCATAGCCATCCATCACAGGCATCTGGCAATCCATGAAAATGATGTCGTACGGAATGGTATCGAGGGTTTCAACAGCCTCCTGCCCGTTCGCAGCAACGTCTACGCGGCAGCCAAGGCGCTGGAGGAGGCTCGCGGCCACTCGCTGGTTAACGGGATTATCGTCAACCACCAGGACGCGGGGCTTGACCGCGTCCTTCGAGAATGTCCTTCTTTCTTCCGTTCCCCGCCGGCTTCGGCCAGCGTAAATCGCGTAACCAGCGGGAATCCCTCCGGCAATTGCCGGGAACGTGCCCATACCGTTTTGATGACTTCAAGCAGCGCCGCCGGCTTCGTGGGCTTGCTCAGATATCCCGCGAAGCCCGCCTCCTGGGCGTGCTTGGCATCCCCGCGACGCCCACGCGAGGACAACATGACGAGAAAAGTCTCCTGCAAGTCCGCACTCGCTTTGACCTCCTTTGCGAACTCCAGGCCGTCCATCCCCGGCATTTCGTGGTCTGCGATGGCGATGTGGAACGGGTCCCCGGATCGGCGCGCGGCACGCATGGCGGCGATCGCCTCCTCTCCGGAGGAAAAGCCTGTATTCCGGACTTTCCAATGATCCATCTGCTCGTGAAGAATGAAACGATTGATGGCATTATCGTCCACGTATAGAACCTTGAGCTTCTCGACGGCAACCTCAGGCGAAATCCTTGGTTGCACGGTTTCATCCACGACAAGGGGCAACGTGAACGTAAACGCAGAGCCTTCATTGACCACGCTCCGCACCTGAATCTCGCCGCCCATGAGATGCACAAGCCGTTTGCAGATGGAGAGCCCCAGTCCGGTGCCGCCGAATTTCCGCGTGGTGGACGCGTCGGCCTGCGTAAACCTTTCAAAAACACTGCGGAGTTTGTCGGGCGGAATTCCGATACCGGTATCTTCCACGGTAAAGCGCACCTGTGCCTTTGCGCCTTCCAGTTTTTCGCACTCCACATTGACGTAGATATGCCCCAGCGAAGTAAATTTGATCCCATTGCCGATCAGATTCACAAGGATTTGCCGGATGCGCCCCGGGTCGCAAATGAAACGCAGAGGCAGCGCGGGATCATAGCGAAGGATCAGCTCCAGTTTCTTCTCGTGCAGTTTCGACTGAAAAAGCTCGATGGTCTCCTCCACCGCGACGAGAAGATCGAAGGCGATCGGCTCGATATTCATTTTTCCGGCTTCGATTTTGGAGAAATCCAGAATGTCGTTGATGATGGCCAGCAGGGACTCCGCGGAATGGCGCAGCGTGAGCGCGTACTCCTGCTGCTCGGGGGTGAGTTCGGTATCGAGTAAAAGCCCCGCCATCCCGATCACGCCGTTCATAGGCGTGCGGATCTCGTGACTCATCGAAGCCAGAAACTCGCTCTTGGCGAGATTGGCTGTTTCGGCTTGGTCCTTGGCTTCTTTGAGGTCGACCTCAGCCTTCTTGCGGTCGGATATGTCCAGAAAGGTGCTTTGAATGCTGCGAATTCCAGTTTTCGCGTCTTGCACCACGTTCGCGTTCTCGATCACCCAAATCGGCGTCTCGTCCCTCCTCTTCAGCCGGACCTCCCGGTTAGTCAGTTGCCCGGAGGCAGCCAGTGACGCGATAAGAAACTTGCCCTCATTGGGATCAAGATAGGTGTGACTCGATGAGCGGCCGATCAGATCGTGACGGGAAGCATAGCCAAGAGCTTCCGCATAGGCGCAGTTGCAGTCGAGAAGCGTGCCGTCGAGGCTGGTTTTGTAAATCGGAGCGAGCGAACGGGCGAAAAGAAGCCGGTAGCGGTCTTCGCTTTCAGTCAACTGCAACTGTGTCGTCTGGAAGCGGCGGTCGATCAAGGTTGTGACCAGGGTTGTGCCTAGAATGAGCAGGGTCACCAGCGTAATTCCCACGATGCCGACGGATGACACGGAAACGGAGTCAGAAATGTCGCCCAGCAATGGCGACGGAGTCCACGTCACAGCCGCCATTCCCGTGTAGTGCATCGACGCGACGGCAAAACCCATCACGATCGCGCTCAACATCTTGTGGATATCGAACTGGCTGGCCGACCGGTAGCGGAACGCGAGCATCAACGCTACAGCGGAAACCGCAACTGAAATCCCAATCGAGGCCGCTAGCGCCGCTAGGTTGTAATGGCACATGGCAGGGACTCGCATCGCCGACATCCCGATGTAGTGCATAGATGCGATTCCGGCTCCCATGGCAATACTTGCTAGAACGATCGAGCTCCGTGGGAGGTGCGTCTGGCTGACGCAATATAGGGCTACAGCCGAGGCTAGAATTGCAGCGAGCAACGAAACGAGCACTGTGGGTAGGTCGTAGAGAACCGGCACCGGGAGAACGTAGGCGAGCATGCCGATATAGTGCATCGACCATATCCCCAGCCCCATGGCAACGGCGCCAGCACCAAGCCATGCGAACCGGAAACGCCCGGGAGCAGCAGCAATCCGCCCCGCCATGTTGATAGCCGCGTCCGCCGCTCCCATGGCAATGATGATCGAGAGAGCCACCAGGCGAAAGTCGTAGTGATGAGCGACGTAGATCGGCATCGGCGGCATTTCGGCACCCCGCTTGTGTTGAGAAGGGCGGCATCAGGAACGCCAGCAGCGCCCCGAGCGCAGCAGCCGTGCCATTTGCCACTTCCCAAAAACACTGATTTCGTTGTCGTGATTGTTTCCCAGCGGAAGGGGGAGCAATGACTGGAAAACTTCTATGTCACTATCTCGCACGCGGCCAGCGGCGTCAATGGCAAACTTCACATTCGTGCTGATTCATAAGGGTTTCTGAGTGCTCCAGACCTCCGGACGTGATTCTTTATTCGCACGCCCGTGCAAAACTCAATCCAGGTCTTTTCCTGCCACCACTTGGGCATGCCCCAGGAATGCCACAAGCGAAACACCGCCGACGATGTTTCCCAGCAGCGTCGGCACAAAGAAGCGAAACGCGTAGGAACGCCACGTCTCAGCCCCCGAGACGACAAGAAACATTACTTTCGTTGACCCGGCAATCACATGGTTAAAGCCACCCAGCCCAATCAGGTAGGTGATGATGATAATGATGCTCACCCGGGCCGATTCCGCGCCGGGCAGCAGCCACACCATCAGCGCGATCAGCCAACCGGCAAAAATGGCGCGCATGAAAATCGTAACGAACCCACCCTCCATGGAGCCTTGGCTCACCTCGCTGAGCATGTGCTGCACGTGGGGGGAGAAAATAGGAATCCGCCCCACGCAAAGCGCGAACAGATAAGTTCCTGCGAGGTTCGCCATGAGCACGATTCCCCACAACCGCAGGACGCTTAAGGCCGTCGCCGCGTTCCTCCGCGACAACAGAGGCAAGATAACCGTGAGAGTCGTTTCTGTGTAAAGTTGCTGCCGACCCAGCACCACGATGAGAAAACCGACGCTGTAACCGACCTTGGATACCAGCGGAGTCCACCCGCTTTGCGGAAGGTAGGCGGCTAACAGCCCTTCTGCTACCAGCGAAAACCCCATCGAGAGCCCCGCTGCCAGTCCCGACCAAGCCAGTGCGGACCAAGACCGCTTCAATTCCTCCTCACCTTCGCGGCGGATCGTCTCATGCACCACGTGCGCGCCAATCGCAACGCGCTCCTGGACCTGTTTTTCTTCGATGCGCTTCTTTGCTACCGGCGAGAGTTGCTGGAGTTCCGGCCCCTCGGCTTTTGGGGATTTTGTGGTCACGTGCAAGTCACCGCGGCGGCCGGCCGTTCCGAGCGGAATGCATCCGCGAATGATTACGGGGCGCCGAGGATAAGTCCATCCACGATACCCGGTACAAGCGCGAGCACCAGGTTGTATGCGCGGATTCGATCATGGCGAGTAGCGGGCTTCACTCATGAAGGCGAATCAACCGGCCTTCAGGCGGCAAGAGTACCAGATACTCTTTCTTCACACATCGGCGTCGATACGGGGACGCCTGCGGCTTTGTTGTCTATCCTAACTTAGGCAGATCATGACCCTACCGGCCCAGCGCGATGAATCGTCACCTGTTCCGGCCAAATCGCCAGCCGCTGCCCCGTCCAAAGCGGCCGCAACGGTCCTTTTGAGCGACGTCCCGGACGCCGCCACCTTTACCGTCACGGAAGCCGTGCCTCCCCCCTTGGTCGATGCCACCCTGGGTTCTGCCGCGCTCGCTGCCCTGGCCCAGCGCTACGACATCCTGGGCGAAGCCGGCCACGGCGCCATGGGCAGCGTTTATAAGGCGCGCGACCGCGAAACCCAGCAGGTCGTGGCGCTCAAGCTCGTCAAACCCGAGTTCGCCTCCGATCAGACGATGATGGAGCGCTTCAAAAACGAGCTGCTCTTTGCCCGGAAAATAACTCATAAGAGCGTCTGCCGTGTTTATGAGTTCAATCGCATTGGCGGCGTCGCTTACACCTCCATGGAGTATGTGGAGGGTGAAAGCCTAAGGTCGGTTCTGAATCGATTTGGCGGGCTCCCACTTCGTAAAGCGCTCGACCTCGCACTCCAGATCTGCTCGGGACTGAGAGAGGCGCACGCGCAGGGCATCGTGCATCGCGACCTCAAGCCCGAGAACGTGATGATCGATTCGCGGGGAAACGTGAAGATTATGGATTTCGGAATCGCGCGCTCCATGGAGTCCGCCGCGCGGCTCACCGGCGCAATGATGGGCACGCCTGCCTACATGGCGCCCGAACAGGTTTCTGGGAAGCCGGTGGACTATCGGACGGATATCTATTCGCTTGGCCTCGTACTGTACGAAGTGTTCACGGGCAAGCAGACCTTCGTCGCGGAGAACCCCGTGGCTGTCGCCCTGAAGCAGGTGCAAGAGACGCCGGTGCCGCCGCACGAAATCGAACCGGCTGTTCCGGTGTCCGTCGAGCGGGCAATCCTAAAATGCCTCGAAAAAGATCCGGGCAAGCGATTTCAATCCATCGCGGAACTGGAGAGCGCACTCACGTCCTCTGGAACCCGCGCTGTGCTTGCTTCTCCGAGCCAGCCGTCGCCAACGCTTGCAAATCGCGAAGCAATCGCGCAGCGGGCAAAAGCAACCGCATCCCCGGTGACGCGGAAACCTGCGCACCTCAAGCGCGCCCTTCCTGTTGCCTGGCTTTCCTTGGCACTAGTTGTCGTAACGGCGGCCGGTGGAGGAATCCACTGGATGGCGGTGTCGCGCGCCACGAAAAACCTGCCGCCACCAGCTCATCCCGCTGCGCCCGCACCGCCAGAGTTTGCACTGGATAAACAAGAGCCCCAGCGATTGCCAGTGGGGCACGAGCATCCGAAGACTTTGGCGCCGGCCGACTCCGACACTGAAGCGACAACCGTGGCAATCCAGAACGAGCCCGCGCCAAAATCCATGTTGTCTTCCAAAGGCCCCGCTGTTGCCAACATCTCGCCTAACCAAGACGCATCGGTGAACGCTCCAGCTCCGGCGCCTGCTCCAGGGTCCCCCATGGAGCAACGAGGTGGCATCGCTGAGTCCGACGGACCGGGCGGCTGGGCGAATTCAACAGGGCGCACCTACCTGTGGATCGGCCGGTTTCAACTGCAAGACCGCGCCCAGGAAACGGCCAGGAAGATTCAAGACCTCGGGCTTCCCACGGTCGTAGTTCCTCGGCGGAATCCGAATGGTCAGTTCTACGTGGTGCTCTCCGGCCCCTTCGGCCCTAAGAGGTTTCCCGACGTGATGCAGCAGCTCGAAAGCCTGGGCTTTACGAACATCCATCCCATCAAGAACCTGAACCTTCCTCCGGAGTCAATTCGATGATGGAATTCGGATGCGGCACGCATCAGGGGCGCGTCCGTTCAAATAACGAGGATTCTTTTGGCTGCGCGCCGGAGCTTGGCCTCTTTGTATTATCGGATGGGATGGGCGGCCTTGAAGCCGGAGAAGTGGCCAGCAGGTTGGCGGTTGATACCGTTCTCGCCCATTGCCGCGAGGCTGCCGCGAATCCGTCGCTTCCGCTCATCGGCGACTCTATCCCCGGCATTTCACCCCTGTCGCATCGTCTGGCCAGCGCGGTCCGCATGGCCAATGCAGTGATTCACCACGCCGCGGTACAAAAGAACGCAACCCAGGGTATGGGGGCAACCATTGTCGCCGCTGCGGTTTCCGATGGCCGCTTGAGCTTGGCGCATGTGGGGGACAGCCGCGCTTATCGTCTGCGGAATGGACACCTCGAACGGCTTACCCAGGACCACTCCTTCGTGGGCGAGCAGGTCCGCCGGGGGAATATGACGGAGGAGCAGGCCGGCGCGAGCAAGCTGAGCAATGTGCTGATTCGCGCCCTCGGCGTTGATCCCAGCGTTGAAGTGGAGGTCGCCGAAGAGCTCGTTCTGGACACTGACACGATTCTGCTCTGCTCCGACGGCCTCACCCGCGAACTGTGCGACTTGCGAATCGCCGAAATCCTCGCCGAAAAGGAAGATTCGCAGGAAGCTGCCGATAGTTTAGTGGAAATCGCAAATCTGGCTGGCGGCCGGGACAACATCACCGCGATTGTGCTCCGCCCGGCATTGCAACTCACGGGATCCATGGGCCCGCTCGGTATCCTTCGAAAATGGTTCAAGGGCCGCTGATCTAGACGCACAGGAAAGGGAACGACATGCCGACACTCGTGCTGAAATTTGAGAACTCCGTTTTGACCGAGCGGCCGGTAGACTCGGACGAGGTGAGCATCGGACGCTCGCCCGACAATGCCATTGTCATCGACAACCCGGCGGTTTCTCATTATCACGCTCGCGTTTTCAAAGAAGAAGACCGCCTGATGCTGGAAGACTTTGGCAGTTTGAATGGCACGTTCGTCAATGGCCAGCGCGTGCAGATGGTCACCCTGAAGCCGGGCGATTCGGTCGGCATCGGCAAGCACACCATCCTCGTGGCCGATTCGCGCAGCGCGTCTAGCGCCGAACCGGGGCGGCCCAAGCCGGCCGCCCCCAAGATCAACGAAACGGTGATGCTCGACACGAAAGCACGCCGGGACTTCATGCAGAAAATCGCGGCGAGCGGCGAAAGTTCGCAGGTGGCGCCGGCGCGGCTGAAAATCGCCACCTTGATCGTACGAAAAGGCAAGACGGACCAGCAGGAATATCCTCTCACCGACAAGCTCACGGTGATCGGCAAGTCCGCGCTGGCTACTATCAAACTGAAAGGGTGGTTTGCTACCAAGGCCGCGGCACAAATTAACCGGCGCGAAGATAACTCCTACTATATCGGGTCAGCCAGCAAAGTTCCTTGCGTAAACGGCGACGCGATCGAAAGGCCGCGAAGGCTCTCCGAAGGTGACATCATCGAGGTCGCTGGCTTGAGACTTGAATTTCACTATCGGGACTGACATTCGTCAGCTTATATAATTCTGCACAGCGGCACATCATTCCAGCTTCGGTCAATCCCGCCGTCTTACCAGTTGGCATCCGCCATCAATACCCGTTTCCGCGTATGGAAGTGCGTGCCCACTTGCACAATCATCGCGCAAGGTTGGGTTCACTGCTGTTCCAATTCACTGGAGGCTCAGATGGCTACCAGGTCGAGCGGAAGAAAATATGGCAAGGCTGCGGGCAAAACTGTCGCGAGCGCGATGCGCCGAAAAAAGCACGGTACCCTCAAATCGGGACGCGGCGGCAAGGGCGGCACCGTGAAGAGCCGTAAACAGGCGATCGCGATCGGTCTCTCCGAAGCTCGAAAAAAGGGTGCGAAGGTGCCCGACAAGAAGTCCAGCTGAGACTGGAACTCGATGGCACGCCTTCTTTGACGGCGAGGCTACAGCCCATCACCGCCGCTCGGCGCACATTCCAGGCCCTCCGAACTAATTTCCTTTCCGCAGGATTGAAGGTACCATCATGTTCGAGTATTTCGCGCGGCTGAATCTCGAACCATGGCCGAAACCCATACTTTTGCCGATCTCCGCGAGATCTTCGCCAAGGCCAACGAGGAGAAGTCCGGCGATCAGCTCGCCGGCATTGCGGCGCGATCCGAGAGCGAGCGCGTGGCGGCCAAGCGCAAGCTCGCCGATTTAGCCCTCGGCGAAATTCTAAAGCAGCCTCTAATCGACCCGGATCAGGATGACGTCAGCCGCCTTATCCTGGATACCTTCAACGAGGACAGTTTCCGGCCGATCCGCGGCCTCACGGTAGGCGAATTCCGCGAATACATCCTCGACGATGCCACTAGTGGCGCCGATCTGAAGAAGCTTCAGTGGGCCATTTTGCCGGAGATGGCTGGGGCAGTAGCCAAGATTATGAGCAACAAAGATCTGGTTATGGCCGCAGCAAAGATTCGCAACGTCACGCGGTGCCGCAATACGATGGGGCAAGCCGGCATTCTGGGTATACGCGTGCAGCCCAACCACCCGGCGGATGACCTCGGAGGAATTCTGCTCTCCACCTTCGAAGGATTGCTGTATGGATGCGGGGATGCGGTGATCGGCGTCAATCCCGCATCGGACTCCGTGGAGACGACAACAGCGATCCTCTGCGCGCTCGATCGCCTCGTAAATATCTACAAAATCCCGACGCAAAGCTGCTGCCTCGCGCACATCAGCACGCAGCTTGCCGCTCTCGATCGCGGAGCGCCCGTCGATCTGCTCTTTCAATCAGTTGCCGGAACGCAGGCCGCAAACCGCAGCTTCGGCATCACCCTCGCGATGCTTCGGGAAGGCCGCGAGCGCGTTCTCAATCATCACCAGCAGCGCGAGGTCGCATGGAAAGGCACGCAGGTGATGTACTTCGAGACTGGCCAAGGCAGCGCGCTTTCCGCCGAGGCTCATCATGGTATCGACCAGCTCACCCTCGAAGCGCGCGCTTACGGCGTAGCCCGCTGCTTTGATCCTTTTCTCGTGAATAGCGTCGTCGGCTTCATCGGACCTGAATATCTCTGCAACGAGCGCCAGATTATTCGCGCCGGGCTCGAAGACCATTTCATGGGCAAGCTTCTGGGCCTGCCGATGGGTTGCGACGTCTGCTACACCAACCATGCCGACGCTGACCAGAACTCGGCCGACAATCTTCTGGTGCTGCTTGCCGCAGCCGGATGCAATTACTTCATGGGAGTTCCCTGCTCCGACGACGTGATGCTCAACTATCAATCCACCAGCTACCACGACGCGCTGGCGATGCGCCGGCTCTTCAAGCTCAAGCCGGCTCCCGAATTCGCGGCCTGGCTGGAATCCGCCGGCTTCTACACCAATGGCGAACCATCCTTGTTGAAACAACCCCAGCGGAACCAGTTGCTTCGAGGTCTCGAGTCCTCTCTCTCAGAGGTGATCTGATTGTGAGTGCTTCCGACGAGGCCCCTGCCAAACCCCTCGAAAAAATCTCCGCTGCTTCAGGCCTGCCGGACCTCGTGGAAAGAATACGCGCGCGTACTCCGGCGCGGCTGCTGGACGGGCGGGCCGGCAGTTCGTATCGCACTCCATGCCAATTGGAACTCCGCGAAGCCCACGCCGCAGCCAAAGACGCCGTCCGCACGGAATTCAGCCTCGCGTCGGCCTTCGGGCTCGATTTCATTCAGGAATGGCAGTTTTTTGAAACCTGCACTCAGGCCGCATCGAAAGACGAGTATCTGCTAAGGCCCGATCTCGGCCGGCAGTTTCGCGAAACGTCGCGAGGCGAAATTCAAAAGAATTGCCCGAGGCGCATCGATCTTCAGATCGCGATCGGCGACGGGCTGTCCGTCACGGCCGTCTCGACGCAGGTCCCTTCCGTTCTGCCCTTGCTTTGTGCAGGCGCGCAAGCGCGTGGCTGGCGATTGGGCCGGACTTTTGTGATTCGCCACTGCCGTGTCGGCATCCTGAACGAAATAGGGGAAATTCTTGAACCGCGAGTAGCCGTGTTGCTGATCGGAGAGCGCCCGGGGCTCGCCACTGCGGAGAGCCTCTCTGCCTACATGGCTTACCGCCCCGGCAAAAATCAGACCGACGCGGACCGCAATTTAATCTCGAACATCCATAGCCGAGGCGTTTCCCCGGCAGAGGCCTCCGTTCGCATTTTGAATCTGGCCGCACAAATGATAAAAGCTGGGCAAAGCGGGCATAGCTTGAAGGAAGAGCCAGTCTCAGGTTCAAAGAATCTCGAATAGACACCGGATCTCGAGGAAATACAGCGTTTCGCAAATGTTGATTGGAAGAACAACCCAGCATCCGCAGCCAGTCGGCGATGTGCGTTGTAATTTCAATTTACCGCGCCGGCAGTTTCTCTTCGGGATCGGCGGAATAGCGGCACTCGCGGCGGGAGCCCTGCTTCCCCGGCGCAACCTACGGGCTCAAGTGCCCGCCGTAAATTCGGGGCGCATCGACGTTCATAGCCATTTTGCTCCCCCGGCCTGGGTAAGCGCCATCGAGGCTAAGCGCGGGCATAAATTTATAGGCGATGCGGAATTCCTGAATGCATTCAAAGACTGGACGCCTGCAAAATCTATCGAGCAGATGGACCGGGCGGGCATCGCCACTTCGGTTGTCTCGATCACAACTCCGGGTATCTGGTTCGGAGACAACGACTCTCCCCTCGGTGCCACTCGCCAACTCGCGCGCCAATGCAATGAATATGGCGCAAGGATGGCTGCAGACTTCCCCGGGCGCTTCGGACTTTTTGCGGTGTTGCCCCTGCCCGATGTGGAAGGAAGCCTGCATGAAATCGAGCACGCGCTGGACACATTGAAAGCTGACGGCTTCGGACTGCTGACGCACTACAGCGAGACCTACGGCGACAAATTGCTCGGTGATGCCGCGTTTGCCCCCGTTTTTGGCGAGCTGAACCGCCGGAAGGCCGTCGTCTACATCCATCGCAAAATTTCGGCGGGACCATCCGAGATTTTCGGCTGGGACGTCCACCGAACCATCTTGAGCTTGCTGAAAGATGCCGGCACCGGCTCCCAACATGAATACACGGCGCGCTTTCCGGACGTGCGCTTCATCTTCTGTGACGCGGGCGGCACCATGCCTTTCCTGATTCGCCGAAGCACGGCACCGGCGAGTGCGGCAGGAAATGCGGCTTCCGGCACAGAAACGCCTCTGCTACGCGCGGTTCGCCAGTTCTATTACGGCACGGGGCGTTCCAACAACTACCAGACGATCACTACGTTGAAGCAAATTGTGCCCCTGCCACATATCCTGTTCGGGACGGATTACCCCTACGCCCAGGTAACCGACGAAGCGAGGGGCTTGGAGTTATCTGGCGCCTTTAACTCACAGGAGCTTGCTGCGGTTTACCGCGAAAATGCCCTTGCTCTGCTCCCTCGCTTCAGGCGCTAGGTGCTATTGCAGCCCGGCGTAACGGTTCAGCCGCCCTACGCGTCCTTAAAAGCGGCCTCATCTCGCGCACAGTTAGTCAGATCATCGCTGGCCAAAAGGCCCTATGAGCGCTAAAATTCGCTCCCGAACATGAGCAAAAAGACGGCGCGACGCGAGTTTCTGAAGTTCCTGGCCGCAAGCCCCTATGTTGCTTCCCTTGGCGGAGTTGCAGCCTTTTTGCGCCAGGGCACGCTCGCGCAGACCGCCGGAGAGGCTTCAGCCCTCATATCCAGCCCCTCGGAAGCGCTCAACGTGTTCGATTTTGAAGAGGTCGCGCACAGAAACGTCGCGCCCGGTCACTGGGCATTCATGACCAGCGGCGTGGATGACGACGCCACGATTCGCGCCAACCGCGAAGGATTCCAGCACATCGAACTCCGCCCGCGCCGCTTGCGCGATGCCACGAAAGTGGACATGCGGGTCACGATTTTCGGCACGACCTACAACAGCCCCATCTTCACCTGCCCCACGGGTGGCCAGAAATCGTTCCACCCCGACGGCGAACTTGCCGTGGCTCGCGCGGACAAGGCCCACGGAACTCTGCAATATCTTTCCACCGCGACGTCAACCTCGGTAGAGGACGTCAACGCGGCGTTGGGCCGTCCGGTCTGGTACCAAGTGTACGCCCCGCGCACGTGGGAAGGCTGTGAGAAATTGCTTCACCGCGTGGATGCGGCGGGATGTACCGTTATAGCCCTCACCGTGGACACCAGCCCTGGAGGCCATGCGGAAACCTTCCTGCGCACGCGTCCCAAGGATTTGCGCCAATGCGCGGCTTGCCATGATGTCCGGGGCGAAGACATTCTCGTAAGGAATCGGCCCATGCGGGAAGGCCTCGACGCGGCTGGCGGCGTCCCGGTTGCGCTGGACTGGGCCCTTGTCGATCGAATCCGCAAATATTGGAAGGGAAAGTTTGTAATCAAGGGCCTCACAACGCGGGAAGATGCGCGCATGGCCGTGGACCATGGCATCGATGCGATCCACGTGTCGAACCACGGCGGGCGTGTAACGGAAACTTTGCAGCCGACCATTGAAGCGCTCCCCGAAATCGTCGCCGAAGTGAACGGCCGCGTGCCTGTTTTAGTCGACAGCGGCTTCCGTCGCGGCACCGACGTATTCAAAGCGCTGGCGTTGGGCGCAACGGCGGTTGGGATCGGGCGGCCCATGCTATGGGGATTGGGAGCCTTCGGCCAGCCTGGCGTGGAGCGTGTGCTGGAAATTCTGCAGGGCGAGCTGAAGCTTGTGATGGGCAATTGCGGCACTCGAACTGTCGCTGACATTACCCCGTCCTACGTGGAGCTGCCAAACAGGAAAAGTTAACGCCATTTAAATATTCGGACTGAATTGGAGATCGCCATGCATTCACCGGCCAAGTTTCTTCCGGTAGCCACCTTCATGTTTCTCGCCGCCTTCTCTGCTCGTGCAGCCACGATTACCGGCTCGGTAAAGGGTACGGACGGCGCTCCATTCCAGGGCGCGTTCGTCGAGGCCCAGAACACCAAGTCCCGAATTACCACGATCGTTCTTTCTGACAGCCAGGGCCGCTATCGTATCGAGAAACTCCCTGCCGGCGACTATCGCCTGCAGATCCGTGCGGTCGGCTTCCGCACGGATCCCAAAACGGGAGTCAGCCTGGCCGCCGACCAGAAAGCTTCCTATGATTTCGCGCTACAAAATGGAGTGATCCGCTGGAACGATATTTCCTTCTACCAGGCTCGGAAGCTCTGGCCGGCGTCGAAAGGCAAAGACCTGTTTGTAGCGCATTGCGCCACCTGCCACCTGTTCCAGACCCGCATGGCTTCGGTAACGCGCGACGCGGACGGTTGGCGCGACCGCCTGCAATACATGCAGACGACGCTGCACGTAGAGGTCACGGATCAGGACGCCGACGTGATCGCCTCCTACCTTACCAGCTTGTTTGGCCCGGATTCCGTGCTGCCAAAATCTCCCGCGGATATGCCTGCCTACAAAGACACTGTACGCACCTTCAGTGCCGACTACTCAAACATTGTCTATGTCGAGTACGACATGCCGGGCCCAAGCCGCATGCCCTTCAGCGCCGCCCCGGACAAGAACGGCTATCTGTGGATTCCGAACTTTGGCGTCGCAAATAAAATCACTCGCCTCGACCCCAAAACCGGCGAAATGCAGGACTTTTCCGTTCCCAATATCGGTACCGCTGGAATTCATTCCGCCGTGCCGGCCCCCGACGGCTCCGTATGGATGACGGAAACCGATGCCAACAAGCTCGGTCGCTGGGATCCCAATACGCAGAAGATCACCGAATACCAGGATTATTACCTCCCAGGGAAAGAAGGGACCGTCGCCGGCGGTTCCAAGCATACCGTGCGAATCGACCCCAGCGGAAACGCCTGGTCCAGCGGCGGCCCTTTGACGAAATTTGATCCGGAAACGCGAAAGTTCACGCACTTTGAGGAAATCCCGTTTGCGTACGACGTAAAGCCGGATAAAAACGGCGACGTCTGGTTTACCGCATCGGGCGCCAACAAGATTGGCAAAGTGGACGGAAAAACCCTGAAAGTCTCGCTGTGGACCATGCCAACGCCCAAAAGTTTTCCGCGCCGCATGGAGATTGCGCCGGATGGAATCGTCTGGATCGGCGAGTTCACTGCCGGCAAGATGGCCCGCTTTGACCCCAAGACTGAATCCTTCACGGAGTATCCTCTGCCTGGACCCGACCCAACCCCGTACAGCATGGGTTTCGACGCCGAAGGCTACCTTTGGTACAACTCCCACGACATGGATGAGCTCGCCCGCTTTGATACGAGAACCGGGAAGGTGATCGAATACCCGTTTCCGCACTCGGAAATCGCCATGAGGGAGTTTTTCCGGGATGCGCAAGGGCGGATGTGGTATGGCACCAATCCCAACAATAAGGTGGGATATTTCTATCTCACTAACAGCGCTGCTGGCACGGAGTCCGCAGCCAAGTAGGAATCAGTTTCCGTGGAGGCGTTTCCTCTCTATCTTGTCCGTCATATCGAACAGTAAGTAGCCGATGAACCTCTCGACGCCCTTCATCCATAGGCCGGTCGCCACCACCCTGCTCTCGGTGGCGATAGCGCTAGCCGGGATCATCGCGTTCCTGGTGCTCCCCGTCGGGGCATTGCCTGAGATCGATTATCCGACTATCAACGTGTCGGCCAGCCTGCCGGGCGCGAGCCCGGAAATTATGGCCTCCTCCGTAGCCACACCACTGGAGCGTCAGTTCGGACGCATCGCGGGCATTAGCGAAATGAGTTCGTCCAGCTACTCTGGGCAATACGTCTATTCTTTGCAGTTTGACCTGAACCGCAATATCGATGGCGCCGCCAGGGACGTGCAAGCCGCCATCAATGCCGCACGCAGCTATCTGCCGGCGAACCTCCCGAGCAATCCCACGTACAAGAAGGTAAACCCCGCTGACTTGCCGATTTTGCAGATTGCGCTAACGTCCAAGGTCTACGATCGCGGTCGTCTATATGACGCGGCCTCGACGATCATGGCGCAAAAGCTATCCCAGGTTCCGGGCGTTGGTCAGGTGCTAGTTGGCGGAAGTTCGCTGCCTGGCGGTTCGCGTCGAGATCAATCCCACGCAACTCAACAGTTATGGGCTCGGCCTGCAGGATGTAAAAAATATGCTGAGCCAGCAGAACGCCAATGAACCGAAGGGCCAGATCTGGGACAGCCGCACGACCGCGGACATACTCGCCAACGACCAACTCTTGAAGGCCGAGTACTACCGGCCTTTGATTGTCGGCTACCACAATGGCGCCGCCATCAAATTGTCTGATATCGCCGACGTTCAGGATTCGGTCGAGAATATTCGCGCGGCCGGTTTTTTTGACGGCAAACCGTGCGTCACCGCTGCAACTCTACCGACAGCCGAACGCCAACATTATCGACACGACCGACCGTGTCCGCCAGGCCCTCCCCTCGCTGAAAGCCTCGATTCCCGCCGGGATCGACATGATGATTACCGGCGACCGTGCCACCGTGATTGTTCCGGCCGTGCGGGAGGCCGAGCGCTCTCTCCTGGTTTCCATCGGGCTCGTCATCCTGGTTGTATTTCTCTTTTTGCGAAGCCCCCGCGCAACGCTGATACCCAGTATCGCGGTTCCCTTGTCTCTCCTCGGCACATTCGGCGTCATGTACCTGTTCAGCTACAGTATCGACAACATCTCCCTAATGGCTCTCACGATCTGCACCGGCTTCGTCGTGGATGACGCGATCGTCGTGATCGAAAACATCACGCGTCACATGGAACACGGAATGCGGCCTCTGGAAGCGGCGCTGCATGGGGCGCAGGAAATCGGCTTCACCGTTCTTTCCATGACCCTGTCGCTGGTGGCTGTATTCATTCCCATCCTGATGATGGCTGGAATCGTGGGCCGGCTCTTCCGTGAGTTTGCCATCACGCTTTCCGTATCCATCCTGGTCTCCCTGCTCGTTTCTCTCACCATGACCCCCATGATGTGCGCCCATCTTCTGAAGCGCGAGCATGAGCAGGTTCACGGCCGGCTTTATCGGATCAGTGAAAAGGCCTTTGAATCCATGGTGGCTGGGTACGACCGCGGCCTGAAGTGGGTGCTTGGGAACGAAGGATTCACGCTCGGCATCCTGCTGATGACGATTGCCGTGAATGTCTTTCTTTTCGTGATTGTGCCCAAGGGATTCTTCCCCTTGGGGGACAACGGTCATCTGAGCGGCGGCATCCGCGCTTCCCAGGATATTTCGTTTCAGGCAATGCAGGGCCTCGCGTCCCGCTTCGTCAATATCATCAAGTCGGACCCGGCGGTGGCTATGGCGGTGATTTCCACCGGCGGCAACGGCCCGGTGAACACCGCGCAGGTAAACCTCGCGTTGAAACCTTTTGAAGAGCGGAAGATGACGGCCAGCCAGGTGATCGATCGCCTGCGCCCCAAGCTCAACGCCGTGCCGGGAGCCCGCGTCGTATTACAGGCAAATCAGAACTTGAAGATCGGAGCCAAATCCTCCAACGCTCAGTATCAGTACACCCTTCGTTCCGATAGCGTGGACGCCCTTGTCGAGTGGGGGCCCGTCGTTTACGCCCAAATGCGAAAGCTTCCCGAACTCACGGACGTAGACTCGGACCAGCAAAACAGCGGCTTGGAGGCACGCCTGGTCTATGACCGGCAAACGGCGGCGCGGCTTGGAATTACTCCCCAGTTGATGGATACGACCCTTTACAGCGCCTTCGGACAATCCCAGGTTTCAACCATGTACACCTCCCTCAACCAATATCACGTGGTTATGGAGGTGGCCCCGCAGTTCTGGCAGAACCCGCTCGCCCTCAACGATGTCTACATTCACTCGAGCGGCGGCGGAATCGTTCCCCTGAGCGCTGTGGCCCACTTCGAGAAAAGAATCGCTCCATTGGCCGTAAATCATGACGGGCAGTTCCCCGCCGTTACAATCTCTTTCAATTTGGCCCCCGGCGTAGCCCTGAGCGACGCGGTTCGCGCGATCGGCGACGCCGAGCAGAATGTCGCCATGCCCGCGTCGATCCGCAGTGCGTACTCCGGATCGATGCAGGCCTTCCAGGCCTCGCTCTCCACCGAACCCTTCCTGATTATCACGGCTCTGCTGGCGGTCTACATCGTCCTGGGAATGCTTTATGAAAGCTACATCCACCCCATCACGATTCTTTCCACGTTGCCGTCGGCGGGTGTTGGCGCGGTTGTGGCGTTGATGGTCTTTCATCTCGACCTCAATGTCATTGCGCTGGTTGGAATTGTCCTGCTGATCGGGTTGGTGAAGAAGAACGCGATTCTGATGATTGACTTCGCGCTGGCGGCCCAGCGCAACGAACATCGGGACGCCAAGAGCGCCATTCACGAAGCTTGCCTGTTGCGCTTTCGCCCCATTCTGATGACCACCATGGCGGCGCTCCTAGGGGCCTTGCCGCTTGCTCTTGATACCGGAATCGGCGCGGAACTTCGCGTGCCGCTGGGAATCACGATCATCGGCGGCTTGATCTTCAGCCAGATGCTTACCTTGTTTACGACGCCGGTGGTCTATCTCTATATGGACCGCTTCAGCGTATGGTGGCAGCAGCGCAGGCGCTCACGCCATTACCATGTGGCGCCGCAACAAGCAGACTGATTTAACAGGCGTCCTGCGAGTCCCAATGTCCCAAGTCTAGCCTAAACCCCAGAAAATGCCCTTTGCTTCGGTGTACGCAAGCATGCCTTGCAACCCCTTTTCACGCCCAAGCCCGCTCTGCTTGAATCCGCCAAAGGGAGTTGATATGGAGGCCTGCTTGTAAGTATTGATCCACACCGTGCCGGCTCGCAGCGCGCGTGCGACGCGCCACGCCCGCTGGTAATTCCCTGTCCAGATGCCTGAGGCCAGACCGAAGTCGGTGTCGTTGGCCTGTTTCAGCAGGTTCTCTTCGTCGTCGAATGGAAGCACCACGGCCACGGGACCAAAAATCTCTTCACGGCACACCCGGGCAGCGTTATCGACCTCGGTCAGCACGGTGGCGGGATAGAACGCGCCTTTGTCGAAGATGCCGCCGGTCGGCCGTGCCCCACCGGCCAGCACAGAAGCCCCCTCTTTTCGCCCGATCTCCACGTATCGCTCCACATGCTCGCGATGAGGAAAGCTGGCCAGCGGCCCGAGATCCGTTTCCGGCGAATCGGGTGCGCCCATCCGGTAGCCTTTTGCGTATTCGACAAGCCCATCGAGGAACTCTTTGAAGATGGTTTTCTGCACGAAAATGCGCGAGCCCGCGATGCAAGACTGGCCACCCCCCGAGAAGATGCCGTCACCTGTCCCGCGAATGGCTTTCTTCATGTCCGCATCGGCAAATACGATATTCGGCGATTTTCCTCCAAGCTCGAGAATCACCGGCTTGAGCAGGCGTCCCGCGGTCGACGCGATCGCGCTCCCAGTCTTCGTCCCCCCTGTGAATGAAATCATGTCGACGCCCGGATGATCGACCAGCCAGCGTCCCACCTCGCCCGCGCCGGCAAGAACATTCACTACGCCCGGAGGAAATCCGGCCTTGAGGACGATCTCGGCATATTCGAGGCTGATAAGCGGAGCAACCTCGGAAGCCTTCAGAATTGCGGTGTTCCCTGCCGCCAATATCGGAGCAAGCTTATGAGCTTCAAGCGTGACCGGCGAGTTCCAGGCTGTGATGGCCGCGACCACGCCCACAGGTTCACGCACGGTCATGGTCCAATAGTTTCCGCGCGGCGGCGTAACCTCGGACTCAAAAGTCTCACAAGCGCCCGGCATAATAGCGGAACGTTCCGGCGGCGCTGGCCACCTGCTCGCGGCATTCCTTCAGCGTCTTCCCGTTGTCCTGCATCTGCACGTGGGCCAGCCGCTCGGCGTCCGCGGTGATCAGTTCCGCGACGCGGTAGAGCAGGCGCGCCCGCTCGTGAGGCTTTAGATCGCGCCACTTCGGATTCGCCAGAGCCGCGCGCGCCGCGGTGACAGCCGCTTGCACGTCTCCCTGCGACGCCCCGCCGATTCGAGCGATCTCGGTGCCATCCGCCGGATTCGTGGAAACGAATGCGTCCCCGGTTCCCGGCACCCATTCGTTGTTGATCAGGAAAGACCGGACCTCGCTCGCCACCAATGTCTGACTCTTTTCCATCGAACCTCGCTCACTCGTTTTGAGAAGCTCTACAAGCAATTCGTGCAGCGGCCAAGCTATGCAACTTTATCGGTATTCGTTGCCGTTCCCTGCGGCTGCGGCACAAAAACCGCGTCTGCCGCCGGAACCGTCCCATTGCTCAGATATTGCCGCGCATTTCGCACGGCGCCCTCGATCACCGAGCTGAAGTTATCGATGGTCGCTCCCGCAAAGTGCGGAGTCACAACGGTCTGTTCGACCAGCGCCAGCAGCGGATTTCCCACCGGTGGCTCCTTCGCAAACGCATCGATTCCTGCGCCGAAGAGCCGTCCCTCGGTCGAGCGCTTCCGCCAGGGCAGCCTCGTCCACGCAGTCCGCCGCGCGCGCAATTGATCAGCACGGCGCCGTGTTTCATCTGCGCAATCTCTTCCTTACTGATCAAATTCGCGGTGCTCGGCATCAATGGCAAATGCAGCGAGACGATGTCGGAAGTCGCCAAGAGTTCATCCAGGGAACGCCCCGCACGCCCAGCTTCTGCTCGATTTCCGCTGACGGAGGAAACGGGTCGTAATAGACGATCTCGGCCTCAAATCCCTTTGAGCAGCTTTGCCAGTTCCTTGCCGATCGCCCCAAGTCCGACCAGCCCCACGCGCTTGCCGTGGAGTTGCCGGTTTACGCCGCGCGACTCTTCCTTCAGCCATTCCCCCGCGCGTGTCAGCCGGTCGATCGAGCGGCAATCGCCGCAGCGTCGCCAGAATCAGCAGGAGCGCATGTTCCGCCACCGGAATCGCATTGCCGCCGGCTAGTCGAGCCACGCCGATTCCCCGATCCTCACAGACTTTCAGGTCGATGCGGTCAACGCCCGCCCCAAGCTTCTGGATAAAACGCACTTTCTTGGCGGCCGCAAGAATTTCCGGCGTAACCGGAGCAGCCATCACGAATAGTAGATCCGCCTCCGCGACGGCGGCCATCTGGTCCTTCAATTCCCGGCTCTCGGCAAACTTCGGCGCCCAATCCCCCGGCAAACCGCGCCGGATTGTCTCGCAGATATTCGGGTGATAACGGTCTAAAAAGGCAACTTGCATGTTGGGCATACCAATAATTCTATAATATGCGGCTGGAATGCGGAATGGCCACGCGCCGTCCGCATGGAACTTTTTTGCAAATTTGACCCTCCGCGATCGCGAGACAAGTCAAAAGATCGGCTCTGCTACTATAGTCAATTTGATTTAGGCTTTTTACTTCCATTAGAGGGACTACCCAACACAAATGGCTACCACCGTCGAGGTCATGGTCGAAGCATTCCGCGATGCAGGCACTCCTTTCATCGTGGGGCATCCCGGAGGCGAATCCGTCGAAATGATGGACGCCGCCCGCGTGCGAGGCATGCGTTTCATCCTGATGAAGCAGGAGACTGCGGGAGCCATGCTCGCCTCCACCTGGGGCGAGATTACCGGCGCCCCGGGCGTCTGCCTTTCGACCCGCGGCCCCGGCGCGGCCAACATGGTGAACGGTGTCGCCCACGCCTGGATGGACCGCTGCCCTCTCGATCGTCATCACCGACCAGTATCCCCCGCACACCTATGAGACCGGACTGCGCCAGCGCATGAATCACCTCGCGCTCTATACCCCCATCACCAAGTGGAACTCCACGATCGGCGCCAAAACAGTCCGGCAGCAAATCCGTCGCGGGCTGCGTATCGCCTTGGCACATCCCCCCGGCCCCGTGCAATTTGACATGCTCTCAACCGAGACGACCAAAGAAGCCGCTACTCTGGTTGCCGAACCCTCGCTGCTGCCCAATATCGTTCCACTGGTCGCGGATAAAGCGGGTCTCAAGACGCCCCTGCAGATGCTGGAGTCGGCCAAGCGGCCGATCCTGCTCGTAGGCCTGGGCGTTCTTTGGGCAAAAGCTTCCCAAGAGCTGGTGGCTCTGGCCGAACGCCTCGGCGCTCCCGTGCTTACGACCACAAAGTGCAAGGGCGTGATCCCGGAAGACCACGCCTTGCGCGCTGGCTGCATCATCGGCGGCCTTATCGAACGCGAACTCGTCAACGAGGCGGACCTGATCGTCACCGTCGGCATGGACGCCGTCGAATTGCAGCCGAAGCCCTGGCCCTATACGCTGCCTGTTTTGTCCCTTTCTTCCATCCCCAGCACGGATGCACTGGTGCCGGCCACCGCGGAGGTCGTCGGCGACTTGAAGTCCCTGCTCGCCGGCTTGGCCGAATGGACGCCCGAAAAATCCTGGGGCGAGCGCGCCGCGCGCGAGTTTCGCGAAAAGGTGGTAAACGCTCTCAACACGCCCGCCACTGGACTTTCTCCGCAACGCGCCCTGGAAGTAGCCCGGGCCGTTTTTCCCCGCGACACGATCGCCACCTGCGACGCCGGCGCAAGCCGCCTGCTCGTGGTCCAGAAATGGCAATCCTACGGCCCTCGCGAGTTCCTCACGTCGAATGGATCGGGTTCGATGGGCTTCGCAATTCCCGGCGCTCTGGGCGCGCGCCTGGCGCACCCTAACCGCCCGGTCGTCGCCTTTACAGGCGACGGCGGCTTCTTCATGGCCTTGGCGGAACTTCAGACGGCCAAGCGCGAGTCGTTGCCCTTCATCACCATCGTCTGGGACGACCAGGAAATCGGCCTGATCCGCGTCAAACAGGAGATCAAGGGCATTCCAACCTACGGCGTCGGCCTGGGAGGGGTCAACTGGGAGCGTCTCGCTCAGGGATTTGGCGCTGACGGCACGGTTGTCGACAACGAGAACGCCTTAGGTGACGCCATAAAATGCGCGCTAAAATCCGGTCGAACCACGGTGATCGCCGCCCGGATCGACGCTTCCGGTTACGTCGCGCAGTTCAACGCGCTGCGCGAGATTTAATCTCAAAGGAAGTGGCTGGGAAGCGGCGGCTTCGTGAGCTGCCGCTTCCCAGCTCCTCGATTCACTCCTGCTTCACAATCAGCTTCATTGACCACGAAAGCGCGGTCGACACGAGCAGAAATCCCGCCATCGCCAGCAAACCAGCGGAAAAGGAATTCGTTCGATCCTTCAGCCAGCCCATCATGGCCGGCCCAACGAATCCTCCGACCGTTCCCACCGAATTGATGAAAGCGAGGCCGCCCGCCGAAGCCAGCCCTGTGAGGAAACGTCCCGGGATCGTCCAGAACACCGCTCTCGCGGTATTAATCCCGATAAGTGCGACCGTCATCCAGGCCAGCGAAATCCAGAAGTGGGTCGACAGGATCGCAAACACCAATCCGACCGTTGAGAGAAGGCAGCCAATCGTGAGGTTCCAGATTCGCTTTCCCGTGCGATCCACATGCGCCGCCCAGATCATCATTCCCACGCAGGCGATCGCGTAGCAAATTCCCGTTACGAGGCCTACTTTCAAATTGGAAATATGAGAGGTCTTGATAATTTGCGGCAGCCAGATGCCCACGCCGTAAGACCCCGTCGTGAACCCGAACTGGACCAGGGCGAGCATCAGGACGCGCGCATCTTTCAGCGCCGGCCACAAGTGCTTGATTTCACCCGCGTGGCGTTCGCTGGCGATGCGCTGGCGCACCACTTCTTTCTCTTCGTCGGTGAGCCACCGCGCTTGATCCGGCGTGTCCGAAAGCATCCACAGCACCGCGAACCCGAGAAGGACGACGGGCATCCCCTCGATGATGAAGAGCCACATCCACCCCGCGAGCCCCGCGACACCGTCCATTCCAAGCAATAAACCGGAAACGGGCGCGCCGATCACCGTCGAGACTGGAATCGCCAGCAGAAGCCAAACCAGCATTCGCGTCCGGTACGCCGCCGGGAACCACGTGGTGATATAGAAAACGATGCCGGGGTAGAATCCTGCCTCCGCGACGCCCAGCAGGAAGCGCAGTAAATACCAGCTTTTCGGTCCAGCGACGAAGATCGTCCCCGCGGAGATCAAACCCCAGGTAATCATGATGCGGGCAATCCACGCGCGCGTGCCGTAGTGGTGGAGGGCGATGTTGCTGGGGACATCGAACAGGCAATACCCGAGGAACAGGATGCCCGCCCCGGTTCCAAACTGCGAGGCAGTCAACCCGATGGCGTGGTTCATGGACAGCGCCGCGAAGCCGACGTTGTTCCGGTCCATGTAATTCAAGACGTAACTCAAGCTCAGAAGCGGCAGCAGCCTCCAGGCAATTTTCGTGAACGTGCGGCGCTCAAATTCGGACTGCGTTGCAATCGCAGCGCCGCTGGCTGCCTGAGCCTGCATTCCCATCACACTTCCCTTCCAGCTTCGAGGCTCTGCGCGGGTTTCAATCCATATAGGCGGGCCGGATTCGAAATGAGAATGCGCGGAGCAAGCCTGGGGTCCGGTAAAGCATCCAGAAAATCACTCAGCAGCCGTCGATAATCGATGCTCCGGTAAGGAAGCGTCTCCTCCTTGTCGCGCTGATCGCCACGCGACGGCGGATGCGGCCAATCGCTGCCCCATACGCAGCGATCCGGCGCGGTTTCCAGAAGCGCGGCCAGCCATTCGCCTGGAGGAACCGTCGCCAGAGGATCGGCGCCTACCCTGTAAGGCGCCGACAGCTTCATCCAGACGTGTGGCAGTCGAAGCAAATCGAGCAAGACGCGCCCTAAATCACTTTGCGGCGTTGCGTCGCCGGGCACGCCGTAGTGGTCAAGAACGATGGGCAAAGTCGAATTGCGAATCGCCTCTTGGGCCTCGACCACCGTAGAAAGGTTCGCGATCACTTCAATGTGCCACCCGTCGCGTGGCAGGATTGCCGCGAACTGCCGCAGCACATCGCCAACACCGGACTCCGCCAGCGGATTGAACTTGCTGTAAAAGTTGACGCGTACCCCGCAGACCCCGCGCCGCCCATATCCTTCCAGTTGCTCACGCGTCAGCGCAGCCGGGTCCGCCACGATTACCCCGCGCCCGTCGCCTTTCAATGCATCTAGTGTGTCGAGTACGCACGAATTGTCCGTCCCGTAAAAGCTCGGCTGCACCAGAACCCAGCGGCTAACTCCCAACGGCCGTGCCAGTTCGCGCAGCGTCTCAATCGGGGCCGATCCAGCTGTGTAGGATCGATCGGCGACCTGGGGATACTGTGACTGAGGTCCCACGATGTGGACGTGACAATCGCAAGCCCCGGAAGAGGGCAAATCGTATTTCTCTCGAATTTTCATCGCTTTCGGCTGACCCGCTATTCCTCATGCCGCGCCAAATCGTTTGTCGCGAGGTTCTTATTCACGCGATTCGGTGCGCAAAGCAATCTCACCTAACGCCAAAAGAGACTAGCAGACGCCGCCGAGCCTTTCGTAATCTTTTTTGACCCATTCGCATGCCTTCTTGGCGGCACTCATTCTGTTGTCACGCCCCGCTTCGCGCAGCAGCAGCCCCGCCATACCTGTACGAACGTACAGTAATCATTGAGCAGTGAGACCCTGCGCCAATCCTCGACGCGAAAGCAAACTCTCCTCATACTTTGAAACAACAGATATTTCCGAGCAATCGGATACACGGGTGCCACATGAGATTCCGTCGCCAGCTAGCCCTTGCGCTTTTTGTCTTTGGATCTTTAGCAACCTCAGCTTCCGCTCAAAACTTCTATTGGACGGCCGCCAGCGCCCGCTCCGTGGCCCTGGGCGGTGTGTACGTGCCATCGTCCTCCGACGTGCTGGACGCTCTTGCCGCCAATCCAGCCGGGCTCACCTATCTCAGCGGGCGATCCCTCGACCTGAGTCTCGACGCCGTTTTTGCCCGCGGTTCGTTCAGCAATTCCGTGAACAACGGCGCTCCGCTGAGCGACTCCCCGGGCGTGCTTCCCTACGGCGCCTTCGGAATGCCGATTGGCCATTCGAGGTTCACCTTCGGCGTCGGCTTCGTTCCAGACCTGATGTCGGTGGCTCACTGGAACTATGTTGACGCTCCCGGCACCGCGGGAGCAACTTATGGCCTGCAAGAGCAGAAGTCGGCGATTTTGGCCGGGCGCGCCGTAGCCGGGTTGGGCGTCAATTTCGGAGAGAAACTTTCCTTCGGTGTTACTGCTGGCGCCGACTATAACTCCAACACGCTCGATGCCCCATACATCTTCCAAAGCCAGCCGGTGCTGAAGGGCCTGAAGACGCTGCTCGATCTGCATACAACCGGCTACGGCTGGAACGGAAGCGTCGGCGCCATGCTTCGTCCGACATCCAAGCTGGAGCTCGGCGTTGCCTGGAAGTCCCGCACTCTGATCGAAAGCTACGGCAGCGCTTCCGGGAACGTTGGCGCGCAGTTCGCCGCTCTCGGTCTGAACGCCCCCGCGGCATTCCAGTATTCGGCGAAAGTGCAGAACGTTCTCCCGCAATCGGCGCTCGGCAGCATCAACTGGCGTTTCAGTCCCCGCTGGCTCCTTGCCTCCCAGACCGACTGGGTCAACTGGGAAGGTGCCTTCGTCCAGTTGCCGGTAACGCTGACGAACGGTACGAACGCCACGATCAACGGCTTGCTGAACTCGACTTCCCTTCTGGACCGCGTTCCGGTCGACTGGAAGGATCAATACTCGTTCCATGTGGGTGCGGAGCGCGTCGTAACGGAGAACAGCTCCGTCCGGTTCGGATATTCCCACGCGAACGATCCTGTCCCGAGTTCGACCCTCACCCCGTTGACCGCCGCGATCATGTCCAATCAGATTTCGGCAGGATTCGTTTATCGCCTGGAACGCTCGCGCCTTGAGGCCGCCTATACCTTCGACCCGACCGCCCAGGCCCATGTGGCTCAGAGCGCTCTTCAGGCAGGTGAGTACGACAACAGCACCGTGCGCGTAGGCACTCAATCCGTGACGCTTAATTATTCGATCCGGTTTTGATTCGTACGCGCCGGATCGGGTACGCCGGTACTATATGCGGCTTCTGCCCGACGGGTTATTTTCTCGGCATGATCGCGAGCCTGCTCAGGCCGGCGATCGCATCTGGCCACTTGAGCGGACACTAAAGGAGCATCCATGGCAAAGGCTAATTCCTCCTCCTCTGCTGGCCGCGGCGGACCCGAATCAACGATCCGCATGTCCGAAATCATTTCGGCCCTTTCCTATGCTTTGGACCTAACCGAAGGCCAGCCGATGGGCCATTCCGTCCGCTCCTGCATGATCGGGATGCGCATCGCCGCCCAGGTCGGACTTCCTGCCGGCGAACAGGCCGACCTTTACTATTCGCTGCTTCTCAAGGACGCAGGCTGCAGCAGCAATTCCTCTCGCCTGTTTCACATCCTGAACGCCGACGAAATTCGAGCCAAGCGCGACGTCAAAACCACCGACTGGACTCGCGTCGGATGGGAAAGCCTCCACTACGCGCTGACCCACGTGGCTTCCGGGCAGCCCTTCCTGGAACGCATGCAGCGGCTTTTCCAGGTGGCCGCCACGCAGCAGCGGGACTCGTGCGACCTTGTGAAAATCCGATGTGAGCGCGGCGCTCACATCGCGAAAAAACTCGGTTTTGCCGACTCCGTCGCCTCGGGAATTCAAAGCCTCGATGAGCACTGGAACGGCCGCGGATATCCCCATGGCCTTCGCAAAACGGACGTCCCCATCTTTTCCCGGATTGCCAATCTCGCGCAAACACTCGAGGTTTTCCATAGCGCGCGCGGGCCGGCCGCGGCAATTGACGCCGTGCGCCGCCGCAGTGGCCGCTGGTTTGATCCCGAACTGGTCAAGGTCGCCATCTCCTTATCCGCCACCGGCGCGCTCTGGTTGGGGCTGGACGAACGAGATGTTATCCAAAAGGCCTTGCTGCTTGAGCCGGAGCAGCGCCGCATGAATGCGGACGAGGATGCCATCGACAACATCTGCTCGGCCTTCGCCGAAATCATCGACGCGAAATCACCCTTCACCTATCGCCATTCCAATGGCGTGGCCGACGCGGCCCTCGATATCGGGCGCTGCTTTGGCTTCAGCGTCCGCGATTTGAAACTTCTCCGCCGCGCCGCGCTGCTGCACGATGTCGGCAAGCTGAGCGTGTCCAACGAGATTCTCGAGAAGCCCGGCAAACTCACGGCCGAGGAGTGGAAGGTCGTTCGCGATCATCCCTACCATACGTTCCAGATTCTGAACCGCATCCCCGGCTTTGAGGATCTCGCCGCCGAGGCCGCTGCCCACCACGAAAAACTGGACGGCTCCGGCTATTGGCGCGGTTGGAACGAAACCCAACTTTCCACCTTCTCGCGTATCCTCGTGGTCGCCGATATTTTCGACGCCCTCCGCGCCAAGCGGCCTTACCGCGATTCCCATCCGCTCGAGAAGGTCTTCGAGATCATGCGCGCGGATGCTCCCCGCGCCTTGGACTTGCCGTGCCTCGAGGCGCTCATTGCCACCAAGACCGGCGCCGCCGTGCCCGTGGTCTCCGCTCAAATCGAACAACAAAACCAAGCCGCACCTCAGCAGGTGCGGAGTACCACCTAGCCGTTATTTTAAAAAAAATGCGACGCGGACTCCACGTTGGTGTCGTCCGCGTCGCGATGAGGATACAGTTTTCGGCCAAACCGCGCTAGCGAGGAGCAGTCTTGGCGTTGTGCTTTTCGTTGTAGATTTGCTTGCTGGCGTTGTTCTGCCGCTTGTTGATGTTCTGTTTCTCCTGCGGCGTCAGCTTTCCACCATTGGCGCTGCGATCGGCCGCGATGTGCTTGTTGATGTTCTGCTCATGATTCTCGAGTTTTGCAGTCTCCGAAGGCGACAATTGCCCGCTGCGAACGCCGTTGGCGATGCGCTGCTGCTGTAGATCGCGCCGCGCCCCCACTTCATTGTTGCCGTAGTGCTCGGTGGCCGCGTTGTGCTTGTCGTCGTAGATGGACCGGCTCAGATTGTTCTGCTGCCGATTTACCTGCTGCCTCTCCTGCGGGGTGAGCGTTCCACCGTTGGCCGCGCGATCGTTATGGATTTCGCCGTTCAAATGAGCCTCGCGATTTTCGAGGTTCTTCGTTTCACCCGGCGTCAACTGGCCGGAAGAAATGCCGTTGGCGATGCGGCCCTGCTGGTTGAAGCGGCGCCCGTTCACCGAATCCATTGCCGCCGTGCCAGGGGTGCCGTGGTTGAAGGAAGCAAGCTGGTTGCGATCGTGGCTCATGGCCTGCTCATGTGAGACCTGGTTCGACGTCGGCTCGAAATGCTGCTCGCGCATGGCTGCCATTTCTTCGGGCCGCGGCTGGGCAACCACGCCGCCAGGACCGTTAAAGCTGGTGCGATTCACCACCGTGTTGTTGATCACCGTGCGGTTCACGTAGACGTTCCGCACCACGCTCGTGTTCACGTTCATCACCGCCGTGTTGTACGCAAAAGCCCCGCCCCGCCATTCCCCGCCGAAGAATCCCACGCCACCGTAGCCGAAGCCGTAGTTAATCCCCCCATAAAATCCCACATGGGGGCCCCAGTAGCCCGCGTGCCAGCCGTAGAGACCACCCGCGAAACCCCAATAGCCCGGCGTCCAAAGAACGCCCACTCGTGGCGGCGTCACCCAGACACCCGGCACCCAGTAGTATCCCACCGGCCCGTAGGCCCAGTAGCCGGGCGTCCACAAATAGCCATCACCCGGGCAGGGCGGCTGCGCATACACCGGCAAAGCTGGCGGTCCGACGTGAACGGAGATTCCCAACGCGATTTGTGCGAGGGCGGCCGGTGCCAGAAACGCAGCCGGCGCGAGCGACAACACAAAGAACATCAACAACCGCAGAAACGGCCTGAACATTCGCATGATAAGTCCTCCATGTGCCTGTATGTATGAATATAAACAATTCCGGCCCGAATAGCATAAATTCAACGAAGCCGGGGGTATCCAATGGGTTAAACCCGGACTCGCGCAAAATCTCTCGAAGATTTTCGGGCATGCTTGCATTGCCAACACCGGTCGAAAAAGAAGCTGATTCGAAATAACAACGTAGCCGCGCAACTCTAGCAGCCCTTCTCTGAATCAGATACAAAGGAATGGCGCAATCGGCAACATTCCCGATCCCGGACGACTTTTGACTAAAGGGTTTTACCGTCTTGAAGCCGCCGAAAGTCGGTGCTTATAATGAGCCCCAGCCCATCCCGATATCGTAATTACATGCTTGAAAACCAAGAGAATTTCGACAGCGCCCCGAAGGTTCCGGAACGCCGCGCGCACCCTCGCTTGGCCCTCCGCTCCTTAGCCTACCTTCAGCTGGATGCTCACAACGGCGGCATGATCCTCAACATTGGCGAAGGCGGGGTCGCCGTTCAAGCTGCCGAAGTAATCGCCGCGTCGGAGTTTCCGAGGATGCGCTTCCGCCTGCCGCAGTCGGAAAAATGGCTGGAGGTTTCCGGG
The DNA here is from genome assembly GCA_963697575.1 of uncultured Acidobacteriota bacterium. Lineage (GTDB taxonomy): Bacteria > Acidobacteriota > Terriglobia > Acidiferrales > UBA7541 > Palsa-295. Next base: position 46,171 of record CAVOOP010000005.1, on the reverse strand, counting down.
AAACTCGTATGGCACGGAAGTACGCGCAAGGAAGCCGGCATTCAGTTCGTGAATGTGAGTGCCGAAGTAAGGCGGCACATCATAAAATTTGCAGCCTCCGCCACATTTTTCACCGATCTACCGACAGGTTCCGACGCCTCCGTAGTTCAGGACAATAGCGAGCCTGGGCCGGCAGCGAAGGATCCCAGCCAAAGCGATATCTCCTCCGAGATCGAAGCCATGTTCCCAAGCGAGCGGTCGTTACCGCTGGAGCCAGCTTCATCGCGCAGCGATACTTCCGGTGGTCTCAGGGGTGCGGCAACTGGCGTCGCCAGGGCAAAGCAACCAGATAATCTCCACTCCCCTGTCTACACGTACGACCTTCCAATCCGGCGCGCGGATCAAGCCCAAACGGGCGCGAAGCAATCGACAAACGCGCAACATCGCATTGAATCGGCGTCATCTTCACGAACTGCAATCGAGACCCGTTCAGAAGCGCTTCTTGCCCATGACGCGACCAATGATGCGACCGACGATGCAATCGACATCGCATCCGACGATCCTTCCGTCGATGGCAGTGAGTTCGAACCGGGAAATTCAGCGGAAGGCGCGCACAGAGCCCAAAAGTCCACCGCGCGAAATACCGCGACTGCTCCGTCTCTAGGCGGCCCATCTTCCCCCACAATCGATCCCATCGCTGGAGGGGCCTTCTATGAAGAGCTGCTGGCGGTCCATTCGTCGGCTGTGGACGCCCGCCAGTTGCGTGCGGCGTGGCGACCGCCAGAATCGTTCCCGGAGAAACTTGCATCTCCGAGGCCCGAAAACGAAGGCATCAGCTTTACCGGATTTGGCTACCAGCCGACTGCCTTCGAAGAACCAGGCGGAAGGGCCTGGCTCCCTGTCGCCGCCATACTGCTCGTTCTTTTGGTTGGTGGGATGGTGATGGCCATGGGTCCCTCTCACGTGAAGCAACTGCTCTTTCGCCGCGCGGCTCCAGACATATCAGATATGGCTGGCCCCCCGCCGCCTGCTGACGCCTTCACGGGAACCACTCCCAGGGACTCCACGGTCCCCTCGGGCGAAAATTCGAATTCAACGTCAGCCTCCTCAAATTTAAACTCGCGGCCCACAAGCAAAACAGCTCCGGTTCCCGTCACCGGCGGCGAAGACGCTCCGCCGGACGCGGTCGTCTCGGCAGCTCCACGACGCCCGGATTACGGCGCCTCGTCGGCTTCCACCGCACCACGCCAGGATGATCCGGACGAAGCCGAAACTCGAGAGGAAGCCGAGGCCAAGGTGCGCCAATTCCAGCTCGAACATTCGACGGCATCCGTTTCGGCACCTGCTGGCCCCTACGCTTCATCCACCGAGCAACCGGCTGCCGCGCCGCCCGTAGCGGCGCAAATTCCAGCTCCGGCGCCTCCCGTCAATGGCCCCTCGGGGACGCATGCGGCCGCGATTCCGTCGCCGGCCGCTTCGAGCGCTATGCAAGGTGTGGTGGCCATCAGCTCCCATTTCGAGTCGATCCGGGGAGAGGAATCTGCCCAAGACAGTTCGCTCCACGTTGGCCAGCTCAGGTCATTCCGTCAGCCCAGCTATCCCGTAGAAGCAATCCGAGCGCACGTGGAAGGTACCGTGACCCTGAGCGTCCTGGTTGAATCCGGCAGGAACAGTCGAAAGCGTAAAGTTCGATAAGCGGGCCGCCGATGCTGGTTCTCGCAGCCATCAATTCCGTGTGGCAGTGGCGTTACAATGCCCGACCCTGAACGGCCGCGCGGTCGAAAGCGTCGGAGGAAGTCACTGTGGCGTTTCGCCTTGGCAACAGCGCTTCGTCTCCGCGATAACGCAACGCCACCGCTATTCGTCCGACCGCGCATACATCACAACAGAGTACGGTTTCAAGCCCATTTCCACTCTCCCGTTGAAGACGATCGTCTCTGGCGCTCCACTCCCGGGGCCTTTCCATTTTAAGTCGGCCGAATCGAGTTCTCGCGCCCATCGCCCGCTAGGCATTCGCAATTGCGAGCCGCGCGGCCCCTCGCCAAAATAAAATGCAGCAAAGACTTCGCTCTTTTTCGTGCCAGCGGCGCATAAATATCGCACGATCTTTCGCTCCCAGCTGCACTTCCTGGCTGCTCCTGTCCAGACGCCTCAACACGCGGTCCTCCCGGCGCAAGCGAAGCAGTTCCTTATAAAAATCCAGACAGCGACGCGATGATCGCCCTATTTCCCAGATCCCAGCGGAGTTTCGACCGCAAAAATGTCCGCTCGTCCTGCGGATCCGGCAACTCTCCAGACCATCGAAAGCCGGCGAACTCTTCGGCTTCTTCCCTTGCGCACGGCGTCGATTATCGCGGGATCGCTATGGCTCACGAAATATTGAAACGGCGCGGTCTCGCCGTACTCCTCTCCCATGAAGAGCAACGGGACATACGGCGACAGAAGAACCAGCAGCGGCGGCCATCTTCAACTGTTCGAACGAAGCGGCGGATGTGAGCCGGTCTCCGGATTTGCGATTCCCCACCTGGTCGTGGTTCTGCGCGAACACCACAAAGCGTTCGCCGGGCAAGCCCGCGCGACGAACTTGCCGTGCCGGCGCTTGCGAAATTTCGAATATTTGCCCGCATACACGAAGCCGTCGCCAAGTGCATGAGCCAAATCCGGCGACATCCCGCGAAATCCTCGTAATAACCCTCTTGCTCGCCGGTTAACGTCACGCGCAACGCGTGATGGAAGTCATCGTTCCACTGGGAATCGAGCCCCCATCCGTTCTGCTCGCGCGGAATCACGATCCTCCGGTCGTTGCGATTGCTCTCCGCGATTACGGCGACGCGGCGATTCAGACTCTTCGCCCTTGCTTTGGCAGGCGGCGGCCAGTTCCTCGACGAAAGGCCGCGCGGAGGGATCGACAATCGCGTGGATCGCGTCGAGACGCAAACCATCGATGTGAAAGTCGGCGATCCATTGCAAAGCGTTTTCGATGAAGTAGCGGCGCACTTCATCGCTATGCGCCTGTTCGAAATTGAGGGCCGCGCCCCATGGCGTCTTGTACATATCGGTGAAGTAATCGCCGAATTGGGAGGCGTAGTTCCCTTCCGGGCCCAGGTGGTTATAAACCACGTCGAGCACAACCGCCACGCCCCTGCGCGTGGCAGGCATTGACGAGCCTTTTTAGTCCGGCCGGGCCGCCGTAGGAGTTCTGAACGGCGTATGGATAAACGCCGTCGTAGCCCCAGTTGCGCTCGCCGGGAAACTGCGCGACGGGCATGATTTCAATGGCGGTGACTCCGAGCTCCTTCAAGTCTGGGATTCGGGAGATGATCGCATCGAACGTTCCGTCGGAAGTAAAAGTTCCCACGTGAAGTTCATACAGAACGTACTCGTTGCAGCGGCAGTCCCCGCCAGCCCGCAGTCACTCCATCAAAATCGTTGATCCACCATCTTGGGACGGGCCGTGCACGCCTTGAGGCTGAAAACGGGAAACGGGATCGGGATGCTCGGCCTGATCGTTCAGCCGATAGCGGTAGAGTGCGCCAGGCCCCACATTTCCAGCGCGGCGGAGAAAAAGTATCCCGCGCTCCAGTCGCTGCATGGGAATCGATTCGTTCCGATGGGCTATTACATGCACGTCGACTCTTTCCGCTTTTGGCGCCCACACCAGAAAGGTGCACTCATTCTTGCCGGAGCAAAACGCGCCAAGGGGTATTTCAAATGGAGAGGTCACCTGAAGCTCCAGCCTTTCACGGGCGCACTAATCCCGGGTCAATGGGCGAGAAGCTGAGAAATTCCCGCCAGCGGAATGCCGACCCATGACGGGTCGATTGTTGAGCTCGTAGCCCAGTTCGTAGATGGCCTTATCGAGCAGGTAAATTTGCAACAACGCGGATACTTCCTCGCGGCTGGGGGAGGAAGGAACGATCCGGATTTCGCGGTTTCGAAATAGGAATGCAGAAAACGGGACGCCACCCACGCATACCAGTTTTGCGACCACCTCATCTGCTTCTGGCGAATCGATCTCGCCCTGCGTCGATTCGTCCGTGGCATCCAGCAAATGGCTGAAAGCCGCATAGTGAAACGAACGCACCATGCCCGCCACGTCCTGCAGCGCCGAACGCTTCGTGCGGCGTTCCGAAAGCGGCCGCGCCGGCTCCCCCTCGAAATCGATGATCATGAAGTCGGAGCCCGTGTAAAGAACCTGCCCCAGGTGGTAATCACCATGAATCCGTATGCGCATCCCGAGGTTTTCCGCGGCGGCAATCGAACGAAGCTTCTCGATGATCTCGCCCTGCCGGTCGAGAATTCGAGCCGCCTCCTCGCGGGTTTTCGGCTGTAATTCCTCGCGCTTCTCACGCAGCAAGCCAAAATTGCGCTCCGCCAAGTCGATTGCCGAACGCTCGAAGTCTCTCTGAAAAGACCCCGTAAACGCTTCGGGCGCGAACGCCGGCTTCGAAAAGTCGGAGGCCAGCGCCAGGTGCAGTTGCGCCGTTCGCTTCCCCAGCAACCCAACTTGCGAGAGATACGCTCCCAGCAGTTCCGCCGCAATTGGCGGAAGCTCCGACTCGTAAGCCAGAATGGGATTCGCGGCTTCCCCCAGTGCTGGCGGGCCCTCTGGATATCTCGCCGTTTGCTCCCGGAAATCCTTCAGCGAATCGAGAGTAAATCGCCAGGCGTCGCCTTGATTCGCGACAAAGCGCTGCAGGGTACCAATCGACACCAGACTCCCATTTTCTTCCCGGTACTCGAACGCACCGGCGACCGGCGGCACATTGGGAAAGTGAGCGGCTTCCGTAAGGAAAAGCTCGATCTCCAGGTCCGGGTTAACGCCTTCTTCCACGCGCCGGAAAAGCTTGAGGATCAGGCGGTCGCCGTAAGCCACCGAGCTATTGCTTTGCTCGCCCCTCAGCAAGCGCGGATGCAACCCATCTCCCGAATTGGAGCGGATATCTTGAAAAATTGCCGTGTGGGACGCCCGCAATTCGCCCCGCACTCCTTTGGATACGAGCTTTACCTCGACAGCGTCCAGAAGCCAGCTCAGGAATTGCTCGTTCTGAAGCGCGTCCGTAAGAACGACCGAACCGTTCACATCGCCAACGCTTCGGATTCTCAATTCGCCCCCGTCGGCCGCCTGTTGCCCGCTCGCCGCGCGCGAAACGATCATCGGCAGCACGTAAGTGTCGCCGACGCCCGTCTCGTATTCCACGCGAGCCAGCAGTAGAAAAGCGTCGAGCTGCCCCGTCTGCAGCGGCACAAGGTCGAGAATCTCCGCTGAATGAATCCGCCGCGCCTTCCCTCCGAACCAGCGCTGCTTCGACAAGTAGGCCGGCAGTTGCTCCGGCACCGCGAGCCGCAAATCCTCATAAAGCGCCATGCGTTTCTCCGCTCCCGGTGTGCTCATAACCCGTGTCCCTCCCCAGCGAGGGCCTTCAGGCCCGATTCGGTGCTCAGCTCCGGTCGCCGCCCCGTAGGTGTACTGGCCTTCCCGTTCTTCCCAAGTCCCGCCCGGAAGATCAGGACTGGGCCAGAGTGGACCAGAGCGAGATAGCCCGCGACATGGCTCAGAGCGAGATAGCTCAAAGCGGAGACGGTTCCTCTTCCTTCTCATGCTGCCTCTCCCGGTCTCCCACGTATCGCTCGAGTGTCCGGCGAGCGAGGTCGCGTCCGCCTAGACCAAAAGCGATTGCGCCGGCGAGCATCACGGCTCCGAAAACAATCGAAAACGCCGCCACAACCGTCTGCCGCGCGAGCCCCACCTGCTCCAGCGCCATCGAAATCGTCAGCGTCCAGATCACGAAGCGGACCATCCCGCTCCACAGCCGCGGCGACCGATACCCGCCATTCACCGCCGCCAGCAGCGCGGCGCGCGACAAAAAATTCGCCGCAAGTATCCCCACGAAAAGAATCAGAATCGCGACGAATACCTGCGGCAGCAGTTGGAAGAGGTGCGAAATCTGCTCCTGCAGCTCGGGAATCTGCAGCACGCTGATCCCCAGCAGGATGAACCCCAGGAAGGTGATCCAGAATAGCGACCGGCTCAGAAATTCCGACATCGAGGGCATGGCCGCTTTCCGCAGCACGTGCGACGCCCCCGCCTGCTCCGACATGCGGTCGAGCTTCGTAAGATGCAGGATCCACCGCAGAATGTACTTCAGCGCGAAGGCGATCAGCAGTCCCGCCAGAATAATTGTCAGCATCACCACCAACCGCGGCAGGAAGTCGGCGATCATGTGGACGAGATTTTCGTAGGCCTGGGTTAAACCGGGAAGAATAGTTTCTCTCATGCGGCCACCTCACTTGGCGTCTTCCAGCGTTCGATCAGGTAGGGTTTCTGCCGTTCGAGTTCCAGGCATAGATTTTCAGAATCCGCTTCCATCTCGGCGGGAGAAGAGCTCGCGTGTTTCCGAAGAAACGAATAGATCCTCCCGCGGTACAGGGGAACCAGCGCCTGCACCAGATGGTCGCGGTCGAGGAGCGCGTGATGGTAGGAGGACGCGAAATCATACAGCGTGCGCGCCCAGAGGGCGTTCTCGAAACACAGGCTTCGCTCGTCCAGCGTGGCCAGGCGCTGAATTTCGGCATTTGTGTCGGCGCTCAGCAGCGTCTTCAAAATCGGCGAGAGTTCCGCCACGCCGCTGCGAAACAGTTCGAAAATCCGTTCCAGATTCACATTCGCCGGATCGTCGGTAAGCTCGTGGTCGGGTCCGAACGTTGTAAGAGGCTCGGAGCCGCTGCGGCCGATCCAGGCCGATTGCTGCGTCTCGGCGCACCAGAATAGCGCGCCGACGGCCTGGCGCACCGCCGCCACGATATCCACCGGAGGCCCCCCTGTCGGCCGCACCTTCTGCCCTAAAAACGACTGGCAACAGCGAAAATCCGAATCGATGGCTGTGGCGGCCATCCATATCTGAGGAGATTCTTGCACAGCGGCCTCGTGCCACACATCCCGCTCCGCGCAATTGCTCGCCAGCCGCCCGGAAAAGCCGAATTCCGTCGTAAGAAGCTCGCGAATGCGCCGTCCGAAGATCGCCCGGCTCATGGGATAGAGCAGTTGACGGATCAACAGGCCGTCGAACCTCTGGCGCGAATACAATGGAGCCACAAAATCGAAATTCTGCCGGTAAGCCGGCTGCAACAGATTTCCCACCCAGTCCGGTGTAAGGCCCGGAGAACTTGGCGAGACGACCGCGCAAGCCTTGGCTCGCACTAGTTCCGCGGTTGCCAGGATCGTCCGGAAAATCGTCCCCTGCGAGGGTGTATCGCATCGGGCGACCACCCGGTGTCCGGTGCGAAGCGACGTGAGCCCGCGTCCCTGGGAATTCTGTTGCGGTGTTTGCGCTCAGAAACGCCTCGGAGGTGCCGTCGTTCGATCCGCCATCCACGTTGACGATCACCGCGCGTTCCCGCGGGAATGCATTTTGAAAACTCTGCTCCGCGGCCGCCACCGCGCCTGCGATGCTCGCCGCATTGTTGTGCGAAGGCAGGGCCACAAGAAGATCCACTTCGCCCACGCTGATCAGCTGGCGAAGCAGGTCGTCTGTGAGAAAGGATTCCTCAGCCAATGAAGTCTCCCGCTAAACCGGCCGGCGGCGTTCCTGGGGCGCTCCCGCCCGCCGAAAGGCCCCTCCGCTTCTATCGCATCAGAAACGCCGCAGGCGGAACCAATAAGATTGATACGGCCCCAGCGTCAGTAGATACGGCAAATCCCCGATGCGCGGGAAAAGGTTCCTGCCGGACATCTCGATCGGAATGTTGCCCTTGAATTGCCTGCAAATCGAGCTCCACGGCCTGAGCCGAGCTCGAAAGATTGTTGACGACCAGGATCTTCTGATCGTCCAGCTGCCGCACGTAAGCCAGCACCCGGTGGTTCGAAGGCCTTAAAAATTCGATCGATCCGCGGCTGAACACCTGCGTGGACTTTCGCACTTCGATCAGCCGCTTCATCCACGAAAGAAGCGAGTGCGGCAACCGCTTTTGCGCCTCCACGTTGATGGCCTGGTAGCCGTACACCGGGTTGGAAATCAGCGGCGAATAAAGCCGCTCCGGATCGGCGCCCGAAAAGCCCGCGTTCCATCCGCCGTTCCACTGCATCGGCGTGCGCACGCCGTTGCGGTCGCCCAGATAAATGTTGTCGCCCATGCCGATTTCATCCCCGTAATAAATGATCGGCGTGCCCGGCATCGACATCAGCAGCCGTTCAGAAGCTCGATGCGCCGGCGGTCGTTTTCCATCATGGGCGCCAGGCGCCGCCGGATGCCGAGGTTCAGCCGCATCGTCTTGTCCTTGGCGTACTCGTCGTACATGTAATCCCGCTCGTCGTCGGTGACCATTTCCAGCGTCAGCTCGTCGTGATTGCGGAGGAAGATGCCCCACTGGCATGTTGTCGGGAATCTGCGGCGTCTGCTCGCAGGATCTCGACGATCGGCTTGCGGTCCTCCAGCTGCACCGCCATGAACATCCGCGGCATCAGAGGAAAATGAAACGCCATGTGGAACTCATCGCCGTTGCCGAAATAAGCGGATACGTCCGCCGGCCACTGGTTGGCCTCGGCCAGCAGCATCTTGCCGGGATATTCCGCGTCGAGCCGCCTGCGAAGCTCGCGGAGAATCTCGTGCGTCTCGGGCAGGTTCTCGCAGTTGGTTCCGTCCCGCTCGACCAGATAGGGAACCGCGTCCAGCCGGAACCCGTCCACGCCCCACATCGAGCCAGAACTTCATCACTCCCCACATGTCCTCGAAGACCGCGGGGTTGTCGTAGTTCAAATCGGGCTGGTGGCTGAAAAACCGGTGCCAGTAATAGGATTTCGAGACCGGGTCCCACGCCCAGTTGGACATTTCCGTGTCCACAAAAATGATGCGGGCGTCCTTGTAGCGGTCGTCCGTGTCGCTCCACACGTACCAGTCGCGTTTGGGATTGTCGCGCGAGCTGCGCGATTCCTGAAACCACGGATGCTGGTCCGAGGTGTGATTCAGCACCAGCTCGATGATCACCCGGATTCCGCGCTCGTGCGCGACTTTCAGGAACGCCTTGAAATCCTTCAGCTCGCCGTAATTCGGATGAACGGAGGTGTAGTCGGAGATGTCGTAGCCGTCGTCGCGCAATGGCGACGGAAAGAATGGCATCAGCCACAGCGCGTCAACCCCCATATATTGCAGGTAATCGAGCTTCTGCATCAGCCCGGGAAAATCGCCGATGCCGTCGTTGTTGCTGTCGCAGAACGTGCGCACATGCAACTGGTAAATGACGGCATCCTTGTACCAAAGCGACTGGGCGGGTTCAGCCACTGCGTTCCTCTTCTCCAGAACTTTTGCCGATTCCTGCTGCAAGATGCAAACCAAGCTGCCGCGCCCCCATCCCTAGCGAATCTTCAGGATGTGCGCCGGCATATGTGAAGGATCGAGTTCCACGTAATTTCTTGCGCCTTGCCACTGATACCGCGCCCCGGTCAGCATGTCTTCCACCGGAAACGGCTGCCGCGGGTCCAAGCCGAAGCGGTCCAGCGGAAGATCCACCCACGCCGATTGCTTGTAGCGAAAGTCGAGATTCACCACGGAAACCACGATATTCGCGCCGTCGTCGCTTGCTTTGCTATAGGCAATAAGCTGATCGTTATCCACGGGATGAAACAACAGACTGTCGTCCTTTTGCAGCGCCGGATTCGCCCGCCGTATTTGATTCACCCGCGTAATGAGCCCCCGCAGGCTGTAGGCATGATCGATGGGCCAGGCGCGAATCTGGTATTTTTCCGAATCCAGATACTCCTCGCTCCCCCGCGTCACGGCCCGGTTCTCGCACAACTCAAACGCCGGGCCATAAATGCCATAGTTCGCCGCCAAGGTCGCCGCAAGAATGAAACGAATCATGAAAGCAGGCGCGCCGCCATCCTGAAGATATTCCGTGAGAATGTCTGGGGTGTTGGGCCACAGATTCCCGCGGAAGAACTCGCGCACCGGCTTCTGCGTCAGTTCCGTAAAATATTGCGTAAGCTCCCATTTCGAATTTTTCCAGGCGAAATAGGTATACGACTGCGAGAAGCCCAGTTTCGCCAGCCGGTACATCACCTTGGGCCGTGTAAACGCCTCCGCCAGAAAAAGCGCGTCGGGATACTCGCGGCGTACCTCTTCGATCAGCCACTCCCAGAAAGGAAATGGTTTAGTGTGCGGATTATCGACGCGAAAAATTCTGATTCCCTGCGCCGCCCAGTACGTGACCACGCTCTTTAATTCCTCGAGCAGCTCGCGAGCATGCTCGTTCTCGAAAAAAATGGGATAAATGTCCTCATATTTCTTGGGGGGATTCTCCGCATACTGGATCGAGCCGTCCGGCCGGTGCCGAAACCACTCCTCATGCTCTCTCACATACGGATGATCCGGAGAGCACTGGAAAGCTATGTCCAGCGCCATCTCCAGCCCGCGCGCCGCCGCCTCCGAACGCAGCAGCTTGAAATCCTCCAGCGTGCCAAGCTGCGCATGAATCCCTTTGTGCCCGCCTTCCTCTGACCCGATCGCCCACGGGCTTCCTGTATCGTCCGGCGCCGGCGGAAACGCGTTGTTTTTTCCCTTGCGATGGGAAGTTCCAATCGGATGGATCGGCGGGAAGTACAGAACATCAAAGCCCATCGCGGCAATATAGTCCAGCCGGCCAATGCAATCGAGAAAAGTGCCATGCCTGGCCGGGTCGGAGGTACACGACCTCGGAAACATCTCATACCAACTGCTGAACCGCGCCTTCTCGCGGTCCACCAGTACCCGCAATTCGCGGGAATGTGTGGTGGCGGCGCTGCGATCCGGATACCGCGCCATGAGTTCGGCCAACTCGGCGCTGCGCACCACGCCCGCGATCGAGCGGTTCTTCGAGGCAGGCAAATTCCGGAACTCCGATGCAAAGCTGTCCAGTTTTCGCGCGTCGTTAACAACGGCCCGGCCCGCGGCGGCCTTGATCAGATCCGCGCCAATCAGCAGGTCCACCGAAACATCCTGCCCCGCGTCATATTTCTTCAGAAAATCCCGCGCCCACGTCTGGAAGGCGTCCACCCACGCCTGAATCGTGTAGAGGTACGGCTCCAGCCTCGTAACGTAAAACTCCCCCCGCCAGCGGTCGTTGTCGAAAAACTCAAACGGGGCCTCCTGCCAGGCGCTCTCGCTGCTCGGACGGTACAGCAGCACCGCCGCCAGCACCTCGTGCCCGTCGGCGAAAATATCCGCTTCCACGTGCACGCGGTCGTCCAGAATGCGTTTGATGGGAAATCTTCCGGCGTCGATCTCCGGCTCTACCGCCTCAATCACTACGCGGTTCATCGTGGAGGCGGCGATGGCGACATCGGTGGGCGGGGAGATCAACGTGCCGGCCTCCATGGCGGAAAACGTAGCCAAAAACGTCGCGAAAAACTTGCCGGAGACAAAATCCGGATTTTCCCGCAGGCCTCGGCCAGAGGGTCCTCTTGCAAAGTCATTATACACAGCCGGTAGCAACTTTCAGGGAAGGCGGTTGCGCGAAGATGCTATCTACGAACTAATTCCTCGCGGTGTTGGGGTAACCCCGTAGGCGCCGGAGAAAAGGCAAGGTCGAAATCCCGCGCGGGTCTCTATGCGCCTGTCAGACAAGCGGCCCGGCGATCTGAATTCATCATGGCGTCGCTTTGGCGGTTATCTCACTATTCGAGACGATGGCTGGCGCCGCCGGCAGTTGCGTGTTATCCCAGCCACCACCCAGCGCCTCGATCAGTTGCACGCTCGCCGTCATTTGCTGCATCCGCAGGTTCACCGCCGTTTGCTGGTTGGTGAGAAGCGTCGTCTGAGCCGTAATCACGTTGAGGTAAGGATCGATGCCCAGGCGATACCGGTCGGTCGCCACTGCCAGGTTCCGTTCCGCCGATTTCACCGCCGTGTCCTGCTGCTGAATCTCGAGCGAAAGGATTCGCAGAGAGGAAAGATTATCCTCCACCTGCTGGAAAGCCGTCAGCACCGTCTGCCGGTAGTTCGCCACCGTCACATCGTACGCCGCTCTATATTGCTGGACGGTGGCCCGGCGCAGTCCCCCATCGAAAAGAGTTTCCGCCAGGGTCGGCCCCACCGAAAACGCCCGGCTGGGCCATGTAAACCAGTTCACAAATGAGCCGCTCGTGAGGCCCCCGGAGGCGGCCAGTGTCACCGTGGGGAAATAGGCCGCTCGCGCCACCCCGATCTGCGCATTCGCTTCGGCCACGCTTCGCTCCGCGGCGGCGATGTCCGGACGCCTCTCCAAAAGCTGCGAAGGAACGCCGAAGGGAATGGCCACGGGCGCCGGCTTCAGAGGCTCGGTCGGAATCGAAAATGTCGAAGCTGGCTGGCCGACCAGCAGGGCGATCGCGTGCTCGTACTGCGACCGCAAAATCCCGATGTTCGTGTCCTGGGCTTCGGTCTCTTCCAGTTGCGTCTCGGCCTGCGCCACAGCCTCATCGTTCGCGATGCCCGTGTCAAACAGCACCTGTTCCAAGCGCAGCGACTCGCGGTAGGCCACCACCGTCGAATCGAGCAATTGCTTCAGGGCGTCCTCGGTTCGAAGCTCGTAGTAGTCCACGGCGAGTTCGGCGTGAGCCGTCAACCGCGTATTTTCCAGATCCGCCGCGCTTACCTGCGCAGCCGCCACGTCGGCCCGCACCGTATTTCTCACCCGGCCAAATAGATCCGGCACCCAGGTCGCATCGAACGGAAAGTGTATGTCGGCCCCTGAAAAGCTGTCGCTGGACCGTTGTTGTGCCCGGAGTCGACCGGCGTACGATGCCCTTCACCGAAGGCTGCCGCGAATAAGTGATGCTCGGAGCCGCGCTGTCACCACGGAAAATACTGCGACCGCGCCTCCCTCACGACGGCGCGTGCCTCGAAGAAATTCGCGATAGCCGCGGCAATGTTCTGGTTGGAAATGTCTACCTGGTCCTCAAGGTTGTTCAACTCCGGGTCGTTAAATCGTTTCCCACCAGCTGCCGTGAACCGCGCTGTCGGAAGGCTGCGCCACTTTCCATCCGTCGGTATCCTTGAAATCGGCGGGCGTGAGTTCCTTAAATGCGGGAGGCGTCTGCACCACGGCGGCTGTGATATTTCAGGGCCAACCGAACAGCCGGCCAGGCAGCCGCCAAGAACCGCAATCAGCGACTGACAGCGAAATCCATAATTTGCGAACCATCGTTTATTCTTTCCCGTATCTTTCGAATGCCAGTCTATTCCCGCGGGTTTGCCTGCAAATCAATGTCCATAAACAGGCGGGAAACAGCGACCAATGCAAAACCGGTCGAAGAATTCACGGCTAATCGGCCGGGAAGGCGCAAAGCTCGATCGCTCGCCCGCGCCTGTCACTCGCCTGGCCAGCTTGTCGAAAAAGATGTAAACCACCGGCGTCGTGTACAGAGTAAGCACCTGGCTGACGAGCAATCCTCCCACGATCGTAATGCCCAGGGGCTTTCGCAATTCAGACCCGATCCCGGTGCCCAGCGCCAGTGGCAAGCCGCCCAGCATCGCGGCCATCGTGGTCATCAGGATCGGACGGAACCGCAGCAGGCACGCCGGTAAATCGCCTCCACGGGGTTCTTCCCGTCTTTCGCTCTCGCCTCCAGCGCGAAGTCGATCATCATGATCGCGTTCTTCTCCACGATTCCGATCAGCAGAATGATGCCGATCAGAGCGACCACGCTGAACTCCAGGCGGAATATCATCAGGAACAGCAGCGCTCCCACGCCGGCCGAGGGCAGCGTCGAAAGAATCGTAAGCGGATGAATGTAGCTCTCATACAGAACGCCCAGCACGATGTAAACGGTCACCACCGCAGCGAGAATCAGAAGCGGCTCGTTGCTGAGCGAAGCCTGGAAGGACGCCGCCGTCCCCTGGAAGGCCGATTGAATGCTCAGCGGCATTCCTATTTCATTCTGAATCTTTCTGAATGGCTTTCGTGGCGTCTCCCAGCGAAGCGCTCGGAGCCAGATTGAAGGAAATCGTCACCACCGGGAATTGGCCCTGATGATTGATCGAAAGCGGCGCGGTTTCCGATTCGATGTGCGTGAACGCGCTCAGCGGAACCGCGCCGCCGTTCACAGCCGTAACTGCCGCGGGACTTGCCGAACCCGACGTGGTTCGTGGGAGCCGGCCCCGCCGGCCCGACCGTCGGAGAGGCGCTCGTGGTCAGGATGCCGGAAGAACTCGAGGAAAACTGACGCCGTCGCCGCCAACCCCGAGCGGACGTAGATGTCATGCAAGTCCTCGGGATGCCGCTGAAACGATGGCATCGTTTCCAGAATCACGTGGTACTGGTTCAACTGCGTATAGAGCGTCGAGATCTGCCGCTGCCCGAAGCTGTCGTAGAGCGTCTCGTCGATCATCTGCGGCGAAATCCCCAGGCGCGACGCTGTCTGCCGGTCGATCACCAGCCGCTGCGCGAGCCCGCCAGTCTGCTGGTCGGTGGCCACATCGCGCAGTTCCGGCAAGTTGCTTCAGCTTCTCGACAAACCGCGCCGTCCATACGTTCAACTCATTCGCGTCAGGATCTTCCAGGGTGTACTGATACTGCGTCCGGCTGACGCGGTCCTCTACCGTCAAGTCCTGCACCGGCTGCATGAACAGCGTGATTCCTTCGACGTTCGCCAGTTCCGGCTGCAGCCGCCGGATCACCTCCGAAGCATTGATCCCGCGCTGCTCCAGAGGCTTCAAGTTGATAAGAATTCGGCCGCTGTTCAGTGTGGTATTCGTGCCGTCCACGCCGATAAACGACGAAAGGCTCTCGACCGCCGGGTCTTTCAGGATGGCCTTCGAAAGCTCCTGCTGCCGCTCGGCCATCGCCGGGAAACGAAATCGATTCCGGCGCCTCGGAGATGCCCTGGATGATGCCGGTATCCTGGACGGGGAAAAATCCCTTCGGCACGATGCTGTAGAGCACAAACGTCAGGACCAGCGTGCCGACCGCCACCAGCAGCGTCGCTCGTCTGGTGCTTCAGCACCCACTGCAGCGTCCGTCCATAGAACGCGATAATGTTGTTAAACACTTCCTCCGACTTCCGGTAAAAGCGGGTTTGCTGGGATGGAGGCGTGTGCCGCAGAAGCCGCGAGCACATCATCGGAGTCAGCGTCAGTGAAACCACCGCGGAAATCAGGATCGTCGCGCTCAGCGTGATGGCGAATTCCCGGAACAGCCGGCCCACGATGTCTTTCATGAACAGCAGCGGAATCAGCACGGCAATCAGCGAAATCGTCAGCGACATGATCGTGAAGCCGATCTGCTCGGCGCCCTTCAAGGCGGCCTGCATCGACCCTTCGCCCGCTTCGATGTAGCGGGCGATATTCTCGATCATCACGATCGCGTCGTCGACGACAAACCCGGTGGAAATCGTGAGCGCCATCAGGGTGAGGTTATTCAGGCTGTAGCCGGCCAGATACATCGCCCCGAATGTTCCGATGAGCGAAAGCGGGACGGCCACGCTGGGAATGATCGTCGCGGAAATATTCCGCAGGAACAAAAAGATCACCATCACCACCAGGCCGACGGTCAGCATCAACTCGAATTCCACGTCGCTCACCGACGAGCGGATCGTGATGGTGCGATCGGTCAGAATCGACACCGTCACGGCGGCAGGCAGCGTGCTCCGAAGCACGGGCAGCAGCTTCTGGATGCTATCCACGACCTGAATGATGTTGGCGCCCGGCTGCCTCTGGATATTGACGATCACGGCAGGAGTGGTATTCATCCACGCGGCCTGCTTCACGTTTTCGGCGGCGTCGATCACGGTGGCGACGTCGGACAGCATCACCGGCGCTCCGTTGTGATACGCGATCACGATCGACTTGAAATCCTTGCTCGTCAGAAGCTGATCGTTCGCGTCAATCTGATAGTCCTGGCGCGGGCCGTCGAAGTTCCCTTTCGCCAGATCGAGGCTGGTCTGCTGTAACGCCGTCCTCACGTCCTCCAGATTGATGCCGTGCGCGGAGAGCGCCGTCGGGTTCACCTGCACCCGCACCGCGGGCTTCTGCCCGCCGCTGATGCTCACCAAGTCCGACGCCGGGCAGCTGGGAAATCTTCTGGGCCAGCCGCGTGTCCGCGAGATCTTCCACCTGCGACAGAGGAATCGAGTTGGAGGTCAGAGCAAGAGTCAGAATCGGCGTGTCGGCCGGGTTGGTCTTGCTGTAGATCGGCGGCACCGGCAGATCGGGCGGCAGATACGTCTGCGCCGCGTTGATGGCTTCCTGCACTTCCTGCTCGGCGACGTCGATATTCAGGCTCAGCGAGAACTGCAGAACGATGACCGAGCTTCCCGGAGGAACTTGTCGAAGTCATCTGGCTCAGCCCCGGCATTTGGCCGAACTGCCGCTCCAGCGGGGCGGTCACCGCCGAAGCAGACGACATCCGGGCTCGATCCCGGATAAAACGTGACCACCTGAATCGTCGGGTAATCGACTTCCGGCAGCGCGGAAACGGGCAGCTGCAGAAACGCCACGAAGCCCGCCAGCAGAATCGCCGCCATCAGCAGCGACGTGGCGACTGGCCGGAGAATAAATGGACTAGACGGACTCAAGGAGCGTCGTCTCCACTCGAATTGCCGTTTCCGCTTGCCGCCATTCCTCGCCTCGGCGGCCGCCGTCCGCACCGCGACCTTCGCTCCGTCTTGCAGCCGGTCGAAGCCGCTGCACCGCAACGATCTTCATTTGGCTCCACGCCTTCAACGGCCTGCGTATTGCCATCGGCCACGCCCGGCTTGATGGTTCGCAGCTGAGCCGTGTTGTCCGGACTTCACCACGTAGACGAATGCGCCTTGCGCGTTTCGCTGTATCGCGGCAGCGGGCACCAAGTGGCATCGTGCTGCGTCTCAACCAGCAAGGCGCGTGTTCACGAACTGGTTCGGAAACAGCGCCAGATCCGCATTCGGGAAAATGGCCTTGAGCTTCACCGTCCCAGTGGTGGTATCGATCTGATTGTCGAGTGTGAACAGAGACCCTGTGGCAATCTGCTTTTCCTGTGTCGCGGTCGAGCGCGCCGACCGCCATCGTGTGGCCCTGGCCGCAACTGTTGCTGGATTTGCGGCAGATAATCCTCCGCGACGCTGAAAATTACCGTGATCGGCTGCAACTGCGTCACGACCACCAGCGGCGTGGTGCTGTTCGCCTGCACGATGTTTCCAGGATCCACCAACCGCAGCCCCACGCGCCCGTCGATCGGCGAAGTGATGTGCGTGTAGACCAGATTGACCTTCGCATTTTCCACCATGCCTTCATCGTTCTTCACCGTTCCCTGGTACTGCTGGACGGTCTGTTCCTGGTCGTACACCTGCTGCTGGGCGATGGCGTTGCGGCTGAAAGCCGACTTGTACCGGTCAAGGTCGATCCCCGCTTCGGCGAGCAGCGCCTGGTCGTGAGCCAGTTGCCCTTCGGCCTGCGTCAGGGCAGCCTGGTAGGGACGTGGATCGATGTCCAGCAGAGGGTCGCCCTTTTTCACCATCTGGCCCTCTTTGTAATAGACATTCATGATCTCGCCCTGGACGCGGCTCGTAACCGTCACCGTATAGACCGGCGTCACGGTGCCGAGAGCCTCCACGTAGATTCCGATATCGCCCTTTTTCGCCTGTGCGGTCGTGATCGGCACCGCACGCGGCGCCGGGGCCGCCTTCGCCTTGGACGCATCCCCGCTCGATCGATGCTGGTAGTAAAGAATTGCGCCCACCGCCGCCGCGATCAGCAGCAGCGCCCACGCCCAGCCATGCCCCTTCTTTTCGGGATTGGGCTCATGGAAAACAGGATCGGACGCGTGCCCCCCGGAGTGGGACACGGGAGTGACTTCGGTGCTGGAATCAGTCATATAGTCAGGCATCTTCCTCAATCAGCTCTCGCTGAGTAACGTCTCCTATGAATTGGACACTCAAATCCCCGCAAACGCAGCATGCCACCACGGGCTGCCATTCATCGAGTCTAAAGGACGTAAATGCGGCAGAAATGGTTTCGCTACGCAAGCCGGCCGCCATGGGAGGGTTGTCCCGCTCCCAAGGCACGCCCTCTCGAAAATCTTCCGTGGATACAAACGAGCTACATCTCCAAGCCCCGCCATGGGTCAGGGGGATTCAACCCGCCACGATGGAAAGATGGTAGCAGAATCGAAATACGGAGAAAGAGGAAAAATTTGAAGCTCGAAAGCGCCGCGCGTTCGGCCGGGGTTATTTGTTCACCCCCACCGAGGCTCGACGACCGTGTCGAGCCGCAGCGGAGGGATCGCTCTTCGATTCCGCCGCAAGCGACCCGCTCAACCACAACCTAACCATAACCTATTCCTTCGGCGCAGGAGCCTCGGGACCCGCCGCTCCGCTTGCCGGCGGGCGCGCGGTGGTCAAGGCCTCATCCGTGGTGTCAGCCAGAACGTGCGCCGGAAGCGGGCGATATCCGCTCCGCGTGCGAATGTGATATTTCTTCAGGCGCTCGCCGACGAGCTTCACTGAAATGGCGCGCCATCCGAGATTGGGATTAGCCTGCGGGTAGTAATTGAGAGCGTACAGATGGGCCAAGTCGTCGCGAATCGACGCGAAGGCCTGCTGCTCGTCCTTCCAGCTCTTCGCAAAATAGGCCTCGCCGCCAGTCGCCTCCGCCATGCGCCCGAAAACCGCGGTAGAAACCGGCTCCAGCTTTGCCGCTCGCGTGCTGATCATGTAGATAGGAACGCCTTCCGACTGCGCCAGTTCGCCGACGTCCTCCGGCGGCACCAGACTGTCGTTGTCCGGGCCATTCGAGAAAACCACAATCACCTTGCGGCCGGTGTAGCGTCCCGCATCCTTCAGCGTCAGCAGACAGGGCGTTGTACAACGCCGCATCATCGCCCGCCGTGGTGGCCCGCACTCCGCGCAGCACCTGGAAGCGATCGGGGGTCAGCGCGGACGCGCGGAAAAGATCGCGGCTATAGGCATAGAGCGCGATGCGGTCCGGCCCGTCAAGCGACCTCACGAAATCCGCGATGGCATCCTGCGCGAAAGCAAATCCCCGGTACATGTAGTTGCTGGTGTCAAAGAGGATGAAAACGTTCGCCCCTGCCAGCGGAGAGTTATTCTGGCCCTCCCCCACCGGACCAGCCTCGTGCAATTCCGGGTCGGGCTCGACCGTCTTGGGATCGCTCTGGCTCTGCGCGATGTCCGTGAGAACCCGCGGCGCCTGATTCCCTTCTCCGAACGTGGCGATTTTCTGCCGGATGCCGTCCTCGGTGACGACAAAATCAGAAGGCTTGAGACCGGTCACGTAGTTGCCCTTGCTGTCGGTGACCGCCACGTTCAACTGCACCAGGTCGACTACCACGTGGAAGTTCGGGCGGTCGTCCTGGGCCCGCATCCAGGCCGCCGATCCTGCCAGCGCTATCGCGAAAAACAAGCCCGGCAGGAAATAGCGTTGCGCCATCACCCGAGCAGTTCGTCGAGCCATTTGTTGAGCCATTTGTTGAGCGATCCGTCGAGCCATCGGTCCCCTCTTTGTTTCCACGTCTTTATCGATCATCCACGTCCCTCGAACTAGCGCCCGGGAGCCTCGTCCGTTTTCGGAACTGATGCCACGCCGCTGCGGCGAAACTCTTCTCCCGTCTCACTCATCGCCCGCAGCACGGCCTGCCAATCCTCGAAGTCCGTAGCGAAGATCTTTTCGACCATGCGATGCGTCAATTGGGGCACCAGCGTGTTCAGGGCCTCCGGCGCGAATCCCATCTCATCGGCCAGGGCCGCCCAGTAGAGATTATCGGAATCCCAAGTCTCGGCCATGAGCCTGCTGGGATAGCCCATGAAGGCGGGGAACGGCTTCACGTTCAGCAGTTCGCGCCCGTAATTCTGCTCGAGCACCGGATGCGGAACGCCAAAATCCTGCGACAGCCTGTTCAGGCTGACTTCGTCAGGATAGCTGCGCGAAAGCGCGTCGAGTTCAGCGCCCGCGGGTCCTTGCGCGGCCGTGTTCGCCGGGTACCTGCGCCGGAATTCCGCCGCGAGGTAGAATTTCTCCGCGGGCGTGATTTCCGGGCGGATTTCTTTGGCCCTGCCCGCGCGAAGTGCTTCATTCACGTCGACGAATTGGCTGGCCAGCATGCGGTCGGAAAGGATTTCCATCACCGAAGCGCGCACTTTCGTGTCGCTGGACGCCGCCTCCAGAAGCTGATCGGCGGCCTTCTGGTAGAGCGCCACCGCGTGAATTTCATTTCGCGTGACTCCCCACCACCGGGGCGTCACCGCGCTGCTCACCAGGTTGGGAACAAGCTCGTCCCAAATCAGGGCCTGCACATTCTCGGGCACCGTGAAATCCTGCTCCATCTGGGCCAGCACGTAGGGCAGATCGGCGAGCGAACCCGTCAGATGCGCGCCGCCGCTGGCCGTCCAGCCGCGGCCGAATACGCGCGGCACTTGCCACGCCTGCTGCGAGCCGGGAGTCATCTCGCCGGAGAAATCATGCGAGCGCACCAGCAGCGGATTGTGGTGCAGCGCCTGCGCCGCGGGCGGCTCGTAGTAAGCGTAGTTGAGCCCTACCAGCGTATCCCGGAGCAACGGCGCAAGCTCGCCGCGAGCAGCGCCTAACTCCGCGGGCGAACCCGGACTCTTGATGATCTTGGCCAGGTCGGTGCGCATCTGCAGCGTCGCATGGCTCGTGTTGTAGAGGCCCGCGGCCCACTCGCTTCGCTCCGTGGTGGTAAAGAATGGCCGGGGCATCTGAAATTCCCGCAACTCCTGGGCCTTGTCGAGCAGATTCGCGGGAGCCGACTTGCCCTGCGCCATCAGGCTCAGCCCGTCCGCCAGCCCGAAGATCGTGTCGAGCGAAAGCAGGCGCTGGTCATCCATGGCGATCCGGATCCGGTTGGCGATTTCCTGGCGTATCTGGAGGCCGTCGGGGCTTGTCTGATTCGGCCCCGCGAGGTAGGCGATAAATTCATCCTGCGAAAGATCGGGCTTCCCCGCCACGGCCTTCTGAATTTCCTGGAAGGATGCGCGCCCGGCGTCGAACAATTGAACGTTGTTGTGTACGCCCATAAATGGCTCGACCAGCCGCTGCCAGGATTCGTTGAGCGTCGCGTTCGATAATTCCCCCTGCCGCGCCATGATCTGCCAGAGCCCCACGTCGGATTGAAAAACGCCCATGGCATTGGATCGCAGCGCATGATCCGGAATCTTGTCCACAGCCTCCGCCGCGGAAATGAACCGCGTGATCGAGCCGTTGCTCAGCGCCGGAAACTCCGTGAAAACCGGATACTGCTGGCTGTACTTATTGAACTTCTCCGCCAATACCTGCACGGTGGCTGCCGTCAGCCGTTGGTCCGCAGGCCGCGCCCGGTCCATTTCGCTCATCGTCAGGAAAATCTGCACCGTGCTGTTCGATCCGATGATGCGCGTCATCCCGAACATCGCTTCCAGGATCTGCTCGGGATTGTTCAGGTGGCCGGCGCGCTTGCCCCACTCCTTCGCAATCCTGGAGTCGTCTTTCTTGTGCGACTCGATCATCGCTTTCCAGACTTCCAGTCCGCCCGGAAGGTGCGGCTGGCCATTCGGATCGATCTGCACGCGCGTGGCCAGCAGCAGCAGGCTGGGATTGGGCCGGAAGACCGGGCGGGACGGACTCGGCGAAAGATCGTTGCCGCGCAGCGCCTCGTAGAAACGCCGCAACCGGTGCGGGTCGGCAAAATACGCTTGCTGCGTGGCGTTCAGCCGCGAGAGCACATCGAAGTACATCGCCAGCCAGCCTTCGTCCTTCGCGAGCAGCCGGGTGACGAACTCCGCCGGCGCATCGGGGCGGGCCCCCACCAGCTCTTTCCAGGAATTCTCGGAGGCCTGGCCTCCGGGCACAATGACGCGCCCCTGGCGGATGGAGATCTGCGTTCCGTAAAAGTCGACGACCGGGGCAAAGGGGATAAGCTTGCCGACACCGGGGCTCTGGCGGAGGGATTTGACGGTATCCCTGTCGATTCGGGACATCGCCCAGTAAATACGAGCCATATTGGGGTCCCGCAGGATGGAGTCCACCGGATCGATACGGTCCTTGTCCTCTTTCTTCACATCCTTCTCGAACTTATCCTCTACCACCCAGTCGTTCGGGGCGAACAATACCGGTACCTGCGACGAGGCATACGGGTACACGAAGGGCTTGCCGGTTCGCATGGTGTCTTCGAGGTCGGCCAGGGGGAAGCCGGAATCGATGGTCAGGAAGGCTCGGTCGGGGTCCGAGGTTTCCACCGAGGCTTTCGGCCCGCACGTTTCTCGCAGCCGATAGCCGAGAATCGCCAGCAACGGCTTGCCTTCGTTGCAGGTGGAAACGCGGATCACGCCTTCGGCGCCGGCCAGCACCACCAACTCGCGGGCCTGATCCATGTAGCGCCGGACCAGCACCAGGTACTCGGTGGGTTTGCCGTCCTGGTAGCCCTGCACCGAGACGTTGCGCGCAAGCAGCGGCAGCACTTCGTCGGGCGAGACCTTCTGGCTGACGGCGGCCATGCGCAGGAACGAGCGAAGTGGCCCGGGAATCGTAGCGGTCGCCGCGTATCCGGACGGGAGCGCGGAATCGGCAGCCGTGCTGAACGGCGCCGCTGCCGGACTTGCTGCGCCGCGCTGCGCCGTTTGGGCCGGAGCGCTCCAGGCAGGGGTATCCACACACAAAAATCCACAAAGGGCTAAAACGAGAACTGCAAGAGGACGTTTCATCGCTGGTCTCCGCTTCTTGCGCAGGAGAAAAGCTTATGCCGGTTGTCGAAGACAGCGAAAGGGCTAGGACGTTCCCCCGCGCCATCGTATGGGATCGACGGTTTTCGCGAATTTGGCAACGCTGCGGACTTGCGTTCGGCTCATCGTGGGATGCCAGACTTCGCGGCTACACCTGCCTGAGACTCTGCTGGCCACCATAGTCCATTTGCCGGTGAAAATCCAAGCCTTTTTCCGGCGGCCAAGGTAGCAGCGGACTTTCCAGGACTCTCTCAGTAAAAACCCGCGATTCTCTCGGCAAAAACAATGCTCGGCCATGAATTCTTCCGCAGGTTCTCTTAGGAAGCGGCCCCGCGGACGGCACTGATTTCTAAAACAGTTGCGAGGCTAGCGGCAGGCTCGGCGGCCCCATCGCGAAACGTGACCGTTTTGCCTGATCCGGCCGACACGCGATCCCCAGGGACAATGATTCCGACCAGGTTGAGGGGGTCGGCGGCGGACACCGAGATGACTTCGTTGGCGGGAGGGACCTTGCGCTGGGCCCGCAGCGATTCGAGCGCGACCGGCAGGGCGAATTGCTCGCCCAGGAAGCCGCTGACGAATCTTCCCCCGCGGATCTCGCCGCGATCCTCGAGGCGGCGCAGGGTCATCAGCACCTCGCGCCATTTCGGCAGGATCGTTTCGCGGGTCAGCACTTCGCGGAACACCACGCCGTAGCGGCGCAGCAGCATCCAGCAAATGGCCTCGACCGACCGCGAGCGGTCGACCGCTTCCTCAGGATAGAGCAGCGACCATCGTCCGGCGCTGTGGCGGGGGCGCGCGCTGCGGCCGTTTCCCTGCCCCGCGCGACGGCGCGGGATCGATCAGCGCGCGCAGATTGTCGAAGCCATCGGCGGTGAGCAGGCCCGCCGCGACCAGTTCCCACAGCGCCGTTTCGATTTCCGATTTCAGTTTCCGCGTGGCGCGCACGATGTCGGTGAAAAACGATGCGCCGCGATTGCGCAGGAACTCAAGCACTTCAATGGCCGCGGGGCTCAGCCCGCGGCTTTCTTCGGCGTCCGGGCTCGCGCCGCGAAATCATCCAGTCCGCATCTTCGCGCACGAAAAACGTGATGGGCGCGACGCTGGTGGGAACCACGCGGCGGCGCTCGGGCCCGGCGGAATCCAGGCGTAGCCGGGTGCGGCGACAGGCGGCCCCAGCCGACCGCGCCGGTGAGGCGAAAGCCGGTCGAGCACCTTCGGATCGTAGCCCGCGATGCGGCGCGCCAGAATCTGCCGCTCCCAGGCATTGGCCGGGGCCTCATACCCTTGCATCTGCTGCAGGATCTCGAGCGTGCCGCGCTCGCCCAGCACTTGCGTGCCAGGGCGCCACGTGCTGCCAGCGCAGCAGCCAGCGCATGAATTGCGCGGGGTTGACCGGCTCGATCTGCTTGCGCAGCGTTCCCACCGTCAGGCGGTGGATGCGCGCCAGCAGGCGGCGGTCGCACCATTCGGTGTTGGCGTTGGCGCGCATCGGTTCGTCGAGCTGCTCCGGCGAACCGTCGCCCAGCGCAAGCACCGAGCCGCTCGCTTCCAGGCGCAGCAAGCGCCTTGTCGATTTCGGCGGGCTCGACGCGCAGGACATGTGCCAGCTCGCTTGCGGCGACCGGGCCGCTGTGCGCGATCCATCCGGTCACCAGTTGCGAAGATGGCGTCCTCGCGCGACGCGGACGCCTTCACCGACTTCCGGCAGCGCTTGATGGAAATGCGCGGACGGGAAAATCCGCGCGAACTGTTTCGCCTGCTCGGCCGCCACCCAGAAGGCGGCGCCATCCACCGACGCGAGCGCCGCGCGGCGCTGCCCGCGGCAAGCTCATCGAAATACCCTCGCCAGGCGGCAATCGAATTTCGCAGCGCGCCGCGCCAGCGCGCCTTCGCGGCTGGTCGTCCGTCTTGCTCCGCCGGCTGGAAGCGCGCCCAGCGTCAGCAGCGCGTCGTGCAGTTCTTCGGCATCGCGCACGTCGGGCCAGGCTTCGGCGCGCACTTCGGCAATGGCGGCGGGATCGAGCCGCCCGATTTCCGAGAGCACCGCTTCGGGCAGCACGCGGCGCATCTCCACGGCGCGGGCGCGGCGCTCTTCGAGCGGCGCATCGTCGAGATAGGCGTAGGGATTGGCGTTGAGAATCTCGTGCGAAAACTGCGACGGCACCGGCGTGTCCACGGCCAGGCAGCGGATGCGGCCCGTCGGCAATGTCCGCCAGCAGCCGCTTCGAGGCCCTCGATGTCCATCGCCTCGGTGAGCACGTCCTTCATCACTTCGCGCGACCAGCGGATGGTCGGGAATCTTGATTTCGCCGACGATATTTTCCTGGCAGGCCGCGCCTCGGGGAAAACCGACGGCCAGCAGATCGTCGGCGCGCATGCGCTGGATTTGCGGCGGGACTCTTTTGCCGCTGCGGAAGCGCAGCAAGAGCGAGCGCGCGGCCCGCGTCCCAGCGCCAGCGCGTGGTGAAGATCGGCGAAGCGAGCACGGCCTGCTCGAGCACGTGCCGCACCGACGAGCGGATGCAGAAAATGGAAAACGTCGGCCAGCGGAAAGCTGTGCTGCTCCGCGAGCGAAATGTTCAGGCCGTTGTCGGTGGCGGCGGCCTGCAGTTC
Source organism: uncultured Acidobacteriota bacterium (assembly GCA_963697575.1). GTDB lineage: Bacteria > Acidobacteriota > Terriglobia > Acidiferrales > UBA7541 > Palsa-295. Next base: position 20,916 of record CAVOOP010000005.1, on the reverse strand, counting down.
GAAATTGAAGGAGCGGCAGAAGCGCTTGCGCAGCGCCAGGCCCCAGGCCTTGTTGATGCGGCCGCCGAAGGGCGCGTGAATCACGAGCTGCATGCCGCCGCCTTCGTCGAAAAATCGCTCGGCGATGACGGTGGTCTGCGTGGGAACCGCGCCCAGCACGGCGCGCCCGGCGACGATGTACTCGACGGCCTGCTCGGCGCCGGCGTCGTCGAGGCCGCACTCGCGCTTGAGCCAGTCGACGGCCGCGGCGACGCCTCGGCGAGGTTTCGGCGCGTGGCGCCCGGCGGCGCATCCGCGGCAAGGCGCTGAGCGTCTCGCGCACCTCGGCGAGCTGCTGCGGAGAGCTCCTGGCGTGCGCGCGGGCGCTTCGCCGAGCCAGAAAGGCACGTTGGGCGCGGCGCCGTGAGCGTCTTCCACCAGCACGCGTCCCGGCCTGCACGCGGCGAATTCGCCAGGAGGTGTTGCCCGAGCAGAATGATGTCGCCGCGCCAGGCTTTCGACGGCGAAGTCTTCGTCCACGCGTGCCGACGACCACGCCTTCGGGCTGCGCGACCACGGTGTAGAGAGCATTGTCGGGAATCGCCCCGCCGCTGGTGATGGCCGCAAGGCGGCTGCCGCGCCGCGCGCGCAGCCATGCCGTTCACGCGGTCGCGATGGAGGTACGCGCCGTACCGGCCGCGGCGCGCGGCGATGCCTTCGGAGAGCATCTCGATGATGGCGTCGAAATTCTGCGCGCGGACAGATCGCGATAGGGATAGGCGCGGCGCACCAGCTGCGAAGAGATCGTCTTCGCTCCAATCTTCGGCGGCGCACATGGCCACGATCTGCTGCGCCAGAATGTCGAGCGGGGCTTCGGGAATCTCCAGGCGGTCGAGGTCGCCGCTGGCGCACGGCGCGCACCAGCGCCGCGCATTCGAGCAGTTCGTCGCGCGTGGTGGCGAAGATGCGGCCCTTGGGGATGGCGCCGCGCCAGTGGCCGGCGCGGCCGATGCGCTGCATGGCCACGGAGATCGAGCGCGTGGAGCCGATCTGGCAGACCAGGTCGACGCTGCCGATGTCGATTCCCAGTTCGAGCGAGGCGGTGGCGACCAGCACGCGCATCTCGCCGGCCTTCAGCTTGCTTTCGGCGGCCAGCCGCAACTTGCGCGACAAGGCTGCCGTGATGCGCGGCCACGGCCTCCTTGCCCAGGCGCTCGCCGAGGTGGATGCGCGACGCGCTCGGCCAGGCGGCGCGTATTGACGAAGACCAGCGTGGAGCGATGCTGCGCGCGCGAGCTCCGCGATGCGGTCGTAGATTTCGTCCCACATTTCGTTCGAGGCCACCGGGCCCAGCTCGCTCGCCGGGAACTTCGATCGGCGAGATCCAGTTCGCGGCGGTGGCCGATCTGCACGATGGCCGGCTCGCGGCCGCGCCGCTTGCCCGGCCAGGAATTGCGCGACCAGTTCGATGGGCTTCTGCGTGGCGGAAAGGCCGATGCGCATGGGCGGCCGGTCGGCGTGAGCGCTTCCAGGCGCTCGAGCGAAAGCGCCAGATGCGCGCCGCGCTTGTCGTCGGCGACGGCGTGAATTTCGTCGACGATGACCGTCTCGACCGTTTTGCAGGATTTCGCGGCTCTTTGTCCGCCGTCAGCAGGATGTAGAGCGATTCCGGCGTGGTGACCAGGATGTGCGGCGGGCGCGTGAGCATGGCGCGCCGCTCGTGCGCCAGCGTGTCGCCGGTGCGCACGGCGGTGCGAATCTGCGGGCATCAGCAGCCCGCGCTGGCCGGCCAGCTGCAGAATTTCGCCCAGCGGCACTTCCAGATTCTTCTGAATGTCGTTGCCCAGCGCCTTCAGCGGCGAGACGTAGAGGACTTCGGTGCGGTCCTGCAGTTCGCCGGCAAGCGCCTTGCGCACCAGACGGTCGATGCAGGCCAGAAATGCCGCCAGCGTTTTGCCGGAGCCGGTGGGCGCGGAGATCAGCGTGGTCTCGCCCGGCCAGGATGTGCGGCCAGCCCTGCTCCTGCGGCTCGGTGGGCGTGCCGAAGCGCGAGAGGAACCACTCGCGGACGAGGGGGTGCGCCCAGTCGAGGCCTTGGGAGGCGGGTGGAATTATTTGTTGGGCGTCTGGTTCCATTGCTCAGTTTTTAGGCCGGGGGAAAGGCTTTTTTTGGATGCTTTTGCGGTGGGGCGGGATGCTGGGTGGGCGATGCTGGGTGGGCTGGATCGGGCAAAACCCGCCAATCGGGAGATTGGCGGTCCCAAGGGGGCGCTTTTCTCGTGGTTAGCACCTCATTTGGGGGCTGATTCACGCAGGTCGTTTTTGCTAAGTACCGGGAAATCTGCATGTTGGTGGCTTCGTTTCGTTATTTTTGTTTTGCGATCCATTTTTCGGTGCGGTCGTCGAGCAGATCCAAGGGGAGGGTGCCGCCGTTGAGCATTTCGTCGTGGAAGGCACGAAGGTCGAATTTGGGGCCCAGCTCCTTCTGGGCGCGGTCGCGCAGCTCGCGGAACTTGAGCTGGCCCAGTTTGTAAGCCAGGGCCTGGGCGGGCCAGGCGATGTAGCGGTCGGTTTCAGACTGGATGGTAGGCTCGTCGACCGCGCCCGACTTGCGCATGAAGTCGACGACCTGCTCGCGCGACCAACCCTCGGAGTGGATGCCGGTGTCGACTACCAGGCGCACGGCGCGGAACAGTTCGGAGGAAAGACGTCCGTAGTCGGAGACGGGGTCCTGGTAGAAACCCACCTCTTTGCCAAGCTGCTCTGCGTAGAGGGCCCAGCCTTCCACGTAGGCGGTGAACCCCAGGCTGTGCTGGCGGAACTGGGGCAAGCCGGTCAATTGCTGCTGTATGGACAACTGCATGTGGTGGCCGGGAACGCCTTCGTGGTAAGCGGTGGATTCGTCGTCGATCAGCGAACGGTGGCGGAAATCGGCGGTGGCTACTACGACGCGGCCGGGGCGTTTGCCGTCCGGCGTGCCGATCATGTAATGCGTGGCGGCCTCCGACTGGAAAGCGGGAATGGCTTCGACGGTGACCGGCGACCTGGGCAGCACCGTGAAAAGCTGCGGGAGCTTGGGCTGCATCTGCGCGAGGTAGCGGCGGTAATCGTCGAGGATCTGCTCGGCGGAGGTGGGGATGTATTTGGGATTGGTCTTGAGCGACGCGCGGAAGGAGGCCAAGTCGGCGAAGCCGGCGCTTCTGGCCACGGCGGTCAATTCGCCTTCGATGCGGTCCATCTCGCGGAGGCCGAGCTGATGGATTTCCTCCGCGGACATGTGTGTCGCGGTTCTCGCGTAAATATCGAATTCGTAGCGCTTCTTGCCGCCGGGCAGCGAGGTGGCAGCCAGAGTGGTGCGGCCTTGGGGGGCGTATTCGGCGCGAAGGAAATTCGCGAAGGCCTTGTAGGCCGGTATCACGCCGTCATTGACCGCGGCGGTGATCTGATCCGTGAGGCGCTTCTGGTCTTCGGGCGAGATGCTCGCGGGATATTTTTTGGTGGGGAGCAGGAAGGGGTCGCTGTCGATGACTCCCTGGCACTGGCCGGGCAGCTTTTCGATGAGGAAGCGGACGGGCATCAGCTTGTCTTTCATGCCGGTGCGCAGGACGCCGGTGGTCTGGCGGAGGGCGCGGGGAATCTGGTGGAGACGGGAGATGTAGTCTTCGTAATGCTTGACGGTGTCGAGGGGAACGGTCAAGGGCAGATCGGCCAGGTCGGTGTGGATACCATACTCCTGATTGACGGGCATCTCGTCTTCCTTAAGGTTGAAGGACTCGATGCGACGCTGGAGGACGCGGATCAGGAGGTCGTGCGAGAGCTGGTCCTGGTCGGGGAAACCTGCCGTGTCGATAGCCTGGATACGGCTCAGAAAGGCTTCGTCGGTTTTATGCATCCGGCCGAGGGCTTCGAGGGAATAATCGTCGAGCTGGTCGTTGTAGCGATAATCGCCGTAGGTGGTGGCCGTCTCCGGGTTGTCGCGAAGAAAGGTCTGGTACTCCTCCTCGAAAAGGGCGTTCTGGGCGGCGATGCGGCCGGCTACGGGGCTGCCGGTTTGCGCGAAGACGCAGCACGCGACGGCGGCGAGCAGAAACAGGCTATAGAAGAGGCGCATAACTTACGAAGAGTACCAGAAGATGCGGTGACGGTCAGATGGGGTTTCGTGTGGAACTTAAGAAACGGCGCGGCCAGGGAGGGACATGCCGGATTCGAGGTTGCGGCGGGGCTCGGGATACGCTTTTTCTGGTGTACGGCGCTTTCTTTGATACAGTTGCCCGATGGCCGCGAACCCCAGGAATTCCCGGAGGCTGAAACCCTATTGGAGGGCGATCATCGAGATCGCTTTCATCGTATTTTTGTTCTATTCCAACCTGCTGATGGGGGAGTTCACGCGGGCGAACTCGCACGGAAAGACAGTGACATTCGCCGTAGAGGACATTTTCACATTTGCTAACCTCCTGATTGCCATCGTGTCCGGGCTGATCGGGTATGTGGTGTTTGAGTTCCTTCGCAGGAAGCTTTGAAGCGCCGTCGGCCTGTCCGTCTGTTCTCCTGTTTTCCTGTTACGTGTATCGGCTAGGCGGCCGAAGACTTTAGCGTTTTTTCTTCAACCGTGTTGCGCGCATCTCCTTCAAATACAGGCAGATGCTACTAGCGTAGTTACCCATTCGAGGCACGCGCGCGGAATTTTGACGGTCCAGCGGCACGCGGCTCGGTACAATCTTTATATATTCTTTACGAGCTGCGTATAGCCGACGCGCTGCTCATCAGTTTTTGCTCAGTCTCGACTTTACTTTGGAGTACTGCGCCAACTTGAAACGCACTTCACCAGATCGAGTTGAGGGGATCGGAATGACACAACGGCAAAAAGGCTTTTCTTTGATCGAGTTGCTGATCGTGGTGGCGATTATTTTGATTATCGCGGGGATTGCCATTCCGAACCTGCTGCGGTCGCGGATGGCGGCCAACGAGGCTTCGGCGGTTGGTTCGCTGCGGACGATCAACACGGCGGAGGTAACCTATTTTACGGAGTGGGGCGTGGGTTATGGTGCGGCATTGTCGAATATTGGCGGAGCGGTGGGGTGCATGGCTTCGTCGACGACGGCATGTCTGATCGATCCGGTGCTGTCGGCGGGAGCGAAGAGCGGATACACGTTTGCGGCGGTTGGGAATACGCCAGTGGCGGGTGCGAACCAGGCATATGAATCAAACGCCACGCCTTCCAGCGTGAACACCGGAACGCGGTCGTTCTGCTCGGACCAGACGGGCGTGATCCGGTATAAGACCACGGGCGTGGCCGTGGGTACGGCTGCGGGCAGTTGCGCCGCGATTACTACGATCCTTCAGTAGTTCTTCTATTTACTGCGCACCTTCAGGGCGCAACTTCACAGCGCACCTTCACGTCTCGGGCACCCTGTAGGAGTCTGTGTGAGAACTGGCTAAGTTGTCCTTCAGCGGCTGAACAGGCCGCGGAAAAATGCCAAAATCTTTCCTCAAGGGCTAAAGCCCCGTCGAATCCTCGGACTTTATGTCGGAGCTGAAGCTCCGACCCCCAAAAACCGGAGTTTTTCCGCAGCCTGTGAAGCCGCGTTGATTTTTCGGCATTTGCGGCACGGATGAATCTGTGCCCTGACGAAAAACGCGGGCTGTCACATAGACTCTATCGGGGCGAGGGTCGATTTTGATTTTTTCCGATTCGGCTGATCGCGCACAAAGACCCCGACCCTTAGAATCGAAGGGCGGCACTCCGAAAAACTCCTCGCGCTGAAGCACGGCGGGGCTGTGACATTCTTACACAAACTTTCATGATGGCCTCCGTTCACGCGGTGGCGGGCGTGTGGTAGCATGGCACCGCTTTGGCGCGGGAGTATGTCACGGAGGAGCGGAGATGAAATTTACTTCGGATCTGGCGCTTGTGGCGTTTGTGGCGCTTGCCCTGGGTGCAGGGATGCCGGCGTTTGCCGGAGGCGGACGCGAGGTTCAAAGCTTCGATACGGCTAAAGGCGAGGTCAAGATTACGCCGATCTATCATGCGGCGCTGCTGATCCAGGCTGGGGGAAAGAATATCTACGTGGATCCGGCGAAGCCCGCGGATGTTTCGGGATTGCCGCCGGCGGATTTGATTCTGCTGACCGATATTCATGGCGACCACCTGGATACGAACCTGATCGCGAAGGTGAGCAAGCCCGGGACGCAGATTATCGCGCCGCCGGCGGTGGTGAAGACGGTGACGACGGCGGCACCGATCTCCAACGGCGAGACCAAAGAGTGGGAAGGATGGAAGATCGAGGCGGTGCCCATGTACAACATGAAGCGCGGGCCGTCGGAGGGGAAGCTTTACCACGACAAGGGGCGCGGGAACGGCTACGTGCTGACCTACGGAGGCAAACGTTTTTACATTTCGGGCGATACCGAAGCGATCCCCGAGATGAAAGCCCTCAAGAATATCGATGTGGCGTTTGTGTGCATGAATCTGCCTTACACCATGCCGCCGGAGGAAGCGGCGGAGGCGGTGAAGGCGTTTCATCCGAAGATCGTTATTCCGTACCACTATGGCGGGTCGGATCTGACGGTGTTCAAGAAGGCGCTCGAGGGGACCGGGATCGAGGTGCGGATTCTGGAATTTTATCCGAAGGCGGGGGCCTAGCCGCAGCTCATTGCCCTCCGTGCAACCGTTGTCGAGTTGTACAGCTGACGGCACGCTAGAATCGAGTGCACGTTACGCACGAGTCGGAGGACCTGGCAGATTGTGGGCTAGTACTCCAAGTTTCCGGTAACCGCGTTAACCAGGACCTATGCGTTGAATGCACCTCTTCAATAGCCGACTAAAGGTTAGATCATTTCAGACGCAAAGAGACAGGACCAGAATTATCCAAAACCACTTTCGGCGGCACGATAAATCCGATCACGACCGTTAGGATGATGTGAACGATGAGCGTCAGGACTGGAACTATTAAAAAAAGTGTGAATCCGCGAAGCCCTGCGGCATAGGAGATAAGAATGGCGACCAGAAAGCAAGCGGCAGCGACAGGTCCCATCGCACGTCCTCCCAGTGGCTCCCTCGAACTTCAGAACTTTTGCACACGCCGAACATGGAAACGATGTTTTTATTCCGAACTTCAAATGTAACTCTGAACCACAATTTGGACACGTGAACGAGCGATGTGCCATACGATATCCGTGCTTCACTTCTCCGGTTCAGCGCGTTAACCAGGAGTCCGGCCTCTTCTCCGCGTCCTCGTTGGATGGTCCGAATGTCAGTAGCTTAATTCTTCTCCTCTCGCGCACGAAGCCGACCACACCGTGAACGAATAGCAATACACACATCAAAACCATGATGATCGTAGGGAAAAACACAGGCTCGGGAACACCCCAGACGGATATGTTTTCATGCCGCAGGGCTAACCCTGAGAAGCCCAATCCACATACAAGCCCGATAACCATGTACAAAACGTTTACGGATTGACTGCTTCGATCCACCTGCTGATTCTCCTACCGAGTTTTGCCTCGCTCAACAAGCAAGAGGCTAGTCGAACCTAAATCATGGGTCAACATAAGATCGAGCTGCCCACTTATCGTCAAACTCCTGTGTAGTCGGCTTACCGGACAGATACCGGTCCAGTACTGCATATGGACGGCAAGGGCCTAGCCGACACAGTGCGGAAGGATTTCAGTAGGTTTTCAGTTAAACTCTCACGCAACAGCAATGGTGAAGCCTTTTGCAGCCATAATCTACTTTTTGACGGCACTGGCCACATTGAAAGTGGGGTTGGCAGACTTCAACTTCATGTATTCCATCATTCCGCCAAATAATTGGAGGGCGTTAGCCGCTCAGACTTTTCTTGATCTTGCGGTATCGGCGATTTTTCTCCTCGCAAGCATCAGTGTGGTTCGGACAAGCGACAGATCAACAGTGGCGCGGTGCATTGCTTCTGCGGCTGTCTTGGTAGCACTGATGCTGGTTTTTATTCACCATAGACTCGCTTGGAGACCGTTTTTACAGGCTGCGGGAACGCTAATCTCAGCAGTCTTCATCATTGGCTCGCTAGTAAGAGAGGCTTCGATAATCGCTGGATTGGGCGCGCTTTTTTACGCAATTCTCCAAGGCGACAGTTTGATTTTTCAACTTCACAAATACTGGGCATTCGGAGGCTCCGTTCAGCATCTCCTCATGATACTTATGGCGCCTGCAGTGGTTGTGGCTTCCCTTCTCACTGCGACCTATTCGCACATTAGAGCCCGAGATTTAGTTACCCAGTCCGAGTCAATTCGCTGACGTGTCCGTCGTCCGTCAACCGCCGCATAGTGCCGCTACAGTTTCGTCTCATGAATGGTTAACAGTGAGGGCCGCAGGCTAAGTCCTGAGAAGTCGGCTAACCGGACATGTACCAGGCTAGTACTTATCTAGCGCGGACTTCTGGACGGTACGTCTACCTCGACATTGCCGGCATGAACGGCAGCGCTTCGTCGCAAGAAGGAGGGCGCTCCGGCGAAACACCACGCCGCAATGACTGGATCACAGATGGCGCATCCCAACGAGGAGCTCGGAACGAAGGGGACGATGGGATTTCCGAACAGGTGATGCAGGATGTCCGAGGCGGTATGAAATAACCACCCCGATGCCAATTAAATTGTAGGAATGCAGACCGCGATACGCGCAGTAGGTCACCGCGGCGGTGAAAACAAATTCCCAGGCACCGAAACCGCCGTTGAGATACGCCGCGCCAGCCCCGGCAAGCATGATGGCGTTGAAATTTCTTCGGTTGGGTTCGCGGAAGAAAGAGCAGGCCCCGATATAGGCAATCGCGAACAGTACGGGCGCGAGCACATGCATTATTTCGGGAGCAGGTGGTCTCATTGCGAGTGCCTCCTGAAGAGATTACGCCATAGTGGTGGCTGGAATTACAGGGGCCAAGCGAATCCGTTTGGGTTGGGGTTGGAGCATGCGGGGCGGGATGGATTGAAAAAAACGAAGAGGGATCCTTCGTCGCTGCGCTCCTCAGGATGACGGCGAAAGTAACAGGAGAGGCAAAAGCAGGTCCCTCACCGGGCGCGCTTCGCGCGCACGGCTCAGGATGACAATGAAAGGCAACGGCAGAGGCAACCGCAACGGCAACAGCAACCGCAAAAGCAACGGCAGAGGCAACCGCAGAGGCAACAACAACAGCAACGGCAAAGGCAGAAGCGACGACAAGGGCGACGGCATCGGCAGAGGCAACAGCAGAGGCAACGGCGGAGGAGACGGCGAACGGCAACGGCAGCGGATGAGGACGCGCTCCTGGCACGCGGGGGCACCGAACTGGGACGTTGATTGACACGTTCCCATAAATATGGGAACCTATCTTTATGAAGACGACGCTGGAGATTCCCGATTCTGTTTTTCGCAAAGCGAAGTCGGCGGCGGCGGCGCGCGGGATTCCATTCCGAGAATTCGTGACCGAAGCGGTGAAGGAAAAACTAGCGCCCAGCAACGGCAAAAAGCCGTGGGTAAAACTTATGGGCAAACTGAAAGGGCTGCATAAGGAGACGGTGCGCATCAACCGGCTGATCGAGGAGGACTCCGAGAAGATCGATCGGGAGATGTGGCGTTGATTTTGGACACGAACGCGCTGTCGGCTATCGCCGACGGCGAGACTGCGGCGATGGAAATCGCCGAGCGCGCCGACCGCCTGGCGGTGACGGTGATTGTCCTGGGCGAGTACCGGCTGGGAATCGCGCAGTCCCGGCACCGACCGATTTATGAGAGCTGGCTCCGGGAATGGATCTCGGCAGTGACCGTGCTGGACATTGACGAGGAAACCGCCCACTCCTACGCGGCGATTGGCATGGAGCTGAAGAAGAAAGGCACGCCCATTCCGTCGAACGATCTGTGGATCGCGGCAACTTGCCGCCAGCATTCCCTGCCGCTGCTAAGCCGGGACAAGCACTTCGACCTGGTGAGCGGGCTCCGTCGCGTCGGGTGGTGAGGATCGCGGTGCGGGCTGGGATTGAAGGTTCGCTTACTGCGCTTGAGAGGCTGCGGTTGTCAGCGCGGCTACCGTTTTCTTTTTCGTGGAAGGATGGCTGAGCTGGGGCAAAGACCCGCCAATCGGGAGATTGGCGTTCCCAGGGGGGCCGACCTTTACGCTACTGCGGCGGAGGATTGGCGGCCGGATTCGATCTGGCGCAGGACCTCGCGCAGGGCGGCGGCCAGCTCGTCTTCGGCTTACGTGGCTTTTGCGGAACTGGATGCGCACGTGGAAGGACTCGTCGTGCGGCTTGTAATCGAAGAGAAAGGGCTGAGGCCGCGGAGCGGACTCGGTCTCGTCCTTGCGGGCGCGGCGGGCTTCGTCGCGGGTGAGCCCGCCGGTGGAGATGCGGTGAACCATCTCCTGCATCTTTTTTTCGCTGGGCTGACGCGCGACCTGCAGGAGCAGCGACTTGGAAACGATTCCGTTCTCGACGCACGCCTGCGCGGACGTCCTCGGGAATCACGCGCAGGGACATGGATTCGGTGACCGACGAACGCGCGCGGCCGATTTTCTTGGCGATGTCGTCGTGGGTGTAATCGAAATGGTCGGCCAGGCGCTGCAGGCCGTCGGCTTCTTCGAAGGGCGTCAGGTCCTTGCGCTGCAGATTTTCGATCAGCGCGAGTTCGAGGGTTTCAGCATCGTCGGCGATTTTCTCGATGCATGGCAGCTCGTGAAGGCCGGCGGCCTGCGAGGCGTGGTAGCGGCGCTCGCCGGAAATGATGTAATAGGTATCTTCGCGCGGGACGTAGCGCACCAGCAGCGGCTCGAGCACGCCCTTTTCGCGAATGGAATTGGACAGCTCGGTGACGTCTCCGATGAATTTGCGCGGCTGATCCGGATTGGGCCGAATCTTCTCGATCGGGATCATGCGCCCGATGGACGCGCCGCTGTAGCTGGTCAGCGTCTCGACATAATGCGCGTCATGCCGCATCTTGAGAGTGACGGGCAACCCGATCCTCTTCGACACGTTGTAATACCTCCTGGGCCAATTTCTTGTACTCTTCGGCGCCGGTGGACTTCGGCGCAAATGTGAAGATCGTTTCCTTGTAGGCGGGGCTCTCCTCCAGGCGAACGTTCTTGCTGATGCGCGTCTTAAAAAGGGCTTCGCCGAAAACGGAGCGAATCTGCTCGTGCGTGTCGCGCGAAATGTTGGTGCGCTTGTCGAAAAGCGTGATCACCACGCCGAGCACCTTCAGGTCCGGATTGGGGCGCGAGCGGATGCGCCCGTAGGTCTCGAGCAGGTCGTCGGTGCCCTCGATCGCGAAATAGGCGGCCTGGATGGGAACCAGCAGATGCGTGGAGGCCACCAGCGCATTGACGGTGAGAATGCCCAGCGCCGGAGGCGTATCCATCACGATGTAGTCGTAATCTTTCAGGATCGGGGTGAGCGCGTCTTTCAGCTTGAAGGGCGCGTCGAACTGCCCGGCCAGTTGCTGTTCGAGGCGCGCGAGGGCAAGGCGCGCGGGCGCGACGAACAGATTAGGGTCCTTCGTGGGTCGAATGATTTTCGCCATCTCGAGGGGATGCTCGGCGAAAACGTCGTACATGGTGGCGGACTGAATTTCTTCGGCGGTGAAAAAGGCGATCGAAGCGTTCGACTGCGGATCGAGATCGATCAGGAGGGTTCTTTTCTTCTTCAGAGCGATGGCGGCGGCAAGATTGATGGAGGTGGTGGTCTTTCCGACGCCGCCCTTTTGATTGGCAACCGATAGGACGCAGGTCAAACCCTTGCCTCTCGCTCCCGTATCACAGCGCGGGCCTATATCTTGTGGCTACAGCCCGTACTCCTACTACAAGTACGCATACTGTACCGAGACTCCCGCCTAGACTGCAAGCAAAAAGTGGCAGATGAGATTGAGTGGGCGGTTGCGGGGCTTTCTCCATGGCGAGCCAGAACGAGTTGAGCTACTCTGACTCGGGAAAATGAGCTCAGCCGAATCGAGATTGGAGCATAAGGCGGTGCCGGAATCGCCCTGGCGGCATTTCAGGAATGTTGCGCTGCTGCTGTGCGTGATTTTCGCGGCGGCGGGATGGGGATATGTGATTTACAACCAACACCGGTCGAATGAGCCGGTGGAGATCGTGAAGAAGCATTTTGTGTTTTATCCGGAATACTCGCATGGGGTGTGGCGGGAGGGCGGGTGTGCCACGGCGGGCCGGGCAAAATGCCGGGATGTGACTTATACCGTGCCCGTTTCGGGATGCGGGCCGATCACATTCGACTGGAATGTGTTTCCGGATGACGATGGGGATACGACGTGGTCTTACAACGGGACGAGTCCGAAGGTTGATGAGAGCAAGTACCCGCTTTACGCGGTGCTTAACGAGGATTCGCACCTGATCGATCCGCCTGCTGTGGGGATGGCGCTGCCTTCGGTTTGCCAGGCCAGATAACGGTCACTACTTCTGGTTATAGAGCCCTCGGCGTGCAGTAGTTTTCTTCCTAATGCGCCGGCAGGAGTCCCGCGCCACTGAAGAACATTGATTGAGTTGGATTGACTTGATTTGGGGTTGCCGGTAACATCCCGCTCGCTTCAGGTGACACGGGGACGAGTGATGGGTAGAGGCGGGATCGGGCGCCGGACCTTTATCAAGGGGGCGGGGCTCGCTACTTTGGGGATGGCGGGCGTTGCAGGGATGGTTCCGGCGCGGTTTGCCGGGGCGGAAGGGGCGGAAGAGACATATCCGAATTCAGCGGGGAGCGAACTTCCCCGGCTGAAGGCGCCGCCGCTGGCTTGCGATTGCCACCAGCACATCTACGATCCGGCGCGCTTTCCCTACCTTCAGCCTGGAGCGGAATCCAACGCCACCGTGGCAGATTATCGGCGAATCCAGAAGCGGCTGGGCACTACGCGGAACATCATTGCCACGCCGAAGCCTTACGTCACGGACAACCGGATAACGCTCGACTCGATTTCTCAATTTGGCGGCAATGCGCGGGGGCTGGCGGCGGTTGATCCAGCGATCACCGACGCGGAACTGGAGAGCCTAAAAAAAGGCGGGATCACCGGCGTCCGTTTCCTGTTGCTGGGCGGCGACGCGCCGGGAATGCTCACGAAGATTCAACGGCTGGCGCACCGCGTGAATGAGATGGGGTGGCACGTTGACTTGGGCATCGACGCGCAGCAGATCATGGCGAGCGAAGATCTGCTGATGAACTTCCCGGCCGTGCTGGCGATCGATCACATGGCGCGGATTCCGGAGCCGATGGGAGTGCAACACCCGGCGTTCACGACCATGAGGAAGCTGATCGATAAGGGGAGGACGTGGGTTAAGCTGTCGCTGGCATCGAGCGACAGCAAGGTGGGGCCGCATAGCTACGCCGACGTGGTGAAAGTCGCGCAGGCCTACGTGGAGGCGGCGCCGGAGCGAATGGTTTGGGGGACCAACTGGCCGCACCCGAATGACGCGACCAAGCCCGACGATGCGGTGGTCTTCGACCTACTGTTGCAGTACGCGCCGGATGAGGCCACGCGCCGGCGGATACTGGTTGAGATCCCGAGGCGCTGTACGGATTTCCGAAATCGCAGGCGGGGAAATCGGGATAGTCCAAGACGGAATCACGGGGAAATAACCCGGAGAAATGATCGGAATGATCGGAGAGATGATCCATGGATAAAAATAAGATTGGGCGCCGGAATTTTATCAAGGGGGCAGGGCTGGCGACACTAGCCACTGCGGGGGCGACGGTTGGAGGCGCGGCGGGTTTTGTTTCCGTGACGCTCAACGCAGCGCAGGAGGCGGTGCCGAATACATCGGGAACGGAGCGTCCCAAGCTGAAGGCTCCGCCGCTGTCGACCGACTGCCATCAGCACATCTACGATCCCGCGCGTTTTCCGCCGACGCTGCCTGGTTCGGAGCCGAACGCGACGGTGGCGGATTACCGCCTCTTCCAGAAACGGCTGGGGCTGGGGCGCAATGTGATTGCGACGCCGCGGCCGTATCAGACCGACAACAGCGTGACGCTGGACGCCATCAAGCAGTTTGCGCCGAACGCGCGCGGAGCGGCGACCGTGGACCCGGCGATCAGCGACGCTGACCTGGAAGTGCTGAACAAGGGCGGGATTCGCTGCGCAAGGTTTGGACTGGGCGCCAATGCCGCGGCCATGTTGACAACGCTTGAGCCTTTGGCGAAGCGTGTGAATGAATTGGGATGGCATATCGACCTGGGGGCCAACGGGGATCAACTGGCGGCGCTGGGTGATCAACTGCTGAATTTTCCGAGCGTGCTGGTGTTCGACCACATGGGGCGCATCGGCGAACCGATGGGCGTGAACCATCCGGGGTTCGCAGTGATGCTGAAGCTGCTGGACAAGGGCCGGACATACGTGAAATTGTCGATGGCGGCGGGCGACAGCAAGGACGGGCCGCCTAACTACGCCGACGTGACCAAGGTGGCGCAGGCTTACGTGAAGGCCGCGCCGGAACGAATGGTTTGGGGCAGCAACTGGCCGCATCCGGGGGAAAAAGACAAGCCCGACGATGCGGTGGTGTTCGATCTGCTGTCGCAATGGGCGCCCGACGAGAAGACGCGGCACCGGATTCTGGTGGATAACCCCGCGGTGCTGTACGGATTTGAAAAATCGTAACTTCAGGCCGAGGTTGGAGAATTCCCGGAGGGCATGGTGAGCGGAAAATCGGATAGAAATTTCACGAATGAGAACGGGATCGGGCGGCGAACGTTTATCAAGGGAGCGGGGCTGGCAACATTAGCCACTGCGGGGGCGACCCTCGGCGGAGCGGCGGGGATCATTCCCGGGGACTTCGCCGAGGCGCAGCAGGCGGTGCCGAATTCGGCGGGCACCGAGCGCCCGAAGCTGAAAGCGCCGCCACACTCCTGCGATTGCCACCAGCATATTTATGACGCGGCGCGCTTTCCACCGATGCAGACGGGCATCGAACCCAACTCGACAGTGGCGGATTACCGTCTGCTGCAGAAGCGGATCGGCACTACGCGGAATATCGTGACCACGCCGCGGCCTTATATGACGGACAATCGCGTAACTCTCGATGCGATTTCGCAGTTTGGCGCCAACTCGCGAGGGATTGCGGTGGTGACTCCGTCGGTGACCGATGAGGAGCTGAAGGCGCTGGACCGCGGAGGCATTCGCGGGCTGAGATTTTCATTATCCGGAAACCCCGCTACCGCGGCGGCTGTTACCGCGGAGATGGTGGAGCCTTTGTCCAAGCGCATCGACGCGATGGGGTGGCACGTGAAGATCAGCGCGGCCGCGGATGTGATTGTGGCGCACGAGGAGATTTGGAACCGGCTGCCTTCGCGGATCGTGTTCGATCACATGGGGCGGATACCGCCGCCGGCGGGCGCCAACCATCCGGCGTTTGCGATTATTCGCAGGCTCATGGACAAGGGGCGGACGTGGGTGCTGCTCTCGGTAGGCTTCGACAACAGCAAGGAAGGCACGGCGGCTTATCCTTATCTGGTCGAGGTGGGACAGGCTTACGTGAAGGCCTCGCCGGAGCGGGTGATCTGGGGCAGCAACTGGCCGCATCCGAACGAGACTGCCAAGCCGGACGACGCGGTGCTGTTCGATCTGCTTTCGCAGTGGGCCCCGGAGAAGGCTACGCTTCATCGGATTCTGGTGGAGAATCCCGAGGAGCTTTACGGATTCCCGAAGGCGTAGCGATTTGTTCGGATTGCCCGCCGCAGAAAAGAAAATCCAGATCCCTCCCTTCGTTCGGGATGACATGTGTGGTGGCTGCGGGTTGTTTATGCTGAGGTTCCCGCACTTCGTTGGGGATGACACTGTGGGGATTGTCACGGCGACGAAAAGAAACGGGTGGTCTTAGAACCAGGTGGTGCGGCGATAGTCGCGATAGGCCTGGCCGAAGGCTGCTTCGAGGATTTGCGATTCCCTTTTGGCGCGGGCGGCCTGGATGGGAATCAACGGGAGAACCAACAAGAGTGCGATGGGTTTCCCAGCGCCAAGGCCAGACCGGCGATCCAGGTAGCGCTGAAGACGTAGATGGGATTGCGGATTTTGTAGTAGATGCCGCGGGTGACCAGGGCGGTGGCTTTTGGGGCGACGGAGAAAGAGCGGCCCAGTTGGATTCGCGCAGTCATCCATAGCGCGAAGGAAACGAGCGCCAGGGACACGCCGAATATCCGTGCAGGCGTTAGCGGCTGGTGCATGCAATAACCGACGAGATAGGCAGTGCCCGCCCCTGCTACGATGATCTGAAGAGTGGCGATCCGTTTCCAATTCAAGGGGATGCTTTCGGTTGCTCAGCTACCTGGTTTCTGCGACCTGGTTTCGGCGACTTGGGTTCTGGTAGCTGGTTTCTCATCCTAATCCGCGCGGAGATTCATGGGAAGAGCTGCTAGACTGAATCGGTCTGCGGCTACGTCTCAGGGATTTCATGGCGCTCTCACACTCTCCCCTTCCTGCATCGCGCGAACGCGCTCTTGTGGCACCGGTGTGGCATACGATTGTGTTTCTGGTGGTGCTGATCGGACTCGCTTTTCTGCAGGGACACCAGCAACCTAAGCTCGAAGGCGCGCGGCTGGCGTCGCGGCTTCCCTTATATGGGGCGATGATCGCGTTCGAACTGGTGCTTTTTCTGTATGTGTGGCTGCTGGGGTTGAATTTTACCGGCACGCGGATTCGCGACGTGGTGGGGGGCAGGTGGGCAAGCGCCGCGGACGTGTTGCGGGACGCGTGGGCGGCGATGGTCTTCTGGCTGATCGTCGCGTCGGTGCTGCTGGGGCTGCAACGGATCCTCGGCGAGAACGAGACCGGATTGGGCGCAGTGAAGGCGCTGCTGCCGCAAGGGGCCGTCGAGATGACGGTGTGGATCGTGCTGTGCACTACCGCGGGATTCTGCGAGGAGTTTATTTTTCGCGGCTACCTGCAGAGGCAGTTTCTGGCGCTTACGGGGCGCGTGGAACTGGCGGTAGTGTTTCAGGCGATTGTCTTCGGCGTGGCGCACATGTACCAGGGCGTCAAGGGCGTGATTACGATCAGTATTTATGGCGCGATGTTCGGGATTCTGGCGGTGGTGCGGAAGAGTTTGCGGCCGGGGATGATGCAGCATGCCGGGCAGGATATTTTTTCGGGGATCGTCGGGGGGATTTTGGCGCGGCGGCACTACTTTTAGTCCGTTGCGCGTTGTGCGGCCGGCGAAGGAACGAGAGGGGTTCTTCACTTCGCTCTCTTCAGAATGACTAGAACAAAATAAGAAGCGGGTCCCTCACCGATGCGCACTGCGCGCGCACGGCTCAGGATGACACGAAAAGAAAGAGAAAGCAGAAACAGAAGCAAACTCCGGAGAGGGATTCTTCACTCGAGAGTCGGGCGGTGCAAGCTACATCTTGTAGCGGCCGAGGTCCTCGTCGTTCAGGTTTTCGAGCCACTTGCGGAGCTCTTCGTTGGAGCTTTTTTCGGAGACGACGCTGGCCATCTTGGAATTCTTGAGCACCTGGTCTTCGACGAAGATGGGGCAATCGAGGCGCAGGGCGAGAGCGAGCGCGTCGCTGGGGCGCGAATCCATGGACATGATCTGGCCTTCGCGCTCCATCCAGATGAGGGCGTAGAAGGTGTCGTCCTTCAGATCGGAGACGACGACTTTCTGCACGTGGACGTTCAGGCCGGTGAGGACGTTCTTCAGCAGGTCGTGGGTCATGGGGCGCGGCGTCTGGACTTTTTCAATTTCGAGGGCGATGGCGTTGGCTTCGTAAATGCCCACCCAGATGGGCAGGATTCCGGTGCCCTGGGCTTCCTTCAGAACGACTACGGGCATGTTGGTCACCGGATCCATCATCAACCCGCGGATTTTGACCTCGAGTTCCATGGTGGCCTCCCGTGAACCGCCTGTTACAGGACTCCTGCTCGCCCACGAGACTGTTCGGCCCGGCGCGCGTGACTCGCACCTGCACGTATTGTCCCAAAAGATTCTCGATGCGGCGAAGTGAAATTTAGGACGCGGTTGCTGGTAGTGCGGCCGGCCCACTGGTCGCGCGCGGCGTGATAGGCCGTCGACGAGCATTTCGAAGGTCTGGCCGATGAGCTTTTCGTTGCGCGCGGTCTGGATCTGGCGCTGGCGTTCCTGAAGACGGCGAGGCGGCGGCTCTTCTCTTCTTCGGGGACGGCGTCGGGCATGTGCGGCCGCGGAGGTGTTGGGGCGCGGCGAATACTTGAAGGCGAAGACGCCGTCGTAGTCGAGCGGCATCGAGCAGGGTGAGCGTGTCTTCGAAATCCTGCTCCGTCTCGCCGGGGAAGCCGACGATGATGTCGCTGGTGACGCTGATGGGGCGGCGCGCCGGCGCGAATCCAGGAAATTTTTTCGAGATACTCCTCGCGCGTGTAGGTGCGGCGCATGGCGCGAAGAATGCGCGTGGAGCCCGATTGCACCGGGCAGATGGATGTGATCGCAGAGCGCGGGAATTTCATCGATGGCTTCGACGATCTCGCGAGTGAAATCGTTGGGATGCGACGTGGTGAAGCGCACGCGGCGAATTCCCGGCACCTCCGCGACGGCGCGCAGCAGGTCCGACGAAATTCCACTGCCGCGCGGCGAAGGATCGCGATAGGAATTGACGGTCTGGCCGAGCAACTGGATTTCGGTGTAGCCTGCGTCGGCGAGGCGGCGGGCTTCGGCGAGAACGGCGTCGCTGGGGCGGCTGCGTTCGGGGCCGCGCGTGTGCGGGACGACGCAGTAGGAGCAGGCGTAGTCGCAGCCTTCGATGATGGTGATGTAGGCGCGGAAGGGATTGTCGCGGCGGGTGATTTCGGTTTCGAAGGTTTCGTCGGTGTCGAGATCGAGGCCCGTAACGCGGCGGCCGCCGGCTTCGAGTTCGTCCATCAGCTCCGGGAGCTTCTGGTAGCTCGCGGAGCCGCAGACCAGGCTGACCCAGGGGGCGCGCTCGAAGATTTCTTCGCCTTCCTGCTGCGCGACGCAACCGAGCACGCCGATGATTTTACCGGCTCGCGCGCGGCGGTGCGCCATTCGCCGAGGCGCGAGAAGACTTTGTGCGCGGCTTTTTCGCGGATGCTGCAGGTGTTGTAGAGCACCAGGCTCGGCTTCGGCGGGCGTGTCGACGGCGCGGTAGCCGCGGCGAGAGCAGGACGCCGGAGACTTTTTCGGAGTCGTGGGCGTTCATCTGGCAGCCGAAGGTTTCGATGTAGAAGGACTTGCCGGACGGAGCGGCAAACTGCGAGTTTGCCTCGCGGTTGGAGAGCTTCGCGTAGGCGTGCCGCGCGTGCACCTGGGGGGCTGGATCAGGAGACGCTTTGGGCGAAAGAGCGTCGAGGGCGACGTCGAAGGCTTTGCTCATGGCTGTTGGGGCATTTTAGCACAGCGAAAAGTGAGGCGGAGGAGGCAGAGGAAGTAGAGGAGGGAAAACCTTCGAAGGGCGCACTCTAGCGCGCCGTCGGGAGAGTAAAACCTTGATTAGGAGTGACGGCGAACGATAGACGCTGCGGCGTAACGCCATCCCATTCCAGAAGCACTATCGGACGCGCAACGTTTGTGGCGGCGTGCACATGTTTGAAACGCTGAAGAGAGATCCCTCGTCGCTTCGCTCTGTCGGGATGACAACGAAAGGAAAAGAAGGAGCTACGAACCTTCCGTGCGCGGCGCAGGCTCTCACATCCCATGCATCGAAGCCCCACTCTCGTCGCTTCGCTCTGTCGGGATGACAACGAAAGGAAAAGAAGGAACTACGAATCTTTCGTGCGCGGCGCAGGCTCTCACATCCCATGCGTCGAAGACCAACCTTGAAAAGCGCAAGGGGGGCGGGCGGGGAGCGTGCAAAATGCTCCCGGCTGCTGTGAGGAAGCTCACGCGAAGAGGAGACGGCGGGACGGCGGCGGTACGAAGAACCTTCACGCGAGATGGAGAAGCTGGACACATTTGGTTTGGCGGGTGCGATATGGCGGAAAAGCCCAACCCTATACAGCGTAGGGTGGGGCAGCCGGAAAGGCTCTGGGATGCGGGGGCTTTGCTGTGATTGTTGAAGGACTTCTTGGGGGATCGATATGAAGATGCTGAAAAACCTCGGAGTGATTTGGCTGGTGGGTGTCGCGGCTTTGCTATGCGCTGGGGCTTCCTGCGCGCAGACGGCTGGGTCTCGCACGGGGTCTGCGGGTGGCACGGAGGCTGCGGGCGGTGCGGCCGCGGCTTCGCTTCCCGGGGACATTGATCCGGAATCGCTCAACCGGCTGCCGGTGCCGACGGGCGACGGGCTGAGCGATGAGGACAAGAAGATTTTCGGTGCGATGACGCACGGGCAGCAGGCTTCCGTGCGGCTCTATAGCCCGAGGCTGGCGCAATCGCTGAATGACGCGCAGAACTACCTCAAGTCGGGAACCGGATTTGGGGATCAACTGACCGAGATCGCGGTTCTGGTGACGACGCGCGAGGTGAATAGCCCGTTTTTGTGGACGATCTGGGAGAAGCACGGGCGGGACCTGAAGGACTCGCGGCATATCGACCCGGAAATCATCGACGTCATCAAATACGAGAAGCCGGTGGCGGGCCTGGGTGAGAAAGAAGCGCTCATCATCACTTTCGGGCGCGAACTGTTCGGGCAGAAGAGGGTTTCGCAGGAGACGTTCGCGCATGCAGTTCGTTTATTCGGGCGGCGCGGGACGGTGGACCTGGTGGAACTGCTGGCGCAGTGGTCGGCAACCTGCGTGGAGCTGACCGCCTTCGAACAGCAACTGCCCGCGGGACAAAAATCGTTGCTTCCTCCGCGCTAGGGTGTAAGTTATGGCCCGGCCGAAAGGCTGAGACGTGCGCGCTTTCAAATGGGAGCTGTGGATATGGGCGTGTTGAGACTTTTTGTGAAACACATTGGCGCTGTTTTGCTGGCGGTTATTGTGGTCGCTGCGTTATGCGCGACAAGTCATGCGCGGAATCAGGCGAGCGGAGCCGACTCGGCCGCAGCCCCGGCGGGCGCCGCTGAGAAACT
>CAVOOP010000004.1:0-11466 GCA_963697575.1 uncultured Acidobacteriota bacterium | reverse complement strand
TCCCAAGGACGTCTATGCCGATTCGCGGAAACCGGCTTCCCTTGCCGAAACGCGAAGATGTGGACGACGACGGCAAAAAGATTTTCGATGATATGACCGGCAAATCACAGCATCCGCTGCCGCGGCTCTACGATCCTCCATTGGCCGAGCCGATGAGCGAGGCGGGTTACTACCTGAAAAACCAAACGGGGTTGCCCAGCCGACTGCTGGAGATTGCCGTGCTGGTGACGGCGCGGGAAATGGACTGCCAGTTCGAGTGGACGCAGTGGGAAATGGATGGGCGGAACGCGACCGATCCGCGGCATATCGAGCGATCCACCATCGACCTGATCAAGTACAACAAACCGGTGAAGGGCCTGGGGGAGAAGGAAACAGCGATCATTGCGCTGGGGCGCGAGATGCTGGGGGAGAAGAAGGTTTCCTCCGCGACTTTTGCCTAGGTGCTGCGGCTGTTCGGGCCCCGGCTCACCGTCGATATCGTGGAGCTGATGGCAGGCTATTCGGCGTGCAGACCGGAAATGACCGCTTTCGACCAGCAATTCATGCCGGGACAGAAGCCATTGCTTCCAGCCGGGAAGAACGCCCATGGAAGCCGGTGAGCAGCACGGCCGTGCGCGCCAGCCGCGGCGCCGCTGCCTGAGGATGTCTATCCGGATTCGCGGAACCGGCTGCCGCTGCCGAAACGCGAGGATATGGACGATTACGGCAAGGCGGTTTTCGACGATTTACTCACCCATCGGCGCCCCGCGAGCAGCCCAGCGTGCGTCTGTACGACCCGAAAGTCGCCAAGCCGCTGGGCGAAGCCCACCGCTACATGAGGTACAAAGCAGGATTGCCCGATCGCGTCATGGAGATTGCGGTTCTGGTGACGGCGCGCGAAAGGGACTGCCAGTATGAATGGACGGAATGGGAAACGCATGGGCGGGATCCGAACACGATCCGCGCCATATCGAGCCGGAAATCATCGACATCATCAAATACGACAAACCGGCGGTGGGCCTGGGCGAGAAGGAGACGGCAATCATTAATCTCGGACGCGGGATGTTTGGCCAAGAGAATGTTTCGTCCGCGACTTTTGCCGAGGTTCTGCGGCTGTTTGGACGGCGGGGCACGGTGGACCTGGTGGAGTTGATGACTCTCTATACCGCAACGGCGGCGGAGATGACGGCCTTCGACCAGCAATTGCCGGAGGGATTGAAGCCGCTGATGCCGGTGCGATGAGGCGCAGGTAGTAACCACTCGCGGTGCCGCAGGCCGAACAGCTTGAGCTTCGAGCGTTTATCCGATATTCATGTTCGGCTGCTAAGCTCAGCGCTTCGGCCTTAAGGGCAAGGCTTAGGCTTAATGAGCCTGTGTGAGAACTGGCTAAATCGTACCTCAGCGGCTGAAGCCGCATTGATTTTTCGGCATTTGCGGCACGGATGAATCCGTGCCCTGACGAAAAACGCGGGTTGTCACACAGACTCTTAATCCCTCCGATTATGCGCGGCTACGATTCCTCTCAACTAAACGAGCTTATCCACCAATTGGAGCTCTTGCGCGCGGAGATGCTGCATTTAGAGGCCGATGGCCTTCCGGTTGAGGCGGACGTGCATCCGGAACATCGCGCGAGCGCCCGCAATCTTCTCCACTACCTGGCGCTGCGCCGCCACGACATTCGCGAGTTGCAGGAGCAGCTTGCGGGCATGGGGCTCTCTTCGCTCGGGCCGCACCGAATCTCACGTGATCAGCGCACTGCACAATGTGATGGATGTGCTGGCGCAGCTTGCGGGAACGGACGGGCCGCCGCAGGAGAGCAAAAAACCGCAGGTCGCTTCGAAAGAGGGGCAGAAACTCCTGGAGAAAAACACGGTGGCGCTGCTGGGGGCGGCGCCGGAAGGCCGGCGGCGTGCGCATCATGGTCACCATGCCGTCCGAGGCAGGCGCGACTATGAACTGGTTCGCGATCTGGTGGCGAGCGGCATGAACTGCATGCGCATCAATTGCGCGCACGATGGGCCAAAGGCGTGGGCGGGGATGATAGGCAACCTTCGCCGCGCCGAGCAAGGAAACCGGAAAACCTTGCAAGGTTTGCATGGACGTGGCTGGTCCTAAGCTGCGCACGGGGCCGATACAGGATGGCCCTGCGGTTGTGAAATACCGGCCGAAGCGCGATTCCTACGGAAGGGTGGAATCCCCGGCGCGGATATGGCTGACGCCCGAGGCGAAGCCGGAGATGCCGCCTTCCACTGCGGATGCGATTGTCCCGGTTCCGGGCGACTGGCTGGCGGGCCTCGAACCGGGCACCCGCATCCGATTCACGGACACGCGCGGGGCGAGGCGGTTCATGACGGTGACCGAGATTTCAGGGAACAGCGGCTGGGCAGAGGCTTCCCGTACGGCTTATTTGGCGCCCGACCTGGTTCTCGAAGCGGTGAACGCCTCGGAAGCGACGCCGAAACCGGGCGCAGAGCAAAGCGCCGAGGCCGCGAGGCCGCGCTTCTCGCGCATCGGGCCGATGCCGCCGACAGCGCAAACACTCCGCCTGAAGAAGAACGACATCCTCGTGCTTGCACGTTCGCTCCAGCCCGGCCAGCCGGCGCAATATGACGAGAACAAGAAGCTCGTGAGTCCAGCGCATATCGGCGTCACGCTCGGCGAATTCTTTGATTGCGTGCGGGAGGGCGAGCCGATCTGGTTTGACGATGGGAAGATCGGCGGAGTCATCAAGGGAGCAGCGCCCGACCAGGTGACCGTGGAGATCACGCATGCCCCGGCTTCCGGGGCCAAGCTTGGCGCCGAGAAAGGCATCAACGTTCCGGAGACCGATCTGCGCATCGCGTCACTGACGGCGGACGATTTGAAGGCGCTCGAATTCATTGTGCAGAACGCCGACATCGTGGGCTTTTCGTTTGTGCGCAGCGAAGCGGATGTGCGCGATCTGCAGGCCGAGCTTGCGAAGCTGGGCGCCAAGGACATGGCGATCATTCTGAAGATTGAAACGCGCCAGGGATTTGCAAACCTTCCGCGGATACTTCTGGCCGCCATGCGGACCCGGGCCGTGGGTGTGATGATCGCGCGCGGAGACCTCGCCATCGAGTGCGGATACCAGAGGCTGGCGGAGGTGCAGGAGGAAATTTTGTGGATTTGCGAGGCGGCGCATTGCCGGTGATCTGGGCCACGCAGGTTCTGGAATCGCTGGCCAAGTCCGGGATTCCGTCACGCTCGGAGATTACCGACGCGGCGATGGGCGAGCGGGCGGAGTGCGTGATGCTCAACAAGGGCCCTTACATTGTGGAGGCGGTGCGCACGCTGGACGATATCTTGCGGCGCATGCAGTCACACCAGGAAAAGAAGCGCTCGATGCTGCGAAAGCTGCGGCTGGCATCGTCTTTCTCTGCGGCGCAAGGATTGTCATAGGATTCTTAGGATGCGGCGGAGGGCTGGCGGCGAAAAGAGCCGGAGGGTGCCCGCGTACACGTGCTCGAGAGCGCGGCGGGCAAGCGTGCTGCCATATAAGTCTTTTACTGTATGGCGTTTCGGGCACAGACAAATTTCGTCAATCGACGGAACGGTGTTTGACCCTATGGGATGCGTGTGCTACGGTAACTTTGGCTGGTGACTTTGGCCGAGTTGCGGCACTTTTTCCTGAGGGGGAAAACAATTTCTGGCTTGGCACTGCTTTTATTTGCCAGCCCGCTCACGTTACTGGAGCAAACGAGCGGTGTGGCGCGCGTCATCCTCGGAATCCTGATTACTCCTTTCCATCTTTTCCTGGGCGATCATCTTTCAAAAATCGGTTCAGCTGGGCGGAGTCAATCGCAAGACCAACCGTTTTCTGCAAATGTTCCGGGCCGGCGGCACGCTGCCCGATCCGCGAACGTTGCGCGCAGGGTCGGGCGGAACTCCGCTGATCACCGTCTATGACGCGGGCTACGCGGAACTGCGAGCGCAACTGGACGGGGCAAATCCCGCGCGGCGGCAAGGTGAAGAACCCGAGCGCCGTGGGCGTCGAGATGCAGGTGGCCGCAGGCGACGAAGTGCGGCGGCTGGAGAGCGGAATGTCCTGGCTGGCGACGATCGCTTCGGTTTCGCCATTCATCGGACTTTTCGGCACGGTGTGGGGCGTGATGGACGCGTTCGCCGGACTGGGCGACGCGGGCACGGCCAGCCTTCGCGCCGTGGCGCCGGGCATTGCCGAGGCTCTAATCACCACGGCGGCGGGCCTTTTCGCGGCCATCCCGGCGCTGATCGCCTACAACCACTACCTCCACGGCATTCGCGGCGTCTCGGCGCGGATGGACAATTTCGCGTCGGAGTTCGTCGCGAAGATCGAAACGCTGTACAGCGCCTAGATTTCCCTTATGCCGCAAATCCAACGCGAAACCGGCACCTCGCTTTCGGAAATCAACATGGTGCCCTTTATCGACGTGGTGCTGGTGCTGCTGATCATTTTTATGATCACGGCGCCGATCCTGCAGTCGGGCATCGACGTGGACGTGCCGAAAACCAAAACGGTGAAAGAGCTGACCGAAGTGCGCATGGTGGTGACGATCGACCGATCGCAGCGCGTCTATCTGAACGACAAGCCGGTGAACATCCACGAAATCGGGAAGCAGATCGCGTCGCAATCGAAGGACGTGGCGAAACAAGCGGTGTACGTGCGCTGCGACGAAACGGTTCCCTTCGGAAGCTGGGCCACGGTGGTGGATTCGCTGCGGCAATCGGGCATTCAGAATATCAGCGTGGTGACGCAACCGTTGAACGAGCGCGGGCAATCTCAGTGAAATGAA
Organism: uncultured Acidobacteriota bacterium; assembly: GCA_963697575.1. Classification (GTDB taxonomy): domain Bacteria; phylum Acidobacteriota; class Terriglobia; order Acidiferrales; family UBA7541; genus Palsa-295. The sequence continues at coordinate 6,694 of CAVOOP010000004.1, read as the reverse complement.
AATGGCATACGCCGACGCATATCGACCAGCCGACAGCTACAAGATGCCGCTTTCGTTGTCCGTGCTGTTGCATTGCGCGCTGGCGGGGCTGGCCGTGTTATGGCGTGATCCACTCGCACAGCGGCGATTCCTGGGGCGGGCCGGGCGGATCGGTGACGGTGGGGCTGGTGGGAAACGTGCCGGCGATCCCGCTGCCGCATCCCGGATGTTCCGACGACCAGCCGCGTGGTCGATAACTCGAAGGGGCTCTACAAAGCGGAGCCGCCGCAAGATCGAGACGCCGCCACCGGACGCGCTGCCGATCCCGAAATTCAAGGCCATCAAGCCGCCTCCCAAAATAATTACGCGGCCTTCGAAGATTCTCGAGAATCCCACTCCGCCACCGCCCAATGCGGTTCCCTACGGCGGAGGTGGCGCTCGCCGGCGATTCCCACTTCTTCGTTTGCGATGGGGCAAGGGACGACGCAAGGGGGACTGAGCTTCAACGGCGTGAGCGGCGGAGATTTTGGGTCGCGGTTTTCGTGGTATGTGGAGGCGGTGCAGCGGCGAGTCAGCAGCAACTGGCTGCAATCGACGGTGGATCCCAACGTTTCGGCGGCGCCGCGGGTGGTGGTGATGTTTACGATTTTGCGCGACGGCACGGTGACGAACATTCAGATCGACGCAACGCAGCAACAATTATTCGGTGGACACTTCGGCGGTGCGCGCGGTGAAGGATTCAAGCCCGCTGCAGGCGCTGCCGCCGGCGTATTCCGGGTCGAGCGTGAATGTGGAGTTCTGGTTCGATTTCAAGCGGTAGCTGCGGCGTGCAGGAGGCTTTTGCGTTTTGCCGGACTTTAAATCGAGGCGATTATAAATGAATCGAAAATTGATTGTTCCTCTCAGGGTTGGCTGCACTTGTAATTCTGGCGCTGCTTACTTCCCTTCCCGCAGGCGGCGCAGGATTGGTTCAAGACGGGCACGGGGCTTGGAGTCACGAAGGCGCGGCTGGCGGCTCCCGATATTGCGGTGCGAACACGCCGCGGCGCAGCCGCTGGAAAAAACATTTCACGACGTGCTCTGGTCCGACCTGGAATACTCCGGCGTGCTGGACATGGTGAGCCCGAGCTTCTATCCGACGCAGGTTCCGAGCCAGCCGAGCGAGATGAACGCGGCGGACTTGGGCCGCCGCGCCGGCGAACGCGTACATGGTGGCGTACGGCAACATGACCGACGGATGGGGCGAATCTGGCGGTCGCCGGGTTTCTTTCCGACGTGCACAATCCCGACGGCGCCGCTCGCGCTGCAGAAGATTTACCGGGGCGCGGCGAAGGACGCCGATGCGCGGCACCTGGCGCATCAGTTTGCGGACGATATTATCGGCGTGCTGAGCGGCGGGCTGCCGGGAATCGCGCAGACGCAAATCGCCTACGCCAGCGAGAAGAGCGGCAACAAGGAAATCTGGGTGATGGATTACGACGGCGCGAACCAGCACCAGATCACCACGCTGAAATCCATTTCGCTGACGCCGCGCTGGTCGCCGGACTCCACGCGGATCGCGTTTACGTGCTACGTGCCTTTCCGGGGGATTACGTCGGCGCAAATCTGCATTTACTCGACGGATTCGAACCGGCTGATTTCGTTTCCGCGATATCGCGGGCACGAACGCTCTCCGGCATGGTCGCCGGACGGGTCGCAGATCGCGTTCATGTCGAGCCAGGGCGGCGATCCGGAAATTTACGTCTCCGATCTGACGGGCGCGCACCTTCACCGCGTGACGTTTGCGGCGGGCGTGAGCACGTCGCCGGCATGGAATCCAAAAACCGGGAAGCAAATCGTCTTTGTGAGCGACCGCGGCGGGATCTCCGGTGCTGTACCTTTCGAACTCCGACGGATCGGACGTGCAGAAGATCGACCTGCCGGATAAGGGCTACGTAATCGATCCTGCATGGTCGCCCAACGGACAACTGGTGGCGTTCAGCTGGCGCAGGCCCAACGGAAATTACGACATTTACGCGATGGACATCGTGAGCCACCAATTGGTGGAATTGACGCGGGATGCGGGCAGGAACGAGCGCCCCAGCTGGGCGCCCGACGGGCGGCACCTCGTATTTGAATCGACACGCACGGGACACGCGGCAGATCTGGTCCATGCTGGCCGATGGGAGCCAGCCGCGTCAGTTAACTTATCAGGGACAAAACGAATCACCGAACTGGTCTCCGAAGTGAGGAAGCAAGTAGCATCGTGGTTCTGGCGACGTGCAGCAAACCAAGATAGCTGGCTAGGCGATTCCGCTTTTCGAAGTCCGGCTGAAGCACCGCTCAGCCAGAGCAATTTCCGATTTATCGCAGTTTTTGGCGACGTTCCGAGATTTAACCACGGACGTAAAAGTTCATGCTCGACGACCCTGCTTTGATCTCCCGGGGCGTCGAAGGAGGCAATCGATGCAGCATAGTACTCTTCGGAAGGTGCATGTTGCTGTTGGGACTCGCGGCATCTATTTCTTTCATCGCTGGCTGCAAGAAGCAAGTCGGGGCGCCGCCGCCGGCCCCTCCCCCGGCCCCCGCAGCACAGCCGACGGTGACGCTCAACGCTTCGCCGGCATCGATTCGTCCCGGACAAACAGTGACGCTCTCGTGGTCTTCCACCGCCGCGACGGATTTGGACATCGAGCCGGGCGTCGGCAAAGTCGCGCCGCAAGGATCAACTCCTGTGAATCCGAGCGAGTCGACGACCTATACGATCACGGCGACAGGATCGGGCGGCACGGCGACGGCGAGCGCGCGGGTGGACGTGAACGCTCCGAACGCCCCGGCAGCAGCGCCGCCTTCCGGGCCTCCCAACGTTCAGGAGTTGTTCGACCAGAACGTGAAGGACGCGTTCTTCGATCTCGACAAGTCCGACTTGCGGCCGGATGCGCGCGAAGCTCTCACCAAGGACGCGGAATTCCTGCGCTCGTATCCGCAGGTGCGCCTGTCACTCGAAGGCCACTGCGACGAGCGGGGATCGACCGAGTACAACCTGGGACTGGGCCAGCGGCGAGCGGAAGCGGCCAAGAATTATCTGATCTCGCTCGGCATTACCGGCGACAGAATTGAAACCATCAGTTGGGGCAAAGAGCGGCCGTTCTGCATGGAACATGATGAGAACTGCTGGCAGCAGAACCGGCGAGCGCACTTTGTGATGGCCCATTAGGAAACTGTCGATTGAGGCGGCGGGCTCGGAACGGCGGCTCGCAAGAGGGGCTCGCCGCCTCACACTTCGCCGGCATAGGGCGCGGCTTGCGAAGCAGGCATCCTACAAAACAACATCCGTGGCACAATATCTCTGAAAGACCGGGCCGCTACGATTTGAACTGGTGGCGAATCCGGTCGTCAACAGAAGGAGGGGTCCTTTTGCGTAAACAATGGTTCATTGTTGGAATCGTGAGTGCGTGTTTCGGCGCTCTCGGCGGTGTCGTGCTTTCGCCCCAGCCCGCCAGCGCGGTGTCGCGAGAAATTGTGGAACTTCAACAGCAGGTTTCCCAGGTCTTGCAGCAACAGCAGGACCTGCGAAGCGCCGTGGACACGAATAACGCCACGCTGAAAACGCTCGTGCAGCAGTCGCTCGATGGCGTGAATCAGCTCAACGGGCAAATGGGTTCGCTGCAGAAAGTGGTGCAGGAGGTTCAGGCGAACACGGGGTCCAGCATCAGCTCCGTGACGCAGACGACGCAAGGACTGCAAGACAACCTGCAAGAAGTGCAGGCTCGCGTTGGCAAACTTTCACAGCAAATGACCGATATGCAGAATTTACTTCAGAGCATCGACGCAAAAGTTTCCGGGAACGCGCCCGCGGGCGGCGCTTCTCCGGGCGCTCCGATGGCCCCCGGCGCAACACCTCCGGCGGCCGGAGCAGCGGGACCGGGACAGGCTACGTCGATGCCTTCCGGGATGCCTGGGATTTCAGCCGATACTCTTTACCAGAACGCTTTGCGGGACTTTACCGGCGGGAAATACGATCTCTCGCGGCAGGAGTTTTCGGATTACATGAAGAACTTCCCGGCCAACGACCTCGCGTCGAACGCGCAGTTCTATCTGGGCGAGATCTATTACGCGCAGAACGATTTTAATAATGCGATCGCCTCCTACGACACCGTGCTGACGAACTACCCGCGGAGTTTCAAGCTGGCGGCTTCCCTGTACAAGAAGGGGATGGCCGAGTTGGAACTTGGATTGAAGGCTTCCGCCGTGCGGGATCTGCGTGAGGTGGAACGGCGCTTCGCCGGTTCCGACGAAGCGAGGCGCGCCCAGGCCAAGCTCCGCGAAATCGGCGCTACCGCCCCGCGGCCGCCCGCTGCGCGCCAGTAACTGTGTCAAACCCGCGGCACGCCGGGCCGAGCGACCGCCGTCCTGCCATTCTGCCGGCCGCTTACGCCCGCAGCAAATCCGGCTGCCAATCCCGCACCATCTTCTTAATCGCCTTCCGGTCGCTGAGTTTCTCATCGAGTACTTTCCTGGCCAACTCCGGCAGTTCTGTGTCGCCTGCGAAACGCAGCGCGATCAACTGGTCCAAATCAAATTCCGGGATGCGCGCCTGCAAGCCGGGCGGCAAGATTGCTTGCAGACGCAAACGCATTTCGAGCCGGATCACACGGTCCTGGACGGTGAGGGCAAAAGTCCGCGCGCAGAAGAAACCCAGCAGAAAGGCGATCGCGAGGAGGAGGGAAATTACGGTCTCCGCGGAGAAGGAGTGAATCACCCGGAAAATCGACCAAAGCAGATTGATGGCAAAAATGCCCAGGGCCGCCATGAAGACCGGCACGATTTTTACGTGGTTCTCGAAATTTTGCGGCTGTTTCATCGGTTCATCTCCGGCACGCGTTGGATTCGTGATGCCGGATTCTAACAGATGGCGGCGCAATGAGCTGCGCCACAGACTCAGCCGCGAGGCCGGATCACTTCTTTGTATATTTCCAGACTCCCCGAACGATGGTCTCGCGCGATATAGATATTGCCCATGACTCGGCCGCGATGCCTTCCGGGGCGTTGTCGCCATTCGGCGGCACCGGCATGGGGATGAAGGCGGTGACCCTGCCGTCCCGGGCGCTTCCAATATGAACTCCGTGCTCGAAGCCCGGGTTATACCTGTCAGCCTTTGGGTCCGTCCACTCCGCCTGCGAGTCTGAAACATACATGACATCGTTGCGGTCGATAAAAATCCCGCTCGGCGATCCGAACTGCGGCCAGGTGTCAAGAAATTTCCATCCTGGTCGAAGATCTGGATGCGCTTGTTGGCGCGGTCGGCTACAAACAGGCGTCCCCTGGAATCGAGCGCTAAAGCATGGGGAACGTCGAACTGGCCGGGCGCCGATCCCAGTCCTCCCCATTGCTTGATGAACTTGCCGTCTTTGTGAATTTCACGATACGTGCGCTGCCCTTATGAGGGATATGTCCGTCGGAACAAAGAGGTCGCCATTGGCTCCCTCCACAACCGCGTTTGGTTCCTGGAATGTATCGGGACCTTCTCGCGCTGACGCCCGGCTTCCCGAAAGTCATTAATATCTTGCCTTCGGGACTGAACTTGATGGCGATGTGGCCCTTTGTCTCTTTAGCCGCATGTGGCGGGATCGGCGCGGGCGCGCCGGGAAGGCGAGCTCGCCGGAATCGGTCACCCAGATGTTTCCGGCGTTATCAAAGTAGATGGAGTGCGGAACGGCGAGCAATCCTCCGCCGAAGCTCTTGAGGAGCTTTCCGGAAGAATCAAATTCGAGGATGGAATCGAGGTAGAACCGGCGCAGCTGTTTTTCTCGCATCGTTCCCCGACCCAGATATGGCCCTTGCAATCGAGGGTTACGGCGCTGGTCGAGCCCCACTTCCGCCCTTTGGGAAGGCGCCCGAAAGCTTCGCCGGCGCGATATGGGTTGGGCAGGGACGCAGCCTGGGTGTCAGCGAGGGATTGAGATCTATTCGCGGATAGCGATAGCGCGCCGATTGCGGCAGCGAGCAGCATGAAGCTCATTCGAAACGGACGCGACATTAAATTTCTCCCACGAAGAGCGTTCTAACCGGCGCATCGTACTCTCCTCACGGGTTCGGCACAATCAATTTGCCGTCCTCCGGGATCCCTAGTTGCCGAAGCCGAGTGATTTCCTCCCGAAGAATTTTTACGCTATACTCCCGGGCATGTCTGTGAACAAAGCGATACTCGTGGGGCGGCTGGGACGCGATCCGGAAACGCGGTATACGTCGGGCGGGCAAGCGGTGGCTAACTTCACGCTGGCGACCGACGAGACCTACAAAGACCGCGCGGGCGAACGGCAGAAGCGAACCGAATGGCACCGCATCGTGCTGTGGGGAAAGCTCGCGGAAATCACGCAGCAGTACTTGAAAAAGGGGATGCTCGTTTACATCGAGGGCCGCATTCAAACGCGCCAATGGGAAGACAAGCGGACGGGCAAAAAAAGAGCACTACTGAGATCGTGGCGAACGTGATGCGAATGCTGACGTCACGGGCGGATAGCGCGGCGGCCGGAGCGGGAGCCGGGGCGGCGGGCGGTGGTCATGCGCGGCCAGCCGATGAGTTTGATGCCGGGGCTCTCCCGGAAGAGCATGGCGCGGGACCGGAAATTTCCGACGAGGACATTCCTTTTTAATCCTGCCAGTGGCCGGATTGCTGCAACAGCGAGGGATTTTTCGCGCAGTTAGCGTTTTCTGGTGAGTTTCGGCCCGATTT
>CAVOOP010000003.1:0-152929 GCA_963697575.1 uncultured Acidobacteriota bacterium | reverse complement strand
GATCAGCGCCCTCGCATTGTTGGGATAGAGACAACCGGCTTTAGCGTCGACCGGCGCGCATTCGCGGGTCGGCCGACGAAACGGCGACAGTGTAATCGCGATGCCTGCGGGCTTTGGCATCGGCGCATCGTGGATGCAGAGGCACCAATTGGTGGATTCCGGATCGGGCCGCACGCCGCCGGGGGCGCCCTCCTCGGCCCAATACATTGGCCGGATATAAAGCTCGGCATCGCGATCGAAGCGCTTAAGGCCGTCGCGCACGAGCCCCATCCAGGTCTCTTGCGACACAACCGGCTTGAGAAACATCGCCTTCACCGACGCGTTAATCCGCGCGCAATGCAGATCGAGGTCCGGCGTGACGCCTTCGAAGGCGCGCGCGCCGTCGAATACCGAGGTGCCGAGCCAGGCGCCGTGCGTGCGCGGCCCCATGATCGGGACGTTGCCGTCGTGCCAGTCGTTCTCGAAAAACGTCTGCGTCTTCGACCAGGCCACAAGGCGGCTCCTCGGATCGTCCTGTTTCGGCGCCATTCTCCGAAACTTTCGTTATTTTCGGGTTAGTTTGCCAAATCCGCGCGATCGCCGAGACGCCTGGACAATTTCCCAAACAGTCCCCGGGCGTCGCGCCGGTTGTCTCGGTGATCGGCTAGGCGTTGACCGCGATCGGCTCCGGGATCGCCGCTTCGGGCACCACTGCCGGCAGCAATTTCGGCGCGATAAAACGACCCGCTTCCAGATCCTCGATCTGGCGATCGATCTGTTTCATGACGTAGCGAGAATAGGGCCCGACATGGAGATAGAACGCCATCAGCGTCACGATGGCGCGCACCGACTGCGGGTTCTTCGACATGCAGGTGGTGAACGCCTTCCAGAACCGCTCGCGGCCTTCCGGCAGCCGCGACAACAGCTCATGCACCATGTTGATGGTGGAGAGCCGCCGCCTGATGTCGCCCTCCGGCAGTTCCTTGGCGGCCCGAGCAATCGAGCTGCCGGCTACCGCTCCCAGGCGGCCGCAAAACGCGTCGGATCGTAGATGCTCTCCAGTACCTGGCGGTAGTCGCGCAGTATTTCCAGCCGCGAGCGCTTAGTCTCGTAATTCACGCCCGCGGTGCATTGATCGCCCTTTCCGGCCGGCGGAATCGTGGTCGACATGGAGGCGGCCCTCGCGAGCGAGCCTTCGTGTCAGCTGCGTATTCGGCAACGCGTAGAGCAGCCCACCATGGCGATCGGGATCGCAGCTTTCTCGATCAATTCGATCATCGGTTCGGCGACCGACCCGCTCGCTGTCGAAACCGACGATGAAGCCCGCCGTTACGAACATGCCGGCGTGATAGATCTTGTGGACGCTCTCGCCGATGCTGCGGCGGGTATTCTGCTTCTTGCGCATCGCGATCAGCGTTTCGGTATCCGGGCTTTCGATGCCGACAAAGACCGCAAAGAAGTTGCAGCGCTTGAGCATCGCCAACGAGCGCGAGGGGCAATCCACCAGGTAAGCCTTGCACATCGCTTCGAAGCGCTGGCCGCCGAGCACCGAGCGCAATCCGGGAAAATCCTCGTTCATGCGGAGAGCAGGCGGAACCAATACTGCCGATTGTAGATTTCCAGGCGCTCGAAGGATCTTAGCCGGTCGTTTGGCTTGATGAACTCGGCCGGCCACAGCGCGCATTGACCGCCCATCGGTCGCTTCGGCTGCATGCGCTCGCCCACGGTGAGAGGCTGCATCACCGCGCGCGCCATCGTCGCTGAAGTTCGCGCAGTTTCATGCCAGTTTCATACGGCTTTCGCAAGCGAGCGTTGCCGAGGAATTTCTTGGCCTTCAGCGCTTCATGGTGGACTTCGTCGAAAGACGGGATGCGGTCGTCCCATTCCAGCAGCGTGGCGGTCTGGCCCGCGCGCTCGATCGCGCGCGCGTAGAGCTTCCAGACCGGATCGATCACCGGATGATCGTGCGTGTCGAGGATGTATTTTCGGTATTTGGAATGCCCGGCGATGTGAATCTGCGCGACGCGCTCGGCGCGGAACGTTGTTCACATATTCGAAGGGATCGAAATCGTGGTTCTGCGACGAGACGTAGATGTTGTTCACGTCGAGCAGGATGCCGCAGTCGGCCCGCTCGACCACTTCGTTCAGGAATTCCCACTCGGTCATTTCGGAAACGTGAAACTCCGCGTAGCTGCTGACGTTTTCCACCGCGATCGGCACTTCCAGAAAGTCCCGCACCTCGCGGATCTTCTGCGCCGTGATCTTGCGCGGCTTCGAACGTGTAGGGCATGGGCAGCAGATCGTGCGTGTAGCGGCCGTCCACGCTGCCCCAGCAAAGATGGTCGGAAAGCCAGGGTGTCTTGGTGCGCTTCACCAGGGCTTTCAGCCGCTTCAGATGCTCGCGATTGAGGTTTCTCGGCCGAGCCGAAATACATCGAAACGCCATGCTGCACGACCCGGTATTGCTCCAGGATCTGGTCGAGGATCTTCAAGCGGCCGCCCGCCGTCGACCATGAAATTTTCGGAGATGATCTCGAACCAGTCGACCACCGGCTTGCGGGTGAGAATGTGCTGGTAATGCGGCACGCGCAGGCCGATGCCGATGCCGTAGTCGGTGAAGCCGTTGAATCGATTGGCTGGCATGTCCAGTTCCCGTTAGGAAAGCTGTGAGCAGGGCCAGTCACGCAAACCAGCCCGTCCTACCAGGAAATTGACAAGTTGTCAGTGTCCGGGCATCTTGGTGCCGTCAGTAGCGCAGCCGCCCTTGCCCTTGCAGGAATTCTTGCCTTTGCAGCCGTTGTCGCTCGACTTGCAGCCGCCCTTACCCTTGCAGGAGTTCTGGCCCTTGCAAGCATGCTTTTCCACAGGGGTTTTGCTGGTGTCGCCGCTGGCTTGTGCGCCAGGCGAAGCGAAGCCGCTGGTAACGAGTGTTGAAGCCTGGATGCTGGCGCTTCCGGCGAGCAAGCCCGCAAGAGCCGCACCTGTGAGTAAAAACTTGTTCGACTTTGTCATGTTCCCCACTATCCTCCTGAATTAGATTAACTGCTCGTGAGATTAACTGCACCTGCATCGGGTACGTCCTCTACCCGAAACTTGCTGACCCCAGACAAGCCTCTTGCGTCACGCAACATTCGCAAAAAAGATGCTGACCCGGACTGGGCCCTGGGGCTAGACGCCACCACGTTACGCCGATTGGATTCGGGCCGCCAGTGAAAGTTTCACGAAACCCTGACCAGACCGGGCACGCTTAAAAGAGCAGGGTCACTGCCTGAGTACGCAGAGCATCTCGAATCGGATTGGTCCCCAAGTGGCCCCAGGGCCGCGGGTCATCAGTCCGACAGTCGCCAAGGCAGGCGCGGTCGGCTTTCGCGAAATGCGAGCGATAACGTGTGGTTTTTCGCCGGTTTATGGAATATTCTCCTTGAACCAGCGCGCCTCGTCCTCCGGTATGCAGTAATTTTCACCAATTTCCCAGTTGGGCTTCAGAGTGTAGTCCCGTTTCGTGGTCCAGGGCGCCGTATATGACTTCGGGTCGTCAATCGTGACGAAAATCCGCAGATGCCCACGGTCCACTCGATGAAACCGCTCGGTCACCTGGAGCCCGTCACTGTGGGGATGGCCATGGCCATCCACCCAGGTTTTATCATTAAAGTTGGCCGTGTCTACGACAAGCTCCCCGCCATCCCAATGTCCTATGGAGTAGCCCATCCACAGAGGGTCGGAATCCTTGGGCATGTCCCTGCCGTCCATCCATATCTCGCGCCACATGTGAGCCGATTCAAAGAAGATGAAAATGCGTTGCGGCGTCTGCACGATTTCCAGCGGACTGACGCCGTAGGTATAGATGCGCGGCAAACCCGGCGGATGGCAGCTATAAGCGGGATCGATCGTGATCGGACGGTCTCGCTTGAGTTCCTGCGTATTGATCGCGAATTGAGCTTTCCCGGACGCCGTCATCGGCGCGGATTCGGATTGGTCGCTTGAGCCCGGCCTCCACACCCCCGATAAATCGTGCTCCATTCCCGTACCTGTTTGTGTTGGACGCGAGGACTGAGCCACTGCGGCAGAAGAGGCCAGCACCATCACCAACAAACTTATGAAGCTGCTCAAGAGAATGGCCATTAGCAGAGTCCTTTTACAGAGGGCCGCAAAATCATCAAGGTCGGAACACAATGACAAGCTGGAACCGTTCGCCCCCGCTCAAACGGACGAAGATGTTCGCACTTTTTTGCAAGCCTGTGAAGTCATGGCCTGATGGCGTGGTTTGATGGCGTGGTTTGACAGTCCGCCGTTCCCCGTGATACACGGACGACTGTTATATCGCAGAAAGCATTAACCAGCCTGTCCAGAATCTGGAGCGTAACGCATGTCCATGTCCAGCTCATCGGAACCATTGGACCATTGTTTTTGGCCCTGGCGGCGCTGGCAGTGCTTAGCCTGCCCTTGAAAGCGCAGATCGATCCCAGCGGCGAATGGGATAACCGCTTTCACGAAGACGAACCGGAGCGCATCCCCGGCCCGGAAATCGGCGACTATCTTGGGATTCCGATCAACGACGCCGCGCGCCTGCGGGCCGACACCTGGACGGCCACTCTCCTCCAACTTCCCGAGAATCAGTGCCGTCCTCATCCTTCCGATTATGCGTGGCGCGGTCCCGCCCTGCTGCGTATATGGGAGGATACCGATCCGGCTACCCAGCAGGTGATCGCCTTTCGCACGCACATTTCGTGGCAGGCCCCCGAGCAGACCATCTGGATGGACGGGCGCAGCATCCACCCGACTTTGCGCCGCACACCTGGCAGGGTTTCTCCACGGGAAGTGGGAAGGCGACATTCTTGCGATCACCACCGATCATCTGAAGGAAGGCTGGATCAGGCGGAACGGCATTCCGCGCAGCGACCGGGCTACGGTGAGCACGCACATCATGCGCCACGGCAGTTATCTTACGGTCGCCGTGCTGATCTACGATCCCGTCTATCTCACCGAGCCGTTCATTCGTACCACCGATTTTTCGTATAACCCGCAGCAGCACATGGACCCGTATCCGTGCGAATCCGTGAATGAAACGGAGCGGCCCGAAGGCGTGGTCCCAGCCCATTTGCCCGGAACCAATACGTTTCTCACGGAATTCCCGGCCAACTATGGGATTCCGCCGGAAGCAACGCGCGGGGGAGCCGAAACGATGTACCCGGAATACATCGCGAAAATGAAAAGCATGAAGACCTTGCCGCGCCCCCAGGGAAAGCATCTGGATCGATGACACCCTGCCAGCAAACGATGCAGATCCGCCCGGCGCGATTATTCGCGGTATTCCTTTTTTTGTTGTCCGTCGTTTTTGCCGCAACCAATTACGGGCAGGAAAGCGCCCGTCGCGGATCGAATGCCGGTTCAGCCTCGGGTGATGCCGCCCATGCAAACGCTGCGCCGCTGCCCGCTCCCTACAGCGGTCCCCTTCACGTCGCGCACGTGCAAGGGAAGGTTTACATGATTGCCGGCGCGGGCGGCAACATCACGGTGCAGGCGGGCGATGACGGGGTCTTGCTCGTCGATACGGGCGTCGCTGCGAACAGCGACCAGGTCCTCGCAGCCGTCCGCACGATCTCCCAAAAGCCCATCCGCTACGTCATTGATACGCACATCCATCCGGATCACGTCGGCGGCAACGAAGCGATCGCCCGGCAAGGCGTGACGATTACGGGAGGCAATGTGGTGGGCAACATCGGGCCGAGCGCGGCGGAGGGCGCCACGATCATCGCGTATCAAACGCTCCTGGACCGCATGAGCGCGCCCGACAGCAAAGACAAAGCCCCGCGCAAAGCCTGGCCTACCGACGCGTATACCGACGCCGAAAAAAAGCTGTTCTTCAATGGCGAAGCGATCGAAATCATTCACCAGCCCAATGCGCATACCGACGGCGACAGCATGGTGTTCTTCCGCCGCTCCGATGTGGTGAGTACCGGTGACATTGTCACGCTGGCCGGCTACTCCATCATCGACGTGGACCGGGGCGGATCCGTGCAGGGGATCATCGCCGGCCTTAACCGCTTGATCTACCAGATCACCGTCCCCGCTGAAAAACAGGAAGGCGGCACGATGGTGATCCCCGGCCATGGCCGCATCTGTGACCAGGCCGACCTGGTTTATTACCAGGAAATGATGATCATCATTCGTGATCGCATTCAGGACATGATCGATAAAGGGAAGACCGTCGAAGAGGTGATCGCCTCGAAGCTCACCCGAGACTATGATCCTCTCTATGGCTCGTTCAAAGGCTTCTGGACGCCGGACCGGTTTGTCGCAACGATCTACCAGAACCTGAAGGATCACCCGCAAAAAGCCGCTGCGGCGGGGGCGATTTCGAAATGATTACCGCGCGCAATTCTAAAAAGCTCGCTGCTGCAGCCTGCCTGGTCGCGCTCGCAGCGGCAGTCGCGCTGCGCGCAGGCACCGATCCGAAGCGTCCCCAAACCGCCGCCGCTTCTCAATCTTCCGCCAAAAGTCCGCGCACAATGGCGCCCATCGACCTCACAGGCTACTGGGTTTCGGTCGTCACCGAAGATTGGCGCTTCCGAATGATCGTGCCGGATAAAGGCGATTATTCCAGCGTGCCCCTCAACCCGGAAGGGCGCAGGGTTGCGGAAACCTGGGATCCCGCCAGGGACGCCGCTACAGGCAATCAATGCCGTTCTTACGGGGCGGCAGGGCTGATGCGAATACCCGGCCGGCTGCACATCTACTGGGATAACGACAACACGCTGCGAGTGGACACCGATTCGGGAACGCAGACGCGCCTTCTTCATTTTGGCATTGCTTCGGCACAATCCGCCGTTCCGCAATGGCAGGGATATTCGGTCGCCTCGTGGGAAGGATTGCGTCCTCCCGTGTCACGGACCTCGCTGACTCAGGATGACCCTCAGGCGAGCACGCCGGAAGGCTACTTGAAAGTGATGACGACGCGCATGAAGCCTGGCTACCTGCGTAAGAATGGCGTCCCTTACGGCGCGGATGCCTCGCTCGAAGAATATTTCGACAGCTTCAAGGAACTCAACGGCGATGTCTGGCTGGTGGTCACTTCAATCGTCACCGATCCTGAATATCTCACTCAGCCCTTCATCACCAGCACACACTTTAAGAAGCTGCCCGCCGCTTCTGGCTGGGATCCCACGCCGTGCAGGGCCAACGAACCTCGCTGAGCGCATCTCCCCGGGGGCAGATATGCCGAAAGGCGTCGCAACTGACTTCATCTCGCAGCACCGAAATTCCCAACCTGAAAATCGCGGTAACAACACTCTCACCCGCCGTGAGTTTACAGCCTTAAGCGCGAAGGGTTCTGCCGGCGCCCTGCTGGCGAATCCCATTTACGGCGCAGTCGAGCGCCTGACCGGAACCGGGACGAGGGCTGGCCGCGAGGAATCGAGCGGACACGCTGCTCTCGATCTGGCGGAGTGGAGCTACTTCTGGGTGGGCGTGGAGCGCGCTCGATCTCGCCCGCGGCACGTATGTCGGCGGCAAGCAGATGTACGTCGAGTACTGGATTCCCGGCCGCGGTGAAGCATCCCGTACCCATCGTGCTGGTGCACGGCGGCGGGGGCCAGGGCACCGATTGGATGGGCACTCCCGATGGCCGTCCGGGCTGGGCCACCGATGCTGGTGCAGAAAGGCTACAAAGTTTACGTGGTGGATCGGCCGGGCCATGGGCGCTCGCCGTTCCATCCGGATATCCATGGGCCGTTTCCCGCGCAGGCCACCAGCGCTCGAAAACATTTTCGGGACGCTTCACGCCGCCCAATCCAACCACGCCCAACAAGCCTCTGCCCTTCCAGCATTTTCATAATCAGTGGCCGGGCACGGGCGAAGTAGGCTCGGACGATCTCGATCAGTTTGTCGCTTCGCAGGGCGGTTCGTATGTGACTCGTGCCTGGGCAACCGCCAATGCGACTGCCGTCATCGCGCACACGGCGTGGCGCGAGCGCGGCGCGATGCTGCTCGATAAGATCGGCCCGGCTGTCATCATGACGCACTCGGCCGGCGGCCCTTTCGGCTGGCTGGTGGCGGAGATCCGGCCCAACCTGGTGAAGGGAATTATCGCCATCGAAGGCGGCGGGCAGCCTTTCGGCGGCGCCAATGTGTGGGGCATGTCGACAATTCCGGTGACTTACGATCCGCCCATTCTCGATCCGTCCGAACTGAAGACGGTCACGGTGGCCTCTCCTGAAGCGGGCTTGCGCCGTTACAAATTACAGGCCGAGCCGGCGCGCAAACTGAAAAATCTGCAGGGCATTCCCATTGTGATGGTCACTTCGGAAGGGTCCTTCGCCTCGCCTGGCAATCCCGGCGCGGTGGCGTTCTTCAAGCAGGCTGGCTGCATCGGCCGAGGAGCTGCGCCTGGCCGATCACGGAATTCACGGCAATGGCCACTGATGATGGTCGAGAAAAATAATCGCGCGGTGCTGCAGCCGATTCTCGATTGGATGGACGAAGAATGTGTCGAGAATCGACGGCGTGGTTCCATGGGCCGCGGCCTGCGCGAGTCCCGCCGCTATGAAGCTTGCCGAGCAGGGCTTCTTCTGGGTGGGCACTGAACACAAGAAGATGCCGTACGGCACGATCCTCGCAGGTCAGATGTATGTGCAGTATCTGATTCCCGCGCAGGTGCGCCATCCTTATCCGGTGTGCTGGTGCATGGCGGAACCGGCCAGATGCTGCATTACATGGGGCGAGGCGACGGCGCAGGCCGGCTGGGCCCATTATTATCGTGCAGGCGGGATATCAAGCGTGTACCTGATCGACCGCCCCGGACACGGCCGCGCCCCCTATCATCCGGACGCGCTGGGGCCCATCGGCGCGCAGCCGAGCTACGAAATGATCGTTCCAGACCTGCTGCGCTCGCATCGTTGGGCGGGCACCGGACAGATCGGCGATCCCTCCGTCGATCAGTTCATGGCCAGCCAGAACGCCGCGCCGCAGGACAATCCGTGATGGCTCATCGCTTTTGGGCGAGCCGTGGCGCCGAACTACTCGACAAGATCGGTCCCGCGATCATTCAAGTGCACTCCGCTGGAGGGCCTTTCGGCTGGCTGGTTGCCAACGAGCGCCCGCACCTGGTGAAAGGCATTGTGAATGTGGAAGGCGGGGGTGCGCCGTTCGGTCCACAGACTCCGTGGGGTATCACCGACATTCCGCTGGCCTTCGATCCGGCCGTTTCCGATGCGTCGCAGCTCGAAACGCGTGATGTTCCTGCAAGCGATGGCCTGCCCGCTTACAAACTTCAAGCCGAGGGCAGCGTTCACAAGCTCAAAAATCTGGGCGGCATCCCGATTGCCTGGGTGACATCGGAAAGATCGGGGCACTTGCAGGGGCCGGCCGTGATCGCCTTCCTGAAACAGGCTGGGTGCACGGCGGAGGATATTCAGCTGAAGGATCACGGCATCACCGGCAACGGACATTTCATGATGCTCGAGACAAATCGCAAGCAGGTATTCAGCTTGATTCAGCTCTGGATTGAACGCAATATTCCCACCCACGCGTGAAAAGGAACTCATAACGTCGCTGTTCAGGCGGGATGGAAGTTCCGTACGTTTTGAAGCCTATGCTATGGTTTCAATTTAAGTACAGCCGAAGTTCTTTAGCCATTGCAGTGAGGCCTTCCGGTCGCGAAACCATTGTTCCCCGGTGGGCGTCCTTTTTTAGAGTGTCTCGGTTGAGTGCTTGAGCGCTTAACTGGTTGTTTCCGGCACATCAAGACGAAGCGATGAATCTTTCCACACCCTTTATCCACCGCCCCGTGGCGACCACCCTTCTCACTGTGGCCATCGCGCTCGCGGGAATCCTCGCGTTTGCGATGCTGCCGGTGGCCGAGTTGCCGGAAATCGATTACCCAACGATCGAGGTGCAGGCGAACTTGCCGGGCGCCAGTCCGGAAATTATGGCCTCCTCGGTGGCCACGCCCCTCGAGCGCCAGTTCGGACGCATCGCCGGCGTTACCGAAATGAGCTCGTCGAGCTATCTGGGCAGCACCGCGATTACGTTGCAGTTCGACTTGAACCGCAATATCGATGGCGCCGCCCGCGATGTGCAGGCAGCCATCAATGCCGCGCGGAGTTATCTGCCGGCGAACCTTCCCAGCAATCCCTGGTATCAGAAGGTGAATCCCGCCGACATACCCGTTTTTCAGATCGCCCTCAC
The DNA here is from genome assembly GCA_963697575.1 of uncultured Acidobacteriota bacterium. Classification (GTDB taxonomy): domain Bacteria; phylum Acidobacteriota; class Terriglobia; order Acidiferrales; family UBA7541; genus Palsa-295. Next base: position 142,765 of record CAVOOP010000003.1, on the reverse strand, counting down.
ATCGAATAACTATCCCGTGGGGCGCATGTACGATGCGGCTTCTACCGTCATACAACAGAAGCTTTCTCAAATTCCCGGCGTAGGCCAGGTGTACGTGGGCGGCAGCTCGCTTCCCGCCGTGCGCATCGACATCAATCCGACGCAATTGAACAGCTATGGGCTCGGCCTGCAGGACGTGAAGAATATGCTGAGCCAGCAAAACGCGAATGAGCCGAAGGGCCAGATCTGGAACGGCAGCACCACGGCCGATATTCTCGCAAACGACCAGATCCTGAAAGCGGCTTACTACCGTCCCCTGATCGTCGGGTACCACAACGGCGCCGCCATTAAATTGTCCGATATTGCCGACGTCGAGGATTCGGTCGAGAACATTCGCGCCGCGGGATTCTTCGACGGCAGGCCATGCGTCACCCTGCAGATCTTCCGTCAGCCGGGCGCCAACATTATTGCCACGGTCGATCGCGTGCGCGCCGCGCTTCCGTCACTCGAAGCTTCGATTCCCACGGGAATCGATGTGGCCGTGACGTTTGATCGCACAGCTACGATCCGCTCGTCGGTGCGGGAGGTCGAGCGATCCCTTCTGGTCTCGATTAGCCTTGTGATTCTGGTGGTCTTTGCGTTTCTGCGAAGCCCCAGTGCGACTTTGATTCCCAGCGTGGCCGTGCCGGTCTCGCTTCTCGGCACGTTTGGCGTCATGTACCTCTTCCGCTACAGCATCGACAACCTGTCTCTAATGGCGCTCACGATTTGCACGGGATTCGTGGTCGATGACGCCATCGTGGTGATCGAGAACATCACGCGCCATATCGAGCGGGGAATGCGCCCCCTGGAAGCGGCCTTGCACGGCGCTCAGGAGATTGGCTTCACCGTTCTTTCCATGACGTTGTCTCTGGTCGCCGTTTTCATTCCTATCCTGATGATGGCGGGCATCGTGGGGCGCTTGTTTCGCGAGTTCGCCATCACGCTTTCGGTTGCGATTCTGGTGTCGCTCCTGGTTTCTCTTACGATGACCCCGATGATGTCCGCGCGCCTTTTGAAACAAGAGCACACTCGAAAGCACGGGTGGCTGTATCGTGCGAACGAAAATTTATTTAATTCCCTGGTGCGCGTCTACGATCGCGCCTTGCGATGGGTCTTTCGGCACGAGGCTTTCATCCTCGGAATCCTGGCGATCACGATTGCCGTGAATGTTTACTTGCTCGTGATCGTTCCCAAGGGTTTTTTCCCGCTGGGCGATACGGGACATTTGCGGGGCGGCATTCGCGCTTCGCAGGATATTTCATTTCAGGCCATGCGGCAGATTGCGTCCCGGTTTTCCACGCTGATCAAGACCGATCCCGCGGTAGCTACGTCCGTCGTCTTTACTGGCGGCAACGGTCCTCTGAACACGGGAAACCTCAATGTCACTCTGAAGCCCATCGACCAGCGGAAGCTCAACGCTAGCCAGGTGATCGACCGCTTGCGCGGCAAACTCAACAGCGTGCCCGGCGCGCGCGGAATACTCTCGGCCGGGCAGAGCTTGCGGATTGGTGGCAAGTCCTCCAATGCGCAGTATCAATACACGCTGCGGTCCGACAGCGTGGACGACCTTGTCCAGTGGGGCCCGGTTGTGTTTGCGCAAATGAGGAAATTGCCCGACCTCACCGACGTGGATTCCGACCAGCAGAACAGCGGCCTCGAGGCTCGGCTGGTTTACGACCGGAAGACGGCGGCGAGGCTGGGAATCACGCCCCAGTTGCTCGATTCAACGCTCTACAGCGCCTTCGGGCAATCGCAGGTTTCCACGATGTACACCTCGCTCAACCAGTATCACGTGGTGATGGAAGTAGCGCCGAAGTTCTGGCAAGACCCGCAGGCGCTCAATTACGTTTATATCCATTCCAGCACGGGCGGGGTGGTGCCGCTCAGCGCCGTGGCCCATTTCGAGAAGAAAATCGCACCGCTGGCGGTCAATCACGACGGTCAGTTCCCGGCGGTGACGATCTCCTTCAATCTGGCGCCGGGCGTGGCCCTGAGCGACGCCGTGCAGGACATCAGCCAGGCCGAGCAGAATATCGGCATGCCGTCCTCGATTCGCACAGCTTACTCCGGCTCGATGCAGGCCTTCCAGGCATCCCTCGCCACCGAGCCTTTTCTAATCATCACGGCTCTGCTGGCGGTTTACATCGTGCTGGGAATGCTCTACGAGAGCTACATTCACCCCATCACGATTCTTTCCACGCTGCCTTCCGCGGGCGTGGGCGCGGTGATGGCCTTGATGATCTTTCACATGGACCTGAACGTCATCTCGCTCGTGGGAATCATTTTGCTGATCGGCCTGGTAAAGAAGAACGCGATTTTGATGATCGACTTCGCCCTGGCGGCGCAGCGCAACGAGCATCGCGACGCGAAGACCGCGATCCATGAGGCTTGCCTTCTGCGCTTCCGCCCGATTTTGATGACGACGATGGCGGCGCTACTCGGCGCCCTGCCGCTTGCACTGGCTTCAGGAATCGGTTCGGAATTGCGGGTTCCCCTGGGCGTCACCATCATCGGCGGCCTGATCTTCAGCCAGATGCTGACGCTGTTTACCACCCCCGTGGTGTATCTCTACATGGATCGCTTCAGCGTCTGGTGGCAGCACCGGAAGCGCTCCCGCCACTTGCAGGTCGCGTCTCAGGAAGCCGACTGACACTCCGCAGCTTCAAGAGAAGTGGCCCTGACGATTCGCCCACATCGACTAAAACCCGTAGAGCCGCGCGGGATTCTCAACCAGGATGAGTTTCAACTGATCCGCGCCGGTAGTCCATGTGGGAAGCCGGTTGAGGTCGCGGCCGTCGTCCACCTGGGCGAGCGGGCTGACCTCGGTAACCTTCACCTCCGGGTTCCGCGCCACGTGCGGCCAATTGGTGCCCCAGGTGACTCGCTGCGGGTTCGCGGCAATCAGCGGTTTGGCGATTCGGTCGTAGTGCGGATCGGTATACGGCCCAGCGATGTTCACGTAGATCTTCCCGCTGCGGAGCAAACTCACAAGCGCGCCGAAGCCGGTCTGGTCGACACCGGAAAGCGCCAGCACCCCAAGGTCAAAGGAAACGGGGACGGGAGACGCGGCGACGTCCTCTCGTATGGCCTCCAGTTCCTGCCAGCTAGCGACAATCTCGACATGCCAGTCGCGGCCTTTGATCCGTTCGGTCGCGGCCTTGAAGTGCTGGCGCACGGACGCGGGGTCAAACGGTTTTGCACCCTCAAAGTGAATCCTGATTCCTCGAATCCCGGCGCGGCGCATCTCGTCAAGATCCTTGCCGGAAGCGGTGTCGCTCAGCACGGCGATCCCTCGGGCGTTTGGTCCGATCTGTTTGATCGCATCGAGCGTGCAGGAATTGTCCGCCCCGTAGAAACTGGGTTGCACCACCACAACGCGCTCGATGTGCAGCGCGCGGTGCACTGAGCGCAGCTCCGCAACGGAGGCGCCTTCGGGCGTGTACATGCGCGAGTCAGAAAAGGGAAACCGCCGAGAGTCTCCAATGATGTGAATGTGGCAATCGCATGCGCCCGCCGGCACCGCGAAATTCACCGGCGTGCTCGGCTGCGAAGCGATTGCAAAAGCACTTTCCACTGGCCGGACGAGCGCCGCGATTCCAGCTATTCCCGCTGTAATCAGAATATCCCGTCGCGATGGCATAGATCCCCCAATTGCCCCCCAAATTGATTTCGATTAAGTCCCCGAAAACGTGCGACATCGTACACTGTGTCGGACCGCTTCGAATAATAGTTTTCCGTTTGCCGGCAACGATTTCCTGAACGGGCAAATGAGCCTGTGTCGCACTCGTGATTGAGTGTTTGGAACACGCACGTTCGCCCATGGCGCCGTGCGCTTGTAAGCGACGGCCGTTGTCGGCTATCGTTTTGCACAGGGAATAAAGCCGTCGCCGCAGGAACCAGCCTTTCAATAGGAGCAGTTGCCCCATGATCACCACCGTCCAGCAGCACATCGTTCAGCAGCAGGAGGCGGTCAGCCCCACCTCGCGCGGAACTTTTTCCTGGCTGCTTTCTGGAATCACGCTGGCCACCAAGATGATCCAGGCTCGCGTGCGGCGCGCCGGGCTCCTGGATGCTCTCGGTTCTGCCGGAGAGGTCAACGTGCAGGGGGAAGTGCAGCAGAAGCTAGACGTATACGCGAACCAGGCGCTTTTGCACTGCCTGGGCGCTCGCGACGCCGTTGCCGTTCTCGTGTCGGAGGAGAACGAACAGCCGGTCACCTTCGACCGCGCGCCCGAAACCGGCAAGTACATTGTGATCTTCGATCCGCTCGACGGCTCATCGAACATCGACGTAAACGTGAACGTGGGAACCATCTTTTCCATTTTCCGCCGCCCCGAAAACACCAAAATCAGCCTCCACGACGCCGTTCTGCAACCCGGCCTTCAGCAGGTTGCTGCCGGATACGTGGTGTATGGCTCTTCCACCGTGTTCGTCTACACCGCGGGGCGCGGCGTTTTCGGATTTACCCTGGATCCTAACATCGGCGCTTTTGTGCTGAGCCATGAAAACATGCGCATGCCCGGTCAAGGCAAATATTATTCGGTGAACGAAGCGAACGTGCGGAGTTTTCCGCCGGCATATCAGGACTATCTGGAACGCCTGCGCAATGGCAGTTTGGGCATGGCATACGGCTCCCGTTACATCGGTTCGCTCGTGGCGGATTTCCACCGCACGCTGTTGAAGGGAGGCGTCTTCCTCTATCCGCCCACTGAGAGCCATCCCGAAGGCAAATTACGCCTGCTCTACGAAGCCAATCCCCTCGCGTTTATTGCGGAACAGGCCGGTGGCGCCGCCATCGACGGTATCCGGCGCATTGTCACGATCAAACCGACTGGTATTCACCAGCGGACTCCGCTCATCATCGGCAGCCGCCGTGAAATGGACGAATTTCAGCGCTGCTGCAATGCGGGTGCAATCCGCACGGGAGAGAAGGTTGTTTGACGGAAAACTCAATCGCGAGGCCGCCCTAGCCCTGCGGCTGGGCGGTCTCGCGATGCTTATCGGGCAAAATGAAGCGTCACGGCGGCGCGGTTAGCTCTTTTGTACGTGCAGATTGTTGGTAACCGCGAAAACATTCGGCACGGAATTGGCGCGAATCCCCGCGGCGTCCTTATCGGCCTCGTTATCGACCACTCCTTCTAGCGTCACATGGCCGTTGTCTACGATGATGTGAATAGGCGCAAGGGCCATATCTGAATATTTCTGCAGTGACGGGAACGAGTAGATCGCCTGAAACTCCGCCCGGCGGATTTGGTCATCCATGGGAGACAGCGGCAGCACCTGAATTTGATTGTCAACCGACTGCACGCCCTCGATGCCCTTCACGGCCTTCCCGGCATCATCCTTGATGTCCGGCCGTCGGACCTGTCCCATTAAGGTTACCTTGTCGCCGTCCACTCGATATGCGAGGTTATCGAAAACCGAGTAATACGGCAGCAGTACCAATTGATGACGCACCTCATTCATGAGCCACGCCTGGTTGCCCGCGCCGCGCGGCGCTTGTGCCGAAAAAGACGGTATCTGCACCGCGCCCAACGCGAGCAGTAATGCGGTAATCACGATGGTTGGTTTCATCAGCCCCTCCAGTGCTGCTGATTTCAGATTGCGAATAATCGATGAATGTGACTTTCTGCGTCTGCTCCGGCGCTAGGTAACGTCGTCCCAGCAGTAACTCTCATCTTCCGAAGCCCGCGGAATAATCTGCACTTCACCCGAGTGGATGCCCGCGGTGATGTCCGCTTCTTTTCCCCTTTTCGGCGGCACGGGTAAACGATCGGAAACAGTATGGGAATCAGGAATCGCGTCGATTGTTTCTGCAAGTTTGTTCATCGCGCCCTCCGTTCCCTCAACATAGGCAGAATGCCCGATCCAGGCCATACGGAAATGTACCCTCCCCGGGGAAAAAGTACGCTTACAGGGAACGTCGGAGAGATTAAGGATCAGATACCCGGAGGATCCTAAGACTCAAAGAGGATTGGAATTACGCCGTTTATTTCGCGGGCATGAAAACAATGCTGCTCGGCTCAGGCGCATCATTCAGCACCTTCCCGGTTGGCGTCAGTTTGCCGCTTGCCGGATCGATTCGGAAGAGCACGATGCTCGCGGAATTCTGGTTTGCTGCAAACAGGTATTGCCCGGTGGGATCGAGTGAGATAGTGCGCGGCGTTTTCCCTCCGGTCGAAATGAACTGTATCGGCGACAGTGTTCCAGTGGCGCCATCCACCGAGAACACAACGATGCTGTCGTCTCCGCGGTTGGAAGCATAGACAAAGCGTCCAGCCTCGTCGATTCGCACTTCCGCCGCCGTGCTCCTGCCGGAAAAGCTTTCTGACAAGGTCGGAATCGTCTGCAGCTCCTTCAGCCCGGCGTTTGCGGTGCCGTAACCGAAGGTGGTGAGATTCGACCCCATTTCGCTGATCAAATATAGATATTTCCCGTTGGGATGAAATACGAGGTGGCGTGGTCCCCACCCGGGATGGAGTGGCACAAAAGGAGGATCACCCGGCTGGAGTGAGCCACTCGCGATATCCACGCGATAGACGTAAATCCGGTCGAGGCCGATATCTGCGGACAGCACGAAGCGGTTGTCGGGAGAAAACATCACGGAATGCGCGTGGGGTCCCGCCTGCCGCACCGGGTCGACGCTTTCCCCATGGTGCTGGTCGAAGGCCGACGCTTCGCCCAGCGTCCCATCCGCATTAACGGGAAACGCAGCCACGCTTCCGCTGCCGAAATTCGCCGTCACCAGCAGCTTGCCGGTCTTGTCGATGGCCACATGACAGGGACCAACTCCCTTCGAGGCGACTCGGTTCAAAAATGTGAGTTTGCCGGTTAGTGCGTCCAGCGCGTACGCAGTGATTGTGTTACCTGGCTCAGCGCCTCCGCCGTACTCATTCGCGGCGTATAAAAAGCGGCGATTGGGATGCACGAGCAGCCACGCGGGGCTGGCCGTTTCGGCGACAAGCCCCAGCGGCTCCACTTCTCCACTCGACGGCGAGAACCTGTAGGCGTAAATCCCTTTGCTCGCCTTGTGCGTGTACGTCCCGACGTAGACAATGTAGCTCTTTCCGCGCACGCCCGCGCCGAGCGCCATGCCGGCGACGAGCAGCAGAGAAATCGCGGCGGCGGTTTTGCAAAGCAATTGTTTCCTCCGTTTCGCGACCCGGCGAAAAGTGGAATTGAGAAAGTCCATTCGCAAGTGGCGCAGTATATCACCTGTAAACCGCACCTATTCTGAGCCCGGCGAAGAATCCCTCCGATTCGGGGAGTACTGGGCCGGTGCTCACAATATTCCCGCATGGGCGGTGTACACCATAGAAAACGAAACATAGGGAGGGCAGCCAAGTCTTACGGGGCCTCCCGGGCGCAAGATCCGCATAGCGCAAACGAATACGGCGAGGGCGTTCGTTAATCGACGGAGACCGGTATATACTGTTGGTCTATACTAGGTGGCCCATGACGAAGGCGGGGACGGCGAAGCTGTTTCGCAATGGGCGGAGCCAGGCGGTTCGGCTGCCGCGGGAGTTTCGGTTCGAGGGGGACGAGGTCCGGATTCGGAGGGTTGCGGGGGGGGTGCTGCTAGAGCCGATCCTTGGGGACGCGCCTCGATGGTTTGCGGAACTGGATCGCGCGGGCGCGGCAGAACCGTTCATGAAGGGCGGGAGGAAGCAGCCTAAGGCGCCACGGCGGAAGATTTTCCGTTGAAATATCTGCTGGATACCAACGCTTGCATCGCGCTGATTAACGCGACGCCGCCTGTGGTTCGCGCGCGGTTTGAGAAGACGTTGCGCGCCGGCGGCGAGATGTTTACGCCGAGCGTTGTGGCTTACGAACTGTGGTACGGGGTCGCAAAAAGCGGGCGTCCGGAAAAGAATGCCGCGCGGGTGGAGACGTTTTTCGCCGGGCCCGTGGAGGTGCTTTCGTTCGAGGATGAAGATGCTCGGGCCGCGGGCAAGTTGCGGGTGGCGCTGGAGCGCGTGGGGAGGCCTATCGGCGCTTACGATGCGCTGATTGCCGGGCAGGCTTTGAGGCGCGGGTTGACGCTGGTTACTTCGAACGCGCGGGAATTCGGGCGCGTGAAAGGGCTGCTTTGGGAGGACTGGGGCGTGGAAAGCTAAGGTGTGCGCCGCTTACCGGCGAACCGAAAAAGCGAAGAGAGTCGCTGGTTGCTTCGCGCTGCCGGGATGACAGCGGAAAGCAACAGCGGAAGGTGATAGCGCAAGCCAACGGCTGCGTGGCAAGCGGGAATTTGGTTGCGCGGTTCGCTCCAGATGCATCACATCTGATGCGCCGGAAATGATTGGTTGACACGATTTTAGGCGGCTCATAGGATTGGCAGGTTTGCGCGAACTTTGGCGCTGATAGAGGAGACGATTGATGCGAGCGGGAATGGCATTTCTTTTTGTTTTGGCGCTCGGCGTGGTGGCGGCGCTGGCGCAGGCTCCTGCGGGAAAGACATTTGATATTTACGTGGTCGATGTGGAGGGCGGCAACTCGACGCTGTTCGTGGCCCCTTCGGGCGACTCGACGCTGATCGACACGGGGAGCGGGGGGCCGAATAACCGGGACGGCAACCGGATCATGGACGCGGTTCACGACGCGGGGCTCAACCACATCGACAATCTGATCACCACGCACTGGCATGGGGATCATTTTGGCGGGATGGCGGACGTGGCCTCGCGGATTCCCGTGCACAATTTCGTCGATCACGGGCCGAACATCCAGCCCCAGAACGCGCGCACCGATGAGTTCATGAACAAGACGTATCCCGGGCTCTATGCCGAGGCGAAGCACACCGTGGTGAAGCCCGGCGACAAGATTCCGATGAAGGGACTCGACTGGACGATCGTGAGCGCGGCCGGAGAGGTGCTCAAGAAGCCGCTGCCGGGGGCCGGCGCACCGAACCCGGAATGCGCGAGCTTTGTGCCCAAGGCAAAGGACGATGACGGCGGGGTGGAGAACACGCAGTCGGTGGGAAGCGTGATTACATACGGGAAATTCCGGATGGCGCATCTGGGCGACCTGACGTGGAACAAGGAATTCGACCTGATGTGCCCGATCAACCGGATCGGGAAGCTGGACGTGTGGGTGGTGTCGCATCACGGGCTGGCGCTTTCGGACTCGCCGCAACTGGTGCATGCGATCCAGCCGCGTGTGGCGATCATGAATGACGGGCCTCGCAAGGGCGGGCCGCCCTCGACCATGAAGACGCTGTTTACCTCGTCCGGGCTGGAGGATTTGTGGGAGATTCACTTCTCGATTCTGAGCGGGCAGGAATATACCGTGCCGGGTTTGTTCATCGCGAATACCATGGACGATCCGATTACGGCCATGCCGATTGATCCGGCGCCGCAGCCCGCGCCGGGCACTCCCGGGCTGCCTACGCATGATGGGAAGGCCTACTATATCAAGGTGTCGGCGCAGCCGGATGGGACGTTCACGGTTACGAATCAGCGGAATATGTTCAGCAAGACGTATGCGGCGCGGTAGTTGAGGGAAACGAGGGCTCGTGGAAACGGCGCCGCGAGCGGCGGGCGCTGCGCGCCGGCTGAATGTCGTGGCGGAAGAGTCTGTGTGAGAAGTGGCTAAATCGTCCCTCAGCGGCTGAAGCCGCATTGATTTTTAGGCATTTGCGGCACGGATGAATCCGTGCCCTGACGGAAAACGCGGGTTGTCACACAGGGTCTGAAAGCCACGACCCACAAGGACTTCGGATTGCCACACAGTCTCTGAAGCTCCGACCCCCTAAAAGCAGGAATTTTCTGCAGGCTGTAAAGCCGCGACCTGCGTAAAATTGCAACTCACAACAAGACTGGTTAGCGTCGATTGAATGGACGAGGATTGAAAAGGAAATTTCATGCGGCTCCATACTAGGATTTTCGTGCTTGTTGGCTTGATAGCTGCCTTCGGTGGCGTGTGTCTCGCGGGGACGATTGCGGGGACGGTTAAGGGCGCCGATGGCGCGGCTTTCAAGGGGGCGTTTGTCGAGGCGCAGAATGCGAAGTCGCGAATCACTACGATTGTGCTTTCCGATGGCCGCGGAGAGTATCGGATTCCCAATCTGTCTGCGGGGGAATACCGCTTGACGATTCGGGCGGTGGGATTCCGCGCCGATCCCAAGACGGGCGTGAATCTGGGGACGGACCAGAAGGCTTCCGTTGATTTCGCGCTGCAGAAGGGACTGGTGCGCTGGAACGACCTGTCGTTCTTCCAGTTGAAGCAGCTTCTGCCCGCCGGGAAAGGGAAGGACCTGATTGCCGGGCACTGTTCGACGTGCCACCTGATGCAGACGCGCATGGCGTCAATGACGCGCGACCAGGAAGGCTGGCGCGACCGCGTCGAGTACATGCGGACGGTGATGCATTTCTTTCTGGATAAGATCACCGATCAGCAGGCGGACGATATTGCGTCGTACCTGGCGACGGTGTTTGGGCCGGACTCGGTGCTGCCGAAATCACCGGCGGACATGCCGGGTTATAAGGAGACGCTGCGGCCGTTGAGCGGCGGGGACGCGACGAATATCGTGTACGTGGAGTACGAGATGCCGGGGCCGAACCGGATGCCGTTCAGCGCGGCGCCTGCGAAAGACGGCTCGGTGTGGATTCCGGGATTCGGCGTCGACAACATGATTACGCGGCTCGATCCAAAGACCGGGGAGATGCAGGACTACAAGGCGCCCAACGTGGGCGCGGCGGCGATTCATTCCGCGGTGCCGGCGCCGGATGGGTCGGTGTGGCTGGCCGAGCAGGGTACGAACAAAATCGGACGCTGGGACCCCGGCACGAAGCAGATCACTGAATTTCAGGACTCCTTTCTTCCAGGCATGGAGGGAATGGGCGAGGGCGGAAACAAGCACACGGTGCGTCTGGACCCGAGCGGGAATGTGTGGGGGAGCGGGCAGCCTCTTACGAAATTCGATCCCGAGACGAGAAAATTCACGCATTTCGATGAAGTGAAGATCGCGTACGACGTGAAACCGGACAAAAACGGCGACGTGTGGTTTACCGAGCCGGGAGCGAACAAGATCGGCAAAGTCGACGGGAAGACCATGAAGGTTTCCACGTGGACCGTCCCCACGCCGAAATGCTACGCGCGGCGGATGGAAATCGGACCGGATGGGATGATCTGGGTGGGCGAATTCAACGCGGGCAAAATCGCGCGGTTCGATCCGGCGACCGAGACTTTCAAGGAATACACGCTGCCGGGTCAGGACGCTTCTCCCTACGCCATGGGCTTCGATGCGGATGGGTATCTCTGGTATGACTCACACAACATGGACGTGCTGGCGCGCTTCGATACCAAGACGGGAGACGTTGTGGAGTATCCCGTGCCGCACTCGGAGATCGCCATGCGGGAATTCTTTCGCGATGAGCAGGGGCGGATGTGGTACGGGACAAATCCGAACAACAGGGTGGGGTATTTCTATCTGACCGGCAGAGGCGGAACCGAATCAGCCAGGAAGTGACGTTCTGGATCGGCAGAGTTGCCGGTGAATTCGGCGCGGAATTCATCGGGACCCAGCGCTAAAGGCCAGGATTATGGAGCAACGCTTTTTCCCGGAGAGGTGAATTGCCCGCCCCCCGCATAAACGCGGGGGTTCCCATAACCATCTGCCAAGCTGCTGATGCCGCGGGAAACCGATTTTCGGGGCGGCGCGTCCAACGGTGTGAGAGGGCAAACAACGCCACGGCTTCGCTGCGCGACCGCTTCAAACGCACGTGTACTTCAGGCTTCCGCAGGTTCTGCCATGCCTTGCCCGCTTCTCTTGAGTAGTCTATGATGACGCACCGGGGCTGAGTTTGCGTGGGATGGGCGGTCGAGACGTTCAATCCGAGTCCCTTCAATAGGATTCCAGATATGACGAACTACGAAACGAGGCGTTTGATGGGTTGGCTCGGGCGCCGCTTGGGCGGTATGGTTTGCTTGCCGCTAGCGCTGGGCTTTATGGCCGCATTCGCATGCGCGCCACTGCGCGCCCAGGTGGACCTGGCGGGTGAGTGGACCGAGAATCTTCACGAAGACATGCCGGAGCGGGGAGACGTCGCCATCGGCGATTATCTGAGCGTGCCGATCAACGACGCGACGCGCCTGCGGGCTGACACCTGGGACGCGGAACAATGGACGATGGTAGAGCACCTGTGCCACGCGCATCCCCTGGATTACGCGCCGCGCGGCCCTTCGCAGATGCGCATCTGGTCGGATGTGGATCCCCTGACGCAGGGTATTGCCGCCTGGCACACGATCATCAGTTATATGCTCCCGGAGCGCACGATTTATATGGACGGGCGGCCGCATCCACCGGAGTGGGCCGCGCACACATGGCAGGGTTTTTCGACCGGGGAGTGGGTGGGTGACATGTTGAAGGTGACGACAACCCACCTGAAAGAGGGCTATTTCCGGCGCAACGGCCTGGCGCGCAGCGAAAAAGCCACGGTGACCGAATACTTCATCCGTTACCCGACTACGCTGACCCTTGTGACTATCGTGGAAGACCCGGTCTATTTGACTGAGCCGTTCGTTATCACTTCGGATTGGGTGCAGGACATCGGGCGGCAGCTCTCGCCCAATTTCTGCATCTCCAGCGTGGAAATCGACCATCCGAAAGGCTGGGTCGCTTACCATTTGCCGGGGAAAAACCCGTGGCTGAACGAGTATTCGCAAAGAACCGGCGTGCCATACGAAGCGGTAAGAGGCGGAGCGGAGACGATGTATCCGGAATATCAGAAGAAACTGGCGACCATGCCGGTGCCACCCCCGCTGCCCAGCGAATCATCGGAGAAGGGTAGATGACATGGAACTGGCTTCGCAAAGCGGATTCGTTGCGACGGGCATTAGCAGTGGCAGCCACGGTTCTTTTGGCGGCGGGAATAGCGGAAGCGCGAAATTCCGCTCGTCGAGCCGCCTAATTTCGACACCAATAGCATTCACGTGCTGCCCGTGCGCGGGAATGTGTACATGCTGGCTGGCGCGGGCTGCAACATTACGGTGCAGGTGGGCGAGGAGTACGTGATCGTCGTGGACACCGGGCTTCCGCAGTTCGCGGACGACGTGATCGCGATCGTACGGAAGATGTCGAGACTGCCGATCATGTTTCTCGGGAACACCAATTCCGACGCGGACCACACCGGAGGGGAACCGCAAGCTTTACGCGGCGGGGGAGCGTTGCCGAATGCGACGCAGGGATTCGCGCGGGAAGAGGAGAAAGATAAGACGCGATTGAAGCTATTGCCCGGCGGCAACGATCGTGGCGAGCCTGAACGCAGTGAACCGCATGGAGGAGCAGGCCGGGCAAAACTACCGCCATCGGCTTTGGCGAGGAAGGCTTCAAGCTCTACAACAATGAGGCGTGGTCTTTTATCAGATGCCGAAGGGCCATTCCGACGGGGACTCGATGGTGTTTTTCCGGGCGTCGGACGTGGTAAGCGCCGGGGATATCTTCACCACCACGAGCTATCCGGTGATTGAGACGGAAAATGGCGGCACCGTGCAGGGATTTATCGAAGCGCTGAACGACCTGATCGAAATCCTGGTGCCGAAATACGGAGAAGAAGGCGGCACGTATGTGATTCCCGGCCATGGGCACTTATCCGATCGGGCCGACGTGGTGAACTACCGGGATATGGTGACGATCATCCGGGGCCGCATCCAGGAGATGGTGAAAAACGGGATGACGCTCGAGCAGGTGAAGGCCGCCAAGCCCACTCTGGATTACGACGGCATTTACGGCGCCGATGGCGGCCGGAAATTCACGGAGATCGTTTATCACGAGCTCGCGAAAGATACGAAGCAGCCGGGGCAAAAATAGTCCGGAACAGGACCGATCATGAAGGATTGGATTTTGCGAAATCACTCGAAATTCTATGCCGCCGGAATGGTGGCCGCGGCGCTAGTGGCGCTGAGCGGATGGCCCGGCGCGCACGCCGCGCAAAGGCAAGGCGGGGCGGCCCGCTCGGCCCCCGCATCCGCGAAGGCTGGCGCGGTGATCGATGTGACGGGCTATTGGGTTTCGATTGTCGATGAGGATTGGGTGTGGCGCATGATGACGCCAGTCAAGGGCGACTACACGAGCGTTCCGCTAAATGCCGAGGGCCGGCGGGTGACTGATGCCTGGGACCCCGCGAAGGATGAAGCCGAGGGCAACCAGTGCAAGGCGTACGGCGCGGGCGGCATCATGCGGATTCCGGAACGCCTGCATATCTTCTGGGTGGACGATAACACGCTGGAGATGGACACCGACGCCGGCATGCAGAAGCGGATCTTCCATTTCGACGGATCGAAGTGGCATGGCGGCGAGCCGCAGTGGCAAGGGGATTCCGTGGCAACCTGGGAGAAAGAGCTGCAGCGGCGAGCGGGGACTCCTTTCGATGGCCCCGCACCTGGGAAGGGCGGCAATCTGCACGTGGTAACCATGCACATGAAGCCCGGCTATCTCGAGAAGAACGGAGTACCCTACAGCGGAGATGCGGTGCTAAACGAACACTACACGGTGATCGATTTGCACGGCGCCGCCACTTATTTGATTCTTACGTCGGTGATTGAAGACCCTACATATCTTCGGGAGCCTTTTCTCCTGAGCAGCCAGTTCAAGAAGGAGCCCGACGGTTCCAAGTGGGATCCCACGCCCTGCCGGCCGTTGTGGCCCATGTCGCTTCGCGCCAGGCTCGGGCAGGGCGCCGGGCCTGTTCGCGACGCGCAGTAGGCAGCCCGGCGGGAATTAACCCCCGCGATCGGGAGATCGGCGTTCTCGGGGAACTACGTCGATTCCTGACACGCGAAACACCTTCCTTTAGTTGTGACGATCTGAAGCCCTCCCGATGGAAACGCAGATCCCTGGCTGCGCTCAGGACCACAATTTTCCGGTTCGCGGATGAGTTCGTTGAAGTGAAGTCAGGGCTGGTGAAACCCCTACGGCGTAAGACTACGAAGGGACCCTGCACCTCGGTGACCGGTGCGAGCCCCACGCATCGTCTTATCTACTGGCTGGCCGCGATCCGGAATTTCTGGACCCTTCTGCCGCCGCGCGTCTCACCGATGTAGATGTTGCCCTTGGAGTCTACCGCGAGGGTGTGGCCGTGCGTCATTTCGCCCAATTGATGGCCGGGGCGGCTGAACGTGCCGAGAATTTCACCGGTGGCATGATCGAAGATATCCACCTGGTCCCGCCACTCATCCACGGCGAACATGAATTTTTGCTCGGGATCGGGAGAAAAACCGATCCAGGAATTTCCGCCCAGCTCGGGAGAGCGGTTATTGGGATAATGCGGCCTTGGAGTGACCAGGAAGTTTCTCTTGAAGTTGCCCATCTTGTCGAAGACCTGCACGCGATCGCCCTGCTTGTCGCAGACGTAGACCAGGCCAGCGTTATCGAATACCACGCAATGCACGACTTTGATGAAAATGCCGCCCACGGCAGCCTCGGTTTCGGCAGAGTTTCCCTGGCGCCCCCACTGGCGCAGGAACTGGCCGTTGCGGTCGAACACAGCGATACGCGTGTTGCCGTAGCCGTCGGCGACATAGATGTCTCCGTTCCCTGGATCGACGGCGACGCTGGAAGGCTTGAAAAATCCCGTGTGGCTGGAATTCAAGGCCCTGCCGTCGGCGGTGCCGTCGGAGCTATCCATCACGCCCTTCGTGCCGATCTGCATCAGGAGCTTGCTTCCATCGTGCGTATATTTCTGGATGATTCCGTCGCCGCTGCCTGCTATCCAGATATTGTTTTCATAATCGATGAAGCAGCTGTGGAGCATTTTCGGCAGGATTTTCGGGTCGCCCCAGGAATTCACGACATTGCCGTCGGGATCGAATTCAATTACGGGAGGGGCGGAGACGGCCGTTTCCGTTTCTTTTTCTTCGAGGTTTTGGCGGTTCACGATGAACACGTGGTCTTTGGCGTCCACGCAAACTCCACCGACGTCGCCGGTGACCCATCTGTTTGGCAGGGGCTTGGGCCAATAGGGATCAATCTCATATTTCGGCACGGTGGGAGCGGGCCCGGCAGCTTTGGCTGCTTCCGCGGCGTTCGACGCTTTGGCCTGATTCGAGAAGGGACTGCAAATCGTGAGCACGAGACCGAACGTCGCCACTGCCGCGGCGGCCGATATCTTCTTCGCTGTTTTCGACATTGTCGCTCCTTCTATTTTTCTGAATGACGAGTTAAAAGACGACCTTAGTGTGCCAATGGGTCGGGGCGCACCTGGAAATGCGCCAACTGGCTGGGCATATCTTTGCCACCCTCGGTCAGCTGTGAACCTCGCATTTGATTGGCGGCCCACAAGCCGCGTCCTTTCCAGCCGGTATCTGGATTGTCAATCCGGGCGTCGAAGAAGCGCGAGAAGAAGCCCATGGGATATGGCACGCGCATCCGGACCCACTCCTTCGTATCGGGATGGAAAACGAGCAGGGAGTCGGAATCGGCTCCGTCCACGATGGGGAGATCGGCGCCCATGCCCAGCGCATTATGCTGATCGACCCACATGTAATAGTTGAAGTCCGCCTTCACGTTGGGCTGTGATTTGAAGGTGGGGCCAGGGATCGGATAGAACTCCCAGCCCTCCGGGCAATGGCGGCCGGTGGTGGCTTCCGGCCCGGTTAGGATTTTGCACTTGCTGCGGTCAAACCGGGCGAGCACGCCTTCGCCTGCGAGAGAGGCCCAGAGGATGCCCTTCGAATCGACAGCCATGCCCCTGGGATGAGAGCCGCCGGTAGAAAAGCCCGTCTTGTCGTAAGGAACCTCATACACTTCGGAATTGCAGGTTTCCGGCGGATTCGATCCCCGTACGACGCGAATCAGCTTGCCGGGCATCGCCGTGACGGCGGAATACCACACGCTGCCGTCCGCGGTGTTGAAGGCAACGCCGTAGGCGCCGGGGGCCGCAATCGCGCGGTCGAGTTTGGGATCGAGCGGAGCGGGGGGCTTGGTGAAGGGGCCAAGCTTGCCGTCGCCGTTGTAGTCGATCACGGCAGGGCACCAGCCCTGCGATTTTTCGGAGTCGTGCGTTTCGTCCCATACGCGCGTGTTCACCCAGCCGATTCCGCCGGGGTCTCCCTGGACGGAGAAATAGAGCGTGTTGTCTTTGTCGTCGCCGAACATGATGCGCGTCGAGCGGAAGCAAAGATTCACGAAGCCCCATTTGCCGGTTTTGGGATCGTACACATCCACGCCCTTGCCGCCGAACTCGCGCGGCGAATACTTGGCATAAGGATTGTTCGAGCCCACTTTGCAAAAGGCGGGATTGCCGATCTGATTTTCCACGTTGAACCACACGCGGCCCTGGCCGTCCATGGTGATGGGGCCGGGATTAATGGGATCGTTCCAGATGAGCTGGTCGCCAAAATAAACCGAGGGCTTCAGCTGCGATTGTGGGGACCACGGGGCCAGCTTGGTGCGGTCGTAGGTATCCGGGAAGGGAACCTCGATCATTTTTCTGGTGTTGTCGACCGGATTGAGCACGGCGAGGGCGCCCGCAGACCAATCGGCTCCATACACCGGGCCATTGGCATTCACGGTGGGATTACGCTTGTCGGTGCTGATGAGCGCGTGCAGGAAGGAGGCTCGCACGGACCAATCCCACACAGTGACGACTACGTTGCGTTCGGTTCCCTGCGGGCGCGGCGGCGCTGGCGGAACTTCACCGCTGGCGATGCGGTCGCCCCAGTCGGCGAACATGGCGAGGGCCTGGTCATGGCCAAGAAGATTCAGGCCGTGCATCATTCCACGGCCGATCTGGCCGGAGGAAATAAAGCGCTCCCAGGCGTCTTTGCTGGTTTCAAATTTTCCGAGGCTTGCCGGAATTTCGCGCGTGGATTTGGTTCCGAGCTGGTGGCAGCCGTAGCAGGCCTTGATGTCGTAGAGCCATTCGGCCTGCGTCTGAAGAGTGGTGGGCGGATGCGCAGTGGAGCTGATGTGTGTTTGCTTGACCTGGTCGCCCTCGCCATCATCTCCGCCTTCCAGGGGCGGCGGGGCGGGAATGAGCATGGGGAAGGCGCTCTTCGGCGGCACGTTCATCAGGGACACCCAGGAGCTCGCGGGATAAAACTGCGCGGCGGCCTGCGGAGTGGGAGCGACCACGGCGGCCAGCGCAAGCGTTTTTCCGGGCGCAGCGTCGACCGCCGGCGAATCCACCAGGCCGTAGCCGCGCACCCAGACTTTATAGTTCGCCTTCGGCAGATCGGGCAACAGATAGCGGCCGGCATCGTCGGTGACCACGATCTTGCGGTACTTGGTGGGCAGATCGGTCGTCTCGGCGATCACCCAGACCCCGGCTTCCGGACCGTTGGCGCTGGTGACCACGCCACCAATGTCGTTACCGTTGACTGCAACGCGATTTGCTGCCGCCTGCGCGGCGGCGCTGGCGCCCCTGGGGGCGGCCTCGATGCGCGCGATCGCGGCAATAAAAATCAATCCGAAAACAGAGCACGTCAAAATTATCGCGGAGTTCCATTTCAGCTTTGGCATTCTGTCCCCTTTTCCCGACAACAAACAACCGAGACGGCGCCCACAACGCCGCCTGCTTTCGAAGCCCCAGCTTGCAGTCCAAGATCTCCGCCATAAACTCTTGAACATGCTGGGGCGCGGAACTATTTGGACGTGCCCTGAAACTATTTGGGTGCGTCCGGCGTATAATATAACCAATACGGAGTTGCAACAAAGAAACTGATACGTGCCTCTGGGAGGAGTCACCATGATAAGGAAACTTCTGATCCTTGCGTTCGCTGCGAGCATGGTCCTCGTGGGAAGGGCTAGCGCTCACCATTCGTTTGCGGCGACCTACATTGTGGACAAGGAAATAAAGGTCCAGGGGAAGTTGGTGGAGTTCATGTACCGCAATCCGCACTCGTTCGTGAAGGTGGAAGCGCCCGATGACGCGGGGCAGATGCAGACCTGGACGGTCGAGTGGGGCGGCGGCGCCCAGCTGAGCCGAGACGGCGTCTCTCGGGACACGCTGAAGGCCGGCGATGTGGTGGTCGTGAGCGGTAATCCGGGACGCGACGCGAGCGAGCACCGACTGCGGCTGCACAGCATCGTGCGCCCCGCCGACGGCTGGAAGTGGGTCGGAACGATTCAATAGATTTTTGATTTTGGTCGCGAGGGGTGGTGGAACCTTTGATAGGGGGACCGCCAGCCCTCCGGCTAGTTACCGGACTTAGTTAGTAATTACTGATCCGCCTCAAAAAACTGGCTTGCTCGATCGCAAATTAACCAAAACGTCGGGCCGTCGGCCTCTTCCAAAAAGCATAGAAACAGGGCTCACATGATTTCATAAATCGGATATGCTACCTGCGCTGACTTCTTCTGAGGCCGCCTCCCGTTGCTAAGTACGGTATATCCAACAGAATTTATCTTGATCGAAATAATCTATAGTTGGCATAATGCGTGCAAATACGGGGTACACACGAATAGATTCGTTTTGGGGGTAGCGGTCCCAGAAGGTTAAAAATCGCTCAGCAAAACCGGCCAATTAGAAGTTCAGAGACAAATCCCATAGGGGGGATCTTAATGTTTAACGAGATTTCCGGGCCCTGGATTGGTCGTTTTGCCGTCAAGTGTTTCTTGATTTTATGCGTTCTGATGTCTGCTCCGTCGCTGTTCAGCCAGTCGGCTTCGACGGGCGCTTTGACGGGAAGCCTGAAGGATAGTTCTGGCGCCGTTGTGCCCAACGCGACCGTCACTTTGACGAGCCTCGATACTGCGCAGGTGCGCACCACGACGACGAGTTCCGACGGCACGTACAAGTTCGGATTGCTTCCTCCGGGGAATTACAGCGTCAAGTTTGAATCGGCCGGGTTCAACTCGGTCCAGGTGCCGTCGGTGACGGTCACCGTTACCGAGACGGCCGTTCTGGACCAAGCCCTCCAGGTTGGCGCGCAGACGCAGCAGGTGGAGGTTCACGCCCAAACGGAAGTAGTGCAGACCGAAACCACCACCGTGGGCTCGGTGGTGAACTCTCAAATTATGTCCTCTATGCCGTTGACCTCGCGCAACTACACAGTGCTGCTGGGTCTCTCGGCGGGGGCCAATGCAAGCGTTTTCAACGCCAGCAATATCGGCAAGGGTACGCAGGAATTCGCGGTGAACGGCGCGCAGCAATCGCAGAACAACTTCCAGCAGGACGGCGCGAGCATCGTGAACTGGACCGGAAACGGGTTTGCCTCCGACTCGGGCGGCTCTCCTGGAATTGCAATTGTGAATCCGGACGCTATTGAGGAATTCAAGATCCAGACTTCCATGTTCGACGCCGGTTTCGGTCGCAAGCCGGGCGCCAGCGTGAACGTGGTCACCAAGTCCGGCACGAACCAGTTTCACGGGTCGGCCTTTGAGTTTTTCCGCAACACCGTGCTCAACGCCAACGACTTTTTCCGCAAGGAAAATCTGCCCATCGGCGGCGTCCCGCAGAACGGGCGGCCGGTGCTGGACCAGAACCAGTACGGCGGGGTAATCGGCGGACCAGTTAAGAAAGACAAGATATTCTTCTTCTTCGCATATCAGGGAACTTCGCAGAGGAACGGCCTGGCGGCCGCAGGAGCTGCCGACCCGGTACTGCCCGGGATTCCGACGGGCGCGCGCAACACGCCCGCTTTCCAGGCTGCGCTGGGAGCGGCATTTTGCCCCGGCGGCAGCGCCACGCTTACGCCACCTGGCGGTGTTACGGCCACTACGAAGACCCAGAACGGCGGTACTCAGGTTGCCTGTAACGGCTCCAACATCAACCCGGTGGCCCTTAATCTTCTCAATCTAAAGCTTGCCAACGGCAGCTATTACATTCCCAGTTCGCCTACCGGCGTCAATTACACCGACTTTATCAGCGACCCGGCGACCTACAAAGAGTATCAACTCGTAGGCAACGCCGATTACGTGATCAATGAAAAGAACACCCTTTCGGGACGCTACAATTTTACCCATGCCGTGACCAACGTTGTAATGGGATGCGCCCCAACGGGCACGACCATCTCCCAATGCCTCCCGGGCGGTCCTGGATCTTTGCTTTTGCCGGTGAGCTATGTGACCGGGAAGCTGACAACGAGCATTACCAGCAACCTGGTGAACGAAGCGCGAATTTCGGTGCAGCGCTACGTCGGAGATCCCCAGAACCTGGTGCCTTTCACCGACACGCAGGTGGGAATCACGCCGATTATTCCCGAGCGTTAATTACCTGGACGGAACCTCGGTCACCGGCTTATTCAAATTCGGCGCTTTCCTCAACCTGGCCACCGATAAATACATCACGTCGCAGGAAGTGGCAGACACGATTTCGTGGTCGCACGGAAAGCACACCATCCGCACCGGCTTTGAATATGAGCGCGACCGCCAGAACTGGCACTTTATTGGTCTGGCGATCGGCAGCTTGACGTTCCCGACGTTCCAGGACTTCCTGATCGGCCTGCCGGGTTGCGCCCCTTCGCTTAGCGCCGCGCAGTGCACGGCCACCGCCGCAGCAGGCACCACCAACGGCAGCAGCTTCAGCAACATTTCGAATTCGGGATCTTCCGCTTCAATCACGCCGCCCGGTGGCGAAGACTACGAGTTTCGAGCCCCCTACGCGAGCGCGTTTGTGCAGGATGACTTCAAGGTCCGCAACAATTTGACGCTGAACCTGGGCCTGCGGTGGGAGTATGCCGGACAGAATTACGCGGTAAACGGGGAGAACACCAACCTCTGGGTCCCCTTGCTCGCTGCTGTTACCTGACTCGCAGTTGGGAACGACCGCGGCCACGGGAACGCTTGCCGGGTTTGTCTTGCCCTCCAACTTCAAATTTGCGAACTTCCCGCCTCCGCCCGTCGGTGGTCTTTTCGTCAACAACAAGAAAATCCCCACCGCGAATACTCCGCCGATGTCCAATTTTGGCCCGCGGATCGGCTTTGCCTGGAAGCCACTGTCGAGCGACCGGCTTGTGTTTCGCAGTCGGTTTCGGGACTTTCTACGATCGCGTAGGCAACACGATTTACCAAAAGGCTGCCGACCAGGCTATCCCGTATGACATTACGATTGGCGCGACAAGCGCCCAGGCAGGTTATTATGGAAGTCTGGCGCAGCCCTATTGCGTCGTGTCGACGGCCTCCGTTCCGTGCAACGTAGCGACCCTGGGGTGGACACCCCGGTTCTTTAATCCCGCGACAGGAGTCGGTTCCAATATATCCGAGATTTCGGAGACTCCCATTTACCTCGTGCCCGTCACCTACCTATGGAACGCGAACGTTCAGTATGAATTCGCGAACCAATGGGTTCTGGAGCTGGGCTATGTAGGCGCCCGCGGCGTTCATCAGATTCCGGACGCAACGCTCAATGCGAACCTCGAGCATCAGCTCAACCAGCCACTGGTGGCCAGCGCGGCCAATCCGGTTAATTGCCGGAGTCCCGAGTGCTTGACTACCAACACCGCGGGGAACGCTGCCTTACGCGTGCCTTATCTCGGGTTTTCGCCCGCCGGTGTCGAGGTGGATCAAACTATTTCGGACTATAAGAACAACAGCTTGCAGGCGACTGTGCGCAAGACGTTCTCGCACGGCCTTTCGATGGAAGCGGCCTACACGTGGTCCCGCGGGTTTACGACAGGCAGTTTCATTCAGTACAACAACACGGCCCTGCCGCTGGTGTATGGACTGATGCCCTACGTTCGCCCGCAAAGGCTCTCGATCAACTACAGCTACGATCTGCCTTTCGGAAAATATGAGGGTGTTTTGGGCAAGCTGACCAACGGCTGGACGGTGACCGGCGTGACGGTGCTGCAGGACGGGTTGCCCCAGACGATCACCGACAGCAAGGGTGGAACTCTTTACGGGCAGGTCACGACGTCAACGGCCCAGTACGCTCCGGGAATGGGTTCGGCTAACGTTCCTTCAGCCGGAAGCGATGTAGCAGCGTCTGGGCGGTGTCAACGGTGGCGCCGGCTGGTTCAACAAGGCGGCTTTTACGCCATTTGTAACGACCGGCACTCCCACGCCGCCCCCGACTCCGTACGGGGACTCCGGCTACAGCAGCGTCCTTGGACCGGGTCAGTTTAACTGGGATATAAGCCTCATTAAGACAACCAAAGTGGGTGGGATCAACGAAAACGCGACTCTGGTATTTCGCTCGGAGTTCTTCAACGCGTTCAACCATCCGCAATTCGGTCCAAACCCGGTGAGCAACGATGTCAACAACTCGAGTTTCGGCCTGATCAACACCGCATCGGTGAATCCGCGGTTGATTCAGTTTGCTTTGAAGTACGTGTTTTAGGCGGTTCGGGAAGGGGAGGGCCGCGCGAGCGGCCCTCTTTAGGGCGGTTCGGATGAGCTACACACAGGGAATGCAACGGGCCATCCTCCGTTAATTCTTCAGGTCGCGAAGCAGTAAAAAATGCAGCTGAGCAGTTAAAACAAACTGAATAGAGTCCGGGCGCGCTTGCCGGAGGACGTACCCGCGCAAGTGGGACCGTTCGCCTTTATTAAGCTTGTAATTTTTAAGGGTAATTCCAAATGGGGGATGTGAATGTTTAACGAAATATACAGACGTTTGGGAAGCTTTGTCGTATCGGGGTGTGTAGTTTTGATTCTTTGTTCCTTACTGATGGCTCCATCGCTCTTCAGCCAGTCGGCTTCGACCGGCGCGCTGTCGGGCACGTTAAAGGATAGTTCCGGCGCAGTGGTGCCGAACGCCACGGTCACTCTGACGAGCCTCGACACCGCGCAGGTGCGCACGACGACCACGAACTCCGATGGCACGTACAAGTTTCGGATTGCTTCCGCCCGGAAACTACAGCGTCAAGTTTGAATCGACGGGTTCAACGCGGTGGAGGTTCCGTCGGTAACGATCACCGTGACCGAGACGGCTGTTCTCGATCAGGCCCTGCAGGTAGGCGCGCAGACGCAGCAGGTAGAGGTTCGCGCCCAGGCGGCGGCCATCCAGACCGAGAGCACGACAGTGGGAACGGTCGTAAACTCCGAGACCATGACGGAAACGCCGTTAACCACCCGGAACTACACCAATCTTCTCGGTCTGTCGTCCGGGGCGAACGGCAACGTCTTCAATGCCGGCAATATCGGCAAGGGCACCACGGATATCGCCGTCAATGGAGCCACCACTTCGCAGAACAACTTCATGCAGGACGGCGCGACCGATCGTGGCCTGGAGCGGAAACGGCTTTGCGGCTGACTCGGGCGGTTCGCCTGGTATCGCGGTTGTGAACCCGGACGCCGTCGAGGAATTCAAGATTCAGACCTCGATGTACGACGCAGGCTACGGCCGCAAGCCCGGCGCCAGCGTGAACGTGGTGACGAAGTCCGGCACCAACCAGTTCCACGGCACGGCTTTTGAGTTTTTCCGCAATACCGATCTCAACGCCAACGACTTCTTCCGCAAGGAGAACGTGGCTCCCCTGCCGAGCGGCCGCGCCGGTACTTGACCAGAACCAGTTCGGCGGAGTATTCGGCGGACCTGTAAAGAAGGACAAGCTGTTCTTCTTCACGTCTTACCAGGAAACGCGCCAGACCAACGGGCTTTCGGCCGCGGGCGCTTCTGACCCGGTACTGGTGGGCATCCCCAACATTCGCCCGCAACACGCCGGCTTTCCAGGCGGCGCTGGGCGCGGCATTTTGCACCACGGGCCCAGGGAGCCCAGGTTCGGCGACCATCGGACAAGGCGCCAGCGTGAACGGTCCCTCCGTCAAGACAGCGGGTTATGTTCCCCTGGCGTGCAGCGGCGCCAACATCAACCCAGTGGCGCTGGCTATATTGCAACTGAAGAACGCGGACGGGACTTACCTGATTCCGGGGTCGTCGACCGGCCTCAACCAGAGCTATTTCGCCAGCGGCGCGGCGAAGTACACGGAACACCAGGCCATCGGCAACTTCGATTACGTCATCAACGAGAAGAATACTCTCTCGGGCCGCTGGACCTATTCGGACGCCATCACACTGGCCCCGATCGGCTGCAACATTACCGCGACAACCTTTACCACGTGCCTGCCCGAGGGTTCCGGCGCCACGGTGGAGATTCCGACGCAGTACATCACCGGAAAACTCACCACGACCGTGACCAGCAACCTCGTGAATGAGGCCCGCATTTCGCTGCAGCGGTCTGTGGGAAAACCCGAGAACACAACGCCCTTCACCGATGCGCAGGTGGGAATCGCTCCGGTGGAACCAACAGTGCCTTACCTGGATGGAGTAACGATCAGCGGATTGTTTCAGTTCGGCGCTCAGCTGAAGAACGCCACAGACAAGTTCAACCTGGCGTATGAATTTTCGGACCAGATTTCATGGTCGCACGGGAAGCACACGATCCGAACCGGCTTTGAGTACGAGCGAGACCGGCAGGATTGGCACTTCCCCGGGCTGGCCATTGGATCTCTTACGTTTAAGACCTTCCAGGACTTCCTGCTGGGCCTTCCGGGATGCGCCACTGTGAACGCAGCCTGCGCATCGAGCGCCGCGGCCGGCCTCACGAACGGCACTGCTCAGAGCAATATCTCCAGCTCGGGCAATTCGGTAGGCATCACCCCGCCGGGAGGAGAGGACTTCCAGTTCCGCGCGCCGGTGGCAAGCGCTTTCGCGCAAGATGACTACAAGGTCCGCAGCAACCTCACCCTGAACCTTGGAGTGCGGTGGGAATGGTTCCCCCTGAACTATGCCGCGAACGGCGAGAATACCAACGTCTGGGTCCCGCTGATCGCGGCGGTGCCCAATTCGCAACTGGGGACGACCAAGGCTACCGGCACTTTGGCGGGTTTCGTGGTTCCGTCCAACTTCCCGTTTGCCGCTTTCCCGCCCCCACCGGTGGGTGGTCTGTTCGTGAATAACAAAAAGACTCCCACTGCGAATGACGCGCCGCTGGCGAACTTCGCGCCGCGAATCGGACTCGCCTGGAAGCCGCTGGCCAGCGACCGACTGGTATTCCGCGCCGGTTTCGGCACGTTCTACGATCGCGCCGGCAACACCATTTACAACAAGAGCGCCACGCAGGGCTCGCCGTATGACACTCCAATCGCGCAAAGCGGCACGTCGAACTTTTACTCCGACTTCGCTTCGCCGTATTGCAGCGTCCCAACTCCGGGAGTCACTTGCGCTGCGCCGGCATTGGGATGGACGCCTCGATTCTTTAACCCCACCACGGGAATCGGGTCAAACCTGGCGATCCTCTCGACCAATACGATCTACTACGTTCCGGTCACCTACGAATGGAACGCAAACATTCAGTATGAGTTTGCCAACCAGTGGGTGTTCGAGCTGGGATATGTAGGGAGCCGCGGCGTGCATCAGGTTCCCGACGCTACCCTCGGCAGCGGAATTCTTGAGCACAATGCCAACCAGCCACTGCTGGCGAGCCCTGCAAATCCTCTCGATTGCGGCAACGGCGGCCTTGCAGGACCGTGCATCACCACCAACACGGCGGCTAATGCCGCGCTTCGCGTTCCGTACCTGGGCTTCTCGACGAGCGGTATCGGTGTCGATCAGACCATCTCGGACAGCAAATTCAACAGCGTGCAGGGAACTCTAACCAAG
The DNA here is from genome assembly GCA_963697575.1 of uncultured Acidobacteriota bacterium. GTDB lineage: Bacteria > Acidobacteriota > Terriglobia > Acidiferrales > UBA7541 > Palsa-295. Next base: position 116,267 of record CAVOOP010000003.1, on the reverse strand, counting down.
CGGTTCTCGCACGGGCTGCAGTTGCAGGCGGCCTATACATATGCCCGCGGGTTCACCACCGCCAGCTACATTGGTTTCAACAATGCCGCTGCACCGTTGGTTTATGGACCGATGCCCTATCTTCGCCCGCAAAGGTTCTCGGTTGACTATGCCTACGACCTGCCTTTCGGCAAGCATGAAGGCATCACCGGCAAGCTTACCAATGGTTGGACGGTCTCGGGCGTGACCATCGTGCAGAACGGCGTGCCACTCACAATTACGGATGTCAACGGAGGGAACATCTGGGCTGCAACGCAGGGTGGAAACCAGAGTTCGACGGCTCAGCTCTGCGGCTGCGGAACTCCGGTGGCGACCAGCGGCAGCGACACCGCCCGGTTGGGCGGGATCAACGGCGGTCCTGGCTGGCTCAACATTCACGCGTTCACTCCGTTTTCGAGCACCACAAACAACGGCTTCGGAAATGCGGGATATGGAATCGTTTCCGGACCGGGCCAGTTCAACTGGGATATCAGCCTGGTGAAGACGACCAAGGTGGGAGGCATCAACGAGAATGCGACTCTGGTGTTCCGTTCAGAGTTTTTCAACGCATTCAACCACCCACAGTTTGCCAACCCGGTCGGTTCGAACCAGGTCATCGACGTGACCTCGTCAACCTTTGGATTGATCAACGCAACATCGGTGAATCCGCGGTTGGTTCAGTTCGCTCTAAAGTACGTGTTCTAAATCGTTGGGAGCTTTACAAGAAGGGCCGCCTTCGGGCGGCCCTTTTTTTTTTGCGCCGAGCCCGTCGCGCTTTTCTCCCCTGCTCCCGCAGGAAGCTATCGATTGCCCCACGGACCCCCAGGGGGTAGAATGCACCTGAGTTCTCCGACCCCGCCGGCCTAAAGGGAGAGACATCCCACGGCTTGCGGGGCGACGCCCTGGATCGTTGCGGGGCTGAGGGCTCAGGCGGAAACGCCTGCGCCTCCCGTTTGGAAAGGGGAATGATCGTGCTGCTGTGCATCCGCGGCACGGTCATTGTGTTGCCCAAATCCAAATGTGGATTTGGGCTTTTTGATTTTTGAAGGAGGCTCCGATGTCCGGATGCGTTGGATTCTTTGCGTTCGGCGGGGCATCTAAGAAGTAATGCCACTTACCGATAAATTCGGGCGCCAGATCACCGACCTTCGCGTGTCGGTGACGGATCGCTGCAACTTCCGCTGCGTCTATTGCCGCTCGGCCGATCCTGAAAAGCACATGCCTGCGCACAATCTGCTGGAGTGGGAGGAATACGAGCGGCTGGTGCGGATTCTTGTGGGCATGGGGATTCGCAAGGTGCGCGTCACGGGCGGCGAGCCGCTGGTGCGTCCCGGAGTGGAAGATTTTATCGCGCGGCTGAAAGCTCTTGGCGTTCAGGACCTCTCCATGACCACCAACGGCTACATGCTGGCGGAGCGCTGCGAGCGGTTGGTGCAGGCGGGCATAAACCGCATCAACATCAGCCTGGATTCGCTCGCAGCGGGAGAGGTTCGAGCGGGTAACGCGGACCAAGACATTCGACGACGTGATCGCCGGAATCGACGCGGCGCAAGCCTCGAAGCTGCGGCCCGTGAAGGTAAACGCGGTGCTGGTGCGCGGGATCAATGACGATGAAGTGGAAGCGTTTGCGGAGTTTGCGCGCGAGCGCGACCTGATCATGCGCTTCATCGAATTCATGCCCCTCGACGCCGACCATGCCTGGACGCGCGACATGGTGGTGACCGCCGCGGAAATTCACGCGCGCATTTCGGCGCGCTGGCCGCTGGTGCCGGTGGTTCACGAACGCAGCGAGACGGCGCGAAAATACCGCTTCACCGACGGGCGCGGGGAAATCGGATTGATCGCGCCGGTGTCGCAGCCCTTCTGCGGCCATTGCTCGCGCATACGGCTGACGGCCGACGGAAAACTGCGCACGTGCCTTTTCAGCAAGGACGATCACGATCTGCGATACCTGCTGCGCGGCGGCGCCACGGACCGCGAAATCGGCGACGAGATTCTGCGCATCGTCGAACAAAAGGAAAAGGGACATCGCATCAACGAGCCCGGGTTTGTTCCACCCTCGCGCACAATGGTGTATATCGGCGGATAGCCCCCATGGTATTTTGGGGTCGCGGCGCAGGCGGCCTCGTGGCGGTCAAATCAAGCAAGTTGCTCCACAAAATCCCTCGCGCTCGAAGGTCTTCCTGGAGCACTACGATGGCGGATGAAGAATCCAAATTTTTCTCTCTGACGGAAGCCGAGCGCCTGCGCCTGCAGATCGAGCCGATGTTGATTGAGGCGATGGAGACGCGCCGCAAGCTGGGCGAACTGGACGAACAACTGGGGGCGCTGGCCGAACGCATCCAGCGCGCCGGCGGGCTTCTGGTGAACTACGAGAAGGTGGCCCGGGTGCGGCTCGAGCGCAACCGGCTGGAAGAGTCCCTGCAATCCTCGCTGGAACGCATTCATTCGATGGGCTGCATCGTGAAAGACCTCGACATCGGATTGCTTGATTTTCCTTCCCGGCTGAATAACGAGGACGTATATCTTTGCTGGCGTCTGGGCGAAGATCGCATCCGCTTCTATCACCGGCAGGATGAAGGATTTGCGGGGCGCAAGCCGATCGATCCGCGCGACGCCGATTACAAGAACCCGATCCAGTAGCGGAAAGGCCTGCTTCGGATTTTTAGAGTTATTTTCATTCCCCTGCGATAAACCCAAGGACAACCGTGACGCAATCCATCGAAAATCGTTTGAAAAATTCCGCCAGCCCGTATCTGCGCTCGGCGGCGCACCAGCCCATTGACTGGTACGAATGGGGGAAGAAGCGTTCCGCAAGGCTCGCGCGGAAGAAAAGCCGGTGCTTCTGGATATCGGCGCGGTGTGGTGCCACTGGTGCCACGTGATCGACCGCGAGAGCTACGAAAACCCTGAAATCGCCGCGATGATCAATCAGCTATTCGTACCCGTGAAAGTGGATCGCGACGAGCGCCCCGACGTGGACTCGCGGTATCAGTCGGCGATCAGTGCAATTTCCGGCCAGGGCGGGTGGCCTCTCACGGCGTTCCTCACGCCCGATGGGAAGCCGTTCTACGGCGGTACGTACTTTCCACCCGAGGATGCGATGGGCCGGCCGGGTTTCAAGCGCATCCTTTCGTCCGTAGCGGAAGCGTTCAAGACGCGCCGCGCGGAGGTCGATAGCTCCGCCAAGACGCTCGAAGAAGCGGTGGCAAGGGCTGAGGTGTTTAACGGTGCGCGGGGTGATTTCGATTCGGGCGTTGTGGATGCCGTCGTGGAATCCGCGCTTTCCCAGTTCGACGAAGCGCACGGCGGATTTGGACATGCGCCGAAGTTCCCGCATTCGAGCACGGTGGACCTGCTGCTGGAACGCTACCAGGCCACCCGCGACGAGCGGCTGCTGCATGTGGCGCAGCGCACGCTCGAAGGCATGGCGCTGGGCGGCGTCTGCGATCAGGTGGGAGGCGGCTTTCATCGCTATTCGGTGGACGAGCGCTGGTGCGTGCCGCACTTCGAGAAGATGACCTACGACAATTCCGAACTTCTCCGCAATTTCCTGCACGGCTACCAAGTCACGCGCGATCCGCTGTTCCGCGAAACGGCGGAGGGAATCATCGCGTGGGTGAGCGAGGTGTTGTCCGACCAGGAGCGCGGCGGTTTTTACGCCAGCCAGGATGCCGACCAGACGCTCGACGATGACGGCGATTATTTCACCTGGACGCTAAGCGAAGTGCGCGCCGTGCTCTCGCCCGAAGAGGCGCGCGCCGCGGAGCTCTATTACGATGTTGGCACGCGCGGCGAGATGCACCATGACCCGGAAAGGAATGTGCTGTGGGTTACGTCCACAATGCAGGAGCTTGCGAAGCAGCTGAAATTGGATGAGCCTAGCGCGCGGCTGCTGATTGCGCGCGCCAAGGGCAAGTTGTTAGCGGCGCGCCGCGAGCGACGCCCCATTCCCACCATTGACCAAACGCTCTACACAGGCTGGAACGCGATGTTCGTGTCGGCGTATCTGGACGCCGCGCGCGTGCTGGCCCGCAACGATTGCCGGGAGTTCGCACTGAAGACACTCGACCGCATCCTTGCGGAAGCTTGGGATGAGTCGAAGGGATTTTTGCATCGCGTGGGAGGCCCGCGGCTCGAAGGTTCGCTCGACGACCAGGTGTTTGCGATCGCTGCGCTTCTGGATGCGTGGGAGAGCACGCTTGATCAGCGTTATTTTGCGATCGCGGAGCAGGCCATGCGCCTCACCGTAGAGCGTTTTGGCGATCCTGACGCCGGCGGGTTCTTCGACCGCGCCAAGGATGCCGCACCGATGGGGGGCCTGGAAGTGCGGCGCAAGCCGCTCCAGGATTCGCCCACGCCGGCGGGAAACTCGGTGGCGGCGATCGTCCTGGACCGGCTGCACGCGTTCACCGGCGAGAAGCTCTATCGCGACTGGGCGGAGAAGACCCTGGAAGCATTTGTCGTGCTCGCCCCGAAATACGGATTGTTCGCCGCAACCTACGGGCTCGCCGCCCTGCTGCACGCGAGGCACCCATTGCAGGTGATGGTCACGGGAGAAGCGGGCGATCCAAAAGCCGCAGGGCTTGAAAAAGCGGCGAACGAGACTTACCGCTTCGGCAAGTCGATTCTGCGCGTGGCTCCCGGGCACATCGGGGCGGGCAATCTGCCGCCCGCACTTCGCGAACCGGTGCCGCACCTGAATGCTCACGTACCCCAGGCGCTGGTGTGCGTCGAGACGACGTGCCAAGCCCCGGTCGCGGATGCCCCAAAGCTCTCCAGTCTGCTCCTTGAAGTCGCGACCACCTTGGCATAGCGCGCGACGCTTGACGCCTCGCCGCAAGCTATATGGTCCGAGCACAGCCCCTGATTAACCGTGCTCGCCGGCATACCAGGGTGCGCTCACGGTAAAAATACGCTCGTTGCCGCGCGCGAGCAGCACCCATTCGAGCAGGCGGCCGCGCTGGTTGTGGAGGAAATATTCATACCAGCGATCTTCCACGAGTTCGGGTATCACCACGACAATGCTGCGGTCGGGATGCTTCTTCGAGAGATCGAGAACGAACTGCACGATGGGAACGATCACGAAGCGGTAGGGCGAATCGATCACATCGAGTCTCGGCGGTTCCTTGCCTGCGTCGCGGAAGGGCTTGTCGACGTAGCGCTCCCAGTCGTCCTGGAGCGGTTCGGGGTGCGCGTGAGGGTCGACGTGCAGGGCGATGACGTCCGGGGAAAGCCGCGCCGCAAATTCAATTCCGCGCCGGGAGATGTTGCTCCAGCGGTCGATGGCGATCACCGCGATCGGAGGCTTGCTGATGCTTTCTGCATCGACGGCGCACCTGCACGAGGTGAGCATCTTCACATGGTGATAGTGCCGGCGCACGGCGACGAAGAGAAAGATCGTTGCGGGAATGAACAGCAGGGTGATCCAGGCGCCTTCCATGAATTTCGCCACCAGCACAACCACCGTGGTGACGCCGGTAACGAACGCGCCCAATCCGTTCACCAGCGCGCTCTTGAGCCAGCCAGCCTCGCGGTTTTTCAGCCAGTGCATCACCATGCCGGCCTGCGAAAGCGTGAAGGCTAGAAACGCGCCGACGGCGTAGAGCGGAATCAGCCGGTCGGTCACGCCGCCAAAAAGAATCAGCAGCGCGCCGCACAGCACCGCCAGCACCGCGATGCCATAGGTGTAGACAAGCCTGCGCCCGCGGTACCCGAAGGCGTGCGGAAGATAATTGTTCTGCGCGATGGCCTTGCAGAGCCGCGGGAAATCGGCGAAGGCGGTGTTGGCCGAGAGAGAGAGCACCAGCAGAATCGAGCCAATGGTCACGTAATAGAAAATGCCCTTGCCGAACACGGCGGCAACCAGCATCGATAGCACGCTCTGGTAGCCGGGCTGGCCCGGATCGGTTGCGGCGATACTATAGACCTTCACCAGGTAGGAGATTCCGGCCAGCATCACCGCCAGCAGGAAAATAATCACGGTGAGGGTGGTACGGGCGTTCTTCACGGCAGGCTCGCGAAAGGCCTTCACTCCGTTACTTACGGCCTCCACGCCGGTTAGCGCCGTGCAGCCGCTGGCAAAAACCTTCAGCAGCAGCCAGAAGCTCACGGCCTCGACCATCGGAGAGGGGGGTGGAAGCCGCGCCGCGGGCGTGGGATGGCCGCCGCTGAGGGCCACGCGCAGCACACCTGCCGCGATGGTGATCAGAATCGTGCCGACGAAAAGATAGGTGGGGAGCGCGAAGACCATGCCCGCGTCGCGCACACCTCGCAGGTTGAGGATTGTGATCACGATCAGAATGCCCACGCAGAGAGAAACCGTGTGCGGCAGCAGCGAGGGGACCGCGGAGATAAGTGCCCCTACGCCCGCGGAAATACCCACGGCGGCCGTAAGTATATAGTCGGCCAGCAGCGCCGACGCCGCCAGCAGCCCCGCTTGCGCCCCCAGATTGAAACGCGCCACGGTGTAAGAACCGCCGCCAGCGGGATAGGCGGCGATTGTCTGCCGGTACGAGAAATACACAATGATCAGCAGCGTGATGATTGCCGCGCTGATGGGCACGATGTACCGCACGCCAAGCAGGCCGAGCGGGATCAGAAGGCTGAGCGCGGCTTCCGGGCCGTACGCGGCGGAACTGAGCCCGTCCAGGCCAAAGATCGGGATGCCTTGCAGCGGACCGATCTGCTCGGCGCGTTCGTCACTCGTTGCGATTGGTTTGCCGACAACTAAATCCAAGATGTTCATGAGCGGTTCGGCCCTCTTGTTGTTCTTCGGTAGAAAAGCAATGGGTTGGAAGGTTCAGTTCGCGCAGGTTGCGCCACTTCGTTTCCACGTTTCTTGATAACCTCGGCCAGGAGTCTCTTTCCTCTCGAATCAAGGCTCGAGGTCGGCCGTGAATAATACCATCCCGCCTATTACTTTGGCGTAAGCGCGGAGGCCCAATTCAGCACCACGGTAAATGACTCCCCTGCGCGCTGCTCCACGGGAAGCGCCGCCAGAAAGCGCTTTAAGTCCGGGGACGCAGCGACGGCGCTTCCTCCTCGCGCCCGCGGCAATTTGACCAGGAGCTGCGGCGCCCCGGCCTGAAAAGAGCGATCGGCATCCACGGTCACAGACATCAGCGTCATTCCATCCACGCCAGCGTACGCGAGTTCCTTTCCATCCGCGCGCCATATCGGGTAGATGCCACCGTTGTTGGAAATCATCCATTTGCCGCCAGACTCGCCGGCGCTCGCCGAGCCCGAGAATGCCCGCACATAAATCTCAAACTGCCCGCTTTCGTTTGACGCATAGGCCACCCAGCGGCCATCCGGGGAAAACCGGGCATTGGATTCGTAGAAGCGGTCGCTTGCAGAGAAGGGAATAGGCTTGGGCTCTCCCGTCATGGGAAGAGCCCAAATATGCTCCAGGGCGAAGTTGCGGCTGGTTCCGTACAGGAGGAAGCGTCCATCGTGCGACCAGGCTAACGGCCGTTTGTCATCGCCGCTCCGGAGCAGCAATTGTTCCGCTTTCGAACCGTCGGCGGGCTTCCGGTACAAATTGAACGTCTGCTCGCGATTCGACGTAAATACGATCTCGCTGCCGTCGGGAGACCACACAGGAACGTTGTTTGTTCCCGGCCCAAAAGTGAACCGTGTATTCGTGCCGCGCCGAAGGTCGAGCAGCCAGATGTCTTCGTTCGCGCCTGACGAATCTTCGGAAACGGCCACGCGGTTTCCGTCGGGCGAAATGCGGGGAGATCCGACAATCAACGCTGGATCGCCCACTTTTTCGACTGCCTTTCCCTGGGTGTCCAGCCACGTGAGCTGATACTGTTGCGGGGCTGCATGGCCCCGGAAGACGAGCACATCACCAGTCGCGGAAAAATGGCCCGTTTCGAAAGCCGACGCTACCTTTTCGGCGACCGGAGCGGCCTGCCCGAGAAGCTCGAGGCTGGAAAGGTCAAGACTCTGAGCCATTAGCACCCCGTCGCGCATGAAGAGCAGATGGCCTGGCTGGCCGTCAGCGGACGGCGTGTATGTGGCGCCGAATCCGGTAGCCAGGATTCGTTTCCTGCTTTGTTTTTCGGGAGGATCGTCCAAAGATCCCTCATAGACGCCGCTTTGCTCCGGAATGTTGGAGACGGCCAGATACAGAAAGTGGCGGCCGTCGGGCAGAAAGGACGGCAATTCGTGCTCACGCTCCTGCCGCGAGGCATCGAGCACGGTGAGTGGCGTCGCTTTACCCCCTGCTGCTGGTACTCGCCATAACCCCGTGGTAGCGGTGCCGAAAATAATCACGCCGTCGCGGTTCCACGAGCCTCCAATGGCATACCCCGGCGTATCGCAAATATCGCCAACAGCTCCGCTCTGGAGATCGAACTTGAGAAGCTTATCGATATTGGAAATCGCGATGTAACGCCCATCCGCGGACCAGAAAAGGGGTACTGGGTCCGCGGTGAGAAGCGAAATCGCATCGGGAATTTCCCGCGCCTCCTCCGCGTCCAGATCCTGAATCCAAAGGGACGCACGGCTGTTCGAACCGACTGCTGGAAAAGCCACGCGGCGGCCGTCAGGGGAAAGCACCAACTGGGCGCTTCGGGTGAATAGCACGTTGTCGGGGAGCCGCACAACGAACCGGAATACCTGCGGCAATTCGGGGGCTTTCCGGTGGAAGGAGAACCAGATCGATCCCGCCATCACCAGGCAAAGGGCGCCAAATGCCCACGCCAGCCATTGAGTAGCGGGCTTTGCCGCCGGGTTGGTTATAGAGGGCGCTGACAATGCGGCTTGCGAGCCGCTCGCGGAAATCCACTTCAGCTCGCGGGTGAGATCGCTCGCGGTTTGCCAGCGGTCGTCGGGATCTTTCTCCAGGCATATTTTCACAACGCGATCGAGAGCGGGAGGGGTGAGCGGCTGAAGCGAGGAGATGGGCGGCGGATCGCGTTCGAGAATGGCGGCGATGACGCTGGCCTGGCTCTGTCCGTCGAAGGCGCGCTTGCCTGTCGCCATTTCGTACACAACCGCGCCAAAGGAAAAAATGTCCGCGCGGGCATCCACCTCCTTGCCCTCGACTTGCTCGGGCGCCATATATTGCAGCGTGCCCAGAATTACGCCCTGTGCGGTGATGGGGCCTTCCGCCGTGGTTGTTCCGGAAAGCGAATCTATGGAGGACGTCTGCCGGTTCATCTTGGCGAGGCCGAAGTCGAGCAGCTTGACGCCGGACTTGGCGAGCATGATGTTGCCGGGCTTCAGGTCGCGGTGGGTGATTCCTTTGCGATGGGCCTTGTCGAGCGCGTCAGCGATCTCGATGGCGTAGCGCAGGACCTTGTCCAGCGGGAGCGGACCCTTGGTCAGCCGGGCCGCCAGCGTCTCACCTTCCACCAGTTCCATCACCAGGTAGTCAGTGCCCTCTTGGTGGCCCAAGTCGTGAAGAACGCAGATGTGGGGATGGTTCAGCGACGAAATTGCGCGCGCCTCGCGTTCGAAGCGTTCGCGGAGTCCGTCCTGCCCGGCGGAGTGCGCGGGAAGTACCTTGATGGCGACGATGCGGTCGAGCCGACTGTCCCGGGCGCGATACACCTCGCCCATTCCGCCCGCGCCAACGGCTGCGAGAATCTCATAAGGGCCCAGCCTCGTGCCGGTGGCAATCGCCATAAACTCCTGCCTAATATGGTAAGGGAGTATAACCCTGCGAGCTGGGTCCCATGCTGAAAACTCGCATTTTAACGGCATTTAAGGGTTTCACCACGACAACAACCGGTTGCAAGGCTGCTACTGACGCGCTAGGGTGAGTCGAGGTGTGCGCGATATGCGCAAAAATGGGACAATTCGATGCGTCGAAGGCGGGGCGACGGGGCGAAAATCTGATGCAGCTGACTCGACACTGTCGGACGAACGGAAACATGGTTAACTTATTGAAAATAAACGGAAGCGGTATGCGCCACTCGACACTCTTATTACACGACGACGGCGCGGATTTTCGGCATGAATTTGGCGAAATTGGGCGATGACTTCGATGGAGTAGAAGAATGCAGCCAAGAGCGCTGCGCGACTTGAGTCGGGGTGAGTTGCCGGTTGGTGGGGCGGGTGCGATAATGAACGGGCTTGCGGCGGGGTAGCTTCGATTTGGGACGGGGGTGCTTATGGGCTTGCGCGATGCTTGGATCGAGAAGCGGACGGCGGCGATGAACGGCGGCGTGCGGAATTTTTCGCAGATGCACTACGCGCGCAAGGGCGTAATCACCGAAGAGATGGAATACGTGGCGATGCGCGAGAAGATCTCGCCGGAGCTTGTGCGCGACGAAGTGGCGCGCGGGCGGGCCATCATCCCCGCCAACATCCATCACCACAGCCTGGAGCCGATGGGCATCGGCGTGGCGTTCTGCTGCAAGATCAACGCGAACATCGGCAATTCCGCAACCACCTCGAACGTAAACGACGAGCTGGAAAAGCTGCACCGCGCTGTCCACTACGGCTCCGACACGGTGATGGACCTCTCGACCGGCGGCGATATCCCCATGATCCGCAAGGCGATCATCAACGCTTCGCCTGTGCCGATCGGGACCGTGCCTATTTACGAAGCGATTTCCCGGGTGCGCCGCGCCGAGGATTTGAACATCAACGTGATGCTTGAGGTGATCGAGGAGCAGGCCGAGCAGGGCGTCGACTACATGACGATTCACGCCGGCGTGCTGCGCGAATTCCTGCCGCTGGTGCGCAACCGCATCACCGGAATCGTGAGCCGCGGCGGCGCCATCCTGGCGCAGTGGATGAGCTTCCACAAGCAGCAGAACTTCCTCTACGAGAACTTCGACGCCATCTGCAAGATTTTTCAGAAGCACGACGTGAGCTTCTCGCTGGGAGACGGGTTGCGTCCCGGCTGCCTCGCCGATGCGAGCGACGAGGCGCAGTTTGCCGAGCTGAAGGTGCTGGGCGAACTCACGAAGAAGGCCTGGGAATACGACGTGCAGGTGATGATCGAGGGGCCGGGGCACATCCCGCTCGATCAGATCGAATTGCAGGTCAAGAAGGAAAACGAACTGTGCTACGAGGCGCCTTTCTATACGCTGGGGCCGCTGGTCACCGACATTGCCCCGGGCTACGACCACATCACTAGCGCTATCGGTGCAGCGATGATCGGCTGGCATGGGGCCTCCATGCTCTGCTACGTCACGCCAAAGGAGCACCTGGGGCTGCCCAACGCCGACGATGTTCGCCAGGGCGTGATCGCGTACAAGATAGCGGCCCACGCGGCAGACGTGGCACGCCACCGCCCCGGAGCACGCGACCGTGACGACGCCCTGAGCTACGCCCGCTTCCTTTTCGACTGGAAGAAGCAGTTCGCGCTTTCGCTCGACCCGGAAACGGCCCAAGCCATGCATGACGAGACGCTGCCCGATGACTTTTACAAGGAAGCCAAGTTCTGCTCCATGTGCGGGCCGAAATTCTGTTCTATGAACGCGACCCAGATCGCAGAGATCTACCAGGGACTCGACCAGAAAGACCGCGAGCAGAGGTTCGCCGAGTTGCTGGCTAAGGTGGAGAAGTAGGGTTTACTACAGGAATGGGAGCGGCCCGGCAGCAGCCGCTCCATTTTGACTACGGTATTGCGGAGCCTTCTAATGTTTTTGGCTTCTTTGCCTTGTTACCCTTCCTCTCCGTTGAAAATGCTGTAACAAAGTTTGCCACTTTTTTCCCTCTTCCGTGTATAGTTCGCGGGTACATTTCGACGGATGACCACCCAACCTCCCGCTCCCAAACCAAGACGCTGGCTGTTAGCCGTTGACCCTCGGATTTACCACTGGGACACGCTGTTTGTGAAGGGCAAGGAGATGTGGCGGCACGCCGGCGCCAAGCCGGATGCCCTCCGGCAGCTCAAGCAGGTTCATAAGGGCGACCGGGCCCTCTGCTACCACGGCAAGGCCGAGCACGCCGTTTACGCCCTGGCGGAAGTGAGCCGCGACCCTTACCCCGATCCCCATCAGACCGATGCCAAAACGCTTGTGATGGACTTGCGGGCCATCGAGCGGCTTCCGAGGCAGGTGACGCTCGCGGAATTGCGCCAGAACAAGCTGCTGAAGAAAGTCAAATTTCTGAAGAACACGCGCCTGACGATTTGCGCCCTCACCGACGAGGAATATTCCGAGATTTTGCGAATGGCGGGGATCGTGGCGTCGCCCGGCATCCCGCTTCCCTGATTCGACGTTTCTCCTCCCGTTCCTAAGATTCTAAGGAACTCCGTCCACCTTCCTACGCGATTACCGGTATTCATCTTAAGCTGCGCAGCGACAATAATTTGAGGCACGGCTTGAGAAGGCACCGGAATAATAAAATGCCAAAAATCAAAAACCCGGACATCAGAGAAGGACTTCCGTTTCCCCGTGGCGCCACGTGGGACGGGGCTGGGGTGAACTTTGCCTTGTTCTCTGCCAATGCCACTAAAGTGGAAGTGTGCCTGTTCGATAAGACGGGCGAGATGGAGATCCAAAGGATCGAGCTTCCTGAATACACCGATGAGATATGGCATGGATACGTGCCCGACTTGGGCCCCGGAACTCTTTATGGATACAGGGTTTACGGCCCTTATGCGCCTGAGGAAGGACACCGGTTTAATCCTAATAAGCTGCTGCTCGATCCCTATGCTTGTGTGCATATCGGGGAACTGAAGTGGGATCCGGCGGTATTCGGCTATACGATCGGGTCGCCGGACGCGGACCTGAGCTTCGACAAACGTGACAGCGCGCCTTTTGTACCGAAATGCGTGGTGGTTGACCCGGCCTTTGAGTGGAAGGAGCGCACGAGGCACCAGGTTCCGTGGGACCGCACGATTATTTACGAGACTCACGTGAGGGGATTTACAAAGCTACATCCCGAAGTGCCGGAGGCGGAGCGAGGAACGTTCGCGGGGCTGTCTCATACGAAGGTGATCGAGTACATCAAGTCGCTGGGTGTGACGTCGGTTGAGTTGTTACCGGTGCATACGTTTGTCGACGACCACTATCTGCTGGAGAAAGGGCTCCGGAACTACTGGGGCTATAACACGATCGGCTTTTTCGCGCCGCATCCGCGTTATGCAGCCGATTTGCGGCACAGCATGAGCGAGTTCAAGGAAATGGTGGCGCGCTTCCACGATGCAGGACTTGAGGTGATTCTCGACGTCGTTTACAACCACACGGCCGAGGGCAGCGAACTGGGGCCTACCCTATCATTTCGAGGGATCGACAACGCTTCGTATTACCGCCTGCTGCAGGATAAGCAGCGCTATTACATCAATGACACGGGAACTGGAAACACTCTGAATACGACGCATCCTCGCGTAATCCAGATGGTGACCGACAGCCTGCGGTACTGGGTGCAGTTGATGCAAGTGGATGGATTCCGGTTCGACTTAGGGACAATTCTGGCGCGCGAGCCGAATGGATTCGACAATCGCAGCGGCTTCTTGAAAGCGTGCAGCCAAGATCCCGTGCTCGGAACCGTGAAGCTGATCGCCGAGCCCTGGGATTGCGGCCCCGGCGGGTACCAGGTGGGCGCGTTTCCACCGGGCTGGGCTGAATGGAACGACAAGTTCCGGGATACCGTGCGCGAGTTCTGGAAAGCGGGGGCTCCTGCTAGCGCGCTGGCGCCCCGACTCTGCGCGTCCGCCGATATTTTCAATCACCAGGGAAGGAAGCCGTGGGCGTCGGTAAATTTTGTAACCGCGCACGACGGCTTCACGCTCAATGATCTGGTTACCTACAACGAAAAACATAACGAGGCGAACGGCGAGGACAACAAGGACGGGAACTCGGACAATCACTCCTGGAACTGCGGTGTGGAAGGGCCTACCGAGGATCCTGAAATTAACGCCCTGCGCCAGCAGCAGATCAAAAACATGCTCGCCACGCTGCTGCTCTCTCAGGGCACTCCGATGATGCTTGCCGGGGACGAGTTCGGCCGCACGCAGGGGGGCAACAATAACGCCTACTGTCAGGACAACGAGATCAGCTGGCTGAACTGGGACAGCAAGGAAAAGGGGCAGGCGCTCATTCGATTTGTCAAGAAGCTGACGATGCTGCGCTGCAAGTATCCCATTTTACGCAGCCGGCGCTTCTTCTCCGGTGAGTTTCAGGAGGAGCTGGGAATCCGCGACATCATCTGGGTGACGCCTGCGGCGGTTCAAATCAAAACCGAGGATTGGACGGACCCGGGAATGCATTGTTTTGGAATGCTCGTCGACGGGCGCGCGGAAACGCGACAGACTGGAGAGCCTGCCGCGCTGCTTCTGATCATGAATTCCCATCACGAGAACGTGCCCTTTACGCTGCCGGAGGCGGCCTTCGGGAGCAAATGGTCTCTTCTGATCGACACGCACCGGGGCGATAATGAAGGCGACGGGCAAAAAGAGTTCAAGGTTTGCGATACATATGATGTGGCCGCTCGTTCCTTTCTTCTCTTTCTTCTTCTGACGGAAGGGAAGCCCTGACAGTGATTGATGGCGACACGCGCGAGAACGAGAAAGCGAACGTCCCCGCTGGATGCGCTTGCGGCGCATTTCGGTATTGAAGACGGATATCGCGACGCGCACCAAAAACTCCAAAAGACCACGCCTGAAACCAAGCAATTGCTGCTCGCCGCCATGGGAGTCGATGCCAGCGACGACGCTGCAATAGCTGCCACGCTCGGCAATCTCAAGAAATCGATGTGGGAACGCCCGCTGCGGCCTGTCTACGTGGCTGACGCGAGCGCCGGCCCCATCGTGATCGATTTCCATATTCTCTCCGAAGTTCTTGAAATTGAGTGGGAGGTCAGGCTGGAAGGGGGCAGCGAGAAACGGGGGCGAGCCGAGGTCGCGTCCCTCGTTTTGCTGGACGAGGCAGTCATTGATGGAAGGAGCTTCGAGCGTCGGAGCCTCTTCCTCGGCGAAAACATTCCACCGGGATATCACCGCGTGGCGGTCCGCCCGCGGATCGACGGTGTCTCTGCGGAAGCCCTGCTGATCATAACGCCGGGACGCTGCTGGACGCCTGCCAGCATGGGGGAAGGAAAGCGCTTCTGGGGAGTCTCCGCACAGCTCTATACATTGCGATCGGATTCGAATTGGGGAATGGGAGATTTCTCCGATCTGGCGCGATTTGTTGGCGAAGTAAAGGCAAGGGGCGCCGACATCGTGGGTCTGAATCCGCTGCACGCGATGTTTTTGGATAATCCGGAACATGCCAGCCCGTACTCTCCCGCGAGCCGATTGTTTCTCAACATTCTCTACATCGACGTGAAGGGAGTGCGCGGATTTGCACGCTGCGCAGAAGCGCGGGAATTGTTTGCATCCGCGGATTTTCAGGAAAAGCTCCAAAAATGCCGCTCATCCGCTGTGGTGGACTACGCAGGGGTTGCCGAACTGAAGCTGAAAGTTCTGCGGGTACTCTTCGCGTACTGGAACTCGCCCGGCAATCGAGAGCGAGGCCACTTTGAGAAATTCCGGCGCGAACGGGGTGAAGCGCTGGAGCGCAACTGCGCGTTTCATTGCCTGCGGCAGCAATTTGCAGCGAAGGAACCAGCCTTGCGAGATTGGCGCTTGTGGCCGGAGGCTTACCGGGATTCGGGCTCTGCTGCTGTCGCGGAGTTCGTCAGCCGGCACCAGGATGAAGTGGCATTCATGGCTTGGATGGAATGGCTCGCGGATTCGCAGCTCAAGGCGGCTGCCGATGCCGCAGGAGGGATGGAAATCGGCTTATACAGGGACATGGCGGTTGGTGCGGACATGGCTGGGGTGGAAACATGGACCAACCAGAAAGCGGTTGTTTCGGGCGCTCATGTGGGAGCGCCGCCCGATATTTACAATCCTGCCGGGCAGGACTGGGGATTGCCGCCCTTTAACCCGAGGGAGCTTCAAGAAGAAGGCTACCAGGGGTTTATCGAGCTGATTCGCGCGAACATGCGTTATGCGGGAGCGCTGAGGATCGATCACGTGATGGCGCTGCAGCATTTGTATTGGGTGCCCGAATCGCGGTCGCCGCGGGAAGGGGCTTACGTGAGCTACCCGCTTGACGATCTCGTCGGCATTCTGGCGCTCGAGAGCCAGCGCAACCGATGCATTGTGATTGGAGAGGACCTGGGGACAGTTCCCGACGGATTCCGGGAGCGCATGGCGAAAGCAAACATCCTTTCTTACCGGGTTTTGTTCTTCGAGCAGAGTTCGAAAAACGGGGCTTATCGGAAGCCCGAGGACTACCCGGGGCTTGCCGTGGCGGTTGCATCGAACCACGACCTGCCCACGATTCGCGCGTGGTGGGAAGGCAGCGACATCTCTCTCCGAGAGCGGCTGCATTTATTTCCGGACGCACGCGGTGCCGATGCACAACGCAAGCAACGAAGCCGGGACCGCAAACAGTTGCTGCGCGCTTTGAAGCACGAAGGACTGCTTGCGACGGATGGAGAAATGAACGCCGCGGGACTTATGGTAGCGATTCACGAGTATCTCGCGAAAAGCGCGGCCTTCCTGGTGATGGCGCAGTTGGACGATATTTCCGGCGAAATCGATCCGGTGAATCTGCCGGGTTCGGTTGAATACCCCAATTGGCGCAGGCGGCTGTCGCTAACCCTGGAGGAGCTTTTGCGAGGGCCGGAAATGCGGGCGATGGCGGAGATGTTCATGCGCCAGCGAGATACGGCGGAGCGGCGTTCGGAGAGCGCCGCGGGATAGGCTCTACTTCAGCCCTGCTGCAATCTGCGGAATTACGGCGCGAAGCAACGAAATGAACTGCGACCGGACGCGTTCACCGGTTTCGAGAACCTCCGCGTGGTTGATTTCCCGATCGAGAATACCCGCTGCCAGATTTGTGACGCAGGAAATCCCCAAAACGCTTATATCCATGTGACGCGCCACGATCACTTCGGGAACCGTGGACATGCCGACGACGTCGGCGCCGATCGTTTTCAGGTAGCGGATTTCGGCGGGTGTCTCGAAGCTGGGCCCTGACAGGGCTGCATACACTCCTTCATGAATGGCGATGCCGATCCTTCTGGCTTCGGTTAGCGCGATCTCGCGATAGGCCGGGGAATAGGCGTGCGTCATGTCCGGGAAGCGCGGGCCAAAGCGCTTGTCGTTCGCTCCCGTCAGCGGATTTGAGCCCTGCAAATTCATGTGATCGCGAATGACGACCAGGGCGCCCTGATTGAATGCGAGATTAATAGCTCCGGCGGCGTTGGTGAGTATGGCGGCGCGAATCCCGAGACGCCCGAGGACGCGCATCGGGAAAACGACTTCCTTCGCGGAGTAGCCCTCATAGGCATGGACCCGGCCTTGCATGGCGGCCACGGGCACGGCGCCCACTTTGCTAATCACAAGGCAGCCGGCGTGGCCTTCGATGGTGGAGCGGGGGAAGCCCGGAATTTTCCCGTAGGGGATTCGAGTGGCGGCGGTGAACTCGTCCGCGAAAGCGCCCAGGCCTGACCCAAGCACGAGCGCCACTTTCGGGCGCAACTTTGTTTTTGTGAGGATGAATTTCGCGGCGCGCTCGGCGCGGGCGAATTCGTCCTTTCCACTGGCTCGGCTTGGGGTGGTCTTTCCGCGGTTCGGGCTCATCGCATCATGACTCCAACGATTGATGCGGACATGAGGTTGGCCATGGTGCCGGCGAGCATGGCGCGCAAGCCGAGGCGCGCGAGCTCGGACTTTTTGTTCGGCGCGAGCGCGCCGATTCCTCCGATCTGAATTCCAATCGAGCTGAGGTTGGCAAAACCGCACAGCGCGAAGGTGGCGATGGTGAAGGAGCGCGCGTCGAGAGTGGGCTCCATGGGGCCGAGCCGCTGGAAGGCGACGAGTTCGTTGGTGACCATGCGGAGACCGAGCAAATTTCCGACGAGGTGGCAATCATGCCAGGGCACGCCAATGACCCAGGCGATCGGGGAAAACAGCCAGCCGAAAATTTCTTCGACGCTCGAAGGAAACCACGCCATTCCGTGCGGCGCGAGCCAATTGTGTAACGCGCCAAAGCAGCCATCGACGAGATAAATCAAGGCGATGAAGGAGATGAGCATGGCGGCGACGTTGAGTGCCAGATGCAGTCCATCGACCGTGCCGCGCGAGATGGCGCCGAGGACGTTGACGTCGCGCTCGATTTCGGCCATTTCGACGCGGCCGGAAGTGAGCGGTTTTTCCGTTTCGGGGACGAGGATTTTTGCGAGGAGGATGGTTCCGGGCGCGGTCATGATGACCGCTGCCAGAAGATGCTTGGCCTGTATGCCGTAGGCCATGTAGGCGGCCATCATTCCGCCGGAGACGTGGGCCATGCCGCTGGTCATGATGGTCATGAGCTCGGAGCGGGTGACTTCGGGGAGAAACGGCCGGATCGTGAGCGGGGCTTCCGTTTGTCCCATGAAAATGCTGGCGGCTACGTTCAAGGATTCCGCGCCGCTTGCGCCCATGAGGCTGGTCATGACGCGGGCGGCGGCTTTTACGATGAGTTGCATGATGCCCAGGTAGTAGAGGACGGCAAAAAAAGCTGCAATAAAAATGATGGTTGGCAGGGCCTGGAACGCGAAATAGAAGCCGCGAGGAGAATTTTTCTGGCCGAGGTCGCCGAAGACGAAGGACGAACCGTAGTAGGCGAAATCGAGGAGCCATTTTGCGCCGTTGCCCAGTTTCTCAAAGATGAGCTGACCGAATTCCCAGCGCATTACCAGGAAGGCGAAGGCGATTTGCAGGCCGAGTCCCCAGGCGACTGTTTTATAGCGGATGGCGCGGCGATCGGTGGAGAAGGCGTAGGCCAGGGCGATCATTGTTGCCATTCCGAGAAGTCCCGTGAAACGGTGCATTCGCAAGCTCCTTGGCCGGTTACGAAGTAAGTGTATGTGCCGCGACTGATCGTTTCCGCGGGCGGAAGATCAGTTCACGGAATGTATCATCTGTGGGCTTTTATGCAATGGAATCTCGGGGGTTTTCGCGAAGGCGATGGGCATCGAGAAGAGTGATGGGGGCGATTTAGAAACGGAATGAGGAGGCGTTTCCTCCACGGTTGAAGCGGTGCGTTGACGAAAACGTTAATGTGCCAACCGGGAGATTGGCGTTTCCGGGGCGGCTTCGAAGGCTTGGAAACGGCGTTCCAATTCCCATTGCTGGCCGGCCTTTTCGCTGGCCTGAAGAAATTGGTTGCAAGCGGCGGAGGGTTTTTCCGCGCCGAGGGTGCTGCCCGAACATGCAGCGATGGCGCGCGTGAAACGGTCGGACTCAGCCCAGAGACTGGGGCCCGGGAGGAAGCTGTGCTCCAGGCTTGTGCGGACCAGTTGCTTCAGGTCGGCGTAACCCAGATTGTAGGTTTCGACGGCGCGTTCGTATTCGTGCGTGAGGTCGATGCGTGAGACGCCTTCGTCGTCAGTGGAAAGAGCTACGGGAACTGAGAATTTGCGGTAGAGAGGAAACGGATGGTCCTTGCCGGTGACACCGAGGATCACGTCATTACTGGTGAGATTGACTTCGACCATTATGTGGCGGGCTGCCATTTGTTTGAGCAGATCGTAGGGATGGTCTTCGTACATCACATCGACGCCGTGGCCGATGCGCTCGGCGTGAGCGTATTCGATGGCCTGGTGAATGTGGCAGCAGAGGCCCTCGGGGGGAACCAATTCTGGGGCAAGCTCACCGGCATGAAGGCTGATGCGAACCTTCGGATAAAGACTGTGCAGGAAGCCGACGACGCGCATGTGGAGCGTGTAATCGGTCATGGAAATGTAGCCGTCTTCGGGCATCACGAAATTAATGCCGACGAAGCGCGGATCGACGGAGGCCGTTTCGAAGCCGAGGAGTGCCTGTGCGAAGACTTGTTCCTTGGGGAAGCCGCGAAGGACCTGGTAAATATAGCGGACCTTGACGCGACAGGCGGGAGACTCACCCGTCTGGCCGCAACGTTCTCGCTGAAGTCGAAGGGCTTCGGCCTGGTCGAGGCTTTTGCCGGCGACGGCGATGTCGCTGCGCAGGCCGCGATCCAGTAAGTCCTGGCGGAGTTGAGCGAAATCGTATTTCCAGCCGACTTCGCGGGCAATTGCCGCGGTATGGACGAAGTTCGGTGTGTGCATCAACTCGAGATACTGTTCATTTTGCGCGGCGGCGCGCGTGGCGACTTCGTCGAGCCATTCCCCCATGTGGCTTGCGAAGCTCCCCACCTGCGGCGGGTCGGCGCCGTGTTCGAAGGTCGCGAAGAAATGGTCGTGGCCGGTTACTCCGGCTGAAGGCACGAAACCGCGCATGGAGAGTGTATCGATCAGGGCGTCGTAGAGATGCTGATCGTTAAGGGCCTCCGAGGCTGGGACTGCGCCATCGCTGCACCGCGTTGATGCTGGGGCATTGCCTGCCGGAGGCGTGGAATACGAGAGTCGCGCGCGGTCGATGCAAAGATTATCGTCTGCGGCGTCTTTAATCATCGTTTCGGCATAGACGGCGCCGGTCAAGTGATTATGAAGATCGGCGCCTTTGGGCATCGCGACTAGAAAAGCCCGAAGCGTGAGCGGGTTCGAGCGAGCTAGCTCGAGTGCGTGGGCGGCATTCTGTTCACCATGTGAGCGGCCAGACGACACGGGGGCGTCTGTCTGCGCGAAGGCTGCGATGGAGAGAAGCAGCAAAAGGCCGAAAGACGCAGCGTGTTTTCGGCGGTGCGGCAATCGACGACGGGGCATTCAGCGAGTTCTCCTCACAATGAGCGAACTCAAACTTCATCACACTTGGGTGGCCAGTTCAAGGCGCCCGATGCGAATGCAGGCCACGGCGAGATTTACTAAAAAAGCGGGCTTGCTCCCACATCGCGGGGCTATTCCTAGTGTCTTGGAGCTTGCATCCAACTCGAAAGCGCAGAAAAGGTATCCGTGGCGCTTTTTACTATCGCGCTTCGTTCTGAGGGATGGGATTCGGAGTAAGCGTCGGCGCTTTGGGAGAAACTCTTCCACATGGAGCCGACTTTTGGTCCATAGCTCGAGAAAAAGCGGCCGGCATACTCCGGTGTGACGGCGAGGGCGTTTTTGGCCTGCCGCGAAAGGATCTGGCCGCCCAGAGTTGCACCTTCCAGCACGTAGACGCAGCCGATTGCCTGCGAGGTGTTGGAGAGGTCCGGCAAGCTTTGGCAAAGCGGCAGGTTTGAGGCGTCGCCGCCAAGATCTTTGATGTCGTCCCTCAGCAGATTGGTTTTCATGCGGGCGGGGATATCCGGTACAGCGTTTGCGAGGCCGGAAACTTGTTGGAGCTTTTGCTCGGTGGGCGCATAGAAACCGTAAAACTTCTCGAGCAGATGCCGGTAGGAGAGAAGGTCGCGGGTCGCCGCTTCGAACCCGACGACATCTTCGGTGGCTTCATGCTGAGCGCGTGTTGCGGCCTTGAGTTCGGCCATGATCGAGGAGGCGACATCTGGCATGGGTTGCTCTACCTTTACCTTGTCCTGCTGGGATCGGCGGTGCCAGATCCAGGGTGCAACTCGGTACAGTCTACGCCGGGCCGCGAACCCTGGCCACGGCTAAGCTCCACTTATGGAGGCTATTAGCCACTCCCAAGCAAAGTCAATTAAGTGTCTTACGTACAAACTTGAGCACGTCATGTTCTTGCCAGCTTTGGGCCGGCTAAGTTTTTCAAGGTGTATTATGTGGGCGATTCACGATTCCGGTTGACACGATTTCCGAGGGTATGATAACTGTTGAATTACATGTGGCACCGGCTTAAATGCCGGTTTGCTAGGGCGCCGGAAATGAGACACCAAAGTCTCCCTCGGGCGACCAGCAACAAACCCCACCCACCCCGGGAGGTGGAAACACTAGAGGTTTTCGCCTCCCGTTTAAATTCTCCAGATTAAGAATTCTTCTTCAAGTCGGCGAGGACAAGTTTCGCTACTTCTTTGAGGGTGTCGAATACTCCCTGTCCGGTTACAGCCACGGCTTCGACCGTCGGTTCGCCTTTGACGCCTAACTGTTTCTGAAGCTCTTCAATGGGAAGGATGTTGGGAAGGTCGCGCTTGTTGACCTGCAGGACATAGGGAATGGTGTTGAAGTCGAGATTATGATCCTTCAGGTGCTCGCGCAGGTTGTCGAGCGTCTCCAGATTTGCGTCCAAGCGCTCTTCCTGGGAATCGGCAACAAACACGACGCCGTCGGCGCCTTTCAGGATCAGCCGCCGACTAGCCTCATAGAAAACCTGCCCCGGGACGGTATACAGGTGAAATCGGGTGCGAAATCCGCGGACGGTACCGAGATCAAGAGGAAGAAAATCGAAGAAGAGGGTGCGATCGGTCTCGGTGGCGAGGGACACCATTTTACCCTTCTGGCTGGTGCCCGTATGTTCATATATCCATTGCAGATTGGCGGTTTTGCCTCCCAGGCCAGGGCCGTAATAGACAAGCTTGCAGTTTATCTCTCGCGCGGGAAAATTTATAAATGGCACAATTTCCTCAGAGTAGGGCAGCCTCTTACTTATAGCATAGGGCGAATCAGAGGCCAACGGAGGCCTGATGCGAAGTTCGAAACCGACAATGCAGGCCTCTGGGGGTCAAGTCGATCTGACCAGATGATTGCCCGCTCGCACTGCTTTTGGCGGCCTAAATGCACAGGTCAATAATATTGAGACTCGGCGGCGGCGTGGCAAAGATTTGGTAGCGATACCGGGACTCGAACCCGGATTTGAGCCTTGAGAGGGCTCCGTCCTAACCTTTAGACGATATCGCCGCAAGCCTGCAACCGGCAGATTAGACTCAAACTACGAGAGAGTGAATCTCGCCCGTTTCGGCCGCAGGGAAATATCTTATCATTTTGGGGCCTGATCTTTAAGCAAGGAACGGTTGAATGCGACAGCACTTGAATTTGGCGAGCCGATCGGAGTTGGCTCGCTGTTACGCCTATGCCGAGATTCAGACTGAATCCAGTGGCTCGAAATGCCGAGCTCCAAAAGGAAATCTTAGAATGAGAAAGGAACGGCTGGAAGCGTTTACCGATGGCGTGCTGGCCATCGCCATCACGATCATGGTGCTCGATCTGAAGGTCCCATCGGGGCCGACCTTTTCAGCACTGCGCTTGAGCATACCAGTGCTTCTTGCGTACGCGCTGAGCTTTGCAAACGTGGGAATCTTCTGGAATAACCACCACCATATGCTCCACGCCACCGAGCGGATCAATGGAATTGTGTTGTGGGCGAATCTAGCGCTGCTGTTCTGGATGTCGCTTGTGCCGTTTGCGATCCGATGGATGGATGACACTCAGTTCGCTTCGGCGCCCACCGCCGCTTACGGCATCGTGCTGGGAATGTCCGCTATCGCTTACATCTGGCTGGAACGAGCTATCATCGCGTGCAACGGACCCGCTTCCAAGCTGGCTCGCGCCGTGGGCGACGACACAAAAAGCAAACTTTCACTATCTTTGTATGGACTCGCAATTCCGTTGGCGTTTGTTCGCCCGTGGATTGCGCTCACAATTTACGTTTTAAATGCCGCGATGTGGTTTATTCCTGACCGGCGGATTGAATCGATCGTTTAGGGCGCTCCTCAACAACTTAGTTTTCTACAGCGGGGAACACCTGATTCATCCGCCGGAGCCTCGGCTACCTGAACCACCATTCAAAAGCCTTCCAATCTTCTAACCTTAAGCCTGTAAGCGACATCGCTCACTGTACGGAACATTCCCTGAGGCGATTTCTATCGCGCTCTCAGGCATGTCTTGTATTGGAACTCAGGCGCAAGAGGACTCAAATGACGCTATGGGAGGGGAGCACGTTGCCTTGCAACGCAGGCATGAATTTTCTGAAGGATTTATAAATCAAACAGGAGGACGCAATGAAAGCTTTTAAATCAATGGCGATTAGTTTCGCGCTGGTAGTCGCCGGCGCTATTCTCGTTCCATCCGTACAGGCTCAGTCGACATTTCACCGAATTACGCACGTGACGCTGAGCGGCCCCGTTCAAATTCCCGGCAAAGTGCTGCCCGCAGGAGAATACGTGTTTCAACTCGACGTTTTGCCCAGCAACGAAACGAGCATTGTTGAGATACGCGACAAGACCGGCGAAAGGGTTATATCGACGTTGCTGACGATTCCCGATTATCGTTTAACCCCCACCGGCAAGACGGTGATTTTGTTCCGGGAGCGTGCGGCCGGCTCGCCCGCGGCGCTGCGCGCATGGTTCTACCCTGGCGAAAATTACGGGCATGAGTTCGCCTATCCGATGAGGGAAGCGAAGCAGATAGCTAATGCCAATCACGAGAATGTGCCGGCGGTAGCGGACAACACTTCAGACAGCGATCTGAAGGGCGCACAGGTGACCGAGGCAAAACCAGAAGGCAATGCTGAAGCTTCCAACCAAACAACGACAAATAACGAGGCATCAGCTACCAGCACCGACTCCGCGCCCAACGACTCGGCCAATAACAGCGCGCCGGCACCGGCGCAACCCCAGTATCAGAATCCGCCGGCTTCCAAGACCCAAAGCAACAACTTGTTTTCCAGCAACCAACCTCTGCCAAAGACAGCGAGTCCGATTTTCCTGATCGCGTCGATGGGGGGTATATTTGTGTCGATGGGCTTACTACTGGGCTTCTTTCTCGCCGGACGTCAGGAGGGGGAGCGCAGCCTATAATTAGTGCGGCATAAGCTGATTCAGTTGTCTCTTATGGATGCACATGCGTACTATTTCGATAATTGCAGGGCTCGCGGGCTTGCTGGTGCTGATTGGCGGCGCCAGCACTGCCCGAGCCCAATCAAACCTTCCACCGCCCGCTGCGACTTCCCAGTCTTCCTTGCCGGAGCAATTCCCCATTTCGGTCAGCACTAACCTGGTCGATTTGCCTGTTTCCGTGACCGACCGGGAGGGAAACTTCGTGGACGGTCTTGAGCAAAAAAACTTTCGCGTTTTTGAAAACGGACGGGAAGAAAAGATTTCCATGTTCGGGCGCCAGGATTTGCCGGTTGCCGTTGGACTCGTGGTCGATCATAGCGCCAGCATGGGGCCGAAGCTGGCGGAGATCAGCGCCGCGGCAGAGGCGTTTGCCCGGTCGAGCAATCCCGAGGACCATCTGTTCGTGGTTAACTTCAATGACGTGGTGTCGATCGCGCTACCCTCGGCGAGGCCTTTCACGAGTGATGAAAGCGAACTCCGGGCCGCACTGGCCGAGAATCGAGCGGAAGGGCAGACGGCGCTGTACGACGCCATGATTGATTCGCTGAGACACTTGAGCTTGAGTTCACTGAAGCGGCAAGCATTAATCCTTGTGACGGATGGCGGGGACAACATAAGCAGGCATACGCTGCCAGATGCGCTTGAAGCAGCGATGCGGTCTCAGGCTCGAATTTTCTGCATCGGCATCTACGACGGTGAAGATCCTGACGCCAGCCCTCGAGTGTTGCGGAAACTCGCCAAGGCCACTGGAGGGGACGCATACTTCCCCTCTTCTCCCGCGCAAGTGAACGATATTGTACGAAGGATTGCGGTGAATCTACGAAAGCAGTACACCCTGGGCTTTGCGCCGGACGATCGCGCGGAGGGCTGGCGCACGATTCGCGTGGTCGCCTCCGGCAACGAAAAGTTGACCGTACACGCGCGGGCTGGTTATCTTTTTTCGAACGGGAAGACGACGCTCAGCCCGTATCAAGGTTCTCTCAAAGGTTCCTCGGAAGGTTCCATGGGAGCGGCTGCGGGGGAGAGCCAGTGATTAAACCGTCCCTGGACTTGCGCAAGAACCTCAGACGGCTGCAGATTATATTGTTTATTTGCGGTGCGGCGGCACTGGGGTATTCCGGATTTATCCTTCTCAGTGCGCATTTTTACCAGCGGGCTGCCTCGCGGCATCTCCAGGAAACGAGCATGGCCCCCGCCAAAGAGCCCCGTGTCGCCGGTGTGGCGTCAGAGCCGGTTGCGAACGGAATGCCGCTGGGCCGGTTCGAAATCCCGAGGCTGAAGGTGGACGATGTTGTGATCGAAGGGGATGATGACAGAGACCTTCGGCTGGGCATCGGGCACATTCCGGGAACTGCACTCCCCGGGGCCCCCGGCAATGTGGGCATCGCGGGGCACCGCGATACATTCTTCAGGCCGCTTCGGAATATCCGTGCTGGTGATTTGATTACGCTGACATCCGTCTCGGGTGCGCGGTTTCAATATCGCGTGGAGTCCACGGAAGTGGTCGCGCCGGAACGGTCGGATGTTTTGAATCCAACGGCAGAACCGCACTTAACTCTGGTAACATGCTTTCCTTTTTACTACGTGGGATCGGCGCCGAAGCGCTTCATCGTCCACGCGCGTGAGATCGCGCCGCAGCCGGTAGGGCAGCCGGCGACAGGCTCCGCACATTCGGGGAATTAAACGCCCCGCGGATTGCTTGTTCGAGCAAACCTCTTTAGCTCCACCACGCGTTTAGCTCCACCAGACTTTTGATAGTATAGGTTTCGGTAATGCTGCCCGGGTGGCGGAATGGCATACGCGGGGGACTTAAAATCCATCTGGGCTATTTTGCAGCGTCGGGCACCAAGACGCAGCGTGCTGAAAATGGCCAATATTTATGGGGCTCTGGGGATGGTAGTCTAAGCACCACCGCGCAGCTTGACGAACCAGACAGAAAACTCAACCGACACCACTACCGACACCAGAACTGAATAACACGCCGAGGGCGCGTGGAATGCCGTTTCTCGCGCATAGGGGCGCTTGTAGCGCACGATTCCCCTTTGGCGCTATAGTGCAGTGCCACAGCCTGTGAAATTTTCCAGCAAATGCCTGCTTATCCTTCTGTTCAGCCCAAAGCTCGTATTTTCCCAAATCGAAAGAGGAAGTGTTGGCATAGTTTATTTTTCTGATAGCAAGATCGCCGTGGCGGCCGACAGCCGTGGCACTTGGATCAATAAGTCCCGCGATGATAAGCAATGTAAAGTCACTGCACTTGGCAAAAGAACGGTTTTTATCGCTACCGGCTTTTCTGGCTATCGGAACGATGGAAATTTGGGGGATGCTGTTCCCACGTGGAGTAACGAAAGTGAGGCGCACCGGGCTTACGATCGGATCAAATCTCGGCCTCAAGGAGCTGATTTTGTCACGGTTCTCGCGAATGAATGGGCGAAGCAGGTTGTCAAATATGTTGACCTAATCTACCGAGCACAACCTCAAAACTTGCTTGGCTCTACCGAGAATGGATTGTTGACGATTGCCTTGTTCGGCGGGGTTACTAATGAAGGGCATTTGGTGATGCGGCAGATAAGAATCGAAGTTAATCCCTCTAAGTCTCCATTTATCTCTTTCGAAACAAATCCACAACCCCCATGTCATCCTGTATGCATCTTGGGGAAATCTGCAATCGCCTTGGAAATCCTTGCAAATGAGACTGCCCGCGCTAGGAAAGAAAACTCTCGATGGGTTGCGGAATTGCAAAAAATTCCCGCGGCCGACAAGATTGTTTCTTCGAACATTCGCTTGGTGCAACTTACGGAAATGTATGACGGAACTAGCGATGTGGGGGGACCTATCGACGCTTTGGACTTGTCTCCAAGTGACGGCGTTCGTTGGATTCAGCGAA
Source organism: uncultured Acidobacteriota bacterium (assembly GCA_963697575.1). Lineage (GTDB taxonomy): Bacteria > Acidobacteriota > Terriglobia > Acidiferrales > UBA7541 > Palsa-295. The sequence goes on along the minus strand of CAVOOP010000003.1, from coordinate 88,769 downwards.
AGCCAAACTGTCCAAAACAATAAATGTCCTTTAGGATGCCCCTTCCTCGCGCACAGCACCGTTGTAGCGCACGATTCCCCTTTGGCGCTATAGTTTTCCTTCCCAATAGGTAGCTTTTGGGCTCTACGGTTGATCCGACAGGAGGCACACCATGAATTTCGTCGGAGTCGCACTCCTTCTGATTTTTGTTCTGCACCTCATCGACAAACATAACCGTTGGCGGCAGGCGTTAAAACTCACCGTCGGAATGGTCGTGCTCGGCATCCTGGGAGTCAGCGGCTTCTTTGGGTGGCAGAAATATGAAGCCTACCAAGAAGAAAAAATAGCTAACTTTGCAGCAATAATCCGTGCTCAGACTGGCACCGCCTATGATGATTTGAACGACGATGATTTGACGAAGAAAGTGCTCGCTAAGTATGGAAGCATGGGCAAAGCGGAATCGGCCGCGAAAGCGGCTAGGCAAGCTCAAGTTTCGGCCTGCGTCTCCAGACTAGAGCAAAGCCCTGTGCCGAAGGATGCGCCTGTCGCTGATGTACCCGGCAACATTCAAACCACATGCGACGCTAACCCGGAAGCAACGACCTATTTGTACATTTCTACCGACGCGCCGCTCACTCCGCAGCAGGGCCAATACACCGTGGCGGACATTGACCGGTCAACCAAACCGAAGCCTAAGCTCAAAACAGGATCGCAACAACAAATAGATTGGAGCAAGTATGCTACGCCTCCTAATTGCGAAGTCGTAGCCTGCTCTGATTGGGCGGTGGTAACGGCCGAATACGGATCGCGCATCGAGAGCCGCAATTGTTTCGATACAGAATTGAGTAGCAGGGTTAGTTGCGGAAACATAGCAGTGCTGAAAAAAGGGGACCGGGCACAAATCTTGTCTGACAAGGTTCGGGCACCTGATGGCTCGGACATATACGAGGCTAAATTTCAGCAGTGGAGAGGATGGGTAAGTGCGAGCGACCTGAGTCCTGAAAAGGGAGAAGAAGTACCCCTCGCTGACAGGCTAAACGCTGATTGCCCTCCGGGGGAAGTACGCGAGCAAGACCCATTTGCCAAGCTTGGAGGAAAAGCCTTAAGTCCACTTCCCTGCGTAAAATCCAGCTTGGAGAATGAGAAAGCAAAATGAAATACGCTCTTGCGTGAACGAGTAGATCAATGAGCAAGAAACTACTCACAGAGGTGCAGGCGTACTTTAGGTTCGAGGGTGCTGACATCAACAAACGGTTGCATGACGTATGGAAGGCACTCAACGTGGCTTTTGAGATTAAGGAGCTCTATCAGAAACGCTATCGGAAACTGATGAAGGCGAAAGGCATTTAATCCGCGCTGAACCCGTCAGCGAGCCCCTATGTTTCCTGCTCAAGCTAATTGGAGGCGGAATCGGACTGAATCCCGTATGCTTTTGCTGACCCTACAAGGATATCGTCTGAAATCTTGCCCGTTGCATAGCCCTGCATCACTATATAAGGCTGCATTAAGGGATTAATGAAGCGGAACCGATACCTTCTTTTCTCCCCGACCCTCTGTAAAATCGGTCCTCGTTTGCCGTCGCAAAACTCCCCTAGGTGCTGGGCATAATTAGCGATTTCGACCCTTCTATTTAACACTTTAGAAAGCGGTTCCTTTACATCTTGTGGTGCAAAGTAACCCAGTTCGTCAGCCTCCGCCAAGGCACAAGCCAAAAGTACGTCCGCAAATAAGTTGTCTTTTCTTTGACTACTTGTAGCTCTGTACCACCCGCTCTTAATGGATTGCTGAGATCGAGCGAGAGCATTATTAATAGCCGTTCTCAGTATTGCGGCAGAAATAATTTCATGGCCAGTTTGAATGGCAATTGTCGCGGATTCGAGGCCAAGGAGGTGGGCGTAATGTGGAAGTCCCTGCGCCAGCGTGCAGAGATGCTGCAACGCCGCTCCCTCAATGGCCAATTGGAGTTTCTGGAGTCCTCCGTCGATAATTCCACGAATTTCTTCTTCGGACATCCTCGGCATTCGCACTTGAACGAGAGCCCGCTCGACCGATTCATGTTGTTCGATTAGATTATCCACACTGTCTGCGACGCCGACCAGTATGATTGTCGCGTTAACGGCATGGTCCGACAACGTCTTTATCGTGTCCGCTATGCCTCGCTTAACCTCGTCTTCTAGTCGGTCAAATTCATCGATGATTAGAATGGGAAGGGCATGCTGGGTAATGATCGTGAGAGCGCGACGCACACTTTCCGGATTTATAGTGTTCCCGAGAAGTTCGGTGGAAATGAAATCAGCCGTTTTAGCCTCGGGCTTAAACCCCGCTGCCTTCATGTTTCGATGCATCGTTATTTCATCAAATGTTTTGGTCCAAACGCTCTCAAAAGTATCGATCGAATCGCAGTTTATGCGAGGCGCAAGCACAACTTTGTCGCTTGAGTGGAGTAGTTGAGAAAGCACGTTGGCCAGAGATGTCTTGCCGACACCCCGCTCCCCAAACAATATTGCGTGTTGTCCCCGCTGGTTAATGGCCCTTAAGACCGCTTCGACTTGATTAGCCCTGCCGGAGAAAAGCGAAAGCTCATCGATCGGAGTGGTTGGGGTGAAAACTCTCGCAGCTTCTCTTGTTACGATTTTCGGAGTTTTAGCCATGAATCCGAGCCTAACACGAGTATAGCGCGAGAATGCCCAAGTTACCAGCCTACTTGGGCAACTGAATGCGATACTGGTGCATTAGTTCTCCAAACCAGATGTCAACCCCAGTTTTCCATGTCCTCAAACGGGCCAATACGCTGAGCTGTGCGAAAGTGAAACTTTATACCTTTTCGGTGAGTCTTAAGTAATTGGCCATTGCTGCCGATGGTTGCAGGAAGATACTATCCAGTAGCCGTCTAGCAGAAAGAATGGCATCAGAGTCAGAGGTCGTCAACCGCGGCTACGCTAGCTCTCACTTGCAGGACGAAACGTTTTCTCTTGAGGTCAATGCGCATGAAGAAATCAGGGTCAAAGAAATCACGAAAAAGGGGCGCCCGCAAACCGCATAAGGTTGCTCGAAGCCCTTGGTTCGGCGACTGCTGCGATACCAAGAAGTCGCCATCTGTCGTCAATGCAACTAGTAGCGAGCGTTCAATGCCATCGATGTTCGCCCTGTCGCTTCGAGCGTATGAGCGGTGATATCCGGCGAATAATAAAAGCCTATTCTGGAATTCTGTAACGCTAACGTGCCGCGCCTGTTCAAGGACCTCGAATCGCCCTGCCTGCTGATTGAAGATGAAACAAAATTCACCGTGAGGCAGCGACACATCTACGTAGTTCAATCCCGTCTGAAGTTGTAAATTGTGCGTTCCCGCCGTGGTAGCAAGCGAGTGACGGGCATAGCGCGCCGCGCTTATAGCATCCTGGGAATACCGACCCGCTTGGTCGAGAACGACAATTGGTTGATGTGCAACAAGTCCCATCGGATCGATTTTCACCACCCGGCGGATACTACCAATGTGACCGCGTTGGCGGTGAAAACGCATAAAGGCGTCTGCGGCACTTTGCTCTTCCCGATTAAGAGGCAGATAGGGCGGCGCAAGAGCGTCCCTACCCCCGATCGCATCAACCCGAGCTCGGTATCCGGCCCATATTTCTTCCGCTTGATTCCTAGAGAGGGGAGGATCAAATACACATTCATTGAGAAGAACGTGAACGGCTTGATCTCGTTCGATCCATCCCGGAAGAAACAACGCGGAAACCGTGCGGGGGGCCTGTACGGCTACGGGTCCAACAGCCATAACAATGCCCTCCTTTCCCGTTTACAATCGTTAAGATTTATAAAAGATTCTTAATCGGTTTTTAAACGCCTAAATAGTATAAGGATTGTGAGTTAGATTCCACTCGTGCCCCTCGGCAGGAGACTTGCGAGGCCATTCTTCCGCGCGCCCGCGGGTGATACAACAATTCACTCACACAGTTGTCGGCTGCTGGTTGCTTCTCTGAGCCATTGGGTGGCATTGTCTGGGTCGGTGAACACGTAGGGAAGCCACGACGCCGGGCGCGGTAGGTTTCCTCCGAACATCCTGCGTAGCTCCGGGTCTCGGAACGCACGAGACAGAAATGATCCCGGTACGCGCAGGTAGCCGCCTTCCGATGAGTAGCGCAGCCGAGCGCAGGCGCGACACCGCCAAGCGACCTGCCGGACTCTGTTTGACCATCCCGACTGGCTATCCCACTCCCAGCCATAGACGTGACGGCGCGGGATGTTGCAGTAGGAGCAGTTCAGCAACAGAGTACGGGCGCCGTTGCGGGGCAGCATCCGCCATATAATGCGCAGAACTGTGGCGTCTCCATCGGTGCGCTTCAGCTCGATATAGTTGTCTGTCACGCGAGAATTGCTCGGCTCAACGTACCGCGCCAGCCGTACGGCTTCTTTAATCTTGCCGCCGTGTATCTCATCCTTCCAGACCAACAGGTAGGGGATTTTTCGCGGATCAGCGAGACAACACCGTACAAGCCACGCCGGGACGACAGGCATGCTCTCGCAGTTGAGCCTTGCCCAGTAGCCAATGAAACGCTGATGTCGTCCGCGAGGCTGTTTCCGCTTTACCACCGTCTAATCCCCGTGATTATTCTTTCCATCAAAGTCCCAATTAGGGGGCGCGCTTTCAAAGAAAGCGTCAAGGTCTTCACGCCGAAATCTCCAGCGTTTTCCGATGATTCTGCCCCTAATTTCGCCGCGTTTCACGTATTCCCGCACTGTTCGCGTGCTCAGACGCAGAACTTCCGCCGTTTCGCGCAAGGTTAGAAGCCGGTCCCCGATGGCCGGATTCACTGCCCTTTCCTTCGGGGTCGTCATTGCACCCTGCCCTTTGTTTCCCACGGTTCGAGACACGCGCGGTATTCCTCGCCGCACTTCGGCGGGTGAATCTTCCTGCCGTCGCCCACGTCATAGCACCCGGCACAGTGCGGTGACCCGCACCCGGCCTGTCTTTCGCCCAGGAAAGGGGTGGCCCGGTTCGCAGACGCATGTACGGGCACAGGAGAGGAGCGAGTCTCGGCATCAGGACACGCATTTAGCGCTGCGAGAGCCCTTACCGCCCGCTCGACGATTACTTTGTCCATTCCTGCCTACCTTTCTGCTAAAGTGCTCTTTATGCGTCACACCGTCACAAGCCAATGTTTATGCTACTTCCAAGAGTTCTCTCATCTGTCACAGTTGCGGATGTGTGACGCAGTACAAGACGGTACAATCGCCAATTGTTACGGGGGGTGTGACGGTTGTGACGGCTGTGGGGCCAGGTAGCGAGTAAAGGCAGCTTCGGCAGCTTGCCACGTGTATCCCTTGCGGGTCTCTGTGCCAATCCTCACGGTAGCCGCCTTTCCCCAGAACGGTCTCAGCAGGTGTGAAAGTCTCCGACCGTCGAACCGCTCATCCGACGCCCACGGGCCGTCCTCGATCTCCTTTAACCGTCGCAGTAATTCTGCCGTGAATATCTTAGGCTCGGTATCAGGCCAAACCTCTCGGATGTCCGACAGGAGCCGGAGCGACACAGAATCATCCTCAGCATTTGCGCTTTTCGACAGAGTAAGTCGTTCCGCGCAGCCTCGCAACTCCGGCAACCGGCCCGGTGCTGCGACGGACAAAATCGCAAACAGAGGCGACCATGCTTCCGCGTCTCGGTCGGAGATAAATCCCAACTCGGCGGCTTCGTATGCCGCCCTAATCTCCTCGCGTCGTTGTGCAGCGAACGTGATGGCCCGGTTACTCAGCGCTTTGCCTGCCGGCTCAACCTTGCGGTAAAGAAACCGCTCGACCGGTTCAGAATCCTTCCGCCGTTGCATCGCAATTACGATGGCGCGGTCTGTAATCGTCTGCGGAAAGGTTCCAATGCCAGCAAGGACTTTGGGACAAAAGACCGAAAAATCTTGTGCATCCAGGTTCGCGCTTGGGCCGACACATCTCGTAACAACCGCGCCTCGACGGTTGCCCGCATTGAGAATTTGACGGAGGAACTCCGCGCGTTCACTTTTTCCGCTCAGCGTCTCGGCTTCATCGAGCAGCAGCGTAGGCGCGAACTTCTCAATGGTTCGGAATAACGCGGCCTCCGAAATGTTCGACGCCCGACGCGGCTTCGATACAACAAGCTCTAAACATTCGAGCAACCGCGTCTTGCCGCAACGCGGCGCAGGGCTGTTGATTACGAGGTATGGAACCGCATCGAAAGAGTCAAACGTGTGCGTCATCATTACCCAGAGCCCCAGCGTCAGAGCCGTCCGCTCCGGCAGAATCACGTAGCGGATGAAGAATTTCTCGAAGTCCCGTACTAAAGCGGCGCCATCCTCGCTCGACGAAATGGCCGCTTCTACCTCAGCCAACAGAACGGGGTTTGCTTCCAGTGCGTGCGCGTACTGCTGAACGTCGCGAAATGGTGTGCTCATGGCACGTCCCCATCAAGAATTGTGCTTCGCCGCTCGGCTGGCTGCGCGAGAGCGAAACGTGCAAGCACTTCGGGCTTCGCGTCCCATATGAAATTCCAGGCAGCAAAGAAATACGCGCAGACCGGCGCGAGCCGGGCGAGGCGCTCCCAAACGCATTCCTTAGCAGGCTCCGTACCCATTTTAAGAATGTCGTTGCCAAGCCATTTTTGTAGCCGTTCTGTCCTGTGCAACGCGTCCGCGTAGTATCGGCGCAAGCGGCCAATCTCGTCAGCGATCCGCCATGCCGCTTGCTGCGCTCGGACACGCTGTTGAGCCCGACGCTCAAGGTCCCGTCGTGACACTCGGGGTGAGCCAAGCTTCACACCGACTAGCCCCGCCAGAAATGCGACGGCTTCACGGAACGAACATTTGCGAATGGCCTGCACTAACGCAATTTTGTCGCCGCCCGCGCCGCACGAGAAGCAGTGCCAGCGCCCATCATCGCGCCACGCGAAGGCCGTAGGATTTGAGCCGCCGTGGATTGGGCAGGAGCCCCGCCGCGTTCGTTCATTCGCTCTTATGCCAAGTGCTTCGAATAACGGCAGCATCGGCACGAGCGCCGCAACCTCCCGTCCCGGGAGTCGGTTAGTAGCGGCCATTGTCGTTACCGACTGGAGAGGGGTGGTCTATGCGTAGGAAGGCTTCGAGTGCACGCACCGGAATGACGGTTCGGCGGCCGATTTTCCGGGCCGGAAGTGTCTTAGCCTTGATGTAATTCTGGACGGAGCGAGGCGAAATGCTGAGCATCGCCGCTGCCTCACGGACGCTGACGGCGATCTTGTTGGTTTGTTCCATGCGTGCAGACTAAACCCCTGGCACGCATGACGAACATAGCGCAAGGCAAACTCTTTTTGGCGGGCAAAGGCTATGTCTTCGGAGTCTTGCGTTTTTCGCGGTAGCGCAAGAGGGCTATGGATTGCTCGTCAAATCTCGGCCCGGTCTTTGCGATCTCTGGATTGAGTACAAGGTCAGCCGCGTTCAAAAGCTCCGCTACCTCGGGGTCGTGCAACCGGCCCGTGAGAAGTTTCACCTGTTCGGAAACATGCAGAGTGAAAGCCGAAAGCCTTCCACGTGGGGTCCGACGATAGAAATACCTCATATATGCCGAAACGTGCTTGACCCGCTCGTCCAACCAGTTCGAGTAAGCCTCCAGGCAAAAGGGCAGCATATAAAGACCCTGCCTAGCGAAATCCCAGTCTGTATCCGGCAACACCGTAGTGGCCGTGCGCATGGGGTCAAAAAAGGGGCTCCCGCTCAAGCCTTTTACATCTTCAGCCATTCGTCGAAGCCGAGCAGGAAACTCGGCCAATGCCTTCCAGGACTTACCTGTGTCGCGAGCCCAGCGGCGCTCCCAATCCTCCTTTCGGCGTTCCCCCCTGTGCCCGCGAAACCGGACCGCGAGGTACGCGAACATTAGTAGATTAACCTCCTCCTCGCTTCCACTAGCGAGCCTATGGCCGTGTCGCGCAAGCTTGCGGATGTTTTCAAGCGCCTTGCGGAACTGACGGTTAGCCATCAGGTAAGGCATGGCTTCGGCCGGAGTCATCCGCCGCGCATCGGGGAGTACCGAGCTCTTTGTACCCACTGCCGCCTCCCACGCGGCAAGCGGATCGAGATACGAGTGCTCTCCGGGTGCGTCCACCTAGCCGCAGGTCCAAATTATCACAATGGCCTTGATTTCATAAACCAAAACGTTTAGGATATTCACATGCCGACGAAACAGGTTAGCAAGGCCGCAAGCCTAATGGGGAAACGCAGCTACAGTGCGAGGCTGAAACGGCTCGGAATCGAGCGCATTCGGGAGATTGCGCGTGAGAACGGCAAGCTCGGCGGGCGTCCACCGAAGAAAGATAAGCGTGATGCAAACTAGTTCCGTTAGTTTGACAGATGCAAAGACCGAGACCAAGACGCGGCGCAATCCGCGCGGCGTTTTCGAGAAGGTGCCCGGCTCGGGCGAATGGTGGATTCGATACAATGACAGCACTGGACGCTATCGCCGTGAGAAGGCTGGCAGCAAGAGTGTTGCAATAAAACTGGTAGACAAACGCAGAACCGAAGCCCTGCAAGGCCGAAAGCTCCCGGAGAGGCTCCGCCGTCCAACGATAAGCTTTGCCGCGATTGCCAAAGAGGCTTTGGCTTACTCGAAGGCCAATAAGCTGAGCTACCGTCACGACGCGGGCCGCATGGAAACTTTGCTTGGCTGGTTTCGGGAGTACCCTGCCGAGGCCATCACAGCCCAGGACATTGAGCGACGGTTTGAGCGCGAGAAGTGGTCGCCCGCGACGATCAATCGTCATCGCGCCCTCCTCTCCCTGACATACCGCCTCGCGATCCGTAACGGCAAGGTAAAAGAGAATCCGGCCAGACTGGTGCAACACAGGCTCGAAGACAATGCTCGCATCCGTTTCTTATCGGCCGAGGAAGAAACCAAGCTCCGGGCTGCCATCCAAGCTTCCTGCCCAAACCATTTGCCCGAGCTAGAGCTCGCCTTGAACACGGGCCTTCGTTTGAGCGAGCAATACACCATCTGCTGGCAAGACGTTTCGTTGGTCCGGCGGACACTAACGATTCCACGCAGCAAGAACGGCACGACACGGCACGTTCCACTCAATCAGGCTGCATTGCGCGCCCTCGAAGTTTTGCAAGCCCAGGCCAACTCCTCGGAGCTGGTCTGCGGCGGCCCTAACACGTCCCGTCGCTGGTTCGAGCCAGCCGTGAAGGCGGCAGGCTTGGAGAGCTTTACGTGGCACTGTTTGCGGCACACGTTCGCCAGCCGTCTAGTAATGGCTGGAGTGGACATCCGCACGGTTCAGGAGCTTCTAGGCCACAAGACCATCGCAATGACGGTGCGTTACAGTCACCTTGCCCCGAAGCATACCCTCGCCGCCGTAGAGCGGTTGGACACCCTAACAGAGGAGCCAACCGACACCACTACCGACACCAAGGGTCTTGAGCAAGTGCGCACCGAAGCCTCGACATTGCAGCAAGTACTTCAGTAGGATAGGCTTACTTCAAAAGTGCCCGGGTGGCGGAATGGCATACGCGGGGGACTTAAAATCCCTTGACCTTCGGGTTATGCGGGTTCAACTCCCGCCCCGGGCACCAGTTTTTCTCGTCGGATACCGTTCTAGCTGAATCCAGCGGCGAATCCATTCGCATTTCATCAGGACGTTATTCCGTAAACCCGTACGATTCGGGGCTCCGCGCTGGGCGGCGTCATTATGTTAGACTTTACATTGGACTAGGTGGCTGACAAGACAGACTCATTACCATGACGACCCGAGCGAGGGTGCACAGGAAAGCGCCGACTTCCGGGAGTGATTCAGGCGATAGACGCCGCGCCCAGATGCTTGCGTGGATGCGGACGTTGCACGCCCCGGCGCAGGGCGAAGAGGTGGCTCGGCACTTCCGAGTGAGTCGCCAATGCGTGGTGCAGGACATTGCTATTTTGCGCGCCGGCGGAAACGAGATTCTTGCGACCCCGCAGGGATATCGGTTGCCGGAACAATCGTCGCGGGCGTTTCGGGCGATTCTTGCGTGTAAACACGAGCCCGAGCGGACCGAAGAGGAACTTCAAATTCTGGTCGATCACGGCGTGAAGATTCTGGATGTGCTCGTAGAGCATCCGATTTACGGGGAGCTTCGAGGGTCGCTGATGATTGAGTCGCGGGCGGACTTGCAGGATTTTCTGGGAAACGTTCGCAGTACGAAGGCGGCGCTGCTTTCGTCGCTCACTCACGGGGTGCACCTGCATACCGTAGAGGCCTCCCGCGAGGAAATGATCGCACGGGCAAAAGCGGAGTTGCGGGCCAAGGGGTTCCTCCTGAAGTAAGAAACATGGACTACAAGCCTACGCGTGAACAACAACTGGAGAAGGCCCTTTTTCGGGGCGGCAGCCTCGGAATGCAGAACCCCGCCTATGCGCGGGAGGCTAGCACCCTGATGGAGGCGTTGCTGCGGATGGATTTAGCACCCGGAGATTTGACCGTCACGGCTCTGGAAATCAAGAGCAGGCCGGTATCGGCTAGCGTGCTGGCGCGAGAGGCTGGTGTGGCCGCGGGGCTTGAGGAGTTTGCGTTTTTATTCGAGTCACGCGGGATTGCGGTTCAATTCGAAAAGAAAGATGGCGGGGTCTTTGCGGCCGGCGACACTCTTATGCGGCTGGAGGGCGAACAGAATCAACTGCTCTCGCTTGAGCGCTCGGGACTTAACATCCTCCAGCGCATGAGCGGGATTGCGACCATGACGCGCTGCCTGCAGGAAAGGGTTCGTGCGCGCTGCGAATCCACACGAGTGGTGGCTACTCGTAAAACTCTATGGGGATTGCTCGATAAACGCGCGGTTCACCTGGGAGGTGGGGGAACGCACCGGCTCGGTCTGGGCGATGCGATCCTGATCAAGAATAATCACCTTGCGCTCATCGCCCGGAGGGAAGAGGACGCCGCGCCAGAAGCGCTGACGCGCGCCTGGCAATTTCGCAAAGAGGTGGCGTTTATTGAAATTGAGGTGCGAAGCGAGGGGGCCGCGCTCGCGGCCGGAGAAGCGTTCCGGAGAATGCAGAAGGAATCCGGAGAATCATATCCATGCCTGCTGATGCTGGATAACCTGACACCGCGAGAGATTAGCCCGATCCTCGATTCGCTGCACGGCGAACATTTTTGGGACTACGCGCTGATCGAAGCGAGCGGCGGCGTTTCAGAAAAGAATGCCGAGGCGTACGCCGACACGGGCGTGGACGCGATATCGATAGGCGCGCTGACTCATTCGGCGCGAGCGCTGGACCTTTGCCTAAGAATTTCATAATTCAATTCGGCCGCACTCAGAAAGGGACGCCAATGCCAGAAACGGAAATTCTCCAGGATAACTTTGAGAGCCGCTACGCAATCCCCGCCGTCGAGACAGTCAACGATGGACCGGAGGAGATCCGCCGGAAGCAGGAGCGCGTGCGGGAGCTTTGCACCGAGCGCAATGCCATTCTGCTCGCCCATCACTACCAGCGGCCAGAAGTGCAGGAAGTGGCCGATGCGGTGGCGGATTCGCTGAAGCTTTCGCAGGCCGCCGCGAAGACAAACGCGGATGTGATCGTATTTTGCGGCGTGCATTTTATGGCGGAAACGGCCGCGATTCTGTGTCCCGACAAGATCGTGCTTTTGCCGGACCTGCGGGCGGGCTGCTCCCTTGCAGCGGCGATTACGCCGGAGGAACTTCTGCGATGGAAGGCGAAGATGCCGGAAGCCGTGGTGGTTTCCTACATTAACACCTCGGCAGCTGTAAAAGCGGAGAGCGATTACTGCTGCACGTCGGCGAACGCGGCGAAAGTCGTCTCGTCAATCCCCGGGGACCGCCCCATTCTTTTCCTTCCCGATAAATTTCTAGCGGCGGTAGTCGCCCGGCAGACCGGGCGGAGCAACATCATTGCTTATCCTGGATATTGTCACGTACACAAAACGATTCGTCCCGATGATGTGCTGGAAATCATGGATGAGCACCCGGATATCGAGCTGCTGCTCCATCCTGAATGCGGCTGCGTCAGCTCGTGCATGGCAAAGGCGGCCGACGGCTCATTGCCGCAAGACCGCACTTTTTTCCTTTCGACGGAGGGGATGCTTCGCCACATCGGGGATTCTCCTGCAAATGAATTCGCCGTGGGAACTGAAATTGGCATCATGCATCAGCTCGGCAAGAAATTTCCTGCGAAGAATTTTCTTCCCATCAATCCCAATGCTGTTTGCGCGTTCATGAAAACGATTACTTTGAACAGGGTCTTGCAGTCTCTTGAAAAGATGGCGCCCCAGATCACCGTGCCGTCCGAGATCGCGAAAAAGGCTCGACGGGCGATCGACCGAATGCTGGAGCTCGCGTGAACGCATCGATCCAACTCAGGGTAGGCATCCTTGGCGTCGGCTCGATCGGGCGGACGCTCGCGACCGCTCTCGATGCCAAACGGATTGACGCGGAGCTTGTCGCGATTGCCGACCAGGACGTTCAGAAGGCAGAAGCTTTTTCCGCGGAGCTCTCGTCGAGGCCGCGGGTAGTGACGCTCCATGAACTGATCCAGCGGGCCGACCTTGTGGTAGAGGCGGCCAGCCAGTCTGCCCTGCTGGAGTTCGTCCCGAAGGCGCTTGCCGCGGGACGCGACATGCTGATTATGAGCGTGGGAGGATTGTTGGGCAATGAAGACTGGTTTCGCCAAGCCAGCGAGAAGGGTTGCCGGATTTATGTGCCTTCCGGGGCAATTGCCGGGCTGGACGGGATCAAGTCGGCTTCCATGGGCTATGTGCAGTCTGCCGTGCTGACCAGCCGCAAGCCTATCGGCGCGCTGCGGGGAACGAAGTATGTGGTCGACCACAACATACCGATCGAGAGTTTTCAGGAGGAGACCACTATTTTTGAAGGCACGGCGGAAGAGGCCGCGCGGGCCTTTCCCACGACGTCCAATGTGGCGGCGTCTCTACGGCTCGCGGTCCATTGTGCCGTTCCGGTGCTGGTAAGGGTGGTTGCCGTGCCAGGCGGGAGCAAGAATGTGCATGAGATTCGAGTTCAGGGAGAATTTGGGCGCCTGTCCGTGGATGTGGAGAATGAGCCTTCGAAGGCGAATCCGCGCACGTCTCAGCTTGCGGCTTTTTCGGCGCTGGCCACGCTCGCGAATCTTACGCGTTCTTTGCGAGTTGGGACTTAGACTGGTGTTTCTGAGCCGGGCCTAACATTGCCTTGTGCATGACGAAGTACGCTAGAATGAGCGCATGGAATCCGCCGGCAGCAAAATGGCAACGACCGAAGGTGATGCGGAGCGAGCACGATCCCGTGAACGGCGTGCTGCAGCTTGGATCCTTGTGCTGTCGATGGCTATTTCCGCCATTGTCGCGCTCCTGTTGACCGCCTATTTTAAGCGTCCCTGATTCGAATTCTCCCATCGAGAGTAAAGCCGCTATTGAATGTAGATTCCTCTGCCAATCAGGAGGCTCGCGAGCTCTACAGTTTGCCAGCCGAGATTGCTGCAGGATCGGCGGCCGCCGCCTGCCGGGATTCTTCGAGGATTCTTTGCAGCATTTCGGGGATTTCGAAGACGGCTCGATTGTGGAGCGCCGCGGCATTTGCGCGGTAGCGCGCTAAGGTCGTGGATTCAATCAGCTCGGCCACTGCTTTATCAATGTTGCGGAAATTCTTCAGTACCAAGCCCACCTCTTTCTCAACAACCCATACTGCGTTATAGCGCTCCTGGGGAAGCGTCCAGGCGTTGCATTCCACAATCACGGGAAGCTTCATAGCGAGCGCTTCGCTCACGCTGCCGGGGCCCGGCTTGCCGACAAAAAAATCCGCCAGCTGCATGTAATAATTCACCTGGGACGTGAACCCTTCGATGAAGCGCGGAAGACGTGACGTCTTCGCCTGCAGGGCACTCCGCAGCTTGTCGTTTCGCCCGCAAATCAAGATCAGCTGAAGCTCGAGGTTCGACCGATCAAGGCGATCGGCTATGTCGAGCATCGCCTGGGACCCGTGTCCTCCGAAAAGAATGAGTGCGGTGGGCAGATCGGGACGGAGGCCGATGCGAACGCGTTCGGCGCTGCGGTCTTCGACCGGCGGATCGTAAAACCTCGGATGCAGGATCATTCCCGAAGCGCGGAAAATCCGATCGTCCGGATGGCCCATGGACTGCGCTTGGGCTACGGCGCGGTCTGACCCGCACACAAAATATTGCGGCTGGCGCTCAATCCAGAAATGGGGCGGGTAATCGGCGATGTCCGTAAGGATTGTTACGAAGGGACGCTCGGGATATACGCGTCGAAAGCTCTCGCCCATTGCACGATTAAAGTGCGGCACGAAAGAAACCACCATGTCGGGCTGAGTTTCATTCCAGTGTTTTTCGAGAAGCTTTACGGTCGAACGGTGGTAAGCCCAGATTACCGCTTGCAAGATGCGCATGAGTTGGGGGCTGCCGAGCGTCCAGCCAGTGCGCAGCATCTCGTTGTAGAAGTCCTGAATCCGTATATTAAAGTACTTCTTGAGGATATCCAGCTCATCGAGGAGTTCCTGGAGGTTGGTTAGCCGGACTTCCCATGGTTTCCGGCTGCCCTGGATAGACATTTGAAGGGCCGTTGCGGCCGCGCGATGCCCCCCGCCTGCGTCGAAGAAAACAAACTCGATACGTTCCATTCGCAGGGCATTCTGGCACCTGAAGGGCCGAAGAATGCTACAGGAGTGTTAAAACTGTAAAATTTGTGACTAAGTAGTTAAGTATTTGTATTTTCAGAATGTTAGCCGTGCTGTCATCTGTGAGTAACCTTGTGGATTTACTGTGGAAAACGTGAAGTGCGACATGCATGTCCATTCGTACTTTTCAGGGGCCTGCACTACCCCCTTTGTCGGCAAGTTCTGTCGGGAAAGTTACAGCGATCCGGACCAGGTTTTCTCCCAGCTCCAACGGCGCGGCATGAACTTGTTCACCCTGACCGATCACGATTCGATCGAGGGGTCGGAGAGGCTGAGGCGGCACCCGGATTTCTTCCTGAGCGAGGAGCTGACGTGTCGGATGCCCAGTGGTACGGAAGTCCACATCGGCGTGTACGACTTCCATGAGCGCCAGCACGTCCAGCTTCAGCAGCGGCGCAACGATCTGGTGGCGTTGCTGATGTACCTTAGCGAACGGAAGCTCTTCTTCAGCATCAACCACGTGTTTTCAAGTGTCACCGGCCGGCGCGAAATGGAAGATTTTGAGTGGTTTGAGGAATATTTCCCCGCCGTGGAAATCCGCAACAGCCACATGCTGGAAAGCGCGAACACTAACGCGGCGGCTCTCGCAGCTCAGTGGAAAAAGATTGCCATCGGTGGAAGCGACGCACATGCGCTTCCCTCGGTAGGGACCGCTTTTACGGAAGTCTCCGGGGCGCGAAACAAAGACGAGTTTTTCGCAGCCCTGCGCAATGGCATGGGCCGGGTGGCCGGTGAATCCGGGTGCTTCAGCAAACTTACCCGCGACGTGTTCTGCATCGCGGGGGAAATGATGCGCGAAAAACACTGGACCGCGCTCCTTGCGCCGCTGGCAGTGCTGGTTCCCGTGATCACCCTTCTCAACTATTACGATGAGCGCGCCTTCGTTCGCCGCTGGGCGCCACAAGTTCTTGGTCAACCCGAGGTTCGGAAACGCCGCCGCTGGCTCACCGCCCCGCAAACGGCGGTGGAGGAGTTGGTATGACGGTAACCAAAGCTGTATGGGATCAGATTCAATCGAACGACCATCGCCTGATGAAGAAAGTGCATCGCTGGCGCGCCCCGCGGTGGTTCCGTGTGCTTATGGTGGCGGCGACACGCGGTGGCGACGGGTGGCTGTGGTATGCCTTGGGGTTGATCCTTCTTCTCTATGGAGGGGAACACCGCCTTGCAGCGCTTGGCGCTGGCCTTTCCGCGGCAGTCGTAAGTATTCTGCTGTTCAGCACGCTCAAGCAGGCGAGCCACCGCAAGCGGCCATGCGAAATCGAACCTCACTGCTGGTCCTCGATCCTTCCCCCTGATAAGTATTCTTTCCCGTCCGGCCATTCCATCACTGCCTTCGGCGTCGCAATTTCGATCGGCCTCTTTTATCCGCAACTGCAAGCCCCGCTATTGGCCGTGGCGCTGCTTATCGCAGGGTCTCGGATCATCCTGGGGATGCATTTTCTAAGCGACGTTCTGGCGGGGTCTTCCATCGGGGCGATTCTAGGCGTGCTGAGCTATCACATTTTTTCAGCTTTCTAAACTGCGTCGACGTAAGTAAGAACCGCAGAGGGATCTTCTCTCTATCATCATCCAGCGATTGTGCGTCGAGCTGTGCGGGTAGGTTTGCGCGCGCACATCGTTCCACTAACTCAGTCGGGTGATGTTAGGAAAGAAGCCGATCCTGCACGCGAAAGGGGCCATCGCGAACTTCACAAGTCGAGGGGGAATAAATTCTCGCCGGTGATCAGGCGCGCCGAACGGTCATAGGTGAGGTAGAGCCAGCCCCATTGGAGGAATACCAAAAGGCGGTTCTGAAATTGAACGATGTTTAGCAAGTGGATGAAGACCCAGATTAGCCATGCCGGCCAGCCCGATAGATGCAGCCAATTCAGGTCGGCCACGGCAGCGCCGCGGCCGATCGTTGCGAGGTTTCCTTTATCGAAATAGTGAAAGGGCCGCACGACGTTTTTGCCTCGCATGCGTTTCACAATTACTTTCGCGGCGTAGCGGCCTTGCTGAATCGCGGGTTGAGCTACTCCAGGCAGCGGCTTGCCGGTTTGGTGACTGTAATTTGCAAGATCCCCGATCACAAAAATCTCGGGGTGGCCCGGCACGGTGAGGTCGGGCCCAACCATTACGCGTCCCGCTTTGTCTGCCGGAACTCCCGTTTGTTCTGCGATCATTCGACCGAGCGGCGAACTCAGCACCCCGGCGGCCCACAGTATGGTGCGCGTGTGAATCTCCTCGTTGCGGGTACCTTCGCGGATGGTGACGGAATGTTCCCGGACGTTGGTTACGAATGCTCCGGTGCGCACCGTGACCTTGAGGCGCTCGAGCATTTTCTGAGCCGCCGCTGATAGTTGCGACGGATAAGAAGGCAGCACGCGCTCCGAGCCTTCGACCAGAATTATGCGGGTCTGCGAAGGATCGATTTTCCGGAAATCGTGGCGAAGAGTGTCATTGGCGATTTCGCCGAGCGCCCCGGCTAATTCCGCGCCCGTAGGGCCGCCGCCCACAATTACAAACGTCATCCACGCACGCAACTTCTCGGGGTCGTTTTCGCGTTCGGCGGCTTCGAAAGCGAGCAATATCCGGCGGCGCATCGCTGTGGCGTCGTCGACTGTTTTCAGCCCCGGAGCAAATTGTTCCCATTCATCGTGGCCAAAATACTGGTGACTCGAACCTGTCGCTACGATGAGGGTGTCGTAATCGACGGCGCCATCTTTCAAGATGACGCGCCGGTTTGCGACGTCAATCTGCGTGGCCTCTCCCAGTAAGACCTGGGTGTTTTTCTGGCTCTTGAGAATATTGCGAAGCGGCGAAGCGATATTGGCCGGAGAAAGTGAGCCCGTGGCCACCTGGTACAGGAGGGGTTGGAACAGGTGGTAATTGCAGCGATCAATGAGCGTTACGTCGACGGGTGCGTGCTTCAGGTAGCGGGCCGTGGTAAGGCCGCCGAAACCTCCCCCCAAAATCACGACACCGTGTTTCCCTCCCATGATATATGCCACCTCGGCAGCCAAAGATTGCCGTCGAACGACGGACGGAGGTCGCCTTCTATCGATTTGATGCGTGCGAAACGAGGAAGTATCGAGATTTGTTCGAGATGCCCGCGCCAGCGCACGTCTACCCTATGCTCAAGCCCTTAGTAAATCCTTATCGTGCACTTATGCCATCTTGATGCACAGGGGATAGGATCGCCTTGTCTTTCAGCGCAGGCAATCGCTTCTGTGCCGGTCCTGAAAGGAGAACTAGCATGAAGGTCCTAATTCTCGCGATGCTCGTTCCCGTGTGTGGCTTTTACTTTTACGTTCTGGTGAATTTTCAAAAAGAGCTTCGCCGTTCGAAACGGAATGAAGTCCCTGGAGCCAAAACGATTCCTCTATTCCGATCTAAAGCAGAGCCCGAGCTATCGACGGCCGCGGCCACATCGGGCAGCCAACGCCGGGCGGAACTGTTTGTGACAAAACCTTCCGAAGAGATTCACCCGTTGGAGTCGATATATCTCGGACCGTTTCTCCTCATTCCGGTGAAGAACCGTAAGGCAAGCGGTTCACAACGGTACGTGATACCGATCACTTCGGAACACACATGAGGAGAATAGGATCGCGGCTAGGCTTTACGAAGTTTTTATGTTTACCTTATCTATTTCTGATAGGAAGGGGATAGGTTTGGATCGGACTAGTTTGCATTCAAGCCAATGGCAGAACGAGAAGCGCAGGAGTCAATATCATGAAAGACCTTATTTTTGTTGCATGTACAGCCGGTTTCTTTGCCGTGGCAATCGTGTATGTATGGGCGTGCGACCGCTTGAAGTAAGGGGGAAAGAACCATGCTCGGGAATGCTGTTCTACTGGGAATTTGCACCTTGATGTTTGTGTATTTGATCGCGGCGCTTTTGTGGCCGGAGAGGTTTTGACATGACCGCGAACGGCTGGCTCCAAATTGGGGTTTACCTGCTTATTCTCCTGGCGATTACGAAGCCGATGGGCGTTTTTATGGCGCGCGTTTTCGCCGGTGAGAAAACGTTCCTCGACCCCGCACTGCGCCCCATTGAGCGACTGCTCTACCGGATTACGGGAATTGACGACAAACGCGAGATGGATTGGAAGGAGTACACCATCGCGATGCTGCTGTTCAGCGGCGTGAGCATGCTCGTGCTATATCTGATCGAGCGCGTGCAACAGCTACTTCCGTGGAACCCGCAGCATTTCCCCAAGCTGGCGACCGACCTTGCCTTCAACACGGCAGCCTCGTTCACCACAAACACGAACTGGCAGAACTATGCCGGCGAATCGACGATGAGTTACTTCACGCAGATGGCAGGGCTTGCCTACCACAATTTCGCCTCCGCAGCCGTGGGTATTGTGATCGCCATCGCAGTGGTGCGCGGAATCGCGCGGCGCGAATCGAAAACCATCGGTAACTTCTGGGTGGATATGACGCGGTGCTTCCTGTGGGTGTTGCTGCCCATTTCCATTCTGGTTGCGCTGATCTTCGTGTCGCAAGGCATGATTCAGAATCTAAAGCCTTATGACACGGCAAAGCTGCTGAATCCGCAGACCGTGCAGACGACCGGGGCTGACGGTAAGACTACCACCCAAACGGTGACCGACCAGGTGATCGCGCAAGGGCCATTTGCCTCGCAGGAAGCCATCAAGGAATTCGGTACCAATGGCGGCGGGCCTTTCAATGCGAACAGCGCGCACCCGTTTGAGAATCCCACTCCGCTCACGAATTTTCTGCAGCTTCTCCTGATTTTCACAATACCGGCCGGTCTTACTTACACGCTGGGCAGAATGACGGGTTCACCGAAGCACGGCTGGGCGGTATGGGGGTGCATGGCGCTTCTGTTTCTGGCGGGCGTCCTGGTCGCCTACCACGCTGAAGCCAAAGGGAATCCATTGCTGCACGGCATCGACCAGACGGCGAGCGCGACACAATCCGGCGGCAATATGGAAGGTAAGGAAGTGCGCTTCGGAATTGCCGATTCCGCGCTCTACGCAACAATTACCACCGATGCGAGCTGCGGCTGCGTCAATTCCATGCATGACTCCTTCACGCCTCTTGGTGGCATGGTCCCGTTGATTAATATCATGCTCGGAGAAGTGGTCTTCGGCGGCGTAGGCGCGGGACTTTACGGGATCATCGTCTTCGTGATTCTCGCCGTCTTCATCGCCGGCTTGATGGTAGGCCGCACGCCCGAATACCTCGGGAAGAAGATCGAAGCTTACGACGTGAAGATGGCCATGCTTTCCGTGCTAATTTTCTGCTTATCCATTCTGGTGTTCACGGGCATCTCTGTGGTGAACAAGTTCGGCACTTCGAGCATTTCGAATGCCGGACCACACGGTTTGACGCAGATTCTCTACGCCTACACGTCCAGCACTGGCAATAACGGTTCCGCGTTCGCAGGTTTAAACGGAAACACGCTTTGGTACAACATATCGCTGGGATTTGCGATGTTGCTGGGTCGCTTCATCCAGCATATTCCGATCCTGGCAATAGCCGGGAATCTGGCCCGCAAAAAGCTTGTGCCGCCCTCTGCCGGCACGTTCCCGGTGACGACGCCGCTTTTCACGTTCCTGCTGACGTCCGTAATCCTGATCGTCAGCGCGCTTACGTTTTTCCCCGCGCTCAGCCTGGGCCCGATTCTCGAGCATTTGCTGATGAACGCGGGAAAGGTGTTTTGAGGACTCCCATGACCACATCGCAATCGATCGAGCCAGAAAACGTGCCTTCGCCAGCGAATCTCCCCGAATCTGGTTACCAAGCGGTAACGCGGGAGCGCAAGCAATCGCTGTGGACCGGCGGCATCGTCGGGGGTGCCGTGCGTGATTCGTTCAAGAAGCTCAACCCACGCACACTGATGAAGAATCCGGTGATGTTCGTGGTCGAGGTGGGTTCCGTGATCACCACTTACGATCTGGTGCGCGATCGCATCATGCACCTCAGCGGGTTCGGATTCGAGCTGCAGATCACACTGTGGCTCTGGTTCACGGTGCTTTTTGCCAATTTCGCTGAAGCGATGGCGGAAGGCCGTGGCAAGGCCCAGGCAGACACTCTACGCAAGGCCCGCGCCGAGACTGTCGCAAGGCGCATCCGGCAGGATGGCTCGATCGAGGAAGTTTCCGGGTCGAAGCTGCGAGCCAACGATCGAGTGCGCGTAGTTGCCGGAGAGTTCATCCCAGGCGATGGCGAAGTGGTGGAAGGGGTAGCCTCGGTGGATGAATCTGCGATAACCGGCGAATCCGCGCCGGTGATTCGCGAATCCGGAGGCGATCGGTCGGCTGTAACGGGCGGCACTCGAGTGCTTTCCGATCAAATTATTGTGCGCATCACGTCGAACCCAGGCGAGACGTTCCTTGACCGCATGATCAAGCTGGTCGAAGGCGCCGAGCGGCAGAAGACACCCAACGAGATCGCGCTCAATATTTTGCTGTCCGGGCTGACGATCGTTTTTCTGCTCGCGGTAGTAACGTTGCAGCCGATGGCGATCTATTCCGGTTCTCCTCAATCGGTTTTTGTGCTGATCTCGCTGCTCGTCTGCCTGATCCCCACGACGATCGGCGGATTGCTTTCCGCCATCGGTATCGCGGGTATGGACCGAGTGGTTCAGCGCAACGTTCTTGCCATGTCCGGACGCGCGGTGGAAGCAGCGGGTGACGTTGACACACTCCTGCTGGACAAAACCGGAACCATCACCCTGGGCAACCGGCGCGCGACTGAATTTGTGCCGGCTCCGGGCGTTACCGAGCCGGAGCTTGCGGACGCAGCCCAGCTGGCGTCCTTGTCCGACGAAACGCCGGAAGGGCGCTCGATCGTAGTGCTAGCTAAGGAAAAGTACGGGCTGCGCGGACGCGAGTTGTCTGCCTACGCAGCGACCTTTATCCCATTTACGGCCACGACCCGAATGTCCGGCGTTGACCTGGACGGGCGGCATATCCGCAAGGGTGCGTTCGACGCGATCACGCTGCACTGCAAGGAATGCGGGCACTACGTTCCGCCCGAAGTGGAGGAAGCCGTCAAGAATATTTCAAATTCGGGCGGCACGCCTCTACTGGTAGCGGAGGACCACAAGGTTCTCGGAACCATCCACTTGAAGGACATCATCAAGGGAGGCATGCGCGAGCGCTTCGATCAATTGCGCGCGATGGGAATTCGCACAGTAATGATTACAGGAGACAACCCGCTCACGGCCGCGGCTATCGCACGCGAGGCGGGTTTAGACGATTTCCTTGCCCAGGCTAAACCGGAAGACAAGCTGGCGCTGATTCGCGCGGAGCAAGCCAAGGGCAAACTGGTCGCGATGACCGGAGACGGCACCAACGACGCACCAGCGCTGGCTCAAGCGGACGTGGGGCTCGCCATGAATGCCGGGACGCAGGCAGCAAAGGAAGCCGGCAACATGGTGGACCTCGACTCGAATCCTACGAAGCTTATCGAGGTAGTGGAGATCGGCAAGCAGCTGCTGATTACGCGAGGCGCGCTGACTACATTCTCGGTGGCCAACGACGTCGCGAAATACTTCGCGATTATTCCGGCGATGTTTGCGGGCGCGTTTCCACAATTGAATGTGCTGAACATCATGGCGCTTAAGACGCCTCAGTCGGCGATTTTGTCGGCTGTGATTTTCAACGCGCTGATCATCATCGCCCTGGTGCCATTGGCGCTGCGGGGCGTGCGCTATCGCCCGCTTGGCGCGGAGGCCCTGCTGCGATGGAACCTTCTGGTTTACGGCTTGGGTGGAATTATCGCCCCGTTTATCGGCATCAAGCTCATCGATTTGATCATTACGCATATCGGGTGGGCGTGAGGTTAACATGAAAAAGAATCTACTGATTTCGATCTGGTTTACGCTCGCGACGACGGTTTTGCTGGGAATCATCTACCCCTTGGTGGTGACCGGGCTGGCACAGATGATGTTTCCGAAGCAGGCCAACGGAGAATTGATCGTGCAGGGCGGGAAGCTGGTTGGATCGCACCTGATCGGCCAGCCGTTCACGGCGCCCGGTTACTTCTATTCCCGGCCGTCGGCGGCTGGCGCGGCCGGATATGACGCCACTGCGTCAGGCGGCTCGAATCTTGGTCCCACAAACAAAGCCCTGATTGACCGTGTGGATGCCAGCGTTAAAGCCCTGCAGCCGACGAATCCAAATGCGGCGGTTCCGGCGGATCTTGTGACCACATCTGGATCGGGCCTCGATCCGCACATTTCCCGGGCGGCTGCGGAGTTTCAGATCCCGCGCGTGGCCCATGAGCGCGGGTTGAGCGAGCAGGACGTGCGGACACTCGTGCTGAAGCACACGGAAGAGCGTCAGTTCGGATTTTTGGGCGAGCCTCGCGTGAACGTACTCGATCTCAACCTCGATTTGGACGCCGTCCGTCCGATGCATTAGAAGAGCCAGGCCGAAAGGCCGTTAGGACAAGCTACTTTTCGGAGCCCGACGCTGGGCCTTTTTCCGCTGGCGGCTCGAAGCGATATCCCACCCACGGCTCCGTGTGGATGTAAAGGGGATGGCGCGGGTCCGGCTCGATTTTCTTGCGCAGCTGATTGATGAAGACGCGCAGGTATTCGGTTTCGTCTCCGTAATCGGGGCCCCATACTGCCTGCAACAAGCGGCGGTGGCCGAGCGATCTTCCCTGATTTGCCACGAGGTACCGCAGCAATTCAAACTCTTTGGGCGTAAGGCGAACCGGGCGGTCTTTCACCGTAACCTGGCGTTTGTCGAAATTGATTGTGATGTCGGGAGAGACAAATTCGGGAACGGTCTCAGAGGCTGCGGATCGCCGAAGTCCAGCGCGTATGCGAGCCATCAGCTCCTCGGAACCGAACGGCTTGACGACGTAATCGTCGGCGCCGGCATCGAGTGCCTGGACCTTGTCGCGCTCCGTGTTGCGGACGGTGAGCATAATAATGGGAATATCGCTGGTGCCGCGGATTTCGCGGCAGGTTTCGAGGCCGGATCTCCCCGGCATATTTACATCAAGGAGGATCAGGTCCACGTGCTCGGTGCGGATCTGCTCGAGGGCCTCGTCTCCGCTGCGTGATTCAATCACCGCATAACCGTGAGAAGTGAGCGTGGTTCGCAGGACACGGCGGATCTGCGGCTCATCGTCAACGATCAGAATTGTTGCTGAGTTCACGAGTGCACCGGCCTTGTGTGATCCACAGGCAGGGTAAACGAAAAGACAGAACCATGCCCTCGCTGGCTCATCAGGTTGATGGAACCGCCGTGAGCCTGGACAATCGCCTTGGCGATGGGCAGGCCCATGCCGGTTCCCTCCACGCTGTAGCGTTGATTCTTGCCACGATAGAATTTCTCGAAAATCAGAGCCTGCTCCGGATCGTCGATTCCGTCGCCGCGGTCGGCCACGCTCGTTACCACGCAGTCGCCATTGGCCTCCGCAGTGATGGTAATAGGCTGGTTGGGGGACGAATACTGGTTGGCATTTTCGATCAGGTGAACGAGAACCTCACGCGCCCGGGCCAGATCAGCCCGCACCGGGGGCAGGCCTGGGGCCACCTGGATATTGAGAGGGCGGTTGACAAGGGCACCCTTGCAATGCTCCAGAGCCGCGTGGATCAGTTCCTCAATCGGATGCGGCTTGAGTTGCAACTCGACTTCCCCTGCGTCCAGCCGCGCCATTTCTCCCGCTTCACCTACCAGGCGGTTCAAGCGATCGGTTTCTTCGTTGATGATCGTCAGAAGTTCCTGCTTCTGCCCTTCCACCAAGCCAGGATTCGAGAGCAAATTTGTTACCGAAGCCTTAATAGACGTGAGCGGAGTGCGCAAGGCGTGGGTGACGGCGTCGAGCAAAGCGGTTCGCAGCTGCTCTCCCTGGCGGGCCGCCTCGGTTTGCCCCAATTGCTCGACCGCTCGAGCGTGCGCCATTGCAATGGCGACCAGGGTCGCAATGGCCTCCAGAGTTTGCAGTGAAAGCGCCCTGCCGGAAATTCCCAAACTGCCAATCGCGCGTACACCCAGGCGGACTGGAACGAAGCAGAGGCTATTGGGCGTATCGATCACGGGTTCTTCGCGCGCCATCACAGACTTCAAACTGTCGGTATCGAGACGGGGAATCACCGGTCCGGACCTGTATACCTTCTGCTTATCAGCAAGGAAGAGCGCGGCGGCGCCCACTTCAAAGGTCTTTACTATTTGGGCGGGGATGCGATTGAGGAGTTCCATCACGTTGCCCGATTCCAGAAGATCGCGGCTGAAGGCATAAAGCTTTTCGATATCCCGCTGCCGCGCCGAAGCTTCCTCAGACTCTTGTCGCGCGCGCGCGGCCAGATGGCTGCCGATGACGGCTACGGCCAGGAATGTGGTCAGGGCCACCCAGTTCTGCGGGTCGGAGACCGTCAAGGTGCCTATGGGTGGCAGGAAATAATAGTTGAAGGCCACCATGGCGGCGAGCGACATTGGAATCGAAACGGACATGCCCCATAATGTGGAAACGGCTAAAATGGCGAGCAGGAGCGTGAGCGCAACCGTGGTGGCGTTCACGGCAAGAACTTTGTGGTAGCAGAAGACGATTACCGCAACGATTCCGAGAGCCCCTAAGAATTGGAGCACGCGGCTCAGGACGGGAGAGCGCACGGTGATATTCTACCGTAGCTCCCGAATGCCGGTTAGCAGAGAATCACGGCCATGCCAAAAACGCCTGAAGAGTGGCTTGAAGCAACAACTCCCGCGCCAAAGACCAAGGGCGTGCTGAAGTTGTTCCTCGGCTACGCGCCGGGGGTTGGGAAAACCTACAGCATGCTGAGCGAGGCCATCCGGCGCCATAGCCGGGGGAAGACATCGTGATCGGCGTGGTGGAGACTCATGGGCGAAAGGGAATCGCCGAACTCGCCTCCCAGCTCGAATCGGTGCCGCGGCGCAAAATCGACTACAAAGGCACGATATTCGAGGAGATGGACCTCGATGCGATTCTGGCGCGGAAGCCACAAGTCGCGCTGGTGGATGAACTGGCGCACACCAATATCCCCGGCACCCGGCACCGCAAGCGATATGAGGACGTCCTCGAGCTTTTAGAAGCGAACATCGATGTGATCTCCACGGTCAACATCCAGCACATTGAAAGTGTTGCCCCTACTGTGAATGCCTTCACGGGGGTGATTGTCCGCGAGACGGTGCCAGACTGGGTGCTCCAGATTTCCCAGGAAACCGTCATGGTGGACCTCACACCCGAGGCTCTTCAGAACCGCATGAAGCGCGGCGACGTCTACCACAAGGAAAAGATCGAACAGGCTCTGAGGAATTTCTTCCGCCGTGGGAACTTGATCGCACTGCGAGAGTTGGCGCTCCGGCAGGTTGCCGAGCAGGTGGACCGCAGTCTCTCGTCGTATATGGACGAGAAGGATATTCAGCAGAACTGGGCTGTCCGCGAGCGCATTGCGGTGTGCATCAGTTCGAATCCTCGGGCGCAGTATCTGTTGGCGCGCGCGGCCCGGATGGCTCGCAGGATGGACGCAGAACTCTACGCCGTCCATGTGGATCTCGAACGAAACGGGAATAAGAATGAGAAGTCCCTGGAGGCCAATCTACAGTTCGCGGAGAGTCTAGGAGCGAAGCCGGTTCGTCTGAAGGGAACCAGTGTGGCTGACGCGGCCGCTCAATTCGTGCGGGAGAAGCACGTGACGCAAATGATTTTCGGAAGGTCCGCGGGAGAAGGATGGCGCAAAATCCGTTACCTGAACGCGATCAATCGATTTCTGCGCGACGCTCCCGCCGTCGACGTTCACATCGTTACTCAGGAATCCGATTGATGGATTGACGCGATGTATCCTAAACGCCGCATCGCAGCCCTCCTAACTTTCCACCGGAATCAACTGCGAATTCTTTGTGACCGGCAGGCGTTCGATCATTCGAATTGGCTCGCGGATTCCGAGCTCCGAGGAGAAGTTGCGGACTCGCTCGAGGAGGCTGGGCGTAACCTCCTGGCCGCGCGCGATCAGCAAGAGTCCCTTCGCGGACTTCACATCTTCGCCAAAAAGCATGCCCGCCGCGATATCACGCAGGGCCAGTTCGTGCACGACCACTTCTTGCTTCCCGCGCCCCCGCAAATCCGCCAAAGCCTCGAGAATTTTTGGGTCATACCAGCCGATGCGTGCCCGAAGGATATCGATGGGGTGACGGCCGGTTTCCTTTTCCGACTCAAGGATGTCGTAATCCAGGGCAACCTTTAAAGCTCGGGCGCCCCAAGGCAGCGTATCATCCTTTGCGATGGTCGCCGCGGAAGGGTGCCCGCCGCCGAACGCGCGAGGATACAATCGCAGAATCTCCCGAACGAGATCGAGGCGCGGAATGTTGGCAAGCAAGTGTTCCACAACCGCGGGAACACGCTCGACCATCTCTTCTTCTGAACTGGTTAATTGCTCGCCCTTGTAGATTTTCTCCTGAGTGAGCTGGGGGAGGGCCACGTATCCGATCTGGGATAGCATGGCGGCCACCTCGACCGGCCAACGTTCCGAAATATCAAGGTCAGACATTATTTCTGAGACGGTGCGCTCCACGCGCGTCGCCCGGCCGAAAGCGGCCGGGTTTGTAATGGCTAGAATATCCGTGAGGGTTTTGACGCTTCCGCGGAGGGTTTGCTCGAGCAGAACTTTCTCGACTGTTAACAAGCGATACTGCTCGGCGCACGCCAGCAGCGTCCTTACAAGCGCCCCGGTCGGGCACGGCTTGGTGAGAAATCTAAAAATGTTACCTTCGTTGACGGCTCCGATCGCAGCTTCCATGTCTCCCTGGCCGGTGAGCAAGACGCGAACGGTGTCGGGCGCGATCTCGCGCGCTCGGCTGAGGAACTCGACGCCATTCATGAGCGGCATCCGAAGGTCGGACGTAAGGACAACGAAGGGACCTTTTGCCCGAAGAATTTCAAGACCGAGGCGACCTCCAATAGCCGTCTCAACGATGAATACCGAGCGAAGAGTGCGGCGCAGGCCGTCGAGGACGCTGGGTTCGTCATCGACGCAAAGGATCCGAGGCCGGGGATCATCAGGCATAGATTGCACCTTGGGGTTCCCGTGCAGCCGCTTCCGCCATTTTTTGCCATTGTGGAAGCTTTTCTAATACGCCGGGGACCGCCAGGATTACGGGATGAACCGCGCCCTGCGGTTTTGCGGGTTTGTTTCCTCCGGAGTACTCGTGCGCCAGTAAATTGGAGAGATATACGATACAAAGCATGTCCAATTTATCGTGAGAGACGCGCTCGGGGTGATGATGGTGCGCGACGGCCTCAACAACAGGCGATGGAAGTCCCCACAGGCTCAATAAGTAAGCCCCTACTTCGGCGTGAGACACTCCGATAAGCTGCTCTTCGACGTCGAACAGCGGGCGCTGTTCTTGATGCATCACCAGAATGGCCCGCCGGAGATGCTCCGGGGCGCTTTCCGCAATGACGAGCTTCCCGATATCGTGCAGCAGTCCTGCGACAACGACAGCATTCGAAATGGTCATCGTTCTTCCGATTTCGGAGGCGATGCGGGCTGTCAGGTGAGAGTGCTGGTCGAATTTCTCGATCGAAAATCCCGGAGTTGTCCGCTTGGGATGAAACGTCCGGAATATTTCCACGGAAAGAACGAGATTCTGCAGTACGGTTATTCCCAAATAACCCACCGCAGCTTTGATATCGGAAATCTCCCGCGTCACGCCGAAAAACGCAGAGTTCACGAGCTGCAGCACCTTTGCCGAAATAGCGACGTCCGATTCGACGATTCTCACCACCTCGTCGAGCGAGGTATCCGGTTCCGAGAGGGCTGTGCGAAGACGCGCATAAGTGCGCGGAAGCGACGGCAATTCCTGCAAAGAGCCCACCAGCCCCGCCAACGTTTTGCTGTTTAGAACTGCTATCAAACTGGTGGCACGCTCGATCGCCGCACGCAGCGCGTCGGGATCACACGGCTTCAACAAAAACTGGTGTGCCACGGGAACCGCGCGGTAAGAAGCTTCCAATTCCGTATATCCGGACAAAATGATTCTGATGACACTGGGATATTTCTCGCGCACGATATTAAGAAGGCTGGCGCCATCGATTTCCGGCATCCGCATGTCAGAAACGATTACATCGAAGGAAGATGCCTCCAGCATCCTTAGCGCCGGCTTCCCTCCCGGCGCGAAGTCCATTTGCCATTCGTGCCGCTGGGGGCGCAACATGCGTTGCAGGCCTTCAAGAATCTTCACCTCGTCGTCGACAAAAAGAATTCTCGTCATTGTTCTGGTGATTGCTTCCGTCACTGTGCTACCGCCTCTTGCCTGTCCCGAACGCCATTGACGGGCAAGCGGACATGAAACGTCGTTCCTTTGCCGACTTCCGTATCAAAGGTTAGCGTGCCGCCGTGTTTTTCAACCACGATCGCACGCGCCAGGGTCAAACCCTGGCCAGTTCCTTTGCCGACTTCCTTTGTGGTGAAAAACGGATCGAATATCTTTTCGCGCGCCGCCTCGGGAATTCCGGTGCCGGTGTCGGAGATCGATACTTCCACCCAGTCGTCTTCCTGCCGGGTTCTCACGACGATGCGGCCTTTGTTGCCTGTCTTCTTCATTACGTCCCCGATGGCATGGGCGGCATTGATCAGCAAATTGAGAAACACCTGATTCAAGTCACCGAGGCAACAGAGGACGGGCGGCAATTCTCCATAGTCTTCGCAGACGTCGGCGACATACTTGAGTTCGGCGCGCGCCACCACGAGCGTGCTTTCCAGAGACTTGTTCAGGTCCGCGGGTGTCTTTTGTGAACTCCGGTCTACGTGTGAGAAATCCTTCATGGCTCTCACGATCTTTGCGACTCGATCAATTCCATCGAGCATTTGGGCCATGGCCTTCGGCACTTCCACGCGCAAATAATCCCAGTCGATTCTTTTCCGGATTTCCTCCACGCCATCGAGAAGTTCTACGGGTACGGGGCCGCGCCGCGCCGCTTCGTAGATCTCTTCATACTTCTCCTGCATCTGGGTCCTTTCACGGAATGATTCTTGCAGGAAGCGCGTGTTGTCTCCGATAAATTGGATAGGGGTGTTAATCTCATGAGCGATTCCAGCGGCGAGGCCGCCTACCGCCTCCAGTTTCTGGGCGTGGCGAAGCTCTACTTCCATCCTCTTGCGATCAGTGATGTCGTTGAAACAAACGACAGCCCCCTTAATTCTGCCGCTCTCGATCACAGGGAATGCGGAGTAATCCACGGCAAGGTGGGTGCCGTCCGCTCGCCAGAAATACTCTGTATCGGATCGGCTTCCTTCTCCGGTTGCAAAGACTCTCTGGATAGGGCAGTCTTGCGCGGCGTATGGCGAGCCATCCGGATGGGTGTGATGGAACAATTCGTGGAGGTGCTGCCCGTTCATCTCCGCGGCATTGCACCGGAACATCCGTGCGGCGGAGCGATTCATGAACGTGATGCAGCCATTCAAGTCCAGGCCATAAATGCCTTCTGAAGCCGAATCCAATATGAGCAGCCGCTCTTGGGTCAGTCGTTCCTTTTGTTCCTCCGCTCGTTTCCGCGCCATGAACTGGCCCATCTGGCTTCCGATATTTGTGATAATCGTGCGGAGATCGTCGTCGGGTTCACGAGCTTCCTGACTGAATAATTCGATCGCGCCAAGGACTTCGGTCCCCAGACTGATTGGAAACGCGAATACGCTCCGCAAACCTGCTCTCAGAGTTTGCTCGCCGTCCCAGAATTCCGGTTCTTGTGCCACATCAGGAATCCACAGTGCACTGCCTCTCGCCCACGCACGCCCTGGAACGCCAGTGCCCGGTTCAAAGCACAGCTTGCGGTTTGACGCGGCAAACCTGGCATAATTTTCGGAGGGAACGTGCCACGTCTCCGCAGGAATAAATTCCGACGACCAGTGATCGAAGCTCCAGGCCTGGGCGAAGTCATACTCAAGTGACTCGCAGAGCACTCTTAAAATCTGGGCGGTAGCTTCTGGCAGCGTCTCTATTTCGGCGAGAACGCGTGAAATCAGGTATTGCATCGTCGTCCGAGACCTCGCCCGCTGACGCTCTATGCAATGCACGAGGATTCGTTCCAATGCCGCTGGGTTTACCCTGTTCTTGACGAGATAGTCTTGCGCCCCGGCACGTACTGTCTCTAATGCCTCGGAATCCTGATAGACAGAACTGATCACTACCACCGGCGTCTCGGCCGCGCGCACCTGCAAAGCTTTTAGGCTTGCGATGCCACTCGCATCCGCCAGGCTCAGGTCGACGAGTACCGCGTCAAACCTGGTAACTGCAAGCAACTGAAGCCCTTCGGAAAGAGTTGCAGATATCTCCACGTTGAAAGAAACCGTTTTCACGTCCGTAAGCTTTCGGCAAAGCTCAGCGGACGCCTGGCTGTCACTATCGATGAGCAGCACCTTAATCGGTCTAGGTGAAATGTGATCCATGAGCGCCTTTCGAGCGGGCCGAGACTAGCTTTCGAGCCGCCCCGTATCGAAACAATCGTCCATCCGAGGGGAAAGGTTTAGGCAAGCATTATGAGAGCGCGAGGTTTTGGTGCCGGAGGGGTTTCGCTTAAAATTCGTCGCTGGGTACCTCGAAACGTACCAAGTTGGATTGGAAGCCTTTCGTTCTGACGGCACCATACAGAATTCCGATCGCGAGCCAGGTCGCGCCAGCGAATTTTGCCGGACTGCTCAAATGCAGCCAGATAAACAAAGAGATCCCAAATCCGAGCGCCGGCACGGATAAATTCTTCCAGTACTTCTGGTTTGCGCGGACGAAGTAGTGGAAGAAAGCCGCGGCGTTGACACCCATGAAAGCGATAAAAGCTCCAAAGTTCAACAATTCCACGCCCCGCTCGTAGTCGATCAGAAACGCACCGATCAGAGCAATCGCACCGATTAGAATAATGTTGTTCATGGGAATGCCCCGTCTCGGTTCGATTTCTCCGAAGAATCCTCGTGGGATAGCGTTGCTCCGCCCCATTCCGTAGAGCAATCTTGCCGCAGCCAGTTGCGCTCCCATGCCCGATCCTACATTCCCAATCAAAATAGTGAAATTGACGAGATGGAACAGAAAAAATCCGCCAACCTGCCGCGCGACTAGTGGAAAGGCGGATTCCACCATCTCTTTCGGGAAGGGCTTCGACCCCCAGACCAACTGCGCCGCATAGACTTCCAGCGATGAGAGTATGCCGGTAATGAGACAGACAAGGACAGTTGCGATCAGAATGTTCCGTTTTGGATTCTCGGCCTCTTCCGACAGCGTTGAGATACCGTCAAATCCTATGTAGGTCAGCACCGCGATCGATGTGCCGCGGAACACGCCGTGCCAGCTAAAGGTCGAAGGATTGTAGAACGGCTGCGTGAACAGCGCGGCGCCGTACTGATGGAGACCCCAAAGGAAACGAAGGACGAAAGCAAAAAAAAGTACGACTACGACCATCATCGCCGCGGCCAGGGCGTCGTTGATTCGAGCGGATGCTTTGACGGCACGAAGATTGAGAACCGTGAACATCCCCGCAAACGCGATGACGAGGGCCCAGTAAGGCACACCCGGGAGAATATTCTGCGTAAGCTTGCTGCAGATCACCGTGCAAATAAGCGGGTTCAGGATGTAATCCATCACCATCGCCCAGCCCGTTAAATATCCGAGCGCCGGGTGAATTTCCTTGCCTACGTAGGTGTATGCAGAGCCAGCACTCGGATAAGCTCGCGCCATTTTCCCGTAGCTGATGGCTGTGAATAGCATCGCGACCATGGCGATCAGGATGGTCGTGACGACATGGCCGCGGGCCTCATTGCTAATGATGCCGTAGATTCCCATGGGCGCAATCGGCTGAACGATCACGATACCGATGATGATTAAATCCCAAAGAGTCAGGACGCGCTTTAAGCCAGCGGGCGATTGAGCGGTTTCACCTTTCGTCACCGAGGCCGGCTACCGTCACTGGCTTGCGCCTTCAGCACGGCTGGCGGCGGAGAGATCGAGGGGAACGATCGAGGGTTCCATATTCCATCCAGAGACGCGAAGTTCCGCCCCGCGGTTGAGAGCGTTCGGGCTCAGGAACTGCGCCGTGATCTCACGCTCTTCGCCCGGCATCAGCTCTACGTAATTGTCTTGCCAGAGCACAGGCAGAATCTCCGCGTCATCGCCATGGTCGCCGATCGCCAGATGCACTTGGAATGCCAGCTTATCGCTTGGATTTTTCAACTTCACACGGACAGCTGGACCTTCGCCAGTTGGCTCAAACGTCGGGGAAACTGCGAGCGTCCCTGCCTTAGAAATCGACTGGAGCGCCGTGAAGTCTTCGTAGGAGGTTACGGGAGTGAACCTGTAGGTCGTCCTGTTCCAATCGTAGACGGTCTTCTTCGCGGAGACCCAATAGAAATTCGTGCCTAGGTTTTTTCCGTCACCGTCCTGCAATCTCAGGTCCAAAAAGTGCAGGGGCGAGGTGTCGCCGAATGCCTCGGCTGGTATTGTAAGAGCGGCCACAACCGCGTCCGCGCCGACATTGATCACGGCCTGCTTTGAAAAGCGTTCGTGCAAATCTAAATCGTAAACCTTCGCTGCAACGGTCAGAGCAGAAATGGCTTCGTAGCGGCTGTTTACCACCATCACGTTGCGGTCGTCGTAGGAGTACTGAACGTGCAGCGGCTCGCAGGCTTTCTTCACTCCAAAATATCCGGCTGCGGGCTGCAGATAATAGTCGTAAAGATGCCAAATTAGAGATGGCCATGCATTGTTCAGCATCCATTGGATTACGCCTGTCGACTCGTACTTGTTGCGCGAGTACGCCTCGAACATCGCCCGTTCGCTGTCGTAGGCCATTGCCTGCGCTTTCAGCTCGTAATCGCTAAGGCTCGATGCAGCGCCGTAAATATGCTTCATCGCTTCTTCCATATGGCTCAGGTCCTTGAATCCAAGCGAGCCGGCGTGATAATTCCAGGCGGCGCTATCCGGCGTGATTTCGCCAGGCGGGAGCATTTCTTGCAGCGAGCCGATGGGCGGAACCGATGGGCCGGCCGATGTCTCGGTAATAAATCCGTGCGCGCCGCCGAATTTTTCCGTGGCCGTCAGCCAGTAATCCGGCGGCACGTAGTCGTACGGTCCAGTCATCTTAAATCCAGAAAGACCCGTCACGGTTGTAGCCGAAGCCGAGGCCGAGGAAACATAGGGATTTGGCCAATCGGCCTGCTTTAACGCCTCGATGTAGGCCTTCTCCACGTTTGCGGGGGGCGGATTATCGCTGCCGTTCAGCCAAGCGAGCGCGCTGGGATGGCTGCGCAGCCTCAAAACCTGCGATCGCAGCGAAGCGGTCGCGATTCTCATATCGCCAGGCTTCCATTTCGGCCATTGCTCCCAATAATCGCAACAACTCCAGCCAGCAATCACCAGCACGCCCTGTTCGTCCGCCAGATTGTAGAAGTCCTCCGTTTCCATCTTCCCTTCCAGACGAATCGCATTCGAGATTCAGGTCGCGAATGTAGCGAAATTCCGTTCTTAATCGGTCAGGTGACTGTCGCAGGAGCATATCCGGAGCCCATCCTGCGCCTCGGATCAAAATCCTCTCGCCGTTCACGCGAAAAAGCCGGTGACCTCGTCCATCCACCTCCGACGTTATTTCGCGAATGCCGAAGTGGAATTGTTTCGGAATCGGAAACTTCATCTGCCGTCGACAAATCGCAGCGAAAGCTCGTGCAGATAAGGCGTTCCCATCTGCGCTGGCCACCAGATTGTCGGATTGGCAATCGTCGAGTTGGCGAAACTCGACCGGAGCGAATCCGCACCGCGCGCAAGTTCTCCGGGGCTCAGAGTGCGATTGTCTTCTCAAAGGTGATGTGTTCGATTTGACCGCTCAGGATGCCTGTCACGGCCGTCGTGGTGGCGTTCCGGAGTTCCGCCTCGACCGTGAGATCCGCACGGTCCAGTGAACCGCCGCGGGAAATGCGTCATCGACCTGCGGATACCGAATCGTTACCGGACCGCTCTGCCGCAAATAAACGTCTCGCCACAGCCCCATGTCTTTGTCGGGAGGCGCCGGGTTCCAGTCCACCCAATTGATTCCCGAAGTCGCTCTCAGTCTGGGCGAATGGTCTCGACCGCGATCACATTTGCGTTCGTTTGGCTCAGAGGGGAAGTCACATCGAACTCGTACGTGCGGTACGCGCCCGCGACCTCCTTCGAGCTCGCGATATTGCGGCGATTCATCCAGATATTCGCGTGATTATTGATGCCGTCAAAATTCAGCCACACGCGGCGCCCTTCATAATTCCGCGGAAGGCGGAATTCAGTTCGATACCACCAGGAACACCGGAATGGACTGCCCTGCGGCATGGGAAGCACAGAGAAATTCTGCCCAAGGGGATAGGATGCGCCGGGAATGGATCGGAGATTCTGGCCAAAGTAGGGATCGGGAAATGTTTTGTCCGCGACAAGCGCCGCCACAACCGTCGATGGAACCGTGGCACTGTGCCAGCCATCGGTGCGAAAGCCCGGCGCGGAAATCCGCTCTCCGCTTGACTTTCACTTTGCACGATGATTGCAGCATCCAGCCGGCGTGAAGGACGAATCTTAGTATCGGGTTGCTGTTGAGAGTCAGCGAAAAGCCGGGGAGGAATAGCCAGTTGCGCGAGGGCGAAGAACAGAAAAGACGCCAACAACGCTGCGCATTTCTTTCTGGCGGTTCATAGCATGCCGGGGAGGATCGGGCACGCTCCTATCCTACCCGAAGCGTTAGACCGGCGGAATCTGCGACACGCTCCAGCCGCCGCCAATGGCCTTGATGAGCAAGACGCTGGCGTTCATGCGGCGAATCAGGATTTCCAGGGCAGTCACTTCATCGGAAAGCGCCGCGCTCTGCGCGGTAGTGACCTCCAGATAGTTGGTCACACCGCCGCGGTATCGCGTCGTGGACAGGTCCAAAGAGTGCTGCGCCGCGGCCACGGCGGCGTCCTCAGTCTTGGCTTCCTGCTGCAGAAGGCGCAGCGCCGCAAGATTGTCTTCCACTTCCTGGAAGGCGACGAGCACCGTTTGCCTGTAGTCGTCGACCGACTGCTCGTAAGCGGCGCGCGCCTGGTCGGACATTCCCCGCCTCTAGCCCGCCGTCAAAAATGAGTTCCGCCGCCGATCCCGCGAGAGTCCAGAAGCCGCTGGCGCCCTGAATGAACGTTCCCAGCGCTCCGCTTTCAAAACCACCGCCTGCCTACAGCGTGATATTGGGATAATAGGCGGCTTTGGCCACGCCGATCTGAGCGTTGGCTTCCTGCACCCTCCTCTCGGCAGCGGCAATATCTGGTCTGCGCTCCAACAGATCGGACGGCACACCGGGCGGGACCGGCGGTGGCGGCGTTTTCAGGGATAAGGGAGGGATCGCGAACGATGAAGCCGGCCTTCCGACAGCACCGCGATGGCATGTTCGAACGCAGCCCGGTTTACACCCACATCGACCGACTGCGCCCGCGTCGTCTCCAGTTGCGTCTGCGCCTGCGCAACATCCACCGCCGTTGCAATCCCGCCCTGATAACGGCTCTGCGTCAGCTGAAGCGCCTTCGAGTAGGACTCAACCGTGGAATCGAGCAGTTCTTTCTGAGCGTCGAGCCCGCGCAGCTGGAAATAATCCATGGCTAGCTCCGCGTGCAGACTCAGATCGATATTCGCCAGATCGGCCGCCGTTGCCTGCGCTTCCGAGCGATTGGCTTCCACCAGGCGGCGAACGCGGCCCCAGAGGTCGGGCTCGTAGGAGACATCCACGGGAAGAACGTAGTCCTGATAAACCAAATCGGAATTGCCCGTGGGGCGGTTGAACGACTCGGTGTTATGCGTGCCCGAAAGGCCGCCTGTGACATTCGGAAAAGACTGGGCGCGAGCGATGCGAATGGCGGCGCGCGCGGCAGCAAATTGAGCCTGCTCGGCTTTCAGAGTCTGGTTTGAGACGCGGATCTGTTCTTCGAGATCATTTAACGAAGGATCGTTGTAGATCTCCCACCACTTACCCTTTTCGATTTGATCGCTCGGCTGCGCTTCTTTGAAACTCTTGGGCGGTTTCTTTGTAATTTGCCGGCACTTCCGCCGCCGGCTTCGCGTACTTCGGCCCGACCGTGCAGCTCTCCAGCGAATAGCGCTGCAATCGGCAGGATGCGTTTCCAGCGAAGGCTCGTCGATTTTTCCGGGCGTTCAACGCGGAATCGCGTCGAAGCACCGGAATGTTGTGAATGAAAGATCACTGCGGATTCGTGGTACTGCCGCTGCTTCGTCTGCTCTGGGCGGGTTCAGCCACGCGGACGCTTTCGCCCGAAATCAGAGAGTCCGAAGGATTGTCGATCACCAAATCGTCCGGTTTTATGCCAGACACGACCTCAATCTCATTTCCGAAGTCTCTGCCCGGGGTCACGCTTCGCAGTTCGGCGCGGTCGCCATTCTTGACGACGGCCACCTGCAAACCCTCCGACCGAAAAAGCATTGCGCTTACCGGTAGGATGACGGCAGGCGTGCCGGGCCCTGCTTTCAAATGGACCTGCGCGTAAGCGCCTGGCAGCAGCTCGCCCGTCGGATTATTCACGTCCACTTCGACCAGAAGCGTGCGTGAAGATGGATCGATGGAGTTCGCGGTCCGAATGAGCTTTCCTTTAAACCGCTTGTTCGGAAATTCCTGCAGCGTCAAATCCGCGGTCAATCCAGGTTGCGCCGATTGCGAGTAATCCTGCGGCACGTTGACAAATACGCGCACCGATCGGAGATCCGCGATGTGAAACAGCTCCGTCGCGGGGCCTCCCGCGCCTGAATTGATCAAATGTCCGATGTCGGTATTGCGCGCTGTGATGACCCCGTCGAACGGCGCATAGATCTTCTCAAAGGACTGCAACTGCTCGAGCCGCCTCACGTTGGATTGCGCCGACGCTACCATGGCCTTTTTCGCCGCGAAATCCCCCACGGCATTGTCCACATCCTGCTTGGAAACCGAATCCGTTTTCGCAAGGTCCTGGTATCTGTTCGCCGTGATTTCCGCGAGCCGGTTGTTGGCCAAAGCCGTATTGAGGTCCGCGCGTGCCTGGTCGAGCTGTTGGTCCACCTCGGGGGTTTCGATGTCCGCCAAAAGCTGACCGGCCTTGACGTGCGCTCCGATGTCTGCATACCACTTCTTCAGATATCCGTTCGTGCGCGCGTAAATCGGCGAGTCGATGAATGCCTGAATATTGCCCGGCAAAACGATCTCCGTCTGCGGGTGAACCGATCTTTGGATGGATTACGGCGACGGTGGGAGTTGCCATGTCGCGTGTTTCGGTAGCCAGCGCAGCCTTGGCTTTTTCTCGCGGAATGATCCCTGCGATCACGACGCCCGCAACGACCAAAAGAACTACGATGGCGATCCAGAT
Source organism: uncultured Acidobacteriota bacterium (assembly GCA_963697575.1). Taxonomy (GTDB): domain Bacteria; phylum Acidobacteriota; class Terriglobia; order Acidiferrales; family UBA7541; genus Palsa-295. The sequence goes on along the minus strand of CAVOOP010000003.1, from coordinate 50,813 downwards.
TCCACGGCCCGATCGCCGACCGTCTGGGCGTGGGGACACTTGTGGCTCTGACGGCATCCGGGTTTCTTCCATCTCAGTCGTGGTAAGGATTGTAGTGTCTCATTTATTAGACGCATTGATAATGAATTCGTTTCAGAGGAGCGACGGCTTCGACTCCTCCTTTTCACGTATTCCGTGTATAAAGCTGAAGAAAACCGGCACAAAAAAGAGCGTCGCTGCCGTAGCGAAAAGCAATCCCCCGATCACGGCCCGGCCCAGCGGCGCATTTTCCTCTCCGCCCTCTCCCAGCCCGAGCGACATCGGGAGCATTCCAATGATCATCGCAAGGGCGGTCATCAGCACCGGCCGGAATCGGGTGTAGCCCGCTTCCAAGGCCGCTTCTGCGGGGGTTTTTCCCGCCTCAAACCGCTCTTTGGAGAAGCTCACCACAAGGATGCTATTCGCGGTCGCCACGCCCATGCACATGATTGCGCCCGTTAGGGCCGGTACGCTGATGGTCGTTTGAGTGACGAAAAGAAACCACACGATTCCCGCTAATGCCGCCGGGAGAGCCATCAGAATAATGAAGGGGTCCAGCCAGGATTGAAAGTTTACGACGATCAAAAGGTAGACCAGCGCAATCGAAAATATCAACCCCATCAACAGCCCCTTATACGAAGCGTTCATCGTCTGGATCTGCCCGCGCACCATCAATTGCGAGCCTTCGGGGAGATATTTCCTGGATCGCGCGATGATCGGCGCGATATCTCGTGAAACCGCTCCCAGATCCCGCCCTTCCACGGCGCCGAAGATATCGAGGACAGGAGTGATGTCGTAATGTGAAACAACGGCCATTTCTCCCGCTGCGGCTGAAAGAGGCCAGCCCTGCCAGATATCTGCGGCGTCGCGTTCCCCAGCCTTCGTCACCGGTATATTCTTCAGGCTCTTGGATGCGTGTCGATCCGCATACTGCGGAGATTGTGTGGCCACCGAATAGCTCACCCCGGTTATGGGATCCAACCAGAAAGCCGGCGCCGTTTGAAAACTCCCGCTCAGGGAAACCAGTACGTCACTGGCCACATCGCGTCTGCGTAAATCCGATTTCGCTCGCCTTGGTGCGGTCCACATCGATGTGAATCTTCGGGTAATTGAACGGCTGCTGGATCCTCAAGTCCACCGCGCCGGGAACGAACTTCAGCTGGTTCATCAGCTTCTCGGCAAATGCGTGATTTTGGCGCCAGCTTGTGTCCCACGATTTGAACGTCGATGGGAGCAGGCAGGCCAAAATTCAGAATCTGGCTCACGATGTCAACAGGAACGGCGTAGAAGGTAACCCCGGGAAAATCACGGTTCAGGCGGGCGCGCAACTCCGATACATATTCGCGGGTGGGGCGGTGCTTCGGCGTCAATTCTACCTGAATATCGGCATCGCCAGCGCCGATGGGTCCGGAGATGCTATAGGCCAGGTTCTGGCTGCTATATGGCAATCCAATGTTATCGATTATCGTTACAAGTTCGCTCGGCGGAACCGCGCGACGAATCTCATCGTCGACCTGGCTGCAAAGGTCTGCCGTCTCTTCGATCCGAGTCCCCGTGGGCGCCCTCAAGTGAAATTTGAATTCGCCGTTGTCGACTGTCGGGAAGAAATCCTGCCCCACCAGGGGAACTAGCGCGAAGGACAGGATGCACGCGGGGAAGAAGCAAACCACCAAAAGCTTTCTGTGACGGATCGCGACTCCCAGGGCGTTGCGGTAGCGAATCCTCGTGCGCTCGAAGGCTGCGTCAAAGCGTGCTTGCATTCGAACGAATGGGTTCTGGGATGCCGTTTTCGCAGTTTCGGAATGTTCTCTGCTGGACTGGGCGACAAGCAGGAATCGCGCCATCGTCGGCACAAGGGTGCGCGACAGCAGATAAGACGCGAGCATCGCGAACACTACCGCTTCCGCGAATGGAACGAACAGATATCGCGGGACGCCGGTCAGAAAGAACATCGGGACGAATACGATACATATGGAAAGCGTCGAGACGAGCGCCGGCACGGCGATCTGCGAAGCGCCATCCAGAATGGCTTGGGTGATTTCTTTCCCCTGATCGATATTCCGGTTGATGTTCTCGACTTCCACCGTGGCATCGTCCACCAATATTCCAACAGCGAGCGCCAAACCTCCCAGAGTCATGATGTTAATGGTTTGGCCGAGGGCGCCGAGGGCGATGATCGAACACAGAACCGAGAGCGGAATGGATACGGCGATGATAATCGTGCTCCGCCAACTGCCAAGGAATAGAAGAATCATCAATCCAGTGAGGCATGCGGCGATCGCGCCTTCGCGAAAGACGCCGTTGATGGAGGCTTTCACAAAGAGCGATTGATCCGCGATGAGGTCAGCCTTCACTTTGAAAGGAGCGTCGGCCAGTACCGCGGGCAGTTTAGCTTTGACGTCCGCGACGACCTGTGTCGCCGAGGAGTTGCCTTTCTTCAATACCGTCTGCAGAACCGAACGCGCCCCATCCACTCGAACGATATTGGTTTGCGGCGGATATCCGTCCCGAACATGGGCCACATCGCGGATATAAATTGGCGAACCGTTTACGGTCTTAATCGGAAGGTCGTTGAGTTCGTCTACCTTGAGAGGGGAAGAATTCAAGTCCACCTGATACTCGTAAGGCCCCATCTTGGCGGTGCCCGCGGGCAGGATAACATTCTGCGAACTAACCGCATTAACCACATCGCTTGCCGAAAGTCCTTTTGCCTGCAGCGCGGCCGTATTGAGATCCACCTGAATCTGCCGCTGTTTCCCTCCGTAGGGATTTGTTAAAACCGCGCCATGCACCGTGGCCAAGGTAGGACGAACGAAGTTGTTCATCGTGTCGAAGATTTCCTGCTCGCCGAGGCCGTGCCCCGAAACCGCCAGCTGCAAAATGGGTACGGTGGACGCATTGTAGGTGAAGATCAGAGGAGCTGTTGTGCCGGGGGGGGTGGTTTTTAGGACGGTTTGCGACACTGCCCCGATTTCCGACACAGCAGCGTCCATGTTCGCATCGGGCTGAAAATAGACCTCTACGAGGGCGTTCCCGCTGATCGATTGGGATTCGATATGCTCAATGTCGTAGACAGTTCCGGTGACTCCTCGCTCGAAGCTGAAAATGATCCGGTCGGACATTTCCTCAGGGGAGAGCCCGGTATAGGTCCAATTGATGGCAATCACCGGGATATCGATATTGGGAAAGATATCAGTTGGCGTTCGCAAAACCGCGAAAAGGCCGAGGAGTAGAATGAGTACGGATGCCACCACGAAGGTGTAAGGACGCCGGATCGCAAGCCGAACAATCCACATATTCCGCCGTTCTCCTGGTAGCTGCGGAAAAACAGTATAAGGGCAGGGGCAGTGATACGCCTTGCAGTCCCCTATTATCGCATAGCCCAATCCAAACGGATAACGAGCGGATATTGATAGCCCGCACTCAATTCATTGCTTGACGGCTTTTCTCGCGCAAGACACAATAGTGTCACGCCTTTTTATTATGGGTTCAGGGAGCTGTTATGGCCGGCACGGTGGTCAATCTCCTCCTGTTGGGCCTTCTATTTCTCGCAGCGGTGGTGTGCATCGTTGCACCCTTGGGCGTTCTGGTCGTGATGTTCTGGCAATGGCACAAGGAACTGGATCAGATTATTCGCCTGAAACAGGCTAGATCGACGCAGGTGAGGTGAAGCGGGTCCCCGTTAGACGGACTGATTCAAAATTTGCTCTCCGGGCTCCACAAGGTACGAAGCAGCGACACTGCCGAGTCTTCCCAGCAGGCTCTTCAGTAAAAGCGATACACCGAAGGGTTCATAATAGGGAACAGTTCCCTCATAGTTCGGACATTTTTGCGTCTTCCGTGGAAAAATTATTCTACTTTTGTGGTTCATTCGGGAACACCATTTTCTTTATCGCTATTTAAATCAAAGGACTTGTAAACGGCAACGCAATTGCCAGTCTGAAGACGGCAGCGGACGTGGCATTCACCAAAAATAAGAGCGCATGGGCAAAACTCAAGGTCAACACAGCAGAGGTTTTCGACGATTAGCATCTGTCGCTTCATTGTTCGCGGGAATTGTCTTAGCATCACTGGCAGTTGTTCCGATTCAATTGAAACGCGCTTCTCCACCGCACGCACAGAGTGAGGTTTCTGCATCCTCAGAGTCCAGCTCGAACAGCCTAGCCCCTGCCGGTTCAGATTTGTTACTCTCCTCACGCCGCTTGTACCCTTATTCAGTGATTCCTGGTGGCGTCGAATCCGTGGCGGAACTTCGAGCCGCGGTTCAAAATGATCCTGTAGTAGCACGGCACTATGCCGATTTCGACCTAGCCAAAACGCGCGTGATCTCCCTAGACCGCGATCGCACAGTTTATGTCTCGTATCGAATAGGCGGAGAAGTATTCTGGACAAACCGCGCTCTCTGGCTTCACAAGGGAGAAGCCCTGATAACGGATGGCGCCCACGAGGCGAGAACACGCTGCGGAAATCGCATCTCGGATACTGCCGAAGCTCCTTTATCCAGCCAGCAGCCAGCGCTCGACGCGTTTGAGCGAGTCGCTCCGGAAGGCCCGCTCTACGCCACGAATATGCCGATCGACGGCGAATTGACTCCGCCGGCTCCCTATACTCCCGCGCACCCTTTTGACATGCAACGCAATGAATATTCGCCGCCTTTTTTTCCCTTTGTGCCAGGGCCGGTAATCGGCTCAGGCCCTGGATCAATTTATTCCAATGGCACAGGATCAACGGGTGGAAATGGGCCGTCTTCAGGGCCGGGCGGCATAACTGGATACCCCTCCGGAGGAGGTTCTTCTAGCCCCGGGTCGCCGTCAGTGCCGAGTTCTCCGGGCAGTCCGCTAACTGCGACCCCAGAGCCGGGCACGCTGCTTTTGCTCTCGATGGGACTCAGCGGGTTGTTCATTGGCCGCAGGTTTCGCAGGCGGGAACGGAATCATCCGTAAGCTCTGGCGGGATTCGGTCAATCAGCTTCGATTCAGCCTCTGCTGTGTAGCGGTGAGCCCGTCCTGAGCGGCTTCCAATATTCGCACCGAACACGCTACGCCGTTTCGCTCGAAACGGCTCGCCATGGCTTTACCGATTTCGTTGAAGCGATCCGTGGCAAGGGCAATCACGCTCGGCCCCGCGCCGCTCAGCGCGATTCCTAATAACCCTGGCATTCTTGGAAGGCTTAGAACGTCACCTAGACCCGGAATCAGCGACTGGCGCGCGCTTTGGTGGAGCCGGTCTTCCATGGCATCCCACAGCAAATCAAAGCGCCGCTCTTCGATGGCCGCAACAAACAGTGCGGTGCGCTGCAGATTGTGGACAGCGTCGGATCGCGACACTGTCTGCGCCAGCACAGCCCGCGACTTCTTCGTTTCCAGCCCGGTGGACGGTGTAACCACGATGAGCCGGACCATTTTAGGCCAGCTTTTTCTTACGGCCGCCACGCTTCCGTCATTTCGCGTGAATGTGACGACGAATCCGCCCATCAGTGCCGCACCCACATTGTCCGCATGACCTTCCATCTCCGTCGCATAGCGCAAAGCGGTGTCTTTCGGGATGGACTTCCCGTTCACCGCGAATCCCAGCGCCACTCCGGCGACGGCCGCCGCCGCGCTGCTGCCAAGGCCGCCCGCGACGGGTATCTCATTCTGCACGGCTAGGCGAACCGTTGGAAGGCTCAAGCCCTCGCGGTCTGCGGTAAGCTTCATCGCCCGGAGTATCAAGTTCTGATCAGCCGACTTGGGCAACGCGGACGATCCCCGCACGCCCATGCTCCGAGCCCGGCTATTTGTACCGCGGGCGACGATCACGGTTGCTCGGACGCTAAGGTAAAGTTCGAGGGCAAGCCCAAGGCAATCGAATCCCGCTCCTAGATTCGCTGTTGAGGCAGGGACACGAACCTCGAATACATTTTCTCTTGGCGCGCTCATTCGTTTAGTTGAATGAATCCCGGAGGCGGGTGTCGCCCCACAGCTGATCCTCGCACGCCATGGGGTATTTCAGCTTCGTTGATCCAAGATCTTTAAGACGGCAGTTTTCGTCGCAGCCACGCGCCGCGGAGCATTACGAAATGCGCCGTGAACGGGCTGCGGTCCTTGTCCGGAATCCATCGACAGGGTACCGCGATGGTAGTGGTTCACGTAATCCGGATCCTTTAAAACATGGCCAGTCAGAACCGCAAAAACCTCTTCTTCCGGATGGATATCGCCCGCTGCGGCCAGTTTCCGGATGCCCGCCACCGTGGTGGCAGAGGCAGGTTCGCAGCCGATTCCGTCGCGCCCGACCATCGCCTTAGCGTCGGCAATCTCCTGTTCACTCACGCTAATTACCCGTCCGCGGGATCGCAAAACGGTATGGAGGCTCTTCCGCCAGGAAATGGGGGCGCCAATTTTGATCGCCGTGGCAAGCGTGTGCGGCTGCTTTACCGGAGCCATCAAATTGGGGAGTTCGAAACCCTTGGCCCAGGGATCCGGGCCGAGACTTGCAAACAAATGTGCCAGCGGGGCGGAGCCCTCGGCTTGTACGACGCTGAGCTTGGGCAATCGGTCGATCAGTCCTAGTTGCAGCATTTCTTCGAATCCCTTCCCGAGCGCCGTGCTGTTCCCCATATTGCCCCCGGGAACAACAATCTGATCGGGTACCTTCCAATTGCATTGCTGCATCAACTCGAAGGCCACTGTTTTTTGCCCCTCGATGCGGAATGGGTTGATCGAATTCGCCACGTAGATTGAGGAATCGTCGCTCAACTCCTGGACCAGGCGCATGCAATCGTCAAAGTTTCCATCGAGTTCGAGCACGGCGGCGCCGTAATCCATGCTTTGAGCGAGTTTCGCGGCGCTGATCTGCCCATGCGGTACTAGGATCGCCCCTTTCAAGCCGGCTCGTGCAGCGTATGCCGCGAGGCTCGCGGCGGTGTTTCCGGTGCTTGCACAAACGGCAATTTCGGCCCCAAGGACGACGGCCTGCGTGATCGCCGCCGTCATCCCTGTATCCTTGAAAGAACCAGTGGGATTGCATCCCTGATGTTTCAGCCGAAGCCCAACCAGTCCGCAATATTCTGCACAGCGGGGCGCATCGTAGAGGGGTGTGTTCCCTTCGAAGAGGGTTACAAACGGAGACGCGTCGTCGAACGGCAGCAATTCCCGGTAGCGCCACACTCCGCTAACGTCTCGCGCATCGCGAGATCCGGCGCGGACCGCCCAGAGCTTGCAGAGCCCCCCTACCTCGCTTGGCGCCGGGAGGCGCAACTCAATCTCGAGGGGGCCGCCACATTTTGGGCACACGTAGATTCGCTCACGGATGCCGTAAACCGCCCTGCACTCGGGAAGAATGCAACGCTGCGAGGCCTTCTCGCGAACTGATTTCTCAACCGTCCCTAGCGTCTGCTGCGCCATTTCAGGAGACCTGCACGCGGCGCTCGCGGGCAACGGTTGCGCCGAGACCGAACTCCCGGTGTGTGGCTATCAACGCCGCCTTCATGTCCGGCTCCGCCACGACGAAGGAGATGTTGGACTCCGAGGACCCCTGGGCGATGGCGATAATGTTTACGTTTTCCTGCCCCAGCGCGATAAAAACGCGCCCCGCCACGCCGGGCGTTCCGCGCATATTCTGGCCCACCACCGCCACAATCGCGATATTCGGATCCACCGTGATGTGCTCGACTTTTTCGTGAGCGACGTCCTGCGCGAACTCCTTACGCAGCGCATCCACGGTGCGTTTTGCGTCGGTGGAAGCGACGATGAAGCAGATATCGTTTTGCGAGGAGGATTGCGAAATCAGCAGCACGTTCGCATGAACTTCTGCTGTGGTCGAAAATGTGCGTCCCACCACGTCGGGAACGCCTACAATTCCCGGGCCACCAAGGCTGATAAGCGTGACATCCTTGATAGCCGTTAGAGCCTTCACACCACCGCCGTTGCTGAGCCCCGTGGGAGTGATTTTGGTGCCTTTTTTTTCGGGCGAAAAGCTGTTCCGGATCCAGACGGGAATGCCCTGGCGGACCACAGCGCGGAGAGTCTTGGGATGCAGCACCTTGGCTCCGAAATAGGCCAGTTCAGTGGCCTCGCGATACGAAATTTCGGGAATCGTACGCGCCTCGGCCACCAACCGCGGATCGGCTGTCAACACGCCGTCGACGTCTGTCCAAATGATGATTTCATCGGCGCTGATAGCCGCACCCAGGATTGTCGCAGAATAGTCTGATCCGCCGCGGCCCAGCGTGGTCAGCACACCGTCTATCGTGGAACCGATAAAGCCCGTGACCACCGGCACAGTGCCATCCTGCAGCAGCGGTATCAGCCGCGATTCACAGTGCTCACGCGTGCGGTCCATGATGGGGTCTGCACCCCCGTGATAAGGATCGGTCACGATCAATTCGGTTGCCTCGATGGATCGGCTGCGAACGCCCAACTCTTCGAGCGCTCCGGCCACCAAAGGAGCGGACAGCCTTTCCCCCAGGCTCGAGACGGCATCGAGCGTCCTTGGCGTCAGCTCGCGCAGAAGCGCGGTGCCTTTGCAAAGGCGCTCTCCCTCCTCGAAAAGTTCCTCCGTCTGGGCAGTAATCGCGGCGCGGCTATCCTTCGATTTGATGAGAGCCTCGATCGCAATATCGTGCTGCTTCCGAAGCGCTTCAAACACCGCGGCAGCGGTATCCCGTTCGCCGCTTTCCGATTTTTTCGCGGCCTCAATCAGGCGGTTCGTCACACCACTCATCGCGGAGACCACCGCCACGACCGGGCCCTCTCGCGACGCATCCCTCACAATTTGAGCAACGCGCCCGATACACGACGCGTCGCCTACGGACGTACCGCCGAACTTCATCACTCGCAATGGGTTATTCATTGTCTCAATTCAAACTGCACCCAATTTCCGCGGAAATTCGCCCGCTTCAAGCGGGCCAGCGAACTTGGAGCCTGCCTTCCAGAGTCTGGCACCTAAAAAACTATACACCAACCAGCACTCTTTGAGACCGGCGTCTTCCCTCATAGGCTGCGTTTCCATTATCTCTGGTGTCAGAACATTAAGTTTCTTGCAGGTGGTACCAACGGGGAGAAGCGGCGGGGAAGACGCCGGAGGCTGGGCCCGGGATCTTCCAGCAATGGGAACAAGATTGAGGTAGCAGTCTACCGGAAGCGTTCGCCTCTGGTTGAAGCGGCGCCCTCCCAATAGGGCTTGTAGCCGTAGTGAGTGAATATCTGGTTGCCCCAGGCGGAATCGGCCATATTCGGCCAGGTGTCTTTATCAAAGCCGGGAGCATTGTCGAGAAGTTTTTTATCGACATTTAGCACGGCTTTCTTGTCGGTAATGTTGAATCGGAACGCTTCCCACGGGATCGCGAAATACTTATCACCCATTCCCAGGAAACCCCCAAAGGACAGCACTGCATAGGCAATGCGGCCCGCTTCGACATCAATCGCGATGTCTTCGATTTTGCCTAGGTCTTCGTTTTGCTGGTTGACGACCTTGCTGCCGATTACTGTTTTCTTTGCGGGAAAGATGTGTGTGTAGGTTGCCACTCGCGGCTCAGCCATTTGATGCCTCCTTGCGAAAATTTAAAAGCTTTCACTGCGGGCGGGTATCTACAGACTGTCACTGCGAGAAGCGAGGGTCAATCAAGCGTTCGGTGTATGGTGTAGTACGCGCCCGCCCAAGGACTTGGGGGAACTAGCGCGGTCCGCCGATTCGCATCAGACGCATCAGATTCGTGGTTCCTCGAGCGCCGATGGGTGTCCCGGCAATCATTCCGACAATATCGCCCTTCCTCACCAGATGTTCCTTGCGCAGGCGCTCCTCAACAACGGCCGGAAGTTGATCGATATACTCGATGCGGTCCATCCTTTTTGAATCTACTCCCCAGAACAGGTTCAGCCGGCGGCGTGTCTCCTGGTTTGGTGAAAAAGTAAGGATTGGCGCCCGTGGACGATACTTCGAGACCAGTCGCGCGGAATAACCTGTTTCGGTGAATACTACAATGGCCTTCATGTGAAGCTCCTCGGCGGCGTGGCAAATCGCCTCTGCGATGGCCTCGCTTATGCGCGGTTCGGTGGAACGCCGCGGCCGCAGCGACTGAGTGACGCTGGCTTCTGCCTCGCAGATGATCCGGTTCATCATTTCGAGCGATTGCAGAGGATAGTTTCCCGCCGCCGTTTCTCCGGAGAGCATCAAGGCGTCGCTACCGTCAAAAATCGCGTTCGCTACATCGGAGGCTTCGGCCCGCGTGGGCCGGGGATTCTTCTGCATGGAATCGAGCATCTGGGTAGCCGTGATCACCGGTACCAGGGCGTTCCGCGCCTCCAGGATAATCCGCTTCTGAACGACGGGAACCTGTTCCGGGCGCATTTCAACGCCAAGATCGCCCCGAGCCACCATCACGCCGTCGGCCAGCTTCAGAATCTCTTCCAGGTTATCGATCGCTTCGGGCTTTTCGAGCTTTGCGATTACGGGGGTGTCTTTTCCTTCGCGCTTGATTGCCGACTTCGCCGTGCGGATATCGCCCGCGGTGCGCACAAAACTCAAGGCGATGTATTCCACGCCGACCTGAAGGGCGAATGAAAGGTCCTTGCGGTCTTTCTGGGTTAGGGAGGGGATCTTTAATTTTGCTCCCGGGCAGATTGATTCCCTGATGCTCGCCCAGCTCGCCCGCGTTTTCTACCTGACACACCACATCTTTGCCGCGCACCGAAAGCACCCGCAAGGCAATCTCGCCGTCCCGGAGCAGAATCTGGTCGCCCCGGTGCACCGACTCCGGTAGTTGCTTGAAAGTAGTGCCAACCCCCTCCGCGTTGCCGACAATATTTCTGGTTGTAATCGTGAATTTCTGGCCGAACCGAAGTCGTACAGGAAGCCCACGGTCGAGAGGTCCGGTCCGGATCTTGGGGCCCTGAAGGTCAGCAAGCACGGCAATGGGTTTTTCGTACTTCTTGGCCGCGGCGCGCACGGAAGCGACACGTTTCGCGTGATCGTCATGGCTTCCGTGGGAGAAGTTCAGGCGGGCCACGTTCATGCCGGCGACCACCATCCGGTCAATGATCCGGTCCGAGGAGCTGGCGGGGCCTAGGGTACAAACTATCTTGGCTCTGCGGCGAGTCAATGTGTCAGGGCTCGACACAGTATAACGTGTTGTTTCAACGTCCATTGAACCGAAAATGAGAGCGGCGCCATCGGTTTCATGAATAACATTGCCGGTAGCGTCGTCGAGTTCGGTTGACAGGTCAGAGTTTCTGCGGCCCTTATTTATTCCCCGATTTCAGGAATGTGCCGCGGTCGAGGTCGGTAAATGCTTCGCGGAGTTGCTCCTGGGTGTTCATCACGATGGGGCCATACCACGCCACGGGCTCCTCCAGCGGCTTTCCCGAAACCAGCAGAAAGCGAATGCCGTCTTCGCCGGCCTGAACGGTCACCTCGTCGCCGCGATCAAACAACACCAGCGAACGGTTGTCAGCTTCCGAAGGAGGCGCTGGTATCAGCCCAAGCCGACCGGCTCGGTGGGCACCGCGAGCGGGCTGGGAGGCGTTACCGAATTTGCCGGCGCCGGAGAAAACATAAGCGAAGGCGTGGCGTGTGGTTTCGACCGGCAGTGTCTTCTTGCGCCCCGGAGGCACGGACACGTCGATGTAAATCGGGTCAGCGGCAATGCCATCGACCGGCCCCTTGCGTCCCCAAAAATTTCCGCAAACCAGCGCGCACATGCGTGCCGTCGTCATCCTTGATTTCAGGGATTTCGGTGGATTTCACTTCCTGGTAGCGCGGCGGCGTCATTTTGAGTGACGCGGGAAGGTTAGCCCAGAGCTGGAATCCGTGCATGCGCCCGGCGTGGTCGCCCTTGGGCATCTCCTGATGGATGATGCCGCTGCCCGCCGTCATCCATTGGACGTCGCCGGGTGCGATCGCGCCATGATTGCCCATGCTATCGCCATGCTCTACGGTTCCGGCCAGGACGTAAGTGATGGTCTCAATGCCGCGATGAGGATGCCATGGGAAACCGGCCAGATAATCCTCGGGAACGTCGTTGCGGAAATCATCGAGCAGAAGGAACGGGTCGAAATCCGAGGTGTTACCGAAACCAAAGGCCCGCCGCAGATGCACCCCGGCGCCTTCGAGCGCTGGTTTCGCTCTGATCAGCTTTTTCACCGGTCGAATCGACATGGCAAACCTCCGCTAATGGGTAAATTTACTCGCAGACAGACGCGGATGCACGGGGAATCAATTTCATGGCAGGCCAGGGCCTCCTGCTCGCAGGTGGAATCTGACGTCGTTGATGGCGTTGCCGCTGACCAGAGAACGCTGGGTGAGATGATCCGTTCTGATGCGTCGAATTGGCCGGCCATATTTCCTGACGCTGTTGCCTAGGTTAAAAAAGCTGAACGCGTACTGTATCTCCCAGTCCTGGAACGCCCCGAACAACTTCGGCCAGAACGGAAACTGAATGCCTAGAACGTGAAGCGGTTTGCAACATCGCGGTCGAACTCCCTGCGATTACCCGCAATTTTGCTTGCGTTAATGTGCTGAGACTAGCCGGAAGGCTTTGGTGGCTCGATTGCTAATTATCGTGCGAACAACTTTGCGGGGGAGGAAGGCACGATCCGTGTTCCAAGGCTTGCGGCGGGTCCGCAAGCTGTGGGCTCACTCGCTCCGAAGACAATTCAGGTTGAAAGGCAGCAAGCCCACTTTGACAACCCTAGTTCCGAGTACCAAGGACCAAAAGCAGTCCAATCTGGCTACGGATCAGGCGGTCCTCACGACTCGTGGGCAGGAATGCCTCGCGGGAATCAACCCTCGCGTGCCTTTCGGTATTCGAGCCACCCCGTCCAGCAGCTTACCAAGCTATCTCTCTGAGTTGCTCAGTGTGGTTGCACTATTGGCGATGGCTTTGGGTTTTGCCTTCCCCACAATTGCACAGCCGTCGGGAATCGTCGTTTCTGTTAGCCCGACCAGCGTTACCCTCTATGGCGGCCAATCGTTGCAATTCACCGCGACGGTCCAGAATGCGACCAACCAAGCAGTCACCTGGTCCATCGGGTCGGCGGTGGGCAGTATCTCGACGAGCGGATTGTACTCTGCGCCATCCACGATCTCCGTGAATCAGAGCGTGATGATCACGGCCACGAGCGTGGCCGACGGGACAACCTACGCCACGGCGACCGTGACGCTATTGCCGGCGATCAGCGTTTCGATAACGCCGCCTTCCGGCAGCCTGGGAGAAAACCAAACCGAGCAGTTGACGGCGAACCTGCAGAACGCACCTGGCTCAGGGGCGTCGTTTGTGCCCTCAAGCGCCGCAGTCTGGACCAACGGGTATGACCATTATCGCACCAATGCCAATTTGTCCGAGCCTGTTATCACACCCTCCAATGCGGGTTCCGTGAGGCTTCTCGGCAGCTTTGCCGTGGATGCATACATTTACGCGCAGCCTTTATTTGTGGCCCAGACAACACTTCCTAACGGTTCGACCCACGACCTGTTGCTGATAGCGACCATGAATAACACCCTCTACGCATTCGACGCGAATTCCCCCGGACAAGCCGCGTTGTGGTCGGTCAACTTCGGAGCCACGAACGTCAACACTACGACGCCCATATCGCCCATAGGGGCCGGGATTGTTTCGACTCCTGTAGTTGACTTGACAAACAAGCTCGTATACCTCGTTTATGAAACCGCGACTCCTTCGTGGGTGCTGGCGAAAGTGGATTTGCTTACGGGAAATGTCCTCTCATCGGTGACGATCACCGGCCAAGTTCCCGGAACCGGCGACAGCGCTTACCTGGATACGGTAAGCGGCCCCAATCTGGTGTTCTATCCGAAATATGAGCTGCAGAGGGCCGGACTGGTCCTCGCCAACGGGCAAATCTATGTTGCCTTCGCCAGTTGGGGCGACGTTAGACCAGAGCACGGCTGGATCTTTGCCTACGACGCAGTAAGCCTTACTCAGAATAAGGTCGTTTGCCTCAGCCCCAACAGTTGGGGAGGCACCATCTGGCAATCAGGCGGTGCTCCCGCAGTGGACGACAGCGGCGACCTGTACGTGGCAACAGGAAACGGCGCGGGAACCACGGATCTGAGCGAGTCGTTTGTGAAGTTCGATCCCAGCCTGAATCTGCTGTCTTACTTCCAGCCGGCGAACTGGATGTCGATGAGCGCGTCGAATTTCGACTTTTCCGGCCGGACAATGATTGTTCCGGGGCAGTCCCTGATCATATCCGGATCGAAGGATCACGACGTATATGGATTGGATTTGCCTTTTGACGGCCCTTTGCAGATTGTCTCAGAAGCTGGAACCACCGAGGGCGTCTACAACGGGGCTATCTTCAACGGAAGCGTGTACACGGCGGATGGTCCGATTTTCGCGCACCCCATCAACGGAACGAGCATTGGCACGACGGGCGCGACAACCGTCAACAGCTACAATCAGCCGGTATCAGTCTCGGGAAGCTGCAACGGAACCTTCAATTGCGTGCTATGGGCGACGACCATGGCCTCGGGCGCCGGAACACTGCGAGCCTTCGATGCCACGACGCTGACCGAGTTATATAACAGCGACATGGCGCCGAATGGCACCGATAGTCTTGGGACTCAGGCGAGGTTCGTGGCACCGGTCGTCGTGAACGGCCGCGTGTATGTCGCCACGGACAGCAATAAGGTGCAGGTCTATGGGGTTCCCCTTTCCACGACGAGTTCCAATCAGAGCATCACGGGGACATCGGTCACGTGGTTGCTTACCCCTAACATTGGCAGCATTTCGTCAAGTGGCCTGTACACCGCGCCGGCTACGATCAGCGCGAGCCAGACTGTGACGGTTATCGCGGTCAGCCAGGTGGATTGGACGAAATCGGCGAGTACGACGATCACGCTTTATCCGCCACCAGGCATTACCACCCAGCCGCAAAGTCAGAGCGTTGCCACGGGCGGGACGGCCACTTTCACAGTAGTCGCGAGCGGATCGGGCCTCTCCTATCAATGGTCGTCAGCTCCTGCCGGCAGTTCTTCATTTTCTCCCATCAATGGCGCGACCGGGAGCAGCTACACCACGGGCACGGTATCTCAGGCTGTGAATGGCATGCAGTATGAGTGCGTAGTGAGCAACACCTTCGGGGCGACTACCTCAAATATCGCGATATTGAGCTGGCTTGCTCCAGGCACGGATTACGTGACGTCCACGGCATTAGGAAGCGTCCGAAACAACTTTACCGGCTGGGTGGGAATGCAGATCACTGTGGGTGCGTCGCCCGTGACTGTGTCGCGGCTGGGGCGCATATTCGTGACGGGTAACACCGGCGTTCACACCGTGAAGATCGTGAACGCTGCGACGAGCCAGGACATCAGCGGCGGTTCAGCCAGTGTGTCGATGACGGGAGGCAGTTCTGGCGCGTTCGCCTACGCGAACCTGGCGACGCCCGTGACGTTGAACGCCAACACGTCCTATTTCATCCTGAGCCAGGAAACGCAGGGCGGAGACTCGTGGTACGACATCAATACGACCATACAGACTGCCAGCGTGGCTACCGAAACGACCGGGGTCTACAGCTACGATGGCGCAACATACAGCTTGCTGGGGTCGGCGAATCAGTCGTATGGACCTGTAGATTTTGTATACAGCACTGCTTCGGTGCAGCCTGGCATCACGGGCCAGCCACAGAGTGTGACGGTGGGAGTGGGGGGGGCGGCCACGTTCAGCGTAAGCGCGACGGGCGGGAACCTGAGCTATCAGTGGGCGTCGGCGCCTTCGGGGAGTTCGACGTTCACCGCGATCGGCGGAGCGACCGGCAGCAGTTACACGGTATCGGGCGTGACGACGGGGCAGACCGGCACGCAGTATATGTGCACGGTGAGCAACACGGCAGGTACGATTCCATCGAACGCGGCGACGCTGACCGTCCTAGCAGTGCCCCCCAGCACGAACTACGTGACATCGACAACCCTGGGAACGATCCGGAACAACTTCACGGGTTGGGTGGGAATGAAGGTGACCGTAGGGGCATCGCCGGTCACCGTTTCGGGGCTGGGACGGATATTTGCCCCAGGTGATACGGCGACACATACGTTGAAGATCGTGAACGCCGGGACCAGCCAGGATGTGAGTGGGGGCTCGGTCAGCATTCTGATGGCGGGAGGAACTGCGGGGACCTTTGTCTATGCAAATCTGGCGGCGACGGTAATGCTGAGCGCCAACACGTCCTATTACATCGTCAGTCAGGAAACCCAGGGTGGAGATTCGTGGTACGACATGAATACCACGATTCAGACGACTAGCGTCGCGGCGGAGACGACCAGCGTCTATAGCTATGACGGAGCCACATATAACCTGTTTGGACCAGCCAATCAGTCCTATGGCCCGGTGGATTTCACCTATACCACGAGCGTGTCCCAGCCGGGGATAACGAGCGAGCCGCAGAGTGTGACGGTGGGAGCGGGCGGGTCGGCGACTTTCAGCGTAAGCGCGACGGGCGGCGGCCTGAGCTATCAGTGGGCGTCGGCGCCTTCGGGCAGTTCAACCTTCACCGCGATTAGCGGAGCGACAGCCAGCAGTTACACGGTATCGGGCGTGACGATGGGGCAGACGGGCACGCAGTATATGTGCGCAGTGAGCAACACGGCAGGGGCGATTGCATCGAACGTGGCGACGCTGACGGTTGTCGCAGTGCCTCCCAGCACGAACTATGTGACCTCGACAACCCTGGGAACGATCCGGAACAATTTCAGCGGATGGGTGGGAATGCAGATAGCTGTGGGGGCATCGCCCGTGACGGTTTCGGGATTGGGGCGGATCTTCGCGCCGGGAGACACCGCAACGCATACGGTGAAAATCGTGACTGCCGCGACAGGCCAGGATGTAAGTGGGGGATCAGTAAGTATTGCCACGGCAGGAGGGACAGCGAGGGCTTTCGTGTATGCCAACCTGGCGGCAACGGTGACGTTGAACGCCAACACCAACTATTACATCGTGAGCCAGGAAACGCAGGGCGGAGACTCGTGGTACGACATCAACACGACAATCCAGACTACCAGTGTGGCTACCGAAACGACCGGCGTCTACAGCTACGACGGCGCAACATACAGCGTACTGGGATCGACAAATCAGTCGTATGGACCCGTGAGTTTTGTGTATACCACCGGCGTGTCGCAGCCAACGATCACGAACGAGCCGCAGAGTGTGACGGTGGGAGTGGGCGGGTCGGCGACGTTCAGCGTAAGCGCGACGGGCGGGAACCTGAGCTATCAGTGGGCGTCGGCGCCTTCGGGGAGTTCGACGTTCACCGCGATCGGCGGAGCGACCGGCAGCAGTTACACGGTATCGGGCGTGACGACGGGGCAGACCGGCACGCAGTATATGTGCACGGTGAGCAATACGGCCGGCACGATTCCGTCGAACGCGGCGACGCTGACCGTCGTCGCAGTGCCTCCTAGCACGAACTACGTTACATCTACAACCCTGGGAACGATCCGGAACAACTTCACGGGCTGGGTAGGAATGAAGGTGACGGTAGGAACATCGCCCGTGACGGTGTCGGGGCTGGGGCGGATTTTCGCACCCGGAGATGCTGGAACGCACACGGTGAAGATCGTGACCGCCCAGACCAGCCAGGATGTGACCGGGGGCTCGGTCAGCATTCTGATGGCGGGAGGGACAGCGGGGAGCTTTGTGTATGCAAATCTGGCGTCAGCGGTGACGCTGAGTGCTAACACCTCCTATTACATCGTCACCCAGGAAACGCAGGGTGGAGATTCATGGTACGACGTCGATACTGCGATTCAGACCGCGAGTATTGCTGTTGAGTCGACCGGCGTTTACAGCTACGACGGCTCGACATACAGCCTTCTGGGATCAGCGAATCACTCGTATGGCCCGGTGGACTTCACCTATACCACCGCCGTGGCACAGCCGGCGATCACGAACGAGCCGCAGAGTGTGACGGTGGGCGTGGGCGGGTCGGTGACGTTTAGCATAAGCGCGACGGGCGGGAACTTGAGCTATCAATGGGCGTCGGCTCCTTCAGGGGGCTCAACATTCACCGCGATTAGCGGAGCGACGGGCAGCAGTTACATGGTGTCGGGCGTGACGCTGGGGCAAACCGGCATACAGTATATGTGTACGGTAAGCAATACGGCGGGCTCGCTCCCATCGAGCGTGGCCACGCTTACGGTTGTTGCAGTGCCTCCCAGCACGAACTATGTGACATCGACAACCCTGGGAACGATCCGGAACAATTTCAGCGGATGGGTGGGAATGCAGATAGCTGTGGGGGCATCGCCCGTGACGGTTTCGGGATTGGGACGGATCTTCGCGCCGGGAGACACCGCAACGCATACGGTGAAAATCGTGACTGCCGCGACAGGCCAGGATGTAAGTGGGGGATCAGTAAGTATTGCCACGGCGGGAGGGACAGCCGGCGCTTTCGTGTATGCCAACCTGGCGGCAACGGTGACGTTGAACGCCAACACCAACTATTACATCGTGAGCCAGGAAACGCAGGGTGGAGATTCCTGGTATGACATCGACACTACCGTTCAGACGAGCGCTGTAGCGACCGAGATGGGCGGCATCTGGAGTTCGGACGGAGTGACATATAACCCGGACGGTCCAGCGCCCGATTCCTATGTTCCTGTGGATTTTCTCTACGCGACGGGCGTTTCAGTGACGGTGGCGCCTCCGACAGCGAACCTATGGCCCAACGACACAGCACAGTTTACGGCCAACGTGACGGGGAATTCGGGGGTTACCTGGTCGCTCAGCCCGGCCACGAGTACCGGAAGCATTACGAACGGAGGTTTTTATACGGCGCCAGGTTCGATACCGAGCCAGACCAGCGTCACAGTGACGGCGACGAGCATTCAGGATACGACTAAATCAGCGAGCGCCACGGTAACATTGAATCCGCTAGCTGCGCCGCTGATCACGCAACAGCCTCAAAGTACGACTGTCGTCATAGGCCAGACGGCCAGCTTTAGCGTTACGGCGACTGGAGGAAGCCTCACCTATCAGTGGGAATCAGAGCTCCCCGGCGGGAACAGTTTTGCGCCCATCTCAGGGGCGAATTCGAGTTCGTACACAACGCCGGCTACCGCTCAAGCAGATAACGGCACCCAGTTCGAATGCGTGGTGACAAATTCACTGGGTCCTGCGGCGGTGAGTAATGCGGCCACCCTCACCGTGGCTTCTGCAACGGCTAACTTCGTGACGTCGGACACGTTTGGGCCAGTAAGGAATAACTACGACGGCTATATCGGGATGCAGATCGTCGTGGGATCGTCACCGATTACGATTGTTTCGCTGGGACGCATCTCCGTGGCCGGCAACACCGGCACGCACCAGCTGAAAATTGTCGATGCCAGTGCCGGGTCGGATGAGGATTCCGGTTCGATTTACTACGTCTATCATCCTGGCGTAGATGTGGTGGGAGGCTCCACAAACGTCAACATGGCGGGCGGCACGCCCGGAACGTTTGTCTACGCCAATCTGCCGACCCCCATTACCCTGAATGCGAACACACCGTACTACATCCTCAGCCTGGAAACGAATGGTGGCGATTCCTGGTACGACCATGCGGGCACCACGGCGCAGACGACGGGCGTGGCGTCACTGACGAACGCGGTATACGGTACCGGGTCCCCCTATGCCGTCAAGAATGATTCGACCGGCACGATGTATGGCCCGCTCGACTTCAAGTACATCGTTCCGCAACAGTAAAAAGAGTGACTCGCAGGCCACCAGTTTTCGCATTTCTCGATCCGCCGCGCCCTCTGCCCCTATCTTGCCAGGCGGCGCTAAAGCTCGCATTTTGCGGCAGTTTGAGGGAAGCAGCCGGCGGACGGAAGGAAATGATTCTCCTTAGTGGGAAATGTTTTGCGCAGAGAATTCCGCCTTACGGCTGAATAGAAATCACTTATACCTGGCACGCCAGATGCATATCTCCTTAGCGATTAGATAGATAAGTGACCTGGAACGCTTGGAGAAAGTGTCTTCGCGAATTGGGTCACCTGCAATGGGACTGAAGGGGCGTAAGTGTGTCCGCCTATATCATCGATTAGGGTTGCCAAAAATTGTCTAGCGTAAATTCATCCTGGTTTGCCATCCGCGTGAAATCGCGTTGCGAGTGGGCCGTCTCTGACGCGCTGCGGCAGAAGGGATTCGAGGAGTTTCTACCGCTGTACTGGTCGCGAAGGCGATGGTCGGACCGCGTAAAGGTCCTGCAGTTGCCGCTGTTTTCCGGCTATCTGTTCTGCAGATTCACCCCGGCAGACAGGGTACCGATCTTGTCGACCCCGGGGGTTGTGCTGATTGTAGGATCCGGGAAGACGCCTCTCCCAATTGATTCGAAGGAAGTGGAATCGATTCGAGCGGCTGTGAATTCCGGGCAGAAGATTGTTCCGTGGCCGCAACTGGAAATCGGCCGTACTGTCCGCATCGAAGAGGGCTCGCTGCGCGGTCTTGAAGGGGTGCTGCTGCGTTTCAAGGGAACAAACCAGCTGATTCTTGGGGTACGGCTCCTGCAGCGGGCCGTGGCGGTTGAAGTGCCCGAAAACTGGGTCGTACCGTGCAAGATGTCGGTTCCGGCCATGCCCGCTTCGCATTTCGCCTGAGGGGCTTTCACCAGCCTTGTTCGCGCTGAGGCAGAAGACCTAAAGTTCGGTAAAACAACACCTCGACAAAATGTCTCAATTCTCCCGAAACAATAGCAGCGAACTCGTCGTGCATCCGAGCAGGAATCGGGGCGGTTCGCAAACCGTTCTCTATCTGGAACCGTTCGACGGCGGGACGTCGCAAACCGAGGCCGCCGGAACCCCTCCCATATGGCGGGCCTTACGGCAGAGAATGCATTGGATTGTCGTCGGCGCTGTTTTGGGATGCATCGTCGGTTTTGGATTGAGCCTTCGAGAAACGCCCATCTACGATGCCCGCGCATCGGTGGAAATTCAGAATCCCGCGGAAGTTTCGCCCAGCCTGAAGGTGGCCGACGAGGCCCCGGTCAGCGCGGAGTCTTACCTGCCGACTCAAATTGCGATTCTGCAGAGCCGGACGCTGCACCGGTCGGCGGTCAAGCGGTTGCGGAAAGAGAACTTCCGGTCGAACTTCCAACCGGAGAGCCACTTGGGTGGGCTGCGCCGGCTCCTAAAATTGGCCCCCAAGGAAGTCCAGTCTTCGCAGGTCAGCGTCGAGGTTGCACAAAGCGGGGGCACGCGGATCGTTGCGGTCACTGCCTCTTCTCCCGATCCACAGTTTGCCGCGGCATACGCCAACGCTCTCGTTAACGAATATATCGATTCAAATCTGCAGGCTCGCTGGGACGCGATTAACGCCGCCAGGCAGTGGCTTGCCCAGCAGTTGGAAGAGGCGCGGACGAAGCTGCAGCAATCGGAAGCGCGCCTGCAAAACTTCGGAGATGCTTCCCACCTCCTGTTCACCGGTGATAAAGAAAGCGCCGATCAAGACAAGCTGAAAGAGATGCAAGCCGCTTTGTTCGAAGCGGAAGCCGAACGGATCGCCAAGCAGTCGCAGTATCAAATCGCGATGTCCACACCCGCCGATTCGGTTCCTCAGGTGATCGATAATGCGGCGCTCAACGGTTACCAAGCCAAGCTGGCCGACCTGCGGCGCGAGCTCGCTGACCTAAGCGCGGAATATACGCCCGAGCATCCCAAGGTGCGTCATGTCCAGGCTCAAATCGACGACCTCGAACAGACCTTCCTCCAGGAGCGCAGCAACGTCATCACCCGGATCAAGAACGACTATCAGTCGGCATTGATGAAAGAGCGCTTGCTTAGCAACGCGTACCGGCAGCAAGTGCAGGTCGTTACCGAGCAAACCCAGAACACCAACCAGTACAGCATTCTGCAGCGCGATGTCGACACCAACCGCCAGCTTTATGATTCATTGCTTCAAAAGTCGCGCGAAGCCGATACAGCCACGGCCATGCGGGGAAGCAACGCGCGCATTGTGGACCCTGCCGAACCGCCGTTGACACCCTCGAAGCCTAATTTCATGTGGAACACAATGATGGGGGCACTCGCGGGATTGATCGTCGGAATAGGATTGATCATCACCCAAGAGAGCCTGGATCGCAGCTTCAAGCAGCCTGGCGATGCTTCTTCACACTTGAACCTGCCTGAGTTGGGAGTCATCCCCGCCCGGAATCTGATTGGGAGTTACGCTTCGAAGAGGTTGACGCAGCCCAGTTTCATGCCAGCGGCGCCAGCAACGCAAAACGCCTCCGACTCTGGCGTTGAGGTTGTGACCTGGCACGACAAGTCTTCCATGATCGCTGAATCGTTTCGCGGGGCAGTGACGTCGATTCTCCATTCGATTGAGAACGGAGCCTCGCCGCGAGTGATTTTGGTCAGCAGCGCGATTCGAGGGGAAGGGAAAACCACGATCGTAAGCAATTTGGGAATCACCCTGGCGGAAATCAACCAGAAGGTTCTGCTGATCGATGGGGATATGAGAAAGCCAAGGCTCAACGAGGTGTTCAGCCTTCCGAACGACTGGGGATTGAGCGACCTCTTGCGGGAGAACAGTTCCTTGAGGGATTGCCCGATCGAAGCACTGGTGAAGCAGACTAGGATGCCGGAAGTGAGTGTGCTGACGAGCGGGCCCAGCAGTGAGAATATTTCGAACCTTTTGTATTCGCAGCGGATGCTTGAACTGCTGCAACGGTTGCGTTCCGAATTTGACGTTATTCTGATTGATACCCCACCCATGCTGGACATCGCCGACGCCCGCATTTTGGGACGGCTCGCCGACGCTGCCATTCTGGTTTTCCGCGCCGGTCAAACCAGCCGCGACACGGCCCTGGCAGCAAAGCAAAGACTGACTGCGGACGGGATACCTGTGCTCGGAACAATCTTGAACGCATGGGACAGCAAAACCACCAGCCGGTATGGATATGGGTACGCATACACCAAATACGAGTGAGCGCTGTTCGCTCCGACATGCGAAGTTGCTGATCTCCGAAACCATCACCGAAGACAGGACGGCAGCGACGAGGGACCTTTGCTCCTCGTGGCCAGCGGAATTGATGGACAGATTTCTTGCGGTACTCGCATTGTGTGTGCTGTCCCCCTTGCTGGCGGCGATCGCCTTGGCGGTGCTACTGGGCAGTGGCTGGCCGGTTCTGTTTAAGCAATCGAGGGTTGGCCTGGGAGGCAAGGCGTTTCGGCTAATCAAGTTTCGGACGATGCGAAACGCAAGACGGGTCCGACAATCACGGCGCGTGGTGATTCGCGCATTACGGGAACCGGGCAGGTTCTTGCGGAAATTCAAATTGGACGAACTGCCGCAGCTATGGAATGTGGTGCGAGGGGAAATGAGCCTCGTGGGCCCCGGCCGGAAGTGCCAGAGTTTGTGGATATGGACAGCCCGGTCTGGCGATCTGTGCTGCAGGTTCGTCCCTGGCATCACCGATCCGGCCTCAATCGCCTTTCGCAACGAGGAAGAACTTCTGGGGAAGGCCGCCGATCCAATCGCACTTTACGAAAGCAACATGTCTGCCGGCCAAACTGGCTCTGAATCTGGCCTATATTAGAAAAAAAGTTTCTGGAACGATATGAAGTGATCATTGCCGAAACGGCCCACTGCGCGATTTTTCCGGGCCGGCATGCTGCTAAGGAAGAGTGCGACTTAGTGGCCGAAGGATTTCAAATGGGCAAACATCCCTTTATACCTTTTAACCGTCCTGAAATCGATGACGCCGAAATCGCCGAGGTCGTAAGCACCCTGCGGTCCGGATGGCTCACTACGGGCGTGCGCACGGCGCAATTTGAAAAAGAGTTTCGGGACTATGTGGGAGCCAAACACGCCCAGGCGGTGAGTTCCTGCACGGCCGCATTGCATCTGGCTCTTGCCGCACTGAACATCGGCCCGGGAGACGAAGTGATTACGACGCCGCTGACGTTCTGCGCGACGGTCAGTGTGATCGTCGCATGTGGGAGCGACGCCCGTCCTGGCAGACGTGCTTCCGGACGGAAATATCGATCCCGCTTCCATCGCCGAACACATTACGCCGCGCACCAAAGCCATTATTCCGGTTCACCTGGGCGGCGAACGCCGTGCGACATGGATGCCATCTGGAAACTGGCGAAGAAACACCGCCTGTTTGTGATCGAAGATGCGGCCCACGCGGCAGGCACCGAATATCGCGGCCACAAGATTGGCTCATCGGAATTTCCGAGCGACGCGGTCTGCTTCAGTTTTTACGCGACCAAGAACCTGACCACCGGCGAAGGCGGCATGATCACCGTCAATACCAAAGAACTTGCCGACCGGGTAAAGATGCTGACACTTGCACGGAATCAACAAAGATGCATGGAACCGGTACCGCGAAGACGGCAGTTGGTATTACGAGGTTGTCGAATGCGGTTTCAAATACAACCTGAGTGACCTGCAATCGGCGGTGGGCATCCACCAACTTCGCAAACTCGAGGACTTTACCGAACGACGCGCACGTTACGCCAAGACCTACAATGAAGCGTTCGCAGGAATGGATGAGATTCGAATTGCCCGAGGAGCCGGTTAACGGGCGCCATGCGTGGCATCTTTACGCCCTTCGCCTGAACCTTGAAATGCTCACGATCGACCGGGCGCGTTTCATTGCGGAACTGAGGCGGAGAAATATCGGCGCAAGCGTTCACTTTATTCCGATCCAGCTTCACCCCTTTTTCAAGAAATGGGCGAACCTGCCGGAAAACCAATGCCCACGGCTCTCGATCTGTATCCGCGGCTGGTTTCTTTGCCGCTATATCCGGCCATGACGAAGGAAGAAGTATGCTTACGTCGTGCGTTCCGTGCGGGAAATTGCGGGCGAGCATTCCAAGCATAATCAGGGCCCCGGAACCTCCTGGAAGCAGATCGCGCATGAGGAAGCCCGGTCAGTCGCCGCGATCCGGCGAGCTGAAGTGCGATGATGAAGCAATCGTGTTGCTGGTCATGTTGGGCCGTCGCGAACCCGTGTCTCCGCTTGGCCGCCCAGAACGCCAGCGCTCAAAATCGGTTCTGAGATTCGGCGACGGCGCCGATAAGAACCCGTCGCAGGAAGACAACGCACCAATCCCCGCCGTGGAGCGTGCCTCTTCCCCCGATGACGTGATCGGGGCCGAGGATACACTTTCGATCACCTGCCTGGAATCCGACGACATTACCAAGACATGGAGAGTAAGCAGCACGGGCGACGTTAATCTCCCGCTGGTGGGCCAGATTCATGCGGCGGGTCTGACCGCCGAAGCATTCAATGACCAGCTACGGGAGCAACTGAAACGCTACATCCATGAACCTCATGTGACTGTTTACATTGCGGATTTTCGAAGCCAGCCGGTGACCGTTACCGGAGCCGTACACAGGCCCGGGCGTGTTCCAAATTGCAGGCTCGAAGACCCTTTTGTCCGTTCTGACGATGGCCGGCGGATTGGACCACCCTCCGGGCGCCAGTGCTGTCGCTGACGAGGCAAGCAAAATACGGCTCGATTCCATTGCCGGGAGCGCACCCGGACGCTGACGGCACCCATAGCATTGTGGACGCTCTCCCTCAAGGACGTATCCGATGCCAGCACGCCGACATCAAACCTGATCGTTTGCCCAAACGATGTCATCGATGTGTCCAATGAACAGCGGATGATTTACATCATTGGCGAAGTCGTGAAGCCAGGCAAGAGTCGAACTTGTTAGCCAGGATTCGCTATCCCTCATGTGCGGCGTTGGCGGCTGCGGGAGGCTTGACGAAGATGGCGCAAGCCTCGGGCGACCGAAATCATGCGGCAAAATTCCAAGGGGCTGTATGAGAAAATCGGCTTGGTGGACTAAAGAAATTATCAGCAAGGCAAGATCGAAGACCGCATGCTGAGCGCGGGCGATGTCGTCATCGTGCCATCGAGCAACTTGAAGGCAGTATTCGCAGATTGCTACATTCAGCGCTATAGCAACAGCGTTTGGTCTGCTGACGCGATTCTGATTACGCAAGTTTATTCAGCTTTCTCTTCACAAGCATGAGAAATATCTCCCCTTAAAGTCGTGAGAGCCGAACCTACATCCGCAATGAACGTCGGGCGACGAAATGCCGCCGGTTTCTTCCGTTGGGAAGATGCCGGCGAGCCGGTCGCGGTGCAGTTCCATTTGAACGCCGTGGAGCTTTTGGACCGCGATGCGATTCGTGCCGGCGAAACCGGCACGGCCGGCATTTTGCTGGGGAAAAGAGACGAAGGCCCGAACTCTATGCTGGTGGTAGAGAACTACGAGCCGGTTCCGACCGCCATTTGGAAATCAAGTGATTCTCCGTTTGGCGATCGCCGCCAGTTGAAAGCGATGATCGACCGATGGCACTCCAGGGCGCACCGCCGGATGGATGTTCTCGGTTTTTATCGAACTGGCACCACTGAAGAAACGGCTCTCACGGAAGACGATTTGTCGGTGGCAGCCGAGAATTCCGCGCAGCCGGATTCACTATTCTTACTGATTGAGCCCCATGTAGGTCATTCGACGAAGGGCCGTTTGTTTCTAACGAAGGATGGCGCTGTCGCCTGGGAGTGGAGCCCGCGTCCTTTCAACCGCGCGGAACTTTCTGGAAGAGGAGTGCCGCTCCGGACGGAAGTTCGACCTTCCGTTGCCAGGAAGGAACCGGTCCGGATTGCAGAAGAACCGCAGGAAGCAAGCGTACCAGCGGAAGAAAAGACGCAGGTATTTGAGAGCCCCAATCCCAACCAGCGCAAACGGCAGTGGGCGATGGTTGCCTTGATTATCGCGGTGCTCGTGGCGCTTGGAATATTCCGTTTTCGAGGCTCCGTGTCGAAGGCACCTCGCGCCGAATTGCATATCGATTCGAGCCTCGGACTGAAGTTCGAGCGAACCGGCACTGATTTGCAATTGACTTGGAATCCATCATCAGCCGCGATTGAGAATGCGATTGGGGGCCAGTTACTTATCAACGATGGCCCAATAAACAAAACCGTAAATCTAGAACCCTCTGATTTAGCAAGGGGCACAATCACTTATTCGCCCTTGACCGATGATGTCGTTCTTCGTCTACAAGTAAATACGCCCGATTCTTCCCAGCCGGTTACCGAGTCGGTGCGAATCGTAGGTGGTTTACCTGGACTGCCGTCGACGCCTCCCAGTTCGATGGCGGAATCCCTCACCGCCCCCACTACGCAGGAGGGCGCACACGCCACTGGGCATTCCATCGCCTCGGATGAACAGCTGCAAGAGATTCTAAGTCGAGATTCAATAGGTGCCACACAGTCAAATCGTTCCAAAGCCATTCTTGCCGGAGCTGCCATAGGTGCCGTGGTCCGACGACCCTCCGCCAGCGATCACGTTGTGCACCCCGAGGCGAGGATCAAGCTCCCGGATGAAACGGTAACAGTGTCGAAGGCCTTTCCGTCGGCAGCCCGACGCAAGGCGCGCCAGGAGGCCAGCGTAGGGCATTCAACAATTGCCTCAAACAGCCGAGGTCCTGCGATTGCTTCAAAACCGGCTGAGCCAGTATCGCCCGCAGATCCAGTGAAGGCGCCGATTGAAACGATTCCGGTGATACCCGCGCATTCCACTGCGCCCGCCTTTTCTTCGAATGGCACCCGCTATACGCGAAATGGCGGCGCCGTCCAGCCAGCGCTATTGCTGACAAACATCAATCCGGCATATCCCCCAGAGGCGCGAGATGGAAGGAGTTTCAGGCCCGGTCGAACTGCGGTTCAAGATCAGCACGACCGGCGATGTGCATGACATCACGGTAGTGAGGGGTCCCCAAATGCTGGCGCAGGCCGCCGTCGATGCCGTCCGCCAGCGCCGGTACAAACCGGCGCGCGTGGATGGTGTTCCCACCGAGACGGATGCCAGCGCGATTTTTGATTTCAAATTGAATTAACTCCATTTCCCACGGAAACCGCATGTTCCAATTTTCCATCTACGGCGACCGAGTTGCAAAGCTGATCCGGCGGCGCGTTGTGTCGGCGAATCTTCTGGAGCTGGCGCCTCAGGCGCTGCAGGGTATCGTCGTGTCAAACCGCCTGATATTTATCCGGATGTGGCAGGCGTGCTGTCATCGCGATTTCGCTCGCTGCTTCGTTCCTGGTGCGATTTGACTTTGTGTTTCCTCATGCGGAAATTCGTCATTTGATGATCGGCCTTCTGATCGTGTTGGCGGTCAAGATGACCGGTGTTTTACGTGGTGGGCATCGAGCACGGCTGGTGGCGTTTTTCGGGACTCTCCGACCTCGTAAAGCTCTTAATCGCCAATGTCGCCGGCTCGATCGTGTTTACCGCCGCTACTGTTTGTATTCTCGGGGCTCAGTTTCCGCGGTCGGTCTACCTGATTGATTTTCTGCTCTGCTTCCTCGCTACGGCGGGGGCGCGATTTGGCGTGCGCCTCTACCACGAAATGGTGATGCATGAGGTGGCTTCGAAGACCACCCAGAAGGGGCTTCTGATTTACGGGGCGGGCGTGGCGGGTCTGAATCTCGTGCGCGAAATCCGGTCCAATCCCAGCCTGAACTACCGCATCATCGGCTTCCTCGACGACAACCCGCATAAGCTGAACGCGAGCCTTATGGGCGTGGGAGTACTTGGCAGCGGCCGCGATGTAACCCGCATCGTGGAGCGCTACCGCCGGCGCTCGCATAGCATCGACGAAATCGTGATTGCCATGCCCTCGGCGTCCGGAAAGCAAATGTCGGAAGCGCTGGCGAACTGTCGTGCAAGCGGCGTGCCCTGCAAGACGATTCCCGAATCTTGCCGAGTTGCTGGCGGGCAAAGTGCGCGTCAGCGAAATCCGCGAAATCTCGGTGGAGAACCTGCTCGGCCGTGAGCCGGTCCAGCTCGAGCATGACCGTATTCATGACTCTGTCGTCGGGCGCTCCGATATTGGTTACCGGCGCCGGCGGTTCCATTGGATCCGAGCTGTGCCGGCAGCTGCTTCGTTTTGAACCGAAGTGTCTCGTGGCGCTGGACCAGGCGGAAAGCGATTTATTCAAGATCGAGATGGAATTAAGCGGCGTCTCTTCGAGCGTGGAGATCTGGCCGGTGATCGGAGACATCCGCGATTACGACCGTATGGAAGAAATCATCCGGGAATATGGCATCACGTCCGTCTATCATGCGGCCGCCTACAAGCACGTGCCGATGATGGAGCACAACGTGATTGAAGCCGTCACGAACAACGTGATTGGGCTCGACAACATGGTCAACGCCGCCTATCGCAACGGCGTCAACTCCTTCGTGATGATTTCCTCCGACAAGGCCGTGAACCCCACCAACGTGATGGGGCTGACCAAACGCGTCACCGAACTGATCGTGCAGTCGATGCCGGATTCCACCGACGATAGTGGGACCAAGTTCGTTTCGGTGCGTTTCGGGAACGTGCTAGGCAGCAATGGCAGCGTGGTGCCCATTTTCAAACAGCAGATTGCCCGCGGGGGACCGGTAACGATTACACATCCCGGATATGCGCCGGTACTTCATGACCATCCCCGAGGCCGTACAATTGGTACTGCAGGCCTCGGTGATGGGCAAAGGGTCGGAAATCTTCGTGCTGGATATGGGCGAGCCGGTGAAGATTCTCGATCTCGCGCGAAACATGATTCGTCTTGTCAGGCCACGAGCCGGATGTCGATATACCCATCCAAGTTCACGGGTTTGCGCCCCGGAGAGAAGCTGTTCGAAGAGCTTTCGACCGAAAGCGACGAAACTCGTCCCACGTATCACGAGAAGATCATGGTATTTTGCGGCAGTGCCATCCAGCGCGATTTCATTGACCGGTGGATGAGCGACCTGCGCACCCTTATTTCCCGCCGGGATGAAGTTCGCGTGTTGTCGCATATGGCGGACATCGTTCCTGAATATCAGCCCAGCGGAAAATGGCAAACGGCGCTGAACCGCCGTTCCTTGAAAGCCGCGGCAGGCGACTAACGATGCAGTTCGATCCCAAAGCGCTGCCTGGTCATTGGCGAAGTCGCGCAGGCGCACGACGGAAGCCTGGGCGCGGCGCACGCATATATCGACGCGATCGCCGGCAGCGGCGCGGACGCCGTCAAGTTTCAGACTCACATTGCCGCCGCGGAAAGCACTCCGCAGGAACCCTGGCGGGTGCGGTTCAGCTACCAGGATGCGTCGCGCTACGAATATTGGAAGCGCATGGAATTTACCGAGGAGCAGTGGCTCGGGCTCAAGCGGCATGCCGAGGAAAAGAAGCTCGAATTTCTGAGTTCGCCTTTTTCGATCGAAGCGGCGCGCATGCTGCAGCGGATCGGCATGAAGGCCTGGAAGGTGGCTTCGGGCGAAGTGGCCAATTCGCAACTGTTCGGCTACATGGTCGAGACGCGGCTCCCGGTGATGCTATCGACCGGGATGAGTTCCTTGGAAGAAATCGACGGCGCGGTGGCGCGCGTCCAGGCGGCGGGACTTCCGCTGGCGGTGATGCAATGCACCTCGGCCTATCCGTGCCCGCCGGAAAAGGTCGGGCTCAATATGCTTGAGACGTTTCGAGGGCGATATGGTTGTGCCGTCGGCCTCTCGGACCATTCCGGCACGATTTTCCCGGCGCTGGCCGCCGCGACATTGGGCGCCGAGCTTGTCGAAGTGCATGTCACCTTCAGCAAGGAATGCTTTGGTCCGGATGTGCCGGCCTCGTTGACGACAAGCGATCTCAAGACTCTGGTGGAAGGCGTACGCTTTATCGAAAGAATGCGAACAAGCGCCGTCGATAAGAATGCGATGGCCGAAGAAATGAGGCCCCTGCGGAATCTTTTCACCAAGAGCATCGTGGCCGAGATCGATCTTCCGAGCGGCGCCGTGCTCACTCCGGAAAGCCTCTCGGTGAAGAAGCCGGGAACCGGTATTCCGGCGGAACGGCTGGATTCAATGATCGGACGCCGCTTGCGGCGCCCGCTGGCAGCCGGCGAGATGCTGAGCGAATCGCATCTGGTGGAACAGTCTGTCTCAGAGCCCTTGCGGCGATAACTCACTATGAGTCAGGCAAACATCTTCGTCCTCCCCGGCAGCAAAGGCCCGGCAGACCCGCGCCGGGGCGAGGGCGTCCCGCCGGAATTCGCCGATTTCAGCAAGATCAAGGCGGGAGACGAATTCCAGTTCTCAAAGGGCATCACCGCGGAGGATGTGGAAGCCTTCGCGAAACTGAGCGGCGACCGCAACCCTCTGCACATGGACGACAGCTTCGCGGCGCGCACCCACTTTCAACGGCGTGTGGTGCACGGGATGCTCGTGGCAAATTACGTCTCGACGATGATCGGGATGCGCTGCCCGGGGCCGGGCGCGCTGTGGAGCCAGCAGAATTTCCGATGGCTCGCGCCCGTCTTTATCGGCGACAAGATCAATCTCACCATGAAGGTAACGCATAAGTCCGAAGGCTCGCGGAGCTTGACGATCGAGGTGAAAACCCTGAATCAAGAGGGGAAGGTGGTTATGGAAGGCGAAGGAACTGTGACCGCGCTCGAAGAGCGCCCGCAGCCCAAGGATCTGCCCATCACCGAGCGGGTCGCCTTCGTCAGCGGAGGCGCTCGCGGCTTGGGAGCTGCCATCGCTACGGCGCTGGCACAAGCGGGCGCGAGGGTGGTGGTGAACTACCGCAGCAGCGCGTCGGCCGCGGAAGAGTTGTGTTCTTCGCTTCAAGCCAAGGGTGCTCGGGCGATTCCCATGCAGGCCGACGTCACCAATCAGGCAGCCGTCAAAGCGGCTATTGAGAAGGCGCGCGAGGAATACCGACGCCCGGTCAGCATCCTAATTAATAACGCCGGCAGCCTGCCTGAGCCGCGTGCTTTCATGCAGACCACCTGGGAGGAGATGCAGTCGACCTTGGATGTGCACCTGCGCGGCGCGTTTCATTGCACCCAGGCGGCGATACCGGGAATGATCGAAGAGAAATCCGGGCGCATCGTCAACATTGGCTCTTCCTTTTCCCTGAACACGCCCCCGGTGAACTGGAGCAACTTTCTCGTGGCGAAGTCCGCGATGCAGGCGCTGACGCGCTGTCTTGCTGCGGAACTTGGGCCCCATGGCATCCGTGTGAACATGGTTTCGCCGGGCCTGGTAGAGACAGAATCCATCGCAGGCCTCTCCGAACGTCTTCGTAAGGTGCAGGCGATGCAGACCCCGCTGCGCCGTCTTGCAACCCCCGCTGAAATCGCGGCCGTCGTCGTCGCTTTGTGCACCGGCGCGGGGGATTTTGTCACTGGAGCGGAAATACCCGTCTCCGGCGGCTTACAGATGTAGGCGAGTTTTTCTCATGGCTCACTCCAAGGAATTGCGCGAACAGGTTGAAAGCTGTCTGGCGGAAGGCCGCTGGGCCGCAGGCGCACGCGCGCCTGGGCGATTTCTGGCGCAATGAAGGCCGGGCCGCCGCGGCGAATTACGTTTTGTCGTGCTACGAGAAAATGAAAGGGCACTTGTCGCTGGTCCCTGCGCGTATCGCCTTTCTGCGGTCGATGACGGTTGAGCCGCTGATGCCGATCCTGCGCAGCGCGGCGTTGGTGCATGGCATCGGCGCGACGGTTCAGGTGGGCCAGTTCAATTCGTATGCGCAGGAAATTCTCGATCCCGCGAGCGCGCTCTATTCCTTCGAACCCCATATCGTGGTGCTGGCCGTACAAACGCGCGATATCGCCCCGGATATCTGGGAGAGCTATGCGGATTTGTCGGAGGCAGATGCGCAAGCGGCAGTCGACCGGGTGTTGCGGGATTTCGCCGGCTGGGTGCGCGCGAATTCCGCGAGCGCAGCAATGCATCGTTCGTGATCCATAATCTTGAAAAGCCCGCTAGCAGCCTGGGTGTTCTCGAAACGCAGCGCAAAACCGGCCAGCTCGCGGCGATCGATCAAATCAACTTGGGATTGCGGGCGTTGTGCGGCGAACACCGGGGCGTATATTTGCTCGATTACGACGCGCTGGTCGCGCAGCATGGACGCGCGCGCTGGCATGACGAAGGCAAATGGCTGATGGTGCGCATGCCGTTTGCGCCCGACAGCATGCTTCCCATGGTGAGCGCGTGGCTGAAGTTCATCCATCCGCTCACCGGAGTCGTTTGCAAAGTGCTGGCGCGTCGATCTGGACAACACGCTATGGGGCGGCGTCCTCGGCGAAGACGGCGTGGATGGCCTGAAACTGGGCGTCGGAATATCCGGGCGCGCTCTACCGCGGTTTTCAGCGCGCGATTCTCGATCTCTACCAGCGCGGCGTGTTGCTGGCGGTATGCAGCAAGAACAATCACGACGAAGCCATGGCCGTCGCTGCAGAATCATCCCGGACATGCTCCTGCGGCCCGAGCATTTCGCGGCGTTCCGCATCAATTGGCAGGACAAGGCGCGAAACCTTCGCGAAATCGCCGCCGAGCTGAATCTGGGCATCGATTCGATCGCTTTCTTTGACGACAATCCGGTGGAACGGGAACTGGTCCGCATCCGAAGTTCCGGAAGTGAAAGTGATTGAGGTTCCCGGCCACGCAAAGGGATACGCGCAAGCCCTGCGCGATTGCCCGTTCTTCGAGCGGCTCACGCTTTCGGCGGAAGACCGCGAGAAAACCAAGCAATATCACGAACAGCACAAGCGCGCGGAACTCGCGCAAACGGCGGGTTCGCTCGAGGATTTCTTCCGCTCGCTGGAACAGGAAGTCGTGATCGCCAACGTGACGCCGGAATCCATCGCGCGCGTCGCGCAGTTGACGCAAAAAACCAACCAATACAACGTCACCACGCGGCGCTACACCGAACAGCAAATCGCTGAATTTGCCTCGCGGCCGGACTGCGGAGTTTATTCGGTCGGCGTGAAGGATCGCTTTGGCGACAACGGCATCGTCGGCGTGCTGATCACGCGCACCGAAGACGACGTCTGCGAGATCGACACGTTTCTGCTGAGCTGCCGCGTGATCGGGCGCACGATCGAAACGGCCATGCTCGGTTTTCTCACGGATGCAAGCAAGGCCCGCGGCGCCAGCTTCCTGCAAGGCTGGTTTATTCCCACGAAGAAGAATGCCCCGGTGAAGGATCTGTACGCTGTCCATAAGTTCCAGCCGATCGCGTCGGAAAATGACGCGACGCTCTGGAGCCTGAACCTCGGCGAAGCGAATATCCCGTTCCCGGAATGGATTCGACTGCATGTCACAAACGGTTCCCATCGGTCAAACGAATCTCGTGCTCAATAAAGTGCTCGCAGTTGCTACGGACGTGTTTCAAGTCCCGCAATCGGCCCTGGCGGCCAGCTCTTCGCCGGACACCGTCGAGACGTGGGACTCGCTTCACCATTTGAGCTTTGTGGTAGCCCTGGAACAGGAATTCAATGTGCAGTTTTCCCCGGAAGAGATCGAGCAACTTCTTTCCATCGAGCTGACGACGGCCCTGGTGGAAGAAAAACTGAAAGGAAACGGATCATCCAATGGCAGTGGAATTTAGATTCGCAAACCTTGGCGAATACCCGCGCATCAGCGATTTCCTGAACGAGCACTGGGCCAAGAACCATATCTACACGCGGAACCGGCCGCTTTTCGACTGGAGCTTCCACCGGCCCGGCCACTGGGATCCCGAGCAGCTACAGCTTCTCGCTGGCATTGGACGGCCCGCGAACTTCTGGGAATTCTTGGCGGCATTCCGTTCACGCTCAACCGTTTCGGGCAGTCTTCGAAAGCGGTGTGGATCGTGAACTATGTGATTCGCCCCGACGCCCGCAAGGGAGCAATGGCGTTGCAGTTGCTGAGCTCTTTCCGCAAACCGGAATTCTCCGCCGTGGTGGCGTTTCGGAATCAATCCCGCGACCGTGGCGATTTATCAGGTTCTGCGCGGCCAGGTGTTGCCCGAAATTCCCCGCCATTTCCTGGTTCTTCCGCATCAGGGAGAACGCATGGCCTGCGCGCTGAAGCTGGCCTATCCCGACTGGTCCGACGAGCGCGCGGCGAGCCTGATTTCGGCATTCGAACTCAAGGAGCTGCCGGTGGCTCCGCTGCAAATCGGCCACGCGCTGCCCGCCACCTGGGACGAAAGAGACTGGCCCGCACATGCCGCGCGGACCATTGGCGCGGCGCGCGACTGCGATTTCCTTACGTGGCGCTACAAGAATCATCCTGATTTTGAGTATCAAGTTCCTCACCGTGCCGGAAGGGAAGAAGAATGGGCTCGCGGTGTGGCGGCTGGAAACAATCCGCACCGAGACGCCGCATGGACGGAAGGATGTGGACCGTATCGGGCGGCTGGTGGAATTTCTTCCCGCTTCGCCGGCAAACGCGCAGGCATTGTTTGGCGCGTTTGTGGCGGAGCTTGACCGCGCCGGCGCCATGGCTGCGGATTTCTACGGCTATCACGGGGAAACGCGAAAGCTGCTGCAGGATGTGGGTTTCAACGGCGCTTCGGTTCATCCCGGACGGTTCGCTGCTTCCTTCACGTTTTCAGCCGCTTGACGGCAAAGGCGGCGGAATCATGAGCGCGATTTTCCTGCGCGATGCGAAGTCTCCGACGCAGGACGATTGCGAGTGCCCCTGGTATTGGACCAAGTCGGACTCCGATCAGGACCGGCCCGAACTAGATATGCCGCCCGACAAAAAGTGCGAATCTGGAGCCGATATTTCCATGAGCCACCAACCGACAACTTCACGTCGCCACCTATCACTACGTTCGCGATTTGCCCCGCACCAAGTTCCCCAGGATCAAGGGCATGCTTCTTGGACGATTTTCGCAGGCAGGCGAAAGCTCTGCCCGAAGTCTTCGAGATGGCCACGCTCGAATCAGCAATCGAGTTTCTGACCGGCAAATACACGCCGCGCCGGGACCTCTGCCTGATGACCTTCGACGATGGCTTGAGGGAACACTACGCCGACGTGACACCGATTCTTGCGGAGGAGCAGATCCAGGGCTTCTTTTTCGTGATCACCGGCTGCTTGGAAGACGGCGTGGTCGCGCCCGTCCACATGAATCACTTTCTGATGGCGCATCTGGGTTTTGACGTGTACCGCCTCGCCTTCGAGAAGACGGTGCAGGATCTTGCACCTGCCGAGCCAGCTCCGGACCAGGACGGATGGATTCGGCAATTTGTCAGCGAACGTATCCCCTCGATACGCTGGAAGTCGCTCGATTTCAAATATCTTTTCAATTTTGTGCTGCCTCCTCGAATATCCGCGACCTGCGGTGAAGGCGCTCTTTCAAAAGTATCTGGGGGACGAGAGGGCGTTTGGCCAGGAACTCTACCTGAACTGGGGCGAAGCGCGCGAAATGCAGCAGGCCGGAATGATCATGGGCGGCCACACTCATGAACACCGGCCCCTCTGCGGCCCTCCGCTACCCCGAGCTTTTCCGCGACCTCTCCAGGAACTGGGACCTGATCCAAAAGAACTTAGGCCACAAGCGATTTGGCCTTTCAGCTATCCCTATGGGAAAGCAGATTCCTTCAACCGGAACACAGTGGAAATCCTGAGGCAATTGGGGTATCGCATCTCCCTGTGCACGGAGCCAGGAAACAACTTACCGGGAATCGACCTGTTCGCGGTTCGGCGGGTGGATTGCAAAGATATCCTTGCGGCCACCAATCGCCCAGAAGTGCCGAATTATGCGGGTCTTAGCCAGGGCTTTGACGAGGCGCACCACACGAAGTCCGCGCCTGCTCCGATTTCTGCGCGCTCATAGGTCTATCGGCTGGCCTCAATCTGGAATGGATGAACTATCGATGAGTGTCTCTCCCACAGCGATGGCCCCGACGATCGAACCAGAAGAATTCGGGAACAGCTCAACGCTGTGGATCGAGCCGATCCAGGGTTGGGCGACGCTCAAGCTCAAGGAACTCTGGGAATATCGCGAGCTGCTGTACTTCCTCGTCTGGCGCGACGTGAAGGTTCGCTACAAGCAGGCGGCACTGGGAGCCGCGTGGGCGATTCTTCAGCCCTTGCTCACCATGCTGATTTTCAGCGTCATTTTCGGCATGTTCGCCAAGGTGCCCTCCGACGGAACCCCTTATCCCCTGTTTGCGTTTGTGGCGCTGGTGCCGTGGAACTTCTTTGCGACCTCGCTGGCGCAATCTTCCAACAGCGTGGTAGGCAGCGCGAACCTGATCACCAAGGTTTACTTTCCGCGCCTGGCAATTCCTCTGGCTTCGGTGCTGGCGGGGTTGGTCGATTTCGCGCTTTCGTTCGTGGTCCTTCTCGGGATGATGGTGTATTACCACCATGCTCCGACCATCCACGTTCTCTGGCTGCCCCTTTTCATCCTGCTGGGGCTGGCTGCCGCGGTCGGCATGGGTTTCTGGCTCTCCGCGATGAATGTGAAATATCGCGACGTGCGCTACGTGGTGCCGTTCCTGGTGCAGTTCTGGATGTACGCTTCGCCGATCATTTATCCGAGCAGCATGATTCCGGCGCGCTACCGCACGCTGTATGCGCTGAACCCGATCGTGGGCGTGGTCGACGGTTTCCGCTGGGCGCTGCTGGGAACAAATACGGCGCCGGGCCCGGTCGTCGCTGTTTCCGCGGCCGCCACGCTGCTGTTTCTGATGGGCGGCGCGCTGTATTTCCGCCGGATGGAAGCCGAGTTCGCGGACATCGTATGAACAGAAAAATGCCACAGAACGGAACAGCCAAGGAAATTCACGATTTCAGGAGCGACCGTGGAAACGAAGCCAAAACGAAAAGTCTGTGTCGTGCTGGTGGACCGCGCCAACTACGGGCGGCTGAAGCCGGTGTTGCTCTCCATCACCGAGCGTCCGGAGTTGCAGCTGCAGCTGGTCGCCGCCGGAACCATGGTGCTCGAGCGTTTCGGCCATCCGGTGCAGAACGTCAAGAACGACGGATTCACGGTAGACGGCGAAATCTACATCGAACTCGAAGGATCCACTCCAGCCACTATGGCCAAATCGCTCGGTTTTGCGGTGGTCGAGTTTTCCAGCGAATTTCAACGCCTCAAGCCGGACGTGGTGATGCTGATCGGCGACCGCTACGAAGCGCTTGCCGCCGCTCTGGCCGCCGCCTATATGAACATCTGCATCGTGCATATTCAGGGCGGAGAAGTGTCCGGATCGATCGATGAAAGCGCCCGCCACGCCATCACGAAGCTGGCCCACTTATCATTTCCCGAGCACGGAGCGTTCGGCCGAGTACCTGGTCCGCATGGGAGAGTCGCCCGGATTCGATTCTCGGCGTGGGCTGCCCGAGCAGCGATATCGCGCGCATGCTGGTTCCTTCGATCACACTCGGAAATGGTCAACAGCACCGGCAGCGGCGCCACCATCGACATCGACAAGCCGTTCCTGCTGGTCGTATTTCATCCCACCACCACCACCTACGGCGGCGAGCGCAAGCAGGTGGAGGAAATCCTGCTGGCGCTTTCCAAGATGCAGATGCAGACCCTCATGCTGTGGCCCAACATCGACGCGGGCGCCGATCACATCAGCAAAGCCATCCGGCTATTCCGCGACCGCGAGGCCCCCAACTGGCTGCGCACGATTACCAATCTTTCGCCGGAGCATTATTTGAATCTGCTGGCCCGCGTCTCCTGCGCGGTGGGCAATTCCAGCAGCTTCGTGCGCGACGCCGGCTACTTCGGCACGCCCGTGGTTCTGGTGGGCGACCGCCAGGAAGGCCGCGAGACCGACGAGCACGTGACGCACGTTGTGCCGATCGCGGCGCAGATTCTTCGCGCGATCCGGAATCAAGTCCGGCACGGCGCCTATGCGCCGAGCACTCTTTACGGCGACGGCCTGGTTTCGCGGCCGCATTGCGGACGGCCTGGTCAAGCTCACCCCTTACGTTCAAAAGACGGCTTCACTACATTTACGACCAGGACACAGAGGATCAGAATGGCGATGCGCGTACTTGGAATCATAACCGCACGCGGCGGGTCGAAAGGCATCCCTCGGAAGAACGTCGCGTTGTTGCTCGGTAAGCCGCTGCTGGCCTATACCGCCGAGGCTGCATTAGCGAGTAAGAAACTCACGCGCACCGTGCTTTCCACCGACGACGTCGAAATTGCTAACATTGGAAGGCAATGGGGAATCGATATTCCGTTCCCCCGTCCCGCCGAATTGGCCAAGGACGAAACGCCTACCATCCCTGTTTTGCAGGATGTGGTCCGGAGACTGGAAGCCATGGGCGAGTCCTACGACGCGATCCTCACGCTGCAGCCCACCAACCCGCTGCGGCGCGCCCAAGACATCGATGGAGCCATCGAGCCTGCTCGAGCGAACCGGCGCGGATTCGGTGATTTCGTTCTCCGACGTCGGCGAGCGGCACCCGGCACGCATGAAATGGATTGACGCCGAAGGGCGCGTCAGCGACCCGCCCTTTGCCGAGGAATTTGAAGGGAAGCCGCGCCAGGAGTTGAGCAAGCTGTATCTGCGCGACGGGTCGATCTATCTGACTCGCCGCTCCGTCCTGATGGAGCAGAATTCGCTGAAAGGCTCCGATTGCCGCGCCTGGATTATCCCCGAAGAGCGGTCCCGGAATATCGACACGCCGTTTGACCTCCGAGTCGTGGAGTGCATGCTGCGTAGCCAAGGAGAGAATTGATCATGCCGATTTCAACCATCGAACAGCGTACCGGGAAACTCTATGGGGGCTTGTGGTCCCAGTATGACGACGACCTGTTCATCAAGTCGCTGGAGCTGTTCAAGGACCGCTGGCTCGCCAACAACGAATCTCCGGACTTTTTCAAGGGCAAGCGCTGCCTGGACGTCGGCTGCGGCGGAGGACGCTATTCGCTGGCCATGGCGCGCATGGGCGCGAAGTCGGTGGTGGGCGTGGACGTGAGCGAGTCGGGCCTGAAGGACGCCGCCATGCGCGGCGAGCGCATCGGCTACACCAATGTGACGTTCAAGCAGGCCACGGCGCTCGAATTGCCTTTCGCCGACGGGGAATTTGATTTCGTCTGCTGCAGCGGCGTGCTGCACCATACCCGCAGCGTCGAGCGGGGCCTGCGCGAAATTCATCGCGTGCTTAAGCCTGGCGGCAGCCTGTATCTGCTTCTCTACGGTGCGGGCGGCGTGTTCTGGCCTTTGAATGCTTTGCTGCGGCCCTTTGCGGCCATGGTCGGGCAGGATGCCCTGGATCTCGCCGTCGAGCATGCCGGTTATGCCGCCAACAAGCGCCGTTCGGTATTGGACGACCTGTTCGTGCCCATCCTCGAAACCTATACCCGGGAGCGCGTGGACCAGCTGCTCGCGGATGCCGGGTTCCCGCAATCGCGGCGCTGGATATCTGCGCGGCTCGATCATGAGACCGACGCGAACACCATGCTCGTCGAACTCGAGTCGCGCCTGCCCATGTGGGAAGCCGGCTATCAGACCGTCCGTCCGATCCGCGGAAGGCCGTGATCCAATTGCACTGCGCCAATCTCTGCCGCACGGTGATCGCTTCGGTGCGCGATCTGATCGAGCAGCACAAAGCCGGATTCATCACCGCCGAGCAGTTGCAGGATGCCGTGGTCGGCCATGGCCATCACCGGCTGATCGCCACTCGCACGTAATGCCCAGAACGATTCTAGTCAGCGAATCCTCGAACTTTTCCCCAGCTGCCGCCCAGCTCCTCGCAACAAGCCGGCCGCGTGATCTGGGCCGACCTTGATCGTCCCCATCTCCTAACCGCCGTGAGCGACGCCAGCCTTCTCTGGGTGCGTTTGCGCCACCGGATCGACCGCGAAGTGATCGATGCCGCCCCGCGCTTGCGGGCCGATCGCCACCCCCACCACCGGTCTCAACCACATCGATCTGGCCTGCGCGGAGCGCCGGGGCATTCACGTCATTTCTCTGCGCGGTGAGACCGCCTTCCTCGAAAAGATATTCGCAACCGGCGAACACACTCTCGCGCTGATTCTGGCGCTGGTTCGCCATGTGCCGCAGTCCGCGCAGCATGTTACCGACGGCGGCTGGAACCGCGATTTATTCCGCGGTAGGGAACTGCACGGCAAGACCGCCGGCATCGTGGGCCTCGGGCGGGTGGGAAAAATGGTCGCGAACTACCTGCAGGCGTCTGGGAATGAAGGTCGTCGCGGCGGACCCGGGCATGAGCGAATCGCCCATGTGCCGGTGTTGAACTCATCCCCCTGAAAGATCTTCTGGCAGAGTCGGACCTGGTGACGCTTCACGTGTCCCTCACCAGCGAGACGCAGGGATTTTTCGGCAAAGATGAATTTGCGCGAATGAAGCCTGGGGCATGGTTTGTCAATACTTCCCGCGGAGAGCTTGTTGGACGAAAGCGCCCTCCTCGCCAGTCTGCTGGATGGGCGCATCGCCGGAGCCGCGCTCGACGTTCTATGCGGCGAGCACGCTGCCGGGATGAAAGAGCACCCGCTGGTGGCTTACGCGCGAGCGCACGACAATTTGCTGATCACGCCTCACATCGGCGGCTGCACCGCCGAGTCGATGGCAGCATACCGAGGAGTTCCTGGCGGAAAAGGTTGTGAGCTTTCTGCAATCGCTGCCCGAAGAGGCGGGCGTCGCGGGTAACGCGCAAGGATCGCGCCTGATATGTGCGGAATCTCTGGCATCGTAGGCCACGGCTGGAAGCCCGAGCAACTGGCCGCCATGATTGCCAGCCAGCGCCATCGCGGGCCGGACATGGAAGGCAGCTATTTCGATCCGCACGGCCTGGCCGCGCTGGCGCTCAATCGCTTGAGCATTCTCGATCTTTCACCGGCGGGCCGCCAGCCGATGACCGATGCGGCCAGCGGCCTGACCATCGCCATGAACGGCGAAATCTACAATTTCCTCGAATTGCAGCAAGAGCTTAACGACTATCCCTACCACAGTCAGACCGACACCGAAGTGGTGCTGGCCGCCTACAAGAAATGGGGCGAGGCGTGCCTTGACCGCTTCATCGGCATGTTTGCCTTTCTCATCTGGGACGAGCGCAAACAGCGCCTTTTCGGAGCGCGCGACCGCTTTGGCGTGAAGCCTTTGCACTATTACCTGCGCGGCAGCGAACCGATTCTTTTTGCGAGCGAGATACAGACGCTTTTTGCGGGGGGCGCCACCCGGCGAATGAAAGCCTCCACGTGGGCCACCTATCTTGTGGATGGCTTGCACGACCATTCCGCCGAAACCTTCTGGGAGGACATCTATTCGCTTCCCCCGGGGCATCAGTCTCACGTGGGAGAGCCGGCAAGATTTCCGTGAAGTGCTGGTATGACCTGGCTGAGAGGGTGGGCCCGGAATTCGATGCGCGCCCGGTAGATGCAGTTCGGGAAGAGTATCTCGCGCTCATGAAAGACAGCATCAAGCTGCGCTTCCGCTCGGATGTCCCGGTGGGGATTAATGTCAGCGGCGGCCTCGATTCGTCAATCCTCGTCGGCCTGGTGCAGGCGGTTCACGGCCCGGAAAGCAATATCGAGGCCTTTACCTACATTACCGGCAACCCGGACTACGACGAATTGCCTTGGGTAAAGAAGATGCTCGAAGGTACCCGGCACCCTTGCGATCGTCTATCAGCTTGATCCGGCGGAGGTTCCCGCCCTCGCCGCATCGGTGCAGCGGCACGAGAGCGAACCCTTTGGCGGCATGCCCACGCTTGCCTATGCGCGGCTGTTCGAGCGGGCCCGCGCCGACGGCGTTACGGTGGTGATGGACGGCCAGGGCATGGACGAACAATGGGCCGGCTACGACTACTACGCGGCAAGTAAGAATGGCTCACCGCCGTCCCCAATTCAAGGCACCAAGCAGCGAACGACGCGCCCGGAATGCCTGACACCCGATTTTCGTTCCCTGGCCAAGCCTTTCGCTCCGCCTCCAACCCTTTCCGGGATGCCCTGCGCAACCGCCAGTATCTGGATACTCGCTACACGAAAATACCAAAGGCGTTACGGTTCAATGACCGGATTTCCATGCGCGCATCGATCGAGTTGCGCGAGCCGTTTCTGGATCACCGGCTGTTCGAGCTGGCTTTTCGGCAGCCTGTCGAGCGCAAGATCGAAAACGGCACCCGCAAGAAGTTGCTGCGGGATGTGGCCAAGCGCCTGGTGACGGCTTCGGTGGTGGAGGCGCCCAAGCGTCCGGTGCAGACCCCCCAGCGTGAGTGGCTTCGGGGAGAGCTGCGCGGCTGGGCCGGGGAATGCATTGATACTGCCCTTCAAGCTTATGGAAACACATGGCTTGTGACTGAATCGGTGCGAAAGCAGTGGCATGAGTATTGCTTGGGTACAATGTGACAACAGCTTTCACGTTTGGCAGTGGATCAGTCTCGGCTTGGCCTGCGGGAACTGAAAATCGGGGTCTATGAGCCAGACCGTCATCCGCGTAGAAGCATTATCAAAGAGATACGAAATCGGCGCCAAGGAGGCCTATGGGTCTCTGCGTGACACTTTACGTCACATGGCGGGCGCGCCGGCCCGTGGTTTGAGAAATGTTTTCGCCGCGAGGGAAAATCAAGGGAATGGCGAGGCCCCGACGATATGGGCCCTCCGCGACGTCAGTTTCGAGGTTAAACAGGGGGAAGTGCTGGGGTTGATTGGCCGCAACGGCGCGGGCAAAAGCACCCTCTTGAAAATTTTGTCCCGGATCACGGCACCCACGGGGGGCCGGGTTGGCATCAACGGTCGCATTCGATCGCTGCTAGAGGTGGGAACCGGCTTCCATCCCGAGCTTACGGGACGCGAGAACATTTACCTGAACGGCGCGATCCTCGGCATGAAGAAGTCCGAGATCGAACGCCGGTTTGACGAAATCGTCTCGTTTGCGGAAGTCGAGAAATTCATCGATACGCCGGTGAAGCGGTATTCCTGCGGAATGTACCTGCGGCTGGCCTTCGCCGTGGCCGCTCACTTGGTTTCCGAAATTCTGCTGGTGGACGAAGTGCTCGCGGTGGGCGACGCCGCCTTCCAGAAAAAGTGCATCGGCCGCATGAACGAGGTCGCGCATGAAGGCCGCACGGTGCTCTTCGTCAGCCACAACATGGCCGCCGTCCGCACGCTCTGCAATCGCGGCATATGCCTCGAGGGCGGGCGCATCGCGAGCGCCGGCGACATTGAGCATGTCCTGTTCCGGTATACGCAGAGCCAGATGCGCGACAACAAGAACTCCCTGGGAACGCAGACCAGCCTGCATTCGACGGTGATCAACGGCCAGAATCCCGGGGCCATCGAATCCGGATCGGGATTCGAAGTGAGCTGCACTCTGGACCTGGCGGCCAGCATTCCGAGTTTCCGGCTCTTCTGCATGATTCAGGATGCCAACGGGGAGTCGGTGGTGGTCATGCCGGCCAACAGCCGCATGCTGAAGATTGCGGACCAGCCCGGCGTGCATCAGATTCGCGTCCGCTTTCCGGGACTCTGGCTGCGGCCCGGTGTTTACAGCGTCTATTTCAAATTGCTGGGATCCTCAGCCGACGCTGGCGAGCGCCCGATTTTTCTCCGACGGAATCATGCTCGACGTTTCCGGCAACGACGATCCCGAAATGCTGCTGGGCGCGATTACGCCCGACGCAAAATGGGAAATCACCGAATCGGTACTGCGTTCCGAATTGGCGGCCAGCCCGCTGGTGCTGGGCAATTAGGCGAAGCGAACCAATGGCAAAATTCCTCATTCATCCAGCAGACCTGGCCCAGCGGCGCAAGCGCTGCGAACCGGAAGCCGCGCGCCTGCGGACACTTCAGCAGGAAGTTGTGGTCTCCTGCAACGTCTGCTCCTCGTCGCGCCATGTCCTGGTAGCCGCTAAAGACCGTTACGGATTACCCCTGCGCAGCGCCTTGTGCCTGGATTGCGGCTTGCTGTACCTGGTCGACCGCTTCACCTTCTCGGGCTATTCGGAGTTTTATGGAAGCGGCGCATACCGCACGGTAAGCTGCCAGTTCCTGGGCATGGCTCACACCATCGAGCAGGTGCAGGCGGATCAGGTTTCCTACGGGAAGAATTTGACCAGCCTGCTTTCGGGC
Source organism: uncultured Acidobacteriota bacterium (assembly GCA_963697575.1). GTDB lineage: Bacteria > Acidobacteriota > Terriglobia > Acidiferrales > UBA7541 > Palsa-295. Next base: position 6,000 of record CAVOOP010000003.1, on the reverse strand, counting down.
TTCGTGCCGCGCCGGCGGGACGGAAAGCTGCTGGATGTGGGCGGCAGCGCGGGAATCGTGGCCCGGCAGTTCGTGCGGGACTTTGGCCTGCACGGAACGGTGCTTGACCCCGCAACCGAAGAGGTGGCTGCGGCGCGCGCGGCGGGGCTCGACGCCGTCGTAGGTTCGGTCGAAGACTGGCAGACCAGCGACACGTTCGATCTGATTCTGCTGTGCCGAAGCATCGAGCACCTGTTCGACCTGCGGCTGGCGCTGACGAGGATCCGCAGCCTGCTCAAGCCCGACGGTCTGTTCTTCTGCGACATCGCGGACTTCATGGAAATGTGCCGGATGGTTGGCGCTCCCGAGACGTTCACCAAAGTCGACCACTGCTACTGGCTTGCGCAAACCACGGCCTTGAACATTTTTCGGGCGGTGGGCTTTGAGCTTGTTTCGATGAGCATTGTTTCAGGCTACGGCTATGTCGGCTTCCTTCTACGCCCCTGCGACCCCTCGCGCGGTTCCAAACGGAGTCGCGGATCGCATTTTGTCTCAGGTAGAAGAAATACAGGCGATCGACCGCGAGTGGAGGGCTTTTGGAGGCACGGCCCTTGGTCCCGCCGATTGGCTGCGCCGCAAGGCCTACCGGGCCAAGCGGAATATTTTGCGCCGGTTGCCGGCGCCCAGCCGTAAGGCCAAGCCGCTCGAGGCGGCCACGCCGGTGGTGCCGGTCCGAGAGAGTCCCAAGGGTATATAGCCGACTATGAGTAAACCGCGCCTGTTGATTCCGATGAGCATTCAATTCTCCGTGCGCTACCTTCTGCGCACCGGGATGCTGGACCGCCTTCGCGAGGTAGCCGACCCGGTCATCCTGCTGGCCTGGCGGGATGCCGATCTCGAGAAGGAGCTTCAGAGCCTGGGGATGGAAGTGCACCCCATGATCGAACGAAAAATGGGGAAGCGCTACGACAGGGTGCGCAGCTGGATGAGCGTGTGGCACAAGAAGCAGCTCGCCACTTGCTCAGAAGGTGTCTGGGAGCGGCGCGCCGACCTGGGCCGGTCCACCTACTCGCGGTTGCGCCGGCGCGCGCGCAAGAAAATCTTCGACTCGATTTTTTCCCTCCCCGGCAGCACCGAATGGCTGCGCCGGAAGGAACAGGAAGCCTGGGAGACCGACAACAACGTCGGGGAAGTGCGCGCGCAGATCGACCGCCTGCGGCCCGACGCGGCGCTGAGCCTGACGCCGTTCCTCTACGACGAAGAGATGGCGATGAGGGTCTGTGAGGAACGCGGCATTCCGCTCTGCACGTCGCTCCTTTCCTTCGACTACGTGACCACGCGGGGATGGTGGGCCGTCCGCTTTGACCGCTACATGGTGTGGAATCGCTACGACGCGGAGGGACTGCTGCGCTCGCATCCCGAAATTTCTCCCTCGGAAGTCGACATCGTCGGAGCGCCGCAGTTTGATTTTTACTACGATCCGAAATTCTGCTGGTCGGAAGCCGAATGGCGGAGCCAACTGTCCCTTCCGCCGGACCGCCCGGTGATTCTGTTCGCGGGAGGATTCTATTTCTGCGCGCCGCACGAGCCGCGGTTCCTGCAGCAGATCGATGAAGCGATCGAAAGGGGCGAGATTCCCGGTAACCCGATCATCCTGTTCCGCAACCATCCCATCGACCCCATCGAGCGCTGGCTGCCTATCCTGAAAGACGCGAAGCATATCGTCTACGACGATCCCTGGCCCAAGGGGCGCATCAAGGGCCACTCGAATATGCGCATGAGGGACATCCAGAAGCTGGCCTCGACCCTGTTTCACAGCAAGGTGCACATCAATATCGCATCCACCATGGCGGTCGATGGCGCCGTTTACGACCGGCCTCAAATCGGCCCTGCGTATGACGACACGCCGGGCCGGAGATACGAACAGACCTCCAGCGACCTCTACATCCAGGAACACTACCTTCCGATTACGCGGGTCCGGTGGTTTGGAAATCGTCCACAGCCGGGACGAACTTGTGCAGGCCATCCGCTCGGCGATCGTCGATCCGGGGCGCCTCGCCGAAGGACGGAAGCGGCTGGTGCGGGAGATCTGCACCTTTGATGACGGCCGCGCGACCGAACGCGTCGCTCAAGCCGTCCGATCGTTTATCGAACAGCATGTCGCGGCAGGCGAGACGGTGGCGAAGTCCGCCTAGCTGGCGAGACGACACTATGAATCCTCAAGCCGAACGAGCGAATTTCTTGAGACAGTGCTGGCGCACCGGCCGCTGGAAAGACGGCATGGGCACGCTGCTGTTTCCGCTGAGGATGTCGTTGTACGAATGGCGGAGGAATGTCCGGCGCGCGGGAAGTCAGAGGCCGGCTGCGGCCTTGGCGACGGACGATCGTTCCGCGATAGCGCTGGAGTTTTCAAGCGAGATACATCCCATTTTTTGCGAGAGCGGCGCGGGCGTGCGAGACGAACCTGGACACCAGCCGGATTTTTGCCGAGGCCGACGCGCAGCTCGGCGGTATTTACCGGTTTGCGGGAGGGCGCCGCGATCGGTTTGCTGCGGAAACTTTGGAAGCGCGCGCCGACGCCGAGGACGTTCACAGCTTTCACCGGCTCTATTGGGTGAGCCGCTACGCCGTTGCTGCTGCCTTCGGACATGAGCGCGCGCAAGAAGCGCTGCTTCAGCAGCTGCCGGAGTGGCTTGACGGCCGCTGGAAGAATTCGTCGATCGCCTGCTGGCCGTACACCGTTGCGGAGAGAATCGCCTCTTTGACCACCACATTATTCTGGATTCACCGCGGCGCAGTCAGCAGGCTGGAGCCTTTAATCGCGCCCGTAAAGCAGCAGGTGTGGAGGGATGCGGTGCGGCTGTCGTCCAACATGGAATTCGGATTGGGCGTCCACAACCACCTGCTCAATGACGCGCGGGGGCTATTCCTGGCGAGCGCCGCGCTGTCTTCCGAATGGGAGCAGTCTGAGGAGTGGCGCGCGCAGGCCTTGGCCATCTGGGACGAATATTTTCCGAAACTCGTGCTGAATGACGGCACGTTTGCGGAGCAGTCCAGCCACTATCATCTTCTGCTCTGCCGTACCGCGCTGGAATACTGGCTCGGCTGCCGTCGCGCCGGGCGCGCCGTTCCCTCGGGTTTTGAAATTCGGTTGCGCTCGATGTTTGACCTGGCCAACGAACTTTTGCGCGCGGACGGATCACTGCCGCGCTTTGGCGATATCTCCCCCGATTGCGAAGTGTCTGACTTGTGGGGGATGCTGGCCGCCGCCTATCACTACGGCCTGCTCGATCGCGCTCCCCGGCACGCGCTGTCCACGCCATTGACGGTTTTCTATTGCGGCCACTCTACCGCGATCCCGCAGGCGGGCGGGCCAGCGAATGATCCGTCGGCCGGCGTCTGTTTCCCGAGTGGCGGGTTCGCATTCCTGCGGTCCTCGTCTCTCAATGCGGAATTGGTCGCGCATGGCGACGGCCGAAACTCCGTTGGCGCGCACGGCGACGCAGGGCGCGGGAGTTACGAGCTGTGGTGGAATGGGGCCCGTGCTGGTGCGCGAACCCGGAAGCTTCTTCAGCTCTTCGGACGATACGCTGGCGCTCCTATCAGTGCGCCGGATTCGCAGAATGTCACTTCGCTCGACGGGCTTTCGCCAGTCATCACCAAGCCCGACGAACGATACGGAACTCAGTGGTACCGCCCAGAAGGCGGCGCCTGGGAAATGCTCGCAGACGGTGGCATTCGATTTCGAGTGCCAGGCATTCAGCCGTCTCCACGCCGATATCACGCTGTTGCGCACCTGGCGCTTTGCGTTCAGCCCGATACGTTTGTTTTCGAGGAGAAAATCGAGGGATCGAGCCGCGTTCAATTCGAATCGCGGATTTGCCTGGGCGATGCGGACTGGGGTCCGATCGAACGAAGCCGGCACGGCGAAAGGCGCCGCGAAGCTGCGATGGCAGCGGCGAAGACGGAGCCGTCCGCGGAAATGAACGTTCAGAGCCCCGAGTGGCGTCGACGATGGCGGACTCGCCCGTGCACGTTTCTGCAGGAATACGGCGTCGAGAAGCAGGGCCGGCTGCTGTTGTTGAGTGGATACCAACAGCTCCCATTTGCATGGACCGCTCAATGGCGATTAAGGAAGGCAGCATGATCACAACCGAAACCACACCAACGACGGAAACGGCCGAACCGCAGGCGCTCAAGGACGCGGTCCGCAAATTTTGGGGCACGCTTCCGTGCGGCGTCTCGCACAGCTCCCAGCCCGACGGACTCGCATGCGTTCTTCGAGGAGACCGAAAAGCATCGCTTCCAGGTGCACACGAATTTCGACAAGCCGTTTATGAAGGAAGCCATCAACTTCCAGGAGCATACCGGGAAGACCGTGCTGGAGGTGGGCGTCGGAATCGGCGTGGACGCCATGCAGTGGAGCCGCGCCGGCAATCGCGTCTTCGGCATCGACTACAATCTTCCCAGCGTTCAGATCACCAAAGCACGATTTCAAGATGCCGGCGCCGAGGGCCGTTTCCTCAATAGCGACGCGGAGAATCTTCCGTTCGCTTCCAACTCCTTCGACCTGGTCTATTCCTTCGGCGTTCTGCATCACACGCCCGGCACCGAAAAGGCCATCCGGGAGGTCTATCGCGTGCCTCAAGCCGGGCGGGAAAGCCATCATCATGCTGTATTACAAGTGGTCGGCCATGACCTGGGGCACGATCGTCTGGGGAACGGCATCCGCCAGGGCGGACTCTGGAAAACCAAAAGCATCGCGGATTTAATCAGCCGCTACACCGAATGGGACAGCCAGACGGACGACAACATCTGCCCGCTGACCAAGGTGTATTCGAAGCGCGAGGCGCGGAAAATGTTCCGGCAGTTCCATGACTGAAATGGAGCTTCACTATCTCTGGCAGGGCCATTTTGGGCCCTTCCGCAGGCTCTGCCGCTGCTCCCGCAGGTCGGCAAAGAACAGTCTGCACAAGATGTTTGGCTGGAATCTAGTGATCAGAGGCAGCAAGTAGAGAACCCGATACATGTGCGGAATAGCCGGCATTTTCGATTCGCGAACGCCCCCGCGGCTGGCGGATCTCAAGCCGATGGTGGACATCCAGATCCCATCGCGGGCCCGATGCGGACGGATTTCTCGTCGATGGCCCGGTGGCGATGGGAATGCGCCGGCTTTCGATCATTGATCTGGCCGGCGGCGACCAGCCGATCTTCAATGAAGACCGGTCGGTCGGCGTGGTTATGAACGGCGAGATCTTCAACTACGTCGAATTGCAGAACTGGCTGCGCAACCAGGGCCATAGTTCTCGTCCAAAAGCGACACCGAGGTGCTCGTCCACTCTGTACGAAGAGCACGGCCCGGCGACTGCTGCCGAAACTGAACGGCATGTTTGCCTTCGCGCTGTGGAACAAGAAATCGCGCTCCCTGCTGCTGGCGCGCGACCGCATGGGCGTCAAGCCGCTCTACTATGCGCGGATCGGTTCGCGATGGCTGTTTGGCAGCGAACTCAAGGCGCTTCTGACGCAGAGGCGATCTCGACACCGAACTCGATCTGGATGCGATCGCGGATTTTCTCCGGCCTGAGCTACATTCCCCGCGAGGCCACGCCCTACCTGCGTGTCCGCAAGCTGCTTCCCGGCCACTATCTGTTCATTCGCGGACGAGCGTTTTGAAAATACACGCCTGGTGGGATCTGGCCGACCTTGCCCGCGGCAGCAGAAATGCGGGCTTCGCCATGGCACGGCAGCTCATTGCCGATTTCGACGATGCCGTGAAGCTGCGAATGCGCAGCGATGTGCCGGTCGCTTCGTTTCTGAGCGGCGGCCTCGATTCCAGCGTTGTCACCATTACCGCGCAGCGGCAGTCCGCGGTGCCGATGCGCACGTTCGCTGTTGGGTTCGAGCACAGCGAATTCGACGAGCGGCCTTACGCGGCGTCGGTTGCGCAACAGGCCGGAACGCGGCACACGGAAATCTCCGCATCGGTCGAGGACGAACTGAACGAAGTAGATCAGCAGCACC
>CAVOOP010000002.1:0-84606 GCA_963697575.1 uncultured Acidobacteriota bacterium | reverse complement strand
CACCAGCGACAACCGTTCCCGCCCGAGCAGATCACTCAGTCCATGACCCACGTACGAACCGCTGCCCCACCTGCTGGCGGACCTGTTCGTCTCAACGGCGACAAAGCCAAGGTTACCCAGGAGGCCGATTGCCAGAAGCCGCCGTTGGTCATCGAGCAGCACACCAGTCCCGAGTTCTGGTGCGATCACTGCAAGAGCGGCTTCAAGGCACCCATGCCCAAACACATCGAGCAAGGTGGTTTGGTCGGTCAGCAACTGACCGCCTTGATCGCCTTCATGAAAGGGGTTCTCCGACGCTTCCTTCTCGACAATCCGAACGTTCCTTCGCGACGTTGTGGGGGTGACGATCTCCCGGGGCCAGTTGGTTAAAATCATCGGCAAGGTAACCGAAGCCCTGGAGAAGCCCTACGAAGAATTGCTGCGTCTATTACCCGATGAAGAAGTCCTTAACGTGGATGAGACGGGACACAAGGACAAGAAGGTTCTTTGGTGGACGTGGTGTTTCCGTGCCGAGTTGTACACCCTCTTTCACATTGATCCTCATCGCTCCGCCAACGTGTTGATGGCCGTCCTCGGCAAGGAGTTCAAAGGTATCCTCGGCGCGACGACTTCAGTGCTTATCGGCGTTACCTGAGGGAATGTAATGTCCACCTCCAGTTCTGCCTGGCACACCTGATCCGAGACGTGAAGTTCCTGACTACGTTGCCGGACAAACGCGACCAATGCTATGGAGAGGCATTGCGTGTGGCCTTGAAGGAGCTATTCGAGGTGATCCATCAGCGAGAGCAACTGGATAAAACGGTGTTCCAGTCACGTCTGGAAAAAGCGAGAGACAAGATAGTGCAGTTCGGATGTTCGGCACCGCAGACGCAGCACGGTCAGAACATGGCGAAGCGGTTTCGCGAGCATGGTGAGTCGTATTTCCGGTTTGTGACAACACCGGGCGTAGAGCCGACGAACAACTTGGCGGAGCAGGCGATCCGGTTCGTAGTAATCGACCGCCACATCACCCAGGGGACACGCAGCGAAGTGGGTCGTCAATTTTGCGAGCGGATGTGGACGGTGGTTGCGACATGCGTGCAGCAGTCCCGGTCGGTCTACGACTACCTGCGTGAAGCCGTGGGGTGTTGGTTCGCGGGGACAAAGGCCCCTTCGCTGTTAGCAGCGAAGGGCTGAGGAACCACCCGAGGTCGGTGTTGAGAAGAGAGAGTCGGAAGGGGAACCCCAGATGTGATCGGTGGGTGTGATTCGTGTGGATGTAAGGCTCTCGTAGCCGGGAAGTCACCGAAGTCAAAACACACCGAACACAAACAACGACGGAGAAACTCCGCACGAAAAAACCTCCCAGGTGAGAACTACTCGCCATCATCACAACACCGTGCTGGCCGCCTCATTGATGTTGAGGCTGGGTGGAAGTACGCCACACAATGTCAATACCGAGATTGCTATCTCGGTCGATTATCTCACTCAATCCACGCTGAGGAGACCACGCCCACAAGGCTCAACTGTTGATCGAGAAGGGTCCTTCTGTACACTAAAATGGCCGTGAACGGCTACCGCCTCAACAACAGCAGTTAGGCAACTCGACAGCGGCGTCAAGGGTTCCCAAAGTCCGAGGGCTCCATTGAGGGTGTGCTTGATCGCGAACTCGAAGCGAAACCTTCACTTCGAGACCATCCGCCTTTTGTCCCGCGACGGCCACACTCCGGACTTTCACACCTTACCCATCAATACTCTGACACCCACTCCGGATTCCTCAGAGTTGTGGTTGGGATCGCTGCGTCGACTTTCGGGACCGAAAGAGGTATTCTCGAATTGGGAGGGAGCGATGGCAGGTGAAGACGGAGTACCGACACCGAAGCCCGACGAGTATGATCTCGCGGCGGAACTGGGTGCGCAAGAGAATTACTCGACCCAGTGTTTCTGCATTTACGTTCCGAACAAGGACAAGAATAGTGCCGAGATTGGAACCCAGAGGAAGTGGGTTCTCGAAGCCCTGGCTCTCTTGGCCGAACTCAATCGCGGGGCGACTGCCATGCCGCCCCACCGAGGGAGTTTGGGGTCACGAGCGGGGTGAGTTGGTGTGAGAAAATCCGGTTGTTGTGTACTCGTTTATTCGAGCCGAAGTCTCTTTGGGAATCTGCCTCGGGTCCGCGAGTTTCTGCACCGCATGGGCCGGGAAACAAATCAGGGTGAGGTTGCGTTCGAGTTTCAGAGGCAATTCTTTCTGATCCGCGAGTTTGACTCGGCAACACCAACAGCGGGAGGTTGACGTGGAGGAGCCGATCCACATCAAACCATCCACGATGCCCGTAATTAAGATCAAGGCTTCGACAATGCCTCAACTTGCCCCTGCGGAAGTGGCGAAGGCGCTCGGAGCAAAGCCCACTCCGGCCAAGACGGGGGAAGCGTCGGGACCGATCACCCTCTTCGCTGTGCGACAAGAGTTGTTTCGTCGGCTTCAGTCGAGTGGTGGCCGTCCGGGGCTACCCGATGCCGACAAGGTGGCGAAGGTGCCGGTGAGCGAGGCTCAGTGGAAACGGCTGGAAGAACTGGCAGCGGCCGTGGCTGCGCCGGGTTCTCGCCCTCCGCGGGCCAGATCGCGAACGTCCTGCTGACCTGGGCGCTCGACAACCTCGGCCCTGATGCGGTCAAGCAGTTGGCGGCAAAGCCGAACGATTCGGGAACCTGACACAAGGAGGCTACAACGTGCGACCAATTCTCTGCATCGCGGCGATCGTGATTTTCTCCGCACCCGCAACGGTTCGAGCCGACGATCCGCCGTGGGTCGAACCGATGAAACAGGTTCACGCGAAGTTCACCGGCAAACCCGGAACGCTCGCCCTGTTCGGAGATTCAATCACCGTCACCAAAGCGTTCTGGTCGCCTCTTTCGTATGCTCCGAAGGATCTCCCAAAGCCCCATGACACGTATCTCCAGATCGTGAAGTCATATCTGGCCAGGGAATGCTGGTCGGACTGGCGTGGTCCCGAATACGGGAGCGAGAGCGGGAAGACGACCCGGTGGGCGGAGGAGAACGTGGGCACTTGGCTGAAGAAGCTGAACCCCGAGGTGATCGTCCTCATGTTTGGAACCAACGACCTCAATCAGATTGCTGCCAAGGAGTACGACGTCCGCACTCGCGCGGTCGTTGAGAAATGCCTGAAGAATGGCTCCGTGGTGATCCTCACGACCATTCCGCCACGGGCCGGCATGGAAAAGAAGAGCAAGGACTTTGCGGACGTACAGCGGAAGATCGCTACCGACCTGAAACTTCCGCTGATCGACTACCAAGCTGACGTCCTCAAGCGGCGACCCGAAGACTGGAACGGTGGGTTACCCCAGTTCAAGGCCGATGCCGCGAAGGATGGTTATTCGGTCCCTACGCTGATCGCCGCGGATGGCGTCCACCCGAGCAATCCCTCGAAGTTCAACGATTACTCGGAAGATTCGCTTAACAAGAACGGCTACCAACTGCGAACCGTGCTGACGCTGGCCGCTTACGCCGACGTGATCCGATTGGTGCTGGCGACGCCGAAGAAGTAGAACGAGGTAATAAAGCCCTCATTCGTCATACCCGACGTGGTCGGGTTAACCGAAAACCATGTTGGAATTCGCGCTCTGCTCAACAGGAAATTGCCATGACTCACGCCGAGATTGCCACACTTCTCGAAACGCAGTTCGGTCCGGCGGTCACGGGCAAGAAGCTCGATTGCCTCGACCCATACGTTGACCCTCGATCCCGCTAAGCTTGTCGAAGTGTGTACGTTCCTCCGCGACGATCCGCGGCTCAAGTTCGAGTTGCTCAACGACGTGACCGGAGTCGATTACCTCGAACCCGATCCCAAGAAGGTTGCTAAGGCGGGATTCGAGCCACACTTGGAGGTTCTGTATCACCTGTCGAGCTTCACGTTTCCCGGTCTGCGATTCACGTTGAAACTCATTCTGCCGCGGTGGAAAGACAACAAGGTCGGGGAACTGCCCGAGGTGCCAAGCATTGCTGGCGTCTGGCGAACGGCGGACTGGCACGAACGGGAAGTGTACGACCTCGTCGGTGTGTTTTTTAACGGCCACCCGAGATCTGGAGCGCATCCTGCTGGCCGATGACTGGGTCGGCCACCCGCTCCGCAAGGACTACGAGTTCCCGCTAGAGTATCACGGCATTCGTTGCCGGTGAGCTTTCATCTCTCTCCCTGTCTGCGAGGGTTGGGAATGCGGGATTCCGCTTGACAGGCAGCGAGAAAACCTGCGACGGATGGAATATCTGGACTGTTTTGGCGGTTGCATCCCCTCGTCCGACTCGTCCGACCGCCATCGCCCGTGTGGGGGACTCTCCCACCCACCGTGGCGACCCCGTGACGCCTGGAGGAACCGACGGCCATGCTCCACTTCTCCTGCGACATTTGCGGCAAGGACCTGACCCCGGATGGGACTCCCCGGTATGTCGTGAAGATGGAAGCGTTCGCCGCCACGGATCCGGCCCAACTGACCGATGAAGACATGGATAGCCGATCACGTCGAAGAAATGGCTCAACTTCTCAACGCGATCGAGGATGGGCGAGGAGAATGCACCGGAACTCCTGCCGACCTGTCAAAAACTGCGATTCGACATGTGCCCGGCGTGTTACCGCAAGTTCGTGAAAGACCCGCTTGGCCGCGACGCCGCGACCCGGTTCGATTTCAGCGAAAACTGATCGAAGTGATAGTGACCATCGAGCACCTCGTGGAAGTACTTCGTCTCGTTGTCACCTGCGTCCGTGACATACGCCAGACGCGGCAACGGCCCTTTCCACTGCCGCAAAACCTCCTCGATCAAGGCGGTCAACTGATCGGTCATCTGCCCCTGACCCAATACGGTAAATGAGAGAATTTGAACGGGTTCAAATTCTCTCATTTAGAACGTCAGGGGCAAAGGCCAGGTAGACCGTGCCCAGGCGTTGACCGGCTGCTCAGGGAATCCACGGCAGGTGAATGGTCTGTCGATATGCATCAGGTCATCGCGGGCCAGCACCTGCTGACGATTACCGTGAAGTGAAGAGCAGCATCAAAAGGAGATCCTTGCGCATGACGCGGCAAATGATGCGAAGCGTTTTTGTGTGTCTGCTCGCTGTTGCAATAATGCTCCCCAAGGCATTGCAAGCGGAACACACCCGCCATTGGCGCCAGTCGGATTTCTCCGAATTCGAGAAAGGCACCGCCAAGGGCGTTGCCATTCGCAGCGACGGGAAGCTGCTGCCGGCGCCGAAATTCGACGCCTTTGCCGATCCGAACCTGGCCTACCTTTGGGAACTCCGGATAAATTCCAAGGGGCAGCTTTTTGCCGCAGGCGGTCCGGATGCCAAGGTATTTCGCTTCGACGATGCCGGCAAGGGCACCACGGTATTTGAATCCTCGGAGCTGGCCGCCCAGGCCATCGCGTTCGATTCCAAGGACAACTTGTATGTCGGCACTTCGCCGGACGGCAAGGTCTACAAGGTAACGCCGGATGGCCAAAAAAGCTTGTTCTTCGACCCCAAAACGAAATACATCTGGGCCCTCCGCATTGACTCGCATGATTCCCTGTTTGTCGCCACCGGTGACAAGGGAGAAGTGTTCGTAGTCACACCCGATGGAAAAGGGCAAATGTTCTATCAGAGCGACGAGCGCCATGCACGCTCGCTCGCGTTCGACTCGAAAGGCAACCTGCTGATTGGCACCGAGCCCAATGGGCTGATCCTGCGCGTCGAATTGCAGCAGAAAGGCCCTGCGGTGGCGCCTACACCAGGCGCTTCTTTCGTAATCTACGAAACAGGCAAATCCGAAGTCACTTCCCTGGTGACCGACTCCAACGGTAATCTGTACGCCGCATCGGTGGGCGAAAAGCTTCCGGCGCAGCCCGTTCCGCGCATCCTGCCCGCGCTTTCAGCGCAAAACGCGGCGCCCGCGGCCAACGCACAAGGGTTGATCGTCCTCCAAGGCCAAGGCGCCCCCAATCAGCAGCCCACGCCCTATCCCTTCCCGTCTGTCAGCGGCGGAGCGGAAGTCGTAAAGATCGCCTCTGATGGATCTCCCGAAACGTTGTGGACTTCTCACGAGGAAATCGTCTACGCAATGGGCATCACTCCGGCCGGCAAGGTGCTTCTCGGCACGGGTGAAAAAGGGACCATCATCGAGCTCGAAGGGGACCAGATATATTCGAACGTGGCCAAGACGGCATCGGCGGAAGTCACAAGTTTTGTTTCTGGGGCAGGCGGAAAGATTTTCGCAGCGACGGCCAACGCCGGGAAGGTTTTTGCATTGGGCCCCGGTTACGAGTCAAACGGCACCTTCGAATCGAATACCTTCGACGCCAAGATTTTTTCCCACTGGGGGCGCCTGACCTGGTGGGGTGAAAACGGCGCCATGGAAGGCAAGGTGGCGTTCTACGCGCGGTCGGGCAACACATCGAACCCCGAAAGTAACTGGAGCGCATGGGCGGGCCCATACCGCACGCCCGACGAAAGCGAGGTCAAGTGCCCACCCGCTCGCTTCGTCCAGTGGAAGGTTGTATTCCTGAACGTGGACGCCGGGAAGCCTCCCGTCGTGTCCTGGGTCGGCGTAGCGTATCAGCCAAAGAATGTGGCGCCGATGATCGACGACATAGCCCTGCAGGATCCCGGCGTCCGCGTGATTGGATACTCGACGCTGCCCAGCGGCCCTGGGAATTCGCAATCCGCTCAGCTTCGAATGCCTCACGGCCCCGGCGCGAATCCTTCTTCCGCGCCGGGAGGCGCCGAGACATCGAAGGCCGCCAAAGTCGAAGTACCGCCCCAGGGATTTGAAGGAAAGGGTTACCAGGCGGTCCTATGGAGCGCGCACGACGAAAATGATGACGGTCTCTTGTTCTCTGTTTATTTCCGCAGCGAAGGTGAAATAGCCTGGCACCTGTTGAAGGACAAACTGACCCAGAAGTTTTATTCGTGGGACACCACTTCCATGCCCGACGGCGCCTACTATTTGAAAGTCCTGGCGACGGATTCTCCGTCCAACCCGGCCGGCCAGGCGCTTTCCACGGAGCGGGTGAGCGACCGTTTCGAAATTGCGAACACGCCGCCTCGCATTGAGAACCTTCGCGCGGATGCAAGCGGCGCCACTGTGAAGATATCGTTTGTGGGGATCAGCTCGTTCGATGCCATCGGGCAGGCGCAATACAGCCTTGATGCCGGGGACTGGCAGATCGTTCTCCCGGCCGGACAGCTTTCCGACGCCCCGAAAGAGAGTTACCAATTCGAAATTCCCGCTCCCGCTCCGGGCGAACACGTAGTCGCCGTACAGATCACCGACGGGTTCAACAACACAACGGCCGCAAAAGTGACCTTCCAGATTCCCGCTCGGGGGGCGAAGTAGAATCCCTCAGGCGGTCCGCGCCCGGGAAGTTCCGCGCGTGCTAGCTAATTTCCCCAATCGCGGGCTCCTGACATGGGCTCAAAGCGTTCCACCGCCGCGCCTACGCCCACCAACCCTTGCTCGTCTGCTTGCGGTTCGACGTGTACCACTCTTGCGCTACATCTTACCTGCTCGGCTCCGCGGCCCGTCAATTCCCGCGGGATTGTAAAGTACATTTCCAGAGGTTCGCCTACGCTCACGCTATGGCGCGATCTGAAATAAATGCCGCGCTCTGAAAGGTTCACGGATTCCCCTTCGAGCGTACCAAAAGGCGTCTTAGCCGACAGGCTTCCCGTCGCGCCTTTCGCGGCTTGAGCCGCCGCCTTTGTCACCCGAAAACGAAGCGGCACAATACAGTCCTTCCGCGGCGAAATGCGCCGTTCCCTGGTTCCCATGTCTTCCTCCTGATTACTTCATATGCCTGCGGTTTACGGAATTGCGTCTGGAAGGGTTTTCGCAGAATCGCACCGGCGAAAGTGTCCGTCAACAATTTTAATGTGGTCTTGGGCCAAGTCTGCGCAGGTCTGCGCGTGAGGTGACGCCGGCGAGTGCACTTGCCAGCTATGTGCCAAAGCGAACTTTGCGTCGCTGATTCGCTTTATCTTCAAACGGCAACTTCACGCCAGCGAGTCTTCCGGGCGCCAATCCGAGGGGGAAACGCAATACGCCAAAAGTCCGGAGCAGGCGAATCGAACTCAATTGCTGTATGAAAACCATCATTCGTTTCGCGCGGCGGCCGTACAACCGTGCAAGCCATCCGTTCCCTGGTTCCCGCATGTTCGAGCACCAGACGCGTCTGCGCGGGAAGATTTTGTTCCAGCACAACTAACGCTCCGTGAGAGTTTACGCTCAGGGTCACCACTTCGAACGTCGTGGGGGTTCCGCGTAAAGCGACATGGACCTTGGCTCGCACGCGCAGCAGCACTCGTTGGCTGCGTCTGCGCTCCTCACCGGCGGGTTCTTTGGCGGCGGCCGTGGGCTTTATCTCGGGGGGATGGTGCGAAACGGTAGCGCTTGACCCTGCGGAACCTGAGGATTGGCTTGGCGTCTTCAAATAACCCATGGTCAGAATTCGACGCCCCAAAAATCGAGCTCGGCGGGGATCAGTTTCACTCCCAAATCCCACCCATCGGGGCGCGCGCTCCCCTTCCACACCACTTCGGCGCCCACCTGACGGCGCGTGTTCAGGTTGGTCACCAAGAGCCTCTCGTGCAAGTCAATCTCCGACGGGCTTACCAGCAGACAACCGTAGTCGTTCACGACTTTTGTGAAAGTTCTTTCGAACTGTCCCGATCCGGCAGCGCCGGCGCCCCAGGCAATCGTTACCGGCACCCGGCAGTTCATTCGCGGACCCCGCCGCTTCGAAGTCAGCCTAATATCCGGCGGATGGCTCTGGGCCCATTTTGTTTGGGGCGTCTTATTCATGAAATGCGAAACAAATACGAAGGGGACACACGTCTCTGACGAGGCCCGAGGTTCACGTGTGCATCGTAGGGTCGCCAACGACATGGGTCAATGGTACACGGGTACAGGTATCTTTCCTTTTCGCCTCATATTCCGCATCGAGATTTAAGCTTGGGTCAGCAGCCTATTTCGGTTTTCCGGCTCGGTTGGCCGGCAGCAGAACTCTCGACGCCTCAATTCCCACATCGCTATTATAGTAACCAGACGCCATGGACGATCGGCCTGACAGCAAGACCGTCATCTTTACCATCGGCCACTCCACGCGCCCGATTGAGGAATTTATTGAGCTGCTGCGGGCGAACCGTATCCGGCAACTGGTCGATATCCGCACGATCCCTAAATCACGGCGCAACCCACAATTCAGTGCCGAGAATCTGGCAGTGCTTCCTGGGCGAGGCCGGCATCGAGTACGCCCACCTGAAAGCGCTCGGGGGATTGCGCCATCCGCGGCGGGATTCCGTGAATACATGGCTGGCGCAACGCGAGCTTTCGCGGCTATGCCGACTACATGCAGACGCCGGAATTCGAGGCCGCCCTCGACCGTGCCATCGATCTCGCGAGGCAGAAGCCGGCGGCACTGATGTGCGCCGAGGCCGTGCCCTGGCGATGCCACCGTTCGCTGGTCTCCGACGCCCTGGTCGTCCGCGGCTTCGAAGTTCGCGAAATCGTCAGCGCGGTCACGCCCCGAAGAGCACAAGCTCAGCCCTTCGCCCGCGTTCAGGGCCGGCAAATCACCTACCCCAAGAACGCCGATGACGCCCAGATGAGCTTGCTCAAAGAGCCAGCGAGATGAACTTTGAAATGAACGGGCGAATGAACCGGGAAATAAACCTGGAAATGAATGTGGCGTTGCCGTCCATGCAACTCTAATGCATGGGCGGGGCCGCCGTATGAGCTGGCGGCCGTTTCATGATGAAAGTAAGCGGAATCAGAATAGCGACCAGAACAGCCATGGACGAAACCGCGTCCTTGTAAGCAAGCGAGCCTGCCTGTTGCTGCATCATCAGGGCCACCCGTGCGTAGGCCTGGTGTAGCGCCAGGCCGGGGCTTAAACCATGGCTGCGAAGCGCGGCGCTGATGCCGTCGACCATCTGCCTGGAAATTCGGATTTGCGTCTCGCATGTTCGCGGACAAATAGTTCTGCCTGGTCTGCGTCGTCCGCGTGATATAGGTGCTCAGACAGCGCGATCCCCACGCTTCCGCCGATATTCCGGACAAAATTCACCATGCTCGAAACCTGATTGTTGTTCTCGCGCCGGATGTTCACGTAGGAAAGCACGTTCGTGGGAATGAAAATGAACGCCAGCCCCATCGTCTGATACACGCGCAGCATCGCCACCGTCCGGAAATCGTCGCCCAGGCGTCAAATGCGTGGCCATGTAGTAAAGCGCGGTAGCGGTCGCCGCGAAACCGCAGGACATCAAGATCCTCGGGTCCACTCGTGACACCAGCGTGCCACAGAGCGGCATCATGAGCATCATGATGAAACCGCCCCCTGCCAGAGCCTCCCCTGCCGCGACTGCCGGATAACCCAGCAGAAGCTGCAGAAACTGCGGAATCAGCACGGTGGTGCCGTACAGCACGAAGCCCAGAATGAACATGAAGAAAATAGCCGTCGCCAGATTGCGATTCTTCAGCAACTTGCAGCTCGACAATCGGGTTCGGATGCCGCCACTCCCAGAAAACCCAGCAGACGAAAACGAGCACGGCCAGAACAACTCCGGTCAAATCCAGTTCGACCCGAACCAATCGAGCTCCTGGCCCTTGTCGAGCACCATTTGCAGGCAGCCGACCGCCAGACGCGATCAATCCAAGACCGATGTAATCGATGCTGACGCCCTTTCGCTTCTGCTGCTCCTCGCGAAGATACGGCGGATCCTCGACCAAGCGATGCGTCAGATAAAGCGAGAGCAGGCTGATGGGAACGTTGATATAAAAAATCCAGCGCCAGCTATAATTGTCGGTGATCCAGCCGCCCAGCGTGGGACCGATCGCGGGAGCCACCACCACCGCCATTCCGTAAATGGAAAACGCCATGCCGCGCTTGGCAGGCGTAAATGTATCCGCAAGGATGGCCTGCTCGCTCGGTTGCAAGCCTCCGCCCCCGGCGCCCTGCAGGATGCGGAAAAACACCAGCAGCCCGAGGCTCGGCGCCAGCCCGCAAAGGAAACTGCTCGTCGCGAAAAGCGCCACGCACGACATGTAGAAGCGCTTGCGCCCGAATCGCGTGGCCAGCCACGCGCTGATGGGCAGCACGATGCCGTTGGAAACCAGATAGCTCGTCAGAACCCAGGTGGACTCGTCGGAGCTAGCCCCAAAGCTGCCCGCGATATGCGGCAGCGCGATATTGGCAATGGAAGTGTCGAGCACTTCCATAAACGTCGCCAGCGTGACGGTGAGGGCGATCAGCCACGGGTTGTGCCGCGGATGCCAGTGCGTCGTATCGGCGGTAGCCGCTATTGCAGTAGCCACGAATTCCTCTGGTGTGCGGCGGCCATATCGTTATAATATACATGCGTGTATGTATCTTGTAAACCGTAGCGCGCCGCCTGGTATACCGGAATGAAATCCGTCACGAAGCGAATCGCCGCATCCACACAACGAGCCGCCGTCCCCATCCAGGCAGAAGATTCGCACCGAAGCGACGCGGAAGAAGCTCCTGGATTCAGCAGAGCAGATTTTTGCGCGGGACGGGTTCGAAGCGGCGCGCCTGGAAGATATCGCGTCGATGGCGGGATATACGCGCGGGGCCTTTTACGCCAACTTCGAAAGCAAGGAAGACATTTTCTTTGCCCTGCTCGAGCGCTGGATGGCGGGCCGAATCGAAGAAGTCAGTTCCCTTCTCAGCCTTCACGAGACTCCCGAGAAGCGCCTGCGCGCTCTTCGCGAGCATTATGCGCAGCTTGCAAAAGACCGGCGCCTCGCGCTGCTTTCGCTGGAATTCAAGCTTTTCGCGATTCGCCATCCGGAGGCTCACGCCCGGCTTCGCCCGCGTCAGCAGAAGCTTCGAGCGTGCGGCGGCGAATATTCTCATCCGCGTGACGGAAGAACTCGGCAGAGCACTGCCCATTTCTAGCACCGCCGCAGCGACCGGCCTGGGCGCGCTCTCAAACGCCCTTCTGCTGGAACATCTGGTAGACCCAAAAACGCTTCCGGACCAGCGAAACGCGCCACTTGCTGGGGATTTTCTTCGACGCGGTAATTCGGGGCGAAGCTCCAAATAAACTGATCGCGGCATTGGACGTGAAACCCAGCTCGGAATCAACCGGAACTCCAAGCGATGTCCCGGCCTTCTCCGGCGGCGAGCGTATAGAAATTGGGCTTGGGGTCGGCGGCAGAATCCAGAATCCGCTGCAATTCGTTTACAGGTTCGTCTTCCGCATCGTCTGCCAGGCGAAATGTGCCAAAGTGAATTCCGATGCTCGTCTTTGCTCCCAGATCCTCGATGCGCGCGCAGGGCTTCCGAGGGCGACATATGCGCGCTTTGCATGAACCAGCGGGGCGAAACGCAGCCAATTGGCAGAAACGCGAGACCGATGGGAGAAAATCGCTTTTAATTTCAGCGAAGTGCGGCCCATAGGCGGTATCGCCTGCAAAAAACACAGTGCCGGACGGACCCTCGATGATGTATCCGCACCAGAGGGTCCTGTTTCGGTCAAAAAGGCTCCGTCCTGAGAATGCCGCGCCGGAACCGCCGTGATTCTAATTTCCGCAGTCGTAGCCACAAGCTGCCACCAGTCCAACTCGGTCGCTTCGGCCCCTCCCTCCACCCTGTTCGATATCAGACGAGAGCGGACTCCAAGCGGAACGATAAAATCCGGATGCCATGCCGAGGCGATGCGGCGAAGTGTAGGCGCGTCCAGATGATCGTAATGATCATGACTTTGGAGCACCAAATCAATCGGGGGGAGATCCTCGAATTTCAGGCCCGGCGCCCGATGGCGTCGCGGGCCAAAATGCGAGAAGGGCTCGCGCGCTCCGACCAGTGCGGATCGCACAAAATGTTGATGCCGTCCATCTGGATCAATACGCTGGAATGCCCGACAAACGTCACGCGAAGCTCACCGCGGAAGACCCGCCTGGGAGGCGGCGGTCCGGCTCCGCGTCAATCCACGGCGGCCAGGGCCCCGGCTTTCGATTCGCAAGCCACAGGAGCATATTCGACCGGGCGAGGTCCCGGTCCCATTTCCGCCGGGTTGTAAAAATGCCACCCGTCAAAATGATTGGAAACTGGCCCGCGGTAGGGTTTCATTGGGACGGAGCCGAATTACCTCTCCGAGGAAGTCGCCCGCGACAAACCAGTCGAGGAGGGGCGCAGCAGCGAGATCGGGTACACCCTGGCAGGCGCCCAGGGCCGCAACGCCGTACCTCCTGAAATCCACGATTGAATCATTGATTGGAAGAAACCATACGGAGCTCCAGGCTCGATGGCGCTTGTCTCGTCCAGAATCTTGCGAAGCTCTGCTGGGATCGCAAACTCGATTGACCCAAGATTATCCTCTACTTGTGCCAGCTTCGTGGCCCCGATAATCGCCGAGGTGATGCCAGGCTGGGTAGCCGCCCAATTCAGCGCGATTTGCGCCGGAGTTTTCCCGAGCTTTTTCGCCACCTCCAGAATGGCGTTGAGAATGTTCCAGTGCCGCTCGGCGAATTTGCGGAGCATCGGGCTTCCCGATTTGCGGAATTGATCGAAGCGCCCTTCGCCCTGCCAGTCATTTCCTTCTCGCCGGTACTTCCCGCTCAGGAAACCTGCCGCGAGCGGCGCCCAAGGGCAAATACCGATTCCCAGTTCTTGCGAGACCGGAACGTGCTCGCGCTCGATGCTCGCGTTCGATCAATGAATACTCGAGTTGCAGCGCGACGAGACGTTCTTTGCCCTCTTTTTCGGCGAGAGTTTGCGCTCGCGCCGCGTACCAGGCGGGGTATCGGAAAAGGCGTAATAGCGGATCTTGCCCGCCCGAATGAGGTCGCTCAGCGTATTGACGACTTCTTCGACGGGGGTGACGCGGTCCCACGCGTGGAGATAATACAGATCGACATAGTCGGTTTTCAGCCGCCGCAAGGAGCCTTCGAGCGCCCGATAAACGTTCTTGCGGCCATTTCCGCCTGCGTTGGGGTTTCCCGCCTGTGCGTTGAAGGTGAACTTCGTCGCGATCACGACACGGTCACGCAGCTTCGCGTCGGCGACAAACTTGCCGACCATCTCTTCGCTGTGCCCGGCGGTATAACCGTCGGCGGTGTCGACGAAAGTTCCCTCCGGCCCCGATGTAACGGTCGAAAATCTCCTTCGACGCTTTCTCCTCCACGCCGAACCCCCATTCCGTGCCAAAGGTCATCGTTCCCAGGCACAGGGGGCTCACGCGAAGGCCTGAGCGGCCCAGCGTTGTGTAGTCGCTCAACGTCATACATTCCTCCGCTAAATTCGCTTAATGATATTAGTACACTCGAAGGCGAGCGCAAACAAAGCCGTGGAACCATCGTGCAACGCTGGAATGAGACGCATGGCGGCTCACACGGCGTATCGGGAAAAGGTCTGGCGCATTCTAGCCGCCGCTCAGAATTGGCCCGTGATAATGCCCGTGAGCACGAAAACCTTGTCCTGATCGAACAGCAACGCGCTATTGGCGCTGATCAGGTAATAGACCAAGTCATAGGTCACGATGGGGTTTGTCCCGGCTATCACCAGAGTTCCCCGGCCGTTGGAAGCGGGAGCGTTGATCGGGCTGGCGGTCGTGGTGGTGGTCGTGCCGTTGGTGGTCGTGGTTATCGTGCCAACATTGATCGGGTCGGTCGCAAACGCCTGGCTGAAATCGTTGATGTCCAGATTTCCACTGGTGGCTGCGGTACCGTTGAAAACTATCTGGCCCTCCACGTCATCCTGATAAGAAACCGGAGAATTATGAAACACACCCTTGCCATTGAGTCTGAAAGAAAAGTCCCCTGACGGAGTCGTAGTGGCGATCTGCTGCCGGTAGGCAACACCCGTAGCAATCGCGGTGGAATCGAGTTCCATCAGCAAAGCCGAGTTGCTCGCCGTCTGGTAGGCCGCGAATTCGGTGGAGCCGGCCCCGCACAGTTTCAGGTCGATTCGGCCAGTTGACGGATCGACAGAGTAAGGGCACGAGCTGAGCGTCGCATTCAATTGGACGGTGCCCGCGTTATTCCCGTCAAACGCACCGCCCGTCATGCTTCCCGCGCCGTTCGAGACGAAAATGCCGCCAGCCGCATAGGCTCCCGCGCTGGAATTGCCGCCAGCGGTGAAGGCGTAGTTGCTGCTCGCCAGGCTGGCGACAGAAAACGAATTCCCCGTCGGGGCACTCTGCGCGTCCCCTGCTAAGTAGGCGTTGTGGTCCGTCTCCACAAAATGAAGGAGCGTGGAATCCGTAACGTAAAACGCGTAGGTTCGAGGTCCCGTGGTGGTGCTTGTGAGGGTTAGAACGCCGCGTCCCGTACCGGTGAAAGTTGCATCGAAGTAATACGAACCGCTGAGCGTCGTGTCCGCCGCGGTCACGCTGCCGCCGTTGTTGATATCCAAAATCGTGTTGCCGGCCGGAATATTTCCCGCGCCGTCCGCTGAAAATTTGCCTGCCAGCGCGAGCGGGCTGAAACTTAGTGTTCGACCCCAAACCACTGAAGACGTACGGGCCGGAAAACACCGTATCAGGACTCGTAGTTGAAAGGGCGTTCAATGTCTGCTGGTCGATTGTGCCGCTCCCGGTGTTGCTCGCGTCGGAGCGAATCACTAACCCGTGCTGGTTGGTTGTGAGCGCAAAGCGCCAGTTGCTGTTGTCGCTGAGGTCGACGGTTCCCTCTCCCATCCGGACCCACCGCATAGTTTCCGGTAATTGGGATCTGCGTGGACACACCTGTTTGAAAACTGTCGATATCTTCGACGCCGCTCTCGATGTCTCCGTTCCCATCCGTAACAAAACTTCCCGCTACCGCATAGAAGCCGAGTTGATTATCGCCGCGGTAAGAGAAGGCATACGGCCCGTAAGCGAGTGGTCGGAAAAAGCAATGGAAAACGTGTCGCTCAGCGAATTCGTGCCATCTGTTCCGGTAACTGTTATCGAATTACCCGGAGGCGGGGACAACGGCGCCGTATAAAGACCCGTTCTTCGGCCAATGGAGCCGGGATTGCCCCCTGAAGATGACGTGACGGTCCAGGTGGTATTCAGGTCGGTAACGCCGTTGAGGATGGAAGAGAACTGAATCGTACCTCCCGCTGGCACGCTCGTCACGGAGGGGTTTATCGAAAACCCCGGGGTAACCCCAATCTGCACGACCGCCGTATTCGATGTGACCGTGTTTGTGGTGGTCGTAGTGGTGCTGGTGGTTGTCCCGCTGCTCGTGGTGGTGCTTGTGGTGTTGGGTCTGCTGGGCCACTGCGGTGATGTTCACCTGCCCATTGTTCGTGGAAGGCACAATTGACGGAGCCGTGTAGATTCCCACCTGGTTGTCCGTTGTCGACGAGAGAATCGTCCCCACGCTTGAATTGCCACCGACGATTCCATTCACCTCCCAGGTAACCGCCGTGCTCGTTGTACTAGTCGTCGTAGTGTTGGAGAGGTTGACCACCGCGGTAAAGTCCGTCTGGGCGCCCGGATTGACGGTAGCTGTGGTTGGCGTGATTGCCACCGAAGTGACCGTCACGGAGCCATTGCCGCCACATCCCGAAAGAATGCTAATCACCGCGATCAAACCTGCTACGGCCAAAATCGAGCAACGTCGCTTCCCCATCAGCGAATTCCCTTTCGACGAAATGCACAAGGTAGCGCTGGACTTGCGCCTGCCGGAACATCCTGGAGGAAATTCAAACACGGGGGACCGAACGACCAATCTCGCGGACAAACAACTCTCGCAGCGACACCGAACCGGCTTTGCATCGTGGCCTTGTCTCCATAACTTTTATTTCGGAATACTTGCTTTTACCACGCCGCACCAAAAAAGTTCCACTCTCCCGCATTTCCGCGGCTGGACTTCCTGGCCGGCAGACAGACTTAACAGATGCTGCCCGCACCCCTGGTGTTGTGCCGGGGAATCTCAAATCGGCAAACCGAACCCGCTTGATTCGATCGTCTATGTTACGCCTGGAAACCGTGAGAGCAAGCGGGAATCGATAAAATTGACTCCCGCAGCCTGCCGGCCCGGACGGCAGCGCAGCGTTCAGGTGATGATCCTCGGATAGAATCGCGTGGCAATCCCGACCAGCAGCGCAAAGGCGATCGCCAAGACGAGGAAATCGACGGGCAAGCCAAAGGTCGTGGTGCCGCCCACCACCATCAGCCGCCGCAGGGCGTCGACCTGGTACGTAAGCGGATTCACGCGCGAAAAGGCCCGCAGCCACGACGGCATCATGCTCAGCGGATAGATCGCATTGCTCGCGAAAAAAAGCGGCATCGTGAGCACCTGCCCGATTCCCATGAAGCGGTCGCGCGATTTTACGATACAAGCGGCAATCAGCGAAAACGTGGAAAAAACCGCCGCGCCGAGCATCACCGCCCCTATCACGCCGGCCACCGCTCGAGGGCTCAAAGCGCAGATGCACCCCCAGCAGAAAGGCCAGCGCGTACACCAGCACCATCTGGCAAAGGCTGCGGGCCGTCGACGAAATGGCCCGTCCGAGCACCAGGGCGCTGCGGGGAGCGGGGCTCACCAGGAATTTGTGCACGATCCCGAGATCGCGCTCCCAGATGAGCGAAATGCCATAGAAGATGGCCCCGAACAGGACGTTCTGCGCGAGGATTCCCGGAGTCATGAAGTCGATATAAGGAATGCCGCCTGTCGGAATCGCCCGGACGCGCGTGAACACCTGGCCAAAGATCAGAAGCCACAGCGCCGGTTGCACCATCCGCGTGAGGAGTTCGACGGGATCGTGAACCAGCTTGCGCAGATCAGCTTCGGCGACGGCAGAGGTTTGCCGCACGAAGTCAACGCCCGGAAAAGGCTCAGCCGAGGCGTTTTGTGGTAGTGCGGATACGTGCTGCATCCCTGAAATCTCCTCCATCCGAGATCGTGGCCCCCGTGTGATGGATGAACACATCGCCCAGCGACGCAGCGGAGCCGAGCGCGGACCTCAGCTTCGCGGGCGAGCCAATCGCGGCAAGCTTGCCGGCATGCATAAACGCCACCGTTTCGCATAACTCGTCCGCTTCCTGCATATCGTGCGTGGTCATCAGAATCGTGGTGCCAAATTCCTCCCGAAGCCCGCGGACGTTCTGCCAGACGGATTGTTTGGCAACGGGATCCAACCCAACCGTCGGTTCGTCGAGAAACAGCACGCTGGGACGATGCAACATCGATTGCGCAATCTCCAGCCGCCGGATCATTCCGCCCGAATAATGCTTCACGAGCTTGTTCGCTACGTGAGCAAGATCCATAAACTCCAGGGCATGCTTTATACGCGCCGCGCGCTCCGAGCCCGGCACGAGGTAAAGCTTTGCCGAAATCGACAAATTCTCGTACCCGGTCAGGTCGCCGTCCGCCGAAAGCATTTGCGACACATACCCGATGCTGCGGCGCACCGCGCGCGGTTCCCGGACGATATCGTAACCCGCCACGGTCGCCGTGCCTTCACTTGGCGGCAGCAGGGTTGTCAGCATCTTGATCAGCGTGCTCTTGCCCGCGCCATTGGGCCCAAGCAAACCGAAAATCGAGCCTTGCGCGCAGGAAAAATTCAAATGGTCCACGGCTACTAAAGAACCATAAAGACGCGTCAGTGAAAGGGTCTCGACGGCTTTCGGGGCGCTGGAATGGAGCGACTCCCGATCCTGTGACGAATCCAGGTTGCTGATTATCCCCGCCAACCGGCGCCTCCCGCCCTCTTGAAATATCCGAATAAAATCATATAACTATTATCAGTCGTTTTCGCTTCCAGGCCAAAGCGATTATGCTGGAACGGCTGTCTTACAATGCGATTTCGGGAGGGAGAGTAGCAATGAAGATCGCGACGCAGAGAGTCACGCTGCAAGTTACCGACGGCACTTCGATGAACGCCTATACAGCGCGGCCGGCCGAAGAAGGCAAATTCCCCGGAATTCTCGTAT
Source organism: uncultured Acidobacteriota bacterium (assembly GCA_963697575.1). GTDB lineage: Bacteria > Acidobacteriota > Terriglobia > Acidiferrales > UBA7541 > Palsa-295. The sequence goes on along the minus strand of CAVOOP010000002.1, from coordinate 65,692 downwards.
TTCAGGAGGCTTTCGGGGTAAACGCGCATATTCGCGACATCACGGAGCGGATCGCTAGAGAAGGATACGTGGCTATTGCGCCCGAGCTATTTCACAGAACCGCGCCTGGGTTTGAAGGCAGCTATACCGACCGCGCCACGATCATGCCCCTGATGCAGGCGATGAAGGAGCCGGAACAGGTCGCGGACATCGAAGCAGCCTACGACTGGCTAAAAACCCATCCCCAAGCCGTACCCGACCGCATCGCGAGCATCGGATTCTGCATGGGAGGACGCATGTCGTTTCTCGCGGCTTCCACCGTTCCCCTGCGCGCCGCGATTTCGTTCTACGGAGGCGGCATTGCGCCCGCTCTGCTTCCGAGGGCCGCCAATTTGTCCGCTCCTGTGTTGTTCTTCTGGGGCGGTCTCGATAAGCACATCCCCCAGGAACAAATCCGCGCCCTGACGGACGAATTGAAGCGGGTCGGTAAGACCTACGTGAACGTGGAAATTTCGGACGCCGACCATGGCTTCAACTGCGATGCGCGCGAAAGCTACAACCCCACGGCTGCCGCACTCGCCTGGACGCTGTCGCTAAAATTTCTCGACATCCACGTCTATGGCCAGGCACAGAAGGCCCAGGGAGCTTAACCTTAGTCCAGCCCCGCGCGTGTCAAGGCGGCGCATCGAACACGCCGCAAATTAAGCGAAAAACCGTCCCATGCTGCGGAATTTATGGTAGCGCCGGTCGACAAGCTGATCGGCTGAAAGTTGCGAGAGTTCGGCAAGCGTGCTGGAGAGAAAAGGATCGAGAAGCCTCGCCGCGGCGGCGTGACCCACGTGGGCGCCGCCTTCCGGCTCGGGGATTATCCCGTCAATGAGCTTGAGCTCCAGCAGATCGGGGGCGGTGATCTTCAATGCCTCGGCCGCCAGTTCGGCTTTCGTCGAATCCCGCCACATGATCGAAGCGCAGCCTTCCGGCGAAATCACGGAAAAAATGGAATTCTCGAGCATGAACACGCGGTCGCCCACGCCGATCGCCAGCGCCCCTCCCGATCCGCCTTCGCCCGTGATCGTAACCACGATGGGCACCGGCAAGCGGGACATTTCGCGAAGGTTATGCGCAATGGCTTCCGCCTGGCCGCGTTCCTCCGCGTCCACTCCGGGGTAGGCTCCCGGCGTATCGATGAAAACGAAAATGGGCCGCCGGTACTTTGCCGCAAGCTGCATCGCCCGCAGCGCCTTCCGGTAGCCTTCCGGCTTGGCCTGTCCAAAGTTGCGTGCCACGCGCTGCTTTGTGTCGCGGCCCTTCTGGCTGCCGACGATCATCACAGGCTTCCCGTGAAACCATGCCATGCCGGTGATCAGCGCGGGATCGTCGGCAAAGTTCCGGTCGCCGTGAATCTCGCTGAAGTTCTCAAAGAGCAGCCGGATGAAATCATCCGTGTAGGGCCGCTGCGGGTGGCGCGCGAGAAGAACGCGCTGCCAGGACTGAAGATGCACGTAAAAGTCGCGCTTCAGCTCGTCGACCTCCCGTCGAATGCGCGCGATATCGGCTGAAGTAGCTTCCGAAGGGTTCGGCAGGAGGCTTAATTCCGAAACGTTGCGTTCGAGCGCGTCAATCTCTAATTGCCGCTGGTTCACCGCATCGGCCGCGACGGAGGGTAAATCCTTCGCTGCTTTCCGGGCCGGCGTGCGTGCCGTTCGCGAAGCCGCTGCCTGCTCTTCTCGTGCCGATTGCGCGCTGCGTTGCTTCGCCTCAGAAGCCTTGCGCTGCCGCGCGAGTTCGCGCATCCGCCGCAGACGGCGACGCGCTAGTAAGCGCCTGTCTTTCTTCTCGTCCGCCGTCACAAGCCCTCGTTACTGCACCACCGCCACGGAATCGCTGCCGCAAATCTCCCGCACCCGCTCAACCAACTCCTTGTCGGCGCGCACGGCGCTGGAAGCCTCGAGTGTCGCCTCCGTGCCATCTTCCTTCACCAACTCGAAGGCCACGCGGCAGCGGCCCGGACGGCTCGAAAAGAGGTCATGCAACTCGTTTAACGCCCCGTTGTTCACCGCGCTCAGATCCAACCGCACGCGAAGCAGGCTCGGCGGACGATCGGCCACCTGATCGAGCAGCCGCGCGTCCGACACAATCACCCGCGTCCCCACGTCTTCCACGGCAACCCGTCCCTTGACCAAAAGCGGCGTGGCTGCATTGAGGATTGGCTCGAGCTTTTGAAACGCCTCCGGAAACACCAGCGCCTCGATCACCCCGGTGCGGTCCTGCAAAGTCAGGATGGCCCAGCGCGCGCCACGCCGCGAACGCATGGGCCGCGCCTGCACAATAATTCCGGCGACAACAATGTCCTCGTTGTTTCGCTTCCCTTCCATAGAGGAAAGTTCCGTCGCGTTCAGATCCTTCAAGCGTCCCGCATATTTGTCGAGGGGATGCCCCGAGATGTAGAAGCCGAGCGTCGCGTACTCCGCCGCAAGAATCTCGTGCTCCGGCCATTCCTCGACCTCCGGCAGAATCTCTGGCGCCAGAGCCTCGGCTTGCAGGGAACTCCCGCCAAACAAGCCATGTTGTCCGCTGTCGCGCGCGCGCTGCAGTTTCTGGGCGCGTTCCACGGCGCGATCGGTGACGGCTATCATCTGAGCTCGATGCGCGCTCAGCCCATCCATGGCCCCCGCCCGGATCAGGCTTTCGAGAACACGTTTGTTGAGCTGGCGCGCCTCCACCGACTCGACGAATTCATAAAAACTCGTGAACCGGCCCAGCGTTTCGCGGGCGGCGAGAATCCCTTTCACCGTGTTCTCGCCCACGTTCTTGATCGCGCGAAGCCCGAAGCGAATCTGATCTCCCACCGGCGTGAAATCGACGTCGCTCGAGTTCACATCCGGGGGCAGCACGGTGATGCTCATGCTGCGGGCTTCATTGATATATTTCACCACCTTCTCGATGTTGCCCGTTTCCGAGGTGAGCATCGCCGCCATGAACTCGACCGGATAGTGAGTCTTCAGCCATGCCGTCTGGTAAGCCAGCAGCGCGTAGGCGCAGGAATGCGACTTGTTGAAGCCGTAGCCCGCGAATTCCGCCATCAGATCGAAGATCTTTTCGGCCTTTTTTGCCGGCACCTTGCGCGCCGCGCAGCCGGTAAGAAATTTCTCCCGCTGCGCCGCCATCTCCTCAGGCTTCTTCTTGCCCATCGCGCGGCGCAGAAGATCGGCGTCGCCCAGCGAAAATCCCGCCAAGCGGTTGGCAATCTGCATCACCTGTTCCTGGTACAGGATGACGCCCCACGTCTCGGATAGATATCTCCTCGAGCGCGGGAAGGTCGTAGGCTGACTTTTTTCTTGCCGTGCTTGCGCGCGATGAAATCGTCGATCATGCCGCCCTGGATAGGGCCGGGGCGATAAAGCGCGTTCAGCGCGGTCAGATCCTCCAGCCGCGTAGGCTGGTACCGCCGCAGGATGTCGCGCATCCCGTGCGACTCAAACTGGAAGATTCCGGTTGTGTCGCCGCGGGTGAAAAGCGCGTACGTCGCTTTGTCGTCAAGCGCCAGTGTCGCTAGCTCCACGTCGATTCCGCGATTCTGCTTAATCAAGCGAACAGCATCATCGAGAACGGTCAGCGTGGTCAGGCCCAGAAAATCCATCTTCAGTAGGCCGATGCGCTCGAGCGCGTTCATGTCGTACTGCGTCGTGATTTCGTCCTTGTTGGACTTGTAGAGCGGCACGATTTCCGTGAGCGGCCGCGGGGAAATCACCACGCCCGGCCGCGTGAGTCGAAGCGTGCCGCGCAAGCCCCTCCAGCCGCAGCGCCACCTCAACGACTTCCTTCACCTGCGTCGGTCTTTCTCGCGCATTGAGCTCCAGCTGAGGCGATTGCTTCAGCGCCTCATCCAGCGAGATGTTCAGCTGGTTGGGCACGAGCTTCGCGAGTCGATCCACGTCGCCGTACGGCATATCGAGCGCGCGGCCGGTGTCCTTCAGCGCCGCCTTCGCCGCCATCGTGCCGAACGTGATGATCTGCGCGACGCTCTTTTCGCCGTACGTTTTTCGCACGTATTCGATCACTTCGCCGCGGCGGCGCATGCAGAAGTCGATGTCGATATCGGGCATGGAGATTCGCTCGGGATTGAGAAAGCGCTCAAAGAGCAATTCGTACTGCAGCGGATCGACGTCGGTGATGCGCAGCGCATAGCTCACCAGGCTGCCCGCGGCCGATCCGCGGCCCGGCCCCACCGGGATCCCTTGCGAGCGCGCGTAGTGAATAAAATCCCAAACGATCAGGAAGTAGCCGGCGAAGCGCATCTTCTTGATCATCTCGATTTCGGCGCGTCAGCCGGCTCTCATACTCCGCGAGCGGATGACGCAGGCAATTCTCCTTCGCCAGCCGCTCGAGCTGCATCGCGCGCGATGCGAATCCCTCGCGCACCACCTTTTCAAAATAGGAATCGGTCGTATAGCCTTCGGGAACCTTGAATTCCGGAAACGGGTTGCTCACCCGCTGGATTTTCACGTTGCAGCGGTCGGCGATCGCCACCGTGCGGGAAACCGCATCGGGAAGCTCGCGGAATACCTCCGCCATTTCTTCCGCCGTCTTGAAATAGAACTGGTCGGTGGCGAACTTCATCCGCTGCGTGTCGCTCATCGTCTTGCCCGTCTGGATGCACATCAGCACTTCCTGGGCGTGCGCGTCAGACGTGGTGAGGTAGTGGCAGTCGTTCGTGGCAACCAGCGGGATTCCGGTCTCGCGCGATAGCTGCACCAGATCGCGATTGATCCTGCGTCTCTACTTCGAGCCCCTGGTCCTGCACCTCGAGGAAGAAATTTCCTTTGCCGAAAATGTCGCGCAGGCGATACGCATTCGTCCGCGCCTGATCGTACTTCTCGGAAAGCAGCGCGTCGGCCACTTCCCCACGGAGGCAGGCGGAAAGCGCGATCAAGCCCTTGCTGTGCTGCGCCAGCAGTTCGTGATCCACGCGAGGCTTGTAATAAAAGCCGTCCAGGAATCCGGTGGAGACCAGCTGAATCAGGTTGCGGTAGCCTTCATCGTTCTCGCAGAGAAGCACGAGGTGGTTCGAGCGCTCGGCATCGGCGCCACGATTCCTGTGGTTGTCCGGCGCCACGTATACTTCGCACCCGATGATCGGCTTCACGCCGTGGGTCGTGGCCTTGTGATAAAAATTCGCCGCCGCGAAGAGGTTTCCGTGGTCGGTTACGGCAACTGCCGGCATGCCCCTTCGGGCCGCTTCCGCCGTAAGCTCGCCAATTTCGCAAGCACCGTCCAGCAGGGAGTAGTCGGTATGCAGATGCAGATGTACGAAATTCGGATGCGCCATGTAAGGCTATTTTAAACCAGGTTGATCGAATCAGAAACTCGCATTACCGAATTCAACTGAGGAAATCTCAGCCGAAACTCTCATTGCTTCGACCGCCTCAGGAGCTCCTCGCGCCGGTGCGCCGGTTAGCGCCGGCCGCTCTTTCTCCCTGTCGACTGCTTGGGCTTCGGCGGCGCGCCCTTGTGCTTGGTTTCCACGTGAGCCGCGGCGTGCTTGGCTTGTGCCTTGGCGCCGATGGCGGCAGCCGCCGACTTGGAATGCTCGGCATCGGCGGTCGCCTTGGTTGCTTCGGCTTTCGCTCCGGATTTTACTTCGGCTGCCGCAGCGCTGCCCTTCTCTCCCCGCTTCTTCTTTTCTTTCTCTGGTTTCTTCTTCGGCTCTTCTTTCACCCCGGCAAGCTGCCGGAGCGCCTTGGTGCGGTCCTCGGGCGTCCGCGCCCGTCCGCGAAGCTGCATCTCAAAAAGCTGATCGAGGATCTTGTCAAACTTGGGGCCGCGCGGCACTCCCAGCGCGTCCAGCTCGCCGGCCGGCAGGGATTGCCGCAATGGCCGCCATTTCTGGACGAAATTGTGGAGCTTCGACACAACGGGCGAATTGGGAAACTCCACTTCGATGAAAGCCAGCATCTCAGTGGGCATTGACGCGATGTAGGAATAAGCATCCTTGGGCGCGTTTGTCTTGCGGCCCTTGAGGATGTTCACGATTTTCTGCGCTTCCGGCACCAACTCGCCGAGAGCTTCAATCTCCGCCGCACGAAATTCCATCGCCCGCATGGCTGCCGCCGCATCCCGCGGCTTCAAACGCGCCAGCGTGTAATACAGCACCGGGCGCGACAGCCTCGGACGGATGCCGGCGGAATATAGATTGACGCGCACGCGCGCCAGCTTATTAAGGCTGTCGTAATCGGGCTTGCGCTTCTGCAACTGAGGATGCACCGCCGCCAGCAATCCGTGCGATTCCCATACTTTCAGCGTCGCCACAGGATTGTCTTCGCGCGTCAGCGCCCGGAACTCCTCCCCCATGTCGGCCCCTTGAAGATTCTCGTGCAGACCGCGCTCCACGGCCAGGTCGAACCATTCCTGGCTGCGCGATTCGATCTTAAAGCCCATGCGGGCCGCGTACCGCAGGATGCGAACCAGCCGAATCGGCTGGTTCGTGAACGCATGAATCGACAGCGCGCGAACCTCCTGCCGCTCCAGGTCAGCGAGACCGTTCATCGGATCGAGGAGCAGTCCCCGGGACTGCGTGTTCAGCGACATCGCGATCGCGTTCACCGAAAAATCGCGCCTCCGCAGATCCTCCATGATTCCCGGAAAAGCGGTATTCCGGTTTTGTGCCTGGCCGTTCGTAGACGTCGTCGCGAGCCGCTGAAATCGAGCCGTCCACGTCGCCTGCGAAAATCACTTCGTAATGCCGCATGCGCTCGTTCTCGGAAACCACGCGCGCGCCGCCCTTTTCAAGCTCGCGCACCATCTTCCCGGGATTTCCTTCCACCGTGAAGTCGAGGTCGCGAATGGGCTGTCCCGAGATCAGGTCCCGGACAGCTCCTCCCGTCAAGTAAATATTCAATTCCTGCGCTCGCGCCAGTTCCTGCATCGCGCTCCAGCACCGCCCGTTGCTCAGGGGACAGCCGGCTTTCCAGCAAAAACATGTAATCGGGCATGAGGGTTTCGTTCTCCTCCGTTTCGCGTTGAATCTCTCTCAAGCGCGCGGATGATGCGCCTTGTAGACCTGTTTCAACCGTTCTTCCACGACATGCGTGTAAATCTGCGTGGTGGAAATGTCGGAATGGCCCAGCATCATCTGCACCGATCGCAGGTCGGCGCCGCGGTCGAGCAGGTGCGTCGCAAAGCTGTGGCGCAGCATGTGCGGCGTCAGAGCCTTTCGCAGCCCGGCCTTCCGGCCGTATTCGCCCAGTATCTTCCAGAAAGCGATCCGGTTCAGCTTGTGCCCCTTCTGGTTCAAGAACAGATAGGGAGAGGCCACGCCGTGCGAGAGATCCTTCCGTGCCTCGCGAAGGTACGTCTGCACGGCCTCCAAGCGCCTTATGTCCCACGGGAACGAGACGCTCCTTATTGCCCTTGCCGATGCAGCGAAGGCATCCCGGGTCCATCTGCAAATCCGAGATGCGCAGCCCGCACAGTTCGGAAACCCGCAGCCCCGTCGAATACATCAATTCGATCATGGCCTTGTCCCGGATGCCCACGATGTCCGTGGCGTCGGGCTGCCGCAGCAGCCGGTCGACCTCTTCCACGCTCAGAAACTCCGGAAGGCTCTGGCGGAACTTCGGAGACTCGATGTTTGCGGCCGGATCATCTTCGATCACGCCCTCGGTGAGCGAAAACCGGAAAAAGTGCCGGATGGTGACGAGGTGACGCGCCACCGACCGGCTATCCAGGTTCCGCCGATAAAGACTTCCGAGAAAATCCACCACGTGCTCGCGGCGCACCTCCGCCATTCCCAGTCCGCGCTTGGCGGCGAAACGCTGCAAACTTCGCCATATCGCGGCGATACGCCTGGATCGTATTATCCGACAATCCCTTTTCCACCCGCAGATAATTCAGAAATGTTCGTACGTGAGCTTCCACTTCGCCTGCCTCTCCCGCTAACCCTGATTCTGGGACTCTAGTAATCCCGGCTTCGCCAGCCACAGCCGCATCCGAACGCCTTACGAGGAGGAGAAACTCGAAAAGCTCCTCGCACCGCAACAGCCACGCCAGGCCCAAATACACCGCCACCGATCCGGCGATCATCCCCGCAAGCATCCCGGCACGCACCAGCAAATGCCGAACCGCGCTGAAATCAGCCGCGTGCAGCGCAGAATAGGTAGCGATCGCCATTGCCACCGCGCAAATTGCCATTTTTCCGAGCGAAGCCGCCACGCCCCGAAAGCCCAGCGCGCCATAGCGCTTGCGAAATAACAGAAACAGCAGCGCGAAATTGAAATAAGCCGCGAGCGAACTTGCGAGCGCCGGACTTCCGTTCGAGAGATACCGGAACGCGAAAAGCAGGAACACCGCGTTTAACAGAACGTTCGCGCCCAAAGCATACGCTCCCACGCGCGCCGGCGTGGCCGTGTCCTGCGCCGAATAGTACATCGGAGTGATGAGTTTGATCGCGGCGAATGCCGGCAGCCCCAGCGCATAATACAGCAGCGCGTTCGCCGTAAGCGCGGTCGACTCCGCCGCAAAATGGCCGTGCTGGAACAGCACCAGATATGATCGGGCTCCGCAAAAGAACCAGCCCGACGGCCGCGGGAATCGTGATGAATGAAACGATGCGCAGCGCGAAACCGAACGTATGCTTCATCTCGCCCAGCTTCCCCGCCGCCAGTTGATGCGACATGGTGGGCAGCAGCGCGGTGGACATCGCGATCGCGTAGCTTCCCAGCACCAATTGCATCACGCGATCCGCCACGTACAGCGACATGATGCTGCCCGAAGGCATGCGCGAGGATGTGGCGAACAGCGTATCCACGAACAGATTGATCTGGTAAACGCCCATCCCGAAAAAGCTCGGCCCCATTAAACGCCCGAATTGCCTCACGCCCGGGTCGCTTACCGATACCGACACCGGAAATTTCATCCCTCGCTTGGCGAGCGCTGGGATCTGAATCGCCAATTGCAGCGAATGTTCCCACAAGAATGCCGATTCCCAGCGCCACGGCGGGCGTCTGCAAATTTCCGGACATCAAACGCAGAACGGGACGGTACAGGAATGGAAACGAGAACGCGATGAAGCTTAGATTGAAAAAAATCGACGTGGCCGCCGGTATCGCAAACACGTGAAAGCTGTTCAGGATCGCCGACGCCACGGCCGCCAAACCCAGAAAAAAGATCGACGGGAAAAATGATCCGATTGAGGGAAACAGCCAGGCCCCAATGCGCCGCGTTGCCGCTGAAAATCGTGAAGAGGCCGATGATCTGGCGGGAGAACACGACCCCCAGCACAGCAAGAACGGCCAGCACGACAGCCATATCCCAGAAGACTTTTTGAGCGAAACCCCACGCGGCCGCCCGCGTGTCGGTTCCGAAGTACCCGGTAAAGAGCGGGAATAAAGGACGCACCGAGCGAACCCTCCGCCGTCATCCGGCGTATAAGGTTGGGTACGCGAAACGCGAGGACGAACGAATCGGCGGCAGGCGACGTGCCCAGTAATAATGCTACCCGTTGATCGCGTAAGTATCCGCAAATCCGGCTGATAAGGGTTACAAAGGTTATGACGGAAGCCGATCGGAGGACCTGTCCTTTAATGGTCAATCGGCGGAAACTCCGATGCTAACCCTTTAAACACCAATGAGTTGACAAAACCATCGGGAAAGATAACATAATCCCTCAGGATATAGCAACAGTGATCCGGAAAAAGGCCTCCTCGCTGTGAAGAACCAAGCCACGCCATCCTCGACCCACAAGAAAGTCGTCGTCCTTTTCCTGGACGCCTCTTCCCTGAAGGGCTACTTGAACCCCGCTTCGCTCGGGGGTGCGGAGTCGGTCGAGCTTCTTACTCCGGCTGGCGAGCGGCGCCCGGTCAGCTTCGCGCGACATCAAGAGCGTCTATTTTGTGCGCGAGTTCAGCGACTCGTTTGAGCTGGAGCGAAAGACGTTTCTCAGCCGTCCCAAACTCGATGGGCTCTGGGTACGGCTCCGCTTTCGCGACGGAGAGGTCATGGAAGGCATCGTCGGAAACAATCTGCTCGACTTGCTGGACGCAGGGGTACAGATCACGCCACCCGATCTCCACGGCAACACGCTGCGCATGTTCATCCCTCGAACAGCGCTGACCGAAATGAAAGTCCTGGGCGTAGTGGGCGTCGCCCGCCGTACCCCGCGCGACCGTCGCGACATCGGATCCAAAACCGACGCGATCCAATCGAACCTGTTCGCGGAATAGCGCTTCCCCATCGCGGCCGCCTGGAAGCCTTTACAAGCTCAGGTAGCACGCCTAGGCTCATCAGCTTGGATGTGTGTCACATCGAGACAAAGAGGAGAATCTCTCGATGAATCTGGGAGAACTCGCCAAGAAGCTCGGCTGCGACCTTGAAGGCGACGCCAGTCTTGAAATTACCGGCGTCGCCGGAATCGAGGAAGCGACAGGCGGGCGAGCTGACGTTTCTCGTGAACCGGAAATATCGGCCAGCTCTCGAGAAGACGCAGCGCTTCGGCCATCCTGGTGGCGCGGGACGCCGGGCCGATGCGCATGGCGGCGCTGCGCTCCGGCAATCCGTACCTCGACTTCGCGCGGGCGATCGAATTATTTCATCCGCAGCCCGAGTATCCACCCGGGATCCATCCGACCGCTGTAATTGCCGAGTCCGCCGAAATAGGCGCCGGAGCCCATATCGGCCCTTACTGCTATGTGGACGAGGGCGTCCGTATCGGGAAAAACGCCGTGCTGCATAGCTTCGTGACAATTTATCGCGGGGCTAAGATCGGCGATAACTTTTTCGCCCATGCCCATGCCACCGTTCGAGAAGGATGCCGAATCGGCGACCGCGTACTCCTTCAGAATGGCGTCGTCGTAGGGAGCGATGGCTTCGGATTTGCCCGGCAACCGGATGGCCAGTGGTACAAGATGCGGCAATCAGGAATCGCCATCATCGGAGACGACGTGGAAATCCAGGCGAATTCCGCGATCGATCGTGCCACGGTGGGAGAAACGCATATCGGCCGCGGCACGAAGATCGACAACCTCGTACAGGTCGGCCATGCTTGCAAGGTCGGCGAAGATACGCTGCTATGCGGCCAGGCAGGTCTTGCGGGAACCACGAACGTCGGAAACAGTTGCATCCTGGCCGGCCAAGTCGGAGCGGCAGGCCACCTCACGATCGGCGACGGCGCTATCGTGACGGCACAAAGCGGCATCCCCGCGGATGTCCCCCCGCGGGCCATCTACTCCGGATATCCCGCGATGAATAATCTCGCGTGGCGTAAATCCGTCGCGATTTTCAATCGCTTGCCGGAATTGCAGCGCGAACTGCGGGACTTGCGCCAGGAAGTCGCCCGCCTGACGGGAGAATCGGCGGCACCGTCACTGAACCGGCCCTAAAACAGACTAGAGCACGCGAACTAGGATAAGGGCAGGCGACGCCACTCCAGCCGCGAGCTTGCGGGCGCGGACGCGAAGCACCTTGCGCTGGTTCGCTTCCAGCACCTCAAACCGCAGCCCGTCGAATTCGACCACTTCTCCGGTTCGAAGAACGTGCCCCGCAATGCCATTGAGAAGCCCCGCGATCGTGGTGGCGTCGGAGTGCTGCGAGGCTTCGTCGAGCTGAACGCCGAAAAGCTCGCCAATCTTGTCGACCGGCACGCTGCCGCGCAAGCACCATCGCGCCGCCTGACTCCCGGATCACGTCGGGAGCCGGCCGCCGGTCCTCTTCGCCAATCTCGCCGATGATTTCCTCGACCAGATCTTCGATCGTGACGATCCCCGCCATCAGCCCATACTCATCGATCACGATAGCCATCTGCTGATTCTTGTTCTGCATTTCCTTCAGCAGCTCGGAGCCAAACTTCATCTCCGGCACAAACAGCGCGGGCCGCATCAGTTCGCGCACCGTGCGATGGGCGGCCTCGTTGTCGGGTACCTCGAGCATGTCCCTGCCCATCGCGATCCCCACGACGTCGTCGAGCGATTTCTCGTAAACCGGCACGCGGGAGAATTTCGTTTTCACCACCAGGCTGTTCAGCTCCTCGAGCGTGGCGGAGCGCCGGAATGGCGACCACGTCCGGCCGCGGCGTCATCACATCGCGCACGCGCTTGTCTCCGAATTCGACCACCTGCTCGATCAGCCGTGCCTCATCCTGCTCGATAATTCCCTCTTCGGTGGCCGCGTCCACCAGCGCCTCGATGGCCTGCTGGTCGCCGACTTCGGCCACGGGTTCTTCCTCGGACACATGCAGCACGGATACCAGAAGCTCCAGCACGAATTGGATCGGCCATATGATCCAAACGAAAAAGCGCACAACCGGCACCAACGGCGCAATCCAGTCGCCGGGCAGTCCCGCCAGAAGCACCGAAGGCCAGAACTGCATTGCGATCACCACCTCGGCGCTCAGAAAAAAAACCATTTCGACGGCCGTTTCCCACGTGCCCGGAACGAAAAAAATCACCCCGCGAGCAGTGACCGCGGCCACCAGCACCAGCCACAACCGGGTCGAGCAAATTGAAAATCAGGCGCGGCCCTGCCGCCGCTCCATCTTGAAGCGCGGCTCGATTTCCGCTTCAAAAGTCTCCAGGTGGCGGTGAATGCGGCCCGTCGTGACGTGGCCAAACTCGCGATAAACACGGTCCAGGTAGGAAAAGACCGCGAGGCCTATCGTCAGCGCCAGTACACCCAACGTATAGAGGAAAATCGGCATGTTCAGGCTAAGTCCAAGCGCTCGGCGCAGGCGCCGCTCGCGCCGCTCCATCTGGCCGGTATCGGTCTCATGGTCGTAGCCCATAAGATGAAGGATGCCGTGAAGAATCAGGATGCGCATCTCGTCATCGAGCGTGCGGCCATACCGGAGCGAGTTTTTCCGGGCCATTCAGCGGCGCGATCGCAATGTCTCCGAGATAGCACGCGTTCTTGAGCCATTTCTGCCGTCTCGCTTTTGCCCTGGAGTTCGTCTGTGCGGTCCGCTTCGCCGCTGGGGAAGGACAATACATCGGTCGAGTCGGTCTTTGCCACGATAGGTCTGGTTCCAACGGGCCATCACGCCTTCGGTTACGAAACAGACGGTTAGCGATCCGGCAGAGCAGGCCGAGCAGCTTCATCGCGCTCGCAGTGAATCGACCTGAGGCTTCGAGTCCGAGATGGGAATACGCCGCTGGCGATTCACGATCATTGCAGAATAAGTGCACGCGATCAAAGTAAGCAATCAACGGCCGAAGGATCGAAGCTGGCAAGACGACGGCTTCCTCGCGGCCGCTTCAGGCGCTCCTGCCCGGCGGCTTGAAGCCGCCGTCCGCCCGTGGCGTTTCGGCTGGCCGCCGCCATATTCGTCGTAAGCCTTAATGATCCGCTGCACCAGGTTGTGCCGCACGACGTCGCGCTCATCGAAATAAACGAGCGCGATTCCCTCGATCTTCGCCGACCACTTCGATCGCTTCCACCAGGCCCGATCGCCGGTCGTTCGGCAGATCGATCTGCGTCACGTCGCCCGTGATCACCGCCTTCGAATTGAATCCCAGGCGGGTGAGGAACATTTTCATCTGCTCGCTGGTCGTATTCTGCGCTTCGTCGAGAATCACGAAGGAATCGTTCAGCGTGCGCCCGCGCATGAATGCGAGCGGCGCAACCTCGATAATTCCCTTCTCCAGGAAGCTCTCCAGCTTATCGGCTTCGAGAAGATCGTGAAGCGCCGTCATAGAGCGGGCGCATGTAGGGATCGACCTTCTCCTGAAGCGTCCCGGGAAGAAACCCAAGCCGTCTCGCCCGCTTCCACCGCCGGCCGCGCCAGAATGATGCGGTTCACCTGCTTTGACAGCAGCGCCGATACCGCCATGGCAACGGCAAGATACGTCTTTCCCGTGCCTCCGGGCCCGATGGCGAACACCATGTCGTGGGTTTCAAGCGCCTCGATGTAGCGCTTCTGGTTCGGACTCTTCGGGCGCGACGCTCTTTTTGCCCAGCACGCGCGTTCGAGTGGGCGAAAAAGCCCCGTGAAGAGTCGCCACCGGCTCATCGGCGGCCACGTGCAGCAGCGCCTTCACTTCCTGGCTGTTGGGGATGCGCCCTTCCAGCACGCGCTGGTTATAGGCATCCACGATCCGCGCGGCGCGCTCCACCTGCTTGGGGTCGCCTTCGATTTCCAGGTTATGGTCCTTCAGATGTGTCCGGACCTTCAGAGAGGATTCGAAATACTTCAGATTTTCATCGAGGGTGCCGAAGAACTCGTTGATTCCCCCGGCAAGTCGGACGGTTTGCTTCATCAAGTTCGGCGGCGCCTGCTCCGGTACGTCGGTTAAGCGTAACCCGGCTCAATAAACTCGGTCAAGCCAGAGTGCCTGCCAGACATCGGCAACGGGTTGATTGCGACGGCTCTCGACAGCCCGCCCCCGCAAATGCTTGGGCATAGCCTCCGCGCCAAAATCCGCTCCAAAATCGTTGTGAAGGCGGCGGCAAAAGCGTACCATGCATCGGCCCCGGACCCGCATTCGCTCGCATAAAACGAGCACTGCGGTAGAGATTGTGGTAGAGCTCGCGGCAAAGATTAATGACGGGCGTTTCCCACCGGGAGAAAAAATCAGGAGGCATCCAGATGATCATCGGACGAGTGAAACTGGCATCAATTCTGGCCATTGCAATTTTTACGCTAGGCGGCACGCTCTCAGCCCAACCAGGCGACGATACCTCCACAAGCTCCCAGCCCCACAAGCTCATCTACTTTTCGAAGCAGGAGGTCGAGGCGAATTTCGCACACCATAAAGGCATGGACGAGACTCTCTACGCCCCCGACTACGGCTCCCGAAACTTCGACGTGAAGACGAGCCAGCGCCTGAAAACCATGGCCGCCGAGGTACACATGACGTATACCGACATCGTTTACGTCGTGAAGGGATCGGCAATGCTCATCACCGGCGGCAAATTGGTGGACGACATTACACCTGCAACCTATCCCAACGGCAAGCCCTTCACGGAAACTAAAATGGCGCGCAGGATGGAGGGGGGTGAATCGCGGCGCATCTCCGCCGGTGATGTGGTCGTCATTCCGAACGGCCTGACCCACTGGTTCACGCAAGTCGAAGGCCCGTTCTGGTTCTTCAACGTAAAGGCCCGCTAGCCTCGGCCGTGGGCCGGTCGCTGCGGGACGCGAAGTTCAGCAACCGTGCCGGCCATACGCGCTCAAGTCCTTGCAGCCTCCCGCCCGTGGCGGAGGAATCGGCAGCGTCGCCATCTTGATTTCATATTCGGGGTACATCGTCTCCGCTCCGCCCCGCGCTGACTCGATGGGCATTCCGTAGGTTTGCGCGTATTCGCTCAAAAACTTATTCGTGCCCGGCAAGTGGTGCGCCACCCAGCCTTTGGGGTGGTCGATCTCGACGCTCGGTATGCAGTGAGACGGCGTAAGCGCAAAACCCAGATTCAGGATCCAGTGGGAGGTGCGAACCAATTTCTGCGTTAGATAGGCCGGATCGCTCAGCACGCTCACCAGCGTAAGAAATTCGCCATGGCGAATGAAGTACTCGACCATCGTGGCCTGATCGCTGCGCGGCAGGCCGTTGCGCCGCAGCCAGCCCTCCTTCATATGCGTGGTGAACACCCGCAGCATGTCCCCTTCCCATTCCCCCGTAGAAAAACCCTGCCACGTGTGCACCGCATACTCCGGCGGGTGCGGCCGGCCATCCATGTAGATCGCGCGCTGGGGGAGCATCCACATGATCGTGTCGTGCCATGCGGTAATTTCCTGCGTCAACGGATCGAGGTCGGGCCACACGCGCATGCTCGACGGGCCGCGTGGAGCGTAATCGGCGGGATGCGGCTCGCATTCGTGCTCGATCTCCGTCCACTTTTCCGCGTCCCACGTATCGGCCCGCATGCGCGCCTGGTCGTTGATGGGCAGGCCCGTGTAATCGCCGATCTCGGCGTCGGGCGCGTCCTTGGGGCCCTTCTCGCCCCACTCGCCGGACAAATCCACCTGCGCGAACGAGGCCCGCGCCGCCAACAGCGACGCCAAAAGAAAAAGAATCATGCTTACTCTAATTCGGGTAACCATGCCCGTGGTGATATCACTTCCCGCCTTTCGGGTCAACCAAACGCTCAGCCAGGGGTTCGGCCGTCCGCGCTAAACCGGTATCCCGCCAACACAGCCCACCCCAGTTGACGCACCGTTAGCCCTAAGGTAAGGTCTGGTGCTTGCGTCGTCAGACGGAACGATCGCTGTTATCGCGGCGTCGCAGTTAAGGCGTCGCGAGTCTGTGACAGCGGCCCGCTACAACAAAAAGCCAGGGGGGAATCGCCATGCCAATCGCCACCACCAATCCGGCCACCGGACAAGTGATCAAGACCTTCGAGCCGCTGACCGACGCGCAGATCGATGAAAAGCTCCAGCGTGCGAAAGACGCTTTCCTCCGCTTCCGCAAGACGTCGCTTTGCCGAGCGCGCCAAGGCCATGACGAAGGCCGCCGAAATCCTCGAAGCCGAAAAAGAGCTTTACGGCAAGATGATGACCCTCGAAATGGGCAAGACGTTTCGTTCCGCCATCGACGAAGCCGCCAAATGCGCCACCGCCTGCCGCTATTACGTCCACAATGCCGAGAAATTCCTCGCCGATGAGGTCGTCGACACCGGCGCGAAGAAAAGCTTCGTGCGCTATCAGCCGCTCGGGCCCGTGCTCGCCGTGATGCCGTGGAATTTCCCCTTCTGGCAGGCGATTCGCGCCGCTGCTCCCGCGCTGATGGCGGGCAACGTGATGCTGCTCAAGCATGCTTCCAACGTGCCGCAATGCGCGTCTGATGATCGAAGATCTCTACCGCCGTGCGGGCTTCCCCGAGGGCGTGTTTCAGACGCTTCTGATCGGCGCGGCCAAGGTTGATTCGATTCTCAATGATCCGCGCGTCGCCGCGGCCACTCTCACCGGCAGCGAAGGCGCCGGAATCGACGTCGGAATGGGCGCGGCCAAGCGCGTGAAGAAAGTCGTGCTGGAACTCGGCGGCAGCGACCCCTTCATCGTGATGCCCAGCGCGAACCTCGACGAAGCCGTCGCCACGGCCGTGAAAGTCGCGCATCCTCAACAACGGCCAGTCCTGCATCAACGCCAAGCGCTTCATCATCGCCGAGCCCATCGCCGCGGAATTTCAGAAGCGTTTCGTGGCCGCGATGGAAGCCCTCAAAATCGGCGATCCCTTCGATGAAAAAACCGATCTCGGCCCGCTGTCCACCGAGAGTGGCCTGAAAGATATCGAGGATCAGGTGGCGCGCTCTGTCAAAGACCGGCACGCGCATCGTCACCGGAGGCAAAAGGCTCGACCGCCCCGGTTATTTCTACGCTCCCACTGTGCTGGCGGACATCGCGCACGGAACGCCGGCCTACGTCGAGGAGTTTTTCGGCCCCGTCGCTAACATGTTCCCGGCAAAAAATATCGACGACGCCATCCGCATCGCCAACGACAGCCGCTTCGGCCTGGGCGCCAGCGTGTGGACCAACGACGACGCCGAGCGCGAGCGCTTCATCAACGACATCGAGTCCGGCATGGTCTTCGTGAACAAAATGGTGGCCTCCGACCCGCGGCTTCCCTTCGGCGGGATCAAGTGGTCGGGCTACGGCCGCGAGCTCGGCGTCCACGGCATCCGCGAATTCACCGACATAAAAACGGTCTGGATTCAGTAGCCGGGTCTTCTCCGGGCCTCATCCTTCCCCGCCCAACTGGTTGGCGGGTTCGCGCGCTCCTCCTGGCCGGAGCCATATAGGGCCACGTATTGTGATTCCGAGCGCAGCGACGAAGCCGCTTTTTCTTTCCCCAACTTTCAGCCGCAAGGTTGCAAATGCTGCTCGGATGCAGCATCATGTCTTACTTTGTGCCAACCGGCGCGCGGCATTGCATCACACGCGACCAATCTAAGCAGCAAGATCAGGGGGAAACGGAATGCGCAGGCCCGTTAGTATTGCTCCGCCAAAAGGGAAACTCGGAGTGCTCACGCCGGGGATGGGCGCGGTGGCCACCACGGTGATGTCGGGCGTGGAGCTCGTGCGGCAGGGTCACTCCGTGCCGGTGGGTTCGCTCACGCAGATGGGCACGATTCGCCTCGGCAAGCGGACCGAAGCGCGCGTGCCGAAAATCAGCGAATTCGTGAAGCTCGCCGCCCTCAAAGACATCGTCTTCGGCGGCTGGGACATCTTCCCCGACAGCGCCTACGAAGCCGCTGCCAAGGCCGGCGTGCTCGACGCCGAAGGACCTCGCCAAAGTCCAAGAAATTCCTCAAGAGCATCAAGCCCATGAAGGCCGCCTTCGATCAGAACTACGTGAAGAATCTCAACGGTCACCAACGTCAAGAAGGGCAAGAACAAGTTCGATCTCGCCGAGCAGATTCGCGACGACATCGCGCGCTTCAAAAAGAAGAACAAGCTCGACCGCCTCGTGATGGTGTGGTGCGGCTCCACCGAAGTTTTCCTGAAGGCCCGAGGACGTTCACAAGGATTTGCCGTCCTTCGAAGAAGGCCATGAAGGCAAATCATCCCGCCATTGCGCCCTCCATGCTTTACGCCTACGCCGCCATCGCCGAAGAGGTTCCCTACGCGAACGGCGCGCCGAACCTGAGCGTCGATATCCCCGCTCTCGAGGAATTCGCCAAAGACAAGAACGTGCCCATCGTTGGCAAGGACTTCAAGACCGGCCAGACCCTGATGAAGACCAGTCCTCGCGCCCGCCTTCAAGGCCCGCATGCTCGGACTCAACGGCTGGTTCTCCACCAACATTCTCGGCAACCGCGACGGCGAAGTGCTCGACGATCCCGGCTCCTTCAAGACCAAGGAAGAATCGAAGCTCGGCGCGCTCGAATACATCCTGCAGCCGAAGGTCTATCCCGAGCTTTACGGCAACTTCTACCACAAGGTCCGCATCAACTACTACCCGCCGCGCGGCGACAACAAAGAGGGCTGGGACAACATCGACATCTTCGGCTGGCTCGGCTACCCCATGCAGATCAAAGTCGATTTCCTCTGCCGCGACTCGATTCTCGCCGCGCCCATCGTGCTCGACCTGGTGCTCTTCCTCGACCTCGCTAAGCGCGCCGGCATGCGCGGCATTCAGGAGTGGCTCAGCTTCTATTTCAAGTCGCCCATGTGCGCGCCCGAGCTGTATCCCGAACACGACCTCTTCATCCAGCTCATGAAGCTGAAAAACACCCTGCGCTGGATGATGGGCGAAGAGCTGATCACCCACCTCGGCGCGGAATATTACGATTAGAATTTAGTCGTATTAGAATTGAGCCGTATGTTCCCGGCTACCCCGCTTACGGAACTGCTCGGCGTCGAGTATCCCATCCTTCTCGCGCCGATGGCCGGCGCCTCCACCCCGGAACTCACCGCCGCCGTTTCCAATGCAGGGGGGCTCGGCGCGTTCGCGGCGGCTGTGCTCTCGCCCGATGCCATCCACGCGGGCATCGCGCGCGTTCGCCAGCTTTCCAACAAGCCTTTCAGCGTGAATTTGTTCATCCTGGCCCGCCCCAATCCCGACCCGAATCAGGTGGCGCGCGCCGTCGAATTGCTCGCCCCGATCCGTGAAGAGCTTGGGCTTCCTCCGGGTGAACCCCTGGCGGCGTATTGTGAAGACAATGAGGCCCAGTTTCAGGCCGTGCTCGAAGAACGGCCTGCGCTAGCCAGCTTTACATTCGGCATTTTGACCGAGTCGCAGGTCGCCGCGCTTCAGTCCCGCGGAATTCTCGTGATGGGCACCGCCACCACCGTCGCCGAGGCGAAAGCCTGGGACGCCGTTGGCGTGGATCTGATTTGCGCGCAAGGATCCGAAGCAGGCGCGCATCGCGGCACGTTCCTTGGCGACCCTGAATCGTCTCTGGTGGGCACGATGGCCCTCGTGCCGCAAATGGCGGATGCGGTTCGCGTCCCGGTGATCGCCGCGGGCGGAATCATGGACGGACGAGGAATCGCCGCGGCGCTCATCCTGGGAGCGGCAGGCGCCCAAATGGGCACCGCCTTTCTGAGCTGCCCCGAATCCGGCATCCCCGCGGCATGGAGAAATGCCCTCATGACCGCGCGCGACGATCAGACGCGCGTCAGCCGCATCTATTCCGGAAGGCACGCACGCGGGATCGTGAACGAGTTCATGCGCAAGCTAACCCCGTTTGCAGCCGAAATTCCTCCCTATCCAATCCAGAACGCGCTGACCGGCCCGATCCGCCGAGCCGCGGGACAGGCCAACCGCCCGGAGTATTTATCGCTCTGGGCGGGGCAAGCAGCGGGCATGAGCCGCGGCTTGCCCGCAGCCGAACTCTTCGCCGCGCTGGTGCGCGAAACCCAATCCATCCTGCGCCTCGCATCGAGCTCCACAGCCGCGTCCGCTTGATCCGGCGGTAAGCCGTTTCCGCTTTTTCGCGGAAAGCTATTCGACCGGAAGCGCCTCGCTTTCGCCTAGCGGCTTCCTTGAGCCCTAGGGAACGTAATTTTTGTCTCAAATTTATACGCGCGTGATCCGCGTCACATCAAATATCACCTTTTCTTTCTTATACGTAGGATATCCGGCAGACAGCCGTGGAGAACCCCCGCTATGGTGACGGGTCTTTAAAAATGGCTCCCAAACTGATGACACAAGAATGAAGTGTGCACAATGGAATCCGTGCCCTGAAACCTCCGCTGGCGCTGAGATGACGAATCTTCAGGAAGTGGAGGCAAACCTGATTGACTTGCTGGCATCCGTATCCCCAGGCACCGTCTCAGCTCAAAGTATCGCTGTCGCTCTGTCATTTATCGGCCAAGCCCGCAAATCCCTCGCGCTTTCCGATAGGGAAGCTGGCCCGCAGCCATGAACGTGAATCGGGTGTCCTCTTTGAAATCTTTTGAATTGCCCCTAAACGTACCTGCGCCTTTTTGTGCAAGGGAAGAATGACGACGAAGCAACTAGCAGCGGCGCGGCCGCTCCGGCGCATCAGCGACGGAAAAACAGTTCGAAATCACCTGCTTCTCTCCATGCCTGAAGCTGAATACCTTTCTATCCGCTCCGAGTTGGAATTCATCAGCCTGCCGCACCACCTCTGCCTTCATGAGCCCCACCAGGTCGTCGAATACCTTTATTTCCCGAACGAAGGGGTAATTTCACTTGTCGTGGAATTGAAGGACGGCAAAACCGTGGAAGCCGGCTTGGTCGGGAACGAAGGCGTCGCCGGAATGCCCGCAATTTTTGGCTTGAAGCGCAGCCCTCTCCGCGAAGTGGTCCAGATTCCGGGGGACGGATTCAGGGTGAAGGTCGAAAGGCTGAAGGAACTTCTCCCCGCCACACCGTACCTCGAAGCCACTTTGCAGCGATACGCCGCGGGACTCGCGATGCAGGTGGCGCAGACGGCCGCATGCAATCGCCTCCATAATATCGAGCATCGCCTGGCCCGCTGGCTGCTGATGGCGCACGATCGCGTCGAGTCCGAGACCTTGCCCATCACTCACGACTTCCTGGCCACCATGCTCGGAACCGACCGCCCCAGCGTGTCCCTGGCCGCCGGCCTCCTGCAGAAGAGCCAGATTATCAAATACCGCCGCGGTTCCGTGCGCATCGTTAACCGCAAGAAGCTCGAAAAGTTTGCCTGCGAATGTTACTCCATCGTCCAGCACTACGCGGGCAGCGAAAAGCAGTCGCCTTAGCCGCCTCCCTCTCCTCGGCCCTCGATTGCGAGTTTTGGAGCGCCTGCGGTTCATCGCCGGCCTGGTAACAGATAAACGCTGCGCTCACCGGGCAAATGAAGCGTCACTCCAAATGGACGGTTTGCCGGCGCATCAGCAGTCGGCCGCACGTCGCGCGA
This sequence comes from uncultured Acidobacteriota bacterium, assembly GCA_963697575.1. Classification (GTDB taxonomy): domain Bacteria; phylum Acidobacteriota; class Terriglobia; order Acidiferrales; family UBA7541; genus Palsa-295. The sequence continues at coordinate 43,936 of CAVOOP010000002.1, read as the reverse complement.
TGAATTGAGCGCGCCCTAGTCTGTTAGCCAGAATCAGACGCCTGTATTTCGACAGGAACCCTTCGCCAAGCCCGTCGCCATTCAGGTGCGTGCTCTCCTTATAATGGGGTTAACGTCATGAAGAAACCTGAGCGCAAGAGGTATGCGCACAATCTCGGAGTTCGGTTTATGCGTGGAGCCTCGATACGCCTCGCAGCTTTCTTGCTAGCGCTTCCGGGATTGTCTAGTGCACAGAGGCAGACGGCGACCTCGTATGACCTAAGGGTGAGTAATCCGGAGCGTGGCCTGCTTGAGCTGCGGCTGATGAACAATCAGGGAACGATCGTTGTTTACCTGCCGGACGGCGTGCGAGAGGGCGAGCTGTTCTCCGGAACCTTCAATCCGATTGGAACGGTTTCAAGCGCGGCTACGTACGAATATTCGTTGGAACTCGAAGAGCAACACGCGAAGCTGCGAGAGGGGGCGTTCCACTGGAAGATGCCGACGAAAACTGATGGGCACGTGCGGCTGCGCTTTACCGGCTACTACGGCGAGGAACTGGCGGTTCTTGAGTTGCCAGTCGTCCAGGCGAGCGATCCCCTCGATTCTCCGTTGCCGGGCGGCGAGACACTTCACCTGCCGGGAATGATTCAATCCGGACTGACGTTTCCAGTGTTCGGGCCGCTCGATGGAGATTCCACCACGACGAGCGTGGAGGTCGGAGGGCAGAGACTGCGCGTGCTTACGGAAGTGCCGGGGAGAGCGATTGTGACGGGGCCGAACAGTTTGGGGGGAGTGGCACCTTACGACATCAAGAAAGGCGGGAATGAGGAGAAGGGCGAGACACGCGTGATCAACATCGAGCAGAAACTTCCGTCACCCCCCGAACAAAACGGGAGAACTGGCAAGCTCAAGATTCGGGTCACTGGTTTGACAGGCGTGAGCAAAGCAGTCCCGATCAAGTTTGAGATTACGCCCAAACAGGACGCCGTATTTGAGCCAACCCCGCCATACACTTACTTCGTTTCGCCCGAACAGCATGTGTTTATCGAGCCGAAGGAAGTGAAGGCGGACGGATCGTATGGGACGGGCAGGACCATCATGCGGATCATCCCCGGCCCGATGAATGTATCCGTACAGCTGGAGATTCCACAGGATTTGCGCGACGTGGTAGAGATCGTTTTGCGGACGCCTCGGCAGAACTACTCGCACCATCCGGAGCAGGAGCATGCGGAGGATTTAAAGCCCTACGGAGATGCGGTTCTTCCGGTGTTGGCCGATTTAATGGTGGCGGAATCGTCCGATCAAGGTTACGCGGCATATACGACGCTCTTCTACGAGGGCACGAAAGCTGCGCCATTCGTGTTGACGCGCATGCCGCGCATGAGCGGGCAGCCACTGGGCATGGCGCTAGATGCCTATGTGCGGATGGCGGTGACCGATCCGCTTTTTCCCTACCAGAAAGAGTTGAGGGATACGGTTCGCCAACTGATCGTACAAAAAGAGGATTGGGCAGCAGTCGAAGCACTAGGGAAGATCGGCACGGAAGGCGACATACCGCTTCTGGAGGAGGTGTATCACCGGGCCCTGGGAAGTGGTCCATCAAGCGCCCGCATTCGCCAATCCAGTAATGCGGCGCTAGCGCGCTTGGGAGTGAAGCAGAACATCGAGAACATTGCGAAAGAGTTGGAGACGCCGGTGAAAACGACTGCAGACGATGACGCCTACCGCGACGCGGTCCAGCGTGCTGTATACGCCGATCGTAAGGAGTTGGTCCCCTACCTTTGTTTGCACATTCACGACCCAAAGTGGGATTTCGGTGACTACGGCATATATCCGGCGCAGGACGCGAAGGCTGCGATCGTCTCAATAGAGCATCAACAAGTCAAGGAAGGCGACGTGGAGGCATTTTGCACAGCGGGTGTGGCCGAACCTCCCCGCGATTCCCTCACATGAAGTGAGAGCCATTACGGAGTAATTTCCCCTTGGTTATATTGTAAGAATGCCATCCGACGCAACCGGTAAGTCTTGATAAATCTCGGTCAATCGTGACGCCGTATCAGCACGCCAGAACCTGGTTGCTCTTCGGTGGCCACCCATTCCTTATTGACATCGTCTTCAAGAGCAAATAGTGTTGCGGGCGGCCAGGGCTCGGGTTGGTCAAATCTTTTCTTTGTCGCGGGAGGAAGCCGATGGAATTTCTGAAGGGCAGAGTCTCTGTCATCGCCACGTTTGTGGCCGTTCTCCTGGCGCTGGGCATCGCGTCTTCCTTCCTCGCGAAAAAGGCCGCTGTACAAGCCTCGGGATTACAAGCCCCTCGATTCGAGGTGGACCCTCTCTGGCCAAAGCCGCTGCCCAATCACTGGCTGCTTGGCATGACCATCGGCGTATCCGTCGATTCGCAGGACCATGTGTGGATCATTCACCGGCAAGGCTCGCTTGATCCCAAGGAAGCCTACATGCTCACGAATTCCTCCGATTGCTGCCAGCCGGCGCCTCCCGTTCTCGCCTTCGATCAGGCAGGTAATCTGCTCGCCCACTGGGGCGGAAAAGGCCCTGGCTACGATTGGCCCAACTCCAACCACGGAATCACCGTCGACTACAAAGGCAACGTCTGGATCGGCGGTAACGGCAAGGGCGACGCCCAGGTTCTGGAATTTACTCAGGATGGAAAGCTCATCAAGCAGATCGGCAAGCCCGGCCAGAGCAAAGGCAGCAACGACATGGACAATTTCGGCCAGGCGGCCAAGACCTTTTTCGACAAGGACGCCAACGAAGTATACGTGGCCGACGGCTACGGCAATCGCCGCGTCGTGGTGATGGACGCCGATACTGGCAAGTTCAAGCGCTACTGGGGCGCTTACGGCCATAAACCGGACGATACCGACCCCGGCCCCTACAAGCCCGATGCGCCGCTCGACCAGCAGTTTCGCAATCCGGTTCACTGCGCCGAACTCGCCAGCGATGGACTGGTTTACGTCTGCGACCGCGTGAACGACCGCATCCAGGTTTTCCAGAAGGACGGCACCTTCGTGAAGGAGATGGTCATCGAAAAGAACACCCTCGGCGATGGCGCCGTGTGGGACATCGCCTTCTCCAAGGACCCGAAACAGACCTATATCTATCTTGCCGACGGCTCGAACGAAAAAATCCACATCCTGCTGCGCGATAGCCTGCAGGAACTAACCAGCTTCGGCGATGGCGGCCGCCAGCCCGGCGAATTCTACGCCGTACACAGCATCGCCACCGACTCCAAGGGCAACATCTACACCACCGAAACCTATCACGGCCAGCGCGTACAGAAATTCGTCTACAAAGGCCTCGCCCCGGTCACCGCAAAGGATCAAGGCCCCGCCTGGCCCAAAAGCGGCAAGTAAATCAACTCACCTCAGGAATCATTACGCCCGGATAGCAGCTTTGCCGCTGCCATCAGTACTTGCTGCCTTTCTTCAGCGCGGCCTCGATTGTGGCCAGTGGCAAGAGCAGGCATAACGGCGCGTCCGCAGCGGCACGGCTCCATAGCCTGCATACCAACCGGCTACCCTTTCATTTTTGGCGTCGATGACAAGCACCACGCCCCCAACCTCGGTGGAAGCTAAAAGGCAGCGCCTTCCCGCCGCGAGCAGCAACTGTGCGCCAATTCCCCGCCCTTGCCATCTGCGATCCACTCTCAATCGCGCCAGCCGGAATCCCGGCACGTCATGGCGCGCCAGTGCCCGGCGTACGAGTTCGGGCGTTCGCGCATAGTCCACCGAGGCGGGGCTGAGACTATAGAAACCTAGCACCGTCCTGCTGTCGGCGTCGTCAACTGCAACGAATGTCTTGGCGCCGCCGCGCTCGTGGCTCTTGCGCGCATATCGGCGCAGAAACTCATTCGGCGATTCTTCGCCGCACTCGAAGCCTTCCCTGTCGTGCTTCTTGTTCATCGGCTCTTCGTGCCAGTTGGCCACATTATCGCCGCTTTGGAAGACTGCGGGCAGCAGCCCGCAGTTTTGCGTTCGGGACTGGCGGGTTCTCAAGCAAATTTAAAACCCTGAGGCTGTCCCTCTCGGAAAGCTGGACGTGATCTGCCTCCTCGATAACAGCCTTGGCGGCAAGCAAGGCATGGCGAATAACAAAATCCGTCAAGTCCGTGTGATTCAGCGCCACGGCCCGCAAGAGGAGTTTTTTCTCCTCCGGCCTGATCCTCAAGGACATCCGGCTATAGTCTTCCACCGCTATTCTTGGCATGCCATCGGCTCCTCTACTCGAGCGTACGCATTAAAAGAGCACATGAAGGATCCGGGTCGGTCAAGATTGCACACATTGAATGCGTACATCGCGGCTTACATGATGGTTGAAGTTAACCGGTGCGGGTCCTCACTGCTTGGGAAAAGCAAGCGGGAGGTCAACGTCCGCGGTGAACATGCAGCGGGCGTTGTGACCGCATAGCGGCACCGACCACGGCCTTGTGATGGGCGCCGTATCGCTCGTTCAAATATTTCTGGTAGGCGAGGCCGCGGCCCAGGCGCGTAGGGCCCTGCGCCATGGCGGGACAGGACGCGTCAAAGCCGGCCAGCGGCAACATATCGTACTCCCCCAAAAATAAGTCGCCGGACGCCTGGCAAGCTGCCTTTTTAGCTGATCATCGCTGAATCGCGCAGCGTATCCCGTGCGATTCTCCAGGCCATACGGCCAATTGTTGTAGTCGGTGCAGTTCGCGCGTCCGCGAATGGCACAAAAGCGTTCGCGGGCGGCAGCGCCATGTACCCCGGCGCCGAGGCATTGACCGGATAAGCGGCAGCGGTAGGACGCAACGGTCCAAATAAGCGCCCGACGCATTCGCTACGATATAGGAAATCGCCACGCCCAGCGTCTCGTGAAGCTTATTCGACATCTGATAGCGGGTAACAAACTGCCCCCCGGCGGAATGCCCGGCCACCACGATCGCTTTCAGATTCGGGAAAACGTCTTTTCGCGCCAGCTCGACGAAGAATTTCGTCCATCAGTCAAATGCGGTCAATTCGGTGTGGCCGATTTGCCGGGCCGCCCGAGCGCCAACTGTCGGGTCCTTCAGGTCGCATACCCAGCTCGCTTTCCATCGGCGGCCATCAGGGTCCTTGCAGTCGCTGCCTTCCCGCTGCCCGTATTCGAGGCGAAGCGGGGCGAGATGATGACCGTGTCGCCCAGGCGTCCGCCAGGAACCCGGCAGCGAGAGCGGAACGGAAATAGCTGTCCGCATCGCGGCTGCCGCCGTGGATCAGGATAAACGCGCGTGTGATGGCCTCGTTTCGGTAGTCAGCGGGTACGTGCGGTAAACCATTAAACGCGACGGCTGGTCCCCCAGCGAAACCCATTCCGTGCACTCCGGAGTAGCCTTGATGCAGGGAGCAGCCCAGGCAGCCGCCCCGCAGATCAGCATGAACAGAGTGATCGCGCCTGCTCCGGCAACGCTGCGCGCTATTCGCTTTATGGACAGGGAGTCCCCCAGGTCGGCGCGCTTAGACCAGCGGCCCCGGCTTTTTCAGATAGCGATCCACCACGGCATCGGCGGTTCGCTGCGTCAAGGCGAGCACGGTAGAGGTGGGGTTGGCCGAGCCTTGCTGCGGAAACGCCGAAGCGCCCAGCACAAACAGGTTCGAATATTGCCAGTGCTGCCAGTAAGGATTGATTACGCCCTTATCGGGAGATGCCGCCATGATCGCGCCTCCCTGCACGTGCGTGGTCTGGTAGCGCGTGGTCGTGTAATGCCCCACGGGCTGCGGCGTGACAACCTCTTTCGCGCCCATGGCCCGCGTCAGCTCCACGATCTTCGGCGTCATGAATTTCACCATGTTGCGCTCGTTCTCATTCCAGTCGATGCGTCAGGCGGATCAGCGGGTCGCCGAAGCGGTCCTTGTAAACCGGGTCCAGGTCCATGAAGTTTGATTTATACGCGATGTGCTCGCCGGTAAAGCCCGCGCCCGCCGATGCGGTCGTAATATTCGATCGCCGCCTTTTTCCATTCCGATCCCCAGCGCTTCTTCACCGAGGACGGCACGGCGCCAAAGGCCGTGATGGGCTGCGCGCCCCCGGCCAGGCCCGACATCGACCCGCCGCGAATAAAATCGAGCGCGCTATGATCGAAAACATCGCCCTCAAAATCGCTGATGCGCGAGCCGGTCGTCCCCCCGCCCATGAACCGGTTGAACGGCTTATCGAAGAACCCTTGCGCGCTCACCTGCACCTGGTGCGTCAGATTGCGCCCCACCGTGCCCTTTCCCGTGGCCGGATCGTACGGCTCTCCCAATTCGGAAAGAAGCAGCAGGCGCGCGTTATTGAAGGTCCAGGAAGAGAGGAACACGAGGTCGGCGGGCTGGAAGACCTCCTCGCCGCTCGCGTCCACGTAAGTAACGCCCCGCACCTTTCCGCTGGCGCCATTATTCGCAGACGTCTCGCGCACGATTCTTCGAACCGCCGAGCCCGTGCGTATCGAAACGCTTTTCTGCTTGTGAATCACCGGCAGCAGCGTATTCGACGGGTGCGCCTTCGCTCCCACCATGCAGCCGAAGAAGCCGCAATAGCCGCAGTAAAAGCACGACGGCCGCACGATGCCTTCCGAGTTTTTAAACGTTACGGTATTGATGGCCGACGAAGTAGGAAACGGATGGTAGCCGAATTCCTTCGCGGCCCTCCAAAACAGGCTGCAGATGTAGGCGTCCTTGCCGGGCGGCATGGGATATTCCGTGCTGCGCGGCCCCTCAAAAGGATCTCCGCCCTCGATGATCTTCCCCTGAATGTTTCCCGCCTTGCCGCAAACCCCCACCAGCTTTTCCATCCGCGCGTAATAAGGCTCGATCTCCGCCCACGTAATGCCCCAATCCTGAATCGCATGCCCCGCGGGAAGCTTCTTGGCGCCGTATCGTTCCACCGTCTTCGAATACATCTCGAACATGTCGTGTTGCAGCCGCGGATACGCCGCTCCCCAGTGCTCCCCGCTGCCCCCCACCCCGGTTCCCGGCAGGAAGTTCACAAGCTGGCGAATCGGCAGCGCGTTCTCCCCCGGATTGTGCCGCAGCGTCACCGTTTCCTGCGAACAATCCTGTTGCGCGCGCGTGCGCGTAAAATAATCCAGCTCGTCCATGCCTTCGGCCAGTTCGGCCATGGTGCGAGCCTTCTCCCCGCGTTCCAGCACCACCACGTTCAACGAAGTGCGCGCCCCGAGTTCCTTCGCCATCAGCAGGCCGCTCCACCCTCCGCCGATAATCACCACATCCACGCTAGGAAGGTTTTTCATTGTCCTCTTCCTCGCTGGGGTGGAGCTTGCGGCCTGGCAATATTTCGCTCAGGCTCATCGGCTTGGGGCGGAACGCCTCTCCGAAGTGCTTGTCGATATCGTTGGCGAAGCTCATCTGCGGCCCCGGAAATCCCACCAGTTGCCATCCGATCATGTCCACATTGCCGCCATGGATTGGATCGCTGAACATGCCCTCGATGGTGTTCTTGTGCAGCAGCGCAAAAAAAGCAGTCCTCTCGATTTGCTCCAGCCTCTTATCCTGCTCTTCGGGCGGCAGGCGATCGAGGCCCGCAAGCTCCTTCAATCCCGCGCGGTACATTTCTCGCGGCGCCGCCTTTCCCTGGTAGCCGAATTCCGGGGCTGCATTTTCATCGAAGGGGCCATGCGTGTACCGATGCGCGTCGCGTCCCCACGGACCAGCCAGCTGCCGGTCGATGAAGATCGTCACTCCCGCTTCCTTGGCGCCCGGACCCGATTCATCGCTCGGGAAGATTCTTCCCACGGCAGCCGTCGAGGACTCAGCGCTTCTTCCTCGGTAAGAAATCGCAGCGGAATGCGGATAGTTGGGGGTTTTTCCTGCGCGGAAAGCAGCGAGACATGCCGGTCGAGCGAGTAAACGATTGTCCCGCCGATGCTCGCCCCGGTAAGCACAAGAAACTGTCGTCGCCTCATGAGGCGGGAGTGTAGCACACGCTATTTGCAATGTGAATTCTGCCTGTCGGCAGTTTCCGATGGAGGGAGATAGGAACTTTGCGGTTATTCCTTGCCCAGCGAGAAAATGATCCCGAAGGAGATTTCAGGGCTTAGCTGGTAGGTCCTGAAGAAATTCGTCCCGAACATATCGGCCGAAATCCGATATCCGACCCGGGTATGGTGCGGATTGAAGTCGAGCCCTCCGCCCACCTTGTAGCCCACCGCCGAGTCGCTTCCATAGGTGACCTGCGGCGAAAGATGCGTGTACCCGGCCACGGCGTGAAACCACGGCTCATACGACCGGCCGGTCTTCCAGCGGAGCCGGACCCCGCCGCCGGTAAACAGCACCTGGGAGCTCTTGCCGTTCTGCGATCCGAAAACGTCGGACACTTGCGCCTCGGCGCCCACATAATCCCGGTAATAAACCACCGACCCGCTTACTCCGGCATTGTTCAGCGTCGTGCTCGGCACTTCATTGAAGCTCACGAACGTGAAGCCGACGCCCACCTGCAACGGAGTAGCGTCGGGGTGAACCCCCTGAACTCCCTGCGCCATGGCGCCGCTCGCGCTCAGAAGAACGAAGAGCAGAGCAAAAGGTCCAACCACTCCGGCCGTGCCAAACCTGCGCATAAACAACTCCTTTCACTCCCAACCGGCCAGAGCCGGGAAAAAACCAAATACTTCTTTAGAGCGCTAAAGCCTGCCGCCTCAAAACTACGGATACGGCAGATAGCGCCACTGGTCATTCAGGTAGCCGTTCCCGCTGGCGCTCGTCGAGTCGTAGCCTTGTCCACCAAAGAGCCACAGTTGCCCCAGGCCGTCGACCCAGGACGTCGCGCCTCGCCGCCCGCCCGGAGTGAAGATTTCATAGGTCGCGTAAGGCCGCGTCAGGCTCCCGTAGGTTCCATTCGCGTTGCCGGTGTTCGAACCTTTCACCCACACCCAGGTACCCGGCTGTCCCGCCGTGGGATTCGGCGTATACGCCCACAAGTCGTTGAGGAATCCGTTGCCGTTGGTTCCGGTCGCATCCAGTCCCCAGCCGCCAAATAGCCACAGATTTCCCTGAAGGTCCGTCCATGCCGTCGAGCCCCAGCGCGAACCTGGATATGCTCCAGCGGTGAGGGTTAGGCCATAGGTGCCCGCTGCTTCATTGGTGTTGGCCGGTCCCACCGAAGGCGTTTGCCCGTAAACGCCCGTCTGATTCGCGGTTTTCGACCCCGACACGTACGTCCATTTATTCGTCGCGATCACGTATTCCCAAAGATCGTTGAGAATTCCGTTGGCGGTCCCGGAAACGTCTTCGCCTTCTCCACCGAATAGCCATAAGTTTCCCGAAGCGTCGGTCCACCCAACCGCCTCCTGTCGTCCGCCCGGAATGTTCGCTGTTGATCCGGTCCCCTGAGTGCCATACATCCCGTTTTGATTGACCGTAGTGCCGCCCGAGACGAACGTCCAGCTGGTCCCATTAAACTCCCAAAGATCGTTCAGGAATCCGACGCTGCCGTTCGAGTCGTAGCCGTATCCCCCGAAGACCCAGAAGTTCTTGGACTGATCCGTCCAGTACACCGCGCCCCACCGCGCTCCGGGGATTTCCGTGCCGGAATAGGTGCCCGCCTGGTTGACGAACTTCGAGCCGTTCACCCAGGTCCATTCGTTTGTCCCGATATTGTATTTCCAAAGATCGTTGAGCAACCCGCCGGAACCGGCGGAGTCCTGGCCCTCTCCGCCGAAAAGCCACAGATTTCCGGCGTTGTCAGCACTTGTCGCCGCGCCCCACCGTCCTCCGGGGAGATTCGTGGCAGCAGCGCTTCCTTGAGTTCCGTAAAAGCCGCTAAGGTCCTCGTTCTCGGCGATAATAAAGGTGTTGGCCGGAACCGCGTTGGTCACCAGGTTCCACTGGCACTGGTCCCCGACCATCGGGCATTCCCAAAGATCGCTGAGCGTTCCGTACAGCGTGTCCGGTGGGCTCTTCCCAGACAATTCCCAGCCCAGCCCGCCGAACAGCCACAAATTCCCCGACGCGTCTGTCCAGCCCGCTCCGGAATCGCGCGCCCCCGGTGTATTCGTGTAGGGGTTCGGAGTACTCATCGGCGGCGTCATTGGAAACGACCCATATTGAGGAGCCGCAATCGTGCCCGCCGTTTCTGTGCCGTTGATCCAGGTCCAGTCGTTGTGGCCGCAGTCGACCACGATATTCGTCACGTTCGCCGTCGCTACACCCTTGTAACCCCACGCCCAGCAACCCTGCGTCTGCGTGGAAGGCCCGGTGAACACCGTTACGTTGTAGGCGCCGTTCAAAGCTACTTGCGTGGCAAACGTGAAGGGCCCGTTCTGCGTGACGATCTTGTTGTCGCCGGTATTGTCTTGAATGATGAAACTGCTGTTGGTGAGCGGATTATTGTTCAGCGGAGCGGTATGCGTGCCCTCCACGCCCACTACGGTTCCACCGATGCTGAAAGTTACCGCGGAGCAGGTGATCGTGACCGAAGTCACATTCGCCGTGGCCGTGCCGCTGCCCGTCCCAGGCGCGACCGCGCAAGTCTGCGCCGGGCCGGTGGGCTGCGTGGTAATCGTCACGTTATAGGCGGTTCCCGTCGGCACAAGGTTCTTGAACGTGAACGCGCCATTGGCGGAAATCGTCAGCAACTCGGCGCCGGTGTTTTGAAGCGTCAGGCCGGTGCCCACGACTCCCGTCACGGTGCCCCCGATCGTGTAGCTCAATACGCAGGTCACCGCGACATTCGTCACGTTCGCCGTAGCCGTTCCGCTTCCGCTCGCAACCGTGCATATCTGTGTCGGACTAATCGGCTGCGTAAGCACGGTCACGGCATACGCATCCGTGGGACCCGTTACCGGCGTTTTGAACGTGAACGCGCCGTTCGCCGTTATCGTGAGACTGTCGCCCCCGTTGTCCTGCAGAACCAAACCCGTTCCCGTCAGGCCGGATACGCTCCCGCCAATCGTCGCCGACACCGCGTTGTTGGCGCACGTAATGGCCACGCTGGTCACGTTCGCCGTAGCCGTTCCCGTCCCGCTGGCAACCGTGCAGGTCTGCGCCGGCCCCGTGGGCTGGGTCAGGACCGTTACGCTGTACGTCTTGCCGCTGGCAATCGCCGTCTTGAAGGTGAATGTCCCGCTTGCAGTGATCGTAAGGTTGTCGCCCGCGTTATCCTGCAGCACCAGTCCCGTGCCGGTGAGCCCCGTTACCGTGCCGCCGATGGAGTATCCCGAAGAAGAAGACGAGGAGGAATTGTTGGACGAGGTCACCGTCCCGCTGCAGCCAAACAAAATAAACGGCACCGCAGCAATCCACAGCAACTTAGTGAAAACATTCATTTTCGTCGCCCTTCTCATGGTCCCTGTCGAGGTCAAGGTCAAGGTCAAGCTCAAGGTCAAGCTCAAGGTCAAACTCAATATCAATCCCTATTGCGATGCTTTTCGGCCCTTGAAGCGGACTGCTGCGGCTTGATCGTTTACATCGATATATATTGCGTCTTTAGCTTACAGACGGCTGCCACTCGGTCATGTTCATATTCCGCTGGCACGTGCGGGTGGGCAACTACGTTTTTCCGCCTGGTTCCCAAACGAGCATCAGGAGTAACCAATCTGGAACATTTACCTGGCGCCGCAAACGAGCAGCTTGTGGACGTAGATCCAATCTCTCTACCGCCCGTCACTTCGCAAAAAAACGTTTGTTATCCCAGACGCAGTGAGGGCTTTTCGACTTTATGACGTGGGAATGCCGCAACTTCACGCCTGTTCGCCCCTCGCTGTGCAACAGGAAATCATTTGTCATCCCGAACGCAGTGAGGGATCTGCATTTTCGACTTTGCGGCGTTCGGCACAACCGAGGGAAAACGCTCATGTATAGCGGGTCGGAGCTTCCGAGCTTCCGAGCCCGTGTGGCAAAGGCGCTTTGCGTCAGGGCACGGCTTCAGCCGTGCCGTAATTGCCGGGCAATCCAATGCGGCTTCAGCCGCTGAGGGGATTTTTGAGGCGTCGCCACACAGCATAACGCCAGCATCACAACTGGGGCTTCCACTCCCGAGGAAAGGTTTTGATTGCTCCCGCAGATCGTTCAGCTCTTCCCTGAAGCACCCGGAAACTTTTTCCGCGCAACCTCCACCAACCGCGCATCCGTGCAAACTTCGTAATAAGCCTTGCTCCCCGCGGCGCCGATTTTCGCCCCTGGCAGCAATTGCCGGATGAAACCCTTCCGGACGATGATCGGTGCGAGCGACCCCCGCCAGCGGAACCTCGCCAAAATAAAGCTGCACGCGCTCCTTGCCCCATGGCATCGGAAAATTCCCCGCCATCGGCGCCAGCGCGATCTCCGAGCTCAGCTTCTCAAATCCCTCTTCGTTCAGCTCGATGGCGTTCAGGTTGTATCGAATCAACGGAACCTCCATCTCATCTCCCGCCGCCTCATCCATCAACGCCTGCAGCTGAAACAGATTAAAAGGCGAAACATTCGACTGAAACAGCCGCTTCGCCATGTTCGAGCAGCTCGACAAACGGTCCGACAGATTCAGCGCCTTCGAAATCATGATGCGCGAATCCCCGTCCATCCACAGCGCCGGCGCCGAATCCTGAAAGGCCACGCCGATGCCGAGTTCGAGCGGCGGAAGCCCGGTGGTTTTCGCTCGCGTGTTGTAGTGGCTGGTCACCGCCAGAATTTCGCGCGCCAGCACGCAGGCGCGGGCCACGGCGCGGCTGCGTCGAGCGCGTCGACTCGTGTTCGTAGATCGCCAGAATGATGGCGTCGCCTTCGATGAACACCTTGGCGGCCCCATAGCCTTCGAGCATGCGCTTCACCGGCTCGTGCAGGTTCATGCTGAAGTGCGATGCCGGATTCATGCCGCGATCCAGAAGGTCCTTGGTAAGCTCGGTCGATCCGCGCACGTCCGCCTTGATCACCACGTGGTTGATCACCAGATCGTGCGTCCGGACGGACCTCTTCCGGGTGCAGGAATTCGTACAAGCTCTTATTGGCGAGGGAAAGCTCCCGCGAATGTTCGGAGCGCACCAGGTTGATGCGGTCCATCCACCCGACCACCTGATGATAATTCCGCCGGTCACGCCGCAGCCGCATCAGGTCTTCGGCAAACTGCAGGCCGATGGCCAGCGTTTCCTCGTGGCTCCGCCTGCGAATGCCGCGCGAAGCGTCGTCGAGCTTCTTCATCGAAATCTTTCGCGCCGGGAATTGCTCCAGGATCTGCTCCACGCGCTTGGCTTCGTCGCGGCTCACCAGCGCTTTTTTCAGCTGCTGCAAGTGGATGGGCGGACAATATTCGCCATGAATTTTGCGAATTTCATACCCGGCCAGCATGTGATAGACGAGGTCGCGCTCCTCCAGCCGGTGCACCCATTCCTCCAGGAGCCGCTGCCGCGTTTCGGGCGACACGTCGCCCTCCCCTGACGGAGCGCTGGCGTCGAACAGGCGCCGCGCATTGGCCGGCTGATTCAGATAATCGCCCAGCCGGCTCTTGTGCTCCTCGGCGAGAAATTCCATGCGCTGTTTCGCCGCATCGATCTCCGGTGCCAGTTCGGCAAGTTTCTTTTCGAGCGACGCCGATTTCCGCCGCAGCTGGTCGAGGTCTCCCTGCCCTTCCGCCGCATTTCCGCTCCGCGAAGCCGGAAAATCTGCGTGAACCGGTCGTCGGCCTCCCCGATGCGCGCCGCCACCTCGTCATGTTCCCGCTCGACTCGCGCCAGTTCCGACCGCAGCAGCCGAGCCTGCTCGAGCAGCCGTTCGTGCACCTTGCGCGCCTTGCCCAGCTCTTCGCCGTCGTCCTCGTCCGAAACGATCTCGCGCACGAACTCCAGCAGCAGCGCCTCGAAAACGCGCGAACCGGTCCGGATCGTTCATGAAATTTCCCAGCAGCACGTACTGCTCGAGGAACAGATACTCGTCGTTTCCGCCTTCCACGAACAGAAACCGGTTCTGCAGCAGCTCGTACGTCTCGCGAAAATCCTCGCCAAAAAGCGCCCGGCGCGATTTCCAGAGCGTTCCTTCTTCCGCCTCGCGCCAGATCATGCCCCATCGTTTCGCCGACTTTCCGGAAGATATTCTTCCGGTCCGCCTGGATGTCCGCGATTTTCGACCGCATCACGTGCGCCTGTTCGCTGTGCTCGAAAATTCGCCCGCGCGAGCGGATCCAGTCCTTGCATTCCACCAGCGTGCTGGAAAACTGGTTCCCCAGCTCCAGCGTGAAGAATTTCAGCAGCGCCAGCGCGGTGCAGCACGTCCGGCTCGATCGAGCCCGAGACTTGGCCTTCGTCGTGGACGCTTCCATCACCTCTGTCAGCAGCTTCCGGAAAGTCGGCGTGCTCCGGCGGCGTGGTCTTCTTCAGGTTTTTGCCGTAGAGCAGCGTCACGTTCACCGTCTGCCGGATCAGGTCCAGCAGATATTTCCGCGTAAATTCCACGAAGCAGCGGGCTTAGGAAAACGTCATAATGGATGTTGTCGATTCCCAGAGTGAGGCTGCTCAGGCGTATATCGGCGGAGTACGGCTCAAGCTTCATCCGGGACGGATGGACTGGGGCGGGCATTATCCGGGTGTCTGACATCCGTGTAGCTGTTACTAGAGTAGCTTCACTCGCGGTGGCTCAATATGGCGACACCAATGGAAGGGAGCGTAAACGTTAACTCCGCGTTAGCCCGTGCACGAACCGTACGACGAGCCGAATTTGGCGAGAAATACGACAGGCCTTTACGACGAGCGCGGACCCGATGCCGATAATTTCTTTCCCGGCGGTCATCGACACTCGCCGGGACCCTGCTCGGGACAATGCCCGCGCACTCGTCAGGACGCTGATCTGGGCTCGCGAGTGGACACGGATCAGAACGCCGATCAGCGCTGATCTGGGCCCGTGCCTGTACCTCGGCCCCGCCGGCCAGCGCTGCAATCGCCGCGCCGTGGAAGGCAGTTTCTGCGCGCGCCATCAGCCAGTAGCAGCGGCCAGTTCGCCGGCCTTTCCGTTCCGCAGATCTCCCGGCGCACCGTGGCCATCCTCGGCCTGCTCGCCGTGCTCTGGCCTGTGCTGGCCGACCTCGTCCGCGAACTGATCCGCCTCCTCCGTTAATTTTTCTCGGGTTGCGCGGCCAAGCTGAACGGACCGGCCAACAGGAAAGATTCTTCTGAGGTCGTCGGGCGCCGATCTAGGTTTGTGGTTTGTGGTTTGTAGTTTGTGGTTTGTAGTTTGTGCGTCGTTGTGGTTTGCGGTTTGCGGCTTGTGGGTCGCCGGTCGTAGTAGCGGCGGCTCGCCGAACTTGGTTCGTGATTGTGGTTCGGGTGGGTCGTGATTTGTGGTTTGTGGCTTGTCGGTCGCAGGTAGCGGTGGGTTTCGCCAATCTTGGTTCGTGATTTGTGGGTCGTGGCTTCCAGCCACGACATAAAAGCCGGCGCGGAGCGCCTTCCACTCGCGGAGCCTTTTCCGCGAGCTTCAGTTCGACACTTTGCGCCGGTTGAAGACGACAGGCCTCTCGCGAAACGAATGGCCAGCGGATGCGTTCGCCGTGCTCTGGCCCGTACTCGCGGATCTCGTCCGCGAACTGATTCGACTTCTCCGCTGATTCGCCGCTCCGTGAGCCAAAATCCGTTACGAAATCCACCGTTTCCGGATAGAATGGCAAACCATGTCAAAAATAATGGAAGGCAAGACGGCAATCGTTCTGGGAGTTTGGAACAAATGGAGCATCGCGTACGCCATCGCGCAGGCTTTCGTGCGCGAGGGCGCAAAACTCATCCTCACCTATCAAAACGAACGCGCCAAACCGGCGGTCGAAGAACTCGGGCGCGAACTCGGCGCGGTAGCTTTCTTTCCCTGCGACGTTCAAGTGCACTCCGATATCGAGCAGCTCCCCAAGTCCCTCGACGCGGCCGGCATCTCGCTCGATGTGGTGGTGCACAGCATCGCGTCCGCCAACCACGAAGACCTGAACCGGCCCTTCCTCGACACTTCGCGCGAAGGTTTCGGCTTCGCGCTCAACGTGAGCGCTTATTCCCTGGTCGCGCTCTCCAAGGCGCTCTCGCCGCTGATGAACTCCGGCGGCTCGATCATGACGCTCACCTATCTGGGCTCCACGCGCGTCGTCACCAACTACAACGTGATGGGAGTCGCAAAAGCGGCGCTCGAAGCGGAAGTAATATACCTGGCCAGCGAACTCGGGCAGAAAAATATCCGCGTCAACGCCATTTCCGCCGGCCCCATCAAAACCATTTCCGCCCGCGGCATCAAGGATTTCTCAAAAGTCCTCGACTTCGTCGCCCAACACGCCCCGCTCCGCCGCAACACCGACCCCGCGGAAGTCGCCGACACCGCCGTTTTCCTCGGCAGCGACCTAGGCCGCGGCGTAACCGGCAACATAATCTTCGTAGACGCCGGCTTCCAGATCGTCGCCCTCTAGCCTCGCCGTTGGTAGCGCCACTCAGGCCCGGTTCGAGTGAACACCTTCTCTATGCAGTGAGTTTAGCGGTGAAGAAAAGAAAATCCCGGCGCGCCGCGGGGACGCGCCGGGCAGGTTGCAGAGTACCGCTGTTACGGCAGCGTGACGCCGTTGGTGACCTGGAGATTCACCTGACCGATGTTGCGGTAGCTGCTGTAGTCTCTGGGGCTCGCCTGGAAGCCGGCGTTGTAGCCCGCGAAGACCAGACTTACAGTGCCCGGGCTGGTCACGATGGCCTGGGGAGCATAGACGCGGCCGCTGAACCAGTCAGTATCATTTCCGCCGCCCACCGACTGGCCAACCACCGGAGTGTTGGCGGGGATGGTCACATTGGTCGCCCCGGTCTGCGGATCGGTCAGGCCGGTCTGCTGGGCGATCGAGGCGATCGGATTATTGATTCCGTTGATCACCGTCCAGTTGGTCAGGTCGCTTCCATTCGATTCGGCGTACATGATCGCGTGGAAAGCCGTCGGAATCGCCATCGAGACAATTGCCCCCGCCGAAGAACAGGCCCCAGTTCCCGTTGCTCAGCTGGATGAGGGTTCCGTTGGGGGAAGGCCAGCGGATACCGGAATAGGAGGTCGTTGAGGGATCGCTCAGCCCGTTGACCATCTGGATCGGCGCGTTCGGGCTGCCGGTATTCGAAAAGGCCGGCGTATTGAACGGCGTGATATCGGTGAAGTTGACGAAATTGGTGGTTGTCGCGATGCGCACGACTTCGACGTCGTCATTGAGGTTGCCATTGGGAATCGATGGGGGGCAGAGCGGATAGCTCGTGGGCGGCACATAATCCGAATTCAGCGTCTTGCTGATGTACAGCACTTTAATCGGGTATGTATTCGGCACCACCGCGAGGATTCCGTCCGGGTTCACCAGACCGGTGGTGTTGATGATCGGATCGCTCGTGATCGGATTGGTGTTATTGGCTGTGCCGAGAATGTTGACTTCGTCGAAGCGCCAGTTGCCCGAGTTGTTGTTGTACAGAACCGGCTGATTGTTGCTGCCGAGCGAGGCCGCCGTATAGGTGCCCGTCGCGTCGGAGAGCAGACGTTTCCGCCAACGGGAATCGAATATGCGGGCGATCCCAGATAATCCGGATCGTACACGGACACCATCCGCACGCCGAAGTTCGGATTGTTCTCCACGCTCGTAATGCCCAGCGCGTGGAAGTTGATCGTGATCTGGTTGTTGAAGGCGCTGCCGCCGGCGGACACCTGAATCGGTCCGACCGGAGTCCAGGTCGAGCCGCCGTCGGTGGTGTATAGCACCTGCAGATCGCGCACGCCCTGGTTGGTCGTGTACCAGTCGAACTGCAGGACGATGTAGTGGAAGCCGGTGGTATTCACCATGAACTGCGCGCCCTGTGTGCAGGGCGGGGCAGCAGAGATTCCAGCCGTTACCCGTGCCCGCTGTGCCGACCGTGCCTTTTTTGGGGAGCCCGGCGCCGCGAATCCGCCAGGCGTTGTTGTCGTTGGGGGCGATGTTGTTGTTGGCCATGCTGTTGTTGGCCAGCACAATCAGCGGGTCCGAGCTCAGTGTGGTTCCGGTGACATCGTCACCGTGACGCTTCCCGTTGTCGGTGGCGTAGTCGAGTACATGTAGCTGTTGGTCATTCCCAGCGCATGTGGCGGCTGGCGTGCCTGTAGCGCTGTTGTTGGTCGAAGCGCGCCGGGGTTGAGCTGAGTGTCCGCTGAGGCTGTTGAAATTCCAGCCCGCGATCACGTTGGCGCGTCGGCGGCTGCATGAACGGGCTGTTCGCGGGAAGAGGGTTCAGAGCGTTGGCGCCTCGCGGGAGAATCTGGTGCACGATCAGGCCGTCGGAATCCACGTGACCATCGATGCGGTTAAGTGTGTAGAGAATCGTTGAGCCGCCATAGCTGATGACGCTCGGATGGCCTTCGCCGTTATCGTTGCCGGCGGGATTGCCGCCCGGCGGTCATTGGCCGTGTTCGAATCGCTGTTGGGGCACTCGGTCGTCAGCTGTTCCGCCATCTGCTGGAACGTCCATGTCTGGCCGGCATTCGTGCTGATGGCCTCCACCACGGCTTCGTTGATGTCCTTGGGGCGGTAATCGAAATACCCCTTCACGTTCTGCCCGGAGCCGACCACAAACGGAAAGTAGTAAGGATTAAATGTGTTGACGACGCCGGTCGGATTCATCAGCTCGGTGCCGCCGCCGCTGTTTCCAGGGGTGCAGTAAGGGATTGGTCCGTCGTACGCACCGCCGGCCTGGTGGCTGACTCCACCCTGACCCAGTGTCCATGGCCCTCCGGCAATCGTCGCCTGAATCGGCGAACTCGTTGCGGTCCACTGGGCGTTCTGAGCTGCGCGCGGACGTGCCAACCAGAACGGGAGCAAACAGAGCCGCGCTCACACAGAGAACGAGGCTTGATCTTCTTCATCGTCGGATCTCTCCTTGATCGGCATTTTGATGCGGATTTTGTGTTTGCGGAAGCGCCGAAAGGCGGCAAGACCGGCTAGCCCGCTGAACCAGAGCAAGGCCGTCCCGGGTTCGGGCGTGGGTGTGATGTCAAGCGTCGCCGCGCCCGCATAGACGTATTGATCGTCGTAGCCGGTTGGGGACAAGAAATCCGGAATCGGTGCGCCGGAGGGCCCTGTCCCAGGTGTAGGTGAAATCGAGCGATCCAGCCGCGAGACGCCGGCGCCTAGCGCGGCGATCTCCGTCGGGTCAGCGTTACGCTCCAGCTATAGGGCCCTTCCTGGCCGGAGTAGCAGTTTGCTGAGGCATTGTCGCAGCCCGCCACTTCAACGGCCGTCTCGTCGCCTGCGAATCCGAGATAATAATCACTCAGCGCCGTAGTCGTGCCGTCGTCATTCCCAAAGCTCCCCGAAATCGTGATACCGGCAACACTCGCTCCGGCCGGAATCGTGAAGTTAAACGTCCCGATTGTCGTGGAGCCTGGAGCCGGAAAGGTCGTAGAGAAGTCGTAACCGATAGGGCTGTCGTACGAAGGGAGGCTCGCAACGACGTCGGTTGCGTGCGCCGGAGTCGTCAAAAACAAAGCTGCTCCGATGCACAGAACGGCGATAGCAACGATTTGTTTTGTCATATGTTTTGGCTCGCTGGTTCACGAACACTCGCAGTAACGCTCATGTTGTCCTTGGATTTTTTAGTTCAAACGTGAAGGACTCTACGGAACGGACGAATCGAGGGCTATCACCCAAACGAACTAAACCCGCGAATTTCACATAGCAGAAATAAATTTTCTGATCGAGGCACACTTCATCGCACGACTTTTCGCGATCGGATCCCTTCTATAGTTGGCTTTTCAGGCTACGCGGATATTTTTCGGAGGAGATCCGATAGCGCGGACACCGCACGTTCAATACGCCATGCGTTCAACCATGGTTCACGCCGCCGTAACATTCGAAGTCTGATCGGATATTTCGGGGGAATTTTTTTGCTTCCGGTATTCCCCGCCGCAAGCCGCGCGCATTGTCAACGCCCCGCCCTCCGGCGATAATATTCGCCATGAACTCGACCACCACGTTTGCCGCCGGACAATTTCTCCAGTCGCCTGAATTCCAAAAAAACCTCGACCGCCTCGCCGAAGTCGCCGTCCACGCCGGCCTGGGGCTCGCGCCCGGACAAGAGCTTGTGATGACCGCCACGCTCGACGCCCTCCCGCTCGCCCGCCGCATCATCGAGCATGCCTATAAGGCGGGTGCCTCGGTGGTCACGCCGCTATTCACCGACGAAGAATCCTCGCTGCTGCGCTTCCGCTACGGCTCCGATGCCGGCTTTGACGCTGCCCCGTCCTGGCTCTACGAAGGCATGGCCCAGGCCTACCGCAGCGGCGCGGCGCGCCTCGCGATCACAGGAAACGACCCGGCGCTTCTCTCGCAGCAGGATCCCGAAAAGGTGAGCCGCGTGAATCGCGCCACGTCGAAGGCCTACCGCCCCGCGCTCGAACTGATTGCGGACCACGCCATCAATTGGACAATCGTCGCCTGCGCCACGCCCGCCTGGGCCGCGGCGGTATTCCCCAGTCTTCCGCAGGACGAAGCGCTTGCTCGGCTGTGGGATGCCATCTTCGCCGCGTCGCGCGCCAACCTGGCGGATCCGGTAGCCGCGTGGAAAACACATGACGCGAACCTGCACGCCCGCGCCGCCTGGCTTAACGAGAAGCGCTATTCGGCGCTGCACTTCCGCGGCCCCGGCACCGATCTCCGCGTCGGCCTCGCCGACGGCCACCTCTGGCTCGGCGGCGGCACCACCGCGCGCAACGGCCGCTACTGCATCCCTAATATGCCCACCGAGGAGGTTTTCACCACGCCGCACAAAGATCGCGTCGAAGGGCGCGTAACCAGCACCAAGCCCCTCTCCTTTCAGGGCACGATGATCGAAGGAATTTCCGTGCGCTTCGAGGGCGGGCAGATCGTCGAGGCCCAGGCCACGCGGGGCAGCCAGGTTCTGCAGCGCATGATCGAGACGGACGAAGGCGCGCGCCGCCTCGGCGAAGTGTCGCTCGTGCCGCACTCCTCGCCGATCGCCGCCAGCGGCCTGCTTTTCCTGAACACGCTGTTCGATGAGAACGCCGCCTGCCACATCGCCCTCGGGCAGGCCTACAGCACATGCCTCAAGGACGCCGAGGAAGCCACGCCGGATCAGTTGTCAGCGCGCGGCGCAAACACCAGCCTGATCCACGTGGATTGGATGATCGGGTCAAACCACATCGACGTGGACGGGATCACCGCCACCGGCGCCATCGAGCCGGTAATGCGCGCCGGCGAATGGGTCTAACCCCTGGGAACGCCAATCTCCCGATTGGCGGTTTGTCGTTGCCTTTCGCTGTTGCCTTTCGCTGTTGCCTTCCGCCGTTGCCTTTAGCTTTCGCCGTTGCTTTTCATTGTCATCCCGAGCCCATACGCGCGCAGCGCGCATGGGTGAAGGACCTGCTTCTTCTTTGCTCTTTGCCTTTTCGTAGTCATCCCGAGCGCAGCGAGGGATCCGCATTTTCTTTCTCTGCCGGGTGCCCGACCCTTCGATTTCGAGGGTCGGGTCTTTGACTTGCTCCCTTGGCCGTGCGCTATCCGCCGCCAACCCCGCCGCTCTCCGCGCCCTCGATCCAAATGCGCCGCGTCTCCTCCGCCACATGCTCCAAGTGAATGCGCACCACCGGCCACTCCGTCCGCAGCGCGAATTTCTCCGGCCACTCCACAATCACAATCGCCCGCTCGCTGAACACATCCTCCAGCCCCAGCGTCTCAAAATCCGGAAAGCTCACCACGCGGTACAAATCGACGTGATAGACGCGCGTGCCATTTTCATATTTATGCACCAGCGTGAACGTCGGGCTGGTCACATCTTCCTCTCGCGCGGCGCCCAATCCGCTGACGATGCCTTTCGTCAGCGTAGTCTTCCCCGCCCCCAGGTCGCCCGACAACAACACCAGCGCGGGGGCCTTCAGCGCGGCGCCAATTTCCCGCCCGCGCTCGATCGTTTCCTCCGACGACTGCGTCACAATCTCGCGCTTAGCCACGGCCCATCTCGGAATAAAAGTGACGGTACGCGCGCGGAATAAATCGCACCAGGTCGCCCGCCATCAACGGCGCTTCGCCGGAATCGGCGTACGCCAGATCGCCCGCGAGCCCATGCAGGTAGACGCCGAAGCTAAGCACCCTGCCCCACTCCGCGTCGGAATCCTCTCCTCGCCCATATTGCGCGACAAGCCCCGCAAGCATGCCGGTGAGCACGTCGCCGGTGCCGCCCGTTCCCATCCCCGGGTTGCCCGTCGAATTCACCCACGCGCAGCCGCCCGGGGTAGCCGTAATCGTCTGATGCCCTTTGAGGATCGCCATGCAGTTCCAGTCCACCGCAGCCTTGCGCGCAATTTCCATCCGCCGCGCCTGCACATCCGCGGCCGTACTGCCGAGCAGCCGCGCCATCTCGCCCGGATGCGGCGTGATCGCGAGCCTTCCACGCGGTCCGTTCAGTTCCACGGCGCGGCCGGCAAACGCGTTCAATCCGTCCGCGTCCAGCACGATCGGCGCGGCGCGCTTTCCAACCACCGCGCGCACGAATTCCTGCGTCTCGCTCTGCGTCGAAAGCCCCGGCCCGATGCCCAGCGCGCGCTTCCCTTTCACAATCGAGTCGAAGTACCCGTGCTCGATGCTGGCCAGCGAGATGCTTCCCGACCGAGTCGCCGGAAGCGGCTCCGTCATCACTTCGGGGGTGTGCGCAGCCACCAGCGGCAGCACCGCCTCCGGCGTCGCCACCGTCACAAGCCCCGCGCCCACGCGCAGCGCCGCCCATGAACACAGCACGGCCGCGCCGCTTTTTCCCACCGAGCCGGCCACGATCAGCGCGTGTCCATAATCGCCCTTGTTCCCTTGCGGCTTGCGCGGCACCGCGAACTCCGCAAACTCCCGCGGCTCACTCCAGCGGATGCTGCCCTTCCCGATCTGCTCGATCAGCTCCCACGGCGAGCCAATGTCGCGAACCAGCAATTGCCCGCAGGAGTCGTTCACCTTGCCGAAGAGCATCCCGATCTTCGGCGCGGTGAACGTCACCGTGTAGTCCGCCTGCACCGCAACACCCGGCAGCTCGCCGGAATCCGCCGGCGCGCCCGACGGAATATCGACGGCCACCACCGTCTGCTTAGGGCGCCGCGCGTTAACCGCCTCGATCGCTTCCCGCAGCATTCCTTCGACCGCGCCGCGCGTCCCGGTGCCGAGCAGCGCGTCCACGATCAGGTCCGTGGAGGCAATCGCCGCCTTTGCGCCGGCAAAACTCGCCGCATCGCTCACGACGCGCAACTCCGCGCCGGTCTCCTGCCAGCGATTGCGATTGAGCGCCGCGTCGCCGCGCATCTCGCCGGCCGCCGCAAACGAGTACACCTCTGGCTTCGCGCCCAGTTCCCTCAGCTTGCGCGCGACCACAAAACCGTCGCCGCCATTGTTCCCCTTGCCGCACAGCACCACGATTCGCCGCCGCGCGAGATCCGAAAACTTCCGCCCGAGGAACTCCGCGACACTGGTTCCGGCATTCTCCATCAGCGCCATGCCCGGAACGCCGTAGCGTTCCGTCGTCAGCCGATCGACGTCCCTCATCTCCGCCGCTGTAAGCGCTTTCATCGCCCTTCTCTCCGGGTAACTCCCGGCAAATCCCGCCAGGTGCGCCCGTCCGGTGCCCGCAACAAAATTACACAGGCAGAGGTGCCTGCGCCGCCGGGAACCCGGCGCCCATCCGCACCGTTTCCGCGTTCAGTATAGAAGAAAATCGCGCGACATCCCTAACGGCCGCAAAATTCCAAAAATCCTCCCCAATCGCCTTCAAAATTCGCTGACGTCCTTGTACCCATTTCGCTATAGTTGTTGCGCCGCCGAAGCCCGCGAAGCGAACGCGAACCGAAAAGCGGCGCAGCAATCGCCGGCATCGCAATCGCGCTTCCCGATTTTCGTGGTCGGTTCACCGGCAAATACCAACCGCACCTCGAAGGTGCAGAGCGGAGCAATCCTGCAATGGCAAACGTCGGATACATCGGCTTGGGAATGATGGGCAGCAACATGGTCAGGCGCCTGCTCGAAAAAGGACACATCGTCACCGGATACAATCGCACCCACTCGAAGACTGAGCCGCTGGCCGCGCTCGGCATGCGCGTGGCGGAATCGCCGCGCGCCCTCGCGCAATCGGTCGACGTGCTCTTCAGCATGGTTACCAACGCCTCCGCGCTGGAATCGCTGGCCCAAGGCCCCGACGGATTTCTTGCGGGGCTTGGCCCCGGCAAGATCCTCATCGACATGACCACCGGCAGCCCCGCGAAGTGCCGAGAGCTGGCCGCCAAGGTCCGCGAAAAAGGCGCGGACATGCTCGACGCGCCCGTCTCCGGCAGCCCGGTAATGGTGCAGCAGGGCAAAATCTCCATCATGGTGGGCGGCCACCAGGAGACGTTCGACCGCGTAAGGCCGCTGCTCGGAGACCTCGCCGTCAAGGTCACCCACGTAGGCGGCGTCAGCCTCGCCGTCTCGATGAAGATCGCCATGAACCTGAGCGTCGCCGTGCAGATGATCGCCTTTTCCGAAGGCGTCCTGCTCGCCGAAAAGAGCGGCATCGCGCGCGACACCGCCGTCGACGTGCTCACCCACAGCGCCATCGGCTCCCCCATGCTCCAGTATCGCGGCCCGTTCGTCCTGGACATGCCCGCCGAGGCCTGGTTCGACGTCGAGATGATGCAGAAGGACCTGCTCCTCGCTCTCGAAATGGGACGCCAGCTCGAAGTCCCTCTGCCCACCACCTCGGTCGCCAACGAATTCATGACCGCCTCCCGCGCCCAGGGCCTCGCGAAAAAGGATTTCGCCGCGGTATTCCTCGCGCTAGCCCGCATGGCCGCAATCGACAAGTAGCTAGGAGCGGAGCAGGCGCCACGGAGCACCGGAAGGATGGGACGCAGAAGAGGCAGCGGACGCAGCGGAAGTGAAGGATGAAAGCTCCCGCATGTCATCCGGAACCACGGCAAAACTCCCTCGTGTCATCCCGAACGAGGTGAGGGATCCGCATTTGGTTTCTAAGGATGTCGGAGCTTCAAGCGGCAGGCGGGCGCCGGCGGCAACGTACTCCGGCCTTACGGTTTGAGGTTGGAGCTTTTATCCTGATACACCGGTGTGTAGGGCAAACCTTCCGCCGAACCGGGGATTTTCAGATCGGCATCGGCGCCCGCAATCGGCGCGGACAATCCACTATCCGCAGCATCCCCATCGGCAGCCGCGCCGGCATTATCGCTCTCGCGCAGCTTGGCAGAGGACGACGCCACCGCGCCTAGCTTGGCGCGCAGGCATCCCACCAATTCCGGCGCAAGCCATGAAATATCCATGCCCTCCGACACGATAAACTTGCAGCTCAGTATCGGCCGCGAGCTGTCGTCGTCCGAGAGCTGGCAGCGCACCTTGCAATACTGGCACTCCTGATTCCAGCAGAACCGCCCGTAAGGAATGGTCTCCGGGCTCACGAACTGGAACGCGCGCAACAGCGAATTCCGCTCCGGCACAAGAAACGTCTTGCCGAGAATGGTGATCTCGACCAGCTTCTCGTAAGGGCGAAATACCTCGTCCATCAAAGGTGACTCGCTGTCGGCCATCTGGTTGATTCCCCCGCGCACGAAACTAATTCACCCAGCAGCGGAGAGCAACGAGAACGCATCAGCAACGTGCTCAATGCTCTAATGGCGCGTAATGCTACAACAGAAGCGATGCGCGCAAGCGCCACGCGGATGCATGAAGCGCGGACGCACGAGCAGAGGATTCAGATGTGGCCAATGATGTTGAGGAGGCAAAGGACGCAAGGGACGCAGACGAGGTAGAGGAGAAAAATCAGAGACGAAAAAAACCGGATGCCACCGCATGCGCGCGGCTTTCGACTTTCGTTGTCATTCCGACAGAGCGCAGCGACGAGGAATCTCTCTTCGTCTCTCGCTGCTGCAAACGCTCCCTCGGCCTCCTTGAAACTCCGCCGTTCCTCGGCCTCCTTTGCCTCCTCCACTTCCTCTGCTTCCTTTCTTTCGCTTCCTCTCCTAATCGCCCGGAAACAAAACCGCCACCGTAAACACCCCTAGCGCCACTCCTGGGGGCGTCCCCAGCATCCCAAACACAGCCGCCGCCAGCCCGAACTTCCTCGACGACGCCGCGCCCCGCATCAGCGCCATCGCCGCCAGCAGCGAAAGCGCCGCCGAAATCAGCGCCATCACCACCGTCGCCACGAGGAACAAATGAAACGCGCTCATCCACGCAAACGGATTCGCCACCCGCGTCACGATCGCTCCCCACATCACCGTAAGCGTCCCCTCGTAAACGATCAGGAACGCCGCCACCGCAATCATCAGCACCCCGTAAACCGCCCAAAGCATCCCCAACGTCCCCAACCACGCCCCATGCACCGCCCCATATCGATTGCCCTGACTCTCCATAAGTCACCTCGCGCCCGCATATAAGTTGAAGCGGCCGCCTCCATTCATCATAGCCCCGCTGCGAACATTCGGGAGCGGGGGCGAAGGAAGCAAAGGAGCCCTGGGGCAGACCACTAAATCGAAGAATGTATCGGAGGTGTATTGCTCCCCGCTAATTTAGACAGTCAGGGCCTCGTTTTTTAGTACAGCTGCGAAAGCCAAGAAGGCCTCGTGAGGAGTGCGATTTTGGACTCCGTGGTGAGGCCGGTCGTGATTGTACTCCTCGATCCAGCGGGCGATGCCGTCTCGCGCTTCTTGTAAGCTCCGATACTCCGCTGTCCAGACTTCCTCTTCTTTCAAGCTGCGATGAAACCGTTCGATGTAACTGTTGCCTTCCGGGTGATGATACGCCGTACGCCGGTGTGTGATGCCGAGCTGCCCCAGCGTGTCCAGGAATCGCGACGAAGTGAACTGCGTCCCGTTGTCGGTTGTCAGCGTCACGTTGGCCGCGCGGCTGCCCTCGGGCAGCCGTTCCAGGACGGCTTGCTCCACCGCCGTCAGAGCGTCTTCGGTCCGGCAGCGATGCGAGAGATTCCATCCCACTATCTCCCGCGTGCAGCAGTCGATCACGCACACCAGGTATGCCCAGCCCACGGCGGGCCCCGCCCAGATCTTCGTCATGTCCGACTGCCAGATCTGATTCGGCTCAGCAGCTTCCACCCGGCCCCACTCCTTCTTCCGTCGCGCACGCAGACGACGAGAGCGCACCAGTAATCCTCGTTCTCGCATCACCCGTAACACCCGCTTGCGATTCACCGGCAGCCCTTTCTTTCGTTGAAGCCACCACGCGACTCGCCGATAGCCGTATGCCAACTTCTCCCCGCACGCCGTCACGATCTGCTCATCGTAGGTGCGGTCAGCTCGACTGCCTCGCGGGCGCTTCTGGTAGTACAAACTCGACCGGCTGATGTCCAAAGTCGCCGCCACCAGCGTGGCCTGGTAGCCCTGCGTCACCATCTCTCGTGCCTGGGAGTGAACCTCACCGCAGCTCACTCCCCCACGACGTTTTTTAGGATTTCAATCTCGAGAGATTTTCGTCCGAGCGTCCGTTCCAACTGCCGGATGCGTTGGTCCTTCTCGGTTTCGCCCGCCGCAGCGCTCTTCCCCCCAAGCGCTGCCTTTGCCCCCGCCTCCGCTTCGTCCCTCCATCGATATAACAGGGACGGTGAAATGCCATGTCGCCGGCACGTCTCGGAGACGTTCCCGCTCTTGATTGCTTCCTGCACGATCTGCCACTTCTCTTCGGGGGTTCGATCTATGCGTGGTCTTCTGCCCATGTTGCCTCCTTTTGGGAGGCCCTGATCTTACCTAACTGAGGTGTCCAGTTTTAGCGGGGAGCAATACAGTTCTACGTCTCTCATGCGAAAATCAGGCTTGGTGAGCCCGAGCATTTTCTTAAGTCCGGGGCTAGTTTCCGAATATCCGGCAGCGAACTTAAGGAAGTCGCCCGGATGCAGGGCTTGCCGCAATTCCTGGGGAGAAAGTGCGACGCTGGTTGTATTCAATCGATGGAAAATAACATAGAGCACTTTTTCTTTTTGCCAACCGCGAACGACGACGGTCCGGATCGTTTGATTGTCGAAATCCGTCAGAAGGCGAGCCATTCTGGCGTCGTTCTGCATGTCGGCGTAAGTTTTGCCGTTCAAGTCTTTGAGTACCGACAGTCCTTTTAATTCAAGCGGTACTTTTCCTTCGTCCAATTTTATGCCTGCGAATTGCTGTAGGCTAAGCAGTCGTTGCTTGCCGTCTATTACTATGAAAGCGCCCCGAGATTCTGTGCTTTCGGCGAGCACCAACTGGGGAATGGGTAATCCGAGAATTATCGACTCTATGAATTTACTCTTGCGGGGTTGGGTCCAAGCATCCCTTCGCTGGAATGCCGGGTCAAGTACGATGTTTCCTCGTCGGAGTTGGTCGACGATCGTCGCAGCCGTCCAATCCGTTCCGGCAACAACTGTTTTGCCAAGTAATGCCGGTTCTACAGAGCCTAGGTCCTCCTCGGATTCGGCCCCTTCAGGAGTCGTA
This sequence comes from uncultured Acidobacteriota bacterium, assembly GCA_963697575.1. Lineage (GTDB taxonomy): Bacteria > Acidobacteriota > Terriglobia > Acidiferrales > UBA7541 > Palsa-295. The sequence goes on along the minus strand of CAVOOP010000002.1, from coordinate 15,572 downwards.
CTGTCAAATGTTTCCTCAAGTAAATCCTCAGTTTCAGTGGGTTCCGCGGAATCGGAGATGTCCGATGACATCACGTCTCCATTAAAGATCGGGATTTACTGAGTTGCTAAACGTCAGATGGTACTTCATGTCCTTCATTGGTTCAATGGTAAAGCCTATATGGTGGAAAAGTTGGCGAGGGGAGAAATCGTCTACTTTCTCGGTCGCTCCTCGGTGAGCTTAAGGTGGGCGGCGGGAAGGGACTACGCTTCCAGAGTAGCCAGATCCAGAACTTCGGATGCGTGCTGAATGTCGACACCCACAATTCGCCCGCCCGCGTCGAGGTCGATGACAACACCGTCCTGAATTTCGCGAGAGCCCACGCCGGGGCGCGCCTCCAGGTCCATGTAAAGCGAATCGGTTTCCGGGTAGTAGCTCAGCTTCATAAGATCATCGTAATCCTATCCGCCGTGAATACCCCGCGGAAAAACACCACGCGAACCACCGTCTGACAAGCAGCCACTGACGGTGCTATAGCTGTGTTCGGCGATGACTATAAGTCCCAAATCGGGAATTGCGGGCGGGGCGGCAGAATTGCGAAAAGTTCGTCCCAGTACCCGCCATTTGTCCAGGCGGCGGTCGCTCAAGCCCACCCGAGCCCGCGCCCGCAAATGCAAAACTACGAAACGAAGCCACCATGTCATTGAAGAATAAGGGGTCTAGCTTTTGCGGGCCTCTGCGCCGAGGGAAGAACAGGGATGCCCTCCCCCGGTCACTGCCGGACGACTGGAGTCACGAGCGCGGAATGCCTCTCGTGGTCCCCGTTTCTTGAGGCGAGAAACGGCGGGGACGCCCACCCGTCGGGTTACCGGAGCCAGGGGGAGTGGAGCAGCAGGACGAAGATGAATGGCGCGAAGAGCGCCGCCAGGCCTACGACTGCGCCGGCCAACATTTCTTTGCGCATTACTGCTTCATGCTTCGTCCGCTGCCCGTCCCGCGCATGGCAGGAAACGCGTGCCGTTTTCAGAGCGGCCTCGATCTGGAGGACTTTCGCGCGCGTCGGCACCGCTCCGCACGCGGTACGCCTTCGCAAATGCGCCAGCTCGCGCCGGAACTGCGCGAAAACGTACGTCAGAAACGCGGTAGCCGCCGCGCTCAGGATCGTGAACGCGAGCGGCACCATTGTGACCGTCGTGCTGATTGTCGTGGTCGGGGTCATGGAGAGCCTCCTTCAGCCAGCGACTTCACTGGCGCCACGATTCAAAGTGTAGGGAATGCGCATCAAGGGCGCATAAGCGGGGCGTCAGGTTTTTGTAAGGACGCCAATCGCGCCGCCAAGTGCTTCATTTTGGTTGGAAATGGAGCCTGCAACGAAGCGCCTCCCGGCCCAATTTTGCTGCCGGCAAGGCTGCCAAAGGGGCCGCCTATTGATCCATTATTCGCACGGGAAGTGGTACTATCCTGCCCGCTCAGCGCGCCTCCGGAGGGTTCTCCCAAGCGCGCGCGACCACACGTCGATCGCACTTCGATCACACTTCATGAGGATGGGAGGAGAAAATGTCACTTAGCAAGAGGGCTACCGCTGAATTTTTCGGCACGTTCTGGCTGGTCTTCGGGGGCTGCGGCGCCGCGGTTCTGGATGCAGCGTTTCCGGGGCTGGGAATTGGATTCCTGGGCGTGGCCCTGGCGTTCGGTCTCACGGTGCTGACGATGGCGTTCGCGATCGGTCATATCTCCGGCTGCCATCTGAATCCCGCCGTTTCGCTGGGCCTCGCGGTGGGCAAACGGTTCCCCATTTCCGACGTGCTGCCTTATTGGATCGCCCAGGTGTTGGGAGGCCTGGCCGCGGCGAGCGTGCTGTTTGTGATCGCGTCGGGGAGAGCAGGATTTTCGCTCGCGGGGGGCTTCGCCTCGAACGGATACGCCGATCATTCTCCGGGCGGCTACTCGCTGACTGCGTGCCTGGTAGCCGAGATTGTGCTTACGATGTTCTTCCTGCTGATCATCATGGGATCGACGGACCGCCGGGCCCCGCAGGGCTTTGCTGCCATCGCCATTGGCCTGGGGCTTACGCTGATTCACCTGATCGGCATTCCGGTGACGAATCTTTCCGTGAACCCGGCGCGCAGCACCGGTCCGGCCGTGTTTGTGGGAGGCTGGGCGATCCACCAACTGTGGCTTTTCTGGCTGGCGCCGCTGGTCGGGGGCGCATTGGGCGGCGTGGTTTATCTGGCGCTGTTCGGCGAGGCTCAGGAGTAGTCCGGTGCGCCGACTAGCCTCGCGCGGGCCCTTCGACTTGCGTTAAATTGCCTCGCAAATGGCTGTGGAACAGGCATACTTATGCGGTGCTGCTGAGTCGAAACCCAGGCTGGCGTTTTGTACGTAACCCCATCGCGTTCATAGCGTGGCTGCTGTTTTTCGGGTGGCCTGTTCGCGCCCAGGACGCCCCCAACCCACCTCCGGATCAGCCGGCGGCTTCGCATCCGCAACCAGAAGGCCGGCCGAGCGCGCAGGACCCGGCCGCCGGCGATGCCAAACCCGCTCCGGGGGAGAAGAACAAGAACGACCGCATGTTCTTCGTGATGCCCAATTTCCTGACCGTGGAAAACGAGGCGCACGTGCCGCCGATTCCATGGAGAGAGAAGTTCGTCATCACCGCCGAGGGAGCATTCGATCCTTACGAATTCGTTACGGTGGGAATTCTGGCCGGCATACGCCAGGCGGAGAACGCGTACCCGGGCTTTGGGCAGGGCTTCGTCGGATACGCGAAACGCTATGGGACGGGCTTCGCGGATCAGGTGGATGGCAACATGATGGTGGGTGGAGTCTATCCCACGATTCTGAGGACCGATCCTCGCTATTTTCAGCTGGGAAAAGGAAAATTCCTCTACCGCTTTGGCTATGCTTTCAGCCGCATCCTGATCACCCGCCGGGACTCCGGGGGGCGCCTGTTCAATATTCCGGAGTTTGCCGGAAATGCTACGGCGATCGCGATTTCAAACCTCTACTATCCCGCTGCGGACCGCGGTTTCTCGGCGAGCGCCCACAACTGGGGCGTGCAGATGGGCATCGACGCCCTGGGGAATGAGCTGAAGGAGTTCTGGCCCGACATTCACCGGCGAATCTCCCGGCACAAGAAGCCAGCCGCGGACGCGGCGGGCGCCTCCGAAGATTAGCCTGCTCGCGCCAGTGAAAGTGTGAAGCAGAGGAGCGGCCAGCCGAACAGTACGACGGCACGGAATTGGTAGTTCCCGGGAAGCAGCGGCGGGCAGGACTTCTGTCGCGAAACGTTCATCGAGTTGCTCGGTTTGAACTGGCCTGCGAAATCGGTTAGCGTAGGCGAATGGAAATCAGGGGAACGGATTCGGCGCGCGCAGCGAGATTTTTTGCCCTGGGTTTGATGATTGCGGCAGCGTCCGCGGCGGCCCTCGCGCGGCAAACCGCGAAGCAGCCCAAAGCGTCAAGGGCGCAAGGGACGCTGAGCGAACCGTACGCGAAGGCTGCGCGCGCCGCGCTGGCTTTGATCAAGGCGGACGATACCGTTCCCCACATCGACAACGGAAAACCGCTGGGCGACAAGAACGTGAATGCCGCGATTGACGCCGCGGGAGCGCTGGCCAAGTCGCCCACCGAGACGTCGGCCACGGATGCGCTGAACGCGATCTACCGGGACAAGCTTCTCGACAACGATCGCCGCAATACCAAGAAAATGGCCTACGAGTCGGATTCTGGCCTGGAAGACGAAGGCACCCGCGAAATGACCGCGCAGCAGGAGATGCTGTCCGATTCTGAACTTCAGGAAATGGACCAGAAAGAGAAGGCTTGTTTCGACGCCCTTGATGCGGCGCTGCAAGCACGGTCTTCCGTTCTGCCGGCGGCGTGCATATCGTGGTCCCCCGCAGTCAAAAGCTTGCAGAAGAGCGAGTAGGCGCCGCGCGGCTCGCCCAGAAAGATTCCTGATTGAATCGCGATTATGGAATCGGCGGCGTGGGCCGGCGCGCGGGCCGCGAGTTGACACACTTTGACAAGGCGGGCACTATAACTCCACAGTGAACAAGATGCGCGGATCTACGTGTGCGCTTCTCTTCGACGGCGGCAGACGCGAAGAACCGTGTTCATATTTCCTGGCAGTGACCGCATGAAGAAAGTCCTCGGCGCCGCGCTGCTTTTCCTCGAGATTGCCGCTTCCATCTGGGCCATGGATTTCGCCTTCAGCTTCATGAACGAGCCGAGCGACATTTTCTTCTGGGGCGGCCTGGGACTTCTGTTTCTGGTCGGAGCGTTCTGGTATTACCGATTTCAAGTGTTCAGGCACCGAAAAGATAAAGACAAGGAACGAGGCACGGAAAATCATGAAGAAGGCGTGGCTCACGGAAATTACAAAGTTTGGGCATACTCTGGGCGACGATTTTCGCGGCCGGATGCGCAACGCGCATTGGCCCTGGAAACGTGGGAATCAAGGTTGACCTGGCAGGTTCTCAGCGCGGCGTAGAAGACCTGCCGATCCGCACGGGCTGGGTGTTCTACAACCCGGCCGGATCGAAGGTCGTCGAATATCCTACATACGTGCAGACGGCGAAATGGACGCACGACCTGAACGAAGGCCAGCCAATCAACGAAGAGATCTCGTTCAACACGCTGCAGGGCCTGACCGTTTATGGCGATATTTCGCTGTCCTATCATCTCGACCCAGCCAAAGTCCCGGCATTTTACGTGAAGTTCCGCAGCGACGACATCAGCCAATTCACGCATGGATTTCTTCGCAACGTCGCTCGCGACTCGATGAACCGCGTCGCGGCCAACTACACGGTGGAAGAAATCATGGGCGAGAAGAAGCCGGAAATGGAGCAGCGCTCGCGCGACGAACTCCAGTCGGAAGTGAAGGACATCGGCGTGGTGATCGAGCAGTTCGGATTCATCGGATCGCCGCGTCCGCCCGAAAGCGTCGTGGCCGCCATCAATGCCGCGCAGCAGGCCAAGTACATCGCGCAGCAGAAACAGAACGAACTGCTCCAGTCCCAGGCGGACGCCGCAAAGCAGGTTGCGGCGGCCGAAGGGCAGGCGAAGGCGCAAATCGCTATCGCGCAGGGCGAAGCAGAGTCCAACCGCGTGCGTGCGGCTTCCATCAGCCCGCAGATCATCGAATGGCAGAAGCTTGCGGTCACCGACCGCTGGATCGCGCGGTGGAACGGCTCGATGCCGCAGGTGCAGGCCGGCGGAAACATCCTGCCGGGCATGCTGCTCAACGTCACGCCTGAAAAATAGCGTCGCCGGATTCGACAACTAAAAGCAACCGGCCGAGTTCACCTCCCCGCACGTCTGATCGTCTGAAAAAATCCCGCGCCCTGCGTGGACTTGTGACCTACGTCACGGCCAGTTTCCTCAGCCATCTGTATCGTTATTGGTGTTGTTGACTGTGTCAGTTCTTTTTCGGCGCGGGCTGGCGGAAGCCGCGCTCGACCATGTCGGTGGGATCGGTGGAGACGGGGCCGTCGCGCCAGAGCCAGCGCATCATATCGGGCAGGATGGCGCCGCCGAATTTCCCGCCGTGCAGGTTCATGCCCCAGGTGTAGTTTACGTCGTAGCCCTTTTGCGTGAGGGCCTTCATCAGGCGCACATTCTGGAAGAACCAATCGTCCTTCTCGTGATAGACGCCGGTGCGGCCATAGCCACGGTGATCGTTGCGCCCGTCGCACAAAAACACGCGGATGGGCTTCTTTTCGCTGGCCAGCACGAGGTCGGGATAGACGTAGCCGCCCTTCAGGTCGACGAAGCTTCCGACGTTACTCAGCACCTTGCGGAAATCGTTGGGGCGCTGCCACGCTACGGTGAATGCGGCGATCGCGCCGGAACTCGATCCGCCGATGCCGTGCATGTCCGGGTCTTTGGAGATGTTGTATTGCTTGTAGAGCACCGGCATGAGCTCTTCGGTGATCACGCGGGCGTACTTGTCGTCGAGGGTGTTGTACTCGGTGGGGCGATTGGTGGTGCGGTCGCCCCAATCCTGCGGGTTCGCCAGGGCTTGTTCCGGCGTGCGGCCGGGATTGATGAACACGCCGATCATGACGGGAATCTCGTGGCGGTAGATCAGATTGTCCATTACATTTTGCGCGCGAAAATCGCCGTCCTCGTTTTTGAAGCTCTTCCCATCCTGATAAATCATCAGGGCGGCTGGAACGGACGGGTCATACTGCGCGGGCACGTAGATCCAGTAGGTGTGGGAGGTGCCGGGGTACACGTTGCTCGGCAACTCGTAGGGACCGCGGATTTCGCCCTTGGGCACGCCGTCCTGCGGCATGGAATCCGGACCCCAACCGGTATTGAGAATTGGGATCGGGGCCCGGGGGCATGGGCTCCTGAATCCGCGGGCGCGGTTGCTGCGCTGCTGCCGGGGGCGCAGGCACTGGCTGCCCCGCGGGCGCGGTCTGGCCCTCAGCCGACTGCGGCGCGGGGGCTTTGGCGATGGCCAACGGGGTCGATGCGGCGATGGCGCTTGCAAGGGCAACGGAAATGCCAAGGGCAATTGCAAGCGTGATATCTGGCGCAGTCGTTTTTTTCGTGCCCATGATTCACCTCTGCGAACAAGTTTGGGATACCGAGCCGCCGGTCCGCGACTATATCACTGGGAGCGGAATCGTCCGATAGACGGGCATGGAAGTTCGCCCGTTTCCTCGGATTGCCGCTCCTGGAACCTTGGCGGCGTTTCGAGACCGTCTCGATTCCCGTTCCGCTATACTTTTTATGGCAGTCCCCTTCCTGATTTGACTGAAGTGAAAACCTGAGATGAACATCGAAGAATATCTCCCGAAATCTTTTCTGAGTCTGCGGCATTACTCCGCGCGCACTTTTCTGAGCGACTTGATTGCAGGGGTCACCGTAGGGCTGGTGGCACTGCCCCTGGCGATGGCTTTTGCGATTGCTTCGGGAGTGCCGCCGCAGTCCGGGCTTTACTGCGCCATCGTGGCGGGATTTTTGATTTCGGCGCTGGGCGGATCGCAGACGCAAATCGGCGGTCCAACGGGCGCATTCGTCGTGGTGGTGTACGGCATCGTCGCGAAGTACGGCGTCGACGGGCTGTACATGTGCACGCTGATGGCGGGAGTTCTGCTGGTGATCCTGGGCGCCACGGGATTGGGCAGCGCCGTGAAGTTCATTCCGCGGCCGGTGGTGGTGGGCTTCACCAACGGGATTGCCGTGACGATCGCGAGCACGCAACTGCGCGATTTCTTCGGCATCCGCTGTCGATAAAGTTCCCGGCGATTTCCTGCCGCGCATTCTGCTGCTGCTCCATCACGCCCGCTCGTTCTCGCACACCGAGACGGGGCTTGGCGTTCTGGCAGTGGCGCTGATTCTGCTCTGCAACCGCTACGTCCGCAAAGTGCCCGGCTATATCGTGGCGCATGTTCGTGGGCACGGCGATCGTGGCGATCTTCCGGCTGCCCGTGGAAACCATCGGCACGCGCTTCGGCGGCATTCCCTCGGGATTGCCCAGCATGAAAATTCCGCCGTTCCGGCCCGACCTGCTGCGTCCCTTGATTTCGCCGGCGATTACCGTGGCGATGCTCGGGGCGATCGAGTCGCTGATGTCCGCGGTGGTTTCCGACCGCATGAGCAAGAGCCAGCACAATCCCAATGTGGAGCTTGTGGGACAAGGCGTGGCCAACATCCTGTCTCCGCTTTTCGGAGGGCTGCCCGCGACAGGAGCCATCGCCCGAACGGCGACCAACATCCGCTCCGGCGCGAAAACGCCGGTGGCCGGGATGATTCATGCGCTCACGCTGCTGGCGATCATCCTTTTCGCCGCGCCGCTGGCGCGTTTCATTCCGTTGTCGGTGCTGGCGGGCATCCTGCTGGTGGTTTCCTACAACATGGGCGACTGGGGCGAAATACCGGAGCTATGGAAGCTTTCTCTCCTGGATATCGGCATCTGGCTGGCGACTTTTTCGCTAACGGTGTTTGCCGACCTTACCGTGGCCGTCGAGATCGGAATGATTCTGGCGGTGCTGCTGTTCATCCGCAAGGTGACCGCCACCACTACGGTTTCCCAGCGTCACCGACGAATACATCCGCGAAGGGCAGGCGCATATCCTGCAGCACAAAGAGATTCCGGCTTACGTCAGCATCTTTCGCATCCACGGGCCGTTTCTTTTCGGCGCCACCGACAAGCTCCAGGAAATCACTTCGCGGCTCGACGATCTTCCTCCCATCCTGATCCTGCGGCTGCGCAACATGACCGCCATTGACGCCACCGGCTTGGCCGCTCTCGAAGCAGCTCGCCGATGCAATCCGCGAATCGGGCCGCGGGCTGATCCTTTGCGGCGCGCGCGAACAACCCGCGCGGCTGATGCGCCAGGCCGAATTCGAACAGCATGTGGGCCAGGAAAATGTCTGCTCCAGCATTGCGGAAGCGCTCGACCGCGCGAAGGCGCTAATGGCGGTGGTTCAACCGGGGGGCAACGGCGTTCCGGTGTTGCAGGGTTAGCGCGCTTTGCCCGTGGCGAAGGAAGAAAAATGCAGATCCCTCACTTCGTTCGGGATGACACGCGGCTTTTGGGGAGCTTGATTTTGGTCCTGGAAGCCGGACCCTGACGAAGCCGCACTGCTACGCCGAACTAGCTGGGGGGACTTCCAACCGGCAGCCCGGCTAGGAGTTCGCAGGTACAGTTTCTTTCGGGTCCGCTTCGATTGTCACGTCCACCTGGGCGCCCGGTTTGAGGTTCACCTTCTGACCGTTTTCATCCTTCAAGGTATTCTCGATCCGAATCTCGCGATAGAGGTGATCGGCGCCTTCGACGGTGATTTGGGCTTTTTCCGGCTCCGTCGGGTCTACCGGGCGCAGTACTTTTTCGACTGTTCCGGGAAGTGTTATGGACGGTTTTTCAGAATTTGAGCTGCTCATACTTCTCCCTCCTGACTCGGGTTACAGGGAAATGACCGTTCCATTCATTGTTCCGCACGCGGATCGCGCCGTGGGATAAAAGAAACGGAACTGGTTGATATTATCAAATGACCTTTACGATGCGCGAGGCTAATCGTCCACTACGACGGCATTATTACCTACAGCGATCACTGTATTACCGCATCGCCTCTCATCGCAAATTTTAAGACGCCCCCTGAAAACGAAGGCGATTATGCTCGACGGCAAGCTGAATTCTTCCTTTGCATAGGGACTCCGGCCGCCCTGTTGGGTGAAATCTTTCACGGGGGCGCATCAATGGACGGATCAAGGTATACATCAATGGACGCATCGATGGACACATCGACGGACGTCAACTCACAACGCTACGAGATTTTTCAGAAGCATTCCACAAAACACGCCACATGGGTGGAGACAGCAACGGGCCTGAAAAATGCGAAGCTTCGCTTGCGGGAGTTGACGGAAATGTTTCCCGGCGACTACTTCATTTTCGATTCGGGCAATTCGTGCTTTATCATTCCTTGCGACGCCGCCGATGAAGAGGCGCCGATTTCCGATTGTCTAGAAGTGCGCGGCTGCGCAACGGCGGGAGCAGGAGGACGACGTGCCACAACACGCCCTAGTGGTGGACGACGACATAGAAATGTGCGAACTGATCCAGGCCATCCTGCACTCGGCAGATACCGAGGCCCTGATTTCAACCGATAGCGCTCAGGCAGCCGACCTTCTGCGAAGCCAGAGGTTCGATGCCGTCTTTCTCGACGTGAATATGCCGCATCCGGACGGCATCGAGCTTGCCAGGATCATTCGCGCTTCGCGGCATAATCAAAAAACCCCGATTATAATGGTGAGCGGAGAGGAAGACCCTTCGGTGGTAAGCCGGGGGTTTCAGGCCGGCGCTACCTTCTTCCTGTTCAAACCGATCAACAAAGACCGCCTGTTGAATTTGTCGCGCACCACGCATGTGGCGGTGGAGCGCGAGAGGCGGCACTACCAGAGGGTGGTGGTGAACCGGCGCGTTGAATTGCTGTGCGGCGGGGATACTCTGGAAGCCGAGACAATCGACGTGAGCTTGAATGGTCTGCTGGTGCGAGCCCCTCGAACACTGGCGGCCGGTTCGCGCGTGGCGGTGCGGCTGTTCGCCACGCCGGCACGCCGCCGATCACCGCGAATGCGAAGGTGGTTCGAGTGGCGGGGGAGGCCATGGGGATCCATCTCGAGAACGTCGGTCAAGAGGCGAGCAAACGGATGCAAGACTTCCTTTTGCCGGTGATTCTCGCGGAGGCCCATCCATAGGTAATTGGGACCAGCAGAGGGGAAAGCCGCGCTTTTTACTGCGGATCGAAGTTAGCGTCCGTTGCCTGACCGTTGCGCGTCCATTGCCTTGACACGGTGGGTGTGTTGCATAATACTGCGCGCAGCACGGAGTGTCGAACCGCCTCTGTTTGGCGAGACTTACCTGGGAGGTGGCAGATGCGCGTGGGAACCTGTGGACTGGCGATCGGGGTACTGCTGCTGGCGGCCCTTGCCATTGGCACGAGCATGCTGGCGGCGACCAGAGTGAAGCCGGTACTCTACGTCACCAACAGCCTGGGCGACGACATCACCGTGATCGATCTGCACACGCTAAAAGCCACCGCGGATATCAAGGTGGGAGACAAGGTTCACGGCGTCTGCGCGCCCGCCGATGGAAAGCACCTGTTCACCACCATCGAGTCCGAAAAGACGCTCAAGGTGCTTGATACCGCCACCAACGAAATCGTCGCGACCATTCCGCTGACCGGCCGGCCGAACCAATGCGCCTCTACGCCGGACGGCCACTACGCCGCTGTTCCCATTCGCGATAACGGCAGCATCGACATTGTGGATGTCCCGCAGACGAAAGTCGTGAAAGTGCTGTCCATCGACGGCCCTCACAATTGCTACAACACCAGCAGCAATAACGACATGTATTGCTCGTCAATGAATGGAAATGATATTGCGCGCATCGATTTAAAGACGATGGAATATTCCGGAAGGGTTCCCGTCGGCGGAATTCCGCGGCCCTACGCCGTTTCGACGGACGAAAAGATGCTGTACGCCGCGCTCACCAGCTTCCATGGCTTCGCTGCCGTCGATATGGCCAACGGCAACAAGATCGAGCGCGTCGAACTCCCTGGGCCAGGAACGGCGCCGCTTTGCGAAAAGCTCGAGAAGAATACGCCCACGCATGGCGTGGCGCTCACCCCCGACAACAAATATCTCTGGGTCACCAGCCTCACCGACAGCGGCGTATATGTGTACGACGTGGCCACAAAGAAAATCTCCGAGCGCGTGCCCACAGGCTCCTGCCCCAACTGGATCTCGGTTTCGCCCGACGGTAAATACGTCACGGTAAGCAACAGCGTCGACGACGATGCATCCATCATCGACGCCAAGACGCACAAGCAACTCGCGCGCGTCAAAGTGGGCAAAGGGCCGAAGCGGCTCCTCGCCGTCAACATCCCCGCCAACTGAGCGGACGCATTCAGCCTTTGCGCTCGCTTTTCGCGCGGTCAGCCTATGCTATCCGTACAACCGTAGCTTGCTCTCCTATCCCAGCGGCCATACTACATCGCTGGCCCGCATTCTCTTTTCGTCGTCGCTTCCCGCCTCTGCTTTTTGCTGTCATCCCGGGCGAGCGATTCACTTAAATAATCCAATTCCTTTATTTTTTAGTTCTTTTACGCGGACAAATCCCAAGCTGGATGGTGGAACTCCGTCTAGAACCGCGTCGACAACTGTCCAGTGCCCCGCGGCGAATGATCGGCTGAATGAGAACTGTTTGGATTTGGCTTCGTCATTCCGAGGCAATCCTTTTTCGTCCACTGCACCCCAATCCAGGGTGGCCGAAACATCATTGAGGGTCGCATTCGTGGGGTTTCCAAATTTTAAAGTCACGCGACTTCCGGTCGCGTACGGCTTGATATCGTCCAAAGTAACCGTCAACGGACCGAAGTCAGTTTTAATAACAGAATATCCGCCGTCGCCGGGAGTTAAAAAACGCGTTACTTTCCGCGTCGCGAATGACTTGATCGAAAGATTGGTCTGTCTGAAGATCTTTTACCGACATTTTCAGATCTTCTACAGACTTATTCAACTCTTGAATTTGTCCGCGCAAGCTGCTAATTTCCGGCTCGCTGTTGCTACATGAAAGAAGCAGCAAGGCAAACACCAAAGCGAAAGCAGGCACGAAACGCAACATGATGGCCTCCACATAAGAATTTCCGCCAGCATCACGCCAGTACGGGACCAAATATGTCGATCCTTTGAAACGAATGGCAAGAATACGGAGAATTCAAAACCCGACCCTTCTAAGACCACGAAGAGTCGGCCAGTCGGAAAGTCAAGGTCAGAGTGTTCTCCACGCCACCCGCAAGTTCACAGTCACATCAAAGGATGCCTCACCCGTCCGAAACTCTCCGCCAAAGTGCGGGCCACCCGCCCATGACTCTCCTCTCAGTCCGAGAAGCAACCTACCCCCAAACGGCAGCGCTTTCAGAATCAAAGAACTTAACTGTCAGAGGATTCTTGACCGGGCGCAATTCTTGAAGCCTCTGTCCTTTCGCAATTAGGCGTTGATTATCGGGCGAACTCGGATCCCCGAATAGCCCCACGGAGATCTGACGGATCTTGCCTTTTTCAACTAATCGATACCAGTGGTCGTCATTGTCGCCCATCCCGTGTCCATAGATGAGCAAGCTTCCGCCGATCTTTGCAAAACTGCGGTAACCTCGACCGAGGTAGCTGCTATGCAAGATGCGATTCACTTTTTCGGAGCTCGTCGCTTCCGCCACGATTAATGGATACAAATTAGCCTGCAAGGCATCGCGTATCTGGTCGATCAGCGCGATTCCAGTATTGCTCCACGTGTACTTCTGTAATTGTGAACCAGCGTCGTAAAGGTGCAAGGCGCCATCGCAGATAGAAGACTGTCTGAGCATCCGTTTTTTCCACATCCCACGTTACATATTCCGCTTCTCCTCCGTCTGGCGTCCTGAATCCGTCGTCGAATTCAACAGCCAGGCTCCAATTCTGCTTGCATCAGCGCCCAATAGAGCAGCAAATCGTAATTCAGCGTATAGATGCTATGGAACGGCTCTAAGAACCTGCGGCAGGCCTCGTAAGATTGAGCCGATATGTCGCTCGGACGGATTGGATGGTTCTGAGCAATTGCTGAAGCGAGCACATTTCGGAGCCCGTCAGCATCGGCAGAAAGGGCGCGGGTTAGGGCTAGATTGCGAGGCTCGTAGACATGCACGAGTGATTCAGTGCTCCGCAAAGCACGCATCACAACTTCGAAATCAGTCGTTCCTAACGCATCAAATGCCTGACGGGCAGTGGGTTGTAGGGCACTGAAATCAGCGCGCTGAAACAATGCATCATAGGCAAATATGTCTTCACGACACGCCCGGCTGAAACCATTTCCCAGCAGCAAGTGTTTCTTGCCCTCGGCCTGCTCAAGAGCCTGTTGAAACGTAATGATTTCCGGTGGAGGGCGCACCGGGTTGCGAATTGCCATGAGTTTAACCCTAGGCGACGTTCAATCGGTCTGAATTATTTCTTTTTTTCGGCGGTGAACTTTACGTGGACGGGAACCTTGACCGGCTTCTCGGCTACAAAATCCACGTTCTTTCCGTTCTTTGTTGTGAAAGCTACTTCTGTCGGCTTCTTAACTTTCTTGTGGGCATCAAATTCGACTTTCCTTTTAGCCATGCGTCTCTCCTGTGTGAAGTCAGTCGTAGGCGGCGATAGGTTCTGTATTGCTCCCCGCTAAAACTGGACACCTCAGTTAGGTAAGATCAGGGCCTCCCAAAAGGAGGCAACATGGGCAGAAGACCACGCATAGATCGAACCCCCGAAGAGAAGTGGCAGATCGTGCAGGAAGCAATCAAGAGCGGGAACGTCTCCGAGACGTGCCGGCGACATGGCATTTCACCGTCTCTGTTATATCGATGGAGGGACGAAGCGGAGGCGGGAGCAAAGGCAGCGCTTGGGGGGAAGACCGCTGCGGCGGGCGAAACCGAGAAGGACCAACGCATCCGGCAGTTGGAACGGACGCTCGGACGAAAGTCTCTCGAGATTGAAATCCTAAAAAACGTCGTGGGGGAGTGAGCTGCGGTGAGGTTCACTCCCAGGCGCGAGAGATGGTGACGCAGGGCTACCGGCCACCCTGGTGGCGGCGACCTTGGACATCAGCCGGTCGAGTTTGTACTACCAGAAGCGCCCGCGAGGCAGTCGAGCTGACCGCACCTACGATGAGCAGATCGTGACGGCGTGCGGGGAGAAGTTGGCATACGGCTATCGGCGCGTCGCCTGGTGGCTTCAACGAAAGAAAGGGCTGCCGGTGAATCGCAAGCGGGTGTTACGGGTGATGCGAGAACGAGGATTACTGGTGCGCTCTCGTCGTCTGCGTGCGCGACGGAAGAAAGAGTGGGGTCGTGTGGAAGCTGCTGAGCCGAATCAGATCTGGCAGTCGGACATGACGAAGATCTGGGCGGGGCCGCCGTGGGCTGGGCATACCTGGTGTGCGTGATCGACTGCTGCACGCGGGAGATCGTGGGATGGAATCTCTCGCATCGCTGCCGGACCGAAGACGCGCTGGCAGCGGTGGAGCAAGCCGTCCTGGAACGGCTGCCCGAGGGCAGCCGCGCGGCCAACGTGACGCTGACAACCGACAACGGGACGCAGTTCACTTCGTCGCGATTCCTGGACACGCTGGGGCAGCTCGGCATCACACACCGTCGTACGGCGTATCATCACCCGGAAGGCAACAGTTACATCGAACGGTTTCATCGCAGCTTGAAAGAAGAGGAAGTCTGGACAGCGGAGTATCGGAGCTTACAAGAAGCGCGAGACGGCATCGCCCGCTGGATCGAGGAGTACAATCACGACCGGCCTCACCACGGAGTCCAAAATCGCACTCCTTACGAGGCCTTCTTGGCTTTCGCAGCTGTACTAAAAAACGAGGCCCTGACTGGCTAAATTAGCGGGGAGCAATACAGTTCCTTTTGGCCGACAGACGACCAGTAAAGATGGCCGCCATTATATGAATATTGCAGTCACCTATATATTGATGAACACAATACTAAGTTGAATACCAAGGGGAGCTAAGAGGCTCGGGCGTGCCATCCAATACAACCCTCTGCAGCACGGATGGGCATTGATCCTGGCTTTATGATTTTTCAGCAGTGGGCGTCTTGGGTTCCTCTCCCTCGGTTGAATTTGCACCACTGCCACGGCGCTCTGTGAGACAAGGTACAATAGCAGTGTGCCGATAAAACTGATTGCGATGGATATCGACGGGACGCTGCTGGACAGCACGACGCAACTCCCCGCTGAAAACCTGAGCGCGATCGCTGAAGCGGCGGAGCGAGGCATCGAAATTCTGCTGGTCACCGGGCGGCGCTTCGACTTCGCGCGAGCCGTATCGGACCTACTGCCCTGCGAACTGCACCTGATCGTCAACAACGGCGCCCTGATCAAGTCGAAAACGGGCGAAACGCACCAGCGGCGACTGCTTGCGAGCGCGGTGGCGCGGAGAGTCGTGGAGGCTCTGCCGCAATTCAGGGCGGAGGCAGCGGTGGTGTTTGACCGTCCCGGGGAAAAGCAGGTGTTTCTCGAACGCATCGACTGGGAGGATCCGCAGCGCGGAAGA
>CAVOOP010000001.1:0-272546 GCA_963697575.1 uncultured Acidobacteriota bacterium | reverse complement strand
CTTTCTTCTTGGAAGTTCGGCTCCCTAGAAGTCGCATGGCCTTTGAAATCAGTTGTTTCTCGTTCATACACAAACTATATCCTATCCGTTAGGTTCTGTCAATAGCCAATATATGTCGTGGCAATAAAGCAACGCAATGAAAGTGTTCACCGCTCCCAAAGTCATTTCGGAAATGCCGGCTCGCTGAGAGAAGCGATTGATTGACGGAGCCCTGTCGAGCCGCGATTGATGTCTTAGAGATTCGTAGCCCAATCCAAAAAGATTTTTAGGCTCGAGCCCCCGGTGCCAGGTCCCCCATGGCCGACCTTCCTTTTTGCGATTAGCCTAGGTGTTTTTCAATTTTCCGTTACTAGGTTTGTCACGGGTGTGGAAACCCGCCACCTACCCGCCCGTGGCCGCCCGAGATAGCCGAGAAGTGCTCAGGCGGAGCGAAATAGGAAGTGACGCCAGCTATGGTTTCGTTCGTATGGTATAAGAAGCAAGTGCCCCTTTGGCTAGAACGCTTTATTATTCCGATTTGCGCAGCTATTGTGGTTGGAGCAGTCATCTTGAACCCCTTAAAATTCGACTGGCAACAGCGACTGTCATTGTTTTTTGCAATTGCTGCGTTCGCTTATTTCCTAGCGCACACTATTCACAAACCAAAAGACGTGGCCCAGCAGAATCTGAACAGAGAATCGGTTTTCTAGAAGATCAGGTCAAAAGTCTCGATTCACAGGCCGCGGCACAGCAAGCGGAGACAGTTAAGGAAAAACAACGAAGGCAGGCTATCAGGGATCAGCTTGCTGTATTTTTGGGCGAAGGGAAAAAGATTCAGGAAAGCATTCCATATCGTAGCCCACAATCGATAACAGAAAAGGAGGATTGGGAGCGCCGTGTCCTACTATTTGACCAAGAACTTGGACAAATCTTATGTTAGTCGATTTCAGAATCCTACGAATCCGGGATCGATATCCACTCCCGTGGGATGACTCCGAAGACTATCGGTTTATGGTTGGAGATCGGGGCAAAGATGGCCACGTTGAATGACTTTATGTCTGACTTAGAGATTGATCGACTTCTTTTTTTCCCCTCGCAGTCAAAGTGCGAGCGATGAAGGCCCGCTGTTACCGCTTGATGCGACGCAAAGATAGCAAGTAAGTTTCACCAACATTGTTCTTTCGAACGGTCCTTGACCGCTCGAATTGGGTGATTTCCTTTATGCCCTTCCCATAGAGGATTCGCCCTGCTTCTTTTCGTGTTGATTCCTGTTTCTAGAACAGGATGACTTTCCGTTGGCTTCCAACCCATTGAAAGAGACGCGGGAGAACTGGCTTGTGCTAACGAGATGTTTTCACAATACCTGAAAACCTCAAGTTAGGCGGACACAAGCCACTATTTTCTTACAGCAGTTGCAGTTAATAAAGGAGACAAAGTGAGCGAAAAGCAGTTAACACCCAGCAGGAAAAACTCGCCAAATACACAGGTTTCTCAATCGGTGCGAAATGGGCACCTGAATCCCACGTTCAAACAGACCGTTGAGAATGCAAAAAGATGACCGACTGGGTTGTCAGAAATTGCAAAGACGGAATGACGATCGAAAATCTCGATTTGGCTTTCAAGGCTTTGAAAGATGATTTACAACACGCCGCAACCTCCACCGCCGCCCATCAAGCCGGAAAAGAAGGAAATCTTTCCCTGGTCAGACGCTGAAAGTATCACTTTGACTAAAAAGCAAATCGGAAAAGCGGACGCCAAGACGTTTTTAGAGTGGCGAAAGCATAAGGCTTTTGCTGAACAAGCCAAAGCAATCGGAGTTCAACCGTGGTGAAAATAAATAAGGAGAGTTTATGAGCAAATTATCAGCAGCAAAAACTAAGGCACGGGCAGACTTGGCTCAGATGAAGTTTTTCAAATGTCATCCCGAATTAAGTCCGTGCGAAGCCAACTCACTTGCACTCGAGCGCTACTGCGACGAAAAGTTAATCGATGCGGGAGATGTCTATTGCTATGAAATCGCGCTTCTGGCGATTCGTCATCAACTGGCGGTAGCACCTCGAGGGCCCGAGCCCACGCCCGAGCCGCCTAAAGATACTGCCGGCCATCGTGTTTGGAAAACGGAAGAAATTTTAAACGCCGTAGAAGGCCGTGGCCGTCACGGTGTACCTGAACCACCCCGCAAGGTATTGCCGGATAGCATTGAAGTCTTCAACCGTGAGTTGCAGAGAGTTGAAGAACTAGATCTCAATGTCAAAGGTATTAAGAAGCTGGATAGAGCGACCTACAACAAACTGGTCAATACCTTCGGCACGCAGGCTATCAATGACCGCCTTCAAGGAAAATCATAGGAGACGATATGGCTATCGAAACCGCAGTTCTTCAGAATATTAACCAAGCGTACGAGACATTCAAGAAACCCTTTAAAGATTTCAATCCTACAAAAACAAACCGCGAAGCCATAACGCAACATATAGCGCAGTCAGGTCTAGCGCACGCTCGCTGGACCGTCGATATATTTCGGAGGACGCCTTTGAGACTCTCAGCGCTCAAGGTCTGCTGGAGCGCTTCCCGACCGATGAAGATATCCGGAAGCAAAAAGAATACCGGATGTATCGGGAAGCCAACGATTCCACCCGTTTGAAAAGTCATTCTGAAAAGACTGAAACCAAAGGAGAGGAAATACTGCGGCTTTACAGGGAATGGGTCGCCAGATGCCGAGCAAATGAGGCGTCAGCTACAACGGCAGAGCAGGCAGCCGCCATTAAGGCAAAGCAAGGCGCTGACGTGAGTCATCTTCCAACTATGGAGCAAATTCTAGAAGGTGCCGAACTGACAGCGCCAGAAATGAAAGCCCTGAGCAGTCAGCAATTGAGGCTGGTTATGCGTGCCGTTCACAACAAGCGCAGTTAAGAAAAATATCGCAGGCAAAGAGAGGGAAAACAATGATACCTGACGCAGATAACCTAGCGTTCCGTGTCGCCCGTCTTGAAAGAATCTTTTGCGATGCTGACTTATTCTGCAGAACCAGGCGAAGCCGTGACTGACGGTTCGTGGTCCGCGGATAACACGGGCCGTAATTCGGACCGTTGATTTCGAGTACCGTTGCGGATGCAGAAAAGTACATCCAGGTAGTCAGATAATCCCAGCGCATAGCCGTGATGGCGGCTTTTTCAACATCATAGGTCCTTGCGGTAAGTCCAACAGCATTCAGATTTGGCGGAAAACGCCCGTACAAAACGTAGCGCAAAACGATTAAAAGTTAGAAAAGGCAGCCGAGGCGACATGCTCGAGCAGAGAGCCCTATTTGAAATGGGCTTTTTTTTTTAAAGGAGAACACATGCCCGCAACACCCACAGCGACCGCCACGCTGGATTACAAAATTACAGGCGGCGAAGATTTCATCCATTTGCGGAATCATCAGAATCAAATCGTTCTGTGGCTTGATAGGAATGGAACCCTTTGGTTGTGCCCCG
The DNA here is from genome assembly GCA_963697575.1 of uncultured Acidobacteriota bacterium. Lineage (GTDB taxonomy): Bacteria > Acidobacteriota > Terriglobia > Acidiferrales > UBA7541 > Palsa-295. The sequence goes on along the minus strand of CAVOOP010000001.1, from coordinate 269,094 downwards.
ACGGCGACCCGGCCCACGCGAGCGGCTGCGGCATAAATGCGGATCTGACATGATGCTCGTCTTCTGCTTGCATTGTGGCTGGATTGAAATTGAAAACCCAACATACGTTGGTCCCACCCGCCACGGATATCAACTCATCATCGCAGACGGGAAAGCCCATTCTGTAGTGAAAAACCCGAAACAAATAGCGAAGTCTGAAAGAAAGGCAGACTGCTTAAACTTCGGTCTTCAGCTTCCGAGGCCAACAAAAGAAGACCGATCCAATTTGTCCAGGTGGAATCGTTCAAGCTCGACCACCAAGAGTCCCGAACTGACGTGCCTGAATATTCCGGCACACGCTGTGACCGTTAGGGTCCCGCACCGCATAATTTTAGCTGTCCCGCCTGATTCCAAATCCAAGGAGGTAAGTTGTGTCAGGACCAAACCGCGAAGGAGATTTTCGCAGCCAACAGCCAAAGTGTCCGCATGGCGTTTTTAGAGGCGAGTGGGGCACACTTTATTGCAGCGTTTTTCAAAAAGGCGAATACCAAAGGTCTCAGCCATTGCCAGTCGAGGCTTCGATTCGGTCAATAGGTTCGCACGAATCAGAAAAGACAGCCGCGGAAGTTGAAGACGCCGAACTGACCGAAGCAGATACGAAAAACGAATGGTTTGAAAGCCGCATTCAGGAAGAGATTGAGAAACTACAACCAACCGAAGGGGAAGCATGAGGTTGCGATTGTCAACGAAGGGAACAATGAAGAGCACAATTCATAACAACGAGAGGAAATGTTTGCCGCAATCCCGCGTGACGAAAACGGTTTTGTGAAACCCAAGCAATACATCCCGAAGCCAGGTCAGGAGTTTATTCGTCTGTCGGACGGGGCACGCAACGCATTCTGATGGACTGTAAGGAAGCAAGATTGCCAGCACCGAAATGGCATACGACCGGACTCGAAACAACACTAACCCTTTTTTCCCCCGATGAGGAACCCTCTCGATCGACCGAAGAACTCAATCAGCGCCAGCAGCGCATATTGAATCTCCTTCAAGAACGCGGACAACTAACGTCCGCGGAGGTTCATAGGCGATCGGCGCCGGCGTGACGGAACGGACAATCCGAACCGACTTGCAGACATTGCATGATCGAGGTCTCTTGAAAAGAAAAGGTAAGGGGAGAGCAACGGTGTTGATGGTGGCCAAGCCTAGCTAAAGGTTCGATGTTTGGTGATTTCCGGATCTTCCCCCTTGCGGCACCTAATTCTTTATTCAACGTATTTTGTTTCAATAATTTACAGGAACTATGGAGGTGGAAACCTGATGGTCGCGTGCTTCCGAATACTTCCGATTCTTCCAGATTTCCCCAATTGCCGACTGCACTTCTACTGTCTTCCACGCTAAGCTATTTAAATACAGCAATTTAGACGTCGGTATCATTTGGAGTCGCGCTAGCCGCTTTTTCCGGATTCTTCCGGATCCTCTTCGATACGGTCGAGCCACTTCTGAGTTGACGGGGTGACAAAGAGCGAGGAATTGGATAAAGCGAGAGTCGGTGCGTCAAATTGTCGAGGAAGTGTCCACATCAGTGTCGGAATCCTCTGACGTTGTGCCGCCCTTCTCTTGACCGAATTCGCCTGCTGGGTCGTGGCTCGCGATGAAATCAAATGCGCGGGCCAGCAAGTTCGCTGTGAACTCGGTAAAATTCGTCAAGGTAAGCATCACACCTGAAGCGGTCAAAATGAAAGCTGGTAGTAGAAGAGTCGCTTTTCTCATCGCGCCCTCGAGATCTATTTTCCCCAGCTTTAGAATGGTCTGGCAGACCGCTGCACTGCCCACAGGAGACAATCCTTCGCCGATGGCTTCTGACTGACCGTAAAGGGCGTAATAGCGATTTTCCCGAGAAGCATTCGAGCCAGAAACGATTACCCTGCGAAATCCCAAGCTGTAACAATCCTTGGCTGCATCGCCATGCACGATGCGGTCTGCCCAAACGTCTTCAGTGGTCGGATCTTCGTCGCCAAGATTGAACGCCACAACCCGGACCGAACGGTTTAAGAATCCGGTAGCCGAAAACTCGATAGCCACCGTATCGTCATAGGAAACAGGGTCGCTGAGATATTCGGCTCGAGCCGAGGCTTCCTTACTGACTCGTTGCCACACAAGGCCGCCCAAACGAGCCCAGCCCAAACGAGCATGGCGGCAATAGTGCGCATGGCTTGATCGTGCCAAAGCGTCAAGCAAGCGGAAATATTACCGAAGTACTATCTTCGCCTCGCCAGAGTGACCGATAGGCAACTTGCCAGTACGCGGAATGAAGGCCCCAGCACAAATAGCGGGAAGATTCCAATATGTCAGCGAGAAAAGTCAAAACTAGGGCAGATGGAAGACAAGAAGCCAAGACTAAACGGTTGGAAAAGAATAGGGATTGTAGCGTCCGTCTTTTGGATTGTCGGCGCGGGAGCCTACACGCTCAAGACCAGGGACGATGCCGATCAGGAAGCAGCGGCAACGATTTACCGCAATTGCGCGTCAACGCGTGACGAAATCGAACACAGCCAGGACGTTGAATGCGGCAGACAAAGCGAACGGGGACCCAGTGGATCAGATATTCCGACAGCTTTCCAGAAATGTATGTCTGCCTTCAAAGAAGAACACCCAGAACTTGACTGCTCGAAACGAAGCGAAGATTTCGCCGTAGGAACACTTTCGGGCGACTGGATGGATGCTGCTATCGTGGGCATCGCGCCCGTGCCTTTCGGCTGGGGATTCGTCTATCTAATTCTGTTTTCTTGTGCGCTGGATTAAGCGCGGATTTGGGGTTAAAGAAATCGCAACGTAACACTTCTCATTTGATTTCTCGCGTTTTGGTGAGCCCAATCAAGGTCTATACTTTGGCTCTATGAGCGTCCAGGATTGGGCACGCGTCCGATACCTAGAGAGCAGCGAGAACCTGAAACCGCTGGTCCTCGAGCGTTTTGGAAGGGAGCCATCAACTTTAGTCGCGCGAGAAATCACCGCTTGTTTGCAGCAAGGCCGTTTGTTTTACGAAGCCGCCGAATCAGCCCCGCTAGAAATTCGGCCTTTGCAAATGTTTTATGGTTTAGCCGCCTTTGCGAGAGCTGTAGCGATGGCCCGTCAACTGTGCTCGTTGCCGCACACCCACGGTTTAGCCGACGTTTCAAATGACAATTCCCGAATCATCGAGCTTCGAGTAAAGATCCGAAATTCTGGCACCTTCCAAGAGTTCAATGATGTCATCGCGGATTTTACACGTCTGAACTACCTAGACAGTGCGGCGCAGTTACACACCGTTAGCCTTCCCTCGGCCAAGTCAGATGCTCTTTGCGGAATCGATCTTTCGTTGAAGGAAATATTGAGCCGTATTCCAGGCTTAGAATCGCTCTATCGCATGACGTTCGGTGAAGGTGCGGGAACCGCGCTGATGGACTTTACCTGCGAGCGGCGCAAAGCTCACGAGCCCGAAAAATATGGAATCCATGTATACGCGCCAGCAGTTTTCACTGACCTTGAGTCTCTTAAGCGGATCGTACACGATTTGCGAAAGCGGTTTCCTCTTTTGCAGAAATGGCGATTGATGCAGGCGAAGCGATGGGGCGGGGGTTCTACGCTCTACTTTCGTAATCTAGACAATTCTCGTTTGCCCGATGAGTTTGGCTATCCGAGTCTCGCCGAGCAGGGGGACATGTTTATCGCCTCGATGCCTTACGAGGATTTGGCGTTCCCGCTACCTCAAAACCTGCACCCCGTCGCCGGTTTTTGCGGGGAAAATTACGCGATCAGCCCGGTTCGTGATCAATATTTTTCAGAGTTTGCGCTTCACTATGTTGCTTTATTCCTCCTCAGTTCGCTCGTGCGATACCGCCAGCAGACATGGATGCATGCTATCTCCCGTTCCGCCCTTCCAAACATGAAAACTGACGATCAGGCGCTAAGCCTTCTTGAAAACGTTTCTTGATGTCAACAGGAAGATAATTCCGAAGATGGTTGTCAGGGTTCTGAATTCAAGCGAGGACCGTTATTTAGAGCGCGAAAGCACTGAATTCGAGTGACCAAAAGCGTACGTGATTTTGTACGGATATCCCTCAATTTGTGACCGTTTTGAAGTTCTAGAACCACCTGGAATCAATAACTTACATGCCTTCAACAGGGCTTAGTGGTTCGACTCCCCCGCCTCCCATCTAGCTTCGCGCAAGAGGGGCGTTGTGCCAGGCTGACCCGCTCGAGCCACGATCACACGAAAATGCCTGCCGGTCGGTTCATATGGTTTTTCGCTCAGGCTGCGGAACTGGGTTGGGTGCAGAAGGCGCATCTTCGCGCGCTGATGGGGATTTCGCTCAGGCATTCAGGGCACTTGCGCGTTGTGGGATCGGCAGGGGGCTCCTTACGGGATCGCGCGATCAGCGCGTTCATTGGAACCACTACGAAGAAATAGACGGCGGTCGCGATGATCAGGAACGATAGAGCCGCGTTGACGAAGTCGCCGTAGAGGAATTTGCTGCCGTTGATGGTGAACGTCAGGGAGGAAAAGTCCGGCTGTTTTACTATTGCGGCAATGAATGGCGTCATCAAGTCCTTCACGAAACCGGTGACCACGGCGCCGAAGGCGGCACCGATGACGATGCCGACTGCCATATCCACCACATTGCCTCTTAGCAGGAACTGTTTGAATCCCTTCAACATTTTCTCCTCCGTTCGCTCGTCACGTCCGCGGCCCCAGAAAACCAGGAACCTGAACCTGTTCGGGGCACGAATCTTATCACCACACCGCCTGCGATGGTATCGACACCGTTCTGTTAGAACGAGATCGAGACGGAACCGGTATCAAGACGCTGCGTGTTTCCGAAATAGCGCTAAACTGTGTACTATCCGAGCGCAAGCTGCCGTGCGCTGGATCACAGCTTTACCGCTAAGAGATGCGGAGTGCACTACGCGAGTAGGTGCTGGAAATGAATCCAGTATCGCTGGTGCCGGGCGAGAGCCCTTAACCCGGTTCTCATGTTAGGATGCCAACGTCCCGAGGCGATTACACGATTGAGCGAGATTGAAATGGTGGGATATCGAAAGATACGGAAAGTGCAGGGCCGGTCGAATGCCCTGATGACCGTCTACGAATGCGACTCCTGCCTTTGGATTGTAAACGTTCCTTACGAAAAGAAATTCCCCGACGTACAGCAGAAATTCGACAACCACGATTGCAACGAAAAGCCGTTCAGACAGAAAAGGACGGAAAGCTAGCCCAGAGACGCGGGCGCCGGTTTGGGGCCTAGCCAGTCTTGCGGCGTCTCTTTTCTCCGGAGCCCTGCGTTTTCGATTCTCTTTCTTGCTTGATTCGTTTGGATAGCAGCGATTTGGCTTTCTTCAGTTCTGCGCGCCTCTTCGGGGCGAGGCCCTTTCCAGCGCGGTTTATGAAGTAGGTGAGCATGCGCATTCCGGAACCGGGCCCCTTCGGGGAAACCTTCCGTGAGGCCAGCGCCCGGGCAATGGTGCTCGCGCTCTTGGTGAATAATCCTGGAGGCGGGTGTGTCGAATCCGTTTTAACTTTTGCCACCCACTTTTTCTTTGATTTTTGCGGCATGGGCTCTTTCCCCTCCTTTGCCAAGCGTTCGTCGAGTTCTGGTCAGGCTACAGGCGCTTTCCTGCGGGTTCCTTTTCGCATTTTCTTTTTGTATTCGTCGATCGCTTTCTCAATTAGAGGATACGCGGCTTTAGCGGGCTCAATCTTCTCCACTTGCACGGACTTGCCTTCGAGCTTCTTGTAGTCCAGAAAGAAGCGCCGAACCATGGCCAGCTTGTGGGGCGGCAATTCGTTTGCTTCCCAGTAGTGGTCGAACTCGGGGTCGCCGGTGGCGATGGCGATGATTTTGTGGTCCTCTTCGCCAGAATCGATCATGGTCATCATGCCAATCGCGCGGGCATGCACAATTGTAAGCGGCACCACCGACTCCTGGCAGAGCACCAGCACGTCGAGAGGATCGCCGTCGGCTCCCAGCGTTTGAGGGATGAAGCCATAATTCGCGGGGTAGTACACCGCGGAGTAGAGGACGCGGTCCATTCGTATCATGCCGCTTTCCTTATCGAGTTCGTACTTCACACTCGAGCCCAGGGGAATTTCAATTACCGCATTGAATTCTTTCGGGAGGTACTTGCCTGGGTTGAGGTCATGCCACGGATGAATCATCGTTTTTCCCCCACGGTCTTGGCCACGCCGCAGTTCATCTTAGCGGATGGAAAACGGCGCAGCTAGCGCCAACGTGGAGATACTTTGCGAGCGCGTGGAGCACCCGCAACCGCCCAACGCGAAATGCGGATCCCTCCGTGCGTTACGGGACGAAAAAAGGGGAGATCGCGGAGGCGTGTCCGCTTCGTTGAGCCTGCTTGTGAGAGCGGTGCCTGATTTTAATTTCCGGCGCCGCATTGCGCGGTGACCTGCGCTTGCATGGCATCGTCTAGCAGGAGGCCTTTGCGAGATTTCGCGGAGCAAATCTGGTTTGCGCCAAATCCGACGGCGGCGCGAAAGTCGGCGCCATCGAGCAACGCGCCGGTAAGATCGCTTCCGGTCAGCACGGTCCCGGGCAGCTGCGCCCAGCGCAGATCGGCGCCACGCAAATCCGCGTCCACAAAAATTGCGGTGCCCAGCTGAGCGTTGTTCAGATGAGCCGAGGGCAGCTTTGCCGACCAGAGATAGGCTCCCTGCATGTCGGCGTGTTCGAGATTAGCGTCACTCAGATAAGACTCGCGAAGATCCGCCTTTTCGAGGTTGGTGCGGATCATGGTCGCCGACGTCAGCTTCGCTCCGTAGAGCGTGGCGCCTTCCAGGCGGGCGTCCACAAGGGTTGCACCGCCGAGCGAGGCATAGGAAAGATTGGCGGCGCGCAAATCGGAGCGGGAAAGATTCGCCCCGTCGAGCACGGCGCGGTCGAGATCCGCGTGGTTCATCTGCGCCTGGTCGAGAATGGCGTAGCGCAGATCACTTTGCCCCAGGTCGGCGCCGCGCAGGTCCGCCTGCGACAGAAACGCGCCCTGAAACTTCGCATGCAGCAGGTGCGCATTTGCCAGGAACACGCGGTACGCCTGCGCATAACGGAAGTTGGCATCGTTCAGGCGAGCTCCCTTTACCGAAGAGACCTGTTCGTCGGAGCCGTTCCAGTTGGCGGGCTTCGTGGAGATGACGGCTTCGGTGAGATCGGCGTAAGGATCGATCCCGAAAGACCACAGCACAGCCGGCGCCCAACGCCGGATACTTCCGGCTCCGAACTGCGGCGCGCGGTCCTTGCTATGGGGGACTCCCAACATCGTGCCAGCTGCGATGAAGGTGAGCGCTGCCAGGAACACCAAAGCGGTTTTCACCGGGTTGACATCGCTGAGCTTGCCGAAGGCGCGCTCGACGATATTTTCCGAGAGCGTCCATCTCGCTGCCGGCCGGCCTATCTTTGTGGTGGAGTAGAGCGCAGCCCCTGCGGCGGCAATGATTAGAAACTCCTGCAGGATTGTGCCGTGAATCTCTTCCAGAGTGAGGTAGCGGAGCCAATATAGAAGCAGTGTTGCCGGCACGATCCAATACGCCACGAGGGTGGAAATGGCCTTTTCGATCACGCGAGTGGAGGGCGCATCCTGGTTCATCCAGCGAAAGTGCGTGCGCAGCAGGCCAACCACGAGGCGGGGTTCGTTTTCACCCAGCAAACGGCCATCCGGGAACACCGCAGGCAGTTCTAGAACCGCATCCCAGAGATGCTGCAGTTGAAAATGGAACACGAGATAGACGATGAATAGCGCGAAAGGCGCGATCAAGTAGAACTGCACGGTCGGCAGGGCGGCTGCCGCTGTCTGAGAGTGCAGGAAAGGGAGAATCGCGGAATTGGTAATCAGCTGAAAGTCCTTCGTCATCCAGATAATCAGCCAGGACAAGACGCTCAGCGACGTCATGGCGACAAAGTAGCCATAGACAACGCGGGAGGCCCGTCTAAACTCCGACAGCGCCTCGAATTTCAGGATGTGTGCCGGAAGCGCAGCGTCGTGCAAATTCGCGCCGGCCAATTGATGAGGCACGAGCCCCATCGAAGTCTCGAGCGAGGCCCCTTCGAGATTGGCTGCTTCCAAATTCGCCCCGACGAGGCAGGCATCGCGAAAATTCGCGCGTACGAGGCAGGCGTCCCGGAGATCGGCCATCAGAAGGTCGGCAGCCTTGAGATTGGCATCGTGGAGGTCCATGTAGCGGAGGTTGGCTCCGATCAGGTCATTCCCTTCAAGGTCGGCTGCGGCGAAATCGATCCGCTTGCCGGTGGCGCCCTTGGATTCGATCCATTCGTGATGGCTCGCCAGTTTCTCTTCAAAGGACCAGTCACGCGCGGAAATGGCGGGTGCTGCGGAGGGCACTGCGTTCTCAGGCGGTTCTTGCGCCGAAATTTCGCGCGGCGGGGCCGTCGCCGCTGCCTCTTCGAAGGCGGATGCGGAAAACGTGGCGCTTGGGATCGGCAGTTCTCCGATATCGGGAATCTGAACCGAGGATGCCAAGTAAGTTTGCGCTATCGAGTTGGCGGGCTCGCCTTCAGGCTCGGCATCACGAGGAATACCAAGAATGGTGTTAAGGTCGGAACCATCGGGCTGCGGACCATGGGCGAGTTCGATGGCGTGAGGTTGCTCTGGCTCGGGTAACTTGGCTCGGGCAGGATCGGTGAGGTTGGCATAGCGTTCGATCGCGGAGGCGATTGCCTGGTCGTCATCGCGGGGATCGACGATGTCAGCTTCTTCGGAAATGGATTCCACTTCCGAGTAATCGCTGGGTGCTCCATTCTCGCCGACCGGAATTTCGTTGGTTGCGGGCAAGAACGCTGCGCCGTCATTTTGCCTTTCTTCCTGGCCTTCAAATGAGGCGTTTTCGCTGGCGCTTATCCTCGATTTCGAGGCTCGTGGCGAGCTTTCCACTTCCGGTGGCGCGTTCCCGATGCTTCGGTTCTGAGCGTTTCCCGCGATTTCAGCATGCAGGTGCAGTGGCTCGGCGGCCGAAGGCTGCTCCTGAATATCAGTCACCGCTTCTGTGCTCGCCGCCTGCTCGACCGGATTGGCGGCGCTACCGGATTGGCCGTGAACAGACGCGAATTCCTCCGTTTGAGCGGTCGCTTCAACAACTTCACAGGTACTCTCCGTCGGGGATACAGCAGGGGCGCTCGGTGCCGTTCCTTTGAAGATCGCAAAGATATCCCTCAACAGTCCTTTTCTTGCCGCAGCGAGCCCCGAGAACCGCGACTTCTTGCGCGGCCTAGCACTCTTCACCGCGCCCGGACCCTGCTGTGAGGAATCGGTTTCGGCCCAAGGCGCTTGTTCCGCAGCGTCCGATAAATCCTCTGAAACTGCCTCGCCGGCGGACGGCGATTCGCCGACGACCTCGCTTGAGGAAGCTGCAGGCTCAAGGTGAAACTCGCTTTGCGAGGTCACAAGATCAGCGCCCACAGAAGAAAGCTGTTCGCTCGTCTGCAATTGCTCAGTGGGTGCCTGGGTGAAGAACGTGGCCGTAGAGCCTAGTGTTGAAGTGTCGGACGGCTGCGCGGCCGTTCGAACCTGAGAATCTTCAGGGAAAAACTCCTCGGGTGGGAATAGTTCCGCGAGTGTGCCGGCCGCCGACGGCAGCTGGTCAGCCCTCACCAACTCCTCGCTGGCGCTGCCAAGAATCGCTTCGAGTTGCTTGTGGTCCGCGGGTAAGCTTAATTCTTCCGCGTCCAGACTCGAAGGTGGAACCTGCGATGCGGTTGACATAGGCTGTTTCTTTTTCCTCATAAAACCCTGGTTTGCCATTGAAAGCGCGGCGAAGGTTCTTTCACTGCTGTACTGAGACGGTCCGGCTGAATTCACAACGGCATCCGGATCGCGGGATTCTCCCGGCTGTCGCCCCAGCCGGAACCACTCGTTTCTTGTAGTTTAGCCTCCTAAAGCATAGACGAAACGAACGCGAAATTGCCCTGTACGCAAGTGCAAAGGGTGTACAGCTGTTCACGAGGTGCTTGGAGGAGAGGCCGAACGCCGGCTTTCGCGTTCGAATTGGATAGAGTTGAAGCGTAAAATGTTGCGGGAGGTCGAATCGTCGATGAAAGAGCTTAGTGGCAGACTCCTGCGCATGGTCGAAGTAGCCGAACCGCGACTTCGGGCGATCAGCGAGATGGAAAGCGAGAAATCAATCTTACCGGGAGGCTGGTCGCGCAAACAGGTCATCGGACATTTGATCGATTCGGCGTCGAACAACCATCAACGATTCGTCCGTGCAGCGCTGCAGACATCCCTGGAGTTTCCCGGTTATGACGAAAGCGGAAACGTGCGTGTTCAAGCGGTTCAGCAGGCTCATTGGGATTTACTGGTTGATCTCTGGAGTGCCTACAATCGCTACCTAGCCCACGTCATATCCGAACTGCCGTCATCCAAGCTGGAAACATTGTGTCGCATCGGCTCGGAAGATGCAGTCACCCTTGATTGTCTCGTGAAGGACTACCTGACACACTTGATCCATCACCTCGGCCAAATGAGCGCAACGGTCTAAAGCTCGAAAGGGCCCAGGGGGACACGCTGGGAAGCGATGTGCAGCGTGCCGCGAAAGGCGAATTCACCGGCGCGGCGTCCGAGGGCTTCTTCTGCGGAGAGGCGGGCGAGGTCGGGATTATTGTTCTGCTCCGAAAGGTGTGCGAGGACGAGATGGCGGGCCCGGCCGTCGAAAACTTCCGTATCACCGAGAAACTCGCTGACAACGGTGTTGGAAAGGTGGCCGGTGCGGCTCATCACGCGCTGCTTGATGAACCACGGATAAGGCCCGACTTTCAGCATATCGAGATCGTGATTGGATTCGAGGATCAAAAAATCCGCCTCGCGCAGATGGTGCTTCACCAGTTCCGGCATATAGCCCAGGTCAGTGACGATGGCAACCTTGATGCCGTTGCGGCGAAACGCGTAGCCCACCGGATCGGCCGCGTCGTGCGGAATGGCGAAGGGGTTGATTTCGATGTCGCCTATCTGGAAGCGCTCCCCTGCCTGGATATGCGCGACGCGCTCCATTTTTTGCACGGGCCCCTCGGGATACATTTTCAGAATTTCCGAATGAGTGGGCTCGGTGAGATAAGCGGGGCAATCGAACAAGCGGGCCAGTTGGGCGATGCCGCTGGAATGGTCGGAGTGCTCATGGGTTATCAGGATTGCGTCGACACGCTCGGGTTGCCGGCGCCCCAGAGCTTCGAGGCGGCGTAGCAATTCCTTCTTGCCCAGGCCAGCGTCAATAAGGAGAGTGGTGTGTTCCGTTTCGAGCAACGTGCAGTTGCCCGTGCTGCCCGAAGTCAGTATGGAAATACGGAACGAGATGCGTGAACCCTCAGGATAACGCCGGCGCGCTTAGCGCTCGCGCAGCGGCATCGCGAAGGATCATGGCAAAACTGTACGCGCGCGTCAAACGAAAAACGGTCAAAACCGCGCGATAGCCCATTTTTCCGCTGGAAAACGTCTTTTGGATTACCAATCAGGACGGTCCACCGCGAAAAACCAGCCCTTTAGGATCGACAATTGCGCGGGTTCAACCGCCCTGAACTTCACGCCCATGCCTTTGCCAGGCTCGGAGCGAACCACGTCGGCGAAGACAGAGATGGCCGTCTCACCATAAGTCAGTTTCAAACTGATCGCGGCGCGAGTGGGAAGAGGATTCGGCATTTCCAAGTAACACCCGGCCACGCTCAGGTCCAGGGTCTGAGCGGTGAGGGTCTTACTCGATGCTAAGTCCACGATTTCGGCATTGGCAGGTAGGAGGGTGCGGGGAGCGCGTGGCTTTCTGGCTTCCATGGGATATCGGCTGTCTCACGAACTGGTCATCACGCGTGCGCGTGCGATTCTGCGACGGTCGCAAATCGGAACGGGAATTTACCGGATCCTTCTTTGGCCCGCCCACCCAAATCTTGATTCAGGATAGCAGCTTCGTTCTCAATTTCAATCGGTTGCTGACTGTAGTCCCAGCTGGAAAGTTTGCGGGAAAAGCATCAAGCCGTGATTCCGGGCGACAATCGCGTGGGGGGAAATGCTCGCTTCGAGCGGGGCGACTATCAAAGAAAGTTTATTCAGGACCTTGCGGAACCAATGCTTTCATACGCTGAAATTGGAACCGCCTCGGACTGACCGGCCGCAGTCATTACGCGCGGAAATCAGAAGGAAAGTTGCGAGGCCGTCAGCTCGAAACCGTCGAGCGCACCAACCACCGAGGCGGCCAGGCGGCCTGGCTGGAAAAATTCCTGCGCGATTTGCTGGACTTCTTCGGAGGTCACGCTTTCGAGCATCGCTATCAGTTCCTGGGCGGTGAAATGCCGGTTGAAGTACATGTGGTAGCGCGCCAGGCTGTTCATTCGCGAGCCTGTGCCTTCCAGGGCCAGCAGCGTGGCGCCCTTCAAATGATCTTTGGCGCGCTGCAACTCCTCGTCGCTGAGCGGTTCGTCCTTGAGCCGGCGGAATTCATCGAGGACGCATCGGATCAGCTTCTCGGCCGTTTCAAGTGACGTGCCGGCATACACGGAGAGCATGCCGGCGTCACGATAGGAATTCATCTCGCTGAAAATGGCGTAGGCCAAGCCCAGACGCTCCCGAATGTTCTGAAACAGCCGTGAAGACATGCCTCCGCCGAGTACATTGTTGAGCACGGAAACGGCAAAGCGCCGCCGGTCCGTGAGCGGGAGGGCTGGAACGCCGATGCAGATATGCACCTGTTCGAGTTCATGCTTGGTGCGCAGGGTGATGTGTGGAGCGGGTATGGGAGCCGGGCCGGAATTGCCGAGCGCCGAAGGCGACAAGTGCGAAAAGCGCTCTGCGACCAGATCTACCAACTGCGCGTGCGTCAAATGACCTGCCGCCGTAACCACCAGATTATTGGGAGCGTAACAGTCGCGGAACCAGCCGCAGAGGGTATCCCGGTCAAATGCCGAGACCGTCTCCGGGGTGCCGAGGATCGGCTTGGCGAGCGCGTGAGGATTCCAGAAATTCTGCGTGAAAAGTTCGTGGACGAGGTCTTCGGGATTATCCTGCGTCATGCGGATTTCCTCGAGGACCACGGATTTTTCGCGGTTAATATCCTCGTCGGCGAACTTCGGCTCGAGAACCATGTCCGCGAGGACGTCGAAGGCCTTTGGAAGGTGCTCGGCAAGCACGCGTGTGTTGAAGCACACCATTTCCTTGGCGGTAAACGCGTCGAGCATCCCCCCCACGCGGTCCACTTCTCGCGCGATGTCTTCCGCGCTGCGTCGCCGCGTCCCCTTGAACACCATGTGCTCGATGAAGTGCGAGATGCCGTTGATCTCCGCCGGTTCCCGGCGCGACCCGTTGCGGACCCAGACTCCCACTGAGACGGAGTGGAAGTACTCCATCGGCTCGGTGATTACGACGAGCCCGTTCGGCAGCGTCTCTTTGTAGACCCCATTCGTTTCGCTAGACATAGCGTGTTGCTATTCTGGCATGTGCAGGCGGCAAATGCCATTGCGCGACTATATCCCGCGTAAATCCATAGCGCTAGCCTGCCGAAACTGCGGCACTTTGGGGCGGTGGCGCCGTTCACCGGCCGCCTTCGATGAGCGTGTTATCATCGGCCTGAGGATGAATCTCGTCGTCTCAAAACCCGGTGTGAACCTTCTCGGAAAATCGTCCGAAGAGCTGCGTGAATTTCTGGCTTTGCTGGCCGAACCTCCTTACCGGGGCGCGCAAATTTACCACGCCCTCTACGCCGAGCGGCGGTTCGACCTTGCCGCGATGACGAATCTGCCTGCGGGATTGCGCGAGCGGCTCGGGCGGGAATCCACTGTCACGCTGCCTGCCATTCGCCGGAAGCATCTGTCGTCGGATGGCTCGATTCGCTATGTGGTGGCGCTGGAAGGGGACGGCCGAAGCGGCGCGGTTAAGCCCGCCACAGTTGAAACGGTTTTCATGCCCTCGGAGAACCGGCAAACCCTCTGCATTTCCACGCAGGCAGGCTGCGCTGTGGATTGCCGGTTCTGCCTTACCGCAACGCTGGGCCTGGTGCGCAACCTGTCGGCGGCTGAAATTGTGGGGCAGATCCTCGTGGCGCTGGAAGACAATCGTGCCTCGCTGAAGCCGCAAACGAATGTGGTGCTCATGGGCCAGGGCGAGCCGCTGCTGAATTTCGAAGCTGTGATGGGCGCGTTGCGCATCGTGCTTGATCCCGGCGGCCTCGCTATTTCGCCAAAGCACGTGACGCTCTCCACCAGCGGCATCGTCCCGGGCATCGAGCGGCTTGCAAAGGAAAAAGTAAGGCCGAAGCTGGCGATTTCGCTCAATGCCTCCTCTAACGAGCAGCGCGACCAGGTGATGCCGATCAACCGCAAATATCCGCTCGAAAAACTGCTGGCGGCCTGCAAGGATTATCCCTTGCGGCCTTGGGAGCACCTCACCTTCGAGTACGTTTTGCTTGGGGGCTTCAACGATTCGCCCGAGGATGCGCGTCGCGTCGTGCGGCTGCTTTCGAATTTGCGCGCCAAGGTGAACCTGATTCCCTGGAATCCCGGCGACCTTCCTTACGAAAGGCCTGGCGCGGAGAGCGTGGAAATCTTCCGGAGAATTATTGCTGATAAAGGCGTGCCGGTATTCGTGCGCGATTCGCGGGGGCAGGACGTGATGGCCGCTTGCGGCCAACTCGCCGCTCTGGAACTCAAACGCGCGCCAGTAGGCTCCTCGTCCCCGGAAGGCGTCCGGCGCGTCAGGGAATACCGATGGCTGCCATCAGGCGGCCAGTCGTTCCCTCTCGCCGGTAACTGAAAAAGAGATCGGTACGGCACGCGGTACAAAAACCGGAACTCACGATTCGTCGCCGCCGGGACGCCCGCGTTGGTCAGGATCGCCCGGTTCGCCGCCATCAAATCCAATTGACGCGCGGGGGCGGCGCAGGATGGCCGGGGGGCCGCATGGTCAGCCAGGGAAGCCAATTCGGATCGTTCTCGCCCGCCGCGAGCGCATCGAACGGCCCGTCAAACCAATCGCGCGCTTCGGGAAACTGCGATTCAAACTCCTTTGCTACTTGCGAGCCGACTTCATAGCAGCAGCCACCGATTCCCGGGCCAATCGCGGCGATTAGATCCGCTGGCCTGGTGCCGAATTCCATTTGCATCCGGCCGATCGTCTTTTCAGCGATGCGCCGAAGGGTGCCCCGCCACCCAGAGTGAATCGCCGCTACCGCGCGGTTCTTGGTGTCGGCCAGAAGAATAGGAATGCAGTCGGCGGTCTGCACGGCGAGCAAGACGCCGCGTTCGCGAGTAACGAGCGCATCGGCCTGGGGTGCTTCTTTCCCGGAAAGCGCTGCAGCGTCCACGCGATGAACGATATCGGTGTGGATTTGACGCAGAGTCATGACGCTGCATCTCGCCCGCGCCCAGCGCATCAAAAAATCGCTTCCGGTTTTCTGAGACGTGCCCTTGCGAGTCCCAGTCCGTAAACCCGAGATTCAGAACCTCTTCGGACTTGCGTCCGTGGCGAGGATTCTGCAACTCGCTTGTACCCCCGAGGCGAGTACTGAAGCCGTGCGCCAGCCAAGCCTGATGCTTCAGCGGCGGAGCTTCTATAATGTGAAGGAGGCCGGCGCGGCGAATACTCCAACCCTGGCGTTCAGAGGACGGCGCGTGCACGGAAGGCTTTTTTTTCAGAGCCTTTCTTTGTGGATGGTTGCTGACGTCATTGTGTTCGTTTCCGGCCCACAACCGCGAGGTGTTCCAATTGTAGGTATAATTGCGCGACTGCGCAGCCAGTATCGCGCAGGTTTTTTGCGCGATTGGAAATGCGATCACCAAGGTTTAAGAGGCGGCGAATGATCGTCGGGCTGGGATTAGACATTGCTGAAATCGACCGCGTGGAGGCCGCAATCGCTCGGCACGGCGCTGCTTTCCTCAATCGTGTGTACACTCCCCGCGAAGTGGCCTATTGCGAAAGACACAAGCACAAGTATGAACGCTATGCCGCACGCTTCGCAGCCAAAGAAGCAGCGATGAAGGCCTAGGAACCGGCTGGCGGCGGGGAGTCCGCTGGCGGGACATCGAGGTGGCCAACGCACCCAGCGGCAAGCCTACCCTAAATCTCGCGGGCGTCGCGCGCCAGTTCGCCGACCGTCTCGGAGTAAAGGAAATTTCCCTCTCCATCACGCACAGCGGCAACCTCGCACTCGCCCAGGTCATTTTCGAGAGTTGAGCAGTCTTTCGCGGTATGGGCCAGTTCTCCTGCCTTCGGAATGCGGATCTCGTGCCATTCGTTCGCGGCATGCCGGCCCGCCAAGGGGACTTTCAGGTAATTTGCCGTCAAGGCTTCGGTCCATCCCTCTCCGTTGCGGGCCAGCGTCAGTGCCCGCCCCGAACGACCTGCCTGGTCCGCTCGGAAAGCAACAGTCTTTCGTTCCGAAAGCGACCGTAAGGCACGAGCGCGTTCCTGGATCGCATTGGGATCCACAGCTTGACCGAGCTTGGCAGTCTCGGTGCCCGGTCGGGTCGAAAAGGAGAAGACGTGCAGATAGGTGAACGGCAGTCGCGCGATGAACTCCAAAGTGACGTCGAAATCCTCGCCGTCTCGCCCGGAAAGCCAACGATTACATCGGCGCCAATCGCGGCATCGGGTAGCAGACGGCGGATGAGATGAACGCGTTCCGCATATAGTTCGCTCCGATACCAGCGATGCATGGCTTTCAGTATCCGGTCGGAGCCGGATTGCAGCGGGACGTGAAAATGAGGCGCGAGGCGAGCGGAGGAAGCCACCAGAGCGACGAAATCCTCGGTAATGTCCTGTGGCTCGATGGAGCTGAAACGGAGGTGGTCGAGTTCCGTCTCGTCCAGAATTCGTTGCAACCACCGCAGCAAGTCGCAGCTCGCGGTCGCGAGATCGCGACCGTAGCTTCCCAGGTTGATGCCGCTTAAAACAATTTCCTTCGCGCCCGCCGCGACCAATTGCCGCACTTCCGCGATCAACCGTATCGGGGAAAAGGCTGCGGCTGCGGCCACGAACGAATGGAATCACGCAATACGCACAGCGATTGTTGCAGCCATCCTGAATCTTCAAAATAGGACGCGTGCGGTCGCCCGCCAGCAAGCTTGCAGGAGCCAACTGGACCGTTGTTTGCGCAAAAATGTCCCCGGTAAGCACCTTCGCTGGACCTCGCGCGAGTGACAGCGTCTCTTCCAGCCGAGTTCCAAGGAGTCCACCAACTCTGTGACAGGCAAGAAATCACGGGGCCGGCCTTACGCGACGGTCCGCACGATGCCACAGTTCGCGATTCACAAGTGCCGGGATTTCGCTTTGCCGTGCATTCCCGACCACATACGCCACGCCTTCGCAGCGACGCAAGCTCGTCCGGAGCCCGCTGCGCATAACAGCCGGTGACGATGATGCGAGCCGCGGGATTCGCGCGATGGATCTTCCGTACTGCTTCACGAGCCTGAGAATCGGCTGCCGCTGTGACCGTGCAAGTGTTCAGCACGACCACATCTGCCGCCGTGGAGTCCGCAGAATCCGTCAGCCCTTTCGCCGCAGCTCGCGGCGCAAGGCGACCGCGTCCGCCTCCGTGGCGCGGCAACCAAAGTTCTGGATGAAGAAGGCTTTCAGAAAAGATCCAGTTATGACTGACTTGAAGTTTCCGACGCAGTTGCCTGCGATTTCGACTTCGACTAAGCAGTGACGTGGATTATAGCAGTGAAACGAATACATCTGCGGGGCAGGGCCACGGGAAGGCCGGGCGTGGCTCAGGCGAGGTTTCTACGCTGGTAACAAAGAAGAATCAGGTCAGCCCGGCGGCGAACACCAAATTTTGCCAGCAAATTCGATACGTGAAACTTCACGGTGCGCTCGGAGATATTCAGCCGGCTCGGCGACTTCCTTATTTGCCAGGTTTTCAAGCAGGCTGCTCAGCACCTCCTGCTCGCGGCGGCTTAGCTCGCTCGGGGCGTCGGTGCGCAGGCGCCGTCCCTGGGTGGTGCTCAGGATGGAATCGACGAAGCGGGAGAGCGTTTCCCGAGGTACCCAGAAGCCTCCCGCGGCCACAAGAGGCAGAGCGCGCACGAGCTGATCGCGAGCTTCGACGTATGTGAGAATCCCTTTCACTCCCTGGCGAAGCAGGGCATGGCTGTCGGTTTCCTTCAGCTTATCGCCGACCACGATCAAACGGGCATTTTCGTTACGCTCGAGAATATTGCCGATCAAGGCGCCCGTCGCTTGTCTCGCGGCATGCGCATCCACCACGTAAACGGCCGCCTTGGGAATCTCCAGGTGGCGAAGATCGGGAGCCAGCATGGATTCGAGCAATTTGGGCGAAATCTGGAACCCCGAGTTCTCAAGCAGGCGTTTGAACTCATCCAATACCATCGGATGGGGCGAAAGTAAGCAGACTTTCAAACTCGACCCATTCGACTTTTCGGAACCCTTTGCCATTGTGAATTCAGGCTAGCGGAATCCGTGGGGAGGGGCAAGTCGGTCGGCGAGCGATATTGCCTACCAGGTACTAGGCCGGACTCGGCAGAATCGTCGAGAGGATCAATCGGCGACGGGCGAAGATTCCGGGAGATCCGCTTCGACTTTGCGCCGGGGACGCTTGGCCGGAAGTCCTGCCTGGCGAACTTTGTAAAGCAGGGCGCGGTAGCTGATCTTCAGCACTTGGGCGGCTTTCCGGCGATTCCAGTGGTTTTCCTGAAGCACTTTCAGGATCACGTCATGTTCCATTCGCCGAGTCACCTGCTGAGCGATGCGCTTGAGCGGAATATTGCCGTCAGCCGTCCGTTCGTAGGTGAAATTGAGGGGTTTCTTTTCAGCGTCGCTCGGTATAAAGCGCCTCCTCCGAGCCCAAAACCACGTATCGCGCAATGCAGTTTTCGAGTTCGCGGACGTTGCCGGGCCAATCCCGCTGCTGCAGATGTGTGAATGGCCTCTTTCGAAATCCGCGGCGCCTCCCGCTGGAATCGGCGATTGAACATCTGACGAAGGTATTCGATCAAGTATGGAATATCGTCCCGGCGGTCACGCAGAGACGGCAGCGTGACGCTGATTACGTTGATCCGGTAGAAGAGATCCGACCGGAACCCTCCGCTTTCGATTTCCTGTTTCAAGATGCGATTGGTGGCGCAAATCACCCGGGCATCCATGCGCTTTTCTTCGTGATCGCCGATTCGGGTGAAGTGCCCGTCCTGGAGCACGTGAAGTAGTTTTGCCTGCAGGCTGGCGTCGAGTTCGGCAATTTCGTCCAGGAAGAGGGTTCCCCCCTCCGCGATCTCGATGCGGCCGGGTTTAGCGGCCGTGGCGCCCGTGAAGGCGCCCTTTTCAAAACCGAAAAGTTCGCTCTCGATCAGCGTGCCGGGAATCGCCGGGCAGTTTACTTTTACAAACGGACCATTGCTCCAAGGCGAGCGATTGTGGATAAACCGCGCGAGCACTTCTTTGCCGGTGCCGCTCTCGCCGAGAATGAGTATCGGAACATTGAGCGTGGCTGCGCGATCCACTCTCTGGCGAACGGCCTGCATCGCTTCGGAAGGACCGAAGTAAATATGGTCTGGCGGCAAATCGCCCGGGTGTGTCGGCAGACGATCGGGTTTTAATTGCGCAGCAGAAACCATATAGTTTTAGGCCGTTTGAGACTACGCCCACTTCCATTGCATCTGCAACGCCAAAAACGTCTCCGTACTTAGCCGTCGGTATTTAAATCCTATTGTTGCAATGTTGTCTAGACGTGACTTTTTGAAAAACCGAGATGATCGCGGCGCAGTTTATCCGTTGTCTTCTTCAGCCGCGGCTAATAGAAATACTGTTTGCACTTTCGGGAATACGCTTTCCCACGAGATCGTGCACAGCAGTGGCCGGATCGGGATATGGTTGGTCCGGCGCATCGCGGAACCGTTGCGCGAGTTTTCAGAGGAGAAAATCCGTGAGATTTCAGGAAATTAGAGAGGAATTTCTGCGCGGAATATGCAGATTCGTTTGTCGGAAGGAAGAAGTACGCACGCGAACGGGTCGCGTCATTTTGTCAAAATGAACGCGCACGCTGAAAGGCGCGAGCAAGCAATGTTTCGGAGAATTCTTATGCGCGGGAGGGTTCGCCGCGAATGATGTCGTACCGCTCGATGACTGCGGCGACCCCAACGTCAGGCCCATCTTCGTCTTCTCGCTTGTCGACGCGAATCAACGCGCCCGTGGGCGCGAACGAATACTTCTGTACCGCGGGTGATTTCGGCGGGCAACGTGAGCGTAAAATCCAGCTCCGTGCCCGGAGAGAGGTCTCGTTGCATCCTGAAATATACGCCGCGCGTTGAGATATCCCGGGTCTGGCCGTTGTGCGAACCAGGCTCTCGGTTAATTGGCAGGCGGATGCTGACCGGCAACGATAGATCGTACCGGCGAGCCATTCGACGTTCGGTCATCCCCACTGCTCCTCCAGGAGTTGAATAAAGCTCACAGCATCCCCCAGCTAGGCATTAGCAATCCCTATACCAAAGACAACAGGCAATTTGTTGCTTACTATGGAATCGAGTTGGGTTCAGCCAATTTAGCTTTCAGGCGCGAGAACAGGCCGCGAAGTCGACCTTACCTTTAATTGTGCCCAACCTGATCCGGCTGGCCCCATCGAAAGTGACTGGTCTCGTAGCCAAGCTTCGGAGCGAAATACTAGACCAACACGCAAGCGATGGGTAGAGTTATTTCTCTAGGTGTGCTCAACTTATGCAACTTTTTAGGGGACTAGGCGTACCGAGAACCCTCGAAAACCAGTCAGATCAGGCGGCGGTCGAGAAAAAATGAACTTGTGGTACTTCCGAGGCGGCAGTGCAGGAACGGGTACTACTCGCCTCGGAGAACGGGAGTGGCAGGTGATTCAGTCTTAGGCGATTCCTTCACCAACAATTCTTTCGCCGCTTTAGCCCGCGCGCCTCGACCTGAATCCAGGTTGAACTGCCTCATTTTGTACAGGAGCGCCTTGTAGCTGATTCCAAGCATCCGGGCCGCGTCTTTGCGGCACCAATTGGTCTTTTCGAGGGCGTCCGCGATTGCTTCCATCTCGGCCTCATCCTTGAGACCGCGAACGAGGGCTTTGAGGCCCTGTTCTTTCGGGGCGGGGGTTTCTTCGCGCGGCGCCGTACGCTGCTGCTGACCGGTCATTTCCAGGAGTTCGCGGAAACTGCCTTCGTCATCTTCCAGAATGACGTATCGCTTCACAAAGTTTTCCAGTTCTCGCAGATTCCCCGGCCAGGAGTAGCGAAGCGCCGCCTCCATCAAGTGCTTGGAGGGATCCGGGGCAATCTTCTGATACTTCTCGCTGTATTTCACCAGGAAGTGCCGGAAAAGCAATGGAATCTCCGTGGTGCGCTCGCGGAGAGGCGGGATATGTATAGAGAGCACGTTCAGACGGTAATAGAGGTCTTCGCGAAAGCGGCCCGATCGCATCGCTTCTTTCACTTCCATGTTTGTCGCGGCCAGCACACGCACATCCACGTTCACGACGGCGCGCGCGCCTAAGCGCGAAAATTGGCCATCTTGGAGCACGTGCAAAAGTTTGGCCTGTAGGTGCGGGCTCATCTCGGCGATTTCGTCGAGGAAGATGGTGCCCTTATTGGCCAGTTCGAACTTGCCCGGCTTTGATCGGACGGCCCCCGTGAAGGCGCCCTGATCGTAGCCGAACAACTCGGATTCAAGCAGCTCACCGGGAAGAGCGGCACAGTTCACCTTGACGAATGCCTGCTGGCGACGCGTCGAACGAAGATGGATCATGCGCGCCACCACTTCCTTGCCAACGCCGCTCTCTCCGCTGATGAATACGGGGACATCCACCGGCGCGATCTGGAGGATCTGCTGGCGGATCTTGAGCATTTGCGGGCTAGCGGCGAGGAAGGAGATATCCTCTGTCAGGGCTTCACAATATTCGCGCAGGGCCTGATTTTCCGACCGTAGCTGCTGTTTCTGCCGGCATTTCAGGAACGCGGCATCCAACTCTGGCTTTTCAAACGGCTTGGTGAGGTAATCAAGAGCTCCGAGCCGGATGGCCTCCACAACCGTTGTGACCTCGTTCGAGCAGGAAAGCATGATCACATTGAGGCCGCGGTCCACCTGCATGAGCTGGCGAAGGGTTTCCAAGCCATCCATCTCGGGCATCAGGACGTCGAGAATGATGAATTCGGGCCGTTCATTCTTGCCGACATATTCGAGAGCGTCCTTGCCGTTGGACACCGTTTCCACGTCAAAGCCGTCGACTTCGAGAAGCGTCTGGAGATATTTGCGAATGCTCGGTTCGTCGTCCACTACCAGAATCTTGTCTTTGTGAGCCATTGTTTATCCTGTCGAACGTCAACCGAAAACGTTTACTGGGCATCCTTTGGGAGAAGGAAAGAGAAGGAGCTCCCGCGTCCCAGTTCGCTGTCCACCCAGACTTTTCCACGATGCGCCTGAATCAGCCTCTTCGTAATTGCCAGCCCCAAACCCATTCCCGAGGAAGAGGGATCCACCCGCACGAACTCCTCAAAAATTTCCTGATGAAATTCAGCGGCAATGCCACTGCCGGTATCTGCCACGGAGATAAGTATACTGTTCGTAAATGGCCTGCTCTCGCGGCGCCGCTCCTCGGCAGGGTTCAGCTGGGACGTGCGCCGCTCCCAGAAGTGCGGCTGAGCGCGCAAAGTGACCATGCCACCCGCGGGCGTATGCTTCAATGCATTATCCAGCAAGTTTGCCATGCACTGCTGAACCTTTTGGTAGTCGAATTTGAACAGCGGCAAATCCGGATGAATCTTAACTTCCAGTTTGACGCTTGCCCGCTGAAAAGCCTCCTGCCAGCGGCAGGTCAGGTCATTCACGCAATCCCGAAGATCGTTTTCGCGCAACTGCAAAATGAGCTTGCCGCTTTCCAACGCGGAATAGTTCAGAAACATCGAAACGAGCCGCACCAGGCGATCGCAGCTTTCCTTCGATTCCTGCAAAATCTCCCGCTGGCGTTCCGCGAGCTTTCCCAAAGACCCGGAGAGAAGCAGGTCGTAATAGCCCTTCATTACGGCAAGCGGTGTCTTTAATTCGTGGGCCGCCGAAGCCAGAAAGACCGTCTTCTGCCGATTGACTTCCTGAAGACGCAAGTAGGCCGCCAGCAGATTGCGATAGGTAATTTCGCGCTCTTGCATCAGATCCTGCACGGTCTGACGCATATCGGCTTCTTCGGAGGACGCCTCCGCCGGAGATGGCTCAATGTAAATGACGAACCAATCCGGTTCCGGCAGCCAACGCACGCGAGCCCGGCTGCGCCCCACCGGAGATTCAACGAGGAGATTTACTTCCTGTTCCCCGCCCTCCAATTGGCCAAGAATTCCTGCGCCGTCGGTGTTCAAAATGATCAGTGAAAAGATTGAACTCCAGTGCAGTAATTCCACGCGCCTTCAACAAGTCTTGGGCGTGAAGATTCGTGAATAGCGGCCGGCCCCCCCGGTCCGAAACCAGCAAGGGTCGGTCGAGGGCGTCCAAAGGCTGGCCACCAACTGAAAGCAGCTTGGCCGCTCGCAGACTGCTCTACGGTCGCGCTCCTGGACACTACCCCTCCCTTGGATTTATACCGCGCCAAAGTACTCCAGCCCCTTTTGAGGCGCCTGGCCTTGAGCGGTATGCTCGCAAAGGGGACAAATCGTGTCAATGGTAAATAAGTTCTACTTTGCACAATCGTGGAAATCTATTGCATTTAGCTGAACCTTGGGTGACGGGTACAAATCAATAGTGTCTTCTTATTACACATCGCAACCTATGACTCACGGCCAGTAAGACTTATTAAAAACTATTTCCAGATTGCCCTTGGATTGTCGCATTAGGTACTACTACTAAGGTACCAATGCAAAAGGAAAATATTGTCGCATCAACGATTTCGCTTCTGGCGTATGAGAATGAAGCGCGGCTGTTCCGTCCGACTGAATCTTCAGATCCCTCTGTTTATTCGCGCCAGGGACGCCGAAGGGGAGTCATTTCTGGAATTGGGGAAGACTCTGGACATCAGCGCGACCGGAGCCTTATCGCTTGTCCCCGGCCCCTGAATCCAGGCTCGGTGCTCACCCTCACGGTTCCCGCCCCCTCCCTTACACTCCTCCGCTTTGGTTCCGGCGGGAATGCCCCCGATTCAGTGCAAAGTAACCCGCCAACAAGAAGCCGGAGATGTATTCGTGATCGGCGTCGAGTTCACCACGTCTATCGGCTGAGTTTTCCACAGTTCCGCGGATGGATTCGCATCCCGCTTCGGTATAAAGTGGAATTGGTTTTCATAATTCCCGGAATGGACCAGAAGCCTAAGCAGCGGCACACACATGAAGGTCTAATCTTTATATCCAGCAATAGGTTGCCGGCCCCTCAGTAATCGCTTTCTTCCCTCGAGAGTGGACGATCCCGTGCAGATGTTAGTCAGCCCCGTGTGCGCTCCTCTCGCGTGTGAGGAGAGGCTTACGCAATGCGGACGATAAATTGATGCCCCAGCCCGGCGAAGCTTCCCGGCCACAGCCATCGGCCGAAGATTCCTTTCTGGATCTGCTTGTTGAGACCCTGCAAGGTCTCGACGATTCCGTTCGCGGACAGTTCCTCGGCAGTTCTTCCGGACAACCGCGCAGATCGACCTTTCCGAAACCAAGAGCAACGAGTATTGGGAACAGATTCTGCAGCGGCGCCGGGAGCTGAACGAAAGCCTCGGGAAACGCGTTTCGCTGAAAACCGCCATGGTGGATGTACTCTCCTCGATGAATTTCCTGCGCGTTCCCATTTTGATGGAGTACGACGAGTTCAAGAAACTCCAGATCAATGCAGCCACCGATGCACTTACCGGCCTCTACAATCGCCGGCTCTTCGACGAGTATTGCGAAAAGGAACTCAATCGCGCCAAACGGTACAGCCACAGCCTTGCGATCGTGATCCTGGATTTGCACAAGCTGAAAGAAGTAAACGACCGTCACGGACACCTGCAAGGCGACCAAGTAATCCAGCTCGCTGCCAGCACGCTGCGGAAGACCCTGCGCGCTTCCGATTTTGCGTTTCGAATCGGCGGCGACGAGTTTTCCCTGTTATTGCCGCAAACGGATCCCGAGCAGGCCGTCACACTCTGCCGCCGCGTCCGTGCGCAATATGAAACCGAAGTTCAGCCCTTGAAAGTCGGCGTGGGGGTGACGCTCGATTTCGGCATCGCCGTTTATCCGCAAGACGGTGAGCAAAAAAGCGAACTCATGGGACTTGCCGATAAACGCCTCTACGAATTGAAGCATGCGGGTGGCACTTCCCCTCGCGTTATTCAGCTCGAGGCGCCCTCCCAGCGGGAAGCCCCCATGCCCGATTCCTCAGCTTCGGCGACACCACCTTCGCCGAGAGTCGCCGTCGGAGGCCCGGCGGCCAGTGCCGCCCCGCGACAACAACCTTACACGGATCAGCGCAAATGGGAGCGAGTCTCGCTCGTAGGTACGAAAGCTCACGCGGTGCTCTCCGATCTCGGCCAGAAGACGGCAAAGGTGATTGATCTAAGCTACGGGGGCGTCGCGCTGCTGCTTGAGAAGCCGGAAGAAATTCCCAACCAATTCAACGCCGTCTTACACGTGCCCATCCTGCCGCCCGTGCGCGTGATACTGCGCAAGACCTACACGCAGCGCCTCGAAGACGGCCGCGTTCGCGTTGGCTGCTCCTTCGTTTCGTAGCGCCGGTAGCAGCGATACTCATTCGGGCTACAGCCGGCCTCATTCTCAGGGCAAGCGACACGCGGAAATTTAGTATCGCCGCCCGGACAAAATGTGAAAAATAGGTTCCGGCTTCTTAACCGTCTGGCCTCTAACCCGTTTAGTTTCAATTCATATGCGAGGGAACCATACGTGCAATCTTGCCAGGAGTCGTCTGACGGTATGTCCCTGAAGAGGCTACGATGATCCTTAAGATTGTTCTGGCGATCGCAGCCGCTCTGACTCGTGGTGGTCTGCATTCCGTCGGTACTGGCCACCTGTACCCTGTTGATCAAAGGTATTACCGAACTAGGCGAAAAGCGTCAGCGACGCGCTGTCTTTTACCGCCGTTAGGTCACGCGGCCCCTTCAACTCTCGAACAATTCTAGCGCCTGCTCCGGGGCCAAACCTTCAGCGAATGGCGCGAAATTGGCACATTTTCGCGCAGGGAGTATTATTCGGTTCTCCGGCTCCTACCCCGAGCGAAGACGAGTTTGCCCCATGTCACTTTCAATCTCTTTGCCCACAGGTATCGCTGCAAAATACACGAGGATCGAAGTGTGGATGGAGCGGGCCGTCAATCTCTCTTCAAGAATCCGACCCGATTGGGATTCCGACGAGATTCATGATTTGCGGGTCGCGCTTCGACGCAGCCGGACAATGGCCGAAGCCCTCAATGAAGTGAATCCGGCGCCCGGCTGGAAAAAAATCAAGAAATCCAGCCGCGAGCTTTTTCACGCCTTGGGAGGGTTGAGGGACTCGCAGGTGGAAAAGTCCTGGATCAAGAAACTCGGAAATCCGGGAGACCCATGCGAAAACGCATGCTCTACCTGCTCTCGCAACAGGAAGGGAAAGCATCGCAAGTTCGCATCGCAAGCACTCGATGATTTCGACCGCAAGGACTGGCGCCGCTGGTCCTGCAAGCTATCAGCGAAAGCTCGTTTCTTTCCTCTGGAAAGCGTCGTCTATCAGCGCCTGGCCCTGGCGCGTTTGAACAAGCCGTCGACCTCTACCAGCGCGCCCGCAAGAAACCGAGCAGCGCCGCATGGCACCGCCTGCGAATGGCATCAAACATTTCGCTACATCGTTGAGAATTTCCTGCCGCAGCGCTACGAAGTGTGGGCTGAAGACCTGAAACACATGCAGGACTTGCTGGGAGACGTGCATGACCTGGACGTATTGCGAAGCGAAATCCGGAAAAACGCTTCCATGTTGACTCCGGCGGGCACCGCGCAATGGCTCGCCACAATCAGAAGTGAACGCAAGGCGCGCCTGGACGAATTCCTGGCCAAAGCTTCCGCGAAGGATTCACCGTGGGTCGTGTGGCGCGCGGATTTCCAATGGGGACATGCGCTTGTGGCCGCGCCGTCTCCCCAGCGGCGAACCGCCTAATCCGCCAATTCGCGCAGAATTTTCGGAGTGAGCAACCACCGCAAATGCCACCGGCCGTGACCGCTCGCCGTGTTCCAGGCAGGCGACGCCCGCCTTTTTCAATTCCGTGAAAGGGCCGCGCGCGCCCGACAGATGTTCGATCAGGCGATCCACGTGGGGAGCATGGCCAAAGCACATCACTTCTTTTGCCTTCAATTGCGAGAGTTCCTTGACGATCTCGGCGGGATCGGCCGCCGGTTTCAGCGCTTCACTTACGCGAATTTTGTCCGGAGCAAAACCAAGGCTTCCGCAAAAATTTCCGCGGTCTGCGCGGCGCGGACCAAGGGGCTGGTAACGAGCACGTCCGGTTTACTTTGAGGGCGCGCAGACCCAGCGCCGCAGATCGAGCCTTTTGCACGCCTTTCGCGGTGAGGGGGCGCTCCGCTTCGGGAGGCGATTTGGGATCTGCGCGATCGATCGGCAATTCCGTGACGAACGAGGTATAGAATCATGTCGTTTTACGCAACCTTTTCTCCCTTTTGGGCGCGACGGAATTCCGGCTCGAGATGAAATTCCCTCTCGAATAACGCTCTGATTTTCTTAGCAATCCGGCGATGTCCAGCCGGGTGCCTTCCGACCGCGCTGGGTCAGAAACATCGCGCGATGCCCCAGAATTTGCACATCCACGCCAGCAACGCCTTGTGCGTGGTCCGATTCAAGCTTTTCTGCGATCCTCAACAGGGACGTAAGCAGACGAAGCTGGCGGCGGCGATCGCCGTCCAGCGCCGCATAGGAGGCGTGGTCCATGTGCGGCTCGGATTTGGTATTGTGATAGCGCACGAGGGCGGCGACCATATCGCGCCTCCACCCTCGCAACCCCGGAATTTCACTATGGCAAATCAAATACTCGCCATGGCGATTGTGTGCCTTTCGACTGATGAAATGCCCGATATCGTGCAGAAGTGCGCCCATCTCGAGCACGAGTCGGGATTCCGCTCCCAGTTCGTGCAGCGGCCGAAGCTGATCGAAAAGCGACAGTGCCAAGCGTGACACCTGCTCGGCATGATGGGGATCGTAGTTGAGCCGCCGGGCAAACCAGCGGACCGCAGCCAGCAACTCGTCGGCGCGCCCCTTCTCCTCCTGGGAAGTAACTCCCGCGGAGTATTGCTCGGCGACCAGATCAAGGAGGAGCCCTTCGCGAACGCCCACGCCCGGCACGAGCAGGGAGCGCAAACCGAGCCATTTGGCCAGGGTGGTGATGATGATTGCGGCGATACCCATTACTTCGGCTCGATCCTGTCTCACCCGAAAAACGCGCATACGGCCTGGAACATCCAGGCGCAACAATCGCCAGGTCTGGTCCCTCAACAGCCGCACGTTGATTGTTGGAATGCGGCCCACGAACGGTCCTGTTGCGAGGCGCACCAGCGCCTCGGCATTGCCACCGCAGGCCACGGCGATGGAACGAGACAGGTGGGGAGGCGACGGCAAGGAGCTTTCGAGAAGCGAAATGATATGGTGCCGCAGCCGTTTCACGTCATCTTCGCCGATGGCGCCTTTGATGGAATAGGTTTCCATCAAGCGGATCGTACCGAGGGGCAGCGCCACCCTCTGTTGAAGCACTCCGCGCTGGAAGAAGTTCAGTTCCAGGCTCCCGCCGCCCAGGTCGAAAATCAGCCGGGGCTGGATCTTGTTGCCCAGCGCCCAGTGGACTGCCTGGCAGACCAAGCGCGCTTCCTCTTCGCTGCTGATGACTTCGAGTTCGAGCCCAGCCTTGCGGCGAATGCGCTCCATCAGGCGGCGGTAATTTCGTACTTCGCGAGCCGCCGCCGTGGCTACCGCGCGGTAGCAGGTCACGTGATGCTGGTCCATGCGGTCGCGAAAGTGGCGGAAGACGCGGGCCGCACGTGAAATCGTGTCGTCGTCCAGCAGATGATGCGTGAAAGCGTTGTGCCCGAGCCGGACGGCAGCGCGCTCGTTCTCAAGTACCTGAATTTGGTGGGCGGAAGTGGCGCGCGCTATAACGAGGCGGATCGCATTCGATCCTGCATCTACCGCGGCCAGCTGGACGGGAGCGGCCACTCAGCGCCAGAGGTGAGACAAGGCGTGCGAAGGCTTGTATTGCGTCCTTGGAATGCCAAGGTGGGAGGCAATCCGCTTGCGGAGCACGCGGTTCACCTCGGAGACGCTTCCTTCGCCGTCCAATTCGATGAAGCCATGTCGCTTGGAAAGATATTCGAACTCCCGTTTAATCATCGACTGATACCGGATAAAGGACTGGAATAAATCGTTCGACAGCGACATATCGCGCCCCGATTCCCAATAACTGATGGTTTGCGATTTCCGGAATTCCCGGTCAAACGCCACCTCAGGCCGCACGTTCAACCAGAAGGTCAAGTCAGGCCGCAGCGCCATTTCGTAAATTCCATGCAGATAATCCCTGCCGATTCCCCGCACGGCCGCCCTGGCGATCAGAGTGAAGATATAACGGTCCGCCAAAACGATCAGCCCCGAACGCAGAGCGGGCAGAAGAGTCCTCTCGAGTTGATCGAAGAAGTCCGTACTGTACATCAACGCCAGCGTCATGCGTGTGACGGAGTTTTCAGCAAGCAATCCATCGATGTCCTCGCCCACCAGGGCGGATCGTCGCAGGCCCATCGTCTCGACGGCGAAGCCCTGGGATTCCAGCCATTCGGTCAGGAGAGAAATCTGAGTCGATCTTCCGGAGCCGTCCGTGCCTTCAAGGACGATCAGATTGCCGCTGAGTTCCGCTGACTTGACCCCCGGGAGCGGGCTACCGTAAAACCGCGCAGGAGCCTCGGGTTGACCGTTCTTCTCGGTCTCGCTGCGGCCGTTCTTCCGCCGGACTGAAGGCGGCGAGCTGTTTCCCGGCTTTCCATTGGAGGAAGCTTCAGTCGCGGCGTTCGTCTGGGAGTGTTTCATTTCTTTTTAGGCGCAAACTGCGCGAGATCGATTCGCTCTTCTAGAATCTGGCGCATCAGCTTCTGAAGCTTGTTGACACGGAACGTGCCGTCCATCAAAACGAAATGGTCCGTGTTCACCATCTGGTCGTAATTATTGAGAATGCGCTCCTGGAAGATGCGGAAGCTCTCCGCACGGTCCAGCGAAATGCCGAGGTCCATTCCGGCTTCGTAATATTTTAGTTTGGGACGGCCTGCGACGATGCGGTCCACGGCCACCTCGAGCGGGGCCCGGAAGTAAAACGTAATGTCGGGAATGGGCGCGAAGCTATACAGATTTCGCAGCCAGTGCGGTGAGCACCCGCGCGCAGCATCGCGCGCAAAAGCCGTGTAAATGTAGCGGTCCGCCAGCACCAGATAGCCTCCGTGAAGGAGCGGGAGAATCTGTCGCTCGCAGCGGTCGGCGAAATCAGCGGCATGCAAAAGGGAAAACGTGGTGGGTGTCAGAAGCCGCCGCTGTTTACCTCGGCGGGTGGCGGACTTCACCAGGGGAGAGGAATTCCACTCGGTGAAGTGAATGCGATACCCGCGAATTTCAAGCCATCGCTTCAGCAGGTAGAGCTGCGTGCTCTTGCCGGAGCCGTCGATTCCCTCGACTACGATGAGTGCGCCGGGATACTCGCGCTTTGGCGCGGGGATTTTCTGCCGGGTGGACTGGATCGTATCCAGAATATCGGGAGTCACTGTCGCCATGGAGGTGCGCGCTGATGCTCGCCTTCATGATACTTCGGAAATTCCGAATTCAATGACAAAAAAGTGCGGCCTGTTGGTGAGCCGATAGTGCGTAAAGACGCACCTCAATTGAGATGTTATCGCTGCGTCGTCATGTCGGACACTGAAACGAAACAGCGGTCAACATCGTCCATCTACTGTGGATTCGTTGTATACGCTCGACGATAAAGGGAGTCTAGGAAATGAGATTGTGCCGAAGCAGGGTAGTGGTCTGTTCATCTTTCGCCGTCGCGGTATTGAGCGTGATCACTTTCGCGCAACAGCAGACGCAGGGAAAAAGTCAGGCCCAGAGCCAGACACAGAGTTCCAGCGCAGCAAAGCCAAAGCTGTATAACACAGCGAAGCAAAAGCTTCTGGATGGAAAGCAGGTCTTCAGCTTTACCCAGTACAAGCCGGACGTGGACGATTATTGCGAGCACGCGAAGCACTACGATTACGCCTGGTTTGAAATGCAGCACAGCACGCTGGAATTCAGAGATATCGAGAAAATGATCGCCGCCTGCCCACATGCCGGCGCCACTCCAATGATCCGGCTGCCGGACGCGGAGGAATGGCACATCCAGCATGCGACCGACATTGGCGCTCTGGGCATTATTGTGCCGACGGTCGATGATGTGGAGCGCGCGCGCGACGCCTCCAAGTGGTCGCACTATCCACCGATGGGGCGCCGCAGCTCGGGAATGAGGCAAGCCGATTCGCTTTGGGATCCCCTCAATTACCGCCAGACTATCAATGACAATATGCTGGTGGTGGTCATGATTGAGACGCCGACGGGCGTTGCGAACGCATATGACATCGCGTCGGTGCCTGGCGTTGACGTGGTGATCATGGGAAATGGGGATCTCAGCTCGTTCTCAGGCTACAAGCGAACCGACGACTATTACCACGAACTGGTGCAGAAGACGCATGATGCGGTTCTGAAGGCGGGCAAGATATTCGGCCAGGCTGACGCGCATTTTGCGAAAGGTCCGTATAGTGCGGATTCTTACTTCTTCCAAAACGGCCCTTCCAATGATGGTTGGGTTCCTCCCAACAGCGCTCCTGGCAGCCAATACGCGGTGCCGAAGGGCGAACAGTAAGCGACTGGTTTCGGTTTGCTGTATGTGGCTGCGCGCAATGCGTGCGCGCAGCTTTTTTCCCTGAGAATTGGAGTGGTCGTCCTTTGTCTAGGATTCCGCTACGCCCGCCCGCGTCATGACTGTGAACAGATGTTTATTGGTTGGAGACAAAAGCCGTTATATGGGATTCGTACTATTCCTTCAACCTCCAAGGTCGAATAGTGTGGAGACTGAGGACTTTATACTTTCATGCCCGATAAACGCATGCTAGACGTAACGGCGGAAGTGATGGCATCGCAGGAAAGACGCCGTCAACGCCGCGTCATGATTTCTACTTCTGTGCGGATCAAGAGCGCCGTGGGTGGCCATCGCGAATTCGACGAGTCCACGACGACGATAAACCTGTCTCCTGCGGGATTTTTAATCGAAACTGGGAATCCGGACTACCACCGGAATATGAAGGTTGTGGTGACTCTTCCTTACAGCAAGGCCGACCACGGGCCGCAGACCGAGCAAGAGGGAAGCGTCGTCAGAGTGACCGAATTGTCCAGGGGCCGCCGCTCGGTCGCCATTGCCTTAAAGGCATGTGACGAGAGTTCGGATAGCAGTGGAGATGCGGGTGAAGGCCGAGCATCCGAACAGGCCGCACAACCCGTGGTAGTTATTCTCGCAGAGGAAAGCGCATCACAATCCATGAAGGCTTATCTCTCCGGCGAGGGCTATCACGTGATTGCGTTAAGCAACACTGATGAGGCGCGCAACGTGCTGGACGAATGTAATCCGGCCCTCGTGATCGCCGAGATTGAAGGAGAGGACAGTCAGCCGGGATACGAGCTTTGCACGCACTGCAAGCAAACTCCTCGCTTGAAGGGCGTTCCCGTGATGCTGATCACCAACTCTGCCTATCCGAGCGATTACGCCAAGGCTCATTCAGTTGGCGCGGTGGTCTGCATGGCTAAGCCCTATCGGCGCGAACGCCTCGGGCACGTCGTTCGGTTACTCGCGCCTCCACCGAACGCCGATCATAAAGCGATCCCGCCACGAAAGGCTGATACCTCCCGTCGCGCGGGCGCGCACCGCTCAAAGGCCCCTTCCGCAGTTACAGTACGATGATTCTTGCTCCTCAAGAAGTGCTGTTCGCGAGATCCTGAATGTTTGAAGTCTCGGCCGCGCGAACTGTCCTACCCACCTGCGGAACTCCGAATACATCGCCGATTCGCTGAAACAGCCGCGGGGAAATGCTCATGCCGACGTGTCTTCGTATTTCCCAGCCATTTTGCATCGGAAAGGTTTGCTGGGTGCCTAGTCGGTAGCTGCTATTGCCAGCGTAACCGAGTTAGTTATGGCATTAACAACCTCTCCTGAAACAAAAGGCGATTGTCTGGAGGCGATCTCCAGAAACTAAGAAACCGATGGGCAAGGCGGACGGGAGAGCCATGAGAGCTGAGGTACAATCCGTGCTGCTACTCTCGACATCGAGTCCGACTACGATGCGCCGGGATAGTTCATCGAAAGCGTATTTCGCAGATGCACAGCTCGCACACCATCCGTGTAGCTGAAACGCTCAACAAAACGACTACGATTTTTACGAGAAACCGTTCTTTGGCTTTATTGGCCCTTCTCAGCGTCATTTATTGCATTTCGACAATGGTTCCTGGCCGGTTTGCCGTGACCGACGAGGTTTTTTTCAAGGCGGCCGGAAGAAATTGGGCCCGGACGGGGCACTTCGCGGCGCCCGAACTGGTGGGGCGCCTCTCCCAGGGGCCCCCTCTGGCGGAAGTCTATTTCGCACAGCCGCCCTTGTACACCTTCCTGTTTGGCCTTTACGTAAGGCTGGCGGGCTTCAGTCCCCGCTGCTGCATTGCCTACGACATGCTCATTCATTTGTTGCTGATCTGGTCGGCAGTAGTGTTCGCACGAACGATTTACGGGCTAGCCTGGAACTGGTCCGCACTGTGCGGAGCGCTCTTGGTGACGTTAGGAACCGTCGGGCGGCCAGATGAACTCGGAATCGTGTTCGCAATGTGGGCGGCAATCTCATTCCGAAGCCGGTTACCCGGTCGGTCGCGAGCTGCCCTCGGCGGCGCTTTCCTCGGCTTGTGCCTATGTACCAGCTTAGGCGCATTTGTTTTCCTGAGTCCGCTCGTCCTTTTGGAATTGTTTGCAACAGAGCCGGACTTACACCACAAGATCGCCGCGTTTAGCTTGGCCGGATTCTTCTGCGCTCTGATTGCCGCTGTTTGCGTGTCACCGATATTGATCGCTCACCCCGCTGCGTATAAACAGATCATCGAGCATGCCGGTGAGCAATCAGCTGCCTTGAGCGCAGTCACGGGCGAGCCACGGAACAGTGCACTTGGATTCGTGGCGTCCTGGGGGACGACGATCAAGTACGGTTACGGTTACGGATTATTGATTATCGGGCTGGCGTTATTTTCTCTGCTCTGCTGGTGCATAGGCGGATTTGCTTCTCACCCAGCACATCTGCGGATTGGAGTTTTGCTCGTTTCCTTGGAGGCCATGGTGTTTTTTATGCCCGGGAAATACCTCTATATTTGGTTTCAGGGTTGCTGGCTTTTGATCGCCTGCGTTGCGCTGGCTGTCCATATCGCAAATTCATTTAAGTCACCGTCTGGGCGGCTGTTGTTGGCTTTTGGGGGATGCGTCTGGCTGGTTGCCTCAATGCCTGCGATCCGCTGGGCAGATATCATGTGGCGAATTCCACCCGATCAAACTTTGATAGCCAGCGACCGCCGCCTGCAGCAAGAGATACCGTCGGGTGTAAGAGTGATGACAACCGACTACTGGTGGGATCTGGCGGACAGGGATCAGGTCTACGATCTGATTTTCAGCGACCCCGGAATCAATGCTGTTGATTACATTGTGCTCAGTGGAAACGGCTCAGGCAGGCCAGGAGTTCCCACAGACTTCCGAGCCGAGTATAAAGCTGGTTTCGTTCCGATTTTTGATGACTTGAATCGAATACGGCCTCAGATTTGGGGCCATCCGATATCGGGAAGCTCATATGGCTTCGGAGCATACGCCCTTAAGAAGGCACGGAGGCGCGCCGTTGAATGAGCCGCGAGGCGGCAGGGCTAGACTTCACAGTCGTGCCTTTGAAAATCCGATACGCCGTAGAAAGAGATCTTTCCGCAATGTGTACAGTGAATTGGTTTGCTGGAACGCAAGCGCCCCCAATAATCAAAGACCTCCCCGCATCTCTCATTTTTGCAGCGAAGCAGCCACAGACTGTCTTCGGATTTTATCGCTTCCAAATGTCCTCCGCTCGGTCGGAAAGTAGCACTGTCAGAAGACTGAGAAGTTAACAGGCTTATAAAATTTACACCGTGAAACCAAAGCGACAACATGTGCTCCGTGATCTTCAATCAGTCAAGAAGCCGGACCAGCCTTCTTCTATTGCGCTGCTGAGCTTTGGTTAGATGCGGTCAGCAGGATCGGTGTTGGAGGAGACGCCTGGAAGATAGCAGTCGCGCTGAGAAACTTCAGTGGTCTTTGATGGAGGCGCGGGTGGGAATCGAACCCACGAATGAAGGTTTTGCAGACCTCTCCCTTACCACTTGGGTACCGCGCCGAACAACCAGTATAACGAAAGTTCAGCGGCGTTCCACCGGGAATGCCGTATGGCGGCCTTTCAAGATGTAATGTAAGAATCAGTTAGAATGCGGAATCGATTGTGAATTTGAGCGACAAATGAGAGGACGCGCCAGGTCTACCCGAGCGAAAGCCACCGAGATTCCCCGAAATGTGGATGAGGCGCAGTTATCCGTTGAGGGCGGGACGGTAAAACTGACAAACCTCCGGAAGATTTTCTGGCCGGAGCTCGGGCTCACCAAAAGAGATCTCTTGCAATATTACCTCGACGTTTCGCCATGGCTGCTGCCCCACTTAAACGACCGCGCGATGGTGATGAAGCGCTATCCGAACGGCATTGCGGGGGCGTTCTTTTTCATGAAGCGCGCCCCCGTTCTCCGTCCTTCGTTTATCAAGACCTGCGCGATCGAGCACGAGTCCGGAAATGTGATCGATTTTCCGGTGATTGACGATGCGGCGTCGCTTCTGTGGGTGATAAATCTGGGTTGTATAGACCTGAATCCGTGGTATGCGCGATGCGAGGATGTTACCCGTCCCGACTATCTGCATTTCGATCTCGATCCGGTGGCGGGAGCTTCGTTCGATCGTGTACTCGAAACGTCCCTCCTCGTGCGTGACACCCTCGCAGAGCTGCGGATCACGAGTTACGCAAAAACGACGGGCTCGCGCGGAATTCATGTTTACGTGCCGATTGCAAGGGGGCCGCTGCAGAAACACGTATGGGAATTCGCAAAGGCCTTCGCAAAGGAACTCGAAAGGCGGCACCCCAAAATTATCACCGCGGAATATCGCGTGGCGAAACGGCCGCCCGGCCACGTGCTCGTTGACTATAACCAGAACGCCTGGAACCGCACGTTAGCGTCGGTTTATTCGGTGCGGCCCAAACCGGCGGCAAGCGTGTCGACACCCGTAACATGGAAGGAAGTAGAACGCGGAATGAAGCTGGAAGATTTCACGATGCGGACCGTGCCGCGGCGCCTGGGAAAGCTTGGGGATCTGTGGAAGCCGTTGCTTCAACAGCGGGGGCGCACACAGCTAGGGAAGTTTCTGTGACACTGCCGATACCGAAAAGCTACCGTCCGATGGAGGCACAGCCCGCTTCGGAGCTGCCTGGCGGTCCGGAGTGGCAATATGAGCCGAAGTGGGACGGCTTCCGTTGCCTGGCGTTTCGCGACGGCGCCCATGTGGAACTCGAGTCCAAGTCGGGGAAGCCTTTGACGCGCTATTTCCCCGAGATTGTAGAGGCAGCGAAGGCTCTGGCGCCGAAGAAATTCGTGCTGGATGGGGAAATCGTAATTCCGGTGGATGGAGGTTTGTCTTTTGACGACCTGCTGATGCGAATCCATCCGGCCGCGAGCCGAGTCTTGAAATTAAGCCACACGACGCCGGCCGTTCTGATTGTGTTTGACGTGTTGGTAGACGACACGGGCAAACTTTTAGTGAACAAGAATCTTAAGGAACGGCGGATCCAACTCGAGAAGTTTTCAGGAAAATATCTTAAGGAAGACGGGATGATCCGGCTTTCGCCATATACGACGAAGCTTGAGACGGCGAGGAAGTGGTTTCATATGGGTGTGGGGCTGGATGGAATCATCGCGAAGCGCACAGATTTGCCCTACCAAAGCGGCGAACGCACCGGTATGCAGAAAATCAAGAAGCAACGCACCGCCGATTGCGTCGTGGGTGGATTTCGCTACTTGGAAAAAAAGCGGCTGGTTGGTTCGCTTCTGTTGGGCCTCTATAACGACAAAGGATTGCTTGACCACGTGGGGTTCACGTCGTCGATACACGACGAAGAACGCGCGGCGCTGACGAAGAAGCTTGAAAAATTAATCGAGCCGCCCGGCTTCACGGGCAAGGCGCCTGGAGGCCTGAGCCGCTGGAGCACGAAGCATTCCATGGAGTGGCAACCGCTTGAGCCGG
This sequence comes from uncultured Acidobacteriota bacterium, assembly GCA_963697575.1. Lineage (GTDB taxonomy): Bacteria > Acidobacteriota > Terriglobia > Acidiferrales > UBA7541 > Palsa-295. The sequence goes on along the minus strand of CAVOOP010000001.1, from coordinate 231,744 downwards.
TGCTTGTCGCCGAGGTTCAGTTCGACCACTTCACGGGTGGACGATTCCGCCACGGAACCAGATTCCTGCGCTGGCGACCCGAAAAAGCTCCGAAGCAGTGCACGATGAAGCAGGTGAAGCGCGAAAGTCAGTCGGCTCTGGGGCTCCTTTGAGTCATGGAGGTAAAGAGCTCACGAGACGACGAGCGGCGATCTAAGACCGACGCGCTAGGTTTTGGTTTCTTGCTGTAACATTGCTGCGATTTGTGCGCGGGAGGCTTGCACCGAGCCTGGCGCGCGCTTTTCGCGCCACGCCTCGAACCGCCGGGCGTGTTCCTCAAGCTGTCCGTATTGGTGCGGATTTTTCGAGCGGGTGCGCAACGCTTCTACGATTGGCTTCAGGCACTCCCACACGTACCATTGTTCGCCGCTGTTCTCGAAGAAAAATTCTTCATTGATGAGGCCACGATTCACGATGTTGGCCACCATGTCCCAGTAGCTGATGACCATGCGCATCGAGGCATTTTCCTTGCTGCCGGGGGGGCAGATCCGGGCCACATCGTCAATCGACGCTGGATGGAAATTCATAAAGTACCAGTCACGCGCCTCCCGCAGTCGCGGCTCGCGGCGCGTTTCGTAGAGCTGAAGCATCAGCTTGACCTGATCGTGCGTCACTTCCGCCATGAGGGATCCTCCGTGTAGGACGGCTATCTTACAGATTTGGCGCCATGGCTGGAAACAATTTTTTAGCCACTGCGAGAAAGAGGTATTTCAGTTGTGCTTCCGAGCGATTATTGCACGGGCGGAGCCGCGCTCTGGTCATGCAACTCCACACGGTGCGTATTGCTTAGTGGGATTTGGGACTCCTCGAAAGCAATTTTGACGCGGCGGCGAAGTTCGCGCCCCACTTCCTCTTTGCGATTGAGAATGGTGCGCACCTGAAGGCGGAGGGCCAGCCCGTCAAGAGACATGGATTCGACGCCGAGCACGCGCGGACCATCCACGAGCGCGGGCGACCACTCCGCGTCGTTGCGGAAATCGCCGGCGATCTTATCGAGAATCGCGAGGGCGCGGCCCACCGATTCTTCCGACGGAACCGTGACGTCCAGAAAAAGTTGCGACCAATCGCGACTTAAATTCGCAACTTGGCCAAGGAGACCGTTAGGGATGGTAACCACGGCCCCGCTGGCATTTCGCAGGACCGTGCGCCGAATCGAAATATACTCGACGCGGCCTGTTTCTCCGTTCACTTGGATCAGGTCGCCCACGACAAATTGGTCCTCAAAAACGATGAAAAAGCCATTGATCAGATCCTTTACGAGACTTTGAGCGCCGAAGCCAAGCGCGAGGCTAGCGACAGCCGCGGTGGCTTCGACCGGCGTGACGTTGAACCCGAGTTCGGGCAGAACGGTGAGTGCGGCGACGGCCACGATGATCCCTACACCCAAGCTGTTGAGGAGCCCGACCATCGTGCGCGTCTGCTGCTCGCGCATTTGCGCGCCGCGTGTGCGCGCTTTCGAGATTTCAATCAGGCGAGAAGTAAGGGCCTTCCAGATACGCGCGATGAGAAATGCAAGCGCAACGATCACGGCAATGCGCAAGCCGCGCGTCCAGATAATTTCAGCCCAGCGTGTTGGAGATTGGATCATAAGGACAAACGGCCGGAGCGCCGATTTATATCATTCCGAATTGCGGCTCGGAGCCGCGACGCCGCCCCTGGGATAGCGGCGTCGCAGCTCGTTGGCTGTCGGGCGGACCTGAGAAAACTCCTGCTACTCCTTGCTTGCAGGAACAGCTGCCTCGGCCGCTTCAAAACCGACCTTGGTATGTGAGCCATCGCAAAATGGCTTTTTGGTGGAAGCTCCGCAGCGGCAGAGGGCGAACTTCTCCGGTGCGTCAATCTTTTTTCCATCCGCATCGAGCAGGGTAACAGGTCCGCTGACGAGGCAGGGTCCCTTTCGCAAAACTTGAATCGTCGTTTCCGCCATCTGGTTCTCCTTGGTTTTTGAGATGTACTGATACGAGAGCGCGGTTATGTTCCAGACTTTGTTGCCGAAACGGGCGCTGCAGCCGCCGGAACGCCGGGAACGAGGAGTTTCTTCGCTGATTCCGGGAGTTGATCGGCGTGTGCGACGAGTTGGCTTACCTGCCAGAGTTGCGTGTCGGTGAGTGTTTTCTTGAACGATGGCATCCCGGAGAGGCGAATTCCGTTCGCTGCTTTCCAATAGCTCTCGGACGGAGGATCGTCAGTCACGCCCTTACCGCGAAAAAGCTGGGTCGGTTTCGGAAACATCGACGCAGCGTAGCTCGTGGGGGGCTCATCGGGCAGGCCGTGGCACGCGGCACAGTGATCCATGTAGACTTTGGCGCCCGCAACGAAGGTGGGCTCGTCAGCCGCCACGGGAGATTCGCCTACGTGATCCTTCTCAATACGCGCGCGGAGGGCCATACTCGCCAGTTTCTTCTCAAATAGCATGGGCGGCTCAGAAGTGGCCACGGGCGCCAAGCCGTTCGCAAAATAGTAGTAACCGCCGGCCGCCAGTGCGATCACCGCAACAACGAAACCGATCACAATCCCCTTCAGCATTCGCATTCGCTCCCGTGAATCTGAGAAAGACGAGTATCAAGTCCAAGGAACAAGAGATCAAGCAGGAACGCCCGAGTGTAGCGCAAGTGCTTTGGAGCGGAAAACGAAGATTTCGTTAAATTTGAGACCGCATGCCGGGCACTGGCCCCTTGAGCGGGTGACTGCCGAGCTTGTTGCAAAGTGAGAAGTTTGGAATATACTCCGCCGATGAACGAGCGGAACTTGAACATGCTTTCCCTGGCCCTGCGGCGCAAGGGGACGATGCTATCGGGCTTATCCGCCGCCTTCGCGCTGGTTTCGCTGCTCCTGGTTTCCTTTCCTGGGTGCACTGCGGCGGTCGGCGGGAAACCCTACCTGGTTTACATCGGAACGTACACCCATACTGCAAGCAAAGGGATCTATGCGTATCGATTTTCGCCAGCCACGGGAGCTGTCGTCCCGCTTGGACTTGTTGCGGAAACCGCTCATCCCTCATATCTGGTGACGCATCCGAACCACCCTTTTCTGTACGCCGTAAACGAACATGAGAGCGCGACCGAACCCGGAAATACGATCTCCGCATTGCAATGGACACAAAGACCGGGAAGCTCAAATTTCTAAACCGCGTATCTTCGAAGGGGGTTGGTCCGTGCTATATCGCGATCGACAAGAGCGGTAAATTTCTCGTGACGGCGAATTTCGGGAGCGGGAGCGTCGCGGCGTTCCCGATTCATCCGGACGGGAGACTAGGCGAGGCGTCGGGGTTCGTCCAGCACCACGGCTCGAGCGTCAGGCCCGACACCCAGGCCGGTCCGCATGCACACTGCGTGGTGTTTTCGCCCGACAATCGGTTCGTAATCGTCGCCGACCGCGGACTCGATAAGGTGTTTGTTTATCGGCTTGATCGTTTGTCCGGTTCGCTCCAGCCGAACGACCCGCCGTTCATCGCGCTGCACCCCGGATGGGGGCCGCGCCACCTCGCATTTCACCCCAACGGCAGATATCTGTACTTAATCAGCGAAATGGGTTCGATGCTGACCACACTTGCTTACGACACGGCTGCCGGCACGCTGAAGGAACTCCAAAGCATCTCCGCTTTGCCCGAGGGTTTTTCGGGGCACAGTTCCTCCGCGGAGGTTCAAGTGGATCGCGCAGGCCGCTTCGTCTATGGTTCGAATCGCGGCGACGATAGCATTGGCGTGTTCGCCGTGGGCGCGAACACCGGAACGCTTGCGCCGGTTGAGCACGTTTCGACGCAAGGAAAAACGCCGCGAAACTTCTCGCTCGATCCGACCGGCGCGTATCTTTTCGCCGCGAATCAGAATTCTGCCACCGTAGTGATCTTCCGAGTCGACCCCGCTACCGGCAAGCTCACGCCCACCGGGCAAGTCCTCAAGGATGCGACGGAGCCAAGTTGCGTCCTATTCGTGGCTGCAAAGTGACTGGGCGGAGCGATCTAAGTGTTTGTGCGGCCAAGCTCCGTATTCTAGCTTTTTGCGCTAGTGCAGGGTGCTCGTAAACTCTAACATTCGACCGGAGGGCGTCTTGGCTTTCCGGCTTCCGGCTTGTTTAGTCTGCGGGAAGGGGCGGATAGGAACGCCAAGCTCTTCGCGTTCTCGCAGCCGAGATTCGAACAGACGTCACAGCAACCGGCTGGGGAATGGTGGGCCTGGGTAGACTTGAACTACCGACCTCACCCTTATCAGGGGTGCGCTCTAGCCACCTGAGCTACAGGCCCAACGGAAACGCTGAAGAAGAAATTTACAACTGATTTAGTCTACACATGCTTAGCCGTGATTTCAATTGAGTACAACTAAGCCGCTTGAGCACAAGACGTCAATTGGGATGCCGAAAGCTCAACGTTTTCACCCTTGAATGCATCCCCAAAATGCCTGTAGCCCCTGGTTGTATGTGCTCTTTGCTCAACATTGTGTAGTACCGGAGCAAATCGCTACTCGAAAGATAAGGGGACTGCTTTCTTTCAAGTACCCCGGGGGGCTGAGATCCCGGTTTCTTCCGTGGGTCAAAGCTATCTGCCAATAGTGCGATTCCGGCACGTGCTCACGGTATCGCGACTCTCAACAAGCGTTGGGGTTCCGTCCCGCCTCGCGTAGGCCAGTAGACCCATTTACCGTCCAAACTAATCCTGACAGCGGCCGAGAGTCCCGCGCCGTCGAGAAACCTGCTGACTTCCCCCGTGGGAGATACTTTAAATAGCGAGGTGCCGCTGGGCAGGTAGATCGTTCCGTCCTTGGTAATGTCAAAATCGTCCGGACGGAAACCCCGTGCGAACATCGTCAATGCGCCTTTCGGACGGCCCCTCGAATCCATCTGCACGCGATAAATAGCATTTCGGCTAGTAACGGCCACATAGACCCAGCCGTCATGCACCTTGATTCCATTTCCCGCAATATTGTTGGGCCGTGCATCGGCGGGCGACGTTAGTTGGTCGTCTTTGTACCAAGGTTCAATTTTCTTCCTGGCAAGATCGAGTCGCCAGATAATCGGGCTGCCTGAGTCGGCTATCACGTAAAAGCCGTGACCCGCGTAGGCGATCCCGTTGAAGTATGCCCCTTTGGGCCCGGGGACCGTATCCGTTATCTTGCCTGCCTTATCGATGACCAGAATTTCGGTGCCAACGTCCACCGAAAAATCGATGTGTACTGCGCTTCCAGGCTCCACTCCGACGCTGCCGGCTAAAGGAGTCCTTGGCGAGGATCCCTTGCGGGCCGTGGCGATGAATCCGCTTTTGGTCACCAGCGGAACCATGATGTGCGCGGGAGGAGACGCAAATTTCTCCACCTGGCCATTTGGATTCACTTTCCAAAATACCTGCTCGTCGATTCCCGTCACGTAAACGGCGCCATCGGGCGTCTGGCAAAGACCCTCGGTATATCCCGATGAGGGGATGGTGCCCACCGTTTCGACCTTCCTGTTTACCGCCGGCGCGTCCTGCGGGCGCCCTGCGAAGGCAAATCCGTTCCCCAAGCAAACTACAGCCGTGAGCAAGACACGCTGGCCGAGTTTTCCATTCATTCGTATACCCTCGCGATGTCGAAGATCGGTCGGAGTCTACAAGCTTAATTTCTCTTACGTCAACAGATCATGGTTGAAGAAGGGGGAAAGCCCTTGCTCCGGTCGACCGAGAGTCAAAAGCAGAAATTCCCCTTGTGAGTGCTTCAAACAAGGATCGTAACGCGCTAGATCATCAATAGGAGGAGTGGCTCTGCCGCCAGTGCTGCCGGTCAGAGCTTGTTCAGGCCGTCGAGGGCGGCGACTTTGTAAGCTTCGGCTAGAGTCGGGTAATTGAAAACGGTGTCGCGGAAATACTCGATCGTGCCGCCGTAGGACATTACAGCCTGGCCGATGTGGATGATTTCGGTGGCCCGTTGGCCCATGGCGTGAACGCCAAGCAGCTTGAGCGTGTTGCGGTCGAAGAGCAATTTCAGCATACCCGATTCATCGCCCAGCATCATGCTTTTGGCTAACTCCGCATATTTTGCTACGCCCACCTCGTAGGGCACTTTCGCTGCGGTTAGTTTTTCTTCCGTCTGGCCAACCATGGAGATTTCCGGGATCGTGTAAATCCCGTAGGGAAACAAGCTGGACATGGCTTCCGATGGGATCCCGAACATGTGGCAGCTCGCCAAGCGGCCCTGTTCCATCGAAGTGCTGGCAAGCGCCGGGAAGCCGATCACGTCGCCCGCCGCGTAAATGTCCGGCACGGCGGTCTGATAATGCTTATCGACGCTGACCTTGCCGCGCGGGTCGGGAGCGAGTCCTGCCGCTTCGAGGCGAAGCTGATCGCCATTGGCCTGGCGACCGACTGCGTATACTAGCCCGTCCGCCAGTATTTTCTTCCCGCTCTCCAGCTCCGCGAAGACGCGGTCGCGATTGGGATCGATTCCCACGCGCGTCACCTTCTCCCCAAGCCGGAAGACGGTGCCTAGCTGGCGCAGATGATACTCCAGCGTGTCGCAGACTTCACGATCTACGAAATCAAGAATCACGGGTCGCTGATCGATCAGCGTGACTTCCACGCCAAGCGCGGCGAGAAAGGAAGCGTACTCAAGGCCAACCACGCCTGCGCCTACGACGATCAACTCGCGGGGCAGATCCGTGAGCGCGAAAATCTGGTCGGTATCCAGAATGCGCTTGCCGTCAAAGGGAATATCGGCAGCGCGGGCCGTGCGCGTCCCGCACGCGATGAGAATCTTATCACCGTGAAGCGTGACCTTCCCGGCGTCTCCCTGCACTTCCACTGTGTGTGGATCGGCAAATTCTGCGGTGCCTTGGAAAATCGCTACGCCGTTTCGCTTCAATTGCGCGTGGATCACATCGGTTTCCCGCTTGACAACAGTCGTCACACGGAAGGCGAGGTCCCTCATGGAGATGTCGCGGGTCGCACAGCCGTTGCTGCCATAAAGAGCTTTCACGGCCAAGCCGGTCAGCTGAAAAATAGCCTCGCGAACGCTTTTGCTCGGGATCGTGCCGGTATGCACGCAGACTCCGCCGAGCATGAACGTGCGATCGATCACCGCTACGCGCTTCCGCAATTTCGCCGCGCAGATGGCGCCTTTCTGGCCTGCGGGCCCGCTTCCGATAACCACCAAGTCAAATTGTGAGTCGTTCATAGGTCAATACTCGCAACGAATGTCCTCCATGAATCTTACAGAACGATGAACGCGTCGGAATCCGCTGCCGAGTTGCAGCCCGCCTCGCGCCCGTAAGCAAGAGAGATTTCTCGTCGCTTCGCTTTAAAAAGAGGCGAAAGCAGGGCCGTGCACCGGACTTCTGCCACCGAATTAATCCAGCAGCACAAGATCGATTTCCACCCGAACATCGCGCGGGAGCCGCGAAACTTCCACCGTCGACCGGGCCGGCGGATCTTTTTGCAGGTAGCGCCCATACACTTCATTCATGGCGGCGAAATCCTTCATGTCCTTGAGGTAGACGGTGGCTTTCACGGCCTTATCGAGCGATGATCCGGCCGCCTCCGCGATCACCTTCAAGTTTTCGAACACGCGCGCCGTCTGTTGGGCGACGTCTCCGTCGATGATTTGGCCGGTGACCGGATCGAAGGGAATCTGGCCGGCCGTGTAGATGAAGCCGTTCGCCTTGATGGCCTGGGAATACGGGCCGATCGCTTTGGGCCCTTTATCTGTTGCGATGACCTCTTTCACGAAACCTCCTATCATTTCTTTCCATTATTGTGGGTTTTCATCTGTAGCTGCATGCCGCGACCGGAAATCCGCCGGGATTCCCTTGTCGTTGAGCCAGACACGGAATGGTTCAGCGAGATTTTTTCCGCTGGAATGCTCAAGCCCCGAGCGGAGAGCATCGTAACTGGTTTCTTGCCCGCGCAACAAAGTGACCATTTCCCTCAGTCCGGTCCGCGCGGCTTCTTCCCCGCAAACGTCCTCAAGAGCGATGAAGAAAAGCGGCGCCTTTGCGAGAGCGATGCGCCGCTGCCCGATCGGGTCGGACATCATTGTCACGCCGAGGGGCTTTTCCATCGCTTGGCTCTGGAGTTTATCGTATTCGTTTAGATATTCCATGATGCGTTGACGCCGGCCACGTTCACCCTTTTCACTTTCTTCGATCACGATCGTGGCATATTCCGGAAGCCCCTCTCCCATACCGAGAGCGGCGTCCGGGGTGAAGAACACTTCATCGCCAAACCAATTGTGCGCCAGGGCGTGCGTCACCGCTTCGAGAAAGCCGTCACTTCCAGTGCCAAGCGCCAATGCCTCGGGATTGACGAGTGCACCTCCGGGAAAGGCCACGGCCGCGGGTCCCCGAGCTCCGCTCAGGTGATCGCGCAGGCCGGCCGATTCAACGATATGAGGCGCGCGGATGTGTTTATCGAAATGCCCGAACTCCTTTTCTAGAGCTTTCCAGGCTGCGTCAAATCTCCTTATCGCAGGTTCTGGATTGTCTTCGAGCGGCTGAAATGTCCAAAAAATAGTTTCTCCCTTGTGTTCCGGAGCGGAGACAACATACTTTCCGGCAACGACGAACGGCGTCAAGTCACCCGCGCGAAGCTCGAAGCGATACACGGTTTCTCCACCCTGCTGCTTCCTGCCGACGGGAGTGCCCCTGGCCAGCACCATGAAATCCGCCGGCACGCGAATCGTGTAGATCACACGGTCGGGCCGGCTCGGATAAGGCGAAAGAAAATGACTGGGAGGTTGCGGTGCCGGAGCCCATCCCCGGGACCCCAGGTGAAAATTGTCCCGGCCTAGCGTGATACGCGAACCGGAATCTTCCGGGGATCTGAATGCATATTCGATGGCCAGGCCGTGGCTCTGGCGGAGCTTCCAGGCCGGATCGAACTTAATGCGCAGCGTGTTAGGCGACGCCGATTGACTCTCAGCGGGATCATCTCCGGGCGGTAACGCCAGGCCATCGAGTTCGACGTGAAGATCCTTCCTGCCGTAGGGCTGCTCCGGTGGAAGGTTTATGTCGATGAAGGGCAGGTCCCCCGTGCCGGAATTTTCGAATGTATAGTTCGAATTCACACGGATAGTAGGTATGTTATTGGAGGTGAACTGAACTTCTCTCGCTTGCTTCACAACACGATAGCCGGGAGCCAACGGAACGCTGCACGCTGCTCCAGAGAGTATGAGCAATATAGCGGCTAAATCGGCCACGCAAGAGCGCGGAGAGGGGCAATCCAAGATTCGGTCCAAGATTCACCAATTCTACCGGTGCATTCCGGCGCGGGGAAGGATCAAATGCGGTGGAGCGGGTGACGCTTCAGGACCCTGTGAAGTGTTTGAGTATTTCCTCGTCTCTGATACCGCGGCGATGCGATTCAATGATCAAGGCCGTCTGAGAATCGGGAATGCCGCGGCGCGATAACTCAAGAAGGGTTGAATCGCGCAGTCCGGCATTTTTCATTCCCGCAAGCGAGGCGCCCGATAACACGGTTTTGCCTTCCGCATGGCGACGCGCCACCTCGAGGATCGTTTCGTCAGAGAGGCCGGCAAGCCGCATCGCCTCCAGCTCTCCGGCTGCAAAACCCAGTTGATTCAGGCGGGCCAGTTCAACCACAGTGGACTCGGCGATTCCAGCGCGAATCAAGCCGGCAATTGTTTCTCCCATCGGTGAAGGATTGGCGCTGCCGCGCGGAACATCCGGAGCAGTTGCACGCAGTCTTGCGTCCGACAAGCCCGCCTTGGTGGGCCTTGGCGAGCTCGCCGACCTCCTGAGCGCGTGACGTTAAGACTTTTCACCTGCTGGATACTGTCGTAACTCATGCCCACGGCATCGAGGGGCGCGGTGTCCACGAGAACGCGATGATGGCACCCGCGCGATAAGGACGTCAATCTGACGATGAATAAGTGCAAGGAGCGTAAAGGGCAAAAGCGGAGGTGAGCCAGTTCGGAGACGTTTTTGCGGGGCGTCTCCCCATGTCTCATTCTACGAATTTCAAAACAGGGGTGCGGCAGAGCAAGCGGAACCTTGTGGCGCAAGCATCACGGTCCGGGGGGTCCAGAATCTAGACGTTATAGACGCGCTCGATATCGAAGACGCCCGGAATGCGCTTGATGCCGGCAAGAATCAATTCGAGTTGCTTGCGGTCGCGGACATCCAGCGCCACTTCGATGCGAGCGCGAGTGTTGTCTTCGCCGCCGCTCTCAAATGTGCGGATATTCGCGCCGGTGTCGCTGATGACGCTGGTAATGCCCGCAAGCATCCCTGGCCGGTCTTCAGTGAAAATGCGCAGGCGGACGGGGAACGTAGCCTGGGTCGCGTCGGCCCATTCCACGGGAATGCGGCGTTCCGCCTCGTAAAGAAGATTCTCAACGTTTGGGCAAATCTTGCTGTGTACCGCGATGCCCCGGCCGCGGGTGACGTAGCCCGACGATATCGTCCCCGGGAATGGGGTTGCAACACTTCGAGCGGTAAACCATCAGGTCACCGTGGCCGCGCACCAGAATCGCCGCGTCGTCGATTCCGAGCATGCGCTTGACGCTAGTAGCCAGCTTGGGATGCTTTTCCTCCGGGACGGCATCCGCTGCAGGCTGCCCGCTAGCCTTGGCGAGCACCTGCCGGGCAGACCACTTGCCATAGCCCAGGTCGGCGTACAAATCCTCAACGCGGGAGCAGCCATACTCGGACGCCACGCGAAGCCAGTCTTGCTCCGGAATTTTCTTCAGGCTCAAGCCCGCGTTGCGCGCTTCTTTTTCGAGGAGCCGGCGGCCCACTTCGGTGGCCTCCTCGCGTTCGTGCAGGTGAATCCACTGCCGGATCTTGCTGCGAGCGCGCGAGGTGTGCACGAATGAGAGCCAGTCGCGCGACGGGGCGTGGCCCTTCTGGACTACGATCTCCACCACATCGCCATTCGCCAGCGCGTGGCGCAATGGCACCATCTCTCCGTTCACTTTCGCTCCGGCGCACTGATGACCCACCTCTGTATGCACGGCGTAGGCGAAATCAATCGGAGTTGCCCCGCGCGGCAGAACCACCACACGCCCTTTAGGTGTGAACGTGTACACCTCTTCGGGATAGAGATCGACGCGCAGAGTGGAAAGAAATTCACTGGGCTCCTGCATCTCCTGCACCCACTCAATCAGGTGACGCATCCAGATGATGCGCTGATCGTCGGGCGAGGAAGCCGTTTCCGCGCGGCCATCTTTGTATTTCCAGTGCGCGGCCACGCCCTGCTCGGCGATCCGGTGCATTTCCTGTGTTCGGATTTGCATTTCAAAGGGCTGGCCCGAATGAATCACGGCGGTGTGAAGCGACTGGTAAAGATTGGGCCGCGGCATGGCGATGTAGTCTTTGAATCGCCCGGGAACTGGGCGCCAGATTTGGTGGATCACGCCCAACGCCGCATAGCAGTTTTTCACCGTATCGGTAATCACGCGCACCGCTAGCAGGTCATATACCTGGTCGAGGGTTCGCTGCTGCTTCTGAATCTTCAGGTGCAGAGAATAGAGGCGCTTGATGCGGGCCTGAACCTCCGCGGGAATGCCGTTTTCCACCAACTTACCGCGGATCACATCCTGTACTTCGACCAAGAATTTATCGAAAACCTTCTGCTTCAAAGCGATTTTCTTTTGCAGCTCAAAAAATGCCTCGGGCTCGAGATAACGGAAGGACAGGTCCTCGAGCTCGCCACGAATGAGGCCCATTCCGAGCCGGTTCGCCACCGGGGCGTAGATATCGAGCGTTTCGCGAGCGATGCGCTGCTGCTTCTCGGAATCGAGGTATTGCAGTGTGCGCATGTTGTGCAGGCGGTCGGCCAGCTTCACCAGCACCACTCGGACGTCATTGACCATCGCCAGAAGCATCTTACGGACGTTTTCAGCCTGCCGGGCCTCCGGGGCGAGGAGGTCGAGCCTGCTGATCTTGGTGACGCCTTCGACGAGACGCGCCACATCGGGGCCAAATTCCGCGGAAAGCTTCTCCAGGGTTACCTTAGTGTCTTCCACTACGTCGTGCAGCAATGCTGCGCAGAGCGACGTGACGTCAAGCTTCATGTCCGCCAGCGAGTGCGCCACCTCCAGGGGGTGGGAAAGATAGGGCTCGCCCGACAGGCGGATTTGCCCTTTATGGTGTTCCGCGGCGAAATCGTAGGCGCGGCGAAGCAGGTTGAAATCGTCGCCAGGGCGATTCTTGCGCACCTTGTCCACCAACTCGACAAAGCGCAGGTCAATCGTCCGCTTTGCAGCGGGACTGAAGCTCGTCAAGTTGGCGGCTGGCTCCATTTGCGAGGCCTTCATTCTAACTCCACCGGCGCTCAAATGCCCTTTTTCGGTGTTCTGGTGATTAGATGTGTACGATCACGATTCCGATGGTTCGGCCAGCCAATTGAGATTATCGGCCCCCTCGGCCCAAGCCACTTATGGCCTGCCCTTGGGTCGGCGAGAGACACAAACTCAGCGTGATTTGCGACCAAGTGGATGGATTAGGAGAGAGACTGCATGATTACGATGGAGTTCGATGGCCATTAGCCTACGCCCCGACTTGAATCTGTTTAGGTATCGACTCAGATGGTTTGCCGGCTGAGGCGAGCCGGCTGCTAGTTTTGGGTGCTTTCGAGATTGCTGCAGGTGGACGGAACCACAAGCGTTTCACCAGCGAGCACCTGATCAACGGAGCGAATCTTGGGGTTAGCGTGGACCAGGCAACTCAAAGCGAGTGAACTTCCGAGTGTCGTTCGAGCGACCCTCCAAAGAGTGTCGCCCGGCTGGATTATCACGTGTTTCGCGGTTTGCTTCGGCTCGGAAGGAATCTGAATCCAATCGCCCACCTGGATGTGGTTCGGGTTAACCAGTTGAGGATTCAGGGCGGCCAGCTGCCTCCAGCGCAGTCCGTTTCCTAGGTAGCGAGCTGCCAGCCTCCACAGCGAATCTCCAGGAACGACCCTCACCTTGCCGACTGTTTCCACAATGGCCTGGTTCCGGTTAGGTATGAACGCGACGGGCGGGTTATTCGTAGTATCCGCAGCTTCTGGACGAATGCTTGTCCCAATCGGAAGTTCAGCTGGGGCCACCGTGCCGACCTTCGAGCCGCAATCCGCAGCGCAGTTCTCGGGATCAACTGCCTTCACATTCTCAGCCGCGGGGCGCACGATGGAAGGCTCCGTAACAGATAGCCAAACCGGTGCGTCAGCGACACCGGAAGCGACCGCAGGCGCGCTGAGAGGAACGGCGGCCGTTTTCACGGCCATCTTGGCGGCCGAAGGTGTCACCGGCACAGGCACTCCAGGGTACGTTGCACCCTCTGCCATAGCGGCCGCGAACGGCATGGCAGCCGTGGGCATCTTGACTTCTGCGGAAGGTGGCTGGTTCTGTACCCGATTGCCCGCCTCTCTTGGAAGTGGCGTCGAGGTGGTAGCGGCAACTGACAGGGCAATGTTCGGCACATAGCCCAATACGTTCGAGAACGGCATCGTGGTCGAGGGGAGGCTGATTTCCCCTATTGCTGTGGGACGCTGAGTTGCCTTGCTGTTGCTCGCTTGTTTAGCAAGGGGCTTCGAAGCGCTCGCCGGGATCAAGATACTGGCAGAATTCTGGTCTGGGCTTGGCAGTGCGGCAAGCGGATCGTAGGGCGTCTGGCCGGCGACTGCCGGAGCGGAAATGTCGCGCTGCGGATAATGATTCACAACTGGCGGGGCTGTCTTTGCGACGTCAGCAGGCAACAGCACGGCACTTGAAGCAATCGCGACTTCCGGCAGCTCCGGGGCGCTAACGGCATCTTTTATGTCCGGAATTTCAATGGGTTCAGCCGCAACTGCGGGGGCAGCCTGTGGCGGGGATGCTTGGGCGTCAAGAGCCGATTCGGAAGGGGTGGTGTCTTTCTGGCGGGCGGCAACTCTCGCCTCGTCCTCAGGTACGAGAATGCGCGGCTTTGCCAAGTCTTCATTCGTGTAAACATGAGTCGCGTGCAGGGCCAGTTGATGCCTTCGTTCGCGCTCCTGACGAGCCGCGTCAGCGACGCTCTGAGCGAAGTTTGGAGATCCGGTCCCTAGGACCATTGAAACCAATATTGCAATGAGTGCAACAGAATGCTGTTTTATCGTTTTCCGCATATTCGCCTAGCCGGGAGAGTGGAGTGAACTTGGTGCCCGCTATCCATGTAAGCAGAAGAGCCGAAACCTCGGCAAGACAATCAACTCTGACATGTGTAGTCAAGGTAACTAGCGTAGGAGGTACTCTGAGGGGCCTGTTGACCTGAACAGAACCTGACCTAAAAAAGTGCGCACGAGGAAATTCCAGCGCCGTAGAATGGCTGTATGGCCAAAGGATGGGAAAGCAAAGCGGTAGAGGATCAGATTCAGGAGTCTCAAGCGCCCGATCAGGAAAATCCGAGAAAACAGTTCACACCTGAACAGATGGAAGCTCACCGTCGCAAGGAAGTGCTTCTGCTGTCTCGCGCCCACGTCGAAAAAGATTTGAATGCGAGCCAGAACGCTCGCTATCGCGACCAATTGACCCAGGCTCTATCTCACATCGATGCGCAGTTGGCTAAACTGAAGGACGTTGATTGACGACAGCATAGCGACTTAGGTCGGACAGAGGAATAATCCGTATTCGTGCCAGCGTGGGGAATCGAAGGGCCAAAGTTCGTGTAAACCGGCTTTCAGCTGGCATTCTCTACGGGAACCACGTCTACGCTGACATCGAGCCGCTGGCGCTGCCCTCCAATCAGGATTCCGCGAATAGGCCCCACATCGTCGTAATCCCGGCCCCAGGCCACGGTTATGTGCGAATCAAGCGGCATGATCCCGTTCGTGGGGTCGAAATCGACCCAGCCGAAGTCCGGCGTGAATACGCTGATCCAGGCGTGTGAAGCGTCTGCCCCCACTAAGCGCGGCCTGCCAGAGGGCGGGCGGGTCGCGAGATAACCGCTCACATACCGAGCCGCCAAGCCAAGAGAGCGCAAGCAACCGATCGCAAGGTGGGAAAAGTCCTGGCAGACTCCCTTGCGGATTCGGAGCACTTCAAGGCTCGGTGTTCCCACCTTGGTCGATCCTGGCAAATACTTGAAGTCGGCGTGGATGCGGCAGGTGAGATCGAACACGCATTCCAGAAGCGGCCGCTCGGGCGGGAACGAACTCAAAGCGTAGGCCGCGAGTTCCGGCAGCCGGCGCCCATAGAGGGAATCGAACGTAAACTGCCTCTCCGCGATGACTTGCGGGTTCGTTGAACCGGCGATCGTAGCCGCAACCTGCTCCCAGGAAGGTCCCTGGGACAGATCGGGACGCAGCTCAAGCCGAACCTCGACTTCGCTCCGCGACTCGACGGTAAGCAGCGTATGCGGTTCCTGTAGGCTGAGCCAGGAAACATAGTTACCAAAGTAATCGCGACGCTCCCCTCGAACGGCCGGCATAGGGGAAACCACCAACTGGTGCCAGCGGCACGTTTGCGCACTGTGGTTGCGAGGGCGAGCCCGCACGATATTGTGGGAAAGATTGACGGCGTCGGCATATTCGTAGAGTGTTTTGTGGACGACGCGGTAAATCACGTAGACTCCTGCGACACTTCGCCGAGCTCGCGCGAAAATTCCGCGTGCGAGAAATAAAGGCGTGCGATCGCGTCCGATAGCAGAGCGATCTGATCGGTCACATCAGCCAGCAAAGCACGAAGCGCTTCGCGGGTTCCGTGCGAAGACACCTGGCAAGTTTCCATCAAGTCCGCAAGCTGGATGGAGGTTCGCAGCTTTAACAGGGTGCGCCGGTCGCGGTTGCGGTCCGGCTGGTCATTTTCCCGCGGAAGAGCAGCGAGATGCTGTTCGAGTTGCGCAAGCTGGAAGGCCACGCCGCGGGGATTGCTCTCATCGGCCAACAGAAGATCCGCGACTGCGTGGGTTTCCAGATGGGTCAGATACCTTCGCCGATAGGTGAGCGAGCAATCCATCACCTCGAGAACCGCTTCGAGAAGCACCGAATCGCTCCCCGGGAGGGTGAGTGTGTCGCTGGCGAAGCGGGCGGTAAAATCCACGCGTTCCACGCGGCGGCCGATATCGAGAAATCGCCAAGCTTGTCCCCGTGTCATCGAATCGCCAGCGAGTCCGACGAAAGCAGCGAAGCGTTCAATCAGGTTGTCGAGCAGTTCTGGAATGCGCGCGGCAGGGCGATTCGGATCGACCGGGACGTCGGTGACCGCGCTGTAGATTTCCTGGAGGATGCGCCAGCCGTCCGAGGAGATCCGGTCACGCAGAACTCTCGCGAACGAATGGACCGACGCGATCATTCCCCGGAGACCGCTGCCGTCTATGTCACCCAGCAAGCCTTCGATAAACTCCAGATTCAGTTCTGCATTTGGTCTGAGAAGAAAGCCTTTGGGCCATGCGCCGAGAAGAGTTTTGATTGCGTGCTTGTTGTCCACCCCGCTCTGATCCGTGATGCGGCTAATGGTCCCTCGGCAGAGCCGGACTTGAGATTCGGAGCGCTCGATATAGCGGCCGAGCCAGAAAAGATCGTCGGCGATGCGGCTGGTTAAATCTCCGCCTTCCCGGCTGATCGGTACAGGCACGCCTGGAGGCGGCAAGAGCGTTATTTGGCTTACGGGGCCGTCCGACACGATCCAAGTATCTTTGCTTCCCCCACCGCGTTGCAGCGACACCACCAGTGAATCCGTGGAGGGAGTGATGCGCGTCAGCGCGCCTCGCATCACTGCGTAGGAATCCCCCTGAGCAACGAGATACGAGCGAATCACGAAGTGCCGCGGTTCAAGGTCGTGCAACCGACCAGCGAAGGAGTGCTGCAGGATATCGCTCGCTCCTGCGCAACATATCTCTCCGGGGCGTCACCGAATCTGCAGAGCCAGTTCGCTCAATTGCTCCCGCGTCAGGTCCTGCGCGAAAACAGGGTCCTCGCCCTGCGTGGGATACGCCGACTTGATTACCAGATCGGACAAATGGTCGAGAACGTATCGCAGCGATTCCGGGTGGCCGCACCACCAGCTCTGCACGGAAGGAAGTTTCAACTCTTCGCCCAGAAGGTGCCGGCAAAGCGCCGGCAAAAACGGCAAAAATCCCGCCGCCTGAAGAACTCCCGTGCCCAGCGCATTGGCGACAGCCACTTTCCCCAGCCGAACCGCACTGCAGCAGCCCTGGAACGCCCAGATCGCGATCCTGGATGCAATTCCAGCGGATCGCAATAATCGTCGTCGACCCTGCGCAGAATCACGTCGACGCGCCGCAGCCCTCCAGCGTCTTTACATAGACGGTCGCGTCCCGCACCGTCAGATCGTTGCCCTGCACCAGCGGATAGCCCAGATAACGCGCGAGGTAGGAATGCTCGAAATAAGTTTCATTGTAAGGGCCGGGAGTGAGCAGCACGATGTGAGGGTTGTCGTAGTTCGCCGGAGCCACCCAGCAAGTGTGTTTCGCAGAGACGAAAAGAACGAAGCCAGGCGCTCCACGTTGCACTGGCGGAATTCCGAAGAGAGCGTGCGCGAAAGAACGATGCGGTTTTCCAGGGAATATCCCGCACCCGAAGGGGCCTGCGTGCGGTCGCTGAGAACTTGAAATTCCCCGTCCGCGCGCCGCACGATATCCGCCGAATAGAGATGCAGCCAGCGGTCTTGAGACGCAATCGACCCATGGCACGGCCGCAAAAATCCGAGGTTGGCCCACAGCAATTCCGGGGGAAGCAGTCCGTTCAGCACGGTCTCTGCAGGCCCATATAGATCGGCCAGCAACCGGTCGAGCAGTTGCGCTCGCTGGATCAGTCCCTGGCTTAGCCTGTCCCATTGTTCCGACGGAATCAGCAGGGGAATAAGGTCGAGGCTCCATGGACGGTCCAGGCCATCCGGGTCGCCATAGACGTTGTGGCTTACACCGTTTTCGTGGATGAAACGCCGGGCCTGCTCCCAGCGCTTTCCGAGCTCGCGGGGCCCCAGCTCGTCCAGCATGGAAACGAACGGGCGCCAGTACGGGCGAAGCGAGCCGTCCGGCTTCAGTCATTTCGTCGGGAAGGATTGATTTGCCTGCGTACCTTTCGGCAAAGCCCGGCGAAAGGGTTCGACGGGCGTTGAGCGATTCCGGCGGGGTTTGCGGGTGCATCGCGTCAGTCTTTTAAGTTGCTCGCAAATCGAGCGTAAACGGAAACTCCTTGCTGATTTTCTGTTCGCCAGGCTTTCACGGGCCCCGGCGTGTGGCCGAACTTGAAAAACCGCGCGATTCGGCGGCTCTCGGCCTCGTTGGCGTTGACCGGGAATCGATCGTAACTTCGGCCGCCGGGATGCGCCACGTGATACGTGCACCCGCCGATCGAGCGCCCCGACCAGGTGTCCACAATATCGAAAACCAGCGGCGAATGAACGCCGATTGTGGGATGCAGGCAATTGGGCGGCTGCCAAGCCCGGTAACGAACCCCCGCGACAAACTGCCCGTTGGTGCCCGTCGGATGCAGCGGCACGCGATTCCCATTGCACGTGACCACGTGGCGCGAATCGACCATTCCATTCACCATCACCTGCAGTCTTCTCGACCGAAGAATCCACATATCGCGCCGTGCCGCCCGGTCCCGGTTCTTCGCCCAGCACGTTCCAGGGCTCGATCGCCTGCCGCAACTCCAGTTCGATGCCGCGATGCTCGATCGTTCCATAGAACGGGAAACCGGAATTCAAAATGCGGCGCGAACCACTCGGCTCTTGAGCGGATAGCCAGATTCATTGAGTTCGTCGACGACGTCATCCACGTCCTGCCGCACGAAATGCGGCAGCAGGAAGCGGTCGTGGATTTCCGTGCGCCAGCGCACCAGCTTCTGCGCGTACGGCTGCTTCCAGAACCGCGCGATCAGCGAGCGCAGCAGACAGATGCTGCGTAAGGCTCATCCGCGAATGCGGCGGCATTTCGAACGCCCGCATTTCGAGCAGTCCCAGGCGCCCGGCTCAGCCGATTCCGGCGTGTAGAGCTTGTCGATGCAGAACTCGGCCCGGTGGGTGTTGCCGGTCGCGTCGACCAAAATATCGCGGAAGATCCGGTCCACCAGCCAGGGCGGGCAATTGCCGCCCTTCGGGAATTTGGCGGAAGGCGATCTCCAGTTCGTAGACCTGGTCGTTGCGCGCCTCATCCATCGCGCGGCGCCTGGCTCGTCGGCCCCACGAACATCCCGCTGAACAAGTAGGAAAGCGATGGGTGATTGTGCCAGTACCCGATCAGGCTACGCAGCAATCCGGGATTGCGAAGCAATGGGCGAGTCGGACGGCTTCGGCTCCGCCCGACGATGATGTGATTTCCTCCGCCCGTGCCGGTGTGCCGCCCATCCAGCATGAATTTTTCGGTCGCCAGCCGGGTAAGGCGCGCCTCTTCATAAAGCGCCGGTGTGTTCTTCACCAGTTCGTCCCACGACGCAGCCGGGTGCATGTTCACTTCGATCACGCCGGGATCGGGCGTCACCCGAATCGTGTTCAAGCGCGGGTCGTAGGGAGGAGTGTAGCCTTCGAGAAGAACGGGAGTGGCAGAGGTCAGCTGCCGTGTCCTCGACGGCCGCAACCAACTCGAGATAGTCCTCGAGATATCTCTGCGGCGGCATGAAGACGCGAAGGACACCGCCGCGGACCTCGGTGCACAGGGCGGTTCGGATAATCCAAGGTGCGATTCTCCCGCGGCCGGCGGCAAATCGCAGTGCCGCGGGTGATCGCTGCGCTGCTCGCGACGGATGCGGCCATTGCCGCTTTCGAGGACCTGCTCCACGAACCCCAAGGGGCTTCGCGCGCTCCAAGCCCCCCTGTAGCCGCATCTGTTTGGAAAGCGCGGCGCGGTCGCGCAGCGGCCCGCGATCCTCCATCGGGTCTTGTTCGTACAAGTAGGGTCGCTCGGATTCCTTTACCCAGGGGATCGAATCGAGCGGCAGGCGATAGCCCATCGGCGAATCGCCGGGAATCAGATACATCCGCTCGGGGCGGAAAAACCACGCGCCGCTGGCCCAACTCGCTCGTGTCATCAGTGTAATAGTCCCGCCGCAGCGGCAGGGCATATCCGACGACCTTGTCCATGCCCTGCTCAAACACTTTTGCCAGGCGTGCGCGGTCCTCCGGATTCGCGAGCTTATTGTGGAATGGATCAACGTTGACCGGAAGGCGCCGCTCTTTCCACAAGTAATACCAAACGTCTTCATAGCCAGGCAAAGCGTGGTCGGGGTTTACGCCCGAGCCGTTCCGCAAGCGCAAAAACGAAAGCCCGCGCTTGATCATCCGTGAGATTTGCCGGGATTCTTCTCGTCGGCAATGAGCGAATGATCGCGCCATACGGGCTCGCCATCCTTGCGCCAATAAAGCCCCAGCGCCCAGCGCGGAAGCGACTCGCCCGGGATACCACTTCCCCTGACCGTGATGCAGCACACCGCCGGGAGCGAAACGGTCCCGAAGCCGGCGTATCAGCGTGTCGCCGCGTTCATATTTCTTCGGGCCGAGGGCCGACGATCGTCCACTCGGCGCCGTCCATATCGTCGATGGAAACGAACGTTGGCTCTCCGCCCATCGTCAGCCGGACGTCTCCCGCTTGCAAATCCGCGTCCACCTGATGACCTAGCGATTCGATGGCCGCCCATTGCTCGTCGTCATAGGGCTTGGTTACGCGGGGATCTTCATGGATGCGCGTAACGGACATCGAAAATTCGAATTCGGCCCCCGGTCCCTGCTCCGCAGTTTCGATTTCGTCGGCTTCCGACTTGATTACCGCCTCGTTGTCTTCGGAGAAGAAGCCGGTGATCGCGGCGGCGGTGACCGGCTCGGCGGAGCAGGCCAGTGGGATGTGCCCCTCTCCCGCGAACAATCCCGAGGTGGGGTCCAGGCCAACCCATCCCGCTCCCGGAAGGTAAACTTCCGTCCATGCGTGGAGGTCCGTGACGTCATGCTCGGTGCCGCTAGGCCCGTCCAGCGATTTCACGTCTGGCGCTAGCTGAATCAGGTAACCGGAGACGAACCGCGCCGCCAGTCCCACATTTCGCAGCAACTGAACCATTAACCATGCCGTGTCTCGACACGAACCGCTCTTCCAGTTCCAGGGTTTCTTCAGGGCTTTGAATTCCAGGCTCGAGCCGGATCAGGTATTTGATCTTGCTATGGAGTGCCTGATTGACTCCGACAAGATAATCGACGGTGCGGACTTTTTCCCGCTGGAGTTCATCGAGCAGAATCTTTAGTCGCGGCCCGGGGGCGGGTGCTTCCAGGTAGGGTACTAGCTCTCGGATTAGCGTCGGTTCATAGGTAAACGGAAACTCCTCGGCATAGGGCTCCAGGAAGAAGTCGAAGGGGTTGGTAACCGTCAATTCAGCGACGAGATCGACTACAACCGAGAACTCCGTAGTTTTACGGGGAAAAACCAGCCGGGCGAGGCGATTACTGTATGGGTCCTGCTGCCAGTTTATGAAATGCTCTGTTGGAGTGACTTTCAGCGAATAGCTGGAAACGGTGGTCCGGCAGTGCGGAGCCGGACGCAGGCGAATGACATGCGGTGAGAGCCATACCGGTTTGGGATACTTGTAGCAGGTCTTATGATTGAGAGCTACTCGTATGCCCATCAGAACCCCAAGACGTTGGACTCAGCCCTCTGAGGAAAAGCCTAAGTCGTTAAGTCGGTGTAGGAAATCATTATACAGGTTTCAGGCGGGAAGATCAGCTGGATTGGCTTATAACGGTTCTGTGCGCTTTTATGCAACGCGTCGAAATGTCGGAATGAGCGATATCTCATTGGCAACGCACTCTGGATTCTGCCTCGCTGCAAGCCGCTGAGGCGCTACACTTTTTAAAGCGCAAGGAATCAAACATGGCAAAAGTGCCGATAATCCGAGTGCAGGACATCGAACTCGATGGTGATGTGAGGCTTTGGGATGTGATGCGGGCCGCGCTGCGGGCTAAGGAATTGGCGCCACAGGCCTCTTTGCTGCCTGCTGTGCTGATTTTGAAGTCGAACGAAATTATTGCCAAGGTATATCAAAGCAGCGAGGAACCGCGAACGCTGCTGGTCAGCACGTGCATGGGCATCCGGAAAATCAGCCTGAACTGGTACGACGCGCTTTTGATGCTCTACCGCACGTCCGTCTTAACCCTGCAGAAAATGGAGGGCACTTCCGTAATCCTTTTCGGGGAACGTACAGCCAAAGAGGCGGATCGCTCGATACTGTACGCCATGAAATGGACCGCGCGGCAGTTCCTCCAGCCGCTGGCGAGGGGTGCGAAATTTCCCGAAACCAACGATTCGATCTCGCAACCCTTCTTTCTCGAGAATGAGAAAGTTCGTTGGCTGTCCGAAATTCATACTGCGGTTCAATTCTCTTAGCCATTCACACAACCGTTCTTACGATTTAAGGTCCTCGAAGTTCATAGCAGTTTTCGTCCAACAATTCCCCTTTGTGGGATTCATACACTGAGCTATATTCAGCGGCACCTGCGGACGGGGGAAAACGTGTGGGAGCACCGCCTCCAATCCGGTCTTTCCAGTCGAAAATGTGCAACGAACACAGCCAAAGGAGATGCTATGCGGCTACGTAATCTTCTACCCCTGCTGGCCGGAATCTTCGTTCTTCTTACAAGCACCGCGATACGTGCGTCGACGATCACGGGAACCGTGAAAGGGCCGGATGGTTCGGCGTTTCCTGGCGCTTTTGTGGAAGCGCAGAATATGAAAACGAAGATCACCGTGGCCGTGTTGTCAGATACGGGGGGGCACTATCGCATCGAGGGACTTGCGCCGGGTCAATATCGCATACTTCTCCGGGCCATTGGATATCGCACCGATCCCCGCACTGTCGTGGATCTCGACGGCGGATCAGAACGCGACATTCGATTTCGCATTGCAAACGGGACGGTCCGCTGGAGCGACATTTCGCTGTACCAAGGCAAACAGCTGTTTCCGCCGGGGCCTGGAAAAGACATCCTGCTCTCAGAGACTTGTGCTATATGCCATTCGTTTCAAAGCCGCATGGCCTCGGTAACACGTGATGCGGACGGCTGGGCAGATCGCGTCGAGTATATGCGCACCGCGATGCGCTACGTGCTTGCTACGCGGCTCAACGATGAGCAGTCCGCGACACTTTCTTCCTACATCACCAGCTTATTCGGTCCGGATTCCGTGCTGCCGAAATCCCCCACCGGAGATGCCCGGCTATCAGGCTACGGTGCGGCCGTTCAGCAACGAAGCTTTGAATATCGTGTACGTGGAATACGATATGCCTGGTCCGAGCCGCATGCCGTTCAGTGCTGCTCCCGACAAGAATGGCTATCTGTGGATACCGAACTTCGGAGCGGCCAACAAAATCACGCGGCTTGACCCGAAGACGGGGGAGATGCAGGATTTTCCCGTCCCCAATATTGGCACGGCCGGGAATCCATTCCGCCGTTCCTGCGCCGGATGGCTCCGTCTGGCTGGCCGAACAGGGTTCCAATAAAGTCGGGCGATGGGACCCCGACACCCAGCAAATTACCGAATATCAGGACAACGGGAAGGGATCGAAGCACACGATCCGCATCGATCGCAGTGGAAACGTGTGGTCCACCGGTTCCCCCCTCAGCAAATTCGATCCGGAAACGAAGAAATTCACCCGCTTCGAAGAAGTGAAGGATTCCTACGACGTGCGCCAGGACAAGAACGGCGACATCTGGTTTACCAGGCTGTTTGGAAGCAAGATCGGCAAAATCGACGAGAAAACGATGAAGGTGACGCAGTGGGATTCGCCGACACCCGGCGGCGGCCCGCGACGAATGGAAATCGCCCCAGACGGCATCATTTGGTTCGACGAGTTCAATGCCGGGAAGATGGCGCAGATTCGATCCCAAGACACAAACCTTCAAGGAATATCCTCTTCCCGGACCCGATCCCACGCCCTACGCCCTGGGTTTCGATGCCGATGGCTACCTTTGGTATAACTCCCACGACATGGACGTGATCGGGCGATTTGATCCGAAGACGGGCAAGGTGATCGAATATCCCTTCCCCCACGCGGAACTGTTCATGAGGGAATTTTTTCGCGATTCGCAAGGACGCATGTGGTATGGCACCAACCCCAACAACAAGGTTGGTTACTTTTACCTCGCCACCAAAACGGTGGCCTCTGCCAGCAAATAAAACGAATCTCATGTTCAATAACAAATCCAACTGTAAACAGTAGTACATAAACTTCACATTCACACTCCCACGCGGGTGGTAGAATTTCCGTCCGCGGATCGGCGTATTATGCGGCGAGCTATCATTTCATCTTCTCGATCGCCATCTTCGCGAGAGGCCAAAGACGAATCGAGGGATCTATACTGGTCGTGCCATGCCGGTTATAACCGTCGACAAGACTCGGTTGCGGTATCAATTGGAGGGTGACGAGCGGAAGCCGGTTATTATTCTTTCCAATGCTCTCGGAACTGACATTGGCATGTGGACTCTTCAAGTGCCTGAGTTCCTCCGTTATTTCCGTGTTCTGCGCTACGACACGCGCGGATTGGGCTCTTCGGACGCTCCTGCTGGCGAATATTCCATGGAGCAACTGGGCTGCGACGTTCTGGCCTTAGCCGATGGCTTGCGAATCGAGGGGTTCGCATTCGTCGGGTTATCGCTTGGCGGGATGATTGGACAATGGCTCGGTGCCAATGCCGTTGGCCGCATTGCGGCTCTGGTCCTTGCCAATACTTCGCCATATGCCCCGCCAAAATCGAACTGGGACGACCGGCGTCGCGCCGTGCTGGAACGTGGCATGTCAGCCATCGTCGATGCCGCCATGGGGCGATTTTTTTCGCCAGAGACGGTTGGACGGAACGAAAAGCTTGTAAATTCAATCCGTGCGACTTTCCTCGCCACGAATCCGGGAGGCTACGCAAGTTGTTGCGCGGCAATCCGTGATATGGATCATCGGCTGCTGCTCTCCAAGATTCAGGTTCCAACGCTTGTGATCGGGAGCGATCATGACGCTTCCACCCCATGGTCAGGCCATGGAGAAGTCCTGGCCCGCGAAATCCCCGGCGCGAAATCGGTGCGGCTTCCGACAGCACACCTCTCGAACGTGGAACAGCCTCAATCCTTCAATTCAACTGTCGTTGATTTTCTAGCCGCTCCCCGCTGATCGATTGAAAACAGGCGATCTTGTTCCACCGGCGGAGTCCGCGCCCCTCGCTCATAATGGAGGCATCCGAAGGCCTTCGCGGTCTCGCTTTCGGGCGGCTAAAGGAACCCAAATGCAAACACCCAGCACACCACAACCCGCACCCTCAGATCAGCCCAGGCCGCAGTCAGCGCCACAAACGGCGGCTTCTGCTCCTGCGTCAGCAAGGCTCCCTACGCCGAACCTGATCGCCACGATGCTGAAGAGCGCGCCCAGCACGAGTGATCTTGTCTTTTCTCCGGGAAGACTCCCTCAGGTGAAGGTGAATGGCAAGCTAGTGGCCGTGAGCATTCAGGGCATGGGAGTGCTTACGCCCGCAGACACAGCACAGATTGCGGCAGATCTCATGGGACGCAACGGCCAAGCCGCCCAGAAGTTGAAGGACGAAGGCTCCTGCGACGTCTCGTACGGCCTAACCAAGGTGGCCCGGTTTCGAGTGAATGTTTTCAGCCAGCGCGGCAGTTGCGCGATCGTTATGAGAGTGATTCCTAGTTCGGTGCCCGATTTCACGACCTTGAATCTGCCGGAACAATTGCGGGAAGCAGCCACGCTGCGAAACGGAATTGTGCTGGTCACGGGGCCGACCGGGAGCGGAAAATCCTCAACCTTGGCCGCGATATTGAACAAGATTAATGAGGACAATGCGTACCACATCATCACGATTGAAGACCCTATCGAGTTTCTCCACGCACATAAAACATCGACCGTGCATCAGCGCGAACTCCACAGCGATACGCTCAGTTTTGGATTGGCTTTGCGCGCGGCGTTGAGGCAGGCTCCCGAGGTGATTCTGGTCGGCGAGATGCGCGACCGGGAGACCATAGAAGTCGCGCTTGAGGCAGCGGAAACGGGGCATCTGGTTTTCTCGACGCTGCATACGACCGATGCCTCCAAAACGGTGGAACGGTTAATCGGAGCCTTCTCTCTTGGCGATCAAGCTGCCGTTCGGAATCGTCTTGCGAAGGCCTTTCGTTTCATCGTGTCGCAGCGCTTGATTCCGAGGCGCGACGGCACCGGCAGAGTCGCCGCATTCGAGATTCTAAAATCGTCCGTGCGGACGCGTGAGTATGTCGAGCGAGGCGAGACGGAGGGGAAAACGCTTCTCGACGCCATGCGCGACGGCGATACCGAGGGCATGCAGTATTTCGATAGTGAGATTGAGAAATTGATTCGCGCCGGCGTGATCGATATCGAGGTCGGACTTTCCTACGCCTCGAATGTTGGTAATTTGCGTCTGCAACTTGTTGACTTGCTGGACCCGCAGGGGGGTACGCCCGAGGTGATGAAGCGAAAAGAAACTCCGCAACGAAACCTGCCAAAATCAGGCACAACTCCGGTCAGTTCCTACGGATAGGTTCGCTGCCGGAATTACTAACCACGGCTGACATAACTCCGCTGATTGTTTAAGCGCTCGCGCTCATCGCTTCCGGCACGTCCAGCAACAAAGGGCGAAGCTGTTTGCGCAGTTCGTAGGGATCGTTGTGACCGTGAGAAACGACGGCGTGAATTACGGCCAGATCGAGCACTTCCTCCTCCGAGCCTGAAATCGTGACACTGCAATTGCCGACGCTCGGGAATTGCCTGCAGTCGATGTACTTACGAGCCATGTTTTCTCCTGTCTGCCGAAGGATAGTCCTCGATCTCATCGTTGTAAACGGCAGTCCGACATGAAGTGAATAAGATGGCCGCACGGTGCCGGACGTCAGCCGCGCAAATATTTGTTAAAGAAGTCGATCGTCCGCTGCCAGGCGAGCTTGGCTGCGGCCTCGTCGTAGCGCGGCGTGGTGTCATTGTGAAAGCCGTGGTTCACGCCCTCGTAAATGTAAGCTGTGTAGGTAACGTGGTTTGCCTTAAGCGCCTGCTCGTATGCGGGCCAGGCTGGAGTGATCCGGTTGTCGAGTGACGCGTAGTGCAGCAGAAGGGGCACCTTGATCTTGGCAGCTTCCTCCGCCGTGGGTTGGCCGCCATAGAATGGAACGGCTGCCGCAAGGTCCGGCAAGCGCACCGCCAGTGAATTTACCGTGGTGCCTCCGTAGCAAAAACCAACCGCCCCTACTTTACCGGTGCATTCGGGCCTGGACCTAAGCCAGTTAAAGGACGCCACGAAATCTTCGAACATTTTCTTCGGGTCAACCGTTCTGAAGATGTTGGCCGCTTTCTCCTCGTCGCCGGGATACCCTCCGACAGATGTGAGACCATCAGGCGCAAAAGCCAGGAAGTTCGCGACGCCGAGCCGGCGCGCCATGTCTTCAATATTCGGGTTCAGGCCGCGGTTCTCGTGGATTACGAGCACACCGGGCAGCTTTCCGGTGGCCTTGGCCGGGCGCACGTAATACCCGTTGACGGTGCCATTGCCTTGAGGCGAGGCTACCGTGGTGTACTCCGTCTTCAGGCGCGGATCATCCTTTGCGATTTGCTCTGCAAAGGCGTAGTTGGGGCGGAGGCTCTCCCAAATCGCTGCCGCGGTTAAGCCCCCCACTGCATATTTTTTCGCCGCGTCGAGGAATTCGCGGCGGTGGATTTCACCGTGAACATAAAGATCAAAGACGTTTAACAGCTCCTGAGGGAAATCGGTTGCCTTTTTTCTTTCCACGGAATTCTCCTCACCGAGATGACTCTTTCGCGACAAATATAACACCTGATTCTAAAACTTTGCGAACAGCGAAGCCGGCTTGCCGGCCGCGCGTCCTTGAAAAGGCGAATGGGAAGGTTATTCCTGGACGGTAAAACGCACCGGCTCGATCAAGATACCGCTACCCACTTGAATGGAGACGTTGTAGCCGCCTGGTTTCACCTGCGGGACCTTCATCACAATCTTGTCGGCTTCCTGGCTGATGATCGTGGCCTTGTAGTCGGACTTGTCGTCTGATAGAAAGATTGCGGCGACCGAGCCCTTGCCCAGAGCTTCACCGGCGACGGTCAAGGTATCATTGACCTTACCCGCGGGCGGATCCACCTTGGTGACTTTTGGCGTCCCTTGCGCGAGCGCAACCGTGGCCAGCAGACCCGTTGCAACTAACAGCACGACTTTTTTCTTCGATGCACTGCGAGCAGGAAGCCACCGGCGTTGGGAAACTTGGCGTGCTGGCTCGATAGTCATCGGACGCAACGTCCAAAGTTAAGCCGGCCAATTAAATCGGCTGCGTTAGCTGTGGAGGTGGCAAAAATACGCTCGGCTGCTGCCACTGTCAAGCTGAGACTATCGAGAGTTGGCTGGACCAGACGAGACACCACGTCGCCTCAAGAAACCGGAAGCGCTTGGTTTAATTGCTTCGGAACGGAAATACCGCCGGTGCTGGGTCTGTTCGATGAACTGTGAATGAATCACCGGTCTTGAGGAGTTGAACATCGTCTTTCTCGACTAAAGCGCCGATCGCCATGTCGAAAACATCCCCCGGCACATCCACATGCTTCCTGAGATCCCGCAAGTCCATGTCTCCCTCGTGATACAGCACGTTAAAAATTGCTTCAGTAATTCGTTCGATATTTTCCTTCGCGCCGTCTGTGTCATCGTTCATAAAGGCTCCTTGATGAACTGTAGCTAACGGAAATCTGTCTCGAATTCGATCCGCCGGCAATCAGGTATTCAGGGTAATGAGCGCCCGATTGGGCCATACAGCAAACCGAGATCGGGCCCTACATGCATGCGCTTATTGAGTGGTCGGCGAGTGCGTTTAAGGTGCGCAAGAGGAGTCGAAATGGAGAGTTTTGCCAAGAAAGCGGCCACTGGTGGAATGGCCGAAGTCAAGCTTGGGCAACTGGCTCGGCGTAATGGATCAAGCGAAGCAGTGAAAGCGTTCGGCCGAAGGATGGAAAGCGACCACTCAAAAGCCAGCGATCAGCTAAAGGATGTCGCCTCGAGGGATAACATTACGCTGCCCACAAAGATGGATCGGGAAGACCAAGCGATCTACGACCGGCTGTCGAAACGCTCAGGGCCGGAGTGCGACCGGGTGTACGCGCGCGACATGGTGGCGGACCATGAGAAAGACGTCGCCGAGTCCAAGAAAGAAGCAAACAGCGGCAGCAATTCCGATGTGAGAAGCTTCGCGGCTCAAACCCTGCCGACTCTTAAAGATCGCCTCAAAATGGCGGAGCAGATGGAGTCCACGGTGAGCGTAAATAATGTTCCCTTTGATAAGGCCGGCAATCCTGCTCAGCAGCGATCTAAACGGCTCAGGGCTTCTCAAAATGCCGGCTTCCGAAAGAAAGCCGGCATTTTTGTTTAATACAACAGGCTAGATCTGGCCTTCCGGCCTATAGATCGCCACGCCGCTCAGCAATTTTGGATAGAAATCCGTCGATTTTTGCGGTAGGACATCGCCTGCCAGGGCAATCTCAGTTACCTGTTGTACCCGGGCCGGATTGAGCAGAAAGGCAATCTGATCTTGCCCGCGATCGACCCGCGCAATGGCCGCTTCCATTTCCCGTTCGTATCCGACGTTCGTTTCGCTAGCTACGGCCTCAGGCGTGATCCCCATACCCTTTTCGAGAATGAGTCGATGAAGCAGCACCACGTCCAATCCACGCTGCCCTTCAGAAATATCCGGCAGCACGGTTTCAAGATCAGCATCGCGGCGCAATAGAAACAGAAAGAACGCGCCGGTGCTGGGATTGGTGCCATGATACACGCCGATGGCGCGGCGCCCGTGGCTTTCGCCCTCGAGATCCTTCCCGAATTCCGCGAACGCCGCAGCGCGCTCGTTCGGATTTTGAAATGGATAGGAATACCAGTCGAAATAAGGCGCCATCGACTTTCGGAATTTTTCGAAATCGAAATTGGCCAGGTTTCCGACGACGCGATGGGTTGGAAGAATCGTCAGTCCCTTGGAATGCGTGTTTACAAACGTCATCATCGCGAATTCGTACGCCGCCAGAGGGTCCGGCTTGCCGGCTTTCGCGCGGCCTTCATTGCGGTAATTTAAGGCGGTTTCGTAACGGTGGTGACCGTCCGCGATGACGAGTTTCTTGTCCTTCATTGCGGCTTGAATCCGGCGCACGAACGCGGGGTCGTCGACAGGCCAGAGGCGGTGAATCACTCCGTATTCGTCGGTGAGTTCAAAAGGAGTGTTTTTCCGCGACGTTTCCTCGAGGAGGTTATCGATCGCGCGCGACGGATCGTCGTACAGCAAAAAAAGCTGTCCGGTCTGAACGCGTGTGCGCCGGAGCAATTCGATACGGTCGGCCTTGGGCGCCGACAGCGTACGTTCATGGCGGAAAACGACGTGAGCATCATAGTCCTCGACACGCCCCAGAGCGATAAATCCCATGCGGACGCGGCGCATCTGCGTTCCGGGAACCAGGAATTCCTGAGAATAAATGTAGATGCTGGGCTTGGCGTCTTGGGCCAGGATTTTCTCCGCGATCCATTCGTCCACTTTTTGCGCTGCGCGTGTGTAAACATTGTCGCCGTCGGCGTCGCTCGGAAGAATACGGCCCTTCTCGATGGTTATCAAATTGTAGGGGCTTGCCGCATAGTAGCGCTCCTGCATGGCCGGGCTGATTTTGTCGTAGGGTTGCGTCAGGACATCCTTCAAGGAGACGCGGTTCGTGTCGTAGCGGTAGGCGCGGAAGGGTTGGATTTCAGCCAAGGGAGCCTCGTTTGATTTTTGGGATTAGGACAAAATCCTATTGTAGCAGCCGCAAGGTCGGCGCGTAGGCGGCAAGGCGAAGATTTCCTCAGACGCAAGAGATGGAGGAACTTCTTGCCACGGTGAGGGATTGGCAAAGGGCACTGAGACGGGTGTCAGATGTGGCAGGACCGAATACCCTGCTTTTCGAAGTATTGCTGGTGATAATCCTCGGCCCGATAAAAGGGTCCTGCCGGCAGAATCTGAGTGACGATCGGGCGCTTGAAAACACCTTGCTTTTCCAGGATCGCTTTGGAATCTCGCGCCGATCGTTCCTGTTCCGGGTCGTGGAAGAAAATCGCGGAGCGGTACTGCGTGCCAACGTCGGGACCCTGCCGGTTCATTGTTGTGGGATCGTGGCTCTTCCAGAAAGTCGCCAGTAGTTCAAGATAAGAAACGTCGGCGGGGTTGAATTCCACTTCGACTGCTTCAGCGTGTCCCGTGGTTCCAGTGCAAACATCCTTATACGATGGATTTACCTTGGTGCCGCCCGTGTATCCAACCGTCGTGGAAGTTACTCCTTTGACTTGGCGAAATGCATCTTCCACGCCCCAGAAACATCCAGCTGCAAACGTAGCTTTTGCCATGAGCCTTCACTCCTTTTCCCGGTGTTCCCAATCGAGTATGTTGCCACATTAGTGTGCCTCGGTCGAATCGAGAAGTTAAGAGGTGAACTCGCATGATAGAATGCGCCTATCAATACTGGCGAAGTGCAGACTCTCCCTAAATGACGCGCGCCGCAAGAACGCAAATTTCTCTTGCGAATGGCGGCGCGGTTTCCGGACTTTTTGATCGTCCCGCCAACGCGGATGGTTTGTTAGTGATGGCTCACGGAGCGGGGGCGGGCATGAGTCACCCCTTCCTCGAGGATCTCCCGGCGGAGCTGAACTCTGCCGGCATCGCGACATTCCGTTATCAGTTTCCCTACATGGAAAACCATCGCAAGGTACCCGACCCCCAAGCAGTACTTACCGGCGTCGTTCGGACGGCCTTGGAGAAGGCGAACCATCTCGCTCCGGACCTGCCTCTGTTTGCTGGAGGCAAATCGATGGGCGGAAGGATGACTTCCATTGCTGCCTCAGAACAACCGCTGGGAAATCTTCGAGGCCTGGTGTTTGTCGGTTTTCCGCTTCACCCGCCGAACCGTCCCGGGACGAAACGCGCAGAGCACCTTGCGCGTGTCACGGTGCCAATGCTGTTCCTTCAAGGAACTCGCGATGCGTTTGCAGACCTGAAACTACTCGAGCCTATCTGCGCCAACCTAGGCTCTCGGGCTACGCTGCGCACGTTTCAGGGAGCCGACCACTCCTTTCACATGCTCAAATCGTCTGGCACGAACGATTCGGCGGTCTTGCGCAGGTTAGTTGAGAACATCGCTGGTTGGATTGGTGAGATTTCCTGAGGATCACTTATCAGGCCCTCTTACGAATCAGCGCTTCGCTCTCGTCGACGACCCTATTCAAAAATGGGGGACTTCCGGCCCCACTGACCATCGTATACGAAGGACGTGGCCGCCTTGCGTTCGCTGGGTGCCAATTCACGCTCGCGCAGTTGGTCCGGGAGGGTCTGCGGATCGCCCGGATACCCCAGAACAAAACCGGCGACCGGGTCATAGCCATCCGGAATCAAAAGCGTTTCTCGCGCTTTGTCGACGAGGATACCCGCCATCTGATGTAACTGAAGGCCGTTCGCGACGGCTTCGATTGCCAGATTGG
Source organism: uncultured Acidobacteriota bacterium (assembly GCA_963697575.1). Classification (GTDB taxonomy): domain Bacteria; phylum Acidobacteriota; class Terriglobia; order Acidiferrales; family UBA7541; genus Palsa-295. Next base: position 199,303 of record CAVOOP010000001.1, on the reverse strand, counting down.
CCATTGCCTGTCCAACGTCATGATAGGCGTGACGATTTGGATTGCCGTTGTGTTCGAATTTCAGTTTTGCGACGGAAATACCTATTACCGGGGCATTCTTCGCCCATCCCATGTTGAATTCCACAAAACAGCTCAAAACGCGCTGAAACGCCTCGGCTTCACCGCGTGTGGCAATAACGAAGCTCCAGGGCTGGCCATTGTAAGAGGATGCCGCCCATCGAGCAGCCTCGAAAAGGCGGCGCAATACTGCGGGGTCGACATCCCGGTCGGCAAATGCTCGCGGACTCCATCGGTGCTTAAGCAGATCGTTAATTGGAAATTGGACGGATGCGGGCTTCTCCATAGGTGTTGATTCCCCTTATTCTCTTGAAGTCACTGACGCTGACGATTTGATTAGGCAAATCGGCGATTCGATGCAGGTTTCGAACCGCCTGGATTCGCTACTTACCGTATGTGGAGTTCGTAGGGTATGCGGGCTTGCACCGGATCCATCATGCCAACCAGACGGCGAACCGTCTCCTCCAGCGAACGTGATTCCGTGATATTGTCCTGCTCGCGCTGGAGAAGTTCTTGGATGATGTTTCTTCTTGCGGAAAGCGCACCAGTGTGAACGCCTTCGTTCGCGGGGATGTGCGCGAGTTCCTTGGCGACTTCGATCGGCGCGGTCAAATCCACCGAGCTCATCGACAAGCCCTAGTTCCTTTCCCTGCGCTGCCAGACCACTCGCGGCCTTTGGCGATTTTTTCGACGGCGCTCCACGGACATGTGGCGGCCCTTGGCAACGCCCTGGGTGAACTCCGCGTAGGTGTCATCGAGCGATTTCTTGATGTAGGCCTCCTGCGCGGGCGTGAAATTCTGCTGATCGGAGAAAAGCGTGGCATTGTCGCTTGTGGCGACGTAATCGCTGCTGACGCCGAGAAGATTGTAGAGGCCTGAAAGATTCAGCTTGCCGGTGAGCACGCCGATGGAGCCAGTGATAGTGTTGGCGTCCGCGATGATTTTGGCGGCGGGAGTGGCAATCCAATAGCCGCCCGAAGCAGCTACATCCGACATCGAGACAACCACGGGCTTCTGTCCTTGAGCCAACTCAACTTCGCGACGTATCACTTCGCTTCCCACGACAGAGCCGCCGCCTGAATCGATCCGCAAGATAATGGCGCGGATGTTCCGCGTCGTTCCGCGCATTCCTGATATCCGATGCGACAGAATCGCCGCCCATTACAAATCCGCCTCCGGGAGTGGCCTGCGACTCGCCTGACACGATGAGGCCGGTAGCATGCACGACGGCGATCTTGTTGCCTCCGATACCGTCGTCACTCAGCATCGTGCGATAGCGGTTGAGGGAGATCGGGATTCCATCCGCGATAGCGCAATTTGAAGTAATCCTGTACCTCATCCCAGTACCCGAGGCGATCGACGATTTTGTCCTGCGACCGCATCGCTCGTCTCAGAGAGGGCCTGTATTCACGAAGGATTCAAATTTAGCCCGGCTCATGCCCCGCGCGGCCGCCGAGCGTATGACGTACTCGTTATAGATGCTGCGCAGAACGGATTCGACTTCCTCGCGGTGAGGTGGACGTGAACTTTTTCTCCGTGAACATGTTGTAAGCAGTCTTGAACTCGGCGACATGATAGAACTCGCGGAATGATCTTCAGCTTGTCGAGTGTGCCGCGAAAAAACAGGGCTTCAGCCATCATTCCCGCGAATGCTCACCGAATTGGATGGGACGAGCCATATCTGCTCGCAGGCGCTCGCCAGGTAATATTCCGGATTTCCTATGCCGTCATAACCGAGGTAGCAGATGCTTGGCTTATGGCTTGCCCGGAAGCTCAGAAGGTGCGTCCGAATTTCCTCGAGCTTTGCCCACCCGGTCGAGAGTGGAGCAATGCGCACAACGATGCCGCTGATGCGCGAGTCGGTGCGGGCCGAATCGATCGCGTCAAGATAATCATGAAGTACGGGAACCGAATTACCCGTCAGGTTGCCGAAGGAAAGTCACAGGAGGCTGTTCTTCGATGGTACCCTCGGCATCGATTACGAGAACCGAGTTCGACGCAAGACGCTTGGGCTTTGATGCCGCCCAGACAATAAGGGCCAAACATAGAATCAGGACGACCGATAACAATTGCCCGCCGCTTGCCCCAGCTCATTCTGCTCGATCCTCTTTTCCCGCGGATCCGTATTGCCATGCCCGATTTCCGCTGCCGGACAAAGTAGCACCTGATGAGGGAAAACTCCATCGGTCGACGGTGCGTTAGGGGGCTGCTGTGGCGCGAATCCCGCGGTCTCGAATTCCTGAAGGTACTATTTGCGAAAGTCCGGCGAATACAGCCAGAACATCACGTGGCTCCGCGCAGGAAGCGCGCCGACTCTTCCGGGGGAGTCGGATTGATATAAAAACCCGTGCCCCACTCGAATCCCGCCACTTTGGTTAGCTTAGGCATCATCTCGATGTGCCAATGGTAATGATCGTTGATTTCCTCGCCCGAAAGGCGACGTGTGAACGACGAGGTTGTAGGAGGGAAATGAAAGCACGGAGTCGAGGCGCCCAAGAAAATCACGCAAAACTTCCGCCAGACTGCCGTAATAGGGCGTCGGCATATTTTCGAACGCGGAACTATGGCGCCTGGGCAGGATCCAGGTCTCGAAGGGGAAACGCGGAGCATACGGCGCGAGGGCCAGGAAATGCTCGTTACCTAAAATCATGCGATCGCCGATATCGATTTCCTGGCGAATCATGTCGCAGAAAATGCAGCGCTCCTTCTCGTCGTAGTATCGCTTCGCGGAGTCCACTTCTTCGCGCACGCGCCGGGGAACAATTGGCAGGGCGATCAATTGGGAATGCGTATGCTCGAGGGAAGCGCCGGCAGGTTCGCCGTGGTTCTTGAAAAGCAGAATGTACCGGAACCGCCGGTCATTCTTAAGATCCAGCATGCGATCCCGGCACGCCCACAGAATTTCTTCGACAGCTTTCTGCGGCATCGTGGCGAGTGTGCTCATATGGTCCGGTGATTCGATTACCACTTCGTGCGCCCCGACGCCATTCATGCGGTCAAAAAGCCCATTGCCTTCTCGGTCCAGCGATCCTTCGATTCCGAGTGCAGGAAACTTGTTAGGAACTACTCGAAGCGACCATCCGGGCGTGTCCTTGCCGCTTCCGTTTCGTCCGTAGGCAAGAATCTCCGAAGGGGTCTTGCCCTCATTTCCCGGGCAGAAAGGGCAGAAGCTGCCTCCCTTGATTTGCACGCTTTCTCGGACAAAATCCATGGGGCGCCTGGAGCGGTCCGTCGATATGATCACCCAGCGGCCCGTAATGGGTCTTTGCGAAGTTCGGGCAATACGCCTCCTACAATGCCGGGATACTATCCAGGCAGGAAGTTTACATTCTTGTGAACCACCACGCGTGGCGTAGTGCTGAAAGAATATCAGCAAATGTCGTGCCATCCAAAAACGGTGAGAAAACTCAATTGGTCTGTTGAATGTGGATTGCTAGACTTGCTTAAACGCCCCTTTGTGGAGGCGCACATCGGGGGGCCTTCCCATTTGTGTCTCAATCGCGAGCACATCAAACCTGTGCGGAATGGAGTGGATTCGCCGAATTCGCAAGAACTGCGTGGCTATTCGCTGGAGATTACGCCGCTTTTCCAGATCGACTGCTTCTTCGGGAGAAGGCAGGCCGGACCGGCTACCTTGCTTCGCAGAGACGGAACGCGTTTTTACTTCGACGAAAGCCAGCACCGGGCCATCGTAGCCGACCATGTCGATCTCGCCTTTAAATCCGGGAAACGTGAAATTACGCGCTACCAACGTGTAGCCCTGTCTTCGGAGATACCAGTAGGCGTAGGTCTCTCCTCGGATGCCGGTCAGCCGCGCCCTTTCTTTCAAGTGATGGATTGCCTTTTCTGACGGTTCCACCGCGTCAGCTTCCGAAAGCCCGTTGCGGGCACTGAATCGTATAACCGCGAAGATCAGACTAGCAAACAGAATTGCACCGCCGCCGGTTTCATTTGATCACTTCAAACGTGAACTCCATCAATTTCCCGCGAATTATAAAACTCAAGTAATGCTCCCAGAATTGACGGAACATCCGGCTATGGTTCACCATAAATTGAAAGCCCAGCGCGCGCCAAAACTTCAGCAGGCTGAGACTGAGTTTCACTTCGCGCATTCGGACTTGCGTATACCACATGTCGCGGCCATGCATTCCGCCCGGATAGAAATACAGGAACGAGTAGGTGTTCAGGTGCCACCGGTGAGTGGGATCGCGGAAGGAGCTGTAATCTGTGTAGTGCGGCGTGGCCAGAAAAATCGTTCCGCCGGGGCGCGTGACGCGATGGAATTCCTCCATCGTGGCAATAATGTTATCGACGTGCTCAATCACATGCTCGGCGCGCAACTGATCGAACGAATTATCGCGGAACGGAAGGCCGCCTCGGTCAAGATGGCAGATTACGTCGGCCGCGGTGGCCCGGTTCATGTCCAGGCCGATCGAGCCCGGATACTTTGTCGGCCCGCAACCGACATCGAGAATCCGTGACAAGCTTCCCCCCATTGAAGTAGTTGCGCGACGCCCTGCTCAAACACGCGCACAAAAATAACACAAGGCCGCCGAAGCGGGCCTGAAATCGTTGCAAACGATAAACTGCGATGATTATTTTTTGCCTTCGACGGCGGTAATACACGCATCGAGAGTGCTGATCGCGAATTCCGCCTGCTCTTCTTCGATCATGAGGGGAGGGGCGAGGCGAATCGAATTCTCCCCGGCGCCCAGCAGCAACAATCCCTTCTGGAATGCCGTCTGGATGATGCGATTGCGCAAATCGGGGGCTCTGTCCTTAGAGACCTGATCGTGCACAATTTCCACGCCGATCATCAGGCCTCTGCCGCGTACGTCGCCTACAATGCGGTGGCGCTTCCGCCAGTCTGCCGTATGACGCACGATGTAAGCGCCCATTCGCAGGGTATTCGCCATGTACGTCCGCTCGAGCAGTCCGAGCGTGACCAGAGAGGCGGCGATCGATACTGGATTCCCCCCGAACGTAGAGGCGTGTGCGCCGGGTTCCCAGTCCATTACATCCGATCGGGCGACCACCGCGCTCAGGGGCATTCCCGACGCGATTCCTTTTGCCGTGCAGAGCATATCAGGTTCAATTCCTGAACGGTCGACGGCCCACCAACTTCCAGTCCGCCCCATCCCGGACTGTATCTCATCAACGATCAGCAAAATGCCGTGTTCGCGGCAAATACGCTGCAGGCCGACCAGGAATTCGTCGGGAGCGGGCAAGTAGCCGCCTTCACCCTGAATGGGCTCGATAAAAATACCCGCTATGTCGTTCGGATCCACCACGCGCCGGAAGAGTTCGTCTTCGATGTATGAAAGCGCGTCCGCCGCGGCGTGTTCGGGGCGAACGCCTGCCACTTCGCGGTAGGTGTTAGGGAAATGCGCATGGAATACCCCCGGGACGAGCGAGCCAAAGCCTTTCCGCTGGATCGACTTGCTCGCCGTCAGGGACAACGCCCCCATCGTCCGGCCGTGAAAAGAGCCGTAAAATGAGATAAATTTCTCCCGCTTGGTGTGGTAGCGCGCCAACTTCATGGCCGCTTCGATGGCCTCAGTGCCGGAATTGCCAAAAATAACTTTTTTGCGCTCCTTGCCAGGTGTGATCGCCACGAGCTTTTCCGCGAGCTCCACCATCCCCGCATAGTAAAAGTCCGTGGACGACATATGAATCAGATGGGCCGCCTGACGCTGAATCGCGCCGACGACGTCCGGGTGGCAGTGCCCGGTGGCGACAACCGCAATTCCCGCCGCGAAATCGAGGAACGTATTGCCGTCTACGTCCTCGATCATCGCCCCGCGGCCGGCATTTGCTACGAGCGGATACTCGCGCGTGTAGGAGGGGGACACGACCTTCTGGTCGCGCTCCACGATCTCTCTGGCTTTGGGCCCCGGCAGCTTGGTAACAAGCTGGGGCAACTTGAGCTGGTTCAACGTCGTAGTCACCGGCATAACTGGAGCTCCAAGAATCTCATCTCTCAGACGAGCCGTGGCATTTCATGGGAAGCAGCGTGCCGCATCTATAAATCGAGCGGTTTTATCCGGGGGTTTGGACCAGCCGAAATCGTCCACGCGGTTAACGGCAAATCCAGAAAGAAGGGCTCATTTATACTTCCAGCGGACGCTGCCATCCTTTGTATCCTCCACAAGGATACCAGAATCAGAAAGCAGCTGGCGGATCTCGTCGGAACGCTTAAAGTCGCGCCGGCGTTTGGCCACAAGACGCTCTTCGACAAGCGCCTCGATCTCTTCTGACTTCATCCGAGGTTCTGCGGCTCCGAAACCAAGCTTGTGCAACTTCTGCTCGTCATCATCGGCCAGGACGGCCAGGATCGCGTCGAACTTCTCCATTGCAGCCAGCACGCGAGGGGCGTCCTGCTGGAGGAATTCTCCCGCGTCCATGGCAATGTTCACATCGGTAACGAGTTCGAAAACAGCGGCGAGGGCAACAGCAGTGTTCACGTCGTCAGCAAGGCCGGCGTCAAAATCGCTTTCCGCTTTTTCCACGCGGCTTACCATACTGGGGATTGAACCGGGAGGGAACTGGTCTGTTTTGAGACGCGACATAAAATTGCGAAGGCGCTTAATCGAGCTTTCCGCTGCCTTCAGCCCTTCCTCGGTGAAGTTCAGCTGGCGGCGATATGGCACAGAGAGCAACAGGTAACGGATCGTGGATGGCTTCTGGCCACGTGCGAAAAGATCCCTTAACGTATAGAAGTTTCCCAGAGACTTAGACATCTTTTGCCCGTCGATAATCAGGTGCTCGGCGTGCAGCCAGTGACGAACGAATGGATGCCCTGTAGCACCCTCACTCTGGGCGATTTCATTCTCGTGATGAGGAAACGCGAGGTCCACGCCTCCAGTGTGAATATCCAGAGTATCGCCCAGATATTTCATGGACATAGCAGAGCATTCCACGTGCCAGCCGGGGCGTCCCGGGCCGATGCGCGTCTCCCAGAAATGCTCGCCTGGCTTGGGTGCCTTCCAGAGCGCGAAATCGCGCGCGTCGTCTTTTTCATACTGGTCTACGTCGACGCGCGCCCCGGCCTTCATCCCACGAATGTCGATCTTCGATAGTTTTCCGTAGTCCGGAAATTTTGCGATGCGAAAATAAATTGAGCCGTCGCTATTGTACGTAAATCCTTTCTCTTGTAGCTTTTGGATTAGTGTCACCATGTCTTCGATGTGGTCGGTAGCGCGGACAAGTTCTTCCGGCATCTCGATGTTGAGCGCTCCGGTATCTTCAAGGAAGGCACGGATATATTTCTCGGTGTATTCCCGGATTCCAACCCCGGCGTGGGCCGCGCTCTGGATGATGCGGTCGTCTACGTCGGTCACGTTCATGACCTGCAATACCCGATAGCCCTGCGAATGCAGAAATCGGCGCAAAACGTCTTGAAATACGAAAGTGCGAAAGTTCCCAATGTGTGCGAACGCATAGACCGTGGGACCGCAGGTGTAAATGCGCACCTCGCCCTTGTGGAGTGGTTCGAGAGGTTCGACGCGGTTCGTCAGCGTGTTGTGGAGCATTATCGGCTTCATTTTGTGCCCTGTACAAAACGGCTATTCTATCTGAGGCCTTCGCTCGCGGCAAACCCCAAGCAGGACAATCTGGTTTAGAACCCGCAGCAAGCCCTCTTGTTTATGGGGATATTTGGCAAAACTGTCTTGGAGAAAAGCCCTATTCAACCAATCGGAAGGTGTAAATCCTGCCCTCCGACTCGGAATTTGATTTTACCTGTGTGGTGGGGGTTAGCAGCCCGTACTCGCCCACATTGAGATTGGGCAGCGAAATTTTATAAACCCTGGGCGCCACCGCCTCAAGGGTAAAGGCTACAGTATTTTCAGGGGTAGCCCAGGTATGAGCGCGGTCGCCGGGTATGGTTCGAAATTCGCGGCGGTCGTTTTTTTCGGTCAAATGCAGAAGTTGAAAGTCGGATGCCGAACTCCCTTTTGGTGTCAGCACGTAAAAGGCGATATCGAGAGGGACCATGTTCAAAGGCGGCCACGTAGTGACGAGGTCGCTGTGCGGGCCGCTGATTGAGCCAATTAGGGGCCCCTTCTCGTAACCCAGCATCGCTATACTGCGCAGCCCACCAGCGGGGCGCCATTTGACGATTTCCGGTTCGGTCGGCACCAACCGCCCGTTAAGCAGAGCGAAGACGTGCACATCATCCCGGCCGTTGGTGGCGGCGCTGGCCGAGATGGCCGCGAGGGCGGCATCTACCCCCACTTCCTTCTTAGCGACTTCAATGGAAAGCATCGACTGAATGAGGGATTGGCTAACACCTGCATTCTTCATCGAAACAACGGCTGAGATCGAAAGATCGAAATCCACATCGTTTGCCTGGATGTAGCGCAGGATCGTCGTGTCGTCAAACCCGGCTTTTACCATCTGCAGAATATCCTGGTCGGTCAGCGGCCCGTTAGGCTGATCGACGCCCAGCAATGGAGTAGCGAGTACTAGAGCGGCTAAGATGGCGATCCATTTTCGTCCGAATGACACGCACTTGCCCCCGGGGCGCACAGCGCCGCAATTACCTACGGCACAATCTCGTCCATAAAGCATGGGCACTAACAGACCTTAAATCAGGCGTTTAACTAGCTGGTGCTGTTCTATTTCTCGAAAAGAGTCGCTAATTGCTGACTACGTTACCCACGACGCGTCCGATTTTGTGGACCGCTCAATGCCGTCATTGCACGATGCTTGCCACATGTCTTTTAGCCCCCTATTGACGCAGAGACCGGAGATTTGAGGTCCAGATTCGCTTCGACCAGCGCACGAAGTGCCGCATTCACTCCTCCGTTGTTATAAGGCACGCCAGCCAGCTGAAGGCCCATTTCAACCCCGCTCAGCGTCCCTGCCAGCATGAGATCGTTAAAGCTGCCAAGATGCCCAATGCGAAACACCCTGCCAGCCAGCCTGGAGAGTCCTGATCCCAGAGACATGTCAAAGTGCTCCAGAATCACCTCCCGCAAGCGATCTGCGTTGTGCCCATCAGGCATGAACACCGCCGTCACGGAGTTCGAGTACTCGATCGGTTTCTCGCAGACGATCTCCAGACCCCACGCTCGCACGGCCGCGCGAGTTGCTCTCGCATGGCGCTCATGTCTCCGGAAAACGTTGGGCAGCCCCTCTTCGCGCAGCATTTCCAGCGCTTCTCTCAATCCATAGAGAAGGTTTGTTGCAGGAGTGTACGGGAAAAAACCGTTGCGATTCGCTTTCAACATTTCCTGCCAATCCCAATAGGATCGCGGCAGTCGTGCCAATTTGTTGGCCGCGAGGGCTTTTTCCGATAGGGCATTGAAACTGATGCCGGGAGGGAGCATCAGGCCCTTCTGCGAACCGCTTATCGTGACATCGACCTCCCATTCGTCATGCCGATAGTCAGTAGAACCCAGAGAGGAGATCGCATCCACAATAAGCAGAGCGGGATGGCACGCCCGGTTCATGGCTGAGCGAATTTCTGCCACCCGGCTGGTCACGCCCGTAGACGTTTCGTTGTGGACGAGTAGTACAGCCCGTATCGCTTGATTTTGATCTGCGTTGAGCCGCGCTTCCGTTTCGGCGGGATCAGCGCCATGGCGCCAGTTTCCGGGCACGTAGTCAACTTCAATGCCAAACCTTTCTGCGAGTTGCCGCCACTGGTCGGAAAAATGGCCCGTTTCGAACAGGAGAACACGGTCGCCCGAAGAAAGCGTATTAACAATAGCCGCCTCCCAGGCTCCAGTACCGGAACCAGGGTAAATGATTACAGGCCCACTGGTCCGGAAGATCGGCCGCATGCCTTCCAGCACTTCGGTGGCGAGCTTGGCAAACTCGGCGCTTCGATGATCGATTACAGGTCGATCAATCGCCCGCAACACACGATCGGGCACGTTGGTAGGACCCGGAATCTGCAGAAAATGACGCCCGGAGTGCATTGAGAGGACCCTCTAAAAACTATACCCAGCGGCCGGATCATACCCAGTGGGAAAGCAAAATTCTAGGATTGTTTTCCTGCGGGAGCATGCTCCCCGGCGTTCAACCGGTCGTAGGCCGGGAGCGTCAGGAACTCGATGAAGCGGCCTGATTGGATGAGTTCGCGCAGCAGATTCGCGGCCTCTTCATAACGACCCGCACGGAACTGTTCCTCGCCGGCCGCCTGCCGGAATTTCCCTAATTCCTCGTCGATGATCTGAAGACACAACTCGGGCGTGACCACTCGGCCGTCGTTCAGGCGTGCTTTGTGATGAACCCACTGCCAGAGTTGGGCGCGGCTAATTTCAGCGGTGGCCGCATCTTCCATGAGATTGAAAAGAGGCACGCATCCTACGCCCCGCAACCACGATTCCAGATATCCAATGCCTACTGCAATATTCTGGCGGAGCCCTGCTTCGGTAATCTCCGACTTGGGAATTTCGAGCAAATCCCCAGTGGTGATGTGAACGTCTTCGAGCTTTCGATCGATCTGGTTTTGCTGCGGCATCACGCGGTCGAAGATCTCTTTCGCGATCCCCACCAGGCCGGGATGCGCAACCCAGGTGCCGTCGTGACCGTCGGCAGCCTCGCGCTCCTTGTCGGCTCGCACTTGATCCATCGCGATCTGATTCGCCGCGGCGTCCCTTTTATTCGGGATGTAGGCCGACATGCCGCCGATCGCATGCACGTTGCGCCGATGGCAAGTTTTGATCACAAGCTTGCTGTAAGAGCGCAGGAAATGCGTCGTCATCGTGACGCGGCCCCGGTCGGGCAGCACCGCCATGGGATCGTTCGCGAATTTCTTGATGAAGCTGAAAATGTAGTCCCAACGGCCGCAGTTCAGTCCTGAAGAATGTTCCTTGAGTTCGTACAGAATCTCGTCCATCTCGAAGGTTGCCAGAATGGTCTCAATCAGAACGGTGGCCTTGATGGTTCCGCGCTTAATTCCCAGGGCATCCTGAGAGTGGAGAAAAACGTCGTTCCACAAGCGCGCTTCGAGATGGCTCTCAAGTTTAGGAAGGTAGAAGTAAGGCCCGGTTCCGCGCGCCAGGAGTTCCTTCGCGTTGTGCCAGAAATAGAAGCCAAAATCGAAGAGGGAACCCGACATCGGCTGACCGTCGACCAAGACATGCTTTTCGGGCAGGTGCCACCCGCGCGGCCGGACGAGCAGGACTGCGATTTGCGGGTTCAGCTGGTAAGCCTTGTTCGTCACCGGATCCGTGTAGGTGATGGTGCGCCGCACCGCGTCACGCAGATTTACCTGGCCTTCGATGAGATTGCTCCAGGTAGGGGTGTTCGAATCCTCGAAATCGGCCATGAAGACGCTCGCCCCCGAATTCAAAGCGTTGATGATCATCTTACGGTCGACGGGGCCAGTGATCTCAACGCGCCGGTCGAGCAGGTCCGCGGGAAGCGAGGCAACGCTCCAACTGCCGCTGCGGATATCGGCTGTCTGCGGCAGAAAATCGGGCCGTTCGCCTGCGTCAAGGCGCTTCTGGCGCTCTACCCGTGCTGCCAGCAATTCCCGCCGTCGCGGGCCGAAGCGCCGCTCCAGATCCACTACGAACTTCAGCGCCTCAGGAGTTAGTATTTCCTTTGTCAGTTCGTCCTGAGCCCCCAGTATTTCGACGCCCGGCAATTGGTTCTCTTGAATCGCCACTGAGATTCTCCGTTTCTGCTGGATACAAAAGCCTAAGCGCATGCGGGAATGTCCCTTCATGCACTTGAATTCGCCAAAACGACTGTTACAAAGTGTAACAGCCAACTCTTTCCGCTTCAAAAAATTGTGCCTCGATATGAATGAGTGGCGAGGCGCGGTCGGGGGCGTTGGATCGAGAACATTTCGACGTGCCCGGTAAATGGATTACACTTTCGGCGCGCATCGAGCTACGTTTGAAACGAAGAGGAGTCTAAGAGCTTTTGCACTCCCATGGTTCATTACCGCTCAGTTCCCACGCAAAACCTGTCGATAGTTTCGAGCAAGCGTCCGGCCTCGAAGACGAATTGAAGCGCAACCTTCGTGGAGAGGTGCGTTTCGACCGCGGCAGCCGCGCACTTTACGCCACGGACGCCTCCAATTACCGCCAGGTTCCCATCGGCTTGGTTGTTCCTCGCGATGCGGATGATGTGATCGCAACGGTTTCCGCCTGCAAGCGGTACGGAGCTCCCCTGTTGCCCCGTGGTGCTGGAACCAGCCTGGCCGGGCAATGTTGCAACGTTGCCGTCGTCATCGATTTCACGAAGTATATGAATCAGATCCTTGAAATCAACCCCAGCCGAAATTTCGCGAGGGTGCAACCGGGAGTCGTGCTCGATACCCTCCGCGATCGCGCCGAGGCGCACCAGTTGACGTTTGCGCCGGATCCTTCCACGCACAATCGCTGCACCATCGGCGGCATGATCGGGAACAACTCCTGCGGAACACATTCGCTGTTGGGCGGCAAGACCGTCGACAACATCGAAGAACTGAAGATTCTTCTTTCCGACGGCACTCAGATGACAGTTGGCGCCACAATCGACGCTGAAGTAGAAAGTATCAACCGCGCGGGCGGCCGCCCTGCCGAAATTTATAAGAAGCTGCAAACGATCCGTGACACGTATGCGTCGCTCATCCGCGCGCGGTTTCCCCAGATTCCCCGTCGCGTCTCGGGATACAACCTCGACGAATTGCTGCCGGAGCGCGGCTTTCATGTGGCGCGCTCGCTCGTGGGAACCGAAGGCACGTGTGCCATCGTGCTCGAAGCCAAAGTGAAGCTGATCCACAGCCCACAGCACCGTAGCCTTGTCGCACTGGGTTATCGGGACGCCTTCGAAGCGGCGGATCACGTGGTGGAGATTTTAGAATGTCGGCCAATCGGTCTCGAAGGTTTTGAGGGAAGCATAGTTGAGGAGCTCAGGAAGCGACGCGCCCCCAACCTCGATCTCTTGCCCGACGGCGGCGGATTTTTGTTGGTTGAATTTGGCGCCGACGATCCAGGCGAAGCGCGGGCGCTTTCGGAGCGGTTGATCGAAAGACTGAAGCATGCGCCCGATCCCCCTGCATCGCGGATTTATACGAGCGCCGAGGCGCGCGCGGTCTGGCAGATACGCGAATCGGGCCCGCGCGCGGCGGCGTTCGCGCCGGGCGCTCCCGCTGAATGGGAGGGCTGGGACGACGCGGCCGTAGCACCTGAAAAGTTGGGCGCCTACCTGCGGGATATTCGCAAGCTGATGAACGAGTACGACTACAAGGGTTCGTTCTATGGGCATTTCGGTCACGGATGCATTCACATGCGCGTCAGCTTCGACCTTGAAAGCAAGAAGGGGATTCGCAACTACGCCGAGTTTGTGGATCGCGCTGCGGACCTCGTAGTCAGCTATGGCGGCTCGCTTTCCGGTGAGCACGGCGACGGGCAATCTCGCGGGGCGCTGCTGCCTAAAATGTTTGGTCCCGAGCTGATGAAGGCCTTCGGGGAATTCAAAGCTGTCTGGGACCCGGAGAACCGGCTGAACCCTCACAAAGTGGTCGATGCCTATCTGCCAACCGAAAATCTGCGGTTGGGGGCGGATTACAAACCCCTCGATCCGCGCACTCATTTCAAATTTCCGGAAGATGGCGGGTCCTTCGCCAGGGCCTCGCTTCGATGCCTGGGGCTCGGAGCCTGCCGGAAACAAGACGCCGGCACGATGTGCCCGAGCTACATGGCGACGCTTGAGGAGGAGCACTCAACACGCGGGCGCGCCCACATGCTGTTTGAGATGCTTCAGGGGGAAATCACGCATGGCGGCTGGGACGACGAGCGCGTCAAAAAATCGCTCGATCTTTGTCTTTCCTGCAAGGCATGTAAGTCCGAATGTCCTGCGAACGTCGATATGGCGACTTACAAAGCCGAGTTTTTGTCTCACTACTATGAAAGGCACTGGAAACCGCTTCGGGCATACGCGTTCGGAATAGTGGATAAATGGCTTCGCGTCGCGTCCATTGTGCCGAGCCTCGCGAACTGGATGAGCCGCGCGCCTCTTTCAAGCCATCTGATGCGCCAGTTACTCGGACTCGCGCCCGAACGCAAGATTCCATCGCTCGCACCGGAACCATTCCGGCGCTGGGCGCGCAAGAATAGAGTTCGCGGCGCCAGCGATGCCAACGACGGGACCGTCCCGGCCACCCGAGGCGACCTGATCTTGTGGGCAGACACCTTCAATAACTATTTCCATCCCGAAACGAGTCGTGCCGCACTAGGTGTGCTGCAAAGCGCGGGATTCAAAGTGCGAGTTCCCCGGCAACACCTCTGCTGTGGGCGCCCGCTTTACGATTTTGGGATGCTCGATGAGGCGAAGGAATACCTGCGAAATATTCTCGAAGCTTTGTGTGAACCAATCGACGCGGGTGTGCCGATCGTAGTTCTGGAGCCGAGCTGCGCGTCGGTGTTTCGAGATGAACTCTGCAATCTTTTCCCGGATAATCCCCGCGCGGCGAGTCTCCGGAACCAGACTTTCCTGCTAAGCGAGTTTCTCGTGGATCACGCGCCTGACTTTCAGCCGCCGCAACTTTCCCGAAAGGTGATGCTGCACGGCCATTGCCACCACAAGGCTCTGATGAAGATGAATGACGAGGAATCTATGCTCCGCAAAATGGGTGTAGAACTCCAGACCCTTGACTCAGGGTGCTGCGGAATGGCGGGCCCATTCGGCTTCGAAAGGGAAAAGTACGCAGTGGCGCAAGCAGCGGGGGAGCGCGCGCTCCTTCCCGCCGTGCGCCAATCCCAGTCTGACACGCTGATCGTTTCTGACGGCTTCAGCTGCCGGGAGCAGATCTACCAATCGACTGGGCGCAGAGCCATCCACTTGGCGGAAGTGCTTCAGTTGGCGCAAGACGAAAAGAATCGTCCCGCAACCAGATAGCGACGCAGGTTGTCTACTTTGTCTGTGACAAGTTGGTGGCGTCCTGCTTCCAAACGCCTCTTATTTTCAAGGACATATCGGTGCTGAACCCGCATCGCGTGTTCCGGCGTCCCTCGTTAAATTGACCCTTTTCGACTGGGCCGCCTATACTTATATAAGATAGGATTTTGGTCCTCGCTTTGCCGAAGGAGTCCGTCATGGAACAGCCCGTCATCCTGAGTGCCGTGCGCACACCTATTGGAAAATTCATGGGTGGCCTTTCGCCCCTCAGTGCGACAGAGTTGGGGGCGAAGGTCGTAGCAGAGGGCGTGCGGCGCGCGGGCATCGAGCCAGCGCAGGTTGATGAGGCGGTCATGGGCAACGTCGTCCAGGCGGGACTCGGGCAGAATCCCGCGCGGCAAGCCGCGCTTCGGGGCGGCCTCGATCCCCGCGTCGCTGCGATGACGATCAATAAAGTATGCGGCTCGGGGCTGAAGGCTGTCGGACTTGCCGCGCAGAGCGTCACGCTGGGCGAATCGGAAATCGTGGTCGCGGGCGGCATGGAGTCGATGTCGAATTGTCCCTACCTGCTGAAGGGCGCCCGCACAGGCTATCGACTTGGCAACCAGGAAATCTTCGATTCCATGATTGTCGACGGCCTGTGGGACGTGTATGAAAACTTCCACATGGGGATGACAGCCGAGTTGGTGGCCGAAAAATACAAGATTTCGCGCCAGGAGCAGGATCAGTTCGCGATCGAGAGCCATCGCAAAGCTGTGCGCGCAATCAAGTCCTGTTACGTGAGCGAACAGATCGTGCCGGTGACGATTCCCCAGAAGAAGGGCGATCCCGTGGTCATCAAGACCGACGAATCCCCTCGCGAAGACACCTCGCTTGAGGCCCTTGCCCAGCTCAGAGCAGCTTTCAAGAAGGACGGCACGGTAACCGCAGGAAATGCACCCGGCGCCAATGACGGAGCGGCCGCCGTGGTCGTCACGAGCGAGCGGAATGCCGAGCGGCTTGGAAAGTCACCCATGGCACGCATCGTTGCTCAGGCTGTCAGCGGCGTCGAGCCGAAATGGGTGATGATGGCGCCGGTTGGCGCGGTCGAAACGCTTCTCAAAAAGACCGGCTGGGACCGCGACCGAGACGTCGATCTTTACGAGCTGAACGAAGCTTTCGCCGTCGCAGCAATCGCCGTCACGCGCGAGCTGAAAATCAATCCGGAGAAAGTAAACGTGAATGGAGGCGCCGTGGCGCTGGGACATCCCATCGGCGCATCGGGCGCGCGCGTCCTGGTTACCCTGCTCTATGAGTTGCAGCGTCGTGGCCTCAAGCGCGGCATTGCCGCACTCTGCCTGGGCGGCGGTAATGCGGTGGCGCTTGCCGTAGAGCGCCCTTGACTCAAAACAAATCCAACGGGGTTCCCAGTGCCAACTGACCCCTCGCAAACTGCCGACGGTCCGCAGTTGTTGTGGAAGGGAAACGACGTGCTCACGTCCGACGCGATTGCGGCTGCCTTGGCAAAAGCCGGGATTCCGTATCACACACAAACGCGAGGCGCGAAATCGCTGCATACTCATTCTCGGGCTGTTCATGCGATCTTCATACCGTCAAGCCATAGCGAAGATGCCCAACGGATACTAAAGGCGCTGAGAGCCGAGTAAGCCCGAACTTTTCTGTAGACATGGTTCGCGCCGGTGTTTCCGCTTGATACCGCTCTGACACCTGTTTCTTCCTTTGTTTCCGCCATTTCCGCTATCATCGAATTCATGCCATCGAATGAGATCAAAACAGTAGCCGTGCTGGGCGCCGGGACGATGGGCAATGGCATTGCGCACGCTTTTGCCCGCTCCGGATACCGCGTGATTCTTAGCGACATCGAGCAGCGCTTTTTGGATCGTGGCCTGGAAACGATCGGGAAGAACCTCGAGCGGGAGGTAAAAAAGGGCAAGATCAACGAAAGCGAGAGGGCGGCGGCGCTGGCTCGTATCCTCCCGGCAATAGATGTCCAGTCGCTTGCTGCGGCCGATTTTGTCATCGAAGCGGTGCCCGAGCAGCTTGATTTGAAACTCCGCGTGCTGAAAGACACCGATGCGGTTTTGCGCCCGGGGGTAATTCTCGCCAGCAATACCTCTTCCATTTCGATTACGCAGCTTGGCGCTCAGACATCCCGGCCAGAAAACTTCATCGGGATGCACTTCATGAACCCCGTGCCAGTAATGCTACTGGTGGAAGTGATTCGTGGCCTGGCCACGAGCGATGCGACGTTTCAGACGACGATGTTGCTATGCGAAACGCTGCAGAAGATGCCCGTTGCGGTGAACGACTCGCCGGGATTCGCCTCCAATCGCATTCTGATGCCGATGATCAACGAAGCCGCGTTCACCGTTATGGAAGGAGTCGCGACACCCGGGGCCGTCGACGCCGTTATGAAAACGGGCATGAACCATCCGATGGGCCCCCTGGAATTAGCCGATTTTATCGGCCTGGACGTCTGCGTGGATATTCTCGACGTGCTCTTCAAAGGCTTCGGGGATCCGAAATACCGGGCGTGCCCGCTGCTGCGTAAATATGTCGCCGCGGGTTGGCTCGGCCGCAAAGCGGGCCGCGGCTTTTATAATTACTAGCCGCTGTTACGGGGCGGCCGCGTTGGCCGTCTGTCAGGTTAATGTCAAAGCTCATGGTAGTGCCATCGTTGTAACCAGGTAGTGCCCGACCCATGGATGGCTCTAGGGGGATGTACTGAGCGTCCGAGGCCCCAAGTGAAGGCTTCTTCTCGGAGGATTAAGCGTCTATTTCTGGCTCGGCATGGAACTGAGGCTTGCGCGATGGTGCGCGAAGAACCGTCAGATCGTAAGCAACGGTTGTTTATGGAATCCGATAGCACGAACGGGTTGCAACCGGTTAAAAGCGCTGTAAACTATGCCGCCGCACGAAACGCTTCAGCGAACTCTTCTCCTACTGGATGGGAGAAAAAACGCGGGAAAGGACCGGATGGCCTGCTGGTTCAAGCTTTCCATGGGACTAGCGTTCTTGGCTTCAGCGTCGGCCTGGAGCACCGCGGCGCAGGCGCAAGAAGCACCTGCCCCGGCTTCCCAACCCCCAGAAGTTTCGTTACCCACGCAAGAACTGGCACAGGAAAATCCCCAGGCTCCGTGCGTGCAGCCGGCCCCGATGGTTCGCTGGCAGGACTACCAGGGGCCGTTCAACAAGCTGGTCGGGGCTTTCGGGCGAAGATTGGATCGAACGTCTGTCCACCCGCCGCACTACAAGCCCGGGGCGCTTTTGTGCTCACTGACAACCAAGGCTAAATTTATGTTGTTCGTTTCAGATAGCGTTGATCCGGTGGCCTTTCTCGGCGCTGGATTCAATGCTGGAATCGACCAGGCGGAAGACACCGACCACAGCTTCGGGCAAGGCGCCGCGGGATATGGAAAGCGCTTTGGCGCCGAATTTGCCGGCAACGCGTCGGGCGAATTCTTCAAAGAGTTTTTGTATCCCTCGATCTTCTCCGAAGACCCTCGCTACTACCGGCTGGCGCACGGACCTTTCCATAGAAGGTTGCTGCACGCCATGGAGCATGTGGTGGTGGCGCACCAGCAAGACGGCAACCCGATGTTCAATTTTTCCGAATGGCTCGGATCAGCCAGTACGACGGCGCTAGCCGACCTTTATCACCCGGACAACAAGCCCGGAGTCGCGCCGGCAGCAAGAAGTGCCGCCTACGGAATGTTGCAGGACATGGGGTGGGACGTGCTGCGAGAGTTCTGGCCGGAGATCGCACGGAAGTTGAAGCTGCCTTTCCGCGGACAGAACGAGCCGTAGATACCGCGGGTTGATGGATGTGTTGAAGGGGACTTTGCGTGCTGACACCGGGTTTGGAGCTAGCCTTTGATCTCGTCGTCTTCGCTGGGGTGGAATTTATGGCCGGGCAGCACTTCGGTCAGGCTCATGGGCTTCGGGCGGAAAGCCTGGCCGGCGTGCTTGCCGACTTCAGCGGCCCAGCTCATCTGTGGACCCGGAAAACCGATGAGCTGCCAGCCGACCATGTCGATGTTTCCTCCGTGTAGAGGATCGGAAAACATGCCTTCGATTGTATTTTTGCGAAGGACGGCGAAAAAGTGGGTGTCTTCGATTTGTTTGAGTTTCTGATCCTGATCGGCGGAGGAAAGCTGATCGAAACCCGCGAGTGCCTTTAGTTCCTCCCGATAAATCTCACCGAGGGTCGCTTTGCCCTGGTAGCCGACCTCGGGAGGAGCGCCGCCCTCCTCGAACGGCCCTTGCGTGTAACGGTGCGCGTCGCGGCCGCGAGGTCCCGCAAGTTGCCGGTCGATATAGATCACAACTCCCGCTTCGTTCGCGCCGGGACCTGACTCATCGCTTGGAAAGATTCGCGAAGCCGCGGCGGCTACAATCACGGCCTCTGCCTCGGTGAAAAACCGAAGAGGGACGCGGACTGTTTGCCCCGAAGTCACGCCTTGCGCCCACACCCGGGTCATCTGCCGATCGAGCGTGTAGACGAGCAGTCCTCCGATATTCGCTACGGAAAGCACCAGGAATTCGCGGCGTTGCATCGGGCGCGAGTATAAAACGCAAACCGGCTCGGCTGCAACCAGCATACGCCAACAAATCCACCGCTTTCAGCCAAGCGCGCTCGATATTCCACGCCTATTCAGGCGAGGGTGTCTGTTTGCCGGGAACGTCGTGGCCCGATGCGAAGGGCGAAGCGTTCGCCGGGGGACGGGGAGTTATTGGAAGCAAGCTCGAACGAATATAGGATTCGACCTGATCCCAAACGGACGGATCGCATTCGATTTCGGTGTGAGGCCTCGCGAGATACCGATCCCACCACGGATAGTGGACGCAGTTTATGGGATGTTCACGATAGTCGAACCGAAAATTTCCGATGATATGTGTCTTCGATGGATCAGCGGCCCGAATGAGCTTACGCCCGTGGATGAAACCCTGCGGCTGATAGAAGTTCACCGCCTGGGCTACATTGGGGGTGAATCACTGCATCGTTCTGCCCGTGTTTCGCGACGCTATCCACCTGAATGGTAAGCAGGACGGGAATGCCACGCTGCCCGAGCATCCGCGCGAGTTGTACGCTCTGCGACCCTCCCCAGCTGTGACCGTAAAGAATGATGCGCGCCTGCTGCTTTTCGTCCGGTGAGAGGGAGCCGTCATGGTCTGCATCAAGAAGGCGCAGAACTTCCTGTAGGGCCTGTTTGCCGCGATGGTTCTCGAAAGCCTCGACGCGAACACCGCTTGGATATTCCTGGCGGAGATGGGCGGCGAGTTGTACCTCCGCATGGACAGCATTGTCATGCTTGACGTACCCGCCGACAAAACCGATGACGATGGCCGTCGAAACAGCCGGCGATCGGGAAGAAGACACCGTCAGAGCGCAGACGCGCGGGCTTGCCACGAGGAATACGAGAATCCAAAAGTCGAAGGCCGAAAAGTGCAGACGTTGCATTCGCGTATACAAATTGTAACAAAAGGCGGCGCATGAGGCTGGCTTCTGGTGCACAAAGCTTTGTACATCGGACGATTTGTTGTTACACGCCTGTCGACGATATCCACGGAGAGGCAAGCAACCTGCGCAAATAGTGGGCTCGGCTCTCGGCTTTGTTTGAACAGCATTGGAGTATCGCCTAGGGGACGGGTCCATTCGAAAGAATTTCCCACCACCATAGCCTCTATGTGGCGTCATTCGAATATTTTACATAGGAGCGTCATCTGAAGCAGAGCTGTCGACACGCCAAACTTATGATTTTAAAATGAGATAGCTGCGTTTCAGATTGGAGATGCAAGTGCTAAAGCATACCTGTGAATCGTCAAGCGGCGCACGACGGGCCCATGGAACAAATGTTCGACATTTTTGCCACTTTACCGGACGGCAGTCCTTTGTGGTTAGAAGCGGTCGAGGGACTGGATCAGGCAAAAAAGCGCCTTGATGGTTTGGTGCGCTCGCGGCCGGGAAGCTATTTCATTTACTCGGAAAAGACCGGTGGAGTAGTCGAACGATTCACCGACGTTTCCGACCGCCCGTCGGCTTCGAAACCCAGCTGACTTCGAAACCAAGCTGAATTGATAAACTCGATTTGAGGGTCTCCGGAAACCGACTTTAAATTTTGGGCAGGACGATTCCCTGCTGCGATTGGTATTTCCCCTTTTTGTCCTTATAAGATATTTCACAGGTTTCGTCGGCTTCGAAGAAAATCACTTGGCATAGACCTTCATTCGCGTAAATTCTCGCGGGAAGGGGAGTGGTGTTGCTGATTTCGAGCGTGACGAAGCCTTCCCATTCCGGCTCAAACGGCGTGACGTTAACGATGATGCCGCAGCGGGCATAAGTGGACTTGCCTACACAGATCGTGAGCACAGTGCGGGGTATACGGAAGTATTCCACCGATCGTGCCAGCGCGAACGAGTTCGGGGGAACGATGCAGACCGGGCCCTTAAATTCGACGAAGGATTTGTCGTCAAAGCGCTTGGGATCGACAATCGTGGAATTCACATTCGTGAAGATGCGGAACTCGTCGGCCACCCGCATGTCATAACCGTAGGACGAGACGCCGTAGCTGATTACACCGTCGCGGATTTGCCGGTCTTCAAAAGGCTCGATCATTTTTTGCTCGACGGCCATCTTACGAATCCACTTGTCGCACTTTACCGACATTCATCCTCCTGAGAATCGAAGCCCGTAATAATAATTCATCCGCGAAACAGATAGCAAAGAAAGTCGCCTTCCCCGAGGGAATTGCCTTCCGGATTTGGATGGGCCAAGAAAGGAAGGGCCTAAGGCGCGAGGAAAAAACGGCATCGACGGAGCTCCGGGCGCTTGACAACCTGCAACCCCCTGTCTAGCATGGAGTTGCGGTTGGCGGAGGGGCGATGATCAAGCTCGATATCGTGAACGCGATTGTGACGAAGACGAACATCACGCGGACGAAGGCGGAGCAGGCCGTTGAGACCGTCTTCGAGACGATGAAAAACGCGCTCGGACGCGGACAGCGGATCGAGCTTCGCCGCTTTGGTGTGTTCAACGTGAAGCCGCGCAAGACGGGAATCGGGCGCAATCCGCGGACCGGACAACAAGTGAATATTCCGCCGGGCAAAGCTGTGCGCTTCAAGCCAGGCAAAGAACTACAGGCGCTACCCGCACCGGCTTCAGCGACGAGCCCAGTACCTACGCAGCAACCCTGACGAGCCGCTCGAAGGGAATTTCCGTGGCCGCGTTGCATTTTCTGGCGGCGGCGCATCCAATCCACATGAGCAGCGATTCTTTTGGGGGCAATGGCCACAGTCGTACGCCTGTAGACGTCCTGGACGTTAACTTTCGGCCGATTGGCGAAGGCCTGCTGCCTGCGCCGGCGAAGCCCCAGCGTCTCTGGCTGGCGCTGCTGCTGTTTTTTCTGACGCTGATTTCGACGCTGGCGGTGGGATCGGAATTCGCCTCGTCATACGCGCAGAATCGCGAGCCCTTTTCTGATGGAGCGGATCCTTTTGCAGCAATGATTCTGCCCTTCGAGCATCCGCAATTGCTTCTGCTGGGAGTTCCTTTCTCCTTCACCCTGATGGGAATCCTGCTGGCCCATGAACTGGGCCACTATTACGCCTGCAAAATATACGGGATAGATGTGAGCTACCCTTATTTCATCCCGGCGCCGACTCTGTTTGGAACTTTCGGGGCGTTCATCCGCATCCGCTCTCCGATTACTACTCGGAAAGCGCTATTCGACGTGGGCATTGCCGGACCGGTCGTCGGATTTCTGATCGCGGCTCCTGCGATGGCATATGCCATCGCGACCTCGCGGATTGTTCCGGGAGTAGAAAACACAGCGTCGATTGTTTTTGGGCAACCGCCGCTGATGCGTTTTTTTGTGATGCTCTTTCATCCGCACATCAATCCGGCGTGGCTGCTGTTGAGTCCGGTAGGGCGCGCCGCGTGGGTGGGATTCTTTGCGACCGCGTTGAATCTGCTCCCGCTGTGGCAGCTTGACGGGGGACATATTGTCTACAGCGTCGCGAGCAGGCAACACTACCGCATTTCGATACTCGTGGCGCTGGCTCTTCTGGTGCTGGGACGCTACGCCTGGAGCGGCTGGTATATGTGGGGCGGCGTTCTACTCGTCCTAACGCTGCGGTTCGGGCATCCGCCGGTTATGGACCCGTGGGATGATCTCGACGCGACGCGGAAGCTCTGGGCGATCACGGCTCTGGCCATCTTTCTTTCCTGCTTCACAATAACGCCCGCGCTTAGTCGCTAAGATCGCGGGTGCGATAGCTATGAGAGGCTGGTGGGATCAACATCTACGATGACGGCGGTCTGCGGGATTTCTTTCGAGGCGCAGAAATCCAGGCAGCCGCCCAGTGCTTGCGCTAGCGCCGAGCGGTGCGGGGACTTCAGCACGAATTGAAAGCGATACTCATTACGCAGGCGCGCGAGCGGTGCCGCGGCGGGGCCCAGCACCTTTACGCCCCGCTCTTCAAACGGAGCGAAGTAGCTCGCCAAAGCCCGGGCCCAGCGGATGGCGTTCTCGACCTTCCGGTCGCGCACTAGAACAGTGGCCAGCGCGGTAAATGGCGGGTAATGCAGCACGCGTCGGAAATGCGCTTCCTTTTCGTAAAACGAAACGTAGTCCTGTTGTACGGCATATTGAATCGCGTAGTGCTCGGGATAGTAGGTCTCAACCAGGACTTCGCCTGAAAGTTCACCCCGGCCTGCCCGTCCCGCCACTTGCGTTAGCAACTGGAAGGTGCGTTCGGCGGCGCGAAAGTCCGGGCGGCCAAGCGCCAAATCCGCCGCAACGACACCCACCAGCGTGACGCGCTGAAAATCATGGCCTTTCGCGACCATCTGCGTGCCGACCAGGATGTCGATTTCTCCGCCGGCGAAAGCACCTAAGACTTGCTGGTATTCGCGCTTGGTGCGGACCGTGTCGCGATCAAGCCGCGCAATACGCGCCTGGGGGAACTGCTCGCGCAGGTATTCGTCCACGCGTTCGGCGCCGTCTCCCACAAAATAAAGATATTCGGCGTGGCATTTCGGGCATTCCTTTGGAGGCCGAACGGAGTAGCCGCAGTAGTGGCATTCCAGTCGCTGGCGGCTCTTGTGATAGGTGATCGCGATACTGCAATTCTGGCATTGCACCACCGAGCCGCAGCTGCGGCACAGCATCGACCAGGAATAGCCCCGGCGATTGATGAGGACCATCGCTTGCGTGCCTTCTTCCAGGCGCATCGAGATGGCGGCTCGTAATGCTTCGGAAACCGGAGCGGCGCGGTGCTCGCGGCGGAATTCCTCGCGCAGGTCGACAATGCGGACGTCGGCGAGGGGACGATTTTCGACGCGCGAGGCGAGCGTCAGCAAGCGGTATTTTTCGGCGCGGGCGTTGTGGTAGGTCTCGAGCGACGGCGTGGCGGAGCCAAGGATTGCAACAGCCCCTTCGAGTCGAGCGCGATAAACGGCCGTGTCGCGCCCATGGTAGCGGGGAACTTCCTCCTGCTTGTAGCTGGATTCCTGCTCTTCGTCGACAATGATGAGACCTAAATTTTCGAGCGGCGCAAATATCGCCGAGCGTGTACCCACCACGACGCGCACGTGTCCATGGCGCACGCGCCACCATTCGCGCGCCCGCTCGTTATCGGGGAGAGCGCTATGCAGGACGGCGACGTGTTGGCCGAAGCGCGCGCGGACGAGGCGCCCCACCCAGAGCGTTAGAGCGATTTCCGGCACGAGCACGATAGCGGATTTTCCGCGGGAAAGGGCGGCTTCGATCGCGCCCAGATAGACTTCTGTTTTGCCGCTTCCCGTGACTCCGTGAAGAAGTGCCGCAGCGAATTTGTCCGCTACCAGCCAGCGCCAGATTTCGCCTAGGGCTTCTTTTTGTTCCGGGTTGAGGATGTTGGCTGGTGGCGTGAAATCGGTGTCCCAAGCGTCTTCATCCGAGGTTGCAGGCTCTACCCAGGTCAGCAGGAAGCCTTTTTTCTCGAGGCGCAGCACCACGGAGCGAGAGACACCGGTTTTTTCAAGGAGCAAATGGAGCGGTAGTGGGCCGCGGGTTGAAGTAAGCACCTCACGGATTTTTTCCTCTGCTGCGTCGGGTTTCGCGGCTGGTTCGCCGGCGTTGGCGGGATTCCAGGCTAAAATTTTCTGAGTGCGCGTCTTGCGGTGGCGAACGACATCGCGGGCCGTGAGGTAACCGCCGCGAACGAGTTGTTCAACCGCTGCGTCACCGCCCCGCGCGCGATGAATCGCGGCTGAGTTTAGCGGCTTGCCTGTCTTCTCAAAGTGGCGAAGCAGTTTGCGTTCAGCAGTTTCGATATCGGTAAGTTCGGGCGCGCTGATGAGTTGGTTCAGGTAATCCTGGCCGGCTTCGGTGAGCGCGTATTCGCGATCGTGGCGAAGCTCGATTTCAGGCGGCAGCATGGCTCGGAATGCCTCGCCGACGGGCGCCAGATAATAGCGGCTGATCCAGTGGCCGAGTTCGATCAGCCTGGGCGGAAGGGCCGGAACTGGATCCATCAGCTCGGCTACTTCCTTGATGGGGGATCTGAAGCGAGAAGCGTCCGGCGGCTGATCGGATTCGGCGAGCGCTACGCCGATCATCGGACGATTGCGAAAGGGTACTACGACGCGGCGCCCTACGACCGTCTCACCATTTAGCGCGCGCGGCAGGGCGTAGACAAACGTTGAGCGCAGTGGAATCGGCAGCGCGACTTCGCAGTAGCGTTGAGCCATGGACGCACTAGTGTATCAGTGTGTTGCGACCCTGACTCGCCCCGAGAGCGCTTCGGAGAAAACGGCCTCAGAGACTCACGAGAATGATACCCGCAAAAATAAGGGCGAGGCCGAGCCATTGTGTGCGCGCCAGGCGCTCTCGAAGGAACAGGGACGACAGAAGAACGGTGACTGCGCCGTAGAGTGAAGCAACCATCGTGACGATGGAGACGGGACCGGCGCTGAGAGCGGCATTGTTGGTGACGTAGGCCGTCGTGTCAAGTACGCCCATAAATGCGAGGAGCCAGAATACGCCTCCTGCCGGAATGATTACGCGCTGATGGAACGGAGCGGCGAAAATAAGAAGCAGGGACGCACTCGTAAAACGGATGACCCACACCGACAAAGCGGCGCCAACTATCGGCAACACGTGAAAACCCAGAAACCAGAACATCACGCCGAAACAGACCATTGAAACAATCGCCCACCCCACGCCATCTGACAAATGCATGCGCGAGGTTTTCTGTTGTGAAGCGGCATCGAACGCGTGAGGGGAAATCGAGGTGGCGGCCAGGATCAAGCCGACAAGAGTCAAACCCAGTCCCGCGGCAGAGAGGTCTCGGATACGCTCGCCGCTCAGGAGCGCCAGCACGACCGTGATTGCCGGATAGCTCGATGAGATCGGGGCAACGATGGTGAGTACACCGACCTCGAATGAATAATAGAGTGCCAGCGAACCGATCGTGTTCAGTACGCCAGCCGACACGGCAAGCATCCAGGGATGCCAGCCGGGAGCATAGCCTCGAGAAAAACCGCCTGTCGCGCCCAGATAGACGGTCAGTGCGGCGAAACCGATTAACTGCATAAACAACAGCGCACGGAAAGCGCCGAGCCGACGCGAAGCAAAGCGAGCGAAGAGATCGGAGACGCCCCAGCAGAGTGCAGAGCTGAGGCCAAGAACGATTCCCGGAGAACTTTTCACGATAGGCCAGAGGGCCGGTTCTGGAAAGCTAGAATCATTATCCGACGGAAAACGGGCGCGCAGTTGCGCGAGGGTGCTTGGCGCAGGAATGCACGATTTACTTGCGCTTTGGCTGCAAGCCGAGGACGACCATCACTTTTTGCAGATCTTTCCAGACTTCGCCCTTCGCCCCCGGGTTGCGAAGCAGGTAGGCAGGATGGTAGGTGGCGATAAATTTCGCGCCCTGAACATCGAACCACTCGCCGCGGAAGCGGGAAATTCCCTGGGTCGTATGAAGCAGCGTCTGGGCGGCGCAGCTTCCGAGGGCACAAATCACCTTGGGCTGGATTGCGGCAAGCTGGCGCATAAGGAACGGCGAACAGGTCGAGACTTCGTCCTTTTCGGGGAGTCGATTTTCAGGAGGCCGGCACTTGACTACATTGCAGATATAAACGTCTTCGCGACGCAGACCCATCGCTTCGATCATCTGGGTGAGCAATTTGCCGGCGCGGCCGACGAACGGTTCTCCCTGGACGTCTTCGTCTCGACCGGGACCTTCCCCCACGAATACCAGTTTGGCCTTCGGGTTTCCGACGCCGAAGACGAGTTTCGTGCGCCCCTTGTGCAGCTTGCAGCGCGTGCAGTTGGCGCCGATGGCATCGCGAATCAGATCCAAAGTGTCGCCTTCGATGCGCTCATCGAAAAGCGAGGGGCCTGAAGAACCCTGGATCAAAGATTGTGGCGCTGGCCGCTCTTGGGATTGGGACCGAACGGGGCTTTGAGCGACGCCCAGGCGGGATGTTGCTGCGGCCGCCACTTCTCTGGAGGCAGGCTCGGTCACCGCGGCGTAATTTTGAGACACTGCTCCCGAGTTGGGTCCGTCTGAGATCGAGAGGTTTTGCGATTGGGTCCGATCACGGTAGTAGGGGCCCAAGCCAAGGTCATCGCCATAGCGGAACCAGGCTTCCACACGAGTGCGTTTCGATTGATCCAAACATGCCTCCCGTTTTTTGATTACCCGACGTGACTTTAACATGAGACCCGGTGGAAATTTCGCCTCGCACGCGCGAGATGGGAGATTTTTTCGCGACTCGAGTAATCGGGAGCGGCTTTTAACGTACTGAGCTAGAGCACGTGGATTGAAAAACAAAGTATTCGAAACGGGAGCAGCCAAGCCTAGGGCCTATGGCTTTTGGATTTGGAGAACCTGGTCGAGGATGTGGTTGGCCACGTCGAACTTCGACATTTTGGGCAGCGCGATGTCGCGGCCGTCGCGAAGGAACAACGTCACGATGTTCGTGTCGGCATCAAAGCCAGCGCCCTCTTGGGTCACATCGTTCGCGACGATCATGTCAGCGCCCTTTCGTATTAGCTTGCCGCGCGCGTTTTCAGCGATGTTGCCGGTTTCCGCGGCGAATCCGACGAGGATGCGCGAGCCCCGCTCACCTCCGAGTTCGGCGAGGATGTCAGGCGTAGGCTCCAATTCCAGAGTAAAGCGGCTATCGCTCCGCTTCAGCTTGCCGGCATGCGCTGTAGCGGCGCGATAATCAGCGACGGCGGCGGCCATGATGACGATGTTGGCTTCACGCGCGTGATCGCGCACAGCGCTGCGCATTTCTTCAGTGGTTGCGACCGGAACCCACTCGACTGCTTCCGGAACTTTAAGATCCGTGGGGCCGCTGACCAGGACGACTCGAGCGCCACGCCGCACGGCGGCCTCCGCGACGGCGTAACCCATCTTGCCGGACGAGCGGTTCGTGAGGAACCTTACAGGGTCTAGCGCTTCACGTGTGGGCCCTGCCGTGACGAGAATTGTCTTTCCAGCAAAATCGCGGCGTAGCCCCAAAACCTCAAAAACCCTCTGCGCGATGGTTTCTGTGGCGGCCAGGCGGCCTGCACCGGTCATGCCGCAAGCAAGATAACCTTCGTCCGGGTCGACGACGTGAACGCCTCTTGCGCGTAGCATTACGAGATTGGCCTGCGTCGCTTGGTGCTCCCACATGTTGACGTTCATCGCCGGCGCAACGACCACCGGCGCCTTGCTGGCAAGGTAAAGCGTGCTGAGAAAATCCGCGGCGATACCATGGGCGAATTTGGCCAGAATGTCGGCGGTTGCAGGAGCGACAAGCACAAGATCGATACGCTGCGCGACGGCGATGTGCTCGATAGCACTCTCGATGTTCGCAGGGCCGGATTCCTCGGCGCCAAACATTTCCGTGATGACTTTTTTACCGGTAACGGCGGCGAAGGTGAGTGGTTTGACGAATTCCTGTGCGCCGCGAGTCATCACGACCTGCACATCGAGCTTTTCCTTCTGGAGCCGGCGAACCAGCTCGACAGCTTTGTAGGCGGCTACACCGCCCGTAACGCCCAGAGCTATTTTCATTGCAGAGCCCTAACTCTTGGAGATACCGCTCTTATGCAAGTGCGCCGCCGGGGTTACTTTCGCCGCCGGCCATCCTTTTCCTCATCCTCGTTACCGAGATTCGGTAGTTCGTATTCGAGGAGCCCGCGCTGTAATTCCTCTTCGGCAATGCGAGACGTCTTGCGGGACCTCGGGTTTTCAAGCAGAGGCCGACCCCCAATCATCAACTGCCGGGCGCGGCGCGCAACAACAACTACGTAGGCAAACTGGCTATCGGGTGCCTGTTTCAAAACGGTCATGTCCAGGTCAGCCTCCAAAGGACTTCAAAATTTCGCGAATCCGGTCTTCGCGTTGAGCGACACGACATCGAGAAGCAATTGCAATGGCCTGAACCTCGGCTCCGGCGCGGTCGAGATCGTCATTGATGACTGCATAATCGTAACTACCGTAGGTGAGCATCTCTTGCCGGGCGCGCTCGAGACGCCGGCAGATTTCATCTTCAGAATCCTGTCCGCGGTCGCGAATGCGTTTTTCCACATCCTCGCGGGAAGGAGCAAGAACGAAAATGGCAATCGCGTCTGGAAGCTTCTTCTTTACCTGCAATGCGCCTTGCACATCGATCTCGAGCACGAGATCTTTCTGCTGCGCCACTGCCTCGTCGAGCCACCGCCGCGGAGTGCCGTACCAGTTCTTTCCGAAAACCTGCGCGTACTCCAGGAATTCGCCCCGTTCGATCATCTGCTGAAATTCCGCTTGGGACACGAAATTGTACCACTTGCCGTCGCTTTCCGTCTTGCGGGCGGACCGGGTGGTGGCGGAAACCGACAGCATCGTGCCCGGAAGCTGCAAGAGCTTCTGCACTAGCGTCGATTTCCCGGAGCCGGAAGGTCCGGAAACGATGAAGACGAGCGGTTTGAAGTTCATTCGATGTTCTGTACCTGTTCCCGGAGTTTTTCTATTTCAGACTTGATTTCAAGCGCCAACTGGGTCATTTCCAGTCCCTCGGCTTCGCTGCCGGGCGTCTTCGAAAGCAACGTGTTCGTCTCGCGCTGCATTTCCTGAAGCAGAAAATCGAGCTTCTTGCCGATCTCAGAAGCGCCCGTTAGCAGCCCCTGGAATTGCCGCACGTGGCTGGCAAGCCGCGCCAACTCTTCGGCCACGTCGCTGCGTTCGGCTGCTATGGCTGCTTCCTGGGCGATTCGAGCCCGATCGAGTTGCGCTTCCCCGAGAATGTCTCGCAAGCGCTGTTCGAGCCTGCGGATGAAGGCGGGGCGCGCTCGCTCCGCGATGTCTTCGAGCCTCGTCGCATGGCTTGCGATCGTGCTCAGACGGCCCGTCATCTCCTCGCGGAGATGGTTCCCTTCCTGCTCGCGCATGTGATTAAGCTTGTCGAGCGCCTCGGCCAGGCATCGCGAGACCACAATTTCGAAACGATCGAGGTGTTTCTCGATCGAGGTAGCGGCAGCTCCGATTACTCCGGGAAGACGCAGGACGGAAGCGAGATCGGGTTCTGCCTGAATGTTGAAACGTTTGCGAAGAGCATTCACCGCCTCGACGTAAGCGCCGGCAATGCCTTCGTTTACCCCAACGGCGGCAGGGCCCGCGAGATCGTAATAGAGCGTAACGTCCAGGTGGCCGCGATGAATACGATCGCGAACGATCTGCCGGACGCGGGATTCGAGCGGCTCAAAACCTTCTGGAACCCGCAAGTGCAAATCGAGAAAACGGTGGTTCACGCTGCGGACCGAAATACGCAAGCTCCAGCCGCTTTCACTGGCGTGCGCCTGTGCGTAACCGGTCATTGACCGCAAGGCTGTGCGAGCCCGCGGCGTCGGTGTCTCGGATACGGGCGGTGCGCTAGACATGATCACAACAGTCCCGCAATACGCGACGCGGGCTCTGCATCGCGGAATTGTATATCGTAAAGGCGGGCGTAGAGTCCGCCTCGCACGAGAAGTTCCTCGTGGGTACCCCGCTCGCGAATCATTCCGTTGTCCAGAACGGCGATGGTGGTGGCCCGGCGAATGGTGGAGAGGCGGTGGGCAATCACGAAAACGGTGCGACCCGCCATTAGGTTGTTGAGGGCATTCTGAACAAGCAACTCGGACTCCGAATCGAGCTCCGAGGTCGCTTCGTCGAGGATCAGGATTGGCGCGTCCTTCAGAAGAGCGCGTGCAATGGCAAGGCGTTGACGCTGACCGCCGGAAAGGCGCTGTCCGCGGTCTCCGATCATGGTCTGATAACCATCGGGCATCTCTGTGATGAAGTCGTGAGCGAGGGCTGCCTGAGCCGCCGCGATAACCTTTTCTTCAGGCATCGCGGGGCGGCCATAGCAAAGATTGTTCCAGACCGTGTCGTTGAAGAGAATCGTTTCCTGCGTGACGATGGCCATTTGTTCGCGAAGCGAACGAAGCGTTACGTGGCGCAAGTCGATGCCGTCAATCCGGATGGCTCCCGAGGTCGCATTGTAGAAGCGAG
This sequence comes from uncultured Acidobacteriota bacterium, assembly GCA_963697575.1. Classification (GTDB taxonomy): domain Bacteria; phylum Acidobacteriota; class Terriglobia; order Acidiferrales; family UBA7541; genus Palsa-295. The sequence continues at coordinate 167,887 of CAVOOP010000001.1, read as the reverse complement.
GAAGAAGATTGACGAGGGTCGTCTTGCCCGCCCCGCTCGAACCGACGAGCGCAACAACATCTCCGGCCGGAACCCGAAGCTCGATCCCTTTCAGGATTGACGGGCCTCCGTCATACGCAAAGCTTGCGTCGTCAAACTCGATCGAGCTGGCGAAGCGCGGCATCGTTTTGGCGCCGGGGTCGTCCAACACCTCTTCCGGTAGATCGATGAACGCAAAAACCTGAGTGGAGATACCGATGGCCTGCAGGAAGAGTTGGTAGACGGTGCCGATGCGCTTGATCGGCTCATAGGCCTTAAATAGCGCGTATGTGAATGCTCCAAACAGGCCGAGGGTGAGACGCCCGCTCTTGATTTCGCCTCGCGCAGCCAGCAGGATCATCGAGATCACGACGGCGCCTAGCAGGTCCATCAGGGGAGAAGTCGCGGCCAGGGCCCGAACCCACCTCATGTTTTCTCTCAGGAGCTTGCGCGCGGCTTCGCGAAACTTTCTGATCTCAAAGCCCTCCATGCCGAACGCTTTCACTACACGATTGCCGCTGATGGTTTCATGGAGTATCTGGCTGAGATCGGCGAGGCGCGAACGGCTTATTTCCGATGACTTGCGAATGCGGCGGCCGAACTTGCCGACGGGCCATGCCACCAGTGGGATCAAAATGGCTGACCCGAGGGCCATCCTCCAATCAATGATCGCTAGAACGAGCACGAAGGCGACAAAGCTGAAAAGCTGCCGGAAGAGCTCCGCCATCCAGTCGGAGAAGGCGCTGCGCATCTGCTCAATGTCGCTGATGACCGCAGACATGACGCGGCCCACTGGGTTTTTCTGAAAGAATCCAACCGGCTGCTGGACCACCTTGTCGTACACATGATTTCGGAGATCGGTGATACTCGCGAGGCCGACGTACTGTACCAGGGTGCTGCCGAAATATTCGGCGAGGCCTTTTATAAGGTAGAGAAGCAACATCGCGACGGCGAATACTGACCAGACGTGATGGATGCGGGATGGCACGAACGAGTTGAGGTAAACAACGTGAGACGTGCCCGGTATTCGAAAAAGCTCAAGCTTCTGGATCGTGGACTGCGGGTTAAGAACGATGTCCAGGGCGGGCCGGATGGCGAAGGCCACCAGGAATTCCACCAAGCCCATCACCGCGATGAGTACGACCCCTGCAATCAACAGCGGGGCATGGGGCACCAGGAATCCGAGCAAGCGCCGAATGGCGTCGCGATCCCTGACGGGTCGGAGGGCTTCCGGATTTTGAGTAGAGGGCCCAGGGTTCATGGAGCGATCGCAGCCAAATTGAATCTGCATAGACTATGCAGGAACGGCGATTCTTGCAAGGCGACGGGCGCAAAAAGACCATTTTCCCGAACAGCTGGCGCAATTTGCTCAGGCTGATTTCCTGGGGAGTTGTCAGCCGCCCGCCTCGTTGTCACGAAGTGGTTTTGTCCAGGTCGCGGTGCACCACTTTCGTGGAGTAGCCCCTTTTCTGCAGGCTCTGCCGTATCACCTCCGATAGAGCTACAGAGCGATGTCTTCCGCCGGTGCAGCCGAGAGCCACGGTGAGATAGCTCTTTCCTTCCCGAATGTAGTGCGGAATCAAGTACGCCAGCAGGCTCTCGATGCGCCTCAAGAACTGACCGGTTTGAGGGAACGAGCGGATATAGCGAGCGACGCGCGCGTCTTTTCCCGAAAACGGGCGAAGGCGCTGCACGAAGTGGGGATTGGGCAAAAAGCGAACGTCGAAAACAAGATCGGCGTCGGCGGGGACGCCGTAGCGAAATCCGAAGCTTACCACCGAGATCATCAACGGGTTGCGGCCTGGATTCTGGAAGCGATCGATGATGAACTGGCGGAGTTCGTGCACGTTGAATTTCGTGGTGTCGATAATTACATCAGCGAGGCGCCTGATTGGAGCCATCCGCCGGCGTTCCTCACGTATACCGTCCGCGATCGAACCGCCGTGCGCCAGCGGGTGGGGTCGGCGCGTTTCGCTGAAACGGCGGATCAGCGCGTCGTCGCTGGCTTCGCTGAAAACTAGCGTGACAGGGTGCTCGCTGCGCAACCGGCGATACACCTTCGGCAGGTTTTCAATCTGTTCGCCTTCACGGGCGTCTACGAGAAGTGCGGCCCGCTCGATTTCTCCGCGGCCGCTTTCGTATAGTTCGCTGAATGTGGGAATGAGGGCTACGGGAAGATTGTCGACGCAGTAGAAGCCGAGATCTTCGAAAGTATTGAGGATGGAACCCTTGCCGGAGCCGGACAGGCCCGTAAGGAGCACGAGTTGGCGCCCATCGCGTTTCCGGGCGTTGCGCGCCACGGGCGGCCGTTAAACCTTTACCCGGCGGCGATGCGTGCTCGGGATTCGCAAATCTTCGCGGTATTTGGCCACGGTGCGGCGCGTTACGTGTATGCCTTCATCGCTGAGCTTCTTGGTTATCTGTTCATCGGTGAGCGGGTGCGAGGTGTCTTCCTCGTCGATCATTTGCTTTACGCGACGCTTGAGAGAGGAAAGAGACATCTCGCTGCCCTGCGGGCCGTTTACGGATTCGGAGAAAAACGTGCGGAGTTCCAGCACGCCCTGTGGGGTATGGACGTATTTGTTGGCGACGGCCCGGCTGACGGTCGAGGGGTGCACTCCAACCTCCTCAGCGACCTCTTTGATCATCATGGGTTTCAGATGATCGGGGCCATAATCCAGAAAGTCGGCTTGCCGGCGGAGGATGGAATTGCAAACGCGCACGATCGTGTGCTTGCGCTGCTCGATATTCTTCATCAGCTGGATCGCTGCGGTGAAACGTTCCTTCACATAGGAGCGCACGTCGCGGTCGGCTGCGTCCCTTGCAAGGAGTCGGCGATAGGTGGGGCTAAGTCGAAGCTGCGGCAGATCGTCATCGTTGATAAAAACCTGCCACTCGCCATCGACTTTCCGGAACTGCACATCGGGTTCGACGAGCCGGGGTTCGGTCTTGTTGTAGCGGAGGCCGGGCTTCGGATCAAGGCGCTTGATCACGTCTACGGCTCGCTTCACCAGCTCGATCGGCCGGTTGAGGGTGCGAGCCACTTCTTTCATCTGGTTGTTCTGCAGTAGCTTTAGATGTTCGGCAATGATCTGCTGCGCCAGGGTATTCTGCGGATCAACCACCTTAAGCTGAATGAGCAGGCACTCCTGCAAGTCGCGAGCCGCCACGCCGGGAGGGTCGAATTCCTGAACCATGGTAAGGGCTTCTTCCACATCTTCCATCGAGTAGTCTGCGGCCTGAGCAATTTCTTCGAGGGTCGCGGTCAAATAGCCGTTTTCATCGAGGTTTCCGATGATCGACTCCGCGATTTTGCGGACTTCTTCGCTCGAAATGCTGACGCTTAGCTGCCACATCAAGTAGTCGGTGAGGCTGGCCGGGGAGGAAAGAAACTTGTCAAAAGAGGGTTTTTCGATTTCTTCATGCTCTCCGCTTGCGACCCGCTCGCTGCCGGTATCGAGATACTGACCGAAGAAAGAGCCGAAATCGAATTCGTCAAAGGGATTGGCCGCCGGTGTTTCGGGCAGCTTCTCTGTTTCCTTCTTGAGGAATGCTTCGTCCGTATAGCTCTCAGCCGCAGTTCCCTCTTCGGCGACTTCCTCCAGGACAGGATTCGCCATGATCTCCTGATTGATCATCTCCCGGAGCTCGAGTCGGTTCAGAGCTAGGACGCTGACCATCTGGACAAGGCCCGGGGTCAGAATCTGCTTTTGGGCGACGCGAAGATTCAGTTTGGGTGCAAGCCAATTCATAGCATTCAGTTGAGACGAAAACCCTCTCCCAGATAGATGCGGCGAACGTCCGGGTTGGCGGAAAGTTCCGCAGGCGTTCCCGCGGCCAGAATCTTGCCGCCACTGATTATGTAAGCACGACTTGTGACAGCAAGGGTATCCCGCACGTTGTGGTCGGTGACCAAAACGCCGATGCCTGCCGCACTCAGATCCGCAATTATTTTCTGTATGTCCACGACAGTCAGGGGGTCAATTCCCGCAAAGGGCTCATCCAGCAGCACAAAGGACGGTGAGAGGACCAGGGAACGGGCGATCTCAAGCCGCCTGCGCTCGCCCCCGGATAACACGTATGCCTTACTATAGCGCACTCCCTCCAGTCCCATCTGTGCCAATAATTCCTCGACTCGCTCTCGTCTCTGCTCCGGCGTCAAGGAGAGGGTCTCGAGCACCGCCAGGAGGTTTTCCTCCACCGTCATTTTTCGAAAGACCGAAGGTTCCTGAGGAAGGTAGCTGATACCGCCGCGAGCTCTCAAATACATGGGGAGGTCGGTGATATCCTCGCCGTCCAACAAAACACGCCCATAGTCGGGGCGGGCGAGACCAACCAAAATGTAAAACGTCGTCGTCTTCCCTGCGCCATTCGGTCCGAGCAGCCCTACAACCTCGCCCTGACAAATCTCCAAAGAAACGTCATCGACTACTTTTCGTCCTCTGTACGCCTTCCGCAGTTCCGCGGCCTGAAGCTTCGACATGCTGGTTCATTTCTCAACCCGGTGCTTCGTCAGAGTGCGCAAACCTTCTTGCGAATCGATCAAAATCGTATCACTCGCCACAAAGAAGGTCAACGAACGCCCCGTAGTTGTGTCGTTCGCAGCGTCGGTTAGCGTGGGCTGGCCGCCGGAAAGCACGAATTTTCCTTCAGCGGCAGTGTATTCCGCTTGGTCGGCGGTCCCCCGGCGATCGCTTTGGTGAACTACGACCTTCCCCTCGGCCAAGACACGGCTTAGCTGCCGCCCACCCGGGCCCGCCGATTGCTTCGGCGAGCCGCCCGACTGCGCCGGAGGATTCACGGAGGAAGTCCCAGTGCCCTGGGTTGGCGTCAGGAAGGCATCCAGAGTTCGCGACTCGAGCGAACCCTGGTCGGACGCCGCGGTTACGCCACCTTCCAAGTGGGCTCTTCCCTCGGTGCCCCAGTACGTCAGAATTGGCGCGCGAATCTGCCAGAGGGTAGGACCTGAAGCAGCAGGGGGCGGGGACTTCGTTGGCGCCGGACCGAGAGAAGGGCCGGAACCCGGGGCTTGAGGAAAAATTGCCACGACGTGACCGGTAGCCTGCATCTTCTCTTCGTCTCGCCACAGTTCGACACGCTCCGCCTCAAGCACCGATTGCCCCTGCCATAAGCGCGCGTGGCCTTCGTAGATCACGTGACCTGACGACGTTGAGCCCGAAAGAGAGTCCGCGGAGATGTGGGCGGGGCCAGAGCCGAGAGTAACTGCGTCCTTGGAGGCAGAGGCAAAATAGGTGGAAATGACGCCGCCGGATGCGCGGAGTTCGCCCGATTGCTGATTCATGCTGACCGACGATGCGCTTGTGCGGCTCACGGAGTCCGAAAGCACAGGGGAACCTTCAAGCTGTGTCAGCCCGCTTGTGCGGGACATCTTGGATCGAGCGGCACTTGCCTGTCGGTCGGATTCCCGAAATCGGACATTTCCCGTCTCGTCCAGGGTGTCCCATTGACCGTCCGGCGTAAAAGTTGCGATCAATTCAGAAGCTGAACTCGATTGCAGAACTCCACCGGAGACCTGTCGGCGGATATTGACGCCTGAGTGCCCCAGCAACTTATCGAGGCGGCCATTCGAGTCAAATTGAGCCACGAATTTTTGGGCGCTGAGGTTTGTGGTTTCGTTTCCCGATCTCGACTCGATTGTGGAGGGCGCAAGTGTTTCGGCGCTTTCGATCCGTTGCGACTCCGGTGTAGTGGCATGCTGCTGCGAAGCGGGTTGATCAAGCCCGTGGGTAGTCCTGGGAGTGTTAGAAAATGTAATCCGCAGGGATTCTGTCTTCAGCGAACGTGAGTCGGCGCCCTCCCTCGAATCGGCCGTTACGCCACCATTCGCCGTCATTTGGTGGATGAGGTTGCGTTCCGGGAGCATCGCAAAATCCACTCGGGCAGCCGAGAAATGATCGGTGCCGGCGCTGGTCTGGCGCGAGCCGACGACCCTTCCCTCCGCGATAACGGTCTCGACCCAGCCCTCCTCGTTCAACGAGGACTCAAACTTATTTGCGGCAAGGCTGAATTCTCCGCCGCCCTCCAGGCCGCGAATGACAGGGCTGCCTTCCGCTGTCGCCTCTTTGGCGCGATCGTTTTCGTCAAGGGTGATCGAAATCTCGCCCGCCGACAGCTGGCGGCCACCTTGCCGGACAGTTGTCGGGCCTCTGAGGACGACAAGGTGTTCATTTCTGCGGATTTCGAGGCTGCTTCCCGCAGCATTTACAGGCAAGCCACCAGCTCGGTCGGAAGCACTCAGATCGAGCTCAACCGACTGGTTCACACGCAGTGTCGCATCGCGCGTGCTGTAATTCACTCCTACACCGTGGCCTCTCCCTTGCGGGAATTGAAATTCGACAGGTGCGGGGGTCGAGGCTTCACCGGATTCGCGGTTAAATGTGAGGTCACTCGTTTTCACCCGCATGGCTTGGCCTGCGGATTTTCCCGGCGCAGGATTCGCGCCTTGAATATCAATCTGTACTGCCCCCTGGCAGCGGATGCCGCCAGATGCGGGTTCGTAGCTGCATTCGCGTGTGTGGATGTTGTCGTTGCGGTTTCCTTGATGGCCATAGGCCGTGATCCAGACGTCCTGGAGGAGGGCTCGGTTCTGGTCTTTGAACTCGGTGGCGTGCGATGCGCGAACGGTGAAGACGGTGCGGCCCTCCTCGACGTCGGAGTAAGAAAAGTTGTCTGATTGCTGCTGTACCTCCGCAGGAACAATCGAAGACAGGCTTCGGCGTCCGCGTGCTCGATGGATGGAGCGTTCGATGTAGGCCCCGGCCACTACAAGGACGATGAATCCAGCGCAAAGAACTGCAATCCGCGCATAGCGCTCGGCCTGCTGATTACGCAATGAGATTTCCTGGTCGCATAAGCCTTAGGGCACTCCGCTTGGTCGAACGAAGAGGTTGCCATTCAAAAGGCTGCTTTTAGCCCCGAAGTCGAGTATAGGTGACTGGTTATCAGCGAACAACCTCGGTTGGGACGCGGGAAGCCGGTGCGGGCTACGACGGAGTCTGATTCAGCGGGTCTCAAACTTGCGGATGGTTTCTTCGCCCGAAGCAGCGACACTATCTCGGGTCGTATTCTTGATGAAGTACATGGCCTCATCGGCGAGATGCAGGAGTTCGGCCTTCGTGCGTGAATCGGTGGGATAGGAAGCGACCCCCACGCTTGCGGTTATGTTGACGTTGATCCCGGGTTCCTTCAGCCAAACCGTTTCGCGAATCAGTTTATGCAAGCGGCGGGCCACGCTCAGGGCGTTTTCTTTGGAGGTTTGCGGCAGCAGCACGACGAATTCGTCGCCACCGTAACGGAACGCCAGGTCGATCATGCGGCATTTTTCCTTGATGGCCTCTCCAATCTCGGAGAGCAGCTTGGATCCCATCAAGTGCCCGTAGGTGTCGTTGATGGCCTTGAAGTGATCCAGGTCAATGAATATCAGCGAGAATTCGAACGCATAGCGATGGGAGCGGTAAATCTCCGTATCGAGCATGAAATTCAAGTGGCGGGCGTTGTACAGGCTGGTGCAATCGTCGGTAATCGTAAGTTCGTGTATACGCTGGACGTGGCGGGCGTTTTCGATGGCAATGGCAGCGTAGTCGGCGAGCGCTTCCAGCAGGGCGAGATCGCGCTGGCTGAAAACACCTTCGGGTCCAACGCAGTTGATCAGTTCGATGACCCCCAGGCATTGCTCGCGAAAGCGGACGGGAACGGCAACAATCGATTGCGTTTCCATGCGCGTCTTCTCGTCGACCTGGGCGAAAAATCGGGAGTCCTTAGTCGTGTCGGGAACCACTACGGCCTGCCCGGACTGCGCCACCCAACCTGCCAGGCCCTGACCCACTTTGATACGAATATCTTTCAGCGCGCCGGAAGCCTTACCTGTGGCGATTTGGAAATAAAGTTCATTCTTCTCGATGTCCATCAGAAGGAGCGACCAGGTGTCCGGCCTCAATACCTCGTTGATCTTTTCCATTATGGTGCGGAGAACTTGATCGAGCTGAAGCGAAGAGGTGAGAGCCTTGCCGAGTTCGTGGAATAGGCTGACCTCGCCGCCCTCCGGCAAATCCATTGGGCCGCTTGGATTGCGCCGCCGCTCGATGCCGGAAAAGGGCTTGCCATCTGTGGCCCTTCGCAACACATCGGGAGGGGACGACTTCGCGTAGGTGGGCTTATCGGGCAACAATGGCATTATAGTGAACCGTTTTCACTCACTGCAATCATCAAAGCAAGCAAGGTGCCAAAAAACCAATGGCGGCGCGGCGTTATGTTAAGAATTGCGCCCAGCGATTGACACTCCTGCGGCCTGCGCCTATATTTTTCTTTGGTTCGGATTCGAGCGGATGTCATCCACACCCTTCGGTGAACACTTAAAACGCGAGCGTGAGTTGCGGGGGGTTTCCCTCGACGAAATCGCCGCGGCAACCCGCATCAAAACAAGTTTCCTCGAAGCCCTCGAAAACGGGCGCTGGGACGAACTGCCTGGCGGGGCTTTCAATCGAGGATTCGTCCGTGCAACCGCGCATTTTCTGGGTCTCGACGAAGACGGGATGGTCGCCGAATACGCGCTCGAGACTGGCGGCGAGTCGCAAGCCAAAGCACCGCCGCAACCAAGTGGCGCGATGCCGCGAGATTACCGGCCCGCACTCATCGCGGTCTCGGCTTTGCTGCTTTTGTTGATCGCGGCCGGCTGGTTCGTACACCACCGAATTTCTGTGCGACGGCAGAAAGCAGCCGCGGCGGTGATGACATCGGGGACTCCGTCGGCTCCCACCGCTAACGCGTTGGTTACCTCGGGCACGACGGGCGGTAACTCCGGAACCCCTGCGGCAATCTCGCCTGGCAAAACGATAAATGCTTCCGCAAATCAACCGCCAGCAGACCCCGGCTCGGTTGCAGGTTTGGAAAGTCCTGCGTCAGAACCCTTGAAGCTGAGGCTTGAAACGACCAAGACAGCCCGCATACAAGTGACCGGAGACGGCAAAGTCCTCTTTAGGGGACGGCTCCATTCGGATGACCCGAAGAATTTCGAGGCCCACCAGGGGTTCGAAATAACCTCAAGCGATCCGGGCGCTGTAAAACTGCAGTTGAATGGCGAAAACATACCCCCCAAGGAGATGCCGGGACGCCACGGCAACAACAGCATCTCGATCAGTCGAAAGGACCTGAAACCACGTCCTGCGGCCCGTTAGACGATCGCTCTGGCGGTGGCCTTCGGAAATCTCCTGCTGTACGATCAGACTCCCGGAATAATTCTTACCTCCCTCTCAACGGGTCCGAGTGCCTTCAACGCCGCCTGGTAAGCCGGGCTCTCATAGGCGGAGATGGCCTTTTCCACGCTGTCAAACTCAATAATGACCGAACGTTGGCTCAGCCCCGCTTCGAAAGTTTTTACGGCAGGCCCGCGGGCGATAAAGCGCCCTCCCGCTGCCTGAATGGCGATAGTGCCCTGCCTTGCGTATTCCGCAAGCGCATCAGGGTTGGGAGCTGATCGATAGAAAGTGACCCAGTATCCTTTGGCCATTTGTTTCCTCCAGGAAATAAAAGCCCGGAAATGGTAGTCGCAGCGAAGTGCCTCCGTCTAGTTAATTCGCTCTTCGGATCAAACAGGGAAGGGAACAAAAGTAAACGTAGAGCATTGGACACCTGACGTTTCTGTAGCACACTCGGCTGGCGCGAGCGCATGGGAAAATCGCGGTGTCTGGTCCGTGGTGTCGTTCGTCGCTGCGGAAGTGGTCAGGAAGGCCTTCTATGTCAACACTCGCCTTAACCCAGCGCAGCCTGTTCAAACCCGAGACACGCGAACGAAAGATGGCAGTGTGCTCCGGAGGGATACCTCTTTCGCCCGAAGACCGAGTAGAGGTGCTCGCAATACTTGCGGCAGATCCGGACCCTGCTGTTGCGGAGCGCGCGCTCGCTGTGCTGATAACCCAGCCGATAGAGTATTTCGTTAAGGCTTTGGAGCGCTCCGACTCAGACCCTCTGCTGTTTCGCTTCTGCGCGGAAACCCTCGGAACGCGGCCTGGAATCGCGGACGCACTAGCGAAGAACGTCGGCTGCCCTACGGAGCGCGTCACGCAACTCGCCGCCCATCTGTCCACCTATGGAATCCAGGCGCTGCTCGACAATCTGGAGCGGTTCTGCGAGGACCCCGTCCTCGTCGAGGCGGTCATGAGCTCTTCGGTCCCGAGTCCTGAGCAGCGGACGCTTCTCGACGAAATGAAAAAAGGAGCAATGTCCCTCGCCGAAATTGAAGAGGCGGTGGCGGAAATCGAGCCGGATGTGGCCAAGCGTGAAACCCTCATGCAGAGGGTGTCGCACATGACCGTGGGCCAAAGGCTCACCCTCGCAATGAAAGGCGCTCGCACCGAGCGGCTGATGCTGATCCGCGACCCCAACAAGCTTGTGCAACGCGCCGTGCTGCAATCGCCGAAGCTCACCGATTCTGAGGTGGAAGGCTTCGCCGGAATGACGAATCTTTCCAAGGAAGTGCTGCGCGCGATCTCATCGATGCGCATCTTTATGAAGAACTATGCGGTTGCAAAGAATCTTGTGAATAATCCAAAGACGCCCCTCGATGTGTCCCTGCATTTGTTTCCGCGGCTGACAGCCACGGATCTCGTGAAACTCACGACAAACAAAAACATTCCGGAAACGCTGAGGAGCGCGGCCGTGAAACTTCATCGCAAGCGCAAGATGGGCGTTGAGTAGCGGGGCGCGAAGGCCGGCGATTCAATTCGGCAGCCAAGCCGGCATCGGTTAATTTGCGGAAGAGGAGGCCTTGGCTTCCTTTTTCTCTTCTTTTTTCTCTTTGGCTCTTTCACCTTTGCCGATCTTTTCCCAGCGCTCGTCGAGCGATTCCTTGGTGAACAGCGAAGCCGGAAGACCGGTGTTGTAATCGCACTTATCGAAGAAAATCTGATAAATCTTTATGCCGTTGCGGTCGCGCTCGATCTGGAAAGGCGTTTGAATCCCGCTGATGGGATGGTAGTTGGAGAAGAGCTCGATTTCCTCAGTCATGTTACGAGTCTTGGGATCGCGGGTCTGGACAACCTTTCGAAGGGGCAGGTGATTCTCCCTCGCGAACGCGATGCGGATCGTGCGATCGTCTGCGTCGACCATTTCAACCCAGTCGACTTCGTGCAGGTCCACGATATCCAAGCCGGCATAGCGGAAAATCATGCCGTCTTCATGAATGCGATTTTTCAGAATATTGAACATATCTTTTCGGACGTTGTCCTGAAAGCGGGCCAGGTCTGTAATCGGCGCCTCCGCGACCCCCCCGCGGTCGAGCGTCCATCCCTTATCTCCGTTGTAAACATCGATGATGTTGCGCTTCGGAAGATTTTCGGTGCGATCCATAGTCGGCGGTTCAACGTAATTGATGAACGTTTCAAAACCGTCGAGTTCGCCGGAATGGCCGAACTGGCTGGCCCGGCCGGTGCACGTCATATCGCGCACGTTCAGGTAAGCGCTTCCACCCAAGGCATCAATCGCCTGCTGAATCAGCTGCTTGGCCTTTGCCGCGCTTTGTTCCGGCATCAGCACGACCGTATCCTGCGCCGATACCGAGGGAACTAAGGCCGCCAAGATTGTCCCAAACAGCATCACAAGCTCGAAGCGACGCCAGCTTATGCGCACAAGACAAAACCTCCGTTCATATTGATCACTTTGGCTGCGCCGAAGGTTGCCAGATTCGGTAACGCCCCCGAACCAGCCAATCATAGCGCCTTCCACGCTCGAGGGGTAATTCGAAAGGCCTGCTAAGCGCGCGTGGTTGATTTTCGGGCCGTCTCGATCAAGGTGCGGAACAGGTCCCGGGCAAGTGGATCCTTATCGACCATTCGTTCTGGGTGCCATTGAACCCCCACCACCCACGAATTGCCACCTGTCCATTCAACTGCCTCAACAACCTGATCCTTGGCGCGCGCGACAACGCGGAGACCGCGCCCCGGATCAAGGATCGACTGGTGGTGGGAACTATTGACCCGCGCTTCGGCGGCGTCCGCGATCTGCGCCAACTGCGATCCCGGCTCAATAGAAACCGGGTGGAAGGTTTCCGGCGCGCCCTGCTCATCTTCCCACTCATGCTCGATTACGGTACCCACCTCGCTGGGAATGTCCTGAACGAGAGTGCCACCGAGAAAGACATTCAAGCTCTGGATTCCGTAGCAAATCGCGAGAACCGGCTTGTTGTCCGCTAGCGCGTGATCCAAGAGCGTGAAGTCGGTTCGCTCGCGGTCGGAATCGGGCGTTGCGGTTTGAGAATGCCTCTTGGTGTGGAACAGAGACGGATCGATATCCGCCGGACTTCCCGACAACAAGACCGCGTCGAGAGTTCGGGCGACTTCCTTTACTTCGACCGCGGAGCGGCCCAGGGAGAGGACGACGGGCTCACCGCCTGCGCGGTTTATAGCTCTTACATACTTTCCAATGTGGGTGAAGTCGCCCGTAAGTTCTTCCTTACGAGTGCGATACGGAATCCCCACGCGAGGTTTTGCTTTTTCTGAAAGCTCCATGAAATTAGATCGTATCACCGTGGGGCAGTTTTGGATTCCGGTAAATTCTCTTAACCACGGCGCTGAGGAACAATTTCCGCGCCTTTTTGCAGGGTCTTTCGCGTGGCCCAATAGGCGCGCAAGTCTCCGACGAGATAGAGCGAACCGGTGGCGAACACGGCATCTGCCGGGGCGGCCATTTCCAAGGCGCGTTCGAGTGCTCTGCAAGCGTCCGGGACGACCATCGTAGACTTGGCAAGATGCCCAGTCATCTCCTGAAGGGACACGGCTGAAATGGCGCGGGGTTGCCGCGGTTGAGTCAAGATGACCGCGTCAGCCTGGGGGAAGAGTGTGCCTGCAATTTCGTCGACGGCCTTGTCGCGCATCGCCCCGTAGACAAGAAAAATGCGGCGCCCCGCGAAATTCTCCTGCCAAAAATGGAGCAGTTGCCGCGCTCCCGCGGGATTGTGCGTACCGTCGAGGTAAACTGCAGGCCGTTCGCCGAGACGCTCTAGGCGCCCCGGCCACCTTGCTGCGGCAATTCCTTGGGTGATCGCGGCGCTGGAAATTTCGAAACCGCGCTCGGCGAGAAGACGAGCCGCAGTCGCGGCGGTGAGTGCATTATCAATCTGGAAGCGTCCCGGGAGCGGAGGCTCAATTGTAAGCGTCATCTGCGAATGGGATGGGGAAACGCTTGCACGATAGCGGCCGTCCAGGGACTCGATTCGAGTGATGCGCCACGAACCGCTCACTTCGAAAAGCCTGGCATCGAGATCCTTGCATCGGCTCGCGATTACCGCATGAGCCTCCGGGCGTTGCGGCGAACTAACGACGCAGGCTCCGGCTTTGATGATACCCGCTTTTTCTCCTGCGATTTCCTCGATCGAGTGGCCGAGAAAATTCTCATGGTCGAAATCAACGGGTGTAATCACAGCAACCTCGGGCTTCACGATATTCGTAGCGTCAAAGCGGCCGCCCAACCCCACTTCATAGACAGCGAAGTCCAAGCGATTCTCTGCGAACGCTAGAAATGCCATGGCGGTCATGCACTCGAAAAAGCTGGGATGCGCGGCCAGCGCGCCGGAAGCCATCAGCCTCTCGATGGACGTTTTTACCCGCGTCCAAACGATTGCAAACGCTGCATCGGAAATGTCCACGCCGTTGATACGGACGCGTTCGTTGATTCGCTCAAGGTGCGGTGACGTGTACAACCCGGTGCGAAGGCCCGCGGCGCGGAGAATGGATTCAAGCATCGCGGCAGTCGAACCCTTGCCATTCGTGCCAGCGATATGCACGCATGGAATGGCGAGCTGAGGATCGCCAAGGTCCCCGGCCAGCCTGGAAATATCGTCGAGGGCGAATTTCTCCAGGCGCGCTTGGCGAGGTGCGGCAAGCTCACGGCCCAGCGTCAGAAGCGCGCGAACGGATTCGTCGTAGTTCATCGTGACTACTGCAGAAAGAACTCGAGCGACCGCGAAATGTAGGATTTCAGGTCCCGGCGGGGAACGATGGCATCCAAAAAACCGTGTTGAAGCAGGAATTCCGCTCGTTGAAAACCCTCCGGAAGCTTCTGGCGAATGGTCTGTTCTATCACCCGCGGGCCCGCAAATCCAATCAGGGCACCCGGCTCGGCAATGTTCAAGTCGCCGAGCATTGCATAGCTCGCCGTTACGCCGCCGGTAGTCGGATCGGTGAGCACCGAAATGTACGGAAGCCGCGCTTCATCGAGCCGGGCAAGAGCCGCGGAGACCTTCGCAAGTTGCATCAGGCTTACCGCTCCTTCCATCATGCGGGCTCCGCCGGAACAAGAAACAATGATCAGCGGTTGTTTCTGCGAGAGCGAGCGCTCAATGGCACGCGTGGCCTTCTCTCCAACGACCGCGCCCATCGACCCGCCAATGAAACCGAATTCCATCGAACAGCAGACCACGGCTCTGCCGCTTAGACGGCCCTCGGCGGTAATGATGGCATCTTTCATCGCGAGTTTTCCTTGGGCCTCTTCCAGCCGTTTCGCGTACGGCTTTTTATCGGTGAAATGGAGCGGATCGCTTGAAGCAAGATCGGCGTCGAGTTCAGTCCAATGCTCGTCGTCTAGCAGCAACTCGAGGCGCCGGCGGGCGTCCAGCCGGAAATGATGGTCACACTTCGGGCACACTTCCCAGTTGGCCTCGAGATCTTTTTTCCAGATGATGGCATTGCAGGAGCTGCATTTGATCCAGAGGCCCTCGGTGCGAACGCGGCGCTCATCCACAGGCGTCGGATTCTCGATGGCACTTCTCTCGCGCTTGAACCATGCCATAGCTAGTAGTCGATCCCGCGCTGCGCCAGGATGCCCTTCGTGTAAGGATGTTTCACTTCGCGCATCTCGGTGACGAGATCGGCGGCTTCGACCAGCTTTGGATGCGCATTGCGGCCGGTGCAAATCACATGAACTCGCTCGGGACGCTTCTGAAGAGCTTCCACCACAGATTCGGCCTCGAGCATTTTGTAGCTGATTACGTAGTTGATTTCATCGAGCACTACCAGATCATATTTCTCGCCATAAATTTGTTCCCGGCCAAACTCCCAGGCCTGTTCGCAGAGCCGGACATCTTCGGGATCGGTGTCCGCGCCGCCTACTTTTACGAAGCCGCGTCCCATGGGCCGAATCTCGAACTTGTCATCGCCGAGCATCTTCGCCGCATCGAGCTCGCCATAATGCCACGAGCCTTTGATGAATTGCACCATCAGCACGCGCAAACCTTGTCCCACCGCGCGAAAAGCGGTGCCAAGGGCGCAAGTCGTTTTTCCCTTGCCCGGCCCGGTGTAAACAATCAGCAGCCCTTTCCCCTCTGGCATCGCGCTCCTTCGATAATTTCCCCATAGTGGCCGCGGAAGTTTAAAAGGTCAAGGAGGGTGATCGCCAATGCTCGTCTGACAATGACAGCTTCGGAGCCTGCCGAATCCAACAAAATGCAAACACACGAAGGTCGAGTGTCAGGTTGCCCTGCACGCATTCACCGCAAACTGAGTTTCGGGTTTTCGGAGCGGTCCAAATGCTCTAGAATCCTAGGTGGCTTTAGCTGTGGGCGTGTAGCTCAGCTGGGAGAGCACCTGCTTTGCAAGCAGGGGGTCACCGGTTCGATCCCGGTCACGTCCACCAACTTCTTAGACTCCAGCTAGACAGAAATCGCTTGCAGTTATCACGGGTTGAAAGCGCACCAGACCGCGGAGCGCGGCTCCGCCACCCTAGCGGTGGCATACCAGTCCCTACCTCGAAACCGGGCACGTTCCTCCGCGGAGAGGTCAACAGGAACGTCCGGAGGCGGTCCTCCGCGTTGCGCTCAACTTTGACGCGACGCGACTATCGCTCAATCTTGAACCCGATTTTTAGCCTGACCTGGAACTCCTCGATTTGGCCGTCCTTAATCCGGCCTCTTTCTTCCTGGACCTCAAACCACTCCATGTTGCGGACTGTCTTCGCAGCTTCCGCTACGGCGGCCTTTGCCGCCTCCGCAAAACTCACGGGTGATGTTCCCACCAACTCGGTAATCTTGTATGTTCCGCCCATATCTCGGATTCTCCTTACACCCTTTAAAGGGTACAGAGACAGTCTGCGTCTAACAAGCGCAAAGGCAGGAAAAATCAAATTCGGGAATTCCTGGCCTTACGGCCACGTCTCCAGATCGTGCTGCCCGACTGCTCGTAACGAAGCATCCATCTATTCCAAAAAGCAACAGCCCCGGCGTTGGCCGGGGCTGTTGTGAAAGACGAGACGATGTGAAGAAAGGCTCAGTCGCCGGCGACCGCTTCGGCTTGAGGCTTCTCAGCGGCTGTACCATTGCCATTTGGGTGGCCGGTGCCGTTTGCCGGCGCGATTTGCACCGGCACTGTCGCGCCGGGAACAGCCATCCGGATCTGGTCCATGCTGCCGATCTGGACGACCGTCTCCTTGGGTTTCTTGAGCACAAGCTCTTCGTAAATCTTGCGGACCTTCGCTGCTTCCTCCAGCGCCTTCTTGCGGCGGATGCGGTCTTCCTCGGCCGCGGTGAGCGGAATGTCGTGTTCCAGGTGGCGAATGCGCGCGGCGTCTTCCGCGTTGATCTTCAGCGAGTGTTCATATTCGTTGAGGGTCACGCTCTTGCCTTTGGCGTAAATCTCGTGCTTGCCGTGCGTCTTGTACCACTGAGCGACCGTGGCGTTCTTGTGCATGTTCTCGATGATTTTCCGCCAGCCGACGCCGGTGTTGTACGCGCAGAAGGAGATTTCGCCCTGCTGCGTCGCGTAGGGGATAATGCACATTTCGGTGCGCCGGAAGTCGTAGTTAAACAGGTCTTGGAACCACATGCCCGCGATAAAGAGCATGTTCCACGGATCTTCCTGGCGGCGCTTCATGGCGTCTTCGTAGGTGCGCTCCGGGTTCGTGCGGCCGTACTTCTTGTCGGAGTCCTTCGACACCGCCCAAGTCTTGTCGAACTTCTTCCAGATGTCCTTCAGTCGCAGGCTGGGGGGAGCCTCGAACGAGTCGTAATTCCGAAGCAGCGCGAGCATCATCATAAACGCAGAGAATTTCTTGCCACGCGCAGCGTCCGTGATGGACGAAACATCCTTCACCAGTTGTGGCGCGTTCAGGAATCGCGAAATGGGCGCCCATTCTTTGGTTTCCTTGTGGATCATCATCGCCGTGCCCACGCCGCAGTTCGGATGGCAACCGCAGGAGAGCGCCCCCCACTGCGCGTCGGGACCGTGTACGAGATCCGCGAAACCAGCAAACGGGGAGATGAACGACAGCGGGAACCAGTCGCGAGTCGGCTCCACTTTGCCCACCTGGTTGCTCACGTCCTGTGCCAGGTGCGACAGTGTATAGCGCTGGCGCAACCGGCGTTCCGGGGTGATGTCCTCGTCTCGCCCGGTGAAGGAAACCGGCTGGAACGAGAGGAACGCGATTTTCTTGGGGTTATCCATCGCGAACTTCACGATGGGGCCTACCTGATCGTTGTTTACGTTGTTGACGATCGTTGTAACCAGCACGATTTCGATGCCCGCCTCGTGCATGTTTTCGATCGCTCGCAGCTTGACGTCGAACAGGTTGCCAACCTGCCGGTGGCCGTTCGCGTCGTTGCCGATGCCGTCGAATTGCAGGTATGCGTAGCGCATGCCCGCCTCAAAGGCTTCGCGGCAGAATTCCTTGCTCTTCGCGAACTCGATGCCGTTGGTGGCTGCCTGCACGCTGTTGTAGCCGATCTTGCGGGCGTACCGCACCGCATCCGTAAAGCGCGGATGCATCGTTGGTTCGCCGCCCGAGAACTGCACGGACATTTGCCGCCGCGGCTTGATCTTTAGCGCGTTGTCGAGAATTTCCTGAATTTCTTCCCAGTTCAGTTCGTGAACATATCCAACCTGGTTCGCGTCCATGAAGCAGGGATCGCACATCATGTTGCAGCGGTTGGTCAGGTCGACCGTCAGAACCGCTCCACGTCCGTGCCGCACAGTGCTCGATCCGTGCTTGTGCAAGTCTTCGTCGTTATGCGCCGGGATATCGCGGCCGGGGAAGTTCTGCTCGATCCACTCGAGGAACTTTGCGTCAACCGCCATCAGGTCTTCGTATTTCCCGTGGACAGGGCATTCCTTCACCATCCAGACCTGCCCGTCGCGCTCGATGATCTGCGCCTTGATCTCGCCCACCTTTTCGTGAACCAGATCGGTCCAATCCTTCTTGCCGTTGATGATGGCGTCGCGCGCCTCTTTGACGCAGTCGGGACACAGGGAGTCCGTTGTGCGCGGCCAGCCGAGCGTGGGCTTGGACTTCTCCCAGGACTTCAGCAACGGCTTGTCAGACCATTTGGGCGTGAACGAAGGGTTGGGATTGTACTTATTGAAGAACTGAATCGTGTTGAACGTCACACCAGCCACCTTGCAGAGCGACCAGTCAAAGGCCTTCCAGAGCTTGTTGCTTACAGTATTCGGCATTTTGGCTTTCCTCTAAAAATCTTTGGGATAAACGCCCTTCCAGAATTTGGTACTCCCGATTGTTCTAAAAAACCGGTTTTGTGTATGGTACGAGACCCGTAACCTATTACAACGATGGATTTTGGGGTAGTTTCCACAGATCGTCCATTGGTGTCGCTTGAATGGATGAAATGGGGGGGCGAACGGCAACTGGTAGCAGCCAATGGAAAGGGCTTGGGGGGCGTCCGTACCGTTATGAACGGTACGGAGCTGCCTTTGGTACTAGAGGTTTCACGGCAAGGTCTCAATCAAGATTGAGCGGGGTCCGCAAAACTCCGATGGCGAAATGCGCAAGGTGCTGGGCATCGTCATCCAACTGGATCCACCGAATGACGCAATGGTCCTTCATGTACTGAGAGACCTTCGATTCGTGGATGCCAAGGTGCTCGGAAAGCTTCTCTTTCAAGCCTGCGTCGGAGAATCCCCGGCCTCCCCGGATGCTCTTGCTTCCTCGCGAACCGCGTGCCAGGTTCCCGACTCCAACGCGAAGAGTTTGGCACGCTTCTATGTAATAGGAAGAGATCTGGTCGGAGTCCGAAAGCAGAAAGACGCCGGGGCCGGCGGGTGCCTGATCCGCTTCATCGAGACGATGGAGCGGGCTGGACACCAGTCGGCGCAGCATCGATTCAAGCTGTGCCATACGCGAAGCGAGCGCGGGGTCCCCGGCTCGGCCGTGGGCTTGGCGCTCGGACGGGAGCTGCGGAGGCGCCGGCTCCGCTGCCATTTGGCGAACTGTCTCTTGCGCGTGCCGCTCGACCCGCTCCGGACGTTCGAAGACTGCCGGTCGAGGCTCGGGTTGGCGAAACGGGAGCGGCTTGGGCGGCTCCGCCTTTGGCTGCGCGGCGGACTCGGCGGATTCAGCGAAGGCCTGCGTCGGCAAGCCGGAACCAGCAGCCACATCCTTGCGGCGGCGTCCGCGGCCCCCGCGCCGCCCACGCCGGCGCTTCTTGCGAGCGGGATCGCCAGCTGGGTTACTAGCAACGCCCGTCTGCTCAGCCGCTTCAACAGAAGATTCCACGCCATCCAAATCGGATTCGGGGATTTCACCGTAAGCCAAGGGAATAGGCGTTTCGCTCGCGGACTCTTCAGGTGCAGGTTTCGACGAACTCTCGTCTTGGGCAGTTCCTGTCGCTGCCGGTGTCGCTGCCACCGGCACGGGAGCGCCCAGGCGCATCAGCGCCTCTTCGGCTTTCTTCTTCCATTCGGAGCGGCGGAAACGCTCAGCCGCGACGGTGTACCACTTGATGGCTTCGCTCATGCGTTCGGCCTTTTCTTCAATCACGCCAAGCTCCCACGCGACCATGCCGTCGCGCGTGCGCTGGAAAAGTTCGGAAAGTTTTGTGTGTGCGTCCGGGCTGTTTTTCGCCTTGCGGATGCGGGCTTGGATCTGCCGCCAATCGGTCATGTCGAAGCATTGTAGCAGCGGTTTGGCTTCGTGGCCAAACAAGTAACGCCGAGGTTCGGGGGTTGTCGCTTGTGATACAACCGGCAAACGAGACTTTGTTAAGGCACAATGGCACGTGATGAACGGCGCGCAACGCACGAAATGGGTATGCGAGCGGGCTCGCGAGGCGGGCTTCGACCTGTGCGGCGTCGCGCCTGTAGAAGGTCTCGGGGAACTCGATTTTTTCCCTCAGTGGCTTGCCCGTGGATATGCCGGAGACATGAACTATCTGCGAGATCCGCGACGAGGCGATCCCCGCCTCGTGCTCGATGGGGCGCGCAGCTTGATCGTCGTAGCGCTTAACTACAATTCGCCTCAGCCTTACTCTACGAAGGTCGTCGACGGCGCGGAAAGTGAAGACAAACGGGCGCGCGGTTGGATTTCGCGCTACGCCTGGGGCGACGATTACCATGATGTGATCGGGATGAAGCTGAATATACTGCTGGCCGACATGCGCAAGGAGTTCACCGAGCCTTTCGAGGCGCGCGCCTATGTCGATACAGGTCCGATTATCGAACGTGTCGCGGCAAAATATGCCGGGCTCGGCTGGCTCGCGAAGAATACTTTCCTAATTAACCAACAGCTTGGATCGTGGCTTTTCCTCGGCGTGATCATCACCACTCTCGCGCTCGACCCAACGCTCTCCGACGGGGCCGCGCCTCTTCCCGACTTATGCGGAAGCTGCACAAGATGCCTGGACGCATGTCCCACCCAGGCGTTTCCCGAGCCGTACGTGCTCGATGGCCGGCGCTGTATTTCCTACCTCACCATCGAACTGCGCGGCGCGATCCCGGAGGAACTGCGTGCTGGCATGGGCAACGCTGTGATCGGTTGCGACATCTGCCAGGATGTTTGCCCCTGGAATCGCAAGGCTCCGGTCACCAGCCTCAGGGAGTTTCAGCCGCGGCTAAGCGCCACTCAGGTGCCAGACCCAACCGGCACTAATGCCGAACAGCATTTGCTCTTTCACCCCGAGCTGGAATGGCTCGCCTCGCTTCAGCAGCAGGAATTCAGCGCGATATTCCGCAAGAGCGCCGTCAAACGCGCGAAGTGGCGGGGTTTGGTACGCAATGCTTGCGTAGCGCTGGGGAATTCCGGCCTGGGGCCGCAGTCGGCCGAATATCCGCGCGTGGTGGAGCTCCTAAAGAATCTCGCCGCGGGTGAAGATGGAATTATCGCCGGACATGCCCAATGGGCCTTGGTCCGCCTGTACGACACGGTGTCTCCGGCTCCAGAAAATACCACGACGCATCGAGGCTGAATCGAGTTCATTCAGCCCGGAACGCGGACTGGCCACCCTCGCTATTTTTGTTGGATGTTCATTTATGAAGGCGAGTCTGCGCGCAAACGCGCTATATTATGGGCGTTCCCGGAGACTTGATGAACGTCAGCGTGAACGCGGACATGGTAACCACTGCATTTGAGCTGCCGGGCTACCGCGTCGCGAGGAATCTTGGTCTCGTCCGCGGCGTAACTGTGCGTTCGCGCAGTATTCTAGGCACGCTGGGCGCTTCCCTGGAAACAATCGTCGGCGGCAATATAACGCTTTTTGAAAGCATGTGCGAAAAGACGCGCGAACAGGCGCTTGATCTCATGATGGAGCACGCGGTCGCCCGCGGCGCAAACGCGGTAATCGGCGTGCGTTACGATGCCACCGAGGTGATGCAGGGTGTTACCGAGGTGATCGCCTACGGCACCGCCGTGCAGGTCGAGCGGGCATCATAGAACGGCGAAGCGCCATCTCACCAATGGCAGGAGAATCGCATAAGATGAAGTTCCGGTTAATCTCGGCTGTTGCGCTGTGTTTGTTCGGTCTCGCCACGGCAGTTTGTGCTCTTGGTGCCGATGCGCTCAAGACCGAGCCGGTGCAATTCCCGGCGGGTAAAGATACCGTGGGCGGGTTTCTCACCGAACCTGCTGGCGCCGGGCGCCATCCCGCCGTAATCGTGATTCACGCCTGGTGGGGATTGAACGATTGGATCAAGACCCAGGCACAGAAACTCGGCGAGGCAGGATTTGTGGCCCTCGCGGTAGACCTATATGGAGGCCACGTCGCAACCGACTCATCCACTGCGCTTGATCTGAGAATGGCCCTCAAAGATGACGTAGCCCTTCGCGATATACAGGCGGCATTCGACCTTCTGATGACTCGCAATGATGTCGACCGCGATCACATCGGCGTTATCGGATGGGACATGGGTGGGGCATATGCTCTAAAGCTCGCGACGACCCAACCGCGCCTGGCCGCGTGCGTGGTGAATTACGGAGCCTTGCCGACAGACCCCAACGACATTCAATTGATTTTCGCTCCGGTCCTGGGCAATTTCGCTGCGCTGGATCGTGGCGTCCTCATGACCGACGTGCAGTCATTCGAGAAGACCATGAAAAACATGTCGCGGCGCGTCGACATAAAAATATATGACGGCGCCAAGCACGGATTCGAAAATCCTGACGACCCCAGCAACTATCAACCGGAAGCGGCAGAAGATGCCTGGACTCGCAGCGTCGCCTTCCTCAAAAAATACCTGAAGTAAATTCGCATCACCACCACCGTTCAACTGCGCGAAGGCTTGGCTGCCTTCCCACCCCGTTACCAATAAGAACAGCCCCCGAAAACAAGCAGCCCGGTTTGCGGCCCAGGCATCAGATATACAAACCATGACTTCGTCGCCCAAAGCTAGTCTCACAGCCAGGGAGATACTGGCGGGATGGGGGAGTATTCTGCGCGGGAATGCCCCCTTCTTGTCGATTGAGATCACGCGAGAATGCCCTCTCAGCTGTCCCGGTTGCTACGCGTATGGCCCGGAACACCTAGGCGGGGGAGCTACCCTTCGGGAACTCAGCGATTTTCGCGGGCAGGAACTCGTTCGCGGCATTTTGGAACTCGTGGACAAGCACAAGCCGCTGCATGTATCGCTCGTGGGGGGCGAACCCATGATGCGGCATCGTGAACTGAGCGAAGTTCTGCCGGCACTCAGCGAACGGGGAATTTTTACCTTGGTTGTAACCAGCGGCGTGATCCCCATTCCTGTCGAGTGGATGAAAATCTCGCGGCTCCGCGTGGCTGTTTCGGTGGACGGCTTGCCCGAGGACCACGATATTCGCCGCAAGCCCGCCACCTACGTGCGCATTCTCAAGAATATTGAAGGCCGCGAGGTGAATATCCACTGGGTGATCACGCGCCCGATGCTCCAGCGCCGTGAATATCTGGAAGAGTACGTCTCTTTCTGGAATGGACGCCCAGAGGTCGCCCGCATCTGGGTGAGTGTCTACACGCCGCAGATAGGTGAAAACAGTCCGGAAACGCTGACCGTATCGGACCGGCAGTTGCTCGCGCAAGAATTACCTGCTTTGGCGCGCCGCTATCCCAAGTTCTTGATAAACGAAGGTGTAGCGCAAGCGATCGTGACGCCTCCGTCGAGCCCGGAATCCTGCATTTTCTCGAAAATGTCGGCGAATTATTCCGCCGACCTGCGCAGCCGGGTCGAGCCCTGTGTCTTCGGCGGCTCCCCCGATTGCTCCCAGTGCGGCTGCGCAATTAGTAGTGGGCTGCATTGGATTCAAGGGATCAAAATCGCTGGCCCGCTGAAGATCAATCACCTCGTCGTAGGGTCCATTAGAGTTGGCCGTTTCCTCAATCGCCTGCGGTCCCGCCCCACCACGCCCCCGCGCTGGAACGAAGAATACCGGGCCTTATCTTCCGTACAATCGGAGGAAAATCTCATTCAGATCGAGCGATAGGATCCTCGATCAGTAGATTCTCGCAGTGACCTTTATCACCCCCTAACTAACACAGAGCAATAGGCTTGGTATTACAGAACTATTACAAACGTCCGCCCGGAATGCTGGTAAACTCTGAAGGCAATCGAGCAAACTAACCGGGTATCCATCCCCTTTCCAGAGGTTACATGTCGATGCAAATTGACGACTTAGGGAAAAAGCCTGCGGGCGAGAATCAGATTAATTGGGTCACCGCAATTGCCATGTTCCTTTTTCACGTGGGAGCGCTGGCCGCACTCTTCTTTTTTAGTTGGAAGGCTTTCCTGTTGGGGATCTTTTTGTATTGGGTGGCCGGAAGCCTCGGAATCGGCATGGGTTACCACCGGTTGCTGACGCACCGCGGCTACAAGACCCCCAAGTGGGTCGAATACTTCCTGACCGTTTGCGCGACCCTCGCGCTCGAAGGCGGCCCGATATTCTGGGTGGCTACTCACCGGATTCACCACCAGTATTCCGACAAAGAGGGCGATCCCCACTCTCCCATCGACGGCAAGTGGTGGGCCCACATGGGCTGGATCTTGATGGGCAAGTCCATGCACCACGACACATCCACTCTCTCGCCGCTACGTTCCCGACCTGGCCAAAGACAAATTTCATGTCTGGATCACCAAGTTCCACTACGTTCCGATGATTGTGCTGGGCCTGATCATTCTTGGCGATCGGTGGTATCCAATACGTGCTCTGGGGAATTTTCTTCCGCACCGTGCTAGGCCTGCACTCAACCTGGCTTGTGAATTCAGCCACGCACTCATGGGGTTCCCGCCGTTTTGCGACTCGCGATCTGTCTACCAACAGCTGGTGGGTCGCCATGTTCACCTGGGGCGAGGGCTGGCACAATAATCATCATGCCCACCCGACATCGTCGCGGCACGGGCTTGCCTGGTATGAAATCGACTTGAATTGGTATGGAATCTGGGTCCTGGAGAAGCTGGGCCTTGCCAAGCAGGTCTACACCGTGAAATTGTCCAGCCTGCGCGACGAGCAAGCCGCGCAACAAAAGGGCTCAGGTTCTATCGTGCCGGACGCCGCGATCGTGCCTCCCGAGCCAGCCAGCGACATGCTCTCCGCGTAATCAGCCTGCTAAGGGCGGGCGTAAGAGAGCTGCAACCTCCGAGGCGCCCGTCAATCATTTCCCTCCTGGGAACCAATCCCTTCCGAACGCGTTAAACAGTTGAGAAACATGTCCCGGTCCGCTGTACAATCTGGATAACGGACCATGCGAATAACCAGCCGCCGGAAGAAGATCGCCTTCTTTATCATTTTGGGCGTTTGTCTGGTCGCTCTCGCCCTCACGCTGAACGTCAGCTGGATCATCCTCAACTGGCGCAAAGACGTTCTTCTTATCCTCGGGGTCATTTTCTTCGCGGCTATCATCCTCGGCCTGATCCTCAACACCGGTTTCCTGGTCCGCGAAATCCGTCGCAACGAGCAGCACGATAGCTTCATCAACGCAGTCACCCACGAGCTCAAGACTCCCATTGCATCCATCCGCCTCTATCTTGAAACCCTTCAGCGTCGGGAGGTCGATGAACGTCAGCGGCAGCAGTTCTATCAGCTGATGCTTGAAGATGCCGACCGCCTGCTGGGAACCGTCGAGCAGGTCCTCAAGGCGGGCGAGATGGGTTACAAGAAGGGGGCTCCGCATCGCACCGAGACTGATTTCAGCAGCCTCGTTCGCGAATGCATGGAATTGGCCCGCACGCGTCATCATCTGGAGCCTTCCGCGTTGCAGTATCAAGGGCCAATGAACGGAACAGGAGCCCGGGTCGAAGCAGACCCGGCCGAACTTCGCACCGCTGTGTCGAATATCCTCGACAATGCCATCAAGTATTCGGGCGGCCGCGTTGACGTTTCCGTGCAGCTGGAAACGCCCGACGACAAGCGCGTGGTGCTGCGCGTTCGCGACAAAGGCGTGGGAATTCCCTCGCACGCCTTGAAACGGGTATTCAAGCGCTTTTACCGGGTGCCAGGCCGCGCATCCTCGCAAGTGAAGGGTACCGGGCTGGGCCTCTTCATCGTTCGCGCAATAGCCCGCGCGCATGGAGGAAAGGTGTTTGCGGAAAGCCCCGGCTGGGCTCGCGGCACCACCATCGTGTTCGAGTTGCCCAGGAGCAATGCATGAGCCATCTCCTCGTCGTCGAGGACGAAGCGCACCTGGCACAGGGCCTCCGGTTCAATCTGGAAGCTGAAGGCCACTCGGTGGATGTCGTAGCCGACGGTGAAACAGCCATCGAGCGATTGCTAAAAGGTGGCGAGAAGTTCGACGCTGTCGTGCTGGACGTGATGCTTCCTGGCGCCGATGGCTTCGAGGTCGCGTCAGAACTGCGCAAGGCAAAGAACTACGTGCCAGTCCTGATGCTAACCGCGCGGGGCCGCCCCGAAGACGTTCTTCAGGGGTTTGCGGCGGGCGCGGACGACTATCTTGCCAAGCCCTTCGAGCTCCCGATATTCCTCGCCCGCCTGCAAGGTCTGCTCCGCCGCAGCGCCTGGCACTCTGTAAGTCATTCCCGGACTGACGACGCGAAGCATCAGAGTGTCGTCCAAAACGACCCGGCTCCCTTGCATGCGGCTGCGCCGGAACAGAAGCAGGTGTTCTCATTCGATGGAAAAACCATCGATTTCGACACGTTGGAACTGCGAACCGGCTCCAGCACGATCCAACTGACGTTGATGGAAGCAAAGCTCTTGCGTCATCTGATCCAAAGCCAGGGCCGTACGGTAACCCGCAAATCCATACTCGAAGACGTGTGGGGTCTCCGGGAAGATACCGACACAAGAGCCATCGACAACTTCATCGTCCGCCTCCGTCGCTACATCGAAGCAGACCCCTCCAAGCCAAAGTATCTGCTAACCGTGCGAGGCCTTGGCTACCGCTTCGTCGCCTAAAGGCGCGAGCTTTCGGAAGTCGCACGTCAAGCATGTGCTGAACGGCCGTCGCACTCGCCCAAGAGTTAATTCGGCTTGACCGTGGCCCCGAAAGGCAGGGTTATTGCGGTGGCGTTCCAGCGGGACATCGTATAGACGTAATTCAGATCGTGCTCATGGGACCGCACCAGGCGTGGAAGATGGTCGATTTCCCCAACACACACGGAGTAGTGCGGCGGCGCGCCCTTCGCCGGCGCCACCTCCCACCACAAGCAGGACGCGCCATCGGAGTCGTCCGCCTTCCCGCGACGAATCTCGCCGGTGGCGGCCACCGCGTCCAGATCGTCGTACAGGATCCCGTCCCAGATGAGGCTGGGCCCCTTGCCGCAGTTGGGAAAAGGGTTCGCGGATGTCGCTGAACTCAGCCACATCCCAGCCGTCTCCGTTTTGTTGTAGTACATTCCGTCAAACCAGATTTCGTGTACCGACTTGTTTCGAGGTTCGCGCAGAATGCCGATGCGATCCATGCGGCCGGGGCAGTCCACCTTGGCGAGTTCTATAATCGCCGGCTGTCCGGTGGGATATTGCACCGTGACATCGGACTGCCAGCTGGTGGCCTCGCGTACGGCTTCACGCGACTGCTGTAGCGCAAGATAGCCCGTGTCCGGCTTCGAAGAGCACGCGCAGAGAAGCACAGCCGAGGCGATCAGTAGGAAGAATCGAGCGCGTAAGTGCGGCATACAAATTCAATCGTAAATCAATCCAGCAACAGGTCGGGGATTCTGACTCGATCCGGTATTCGAAAGGTTACCAATGAAGAGAGATACTGACGGGAATCCGAATTAGAGATGAAATGGTCGGGGCGTGGAGATTTGAACTCCAGACCTCCTGCGCCCAAGGCAGGCGCGCTACCAGGCTGCGCTACGCCCCGACATGAAGTGCGTGTCTCATTCTAAAGCTGTTTCCGGCCCGCCAGCGCTCGAAACCAGCGTTCGGATTCCAGAGGGGAAGTGGGGTGGGCGATGGGATTTGAACCCACGACATTCGGAGCCACAGTCCGACGCTCTACCAACTGAGCTACGCCCACCAGACCGCTCCGTAGTTTACTACCAACCAGCATTCCGGTCACTATCGCGACTGCGGTGCGAACCGATTATCTTGAAGCATGCGCGGAAAACTCTTTTGCTGCGCCGCGCTGACTACAGGTGGTCAGCGAAAAACCAAGCTCGTCGTTCAGTACTCGCGCGTCCGGTGATATGCGCCGCCACCAAGGCCGCCTAGATCAATCACCACCGCGACGATCAGGATCAGCAAATTGACTCCCACCGTCGGCCGTCCCGTGTTCACCATCCAGGCATATGCCAGCGTCGTAAGCGGCAGAAACAAGAACCCCAGTAAAGGCAAAATAAGCCCGTGGTACGCCCGTTGCAAGTAATGTGAGAAAAGAAAAAGCAGCACCAGCGCGATTCGCGGAAAGGCGAGAAAAAGAATCAGCAACAAGCACGGCATTAACCGCCTCCCAGAAGCCTCCGAGGACTTGATTCCAAATCGCCCTTAATCATGCCGGGCCGATACTGCCCAGTTTAGTATGGTAAAGGCCGGTTCGTAACCTTGCGGCCGATTGCCGCGACTTTCTCGTCGTATCCGATCATCAGCCCGCTCTTAATGCCCGCCTCAATCCCGGCTTCGGTGCGCCCACTGTTCCAGCTTTCACCGATCCCCAGCCAGTAGAGGTGCTGGACCTTTGCGGCGGCAAAAATCGTGTTCTCCACCTCACTCAGGCTGGCATCTCCGTGCTTAAAGCCGAACGAGAGCGACATATCACCCGGCCCGCCCTCGCCGAAACCAATTCCCGGAACCTTCAGTATCTCCTCCCGGTTCGCGTATCCGTACTTATCCTCGATTTTTACCCCCAGGATGATCTCGCCCTGAGGATTGAGCGGCCAAACGTCGGCCTTTTCCATGTACTCCTGCGTCGAGATTCCCCATATCTTAGCCGCGGTGCTCCCTCCGTGCGCGCCTCGCCGGCCTTCCTGAAGCCCCTGCTGCCCCACGCCCTCCATGTGACTCGGGTACCGCACCGCTTCCACCAGCGCGCGCACCGCCCCGGCCGTGGTCGCATGGCACAAAAGGATTCCGTGAACCCCCGTCGCCAGCACCTGCTCCACCATCCACGCGTTCGCTCGCATCGTGGCTTCGTCGGTCCCGCGCACCGGCAGGTTGACGATCACCGCCGGCGTCCGATGCCCGGTTCGCGTCGGCCCGCCCGCAGCCAGCCCTTCCATGTAGGCCTTCAATCCCTCGATGTCGTAGGGTGCGGCCTCCATGTCGTAGCTGATGTAGTCCGCCCACGTCTGCGCATCCTGCTTCCCCTGGTCAAACGTGCCGACCGTGCCGGAGTGCGACCCGGTGTAGTAAATCGGCTGGCCCTCTTCGAGCAGCTCAATCGCACGATTGATCCGTTTCGGTTTCGGCGGCTGGGCGGGGGTCTGAGCAACGGCCGTGGTTCCCGCAATAAGAAGACACCCGTATGCCAATAAAGAAAAAAGTGGCTTGCTGATGATTTTCATGATTCTTATCTCCACCTCACAAAAACACGCTCCGATGGGGTGGAACGGTATCACACGAGAAGCGGCACGTGCCGGATTTTTGCAGTCTGGGGTAAACCCCGCGCGCCTTAACCAGGGCGGCGGAAGGGAATCGGCTCAGCGGCTTTGTGCTTCGAACGGTGCCTCAGTCGCGCGCGTGCCTGATCCGCCCACGGACCGTTGGGGGCGTAGCGCAGATACAAAGACCACTGCTCGCGTGCCAGACGCTGCTCGTTTTTCCGCTCATACGCCAGCGCGAGATTGAAATGCACGTCCGCATGCGCCGGCATGGCCTTGGCCGCGCGCCGAAGATGCCGTATGGCGTCTTCGATCTCGCCCTGCTCTTCGAGCACGCATCCGAGGTTGTAACGTGCAATGCCGTTGAGCGGGTCGAGCTGCACCGCCGCAAAGAAGGCCTCCCGCGCTTCCGCGATTTTGCCCATCTGGTAGAGCGCCACGCCCTTGTTGATGTGCGCGTCGATCCAGTCCGGCGCCAGTTCCAGCGCGCGTTCGTAGTTCTCGACAGCCATTGGAAGCGATTCCGGCTGCCTCTCGCAATTCATCGCCGCCTCGAAAAGCTGCTCGGGCGTGGGACCGGCCATCGGGCTCAGCTTCACCCGCTTCGCAGCGCCATCTTCGAAAAGGAACGCCCACTGCTGCCGCATGGGATTGAAAGGACGGCTCTCGCCAGGGGGAATCACGAGCAGATCGCGGCCCTGTTCGAGGAAGCAAAGTTCCTGTAGCGGAAGCGGGGAGCCGCCGAACTGCTCTTCGAGCAGCCGCACCGTGCGGCGCACACGAAGCGCGGGAATGTGATTCTGCGTCAGGCGCTGGATGTTGCGGAGCGCCACCAGGTCGCCAAAACTGTAAAAACGCTCGCCCCAGCGCGCCCGGGGACGCACCAGTTGCAGCCGTTCCCAATAACGGAGGCGCCGCGCATCCAATCCCAGGATGCGGCCCACCTCCCGCCGGGTATATCGCTGCGCCAAAGCCTGTTTGCCCCCGTGAACTTCCGGCAAATTCCGGTAAATCGCCCCTTGATTGCTCGTTACGCACAAGATTATGCACTGACTGTCAATCGCGCGGTACGTCTCTTTGGTGTAAAGATTCACAACCTGTGGATAACACTCCATAACCTGCGCCGGTGATTACAAGACGATAACCACAAGACGACACGCGGTTGCGTCGCGCCCCGGGCTTGCTAGACTTTTTACAGGCCACCATGCCTTTCAACAATGCCCCTCGACGGCACTGAACGCCTCTATCTCGAACGCCAGGTTACCCTCGGCCGCGTCGTCCTCGTTGCGCTGTCTCTGGTGACCCTCCTTGAGACTTCCGGCGCCTCGGTGCACACGGCTTCCGTAGCGTTTCTGTCTCTATATCTCCTCGTTGCCGTGAGTGCGGCAGTCACGGACCGCTTTTTCAGCGAACTTCGCTTTCGCATACCGATCGCTGTCGACTTTCTCGCTCTCGCCGCCTTTCTCTACCTCACGCCGTCGGTTTCAGCTTTCTGGTTTCTCTTTCTTTTTGCCGTGTTCGCACAGGCAAACCGCGGAAATACGCGGGCCATGCTCGCCCTGGTATTTGCGGCGACTGCCGGCATCATCTTCCGCGTAGCGCTCGCCGACCCTTTCCGTTGGCAGAGCGTCTGGCATTGGATCACCGTCGGGCTGGGCACGATCGTGTCCGGATTGGGTATGGGCTTTCTGGGCGCCCGGGAGCGCGACCATCTGAAGCGCCAGCAATTCCTGGAAAAAATCACCGGCGAATTGCAGTTTGACCGCGGACTTACCGAATCAGTCCGGCAAGCCCTGATTGAGCTGATGACCGCTTTTCACTGCGAGCAGGCCTGCCTGGCCTTTCGCGACGACGAAATCGAGCGCCTCTTCGTTTGGAGGGTCTCCAGGCGGGATCGCGAACCTCGAGGACCAGAGGCGCTCTCGCTTTCGCGCTGCGACACGTTTCTGATCGACGCCCTCGAAGTTTCCCTCTGCTGGAATTTCAAGAATGGTGGCGGCGAAGGCTTCGGCTGGGACCGCCGCACGGGCAGGCGCTTCCGCGCTGTTCCGCCGCCGCCGGAATCGACGCGCGAAGAATTTGGCGCCGTTTCCTTGATCGCCGCCACCTTCGATACCGACGGGCGGCCCTCGGGCAGGATTCTGCTGCTCAATCCTTTGGGACCGTCAACGGCATCAGCCACCTCGGCCCCGTCGTCCTCCAAATCATCCGAAACGGATGGCGCTGCCGTGCCTGTTGCGCCGCAAGGCGTGAACGGTAACCATGCCTCCACGGCGGAGGCCCCGCGCGGACGTTTCACCGCCGCCGATCTTCGCTGGCTTGAACAGATCGTCCGGCACCTCGGGCCTCCGCTTGAGAACGTGTTTCTCATGCGCAATCTCCGCACCCACGCCGTCGAATCCGAGCGCAGCCGCATCT
This sequence comes from uncultured Acidobacteriota bacterium, assembly GCA_963697575.1. Taxonomy (GTDB): domain Bacteria; phylum Acidobacteriota; class Terriglobia; order Acidiferrales; family UBA7541; genus Palsa-295. Next base: position 136,268 of record CAVOOP010000001.1, on the reverse strand, counting down.
CCCGCGATCTCCACGATGGCATCCTGCAAACGCTGTTGAGCCTGATCATTCAGCTCGACGTTCTTCGCAGCAAAATAACCCAGGATCCGGAAAAAGCTCGTGTTGAGATCGGTAACCTCCGCAACATCGTGCAGGAGGAAAGCGAGGAGCTTCGCCGCATGGTTACCAGCATGCGGCCGGTGCGGGTCGAGAGCGCCGACATGCGCGAATTGATGCAGGGATTCGCCGAGCGCTTCCGCAGCGAATACGGTTTGGCCGTTGATTTATTCATCGAAGACCGCAATCGGCCCCTCCCAGACCGCCTTTGCCGCGAGCTCTTCCAGATATATCGTGAGTCACTACACAACATAAAAAAGCATGCGCATGCCAGCCACGTCGTGGTAAAACTAACGCAGGACGAGTCGAAGGTCTTTCTCGTCGTGGACGATAACGGCCGGGGATTCAGCTTCTCCGGGCGTTATTCAAGCGAGGAACTTGACCGCCTGCGTCTTGGGCCAATTTCCATAAAAGAGCGCACGCGAGGAGTGGGTGGAACGCTCACTGTGGAATCGAATCCTGGGCACGGGGCACGCCTGATGATCGATATCCCCTTGAATTGACAATGACTTGGATGACTAAACGATCTGAGGTTTGCCTTAGACCTGACAGTGGCCTCGGCACCGAATCAAAAATGACCCTACCATGACGAAAGCGAAACCCGTAACTCGAATTTTGGTCGCGGACGACCACGCCATCTTTCGTGATGGCCTGCGCAAGCTCCTGGAAGGCGCCGACGACGTCCAGATCATCGGCGAGGCTTGCAACGGCGTCGAATGCACCAAAATGCTGGCGAAACTCAAGCCCGATATTCTCCTGCTCGACTTGCGCATGCCTGAAAAAGACGGGCTCGCTGTCCTCGAAGAGGTTAACTTCGACACTCTGGGGACTCGCGTGATTGTCCTCACCGCCGCGGAAGATGACCGCGACGTCGTCCGGGCCATGCGTCTGGGCGCCCGCGGGGTCGTCTTGAAGCAGTCCGCCAGCGATCTCCTGCTGAAAAGCATTCGCAAAGTCGCCGACGGCGAAATCTGGCTCGACAACCGCATGACCGCCGAAGTCATCGACGCCTTTAAAAAGTCCGCCGAAGCCGGCCAGCGACGTGAAAAGCCCCTGCTCAGCGACCGCGAAAAGGAAATCGTCCAGCTAGTCGCCCAGGGTTTCCGCAATCGCGAAATCGGCGAAAAGCTCTTCATCAGCGAGCAAACCGTAAAAAATCACCTCCACAATATCTTCGACAAGCTCGGCGTCTCCGACCGCCTCGAACTCGCTTTATACGCCATCCACCACCGCCTGATCGACCAGGCCTGAACCGGGCCTCTACTCTCGAACGCACTTATAGCGAAGTGTTCTCCTTCGTAATTAGACAGCCCGCCCCGGCATAGCCAGGGAATGAATGTGGCGGATTTGAATTTCGATTGGCCGAGCCTGGCATAGAATATAGGAGACTATACGTTTATGAACCCGGCCCACATGAGGCGAGCCATCGAGCTCTCCATTAACAACGTTCAGTCGGGCGCCGGTGGCCCCTTCGGTGCCGTCGTCGCGAAAGATGGCAAAATTCTGGCCGAGGGCGCCAACAGCGTCACCACCGCCAACGATCCCACCGCCCACGCCGAAGTTCTCGCCATCCGCGCCGCCTGCCAGAAGCTGGGCGCCTTCGAACTCAGAGGCTGCGAAATGTACACGTCATGCGAGCCCTGTCCCATGTGCCTGGGCGCAATCTACTGGGCCCGGCTCGACCGCATCTATTTCGGCAATTCGGCCGCCGACGCCAAAAAAATCGGCTTTGACGACTCGTTCATTTACGAGCAGATCGGGCAACCGCACCCGCGCCGCGCCATTCCGATGATTCAGCTCCTGCCAGAAGAGGCGTGGGTGGGCTTTCGCGCATGGCACGAAAATCCGAACAAGGTTCCTTACTAGGGCGCGCAAAATGAAGGAAACCATCATCGGAAAATCGATTTTGCGTAAGGAAGGCCGCGGCAAGGTCACCGGCAGCGCGCGCTATATTGACGATCTCGATTTTCCCGGCATGCTGCACGGCGCCACCGTGCGAAGCCGCTATCGCGCGCGGCAGGATTCGCAGCGATCCAATTCGGCGAAGGCATTCCCGTGGAACGAGTTCACGATTGTCACCGCCAAGGATATCCCCGGCAAGAACTACGTCCTGCTGATCACGAATGACCAGCCGTGCCTGGCCGATGAGTTTGTCAACCATGCGGAAGAGGCCGATCGTCCTGCTTGCTCATCCCGACAAATATCTGCTGGAAGAAGCGCGTCGCGCGGTGCGCATCGAGATCGATGCGCTCCCGGCCGTCTTCACCATCGAGGATTCGCTCGCCAAAGAAGCAAATCATCTGGGGCGACGACAATATCTTCAAGTCCTATCGAGGTGAAGAAGGGAGACGTCGACGCCGTCGTGGAAAGACGCCGCATTTATCGTCGAGGGTGAGTACGGAACCGGCGCGCAGGAGCAGCTTTATATCGAGCCGCAAGGCGTGATCGCGCGCGCGAACCCTTCCGAAGGCGTCACCGTCTGGGGTTCGCTGCAATGCCCCTACTACGTCCACAAGGCGCTGACTCCGATTTTCGGATTGCCAAAAGAGCGCGTCCGCGTCATCCAGGCGGAAACCGGCGGCGGCTTCGGCGGCAAGGAAGAATATCCGTCGATGATCGCCGCGCACGCCGCGCTGCTCGCCTGGAAATCCGGGAAACCCGTGAAAATGATCTACGACCGCGCCGAGGATATGGTCGCCACCACCAAACGCCATCCCTCGCGCACGCGCCATCGCACCGCCGTCAGCGCGCGACGGCAAACTTCTCGCCATGGACATCGATTTCACGATCGACGGCGGCGCCTACGCGACTCTTTCGCCGGTCGTGCTTTCGCGCGGCACCATCCACGCCGCCGGTCCCTACAATTGCCCGAACGTGCGCATTCGCAGCCGCGCCGTCGCCACAAACGCTCCGCCGCACGGCGCGTTTCGCGGCTTCGGCGCTCCGCAAAGCGTTTTTGCGCTGGAGCGCCATCTCGACCGCGTCGCCGAAGCCGTCGGACTCGCGCCAGACGAATTGCGCCGCAGGAATTTCATCCACGAAGGCCAGACCACTGGCCGTCAGCCAGGTGGTCCGCGAGAAGATCGACATGGACCGCCTGCTCGATCGCGCTTTCGAAGCGAGCGGCTATCACGCGAAACGCGAACGCTTCGACGCGCGAGAATCCGCACACCGCCGTCAAAAAGGGAATCGGCTTTGCCGCCTTTCATGCATGGCGCGGGTTTCACCGGTTCGGGCGAGGAGCTATCTCGCCTCGGAGGCACGCTCGAAGCCACGCCCGAAGGCGTCGTCCGCGTTCTGGCCGGCAGCACCGAAATGGGCCAGGGCACCAACACGGTTTTTACGCAGATCGCCGCTGAAACGCTCGGCCTCGATTGCGACGACATCGAAATCGCTTCAGCCGGACACGGCCTACGTCCCGAATAGCGGGCCCACCGTCGCTTCCCGCACCACCATGATCGTCGGCGGACTGGTGGAGTCGGCCGCGCGGAAGCTCAAAGAAACGTTGCTCGAAAGCGGGCTCCTCGAGGATGGCTACGATTCGAGAAGTTTCGCCGAGCCTGCCGCCAGTACATCGCGAAGTTCGGGCCGCTGAAATCCTTCAGTCAAGTACCATCAGCCCCCCGATGTCCGCTGGAACGACGAAACGTATCAGCGGCGACGCCTACGGGGCCTACGGCTGGGCCGTCTACGTCGCCGAAGTCTCCGTCGACACCGCGCACCGCCGAGGTCCGCGTCGACGATTTCATCGCCGTGCAGGAAGTCGGAACGATCGTGAATCCCGATGCTCGCGGCCGGCCAGGTGGAAGGCGGCGTCGCGCAAGGCATTGGCTTCGCGGTCTACGAAAACGTGGTCTGGAAAGACGGCCGCATGATCAACGGCCAGATGACCAACTACATCATGCCCACCTCCATGGACGTGCCTCCCATCCGCGTGATCTTTGAAGAAGTCCCCTATGGTCCGGGCCCGAGTGGCGCGAAAGGAATCGGTGAATTGCCGCTCGATGGCACCGCTCCCGCCGTTGCAAACGCCGTGTCGCACGCCACTGGTGTCGACATTCGCCGCATCCCCGTAACGCCGGAAGCCCTGAGCGACTTGCTCGCAGCCCGGGAATTGGCGCATGCCTGATTCGCCGCGCCTCCAAACGCCGCAGAAGATCCGCGTGAGCTGCATCGTGAATGGCGAGCCCGCCACTTTCGAGGCGTATTCCATGGCCCGCCTGCTCGACGCCCTCCGCGAGGAGTTAAAGCTCACCGGCACAAAAGAAGGCTGTGGCGAAGGCGAATGCGGAGCCTGCGCCATCGAAATGAACGGCGATCTCGTGAACAGCTGCCTGGTCCCGGTGCTGCAAGCGGAAGGAGCAAATATCCGCACGATTGAAGGCGTGGCCCCTGCGGGAGCCCTGGACGTCCTCCAGCAATCCTTCCTCGAGCACGGTGGCGCGCAATGCGGTATCTGCACGCCCGGCATGATCCTCGCAGCCGTAAATTTACTCGAACGCTGTCCCCATCCCACCGAGTCGCAGGTTCGCGAAGGCCTGGCCGGCAATCTTTGCCGCTGCACCGGCTACACCAAAATTTTTGAAGCCGTTCTGGATGCGTGCCGCAAAGAGGCTCCGCAACGGTGAGAGCCTATGTTCCGGCATATGAAATTCAGGCGCCACCCGATCTCTCCGCTGTCCTCGATCGCATGGCCCACGAGCCAAACGTCTGGAAGCCCTTTGCCGGCGGCACCGACCTCATGGTCCTGCTCGAAGCGGGCAAGCTCCCGCACAAAAAATACCTGAGCATCCGGCGCCTTCCAGAATTGCTCGGCATCCGGTCACTCCCGAACACGTCACGCTCGGCGCGGCCACCACCTACACGCAGGTGCGCCGCCACGAACTTCTTGCCGACGAATTCCCGCTGCTGTGCCGCGCCGCCGCCGAAACCGGCAGCATCGCCACGCAAAACCGCGGCACCCTGGGCGGCAACATAGCCAACGCCTCCCCCGCGGCCGATTCTCCGCCCGCGCTGATCGTCTATGACGCCGAGTTGGAACTCGTCTCCTTCCGGGGTTCGCGCTGGATTGCCTACAAGGATTTCCACACCGGCTACAAGCAAAGCACGCTGCAACCCGATGAACTTATCAGCCGGATCCGCCTGTCCCGTAACATGGGCGCATGGACGCAGCACTACCGCAAGGTAGGAACACGCCGCGCCCAGGCCATCTCCAAGGTCTGCTTCGCCGGTGCGGCCCGCGTGGAAGACGGTAAAATCACCGGCGTGCGCATCGCCTTCGGCAGCATCGCCCCCACGGTGTTGAGAGCCGCTGCCACCGAGCAGCTTCTGCAAGGTGCCCGATTGTCGCCCGCAGTGGCAAAAGCTGCCCAGGAATCGCTTGCCCTCGAGATCGCCCCGATCGACGACATGCGCTCCACCGCAAGCTATCGCCGGCGAGTCGCTCAGAACCTGCTCGCTGAATTTCTGGAAAAAATCTCCGCGTAGCTGATATGACGAACCCCTCATCTGCTCCTCAGCCGCCCACTGGCAACCCCGATCTCATCGTCCGCGGAAACAGAATTGTTACGCCAGAAGGTGAACGTGCGGCGTCGATCCATATTCGCGGGGGAGTCGTCACGGAACTCGCCGCATTCGACGATGTTCCGCCCGGCGTCCCCCTTCACGAAGCGGCCGATTCAGTCGTGATGCCGGGCATCGTCGATACCCACGTCCATATCAATGAGCCGGGACGCACGGATTGGGAAGGCTTTTCGACGGCCACCCGGGCCGCCGCGGCGGGTGGCGTCACCACGATCATCGAAATGCCGCTCAATAGCATCCCCGCCGTCACGAGCCCGTCGGCGTACCGCGAAAAAATCGCGGCCGCCACCGGCAAGTTGAGCGTCGACGTCGGATTCTGGGGCGGCGTGATTCCGGGAAACAAGACCCAGTTGGCGCCCTTGTGGGAAGAAGGCGTATTCGGATTCAAATGTTTCCTGGTCCCCAGCGGTGTAGACGAATTTCCGCACGTCGGGGAGTCTCGACCTGCGCGCAGCATTGCCGGAACTAGCCGCGCTGGGTGCGCCCCTGCTCGCGCACGCCGAACTGCCGGGACCAATTGAAGATGCCGCCGCGCATCTGTCCAAAGGCGCGCCGCAGTCCGCACGCAGGTACGCCACATGGCTCGCTTCGCGTCCCCGGGCGGCCGAAAACGAAGCCATCGCTCTTCTTATCAGCCTGAGCCGCGAATTCAAGGCGCGCGTGCACATCGTGCACGTTTCTTCCTCCGACGCCGTTCTAACCCTAAGCCAGGCAAAGGCCGAAGGCCTTGCCGTGACCTCGGAGACGTGCCCTCATTATCTGACGTTCGCATCCGAAGAAATCACCGACGGCGCCACCGAATACAAGTGTGCCCCGCCCATCCGCGAGCGCGAAAATCGCGAAAAGCTTTGGCAAGCCCTGGGAGACGGCACGATCGACATGATCGCAACCGACCATTCCCCTTGTCCCCCGGCAATGAAGCTCCCGGAGCAGGGCGATTTTCATGCGTGCCTGGGGAGGCATTGCCTCCCTGCAACTGGCGCTCTCCGCCGTATGGACGGAGGCGCTCCGTCGCGGCTATTCTGTCATGCATATGGCCGAGTGGCTTTGCCGCAATCCCGCGCGTCTCGCTGGAGTCGAAAAACGAAAAGGATCAATCGCCGTGGGCTGCGACGCCGACCTCGTAATCTGGAATCCAGACCGGAAATTCACGGTAGATGCCGCGCGCCTCTGTCACCGCCACAAAGTCACGCCCTATGCGGGCCGCGAGTTGAATGGCGTCGTCGAGACCAATTTTCTTCGCGGGCGCAAAATCTTCGACCACGGCGAATTTCAATCGCTGCCCCATGGGCAGGTGCTGCTCCGCGGCAAATCATGAGCGACTTCCGCAAACTCGTCGATCTCGCTTCCGAACGCCTCGGCGGCCGCGCCATCGCCGCCAACGACGAATTCTTCGCGCCGAAATCGAACCTTCTGAAGCCCTCCAAGCCGATTTTCATCGAAGGGAAATTCACCTCCCGTGGCAAGTGGATGGATGGCTGGGAGACCCGCCGCCGCCGCACGCCCGGCTACGATTGGTGCATCGTCCGCCTCGGCCTGCCCGGAATCATCCGTGGCGTGGTCGTGGACACAAGCTACTTCAAGGGCAATTATCCCGCGCGCGTTTCTTTGGAGGCATGCGCCCTCGGCGGCGCAGCGTCCTATGCAGGTGAACGAGCGAAGCTAAGCTCGCCCACAACGGAATGGACCGAATTGCTGCCGGAAACGCCTCTCGCAGGCGATTCGCAAAATGAGTTCGCAATCGAGAACGCCGGCCGCGTCACGCATCTCCGCTTGAAAATCTATCCTGACGGCGGCGTAGCCCGTCTGCGCGTCCATGGCGAAGTCGTTCCGGATCGGAAGCAAATCGCGCGTCCCGAGGTCGACCTCGCCGGCATTGTAAACGGCGCAAGAATCCTCCAGTCGAGCGACGAGTTTTTTGGCGTGCCCCTGAATCTCCTGATGCCCGGCCTCGGCAAAAACATGGGCGACGGCTGGGAGACTCGCCGCAGGCGCGGCCCCGGCCACGATTGGACCATCGTGAAGCTCGGCGTGCCTGGCTCGATTCGTCGCGTCGGTGGTGGACACCTCGCACTTCAAAGGAAATTTCCCGGAAAGCTGTTCGCTGGAAGCGTGTTACTCCTTGAATGCTGCCGATGCCACCGTAGCCAATTTGCAGGACTGGAAAGAATTGCTGCCCAGAACCAAATTAAAAGCGCATTCGCGCCACATCTTCCGCGACCAACTCGTCGCCATCGGCCCCGCGACGCACGTGCGTTTCAATATTTACCCCGACGGCGGAGTCAGCCGCCTCCGGCTCTTCGGCCAGCCCGAGCAGTCGGAGCGTCCCCGAGGAATCGCGCTGCTGAACCAGCTTCCCGAAGCGGAAGCCCGCAACGCCTTCCTCGATTGCTGCGGTTCCAAAAAATGGGCAAACGAAATGCTCGCGCTCCGACCGTTCGCCGGCCGCGAGCCTCTGCTCGACGCAGCGGATCGAATCTGGGTCGCTCTCGCTCCGGACGATTGGCTCGAAGCGTTTCTTCACCATCCCCCGATCGGCGGCAACAAAGCCGCAAAAAAGCAATCGGACGCGGCCCGCCGCTGGTCTTCCGGGCGAGCAGTCCCGCGCGCAACAAGCATCAGACGAAACCCGCGCGCAGCTAGCCGAGGCTAATCAGGCATATCACGCAAAATTCGGCACCGTCTTCCTCGTCTGCGCGACGGGCAAATCAGCGGAAGAAATTCTCGCAAGCGCGCGCGCCCGCCTCGCCAACGATCCGGACACCGAACGCCAGATCGCCGCTGAAGAACAGCGCAAGATCACGCGCCTGCGCCTGGAGAAACTCCTCGCCTCCTGAGCCGCCCATGAGCCAGATCACCACACACGTGCTGGATGTTTCGATCGGCCGCCCTGCCGCCGGCGTCCCGGTAGTTCTCGCCATGAAGAAGCCCGGTGACGCGTGGCAGGAACTCAGCCGCGGAGCCACCGACGGCGACGGCCGCCTCCGCCACCTGCTGGCCCCCGATGCGCTTGTCCAGGGCACCTATCGCTTGACGTTCGACACTGCCTCGTATTTTGAGTCGCGCAAATCGGCGGGTTTCTATCCCCAGGTCGCCATCGAGTTCGAGGTCCGCGAGCCCAGGGAGCATTACCACGTACCGCTGCTCCTGAGTCCCTACGGCTACTCCACCTACCGCGGCAGCTGATTCCTCCGGGAACGCCAATCTCCCGATTGGCGCTTTTTGTTGACGAAAAAAGTTTCACGGATCACAGGGTGGCGGCCGATGCAAAACATGATGAAAGAAGTTGGTCGGATAGTGGCGCTGCTATTCCTTCTGCCAGTCGCGCTACAAGCACAGGCTGTCGCTGGCGCGCCGGCTTTGGCCTCGCCCATCCCCATCAAGGTAGTCGTCGTGACGATGTACCAGCGCGGCGAAGACACGGGGGGCCCTCCAGGCGAATTCCAGTTATGGGTGCAGCGCGAGCACTTGGACCGGATCATCCCGCTGGGGGCGGGCTACCATCACGTTCGCCTCAACAAGGACGGCGTGCTCGGAATGCTCACCGGTGTAGGCACCGCGAAGGCCGCGGCCTCCGTGATGGCGCTCGGCCTCGACCCGCGCTTCGACGTATCGAAGGCTTATTGGATTGTCGCGGGCATCGGCGGCGGCGATCCCGCCGACGTTTCGCTAGGCTCGGCCGTGTGGGCCGAGCATGTCATCGACGGCGACCTGGCCTATGAAATCGACGCGCGCGAGATTCCTGCCGGTTGGCCGACCGGCTACATTCCCCTGCGCAAGACGACGCCTTACGAGCAGCCAGTCCGCAGCGAGCTCGACGGCGAAATGTACACCTTGAACCTGCCACTGGTGAACTGGGCCTTCCATCTGACGCAAACCGTCTCACTGGCAGACTCGGCGGATATCCGCGCGTCTCGCGCGCGCTTCACTGGTTTTCCCAATGCTCAGAAGCCGCCCTTCGTAGCCGAGGGCGACACAATGTCTAGCAGCACCTTCTGGCATGGCGCGAAGTTAGATGAATGGGCGAATGCCTGGACGCGCTATTACACCGGCGGCCAGGGAAACTACATGATCGCGGGAATGGAAGACACCGGAACGCTGCAGTCGCTCACCTTTCTCGACCACGCGCATCGGGCCGATCTGCGACGAGTTCTGGTGCTGCGCACGGTGAGCAACTACGACAGGCAGCCTCCTGGAGCCAGCCCCGCGGAGGACCTGAAAGACCTCTCGACCGGCCGCTACTCCGCCTATATCCCCGCGCTCGAAGCGGCCGAAAGGGTCGGCGATAAAGTGGTGCGCGACATCGTCGAGCACTGGGACGAACGCGAATCGACGATCCCACAAGCCAGATAGCCGCCGTTGCGATGCGCGTCGCGCCGCAAATTCAGATTCCCGCGTACGTCTGGCGGCGAACGAATTCGCCCGAACCGGCTTTCCCCACGAATTTGCCGTTTTCGATCACGGCACGCCCGCGCGAGAGCACCGTCTTCGGCATGCCCTTCACCCTGATTCCCTCGAACATCGAATAATCCACGCGCATGTGATGCGTCTTGGCGCTGATCACGTGCTCTGCCGTTGGGATCGAAGACCACGATGTCCGCGTCCGATCCGACCGCAATCGTGCCCTTGCGCGGGAAAAGCCCGAAAAGCTTGGCGGGCGCCGTGGCGACCAGTTGCACGAAGCGGTTCGGCGAGAATCGGCGCGCCGTGCACGCCGCCGGTGTAGACCAGGCTCAGCCGGTGCTCGATGCCCGGGCCGCCGTTGGGAATTTTGGTGAAGTCGTCCCTGCCCAGCTCCTTCTGTTCCTTGAAACAGAACGGGCAATGGTCGGTGGAAACCACCTGCAGCGTGTCCTGCGCCAGCCCCTGCCACAGTTTTTCCTGATGCCATTTTTCGCGCAGCGGCGGCGTGAACACATATTTGGCGCCTTCGAATCCCGGCGCCTCCATCTGATCGAGCGATAGATACAGATACTGCGGGCAGGTTTCCGCGTACGCCGGGCATGCCGCGGTCGCGCGCCTCGCGCACTTTCTCGAGCGCGTCGTTGCAGGAAAGATGAACGATATAGACGGGCGCGCCGGCCATCTCCGCCAGCGCGATGGCGCGGCCGGTGGCTTCGCCTTCCGCCGTGGTAGGGCGCGTGAGCGCGTGATATTTCGGCGCGCGTCTTGCCTTCGGCCAGAGCCTGTCGCACGATCACGTCGATCACGCCGCCGTTTTCCGCGTGCATGCAGATCAGCCCGCCGTACTTCGCCGCCTGCGTCATGGCGCGAAAATCGTGGCGTCGTCCACCATCAGCACGCCGGGATAAGCCATGAAAAGCTTGAAGCTCGAAACGCCTTCGTGAATCAGCTGGCCCATTTCTTCCAGCTGCGCGTCGCCCAGGTCGGTGATGATGCAGTGGAAGGCGTAGTCGATGGCGGCTTTGCGGTCGGCTTTTTTCATCCAGGTTTCGAAGGCCTGCGCGCAGGCTCTGGCCCTTGGTACTGAATGGCGAAATCGATCAGCGTGGTGGTGCCGCCGAACGCCGCGGCGATGCGTGCCGGTCTCGAAATCGTCGGCGCTGTTGGTGCCGCCGAAGGGCATGTCGAGGTGGGTGTGCACGTCGATCCCGCCGGGCATCACCAGTCGCCCCGTGGCGTCGATCACCTTGCCGCGCGTTTTCGACCGGCAGCGACTTGCGCGATCGCGGTGATCTTGCCGTTCGCGATGCCGATGTCGCTCGCGTAGGTATCGGTCGCGGTGACCACGCGTGCCGTTTCGAATCACGGTGTCGAAGCGCATCCAGCTCTCCCGTAAAACGCAGCCGAGAAATCTTAGGCCAGCCACCCGGCCACCGCAAGCCACGCATCCATTCACGCTATTGATACCACCATCACGACATTCGAACGCTTGCGCCAGGCGATTCTCGTTCTCGCGATGTTAGAATGGGCCTCTCCGGTAGCGTCGCCGGCGGCATGCAACGCACTTCCGAGGCCCGATAATGGCCCTTCGCGAAACAGCGCCGAAGCTTTCTCCCGATCAGTACGAAAAGAACTTCGCGGAGATCGAACCGGCGCTGACGCCCAGCCAGGCCGCCGTCGAATCGGCGCGGTGCCTCTACTGCTTCGACGCGCCTTGCATCGCCGCCTGCCCCACGCACATCGACGTTCCCGCATTCATCAAGAAAATCTCCACCGGCAACCTGCAAGGCTCCGCGCGCGTGATTCTCTCCGCCAATATTCTGGGACACAGCTGCGGCCGCGTCTGCCCCACCGAAGTTCTCTGCGAAGGCGCCTGCGTGATGATCGAGAAGGGCGAAGAAGCCGATCGAAATCGGCCGCCTGCAGCGCCACGCCGTCGACTACGTTCTCGACCGCAACGTCCAGCTTTTCCAGCCGGCGCGCCGAATGGCAAGCGTGTCGCCTGCATCGGCGCCGGTCCGGCGTCGCTGGCCTGCGCGGCCGAACTCGCGAAGTGGGGCTACGACGTAACGATCTTCGATCGCAGGGAAATTCCCGGCGGCCTGAACACCTACGGAATCGCTGCCTACAAAACGCGAGCCGCGGAAGCGATTCGCGAAGTCGATCTGGTCAAGCAGTTGGGCGTGAAATTCCGGCAGAACACCGAAGTGGGACGCGATGTTCGCTTTCACCGAACTCGAAAGCCAATTCGATGCGATTTTCATCGGCGTGGGCCTGGGCGAAACGTGGGACCTCGACGCTGCCCGGCGAAGAATCTGCAAGGCGTGATGGGCGCGATCGAATTCATCGAGAAGACCAAAGTGCAGCCTTTCGCGGAAGTCGAAGTCGGCCGCCGCATCGCCTGCATCGGCGCGGGGAACACCGCCATCGACGTGGTCACGGCGGCGCGGCGGCTCGGCGCCGAAGCCGTCTATTTGATTTACCGGCGCGGCGAGCCCGAGATGCCCGCCTTCGCCTACGAATATCAGCTCGCCAAGCAGGACGCCGTCTCCTTCCTGTGGCAGACGCAGCCGGTGCGCGTGCATCGGCACAAACGGCGTCGTCACCGGCCTCGAATGCGTGCGCACGGAGCTGGGCGCGCCGGACGCGAAAGGCCGTCGCACTCCCAGCGGCAATCCCGGGCAGCGAGTTCACGCTGCAGGTCGATATGGTCGTGCGCGCAGTGGGACAGCAGCCCATCACCGAATCGCTGCGCGCCATCAAAGGCCTCGAGCTGAACAAGAATGGCACGGTGAAAATCAACGACCGCCACCAGACCGGCAATCCAAAATATTTCGCGGGCGGCGACTGCACCAACGGCGGCAGCGAAGTGGTGGACGCGGTCGCCGAAGGCATGGCCGCCGCGCGCGGGCTGGATGCGTGGCTTGGAAGCTTGCGCGCAGGAGCGCACGGAAGGTCTTCTGGCAGCTCTTGATCGTCGCGCGGTAAGTGAGAGGTCCCCATGGCAGACTTGAAAGTCAGCTTTGCCGGAATCACGAGCCCCAACCCGTTCTGGCTGGCCTCCGGGCCGCCGACGAACACCGGCGGGCAGGCCATGCGCGCGTTTGACGCGGGCTGGGGCGGCGTGGTGTGGAAGACGATCGGCGAGCCGATCGTCAACACCAGCTCGCGCTACGGCGCGATCGATCTCCAAAACGTAAAAATGATGGGCTTCAACAATATCGAGCTCATCAGCGACCGGCCCATCGACGTGAACTTCCGCGAAATCTACGAAGTGAAGAAACGCTACCCGAAAAATCTGGTGATCGCGTCGCTGATGGTGGAATCGAAGCGCGAGACCTGGCACGAGATGGTGCGCCGCGCCGAAGACGCCGGCTCGGACGCGCTCGAACTCAATTTCGGCTGCCCGCACGGCATGAGCGAGCGCGGCATGGGCGCGGCGGTGGGACAGGTGCCCGAGTACACCGAGATGATTACTTCCTGGGTGCAGAGGCGGCGAAAATTCCGGTGATCGTGAAGCTCACGCCAAACGTTACGGATGTTACGCGCATCGCGCGCAGCCGCCGAGCGCGGCGGCGCGGATGCCGTGAGCCTTATCAACACGATCAACTCGCTGATCGGCGTCGATCTGGAAACGTTCACGCCGCGCCCGGATGTGGGCGGCAAATCCTCGCATGGCGGCTACTGCGGACCGGCGGTGAAGCCCATCGCGCTGCACCTGATTTCGTCGGTGGCGAAAACGGTGAAGATTCCCATCAGCGGCATTGGCGGCATCGGCTATTGGAATGATGCCGCGGAGCACATCGCGGTCGGCGCGTCCACTGTTCAGGTATGCACCGCCGCGATGCACTATGGCTTCCGCATCGTGGAAGACATGATCGACGGGCTTTCGCAGTACATGGACGCCCACGGCTTCCGCACCATCGAGGACTTTCGCGGGCGCGCCGTACCCAACGTGAAGGATTGGGGCGACCTCGACCTGAATTACAAGATCATCGCCGAGATCAATCCCGAGCTGTGCATCGGCTGCCAGCTTTGCTACGTCGCCTGCGAGGACGGCGCGCACCAGGCCATCGCCCCGTACAACGCTGGCTGCGGCGAACGGCAACGGCAAGAAGAATCCCAACGGCATGGAGGTGCACGTGCCGCGCATCATCGAGGAAGAATGCGTGGGCTGCAATCTCTGCGCGCTGGTTTGCCCGGTGGAAAATTGCATCACCATGAAGCACGTCGACACGGGCGCGCCGCACATGAGTTGGAAGGAACGCACGCAACAAAACCCGCAGTGCGCGCCGCCTACGCCCAGCGGCGACTGAAGCAAGGCTGGACCGGATAAAAATCGAAAGCTCGCGGAAAATGCGCCGCGAAAGGAAGGCGCCGCGCGCTGCCGCGTATGTCGCGGCTGAAGCCGCGACCCACAAAGATTCTCGTGCCGGAGCTGAACTCCGACCCCTTAGGTTCTCTGTCGCGCCCTCTGCGCCTTGCGGGAATTGAAGCGGCGTTCCGAGCACCGGCAGGAGTGCCGGTGCCACCACCGGCACGATCCAAAGCGCGCGTCCTTTTTGGCATGCACCTGAAAACCGTCCTGTCGCACCGCATGGTCAATCCGCGGGCTGCGCGGCAGGCTGGCGCACCGTCATCAGCAGCGAATAGGCAACGAAGCTCACGCCGAATCCCACGAACCACGCATAGTCGTAGAGCACGCGGAGCGGCGCGTAGATCAGGCCCACGAAGGCCACGCCGCAGCCGATCGCCAGCGCCGCGATGGCGCTCCAGTTCACGCCGCGTCGAATATTCGTAGGCGCCATTGCGCTGGTACAAATCCTCGGCGACGATGATTCTCTTCCGCAGAATGAAGTAATCGCAGATCAGCACGCCGGCAATCGGACCCGAGGAATCCCGGAATATCCCACCAGCCACCCGAAGACGTAGTTGCCGTAATTCGCGAGCAGCTTCCAGGGCTGCATCGCGATCCCCATGAAGCACGTGATCAGGCCGCCGATGCGGAAGCTGATGCGCCGCGGCCAGAGATTCGAGAAATCGTTGGCGGGCGAGACGACGTTGGCCGCGACGTTCACGTTGAGCGTGGCCATCAGCAGCGCCACCATCGCGATCACCACCGCGAGCGGACTGCTCAGCCGCGAGAGCACCGCCACCGGATCCCAGATGGCCTGCCCGAACACCACCACGGTCGCCGATGTTACCGCGATGCCGATGAACGAGTAGAACGTCATCGTCGTGGGCAGTCCGAGCGCCTGGCCCACCATCTGCGCCTTCTGGCTTTTCGCGTAGCGCGTGAAATCGGGAATGTTCAGCGCCACGGTGGCCCAGAACCCACCACCCCCGTGAGCGACGGCACGAAGAAGCGGAAGAATTCGCCGAAGCTCTGGAATTTCGAGGGCGTCGCGAGCATGGGGCCAAACCCGCCCGCCTTGCTGCGCGCCCACAGCAGCAGCGCCGTCCCGATCAGCAGCAAGAAGGGCGCGGTCACGCCCTGCAGAAAGCGGATGGTGCGTGATTCCGCGCAGGATCACCAGCACGTTCAGCAGCCAGAAAAACAGGAAGCAGGCCGGGACGATCCAGTGCGCGTCTTTCCATGCGGGCACGAGCGCGACGACCATGGCGCAGATGGCTTCGCCGCCGATCCAGGTCTGGATGCCGAACCAGCCGCACGCCACCAGCGCACGCAGAATTGCCGGAACGTTGGCTCCCAGCACGCCGAACGCGGAGCGCGCGAAAATAGGGAAGGGAATTCCGTATTCCGCGCCCGCGTGGGCATTGAGCAGCATCGGGACCAGCACCAGCACGTTACCGAGAAATACGGTGAAGATCGCCTGCTTCCAGTTCATGCCGCCGGCGATCATTGCGCTGGCGAGCATGTAGGTGGGGATATTCACGCTCATGGCGATCCACAGCGCGGCGTAATTGTAGGTTCCCCAGGTGCGGCGCTCGCGGGGGACGGGGGCGAGGTCTTCGTTGTAGAGAGTGCTGTCGCGGACGGTTTCGGGCGCGATTGCTTCCGCCGACGTGCCGGCGACCGTGGTGCTGCCGGGTGCGCGGCTCACTGGACGGAACCTCTGAGACTTGCCGCCCTCCTGTTGGCGGGCGAAAAACCGCCGTTCGGGAAGGGTGTTCCCCTGCGCGGTTTTGGCTGGCAGAACGGTGCAGGGTCTCCGACTGTGGCGAGCGACGGCGGAGAGTAGGCGGGACGCCGGCGCTTCGGGAAATTGGCCTTGGTTTGACCGCGCAATATTGGGGAAAAATCGGGTGTGCGGCGTGTGTATTAGAGTATCGAGTGGCGGGTATCGACTCTGAGTATTTTCAAGCACTTGAGAGGTGTTCCGTTCGTCCTGCAGTGTCGAGTGAGTTCGAGTGCTTTTGCGAAGAAAAGGCGAACTTCGCGGCACCTTATTGCCGCTCGCCGTTGGCGGAGCGAGCCGGCTTGTGGTTAGGGTGCGCCCGCGCTGTGTTGCCCGTATTTTATTGTTCGCCGACATGTGTCGGGAATACGAGTAGCACACTGCGGCCCTCTTTGTCAGGGCGTAGTTGGTGTGGTGTTTTCGGGATGGAGACGGCAGTCTGGGCGGAGGGACGCCTTCTTAGTGGTGAATCAAATTCTTTCAGAGCACCGGCAGGAGTGCCGGTGCCACGTAGAGGCACTTCCCTCGAACGGCGATTCGATTTGATTCTCGCTTAGGCGCGACGCCGCTGCGAGTTTTTCGTTCGCTTCGGCGGAATTAATTTGCGCAACGCTGCATTGACGGACCGGTCGTCAGGGAAATGCGCGGCAACGTCGGGGGACAGAAGCACGAGGTTTGTGCCGGCCTTATAACGCGCGGTGTACTTGCCGCGAACGCCTCCATGTCAACTCGACAGGTCATACTCAGGGCGCAACTCCGCCGTACGTTTTTAGGCTTCTCACTTTTCGTTTTCATAGTGATTTCTCTCGCCGTGAGTCGCTTTCCGGGCGCTTATAATGCGGATGTTTTCGCCGCGATCGGTGTGGGCCACAATCAGAATCCAGCCTTCTTAGAGACTCCTAAGGTTACGAACCGTTGCTCCGAGATGGAATGATCTGGATCATGATATGTCAATGCCAAAGGATCACCAAAAATCGTCGCGGCTTCGTGGAATGGAACCGCATGGTTCCCGCGATTCTGGACCTGCCTTGCGCGGATCCCATTCGAAATTCAAGGTCTTACTTCTCCGGCGTTCTCAACTTCGTCTTAACATTTTCAGGAACAAGAGTCGATTGTAACGGTGGAAGTCCGCCAGTTCATTAAGTTTCTGCGGGGCTCGCAGGATGAAGTGGCGGGTTGCGGGGAAAGCGCAGTTACGACAACGGTGGGTGTCAAGATTACCCAACGGCAGAATACAAATAAATAACCGGGCGGCACCGGCTGAGGGACCCGAACCGCCCGGTCTTTTCTTACCCTTCTCCGCAGGGATGGGGCAAGAACCTGTTATGCGGCGCTTTCGCTGTTCCGCATGAATTCGTAGCGCTCGATGGCTGCTGCCACTCCCACGTCGCCGGCATACTCCGGGCTGCTGCGAAGCACGCGTCCCAGGCACCGGACGCGAACGGGTCCGGCCTGGGTGAGTTCGTGAGGAAGAGTCATCACGATCTCGACCGGGGAACCGCTCTTCAGCCCTTTCGGCAAATGGAAATAAAGCCCTCGAGAGCTTACTTCGCGCGACTCGGTGGCGGCCTCTCCCACCACGGATTCGTCCGTCCAGCGGACGGTCAGGGGAAGACGCATCAGGAACCGCCGCGATGTTCGTCGCTCTTTTAGTGCCACAGTGCACCTGCCTCTTAACAGCCCGTATAGATTACGGTTCGAGCGCCGCCCGGCCCTATAGAGCGAAGGAGCAATTTGATAGGACTCGGTGGCGCGTGAAGTACTAGAGCTTTTCGGAAGTACTCCCATAACGGGTGAGTTTGTCTAAGTAGCTGATATTACATGTGTTACGGGCAGTGATGACTGGGGAAACGGTTATTCCGCGGCGGCTTGGCGGAAGGCGTGAAGGATATCCTGGCAGCGACAACAGCCCTTCGAGCTTGCCGAGATCTCCGCGATTGACAACGGGGAGAATCGGCCAGTCGCCCGCCCAGCGGAGCACTTCCTCAAGCGCTTCATCAGGAAAAATCATGGGGAGCGGGCCCTTAGAGGAGATGTCCGCCGCGGTGTGCGCGTTGAAGGGGTCGGCGGCGAGGCGCAAGACCTCGGCGGCGATCGAGCAAGCCGCCATTCGCCTACCCTGGCGTAGAGAAGTACGGGCGCTTCCGAGTCTTTCCGGATACGGCTGGCCAAGGCTGGACGGTTTCCGAGGGTCGGCCACAACGCCAGCGTCGACCTGCATGGCATCTTCGACAACCAGCGACACCTGTTCGCGGCGCTCTTCAATCGAGGGCAGGATAAGACCGTCCTGGCGGGTGAGCATGTCGAACAGCGGCACATTTTCAAAGCGGCGGGAAATGAAATACGCGATCAGGCTCGACACCATCACCGGCAGGGCGGCTGAGTAATTACCCGAGAGCTCGATGACCATGAAAATCGATGTGATCGGGCACGCGCAGGAAACCCGCGAAGAAGGTCCCCATGCCCACCAGGGCAAACGTTCCGACGGTCACCGTCAGGCGCGGGAAAAAATGGTGCTCCATCGCGCCCACCGACCCACCCAGCATGGCACCGATAAAAAGCGCAGGCGCAAACATTCCGCCCGGGGTGCCGCTCAGGAAGGAGATGCCCGTGGTGAACAGCTTCACGACGGCCAGAAGCAGCAAGAGCTTCCAGGTGAATTGGCCGTGAAGGGCTTCGTCAATGAATGGGTAGCCCGCGCCCATCACTTGCGGGCAGCTTGATCCCGATTAGTCCGATGAGCAGGCCAGCCGCGGCGGGCTGGAGGTATCGCGACCAGAGCGGGAGCCTCTTCATGCGGGGGCGCGCGTAGGCGATCCAGTTCAGGAAGAGCAGGGAAATTGCGCCGCCAGCGAGTCCCAGCACGGCGTAGGCGATGAACTCGGCGGGATGGGCGATCTGGATGGGCGGCACGCGAAACAGGGATTCGGGGCCGAGGAACCAGCGCATCGTCACAACGCTCGAGACCGCGGAAAGCACGATCGCGCCCAGCACGCCGGCGCTCCACGTGCCGATGACCTCTTCGATCACAAAAACCACCGCGGAGATGGGCGCATTGAAGGCTGCGGCCAGGCCGGCGGCGGCGCCAACGGGCGCGATCAGCCGGATTTTTTTCTGCGAGAGCTTGAGCGAACGTCCGATAGCGGAAGCGATTCCGGCGCCC
The DNA here is from genome assembly GCA_963697575.1 of uncultured Acidobacteriota bacterium. GTDB lineage: Bacteria > Acidobacteriota > Terriglobia > Acidiferrales > UBA7541 > Palsa-295. The sequence goes on along the minus strand of CAVOOP010000001.1, from coordinate 116,882 downwards.
ATTTGCAGCGAGGGGTCTTCCGGGCCCAGGGACTGGCCGCTGCCGATCGCCAGGGCGCAGACGATGAATTTGCCGATGACCGTCTTGAAGGAGATGTAACCGTTCAGGACGTAGACCGCGGCTTTGGTCTGATTGACGCCGCTGCCGCGCGATTGCGGGAAAACCTTCATCACCAGCATCGCGATGCCGATTCCGGCGATGGCGGGGGCCAGAAACACTCTGGGAACGGAAGGAGCAAGCGTGGAGCCGAGGACTGCGAACTGCGTCCATTCAATAGCGACGCGAAAACACACGACGGCCAAGCCGGAAAACACGCCGATGAGGATGGCGAGAAACAGGAACAGGCGGTCTTCGCTGCCCGTGAAGATCTCGCGAGTCCAGAATTGCCAGAGTGAGCGGAGGCGGCCCGCGTTGGGGACGCCGGTTCCGGGTTATGAGGCGCAGGAGCGGGCGCGGCGCCAGCGACAGGCTGATGGGAGGGTGCCAATTCGTCAGTGGGATTTGTTGCAGGCGCCGCTAACCCCGAGTTCAAAGATTCCGTCACGGCGTGGCCCCTTCGCGGCTGCGTCCGAGCATCCGCAGGATGCGATCGGCTGTCCCTGCTGTGGGTCTCCGCATTGTTGCGCGGCAGCGTCCTCCATTTGGAAGCGAGCGACATGGCCGGGTCGACGCGGTCCGGGTGGCGCGCGAGGTTCGCTCACTCCAGTCTCTCGCCATGTTTTGTTGCGTGGCGTAGAGCTTCTGCATGTCGGTCTCAGGAGGTGTTGCGGCAGGGTTTCTCCGCGCTCCCTGGCGCAATCGGTCGACGCGCGAGGTGGCGCTGGCCACCGCCGCGGCCGCACGTTTGGCTCTTTCGCCGGCTGAAAGCCCTTGCCGAAAGGGGTCGGAGTCCTCCACCTGGCGCGAGGCCTGGAGCATGCCTTCGACATTCGCGGGCAGAAGGCTTCTCGCCACGCAACCGGTCGAAGTAATCGAGCGCCTGGGAGTATTGCTCAACTGATAGGAAGCGATGGCTGCGCCGACGAGGGCATCCTGGTCGTGGCGCGACTGCTTCAAAATTGACTGGAACTCCTGCAGGGCGCGCGGCCACAATCCGGCGCGAAGGAGAAGACCGCCAGCCTGCTTCTGGCGCTCGAGATCGCCTGATGGAACTTCCTGCGCCAGGGCAAGGATTTCCGGCTGCGCGTCGGCGATATCGCCGCGGTCGAGGAGGAACTGCGCAGAGTTCCTTGCGCACGTTCCAGCGCTGCAGGAGGGGTCGGCGTCCCACACGCCGTAAATTGCGCTCTGATAGTAGCGAACCGCGTCGAGCCGTACGCCTTCCCGCGCGGAGACACGGGCGAGTTCGAGGTTGATCTGGCCGCTCCCCGGCGATTCCGCGAGCAAATTGATCAGATAGGCGCCGGCTTCCTCCAGCCGGCCGGCCGCGGACAGCGCCAGCGCGAGGTGGAGCTGGAATACGGAATTATTGGGCGAGTAGACAAGGGCGTTTTGATAGTCAGTGATGGCCGATCTGGCGCTGCCCGCGTGGAATGCCGCTTCGCCCTGAGCGAACCACTGATCGGCCAGGGTGTGAATCTTCTTGTGGTACAGGCGGGAGACCAGCGCGGTTACGGAAAACATCAGCAGGAGCAGAACGAAACAGATAATCAGCACGAGTTCGCGCGACCGGTCCACGGAACGCAGCTTGTGCCAGAAAGGTTCCGGAGTAGCTGGTGCAGCGGGAAGGCCGAGGCTCGAATTCGCGCTCATCTGTGTTCTAAAAACAGAATACCGCAATGGAAGGGACGTGCACGGGTTTTGAATGACGCTAGAGGCGAAGAACCCGGAAGGACCACTAAGAGCACCGGCAGGAGTGCCGTGCCACTTACGGCGAGCGGCTAAGCGGCCGGCATTTGGTTTTGCGGGTGGATTGTATTGGAAATTCGAATTGGGGTGGGTGGGATATGGGGCTATCCTTACCGGATGGCTCAGACGGATGTGGCGGTGCTTCCGGCGCGTGCGGGTTGGCTGGAGCGCGTCTTCCATCTAGCGGAAAACCAGACGACCGTTTCGCGGGAGCTTCTGGGCGGGCTTACCACGTTCATGGCGATGGGTTACGTGGTGGTAGTGAACCCGCGGATTCTGGGCGAGGCGGGGATGCCCGTGGAGGGCGTGCTGTTTGCGACTTGCCTTTCGGCGGCGATCGCCACGCTGGTAATGGGCGTGTGGGCGAATTATCCGATCGCGCTGGCGCCGGGGATGTCGCTGAACGCGTACTTCACGTATTCCATCGTGCTGGGGCGCGGCGTGCCCTGGCAGACAGCTCTGGGGGTGGTGTTTCTTTCGGGGCTGCTGTTTCTCCTGCTTACCCTGACGAATATACGGGAACACATCGTCAACGACATTCCGGATTGCCTGAAGCACGGCACGGCGGCGGGGATCGGATTTTTTATCGCGTTTATCGGGCTGCGCAACGCGAAGATTATCGTGGCCAATCCGGCTACGTTTGTGGGGATCGGGAAGATCGCCGATCCGCAGGTGCTGCTGGCGGCGTCTGGACTGATGCTGATCGCGATTCTGATGTCGCGGAAGGTGCTGGGCGCGATTCTGATCGGGATCGTGGCGATCGCGCTTGCGGGCATCCCTTTGCACCTGGCTACCTGGCCTTCGCATCTGTTTTCCCTGCCGCACCCGGGCGGCACATTTTTGAAGCTGGATTTTCGCTCGGCGGCGAAGCTCGGGCTGGGGGAACTGGTGTTTGTGTTTTTCTTCGTCGACCTGTTCGACAACGTGGGCACGCTGGTGGGCGTTTGCGAACAGGGCGGGTTCATGCGCGACGGAAAATTTCCGCGCGCGAGCCGCGCGCTGCTGGCCGATGCGTTTGGCACGATGGCGGGCGCGCTGACGGGGACGTCCACGGTGACCAGCTATATTGAAAGCGCGGCGGGGGTTGCTTCGGGCGCGCGAACCGGGCTTGGCAATTTGCTCATCGCGGGGCTTTTTGTGGCGGCGATGTTCTGCGCGCCGGTGGTGGCAGCGATTCCCACGTATGCTACCGCGCCGGCGCTGATTCTCGTGGGCGGTCTGATGTGCGCGTCGCTGGCGAAGATCCGCTGGGACGATTTCAGCGATGCGTTTCCGGCGTTTCTTACGATGGTGGCGACGCCATTGACGTTCAGCATTGCCACAGGGCTTAGCCTGGGGCTGCTCTCGTTTACGTTTTTGAAGCTGGGCGCCGGGAGGAGGCGGGAGATCAGCCCGCTGATCTGGGTGCTTACGATTTTATTCGTGCTGCGGTATGCGTTTCTGGGACGGGAATAGGGGTAATGAGCTGGGCCCGCGCCCGCGCGCCTCTACAGGCTGCGGAAAAATGCCACAAGTTCCTCAGGGGCTAAAGCCCAGTTGAATGCTTGGCTTTATGTCGGAGCTGAAGCTCCGACCCCCTAAAAACCGAGGTTTTTCCGCAGCCCGTTTAGGCGGACAGTGACGCCAGGGTTCCGGCGAGGACCAGGGTGCCCTGGGAGATGTGCTCAGGGCTGGCGAATTCGTCGGGGCGGTGGCTGTAACCCTTGTGGCAGGGGATGAAGAGCATGGCGGTGGGGGCTACGCGCGACATGAAGAGGGAGTCGTGGTAAGCGCGGCTGATCATTGGCATGAACTTCAGATTGCGAGCGGCGCAGGATTTCGAGAGCGCTTCGACTAGTTCGGGTGCGCAAGCGGCGGGCGCGTCTGCGTTCAGCGGCTCGATGCGGATAGGTGCTTGCCTGGTTTTCGAAATTTCATCGCAGGCTTCCGAGACTTTGCGGAGAACTTCGTCGCGGCGCGCCTGATCGGTGTCGCGAACGTCGACACCTAACGTGACTCTGCTCGGAACGCTGTTGATTGCGCCCGGGAACACATCGCAGATTCCCACCGTCGCGACCGTATCGAGCGCGCCGCTTGCCCTGGCGGCACTTTCGATGGCGAGAATGACTTCCGCCGCCGCGCACAGGGCGTCACGGCGGTCGGGCATGAGCAGCGCGCCGGCGTGGCCTCCCGAACCTTCGACGATCACGCGGAAACTTGCCGGAGCGGCGATTTTCGTGACGACGCCCAGAGGCGTTCCCTCGCGTTCGAGCAACGGGCCTTGCTCAATGTGAAGTTCGACGAATGCCTTGTAATAGCCGGCCGGCAGCTTTACGTCCTGAAGATCTCCATGCACACCCGCGCTGCGGCGTATTACGTCGAGCGAGCGCCCATCCTTGTCGGTCAGCTTCTGGGCGGATTCCGGCGAAAGCGTTCCGGAAAGCAGGCGGCTGCCCAGGCAGCCTATGCCGAAGCGCGTAGGCTCTTCGGCGGTGAAGACCAGGAGTTCGATGGAATGCTTTGGGCGAAAGCCTGACTCCTGCAGCGAACGGATGGCCTCGAGCCCTGCGAGTACGCCTACTACGCCATCGTACTTGCCGGCGTTGGGGATGGCGTCGATGTGCGAGCCTGTGCCGATTGCGGGGGCTTGAGGGTCGGAACCTTGCCAGCGCGCGAAAGTATTTCCGATGGCGTCCTGGCGCACCGAGAGTCCCGGCCTTTTCGCAGAGGGCGATCAGCCAGGCGCGGGCCTTCATGTCGGCGGGGCCGAAGACGACTCGCGTCACTACCGGCGGCTCGGCCTCGGAGATGGAGGCCAGCGCTTCGATCTCAGAAGAGAGGCGCGCTTGATTGATGGCGATTTTCGCGATTTTGGGGGTCTGGTGCGCTGGGATGTTCATTGGCGCGTTCATCGTTCCGTTGTACCTGTTCCTTGTCCCGTCGTACCTGTTCCTTGTTCCGTTGTGCCTGTTCCTGGCGAAACCGCTGCGGCTATCTCGGTTTTGCCCACGCGGACAGCTTTTTCTGATACGCGCGGGCCTCGCACAGGATTTTATCCTCATCGAGCGTGAGCATCTGGTGATTTTGCATCAGGAGCTTTCCATTGACGATTACCGTCTTCACGTCCGAGCCCCTCAAAGCATAAACGAGCTGGGAGTAAACGTCATACATGGGCGTGGCGTGCGGGCCGGTGGTGTCTACGAAGATCACGTCGGCTTTCTTGCCGGGTTCGAGGGAGCCGATCTGGTGGTCCATGTGAAGCGCACGGGCGCCGCCGAGGGTGGCCATCTCGACTACCTGCACGGCGGGAAGGGCGCGGGGATCCATGCGCGCGATTTTCTGGAATTTCGCGGCAGTGTCCATTTCTTCGAAGATGTCCTGGCTGTTGTTGCTGGCGGCGCCGTCCGTGGCTAGTCCCACCGGCTGGCCCGACGCCAGGAAATCGACGACCGGCATGACGCCGGAGGCCAGCTTCATGTTGCTCGACGGATTGTGGATGCAGCCTACGGAAAAGCGCTTGAGCATGGCGATGTCGGCGGCGTCGACCCAGATGCAGTGCGCGGCGATTACGTCCGGGCCGAGGAAGCCGATTTTGCCCAGGTAGCCAACCGGCGACAAGGCTTGATTCCTGCGGCTTTGCTCGATTTCGAAGAGCGCTTCGGAGATGTGGATGAGGATGGGAACTCTGATTGCGTCGCGCGAGGGCGGCCGATTCGAGGAGCGTTTGCTCGGAGCAGGTGTAGATGGCGTGCGGCGCGACTGCCGGGGTGACCAGCGGATCGTTTTTCCAGCTTGTGATGATAGTCCTGCGTGTAAGCCAAGGCTTCGGCGGGGGTCTTGTTGTCCGGGGCGGGGAAGTCGACGATGGTCTCGCCCAGCATGCCGCGCATGCCGGCTTCTTTTGTTACACGCGCGACCACATCCTCGAAGTAATACATGTCGGCGTAGGTGGTGATGCCGCCGCGCAGCATTTCCAGGACGCTGAGGCGCGTGCCGCACGCGACGAAGTCTTCGTTTACGTTGTGGGCTTCGGCGGGGAAGATGTGCTTTTGCAGCCATTCATCGAGGGAGAGATCGTCCGCCAGGCCGCGGAAGAGGCTCATGGCGGCGTGGGCGTGGCCGTTGATCAGGCCCGGAAGGATGAGCGCGCCTCTAGCGTCGAGCCTGCTTGCCGCTGCGGAATAGTGCGCTTCGATGTTCGCTGCGTTTGCCGACGGCCTGGATGGTATCGCCGGTGATGGCCAGGGCGCCGTCTTCGATGAGGGTATGGGCTGCATCCATCGAGACGACTGTGCCGCCGATTACCAAGTAAATCGGCGTTCGGTGGTTAGGCTGCGTGGGCGACGATGGCATTTTGGCGCTTTGGGTCGTTCGCTGTTTGCTCGAAGTTAATTCTACAGGAAGGTTCGGGACTGGCGGATTTTACGTGGTGGCGGCTTGTGGAGGGAGCAATGCGCTTGGCGGCGACTGAGGGTGGTGAGCGCTGGCACGGCGGCCGATATGACGGGGGAATCCTGTCGAGGCCCAGGATTCCCCCGGTCATTGAGTCACACAGAGGACAGACGCGCTGACGCGCTGTTTTATACGGTTACCACAGCAGCTTCAGGCCGAATTGGATCTGGCGGGAGCTGGTGGAGGTGGATGTGATTACGCCGGCGGTTGGCGAGGGGCTTCCAGTTGCGGCGGTATAGACAACCGGGTTGGGCGTGTTGAAATTTGTGTGATTGAAGATGTTGAAGAATTCGGCGCGGAACTGGAGGTTCAGACGCTCGGTAAACAGAAGTTTCTTGGTGACGGAAAAGTCTGTCTGGGACAAACCCGCGCCCTGGAGCACGTTGCGTCCCACGTTCCCGTAGGTTCCCGCGGCGGGCTGGATGAAGGCGCTCGGGTTGAAATACTCGCTGGGGCCTCCCAGGATTACCGGGCCGCTGAAAGCCGGGTTCCACGACGGACGAACCGGGTTGCGCGTGTCGCCGTCGTTTGAGGGGTTGTAGGAAAGCTGCGGCGTGAACGGGAGGCCAGACTGGATGGTCTCGATGCCGCTGATCTGCCAGTTCGCAATAAAGCGGTTCACCCATTCGTTTGCCGCGCCGCCGCGTCCGAAGGGCAGGTCGTAGGTGGCGTTGATTACGGCGTAGTTTCGCACGTCAAACGAAGCGCGGCCGTAATCGGAGCGGAGGTTGAGTGGATCGGCGACGAAAGCAGGGGAGTTGGTGGCCACGCTGGTGTTCATGCTGTCCCCGTCATCGAGCGATTTTGAGTAGGTGTAGGCGCCGCGGAACTGCAGGCCGTGGCTGAAGCGGTGATTCACGTCCACCTCGAGGCCGTTGTAGGAGCTGATGCCCTGCGAGATCCAGTTCGTCGAATTCCACAAAGCGGGATTCGCCAAGCCGGTACTCGTGGGGGTGACGACCTGCGTGGGGTAGGGATACGCCGCGCTCGGAAGATTCTGGTCGACGGAGAGCAGTTCGTGATACCCGTGCGAGCCCACATAGCCGACGCTCAGAGTTGTTTGCGGCGCGATTTCCTGCTCGATCCTGAGCGAATACGATTCCACCGCGGGCGTCCTCAGATTCGGTGCAACGCCACTGGGGACTACGGAGTCGTTAAATCCGAGCGCCGTGTAGTTGGCCGTGGGACTGATGTTGGAGAACACGAAGTTGTGGCCGGTTACGCCCTTCACCGCGAGGACGGTGTTGAAAGGCGGGTTCTGGTCCAGGCGATAGCTGAGATTGTCGAGCAGGGCGTAATAGATGCCGAAACCGGCGCGAACGACAGTCTTCTTCGATCCCAATGGAGACCAGGCGAGGCCAATACGCGGTTCGGGAAGGAACTTTGCGTAATTGGCCGTGAACGGTGAACCGCCAACGATCGGCTGAGTCTGGATAACGCCGTTCGCGAAGGCGTAATTGGAGGCGCGGCCTTCGGCCTCGTTCCAGCCATTGGTGAATTCAGCCGCGGAACCCGATGCGGAGCTCGAGGCTGGGCTTGAGCTTGATGGCGTCCTCTGCATAAGCCGCGCCTTCGAGCGATCGCCAGTTGAGCGGGGTATACGCTGGGGCGTACGTGTAGGTGCTGACCGTTCCCGCGAGGAAGGTCTGGAGGCTGGTGAAGGAAACCTGGCCGTATTGGTCCTGCACCAGGGTGTCGTTTGCCTGCACGCGCTCAAACGATACGCCCACGTTGAGCAGGTGCTTGCCGCGAGTGATGGTGACCTGATCGGTGCCGGTAAACAGGTTGCGGGCGGCCGAGAGGTTGCTGCCGGCGTTGGTGCCGCCGTTGGCGATTTGCGAGGCTCCGTTTAGCGTTGTCCCTCCGCCCACGACTACGGCGCCGATGGGCTCGCCGGCGTGGACCCAGCTGGGCAGGTTTATGCCGGGGGTGGCGCTGTTGAAATAGAATCCGCCGCGAGAGAAGCCAAAGGTGGCGCGGTTGACGACATTTGGCGAAAAGACGTGCGTTTCGTTGATGCTCGCGACTTGTTCGCGGAGGTAGATATCGACGAACGTGAACGGATTGTTTGTGGGGGAATTTCCCTGGCTGTCGTCGATGGTGTAAACCACGCCCAGGGAATCTTTGTCCGAGAAGGTGTGGTCCAGGCGGCTGCTTCCGAAATCCTCGCGAATGTGCTGCAGAGGATTGGTGAATGCCTCCGCGATGCCGCTCGCGCCGCCGGTGAAAGTCAAAAGCTCGGGCCCATTCGCCACCGGCCATAGCGCGAGAAGCGGTTTGATGCTGGCGGCGGCCGTCGCGCGCGAGGTGTTGTCGGGCACAAGCGTGAGATCGCTCAGGCCGAGTTTCTGCCGGAAGCCTTCGTAGTTGGCGAAGAAGAACGTCTTGTTCTTCTTGATCGGTCCTCCCAGCGAGCCGCCGAAGACGTTGCGTTCAAAGGGAGGAATCGTCCCGAAGTCGAAATAGTTTCTGGAGTCGAGCGCGCTGTTGCGGATGAATTCGTAGGCGCTGCCGTGCAACTGGTTGGTTCCGGAGGCGGTGACGATGTTGATCTGGGCGCCGGGGCGCTTGCCGTACTCGGCGCCGTAGGTGTCGCTCACAACGGAGAATTCGCGCACGGCGTCCACGCCCAGCAACTGCCCGCTGACGCCTCCCGGCGTATTGTCGATCTCCGAGGCGCTCGTGAATTCCACGCCGTTGAGGAGGTAGAGGTTCTCCTGTGGCCTGCGGCCGGCGGCTGCGAACATGTTGCCAACCACCGAATTGGAGGTGCCAATGCCCCCAGCGCGCTGCGAGGTGTAGTTGACGACACCGGGATTGAGGGTGAGCAACTGGTCGTAGCTGCGGCCGTTCAGCGGCAGATCCTTGACCTCCTGCTCGCCCACCAATCCGGAAACGTCTTCATTGGTCACCGCGATCAGATCGGGATGCTCGGTGACGGTCACGCTTTGCTGGAGTTGCGTGAGTCCCAGGGCCACATCGACCTGCGCTCGCTGACCCACCACCAAGGTGATGCCGGTCTTCGTTTCGGCCTGGAAGCCATTTTTTTCGACTGTTACTCTGTAATTTCCGACGGCTAGCAAGGTCGCGTCATAGCGGCCTTCCGTATCGCTAACGAGATCGCGCACGGCGCCGGTTTCCACATTCTCGACCTTCACAGTGGCTGCTGGTATTAACGCTCCGGATGAATCCTTGATGACGCCCCAGATGGACGCTTCACCTTGCGCACGGCTGATTCCTGCCGCCAGGAGCACCCACCCGAGCAGGGCCGTCGCTGCGATACCGATCGCGACGGATTTCCGATTCTTTGAGAATTTGCGATTCGCTGGGACTTTCATTTGACCAAACCCCTTTAGTTTTTGAAGTTGCGCACCGTGAACGGTTGCGGCTCGCCTGTTTTTATCGGCTTTAGTTTGAAATGTGCGGCGGGTTTTGCCTGCCGCAAAACGCGGACTACCAATTGGGGGTCAACAACAACAGGAACAGGTGGTCTGGGCGGAGGGGCTGCAAAATGAAAACACGGAGGCACGGAGCAGTGCCGAGCCAAGGGTGGCTGGGGCACGAAAAGCCAAAAGTCTCGCTATTGCTGTAACATTCATCGCTGTGGCGCTTCTGCCAATCTTGCCTTTCGAGTGTATTCTTACAGCCGCTCAGGGGTGCTTGAGCTGATTTGAGTTGGACTTTGAATACGGTGTCGCACTAATACGCAGAGCGTGGATTACTTAGTGGAGGGACGACAACAGCGAGACAGAGAGCGCTGTCGAGGGTTTGTCGCGATTCTGCTAGAGGGAATGCACATTTCTGCTCAGTAGGGAATTTTACGGATCCCAAGCTGAAATGTCAATCTGCAAATTCTGTCAAACAGGTTCGATTCCCTGGCGAATCACAACGAGATCGGAGGATCGCGTGTGCGAAATACCTGAAACTTCGGTGGGGGGCTAATTTCAAGGGCAGGAAACAGCTAATTCCGGTCGAGGTCACCGCGCGGGGTGATAGCCAGTACGACCAAGGGGCTGTTCGCCAAAGATGGCGCCGCTGCGCGCCGGGAGTTGGAGCGATGGCGGCGATTCGGGCGAGTCCGCTTGCGGGGGGGCAAGTGGTGGCCCGGTGCTTCGATCATTTCGACCACTTCAACTACAGGCATCGCAGGCACAAGGGGCACGAGTATGGTTCGATTCTCGCGGTATTCCACGGTATGACGTTCAGAACACTTGGGACAGAGCCAGGCGTGTTCGACCGAGTGGTGCTTGGCGGAGGCTTCGGGGACCGCATCCGTCCGTCGAAACCTGAAAAATGTGCCTTCGCGGAAACTGCCAAAGGAGGCTGAGCACTCTGAATTGGCGCATCGTGGAAACATAAAAGCCTCCGGTGAAAATTCCCCGATTTCCGGCAAGTTTGAGAATATCGGGGGCCGACAGGATCGTCCAACTCATTGTTTCTATCGGCGTCATCCGGGTTTCTATTAGGAGATATTTTTTTGCGTTGCGTATGACGCAGACGGGCGTCGTGACGACGATCACAGAGCCATGCTGCGCGCTTCGAAGAACGTCAGGCACGCCTGACGGTGAGTAAGCCGGGACGCAGTTCTTGAAAATGAACGTGAGGTTAATTCCGCGGTAAGATCGCTGGTTCAGACAACTGGCACCCGCTGATTTCTACGGTGGTGTTGTACGGCTCGGAGCAGAACATGGACGATGCGATAGAGGGTGAAGCAATCGACTGGGCGCAGCACGGTGTCCGCATCGTACGAAGCGGGGAGCTGGATACCAACACGCCGCAAACCGCCGGGATGACTCGCGCGGAAGCTATTTCGCGCGCTCGCGTGGGGGCGCAGAAGCTGTGGGCGGGCACCGTAGTCGTGCATCCGAACGCGAAAACTGGGCCGCATCATCACGGTGAGCTCGAAACGGTGATTTACATCGTCCGCGGACGCGCGCGATTCCGCTGGGGAAATCATTTGGAATTTGTCGAGGAGGCTGGCCCCGGCGACTTCGTGTACGTGCCTCCGTTCGTTCCGCATCAGGAGTTGAACGCGCGGAGGGATGTTCCCGTGGAGGCCGTGATCGTGCGTAGCGGACAGGAACCGATTGTCGTAAACCTCGATATTCCGAGCCCCGAGACTCCCGCGGAAGGTCCCGAAGCTGACCCGTTTCATTCCGCGCCGCGCTAGCTTTCAACTTCTTCTATCCCCGTACCAGCGCGTCCGTTTGAGACGAGACTAAATTCGCTGTACACGTTGTTAGAGCGAATTGTAAGGCGTCCTCCCGATAGGCTTCCCAGGTGAATTAGACGAGCCTGATCGCGTCTCAGAGGGCTACGTGTCGAGTGATGATTCTTCCGCCCTAGTGAGCGAGTCGTTCATGAAAGGAGACATATGAAAGCCATCCTAACGTTTGCAGCCCTGATTGCGATTTCCGCGATTTTCGGCGGAGGATGCGCCCGCGAAGCTACGAAATCGCCGGACGTGACCACCGATATACGGAGTTCGCTCGATCAGGCTGGATTGCGAGACGTGCACGTGAGCCAGGATCGCGATAAGGGTGTCGTTACGCTGACAGGCCAGGTGCGGTCGCAAGATGCGAGGTCGCAAGCGGAATCGATCGCCCGGTCCGCGGCCGCCGGTCAAGTGGTAGCGGATGAAGTTTCCGTGGTGCCTGCGGGCGCGAACGACGCCAAGACGGTTAGCGCCGATCTTGACAAAGCCATTGCCGAGAATCTGGACGCCGCGTTAATCGAGAACCACCTCAACAAGGCGGTGCGGCACGACGTGAAGAACGGGGTCGTCATGCTGAAGGGCGAGGTGAATTCGGAGGCCAAGCGCATGGCGGCGCAAAAGATCGCGGCCTCGATTCCCAATGTGCAGCAGGTGATCAACGAACTGGACGTGAAGAATCAGAAGGCCACGGCCGCGTATTGACTCGGCGGCGCAGAAAAAAAGGGGACAGGCAAATCATGAAATATACGTTCATACCGGTGATGCTGGCTATTTCTATCGCGGGAGGCGCGGGCGCGGCACAAAGATCCGGCGAGGCGCAGAACGGTCAGGGAACCTATGACGTCACGATGGTTCCGCGGACCATTCTCGCGATCAATTATCAGAATCGCACAAAGACGGAGATCGGATTCCAGGGCTCTCCGCTGATGCCGCTCGCGAAGGGAAGCGCCACCGTGGACGGCAAGAACGGCCGCATCGCGATCGACGCCCGATTTGAAAATCTGGAGCCTGCCACGAAGTTCGGGGCGGAATATCTCACCTACGTTCTCTGGGGCATTACTCCGGAAGGGAAAGCCAATAACCTCGGCGAGGTGCTGCTATCGGGGAACAAGAGCAAGCTGCTGGTGACCACGACGCTGCAGACATTCGGACTGATTGTGACGGCGGAGCCCGATTACGCGGTGGCGGAGCCGAGCGATGTGGTGGTTCTCGAGAATGTGGTGGCTAGCGGCACCGTCGGAACGCTGCAGCAGGTGAACGTGAACTACAGTTTGTTCAAGCGCGGATTGTACAGCTACAACGTGGAGGCAGCCGCGCACAGGTATCCGAAATCGAAGGTCCCTCTGGAGCTGGAAGAGGCCAGGAATGCCGTGGAAATCGCCAGGAACGCGGGCGCGCAGCAGTATGCCCCCGATGTGCTGGCAAAGGCTGAGCTTTCCTTGAGCAATGCGGAGGCTACGAAAAGCGACAAGAAAGTGATCGTCCAGGGTTCCCGCGACGCGGTGCAGAACGCCGCGGAAGCGCTCCAGATGACCATGCAGCGCAAGGAAGAAGAAGCGCGGGCACAAGAGCGAGCCGCCGCGGCGCAGCGGACCGCCGAAGCCCAGGCCCAGGCGCAAGCGGCCGCCGCGCAACAGCAGCAGGCGGAATTGCAGCGCCAGCAGGCGGAGTTGCAGGCGCAGCGGGACGCGCAGGCGCGCCAGCAGGCGGAATTGCAGGCGCAGCAGGATGCGCAGGCACGCGCTGCGGCCGAGGCTAAGTCTCAGCAGGATGCCCAGGCCGCCGCGCAGGCGCAGCAGGCGGCCCTGCAAGCGCAGCAAGCCGCGCAGCAGGCGGAACTCGAGAAGCAGCAGCTTCGCGCGACGCTGCTGCAGCAGTTCAACCGCATCCTTCCCACCACAGACACGCCGCGAGGCTTGAAGGCGAATCTGGCCGATGTTCTCTTCGCCACGGGCAAGTTCGAGCTTCAGCCGAATGCACGCGAAGCCTTGGCGAAATTTTCCGGAATCGTGCTGGCGCATCCCGGGCTCAAGATGCAGGTGGAGGGCTACACCGACAGCGTGGGGAGCGACACGTTCAACCAGACGCTTTCCGAGAATCGCGCGAATTCCGTGCGAGCCTACTTGATTGCGCAAGGGATCGATCCCACTGCGATTACGGCGGTGGGCTACGGGAAATCGAATCCGGTGACGAGCAACGATACGTCCGCGGGGCGGCAGCAGAACCGGCGCGTGGAAATCATCATTTCCGGTGAAATTATCGGGACGCAGATCGGCGGCATCTCCGGCGCCAATCCGCAGGGCGGAAACCCGTCCGGCGGCAACGCGAACGGTGGAATGCCCCCGCAGACTCAGTAAGAGTGACGGCTGAACCGCTGCGGCCCTGAATAACTAGTTGGGGGTCGTATTCGCGGTTGCTTCGGCGCCGGCGGGTATGGCCTCTTTTTGCGCGGTGTTCTTATTCCCGGAGTTTGCGACGATCACTTCGTAAATGAAGCGCAACTTGGCGACTACCGGCGACGACAGCACGAAGGGATACAAGTCCGGAAGGCCCATGCTGCGGTTGATGCTGTTGAGGGCCACGGAGAATTCAGCCCAGGCTGTGATGACCTCGTCGAACGTGGTTTGCTCCCGGGCCAGGCGCGGGCCTCCATCCTGTTTTTGCGGGTCCAACAGGATGCGTTTTCCCACGAGGCCGAAATCGTTGGCCACTTCGAGCGCGTCCTGAATGTGCAGAAAGTGCGCCCAGGTTTCCGCCCAATCCTCCCATGGATGAGATGTGGCGTAGGCGCTGATGTAATTGTCCTGCCAGGTGGCCGGGGCGCCTGTTTTGTAATACTGGTTGAGGGCCTGCATGTAATCGGCCTGCTCGTTGCCGAAGAGATCGCGAAAGGGCTGGAGGAAATTCGTGTCGCGAACAAGCCGATCCCAATAGTAATGGCCGATCTCGTGGCGAAAGTGGCCGAGCAGCGTGCGATAAGGCTCTTTCATGGCGTGCCGGATGGTTTCGCGCGTGGCGTCGTCGGCCTCGGCGATGTTGAGGGTGATAACGCCGTGGTCGTGGCCGGTCAGAATTTTTGATGTGCTGCCGTCCGGATTTACAAGATCGGAAAGGAAACGAAAGGCGAGGCCGCATTGCGGATCGTCTTTTTTATTGGCGATCGGGAGCTTCAGCCGGATCAGGCTGTAAACGAGCCTGCGCTTGGCGCTTTCGATGAGCGCCCATAAGCCGCGATTCACCTCGTTGCTCAGGTCGGGGATGATTTCGTTGAGGCGGCAGGAGGCGCAGAACACCTCGTTCTGCCCGTTGTCCCCGTTGTCTCCGCTGTTCCCGTTTTCTGGAATCATCCAGTTGCACACGCCGGCCTGTGCGTAATTCTGGCATTTGCGGTACAACGCGCTGCCGGAGAGTTGGTTTCCGGTGGGCTGCCAAAGGCCCTTCGACGGCCCTGGTTCGAGGCTTGCGAGACGAAGCAGGTCCGGCAAGGAATCCCAGTTCCCGGCCGCAATTGATGCAGATCACGTTCTGAAAAAAGATCAGTTGACCGCAAACGCACGTATAGGTTTTCACTGTTGACCCTGTCCGGCCGGTTTTGCCCCTGTGTCTTCGTCCGTGAACTTACTGGGACTGAATTCTGGTTCTATGCTTATACCTGAGGAAGAAAGATGGCCGAGAGACTGTACCCGAATTCTCCGCCACACGAGCAAAATCATCCCTCGGCCTTCGCTGATTCGCAGCCGCAATGAGGCTACTTGCTGGAACCCTTGTGGTTTGATTTTTGATGCTCCCGCAATTCGCTGGACGAACTGAAGGTTTGACCACACTGACTGCACTTGAGCTGCTCGGCCATTGCTTACCTCCCCCCGGACGGTTGTGATTCGCGACGATGATTCACGACGATGATTCACGACAATGATTCGCGATAATGATTCGCGATAATGATTCGCGAGAATCACCCCGCCTGAGAGAAGTGTAGTACGAGCCCTTCCGCGGGCAATCCGACGAACCCTGTACCCGCGCTGGAGATCGCCTGTAACCACCGGGAGGTCCGGGCGTCTAAAAGTTGCGGAAAAGTCCCAAAGGCTTTCCGCCGGGGTGAAAGGCATTTAAAGCGCAGAAGGTCTGCCGAAGATGGAACTCCGCCCCCCTAAAGCGCGGGAGTTTTTAGCTGGCTGTCAAATATCAAAACACGAGACTTGTGATACTCTTCCCGGCGGCACAACAGGCAATGAAATCACCGGCTCCGCAAGCTTGTTTCCCTGCGCGGGCGCGCGCGCTTCAACGCGGTGCCGGCAAGTCTTCCAGGAAGATGGAGGCGAACTGTGGTTAAGAAGGAACTGGCTTCACGAGGGTTGGCAAAATTCTTCGCGGCAGCCGCCGGCGCGGCGCTGCTGCTGGCGCCTGGATTCGCGCTGGCGCAGAGCGATTGGGTGACCTGGGGCTACGACCCGTCGCGCGCGGGTTGGAATCAATCCGAGAAGACTTTGACGAAAGATAACGTCTCCCGGCTCGAGTTGAAGTGGAAATCTCAGCTCTCGACGGCTCCCAAGGAAGAGGTGCTTTCCACGCTGACGGCTCCGTTGGTCGCAACCGTGGCCGGACCGCAGGGACCCAGGACGCGCGTGTTCGTGGTGGGCAGCGATAACACGGTGTACGCGATCGATTCGGAGACGGGCGAAGTAAGCTGGAAGAAGTCCTTCCCGAACACGATGACGCCGCCGAAGCCGCCGACGTGGCTCTGCCCGGACACACAAAATTCCACGCCCGTGATCGACAAGGATGCGGGCATTCTTTATGTGGCGACCAGCGACGGCAAGCTGCGCGGGCTCAGCCTGGCAAACGGCGATGAGCGCCTGCCGGCTACCAACTTCACTGATCCATATGCGCGCAACTGGAGCCTGAACCTGATCGACGGAGTGATTTATTCGTCGAATGCCCGCGGCTGCGGAAACGCTCCCGCGCACCTGACCGCACTGGACTTGAAGGATCCGCACCATGTGGTGGAGTTTTACACCGGCACCGGGCGCCCTTCAGGCGTGTGGGGCCGAGGTTCCGTCGTGGCCGGCCCGAAGGCACTCTACATGCAGACTGCGGACGGCCCTTACGATCCGGCTGCGGGCAGTTTTGGCGACAGCGTGCTGGCGGTGACGTACAAGAACTTCCGTCTGCTCGATTCTTATACGCCCACAAATTGGGCCTATCTCCGGGAGAAAGACCTCGACCTGGGTTCGGCGAATCCGCTGGTCTTCCCGTTTCAGAAATGGACGCTGGTGGTTTCGGCAGGCAAGGAATCGACGATTACGCTTCTCGACGGTGACAACCTCGGAGGCGCAGACCATCACACGCCGCTCTACCTTTCACCGCGCTGGGGAAACGACGAGATTCTGATGGCAGGCCGCGGTTTGTGGGGAGCGATGGCCACCTGGCAGGATGCTGACGGAAAGCGCTTTGTGCTCCTGCCCCTGTGGGGCCCCCCGTCGAAAGACGCGCCGAGTTTCAAATACACCTACGGGAGCGCGGACCAGGGTAGCGTGATGGCTTTTGAGGTGAGCGTGGACCCCGCGAAGAATACGCCGACGCTGGTTCCCACGTGGATGTCTCGCGATATGCATGTGCCGGATCCTCCCGCGGTAGCCAACGGCGTCGTCTACGTGCTGCAAACCGGCGAGAATACCTTGCAGCGGGCGGACGCGAAGACGCGCAGCACCCCGGTCACAAACGCAGTCCTGTATGCGCTGGATGGGGAGACCGGAAAGCAACTGTATTCGAGCGACAAGGCCATCGACAGCTGGACGCATTTCAGCGAGCCCGTTGTCGCCGACGGCAAGGTCTACGTCTCCACGTGGGACGGGCGAGTCTACGCCTTCGGTCTGAAGAAGTAGCCGAGGGCGCTTGGCATGCGCTATCTCCGGCTCCCGGCGCCTTTGCTTATTTTGGCGGCTGCGCTTTTATCCATACCGCCAGCCAGGGCGCAAAATGACGCCTCCAGCCTCTTCAAAACCCAGTGTTCCGGGTGCCACGGCGGGGACGGCAGAGGCAACACCCCAGCAGGCAAGTCGGCGAAGATCCACGACCTGCATTCCGCCGACGTGCAAAATCAGAGCGACGCCCAACTGGGGGAAATCATCACGGCCGGCATCCGCTCCAGCCGGGGACTCAACTACTCCATGCCGTCTCATAAAGATCTCACCGAAGATCAGGTCAAACGACTCGTTGTCTATATCCGCAATCTCCCAGCGAAATAAAGCCTCATTCGCAGCCCGCACGCGCGGACAGCCGAAAACTTGTAGCCGGCCGCCAAGCGGAAAAGCTAACCGAGCACTTCTAGCTCTTGTTCGTGAGACGACCCTGCCGGAAAGAAAGCTCGGCGACCGGCTTGTCGGTGTGAAAATACTTCTTGTAGGCCGCAATCCAGTTAGTGGCGATGTCGCGCTGGGCGGTGGGCAGATCGACGCTGCCCGCGCAGACGAGTTGGTGAAGTTGCTCTTCGAGGGCATCCTTGGCGCGGGCATTCCACGCCGGTGATCTGTACGGCTCTGGCCACAGATTGTGAATGTCATCGGCGCCGCCCAATCCGGGAGTAATCAGGTAGTCGATCTCATAATCACCCGCGCGAGGGGAAGCGATTCCATACTCCCGAAAGATCTCCTGCCGCAACGATGCCGGCACATCGCGAACGACTTCCTCGTGAGCCATCGAACAAACGTCACTGACCGTAACCGTTCGCGTGGCGCCTGGCGTAAGGCTGGGATTGGGGACCGTCCCGTAAGCGACAGGGGCCGAGTTTTTACGAAGCAGCGCTGAGTGCTGGACGAGAAGCTTGGCGGCGACCGCGACGAATAAAAACAACACGCAGGCGCACACGGCGGCGGGAGCTGGCGAGGTGAACTGTAAAAACCTCCTCCATGAGCCGGCCTGGGGCCTGGCTGCCAGTTGGGCCAATTGAGCCCGCAACAGCGCGCGCGGTCCGTCGATGGGTGGTAGCTTTGAATCGAGTGTCTGGCGGTAGCTTCGCGAGAAATCGGCAATGGTCCCCTCGATTTCGGCCATGCGGGCGCGGCAGTGCCAGCAAGCGGCCAGGTGCGCGCGAACCTGAGCCGCGCGGTGCGCTGGAAGCTCGCCATCCGCCGCCAGGAGCAACTCTTCGTCCACCACGTGGAATTCTTTGCCGTTCGGCATGGGTTTTACCTCCCGTCGGCACGCATCAGGCGCGCGAGCGATCGTGTCAGCGATATGGATACGGCCCCCAAAGACATTCCCAGCAAGCTCGCAATTTCGCGGTAACGGAGGCCCTCGGCGCGCAACCGAAGGCAACACTGGTCTTCTTCCGGCAGAGCGTGAAGAACCGCCAGCAGGCGCTGCCGTTTTTGAGTGAACGATGCCTGCTCTTCCGGGCTTGGCGAGGGGTCCGACTGCCTTTCCGCAATCGTCCAGTCGGATGACGCGGCCGATTGCCATCTCTGGCTCGCATAGCGCTGCTTCAGGGCGAGATTGTGAGCGACGCGAAAGAGCCAGCCACGCAGGTTTTGCCGTGGTCTGCGCAATTGAAGGTGCCGGAAAAGAGACAGAAACACTTCCTGAGTAACTTCTTCGGCGTCATGCACCGAGACGCCAAATGAGAGCACGTAGCGCAGGAGCGGATTGCGATATTGCTCGAAGAGGTTCATTACCTCGCATTCGATTTCAGAAGGCTTCGCCGAAAGCGCAGGGGTGGCCGCCGCCGGGAAAAGAAGCTCGTTAATAGAGTCCGCCAGAGGCATCCGCATGGGTCGCTGTATATATATTCCACTTCCCTCCGTTCTGTTCAAGATTCTTGAAGGGCAGTTTAAATCCTCGCCTGAATCGAAAAATAATGAACAAAAGCGCGGCAAACGGAATATTCAAGCTTGAGGAAACGAGACGGAAGCTCTTCGTCGGGCGGTCCGGTCTTTATGGGAGAATTTCGACAGCGCATGCGCGGCGAACTACAGCATTTCAAATCTACCGTGAGTGTTCCGAAGAGATTCGCGCTTATTTTTGTGCTGGTCGCTCTCCCACTGTTTGCGCAGAGCAATCGCGGCGAGCTGCGCCTTCGGGTCACCGACCCTCAGGGCCTCGGCGTAAAGACAACCGTTCACATCGTGAGCGAGGCGAATCAGTACCACAATACGCTGGCGACCAGCGACGAAGGCAGTCTGGACCTGCAGCGTCTTCCATTTGGCGTTTACCGGCTGGAAATCGCGCAGCCGGGATTTGTGCCGGTGACCGATTCGGTCGAGATCCACTCCGCGCTACCCGTCGAACGCAAAATCCAGCTCAAGCTTCCTTCGGTGGATCAATCGGTGACCGTGAACGCGGCCAATACGCTGATTGACCCGGATCAGGCTGGCTCGGTGAACCAGATCGGCTCGGAGTTTCTGCAGACGCGGCTGGGCTCGATTCCGGGCCGTTCCATGCAGGACCTGGTGAATTCGCAACCCGGCTGGCTGTACGAAGGCAATGCCGTGCTGCATCCGCGCGGCTCGGAGTATCAGACACAGTTTGTGGTGGATGGTATTCCGCTCACGGACAACCGCTCGCCCAGCTTCGGCCCGGAGATCGAAGCGGATGACGTGGAGTCGATGAGCATCTATACCGCGGGTATTCCCGCCGAGTACGGACGGAAGATGGGCGGCGTCGTGGAGTTGAATACGGTGCAGGATACGCAACAGGGTTTCCACGGCCAGGTGGTGCTTTCCGGCGGAAGTTTCGATTCGGCGGGAGCCTTTGCGAAGGGAGAATACTCCTGGGGCAAAAACAGCTTCGGCGCCAGCGCGAGCGGCAGCATGACGGATCATTATCTGAATCCGGTGGTGCCGCAGAACTATTCGAACACCGGTACGCTGGGCGATTTTTCCGCCGATTACGAGCGCGAGTTGACTCCCAACGACCGCTTGAGCTTTATCGTGCGCCATGAAGTTTCGCGCTACGACATCCCGAACGAATACGTGCAGCAAACCGCCGGCCAGCGCCAAACGGCGGACAACCTCGAGACGATGGGGATCGCCTCCTACCAGCACACGTTTTCGCCGCGCATGGTGGCCGATTTCCGCGCCATGGTTCGCGACAACGCGAACGATTTCAACTCCAACCCGAATTCGACGCCCATCGAAGTGTTTCAGCACAATTGGTTTCGCGAAGGCTATTTCAAGGGCACGGTCACCGTCGATCACGGGCGGAACGAATGGAAGTTCGGGGCCGAATCGGACAATACGTTCCTGAACGAAAATTTCAGCTACGCCATCACCGACCCGACACAATTCGATTCGGACACCCCCGGGACATTTGGATTCAAGGCAAACCGGCCCGATCTCGAGCAATCGGCTTTCGTGCAGGACCTCATCCGGGCGGGAAACTGGACGATCAACGCCGGCATCCGCTGGGACCACTACCAGCTTCTGCTAAACCGCCAGGCGGTGGACCCGCGCTTCTCGATCTCGCGTTATTTCCCCGGCGCCGGGCTGGCGCTGCATTTCTCCTATGACCGCGTGTTCCAGACGCCCTCGTTTGAAAATATTCTGCTTATCGAGTTCGACGGAGGTCGAGTCTCTCTCTCCGGGGAATTTCCTGCGGCTGCCCGTCGAACCTTCGGAGGGCAATTACTACGAGGTGGGCATCACGAAAGCGTTCCAGCGCAAAATTCGCCTGGACGCCAACTATTTCCGGCGGTCGGTGAACGACTACGCGGACGACGACCAGATCGACAACACGACGATCAGCTTCCCGATCGCCTTTCGAAAGTCGATTATCTACGGCGCGGAAGCGAAACTGAGTGTTCCCGACTGGCATCGTTTTTCGGGATTCCTGAGCTACTCCTACACCGTCGGGAATGTCGTGGTTCCCGGTGACAGGCGGGCTCTTTCTCGGCGACGATGCCGCGGCTGCCGCGGCGCAGCTCACCGGCCACTTCCCGGATTCGCAGGATCAGCGCAATACGGTTCGCGGGCGCCTGCGATATCAACTGACGCCGCGCGTCTGGATCGCGGGCGGCGTGCAATACGACAGCGGCCTGCCATTTGCGTTCGATGGAGACCCTTCCACCGTCGCTCGCCGAATACGGGCAGCAGGTGCTTGACCGCATCAACTTTGCGCGGGGGCGCATCTATCCCGCGTTTCAGGTAAACGCCTCGGCGGGAGTGGATATCTACGAATCGAACCGCGTGAAAATGGCGTTTCAGATCGACGGACAGAACCTCACGAATGTGCTGGATGTAATCGATTTCGGCGGCCTGTTCTCCGGCAATGCCATCGGCCCGCCGAGGAGCTTTGCCTTGCGCCTCACCACAAGCTTCTAGGAACAAAGCGGCGACAGGAAGCACCAGTGTCGCTTGACTTGGATAATGCGATCTCTGTAACCTTTCCGGCGGCGATAAGGAGAATACCGCGCTATGAGTGCTCTCACCGGAAACCCCATCAATGCGAGCTCGGACGTGACGTCACAAAAATTTCTACGCCGGGCGAAGCGACTCGGCGTTCTCTGGCTGCTGCTGGCCATGCCCCTGGCGGCGGCTTCGTCCCGCGTTTACGTGGCGAATACCGCCGGAACGTCAGCGTTTCCGTGATCGACACGGCGAAAAACAAGGTCGTTCAGGAGATCGGCGGTATTCAGGTTCCAGAGGGCGTCGCGGTGTCACCGGACGGCAAGCGCCTCTACATCACCCAGTTTCCTGAAAAAATCCTTACCGTCGTCGATCGAAAGACCGGCAAAAAGATCAAAGAGGTGCCGGTCAGCGGCCACTCCAACGACATTGCAGTTACCAAGGATGGGCGGTGGGTGCTGGTCTGCAACGCGGAAACCCCCGGAGGCCTCGATATCGTCGACGCAGCCACGCTGGAACTGGTGAAGAGCATTCCGACCAAGACGAAGGTGCACGACATCGTTTTGACCGGCGACAATAAGTACGCGATCGGCACCTCGGAGGGCGCGGGCATGCTCTATGTCTTTGATCTTCAGAGCCAGACGATCGCCTGGGACCACAAGTTCGATATGGGAACCAATGTGACCGCCGTCGAGTCCAACCCCGATGGCTCCGCCAACCGGCTTTTCCTGCAAATGAACCGCCTGCGCGGCTTCAAGGTGATTGACTTTGCGACGCGTCGAGGAAGTGCAATCGACATTACATTCCCCGACGATCAGCCGACCGTCGATTCCCAGCGGGTCTCCTGCCCACGGCATCGGCGTAGCGCCTGACGGGAAGACCCTTTGGGTAAACAGCCGAATATACGATTGCGTTTTCGTCTATTCGCTGCCCGATCTCAAACTCCTGGGACACGTGCCCCTGCCGCAAGTCGCGCCGCCGGGCCACGACCCCATCGGCGGGTCCCCCAACTGGGTAACGTTCACTCCCGACGGCAAGACGGTCTACATTACAAACGGCGCGGACCGGTCGGTTTCCGCCGTGGATGTGAAGACCATGAAAGTGGTGGCGCGCATCCCGGTCGGGGAAGAGCCGGGGCGAATGGCGTCGTTGGCGCAGCGGTGAGGGCAAGAAAAGCAGACCATCCCTCATTTTGGGACGGCACGGGATTAGAAGTTTGCCTGGACCGGATTACGTGTGGCGTGCCGCAGCGAAGCCGTTTTAAACGAAGCACTCGGAGGCGATCTTGCAGTCTAGAATTTGGTTCAAGGAAATTGCCGCCACGCTTTTTCTGTTGCGCGCCTGCGGTCGCCGCGCAATCCGGCGGCTCGGTCCTCCGGGGAGCGCCGGCTGAGCAGGATGCTACCAGGAACGTCGCCGGCATCATCGCTTCGTCCACGCCGTCTTCGTCCTCGCGATCAGCATCGTCATCATCTCTCGACTTCGATTTCTTCAAAGCGCGCGTGGAGCCTATTTTCCTGAAGAACCGGCCAGGCCATGCGCGCTGCTACTCCTGCCACGGATCGGGAAACGGGCCTCAGTATCTTGGTGAGGCTCTCGCCCGGAGCCACGTCCTGGAATGAGGAGCAATCCCGCCAGATCTTCGAGAACGTGTCGAAGCTCGTCAACCGCAACGACCCGATGAACAGCCGGTTTCTTGATTCATCCTCTTTCGCCGGTCGCCGGCGGAGATATTGAATTCGTGCACACCGGCGGACGCCAGTTTGAATCCAAGGACGACCCGGACTGGAAGGCCATGGCCGCATGGGCCAGCGGGCAAAAGCTGGTGAGTTCCAACCAGCCGTAGAAGAGTGATCTTCCCTGCGGCAAAACCAGCGAGTTAACGGACGGCCCATTTCCGTTTCAGCCGGCTTCAGTGCGCGGTTCCTTCCGAATCGGGCTCCCACACGAACTTAAAAACAACGGACCGGCGAATCTCCCCAGCGGCAGAAATGTTCATCAGCTGTTCCAGACTTTGATTCGTGACGTCACCTGTCTGCGGGCGTGGCCAAGCCGGGAGAGCCAACAGCACCATCGCAAGTAGACAAAGACAAATGCGCGTTGGCCGCTTCCGGAGACAGAGTCCCCGCGAGAGGTGAACCGCCGGGCCGCCCACCTTGAGAACGATTCATCGAAGAACATGCTCAGCGTCATGCCGATCCCCCTTGCTAGGGACTCCGAGCCTGATATTTCCAAGTCACAATGGCTCGCAGCTTCGCGAAAGGCGGTTAGCGCTCTACGAAATCACGCGTCAGTATCTTGGGTAACGGCACGTGGGCCAGAGGGATTCCCAAACAGACAGATCAAACCGATCACTTGATCACCCGCTCTGTCTCCTGTATAGAACGGGCTTGTGTATCCGCTCCTCGCAACGCCAGGTATCTTTGGAGCACCACGTCCAGATCCTGCGGGCGGATGGGCTTGGTGAGATAGCCATCCATGCCGGCTGCGAGGCACTTTTCCTGGTCGCGCTTCATGGCGTGGGCCGTGAGCGCGATGATGGGCTGGTGCTTGCCCGTGGCCATCTTCTTTCTTGCGCACGATGCCCGTTGCCTCGAGGCCGTCCATTTCGGGCATCTGCACGTCCATGAACACCAGGTCGAACACATTCGCTTCGAGCGCTTCGACGGCCTCGCGGCCGTTGTTGGCGATGGTCACGCGGTGGCCTCTTTTTTCGAGCAGGCGGGTGGCGAGCCGCTGGTTCACAACGTTGTCCTCGGTGACCAGAATGTTCAGGACTTCCGAGGGGTGGCGCTCGTCCTGGAGCGAATACCGGGTGACGAGCGGAATCGCGCCCGCTTGCACCTGCGCGCCAAGCACGCGAGCGATGGCCTCGCGCAGTTCCGATTGCCGAATGGGCTTGAGCAGGTAGGCGGCAACACCCAGCGCTTTGCATCGCTCCGCGTCGCCGCGGTGGCCCGGCAGAGGTGAGCATCATGATCGTGGCGGTGCGAAAGCTCCGGGCGCTGGCCGAATTCGTTCAACCAGGTCGAAGCCGTCCATGTGAGGCATGTGCATGTCGGTGAGAACAAGGCCGTAGGGCTCTGCCGGCATCCGCGCTGCCGAACAATTCCTCGAGGGCCGCTTCGCCGCTGCTGACGACGGTCGAGTTGCATCTCCCAGCGGTTCAGCATCCCCTGCACGATCCGCTGATTGGTGCGGTTGTCGTCCACGATGAGGACCTTCACGCCGCGCAGAATTTCCGGCGGAGCGATCGTCCCGATTTGCGGCTTTTTCTCGCAGGTTTTCAGCGCGTGGTGAAGTAGAACTGGCTGCCTTCGCCCGGCTGGCTCTGCACCCAGATCCGGCCGCCCATCATCGCCACCAGGCGCGCCGAAATCGTCAAGCCCGAGTCCCGTGCCGCCATACTTCCGCGTGGTCGAGGTGTCCGCCTGGGCGAACGGATCGAAGATCAGGTTCTGCTTCTCGACGGGAATTCCGATTCCCGTGTCCGACACGCAGAAACGCAGAATGCGGTCCGTCTGCCTTCCTCGGACTCGCCATCGTCACCCGCAGCTCGACTTCGCCTTTGTCGGTGAACTTGATGGCATTGCCGACGAGATTCACGATGACCTGGCGCAAGCGGCTGGCGTCTCCATTCACCGCCTCGGGCACTTCCGGCGCGATTTCGCACAGCAGCTCGAGGCCTTTCTCATGCGCCCGCAGAGCGAGCGTCTTGAGCGTCGCCTCCAGCGTATCCCTGAGATTGAAATCGATCGCCTCCAGATCGACCTTTCCGGCTTCGATCTTGGAGAAATCGAGAATGTCGTTGATCACGCTGAGCAGGGCGTCGCCGGAGAGCTTGACGGT
Organism: uncultured Acidobacteriota bacterium; assembly: GCA_963697575.1. Taxonomy (GTDB): domain Bacteria; phylum Acidobacteriota; class Terriglobia; order Acidiferrales; family UBA7541; genus Palsa-295. The sequence continues at coordinate 91,202 of CAVOOP010000001.1, read as the reverse complement.
GTCCAGATATTCCTGCTGTTCGGTGGTGAGCTTGGTTTCCAGGGCCAGCTCCGTCATCCCGATCACGCCGTTCAGGGGAGTGCGGATTTCGTGGCTCATGTTGGCCAGGAATTCGCTCTTGGCGCGGCTGGCTTCTTCCGCCGCGTCTTTGGCGCGTGAAAGCTCCGCGGTCCGCTTCTCGACCCGTTGCTCCAGCTCGGCGTTTAGTTTTTGCAGGGCGGAGTCGCGCTGCTGAATGCGCCCCAGCATGTCGTTAAAGGCCGCCACCAGCGTGCCGACCTCGTCGCGGCTCTGCACCCTTCCGCGGAGCGAGAAATCTTCGTTCAAGGAAACGCGTTCGGCCAGGCCGGCAAGCTGCAGGATCGGGGCGGTGGTGATGCGGAGCAGGCGCGAGGACACGAGGTACGTCGCCAGGAGGGAAATAAACAGCACGAACGCCGCGATCTTGGTGTATTCGCATGATCTTCGCGCGAAACCCGGTCAAATCGGAAACGATGGCGATCGATCCGGCCTTCTCTCCGTTGATCGACACGCGCCGAAAAAGCATCGAGCGAATCCCGCGTGAATGTGGCTCCGTCGGAGTGCCAGGCGGGTGTCGGAACTCGCTTCCGGCGTCGCCGCGGCGATAGGCTGCGAACACCTTGCCGTTCGCGTCGTATAAGCACGCCCCCAGAATGTGCTTTTCGGTTCTGAGCGCGCTCAGCATATCGGCGGCGGTCTTGGGATCGTTGAAGACCAGGGAGGCGGCCGCATTGGCGCCCAGCGTGTCGGCGAGCGCGGAAAGCTCGGCGGTGGTGCTGGCGCGGAAGCTGGTGCGCTCGTATGCCGCGAGGCCCAGGCAAACCATCACCAGCCCCAGGATGCTCGAGGAGAGAATCAGCACCGTCAGTTTTCGCCGTATCGATAAATCCCGGAACGTCATCCGCGCACCCTTATCCTTGTTTTCCAAAGACGTTCTTCGCGAGCAGCAGCAGCCGCGAGCTGAATTTCAAGCCGGCCGGGTCGGCCGCTTTCAGGTTGATTTCAAAACGCACTTTGTCCTGATCGAGAACAAATCGAATCATTCCGCCTCGTTCGATGAAATCGTTGGCCTCACCCACGGTCATCACCGCGGAGTTGCCGAGGTCTCCGATGATTTTCGGAAGCCGCTGATCCTCGCTGTTGCTGATGAACAGAACCTGGCAGTCGCGCGCCTCCTGAGCTTGCTTCAGGTGAAGGACATGAATGGGCCGCGTGCCGATCGCCTTTCCATCCAGCGTGCTCTCGAGCTGCCCCTGAAAAGGATCGTCTCCCAGCATGCACAGCGCGAAGTCGGGACGTTCCCGCGGCGCTGGCAGGCCAGTCCACCAGTTGGGCGAAGTGGAACAGGAAGCCCGCCTTCACGTGATATTCCTCCGTCTTGGCTTGCGCCTGAACGCACGCCGGAATAGCCGCAACGATGAGCAGCAGCAAAAGCGGCAGCAAGAGGGTCGCTCGATGCCCGACGGGCCGGGCGCGACGGCGCCGGCAAGGACTGCCAGAGACGTAATGCGGTTTGGCACGAATGGGGCGGTCAACACCGATCTCCCTGTTCACAATGTCCACGTGAATTCGACCCATCGTAGGCACCACGTTTCCAGTTGTCAGGGCTTCGGATAAGCCGGTTGTCCCACTCGGCTTTCCCTCGCGGCACCTTCAATAACTGTATCGTTGGATAAGCGACTTATCTTTATCGTTTTCTGATCCGCTGGCGCTTGGAAGATATGAACAGGGCAAGCGGCTTACTGGCAAAGGAAGCAAAGGAGGCAGTGGAACATCCTCCGGTTCCTCAGCGTCCGTTTCTAGAGCCTCGGAGCGAGGAGGTGAGGAAGGGAAATGAGATCTCGGAGCGACGGCGCGTGCAAACCCAGGCGAAAAGCCGGAAGTCAAGTAGTCAAAGTCGAAACAGTCAGGGGAAGATCGTCAAGGCCGAGTACTCAAAGTCGAGCAGTCAAAGTCGAGGGGGTTTTCTCCTCTACCTCATGTGCCTCCTCTGCTTCCTCCGCTTCTAGAGCAGCGCCTGCTGAGGTTCGAGCAACATTCCCGGCGAGGTCGTGCATGAACGCAGCCGCACGGGCGCCATCGACCACGCGGTGATCGGAGGAAAGCGTCAGCGACATCATCGGGCGCACGGCAGGGTGCCCATCGACAGCAACGACACGATCCTTGATCGCGCTGACGGCCAGAATGCCGGCCTGCGGCTGCACGATGATGGCGGTGAACGAGTCGACGTGGTGCATGCCGAGATTGCTGATGGTGAAGGTGGCGCCGGTGAGGTCTTCCGGCCGCAGGCGGTTGGCGCGGGCGCGCTCGGTGAGATCGCGCCGCTGCACGGCAATTTCGCCGACGCCGAGCTTTGCGGCATTGCGAATCACCGCGGTGACCACTCCGTCATCGACGGCCATGGCCACCGCGACGTTGATTTCAGAATTGAGCCGGATGCCGGTGCCGGTCCATGTGCCGTTCACGCGGGGATTCTTTGCAAGCGCGCGAGCCACGAGCGCGACGAGCACGTCGGTATGCGTGGGGCGGACACCGTGCGATTTTTCAATGTCCTGAAGGAGCGCGCCCCGCGCATGGTTGAGCGCGGTCGCGTCCACTTCGCGGGTAACGAAAAAATGTGGAACGGTGGTCCAGCTCTGCGTGGTGCGCTCGGCCATCAGCCGGCCGATGGAGCTGAGCTTTTCTTCGCCGGCGCCAGCGGACGCTGCCGCTGAACCTGGCGCGGACGGCGATGCTACCGCGGCCATGATGTCGGCGGCGAGGATTTCGCCGTCCGGCCCCGTGCCACGCAGCGTGGCGATGTCGATGTTGTTCTCCTTGGCGAGCCGGCGCGCTTTGGGAGAGATGCGAACCTGGCGTCCATCCGCCGGCGTCGGCGTCGTGGCGGCTTTCGTTGCTTGCGCTGCGGCAGAAGACGCAGCCGCCGGTCGCGCGGCATCCGCAGCCGCTTGTGTGGGAGCGTCGCCCGCGGGAACGCTCTCTCCGGGGCCGAGCAGCCAAGCGATCGTGTGGCCTACGGGAACCACGTCTCCGGGCTGAGCCTTCACGCCGCCCAGCACGCCCGCCGCCTGCGCCTCCACTTCGACGACGGCCTTGTCCGTCTCCACCTCGAGCAGGATCTCGCCCTTGGCGACGGCTTCTCCTTCTTTCTTGCGCCAGGAGACGAGCTTCCCGGTGTCCTGCGCCATTTCAAGAGCGGGCATTACGACGCTGATAGCCATGTTCGAGTAAGCGATCCTTGCGAGATTTTTTAAATGCCCGGCGGGAAAATTCCCAGGGCGAAAAACCAAAACAGATCCGTGGTTGCTTCGCTCCGTCGGGATAACAACTTACTGCAAAAGCCTTCCGGCAGCCATTCTGAAAGTGCTGAAGAACGCTCCTTCATTCCTCGTCTTCCGAGCGATGAATCCCTCCGCTTTCGTGAACCCCGGAGACATTCTTTGCGCGCAGCGCCGCTCGGAATCACGGCCCGTTATTTCTTGTAAGCTGAAACCAGCAGCGCGCGGTGGCAAACGCTGCGCGGAAAACAATACTAGTCCGCGACGCCGATGCCTTCCGATTTGGCGCTTTCCTCCACCATTTCCCGCACGTGCCGGCTCGGCTCGGCCTCGTTCTCGCGCGTGGTGGCCAGCGGGCCGTTCACCGTGTAATAACGCTGGCCGGCGACGAGCAATTCCTCGGCGGGGAAGCGCGTGATCACCTCGTGCCCGGTCTCGGTGACGACGATTTCCTCTTCGATACGCGCGGCGCTCCAGCCGTCGGTCGAGGGCCAGAAGGTTTCCAGAGCGAACACCATGCCCGGCTTCAGCACATATTCCTGGTTGAAGGAAACAAGGCGGCTGATTACGGGCTTTTCCCAGATCGCGAGTCCGATGCCGTGCCCGAACTGCAATCCGAAGCAGGCTTCCTCGTTGGGGAAGCCGAACTCTTTCGCCTTGGGCCACACGGAAGCTACTTGCGCGGTGGTGCGGCCCGGGCGGATCAGCTCGATGGAGGCATCGATATAATCGCGGCAGCGCTTGTAGGCGTCCACCATGGCGTGCGGCGCGTATCCGATGCTGAACGTGCGGTAATAGCAGGTGCGATAGCCCATGTAGGAATGCAGCACGTCGTAGTAAACCGGATCGCCGGGGCGCAGGCTGCGGTCGGAGAAAACGTGCGGATGCGGGCAGCAGCGTTCGCCGGAAATGGCGTTCACAGCTTCCACATACTCCGAGCCCATGTCGTAGAGCACTTTGCTCATCAGGCCGACGGCCTCGTTTTCCTTCATGCCGGGCCGCATCGCGCGGTACAGCTCGTCGTACGCGACATCCACCATCATGGCGGAGTGGTTGAGCAGGGAGATTTCATCGCGCGTCTTGATTACGCGCGCGTCGGACATGAGCTGCTGCCCGTCGACGATCTTGATGCCTTCCTTTTGCAGCGCGAACAGAATCGGCGGCTCGATGATGTCCACGCCAAGGGGTTCGTTCTGCAGGCCCAGCTTTTCGAGTTCCACTTTGATCTTTTTGGCGACGTCTTCGGCCCGGCCCGTCTCCGGCGACATGGCGCCGCGCAGCAGGCCGATGCCGGCCCGCGAGCGCTCGCCCAGCCAGGGGCAGTGCAGTTGGTGATGCTTCGCCGCGGACCCGAAGTCCCACAGGATCGGCTCGGAATTTTGCGCGAGCAGCGTGAAGCGGCTGTTCTTGTCCTGCGCCCAGGTGCCGATGTGCGTCGCGGTGATGTAGCGCACGTTGTTCATGTCGAAGCAGAGCAGCGCGCCCATTTCGGACTTTGCGAGCAGGGCCTTTACGCGGTCCAGGCGCTCGCGGCGGAGACGGTCGAAGTCAATGCGATTCTCCCAGTCAACCGCCATGCTTCCGTATGTGGGTAGTGCCATATGGCCTCCTTCGGGGATAAGACTATAACGCCCACGGTGCGACGTGGGTTACCCGAAAAAACGAAGAGAGATCCTTCGCCGCGCTCCGGATAACAACAAACGAATGCAGAAACACTTCCAACGGCAAACTGCCAGGGCAACAAACGAAGTCTCGCGCTAGCTGCGGTTGCAGAGGGCGCGGGCGGCTTCAAATACCTGCTTCTCGCTGGGCACGGTGGAATCTTCGAGCGCCGGCGAGAACGGGATGGGCACGTGCATGGCGCCCATGCGTTTCACGGGACCATCGAGATAGTGGAACGCGCCTTCGGTGATCACCGAGGCGATCTCTCCCGTGACGCCGTAGCGGTGGTAGCCCTCGTCGATCACGATGCAGCGCGACGTTTTCTTCACCGATTCGATCAGCGTCTTCTCGTCGAGCGGCCACGTGGTGCGCGGGTCGACCACCTCGGCGCTGATGCCGATTTCGTCGAGCATCTTTGCCGCGCCGAGCGCGACCTGCACCATGCTGCTCGTTGCCACCAGGCTGATGTCGCTGCCTTCGCGCTTCACGTCGGCCAAGCCGATGGGAATGGTGTATTCCTCGGCCGGCACAGGGCCCTTGAAGCGGAACATCATCTTGTCTTCGTAGAAAACCACCGGATTATCGTCGCGGATCGCGGACTTCATCAGCCCCTTGGCATCGTAGGGCGTCGAAGGCATCACGACTTTCAGGCCCGGGATGTGGCTGAACCATGCGTGCAGCGACTGCGAGTGCTGTGCGGCCGAGCGCCGCGTGGCGCCCAGCGTGGTGCGCAGCACCATCGGCACCTTCCACTTGCCGCCGGACATGTAATGCACCTTGGCCGCCTGGTTGACCATCTGGTCCATGATCAGGCAGACGAAATCGCCGAACATGATGTCGACGATCGGCCGCAAGCCCGTCATCGCCGCGCCCACGCCCAGGCCGGTAAAGCCTGCTTCCGAAATGGGCGTATCGATCACGCGGTCGGTGCCGAACTCGGTCGATAGGCCGGTAAGCACTTTGAACGGCGTGCCCGCCTCGGCCACGTCCTCCCCCAGAAGAAAAACTCGCGGATCGCGGCGCATCTCCTCGGCGATGGCTTCGCGAACGGCTTCTCCCAGGGTAATTTCACGCTGCGCTGTTGCTGTCATCGTTTCTGGCATGGGTCTCCCGCTTTAGGCGTAAACGTCTTGGTCGACTTCTTCGGGCTTCGGATAGGGCGTGTCGAGCGCGAACTTGGCGGCCTGCTCGATTTCGCGTACGCACTTCCTTCTCGATGCGCGCAAGCTGCTCTGCATCCGTGAGTTTTTCTGCCATCATCCAATCGGTGAGCACCTTGATCGGGTCGCGCTCCGTCAGCCACAGGCCTTCTTCCTGCTTCGTGCGGTACTCCCGATTCATGTCGCCTACGTGATGCCCGCGATAGCGGTAGGTGTCGCAGAGAAGAAACGAGGGGCCGTCGCCCTTGCGTGCCCGCGCGACAAGCTCTTCGGCCGTGGCGTTCACCGCGCGAACGTCCTGCGCCGTCCACCTTTGCGCCGTGCACCCCGAACCCTGCGGCGCGCGTGAGGATGTCGCCCGCGGTTACTTCGGAGAAGTGCGTGTACTCGTTGTACATGTTGTTTTCGCAGACGTAGATGGCGGGCAGCTTCCAGATGGCCGCGAGGTTCATCACTTCGTAGAGCACGCCCTGGCCAAGCGCGCCCTCCCCGAAGAAGCACACGGCTACGCCGCCGGTGCCGAGCCGCTTGGCGGAAAACGCCGCGCCCGTGGCGATTCCGGCGCTGCCGGCGACGATTGCGTTGGCGCCCAGGTTCCCGGTGGAGGGATCGGCGATGTGCATCGAGCCGCCCTTGCCCTTGCAGTAGCCGGCCTCCTTCCCGAGCAACTCGGCGAACATGCGGTCCGGCGAGGCGCCCTTGGCCAGGCAGTGACCGTGCCCGCGATGGGTGCTCGTGATGTAGTCATCCTTGGTCAGCGCGTCGCAGATGCCCACGGCCACCGCTTCCTCGCCGATATATAAGTGCGCGAGGCCCGGCATGATGGCGCGCGTATACAGGTCGTTGACCTGCTCTTCGAACGCGCGAATCGCCGTCATCCGGCGATACGCGCCAAGCCACTTCTCGGCGTCGGCTTTCCCGTTCTTTTTTGCCGCAGTCTTGTCGTTAGCAGCCACAGTTGTTTTCATCGCACTCCTAGCATAGCGCGCATTTTTGGTGTGCCGTATTATCCCACTTATTTGATCGGAGGATCAACGTTGCCGATCGAGAACAGCGAAAACTCGTCTTGATGGAACGTCGTCGGCGCTATCTTCTCGCGGACGTGCTGATATCCTCCTGAGTAGAAAAGCAGCGGCTTGCTCGTCCCGCGATTCAAAATGCATGCACCCGCCCGACGTACAGCGTATGGTCGCCCGCGGGATGCACGTCGATCACCTTGACCGCGAAATATGCGACGGCCCCCTCCATCAGCGGAATATTCTCCCGCGTGGTGAAGCGGATGTGCAGCCCCTCCTGCGTGCGCCCCGCGAAATGATTGCTCAGCCGCTCCTGATTTTCGGCCAGCACGCTCACTCCATAGTAGCCGGCGCTGGGCAGGATCTTGTGCATGTAGGAGCGGTTGTCGAGCGAAACCAGCACCAGCGGCGGGTCCAGAGACACGGAGACAAACGCATTGGCGGTCATGCCATGCGTTTGCCCCTCGTAGCTCGCGGTGATAATCGTTACGCCGCTGGCGAACCTGCCCAACGCGTTGCGGAATTGCCGTGCGTCAAACGACGGGCCCGGCGGCGGTGCGCCTTCGGCAGTCTCTTTCCGCCGTGCTTAAGGCTTTCCGTTCCCATTCTTCTTCATCACCGCGCTGAAGTCGTCCGGATTAATGAGATCCGGCACCGTCCAGCCGTCCAGGTCGTATTCGCTCATGCACTGCTCGGCGAAGCCCTTGTATTTCGCCGACTGCCCCATCATGTCGGCCACCATCAGGCATTCGAAGCGGATGCTCTCGTGGTTGCCGAAGTAGTTGCGCTCGTAGAGTTCGTGCCGGCCGCCGAATTCGGTGCCGATCGCGTCCCACATGAGCTTCATCAGCTTCACGCGATCCTCGGCGCTGTAGCCGTTGGAGCCGCGCACGAACTGATCGAGATACTTCCGGCTCTCGGGCTGCTTGAAGTCGCTCGAGTGCGAGGGAAGATAGATCAGCGCGCTCGCCAGCATGTTCTCGATGATCTCCTTCAGCCGCGGATAGGCGATGCTCGACATCACGCGATACGCCAGGCCGTAATCGAGGTTGGGCAGCACGTAGCCGGGCGTCCACGGCGTTCGTGGTGCGCGCCATCGCGTCGGTCAGCGACCAGAACAGGTTGCGCCACGCCAGCACTTCGCCCACCGCCGCCTGCACGCCGCGGAATTCCTTCGAGCCGGTGGCGTCCACGCCCTTGAGCAGCAGCCCGGCGATGAAGTCGAGCTTCACCGCGAGGCGCATGCAGCCGTGGAACATGAAGCGCGGCAGGAATCCCGAGCGCGGGAAGAAATGGTTCACCTTGTCGATGTCGCCGTAAGCGAACACGTTCTCCCACGGCACGAACACCTTGTCGAACACGATGATCGAGTCGTTTTCGTCCAGGCGGCTGGAAAGCGGATAGTCGAACGGGCTGCCCATCACCGTCGCCGTCATTTCGTACGACGGGCGGCAGAACAGCTTCAGCCCGGGCGCTCCGTGGGCACGATGCAGACGAACGCGAAATCCTTGGTCTTGATCGGCAGCGCGCCGTTGTTGGCGATGAAGTTGTAGTGCGTCAGCGTGGAGGTGGTCGCCACGACTTTCGCGCCGCTGATGATCAGGCCGCCGTCGGTTTCCTTCTCGACGTGCATGTACACGTCGCGAACCTCGGCGAGTTCCTTGTTGCGATCGACCGGCGGATTCACGATCGCGTGGTTGACGAAGGTGACTTCCTCCTGCACCTTCTTGTACCAGCGCTTCGCGTTCTCATGGAAGGGATGATAGAAATCGGCATTGGCGCCCAGCGTGGCCAGGAAACGCCGCCTTGTAATCCGGGCTGCGGCCCATCCAGCCGTAGGTCACGCGCGCCCATTCGGCGATGGCGTCGCGCGCGCCGACCATCTCCTCGACGTTGCGCGAGGCCTTGAAGAACTTGTGCGTGTAGCTGCCGTTGCCGGTCTCGGTCGGGCAGCACAGGATCGGGTTCTTCTTGGCTGTCGTGGAGGGCGTCGTAAAGCCGCGCCAGCATCCGCACGGTGTTGCGGAACGCGGGATGCGTGGTCACATCCTTCACGCGCTCGCCGTAAATCCAGATCTCGCGGCCGTCGCGCAGGCTTTCCATAAATTCCTGCGAGGTGTACGGCTGGCTTGCGGCCCCACGGTGTTTCCCGCTTCGACAACTGCCTGGGTGTTTTCGGTCTGCGACATCGACACTCTCCTTCGATTCTGTTTTATTGCTCGATCTCAGACCAAAATTCAATCGATCTATGCGAATTGCGCCCAATCCCGCTCGAACCGGAATATTTCCTTCGCACGGCGGCAGCGGCGCCTGCGTTTCGATCCAGCGCACCGGCTCCGATCCCACATTCTCGAAACTATGGATGCAGCCCACGCTCGTCCAGATCACATCTCCCGGGCCGAGGTCGTACGTCTTGCCGTCGGCGATCGGCTTTCACACGCCCGCCGACGATAAAGTAAGACTCCTCAAAGGTGTGATCGTGCGGGTCGATTTTCGCGCCCGGCGAGTATTGAATCAAGAACAAAGACTGATGAATCGCGCCGAACGACCGGTCGACGAACATCTTGATGGCCACGCCGGTCGTGGGATTGAACCCCTCCATCTGCGACGCGCCGCCGGGCCGCGGCAGGGCCGATTCGTCGAAATGGCCGATCAGTCCCTCGACTCTTGTCCTGCGGCTTCGATGGGCGCAGCAGACGGCGCCGCCTCGCCCTTCTCGAAAAACGTATCGCGCCCATGTTCAGGCGAACGCGGCTGCGGCGCTTGCATCTCGAGCCATCGCTAACCGGCTTGCCGCCTCGCGTTCCGCCAGGAGTGCGGTTTGCCTGTGGCGATCAACCCGTAATTGCCGGGACCAAGCTCGAAACTCTGGTCGCCGATCTGAACGATCGCGTTCCCGCTCAGGATGTAAAAGCTTTCCTCAAAGGAGTGCCGGTGCGGCTTGATGGCGCCCCCCGGATCGAGATAGTTGATCCCCACGCCCTTATGGACCGATCCCATGGTGTGGTCTACATAAGTCGCGCGCTTGTAGCCGTTACTGTGCCCTTCGTACGCCTTGGGCGTGCGTGCGCTCGCTTCATTGACCTTCGAAACGTGATGCATCCGTGCTACCCCCACGAACTGAGTTACGTCTTTCTTTCCGTCAAGGTAGCAAATGGTTCCATCGCCCGGCTTGCACAAATCCAACTTTTCTGAGCAGAATCGTGACCCTCGCCCATGGAACACCGCATTCAGCGAAGGGACCGCGCCGTAGGCTTATAGGCCCGGAACCTCTCGGCTCGGCATAGAGCGGCGCGAGATAGCCTGCGTTTCGCGGCGTCCTTCCCGCGATCCTCGTGCTTGGCGGCGTGGCACAACTCGCCCCGAGGGGAAAGAAAGGACGCACCGTCCCGACCTGTAGCCTTAATTATTTGTGTCACTTACGACGTCGTAAGGCAGCGCCGGCCGCACTTGACCAGCCCTGCGATTCAGATAGAATAGAGCCCACGTTCTGGGATGTGTGACGGAGTCACACATGGTAGCTCACTCAAATGCCGTTTTTACGGTTGCCGAGACGCACGGTCGTGCGCTCCGCGCCGATAATCGCCTGATCGCGCATAGCCAGACGATCGGCTGGCGTTCTCTTTACGCCGCCATCCTTGAGGAAACCCCGTTTCAGGCGACCGAGCCCTCCATCGGGCATCCTTCTTTGATCTATCACCTTTGCCGCCCCACCACCGTATCGCGAAGAATCGAGGGCGGCCCGCGAGAGAAAGCCCTGATCGGCCCTCGCCGCTTCTGCCTCACGCCCGGTAACGCCGTGGCTCACTGGGAGCACACCGGCAACCCCGAGATTCTGCAGATTTACCTGCGCGGATCGATTTACGCATCCGCCGTGAACGAAATGTATGGCTGCGACGTCTCCCAGGCGCCGATGGTCCCGCGCTTCGCCATCCTGGACCCGCTTCTCGAGCAGCTTGCGATCACCATAACCACGGCCCTGCGTGACGGCACCGTCGAGGACGGTCTTTATGTCGATACCCTCGCGCACATGATCGCCGTTCACCTGGCTCGCCAATATTCCACGCGCACGCCGTATCGCCCACGGACCCACGCCGAAAGTCATTCCCGGCTGGAAAATGCGCCGGCTGATCGAGTTTGTGGAAGAAAATCTCGATCGCGATCTCAGCCTCGAGGCAATGGCCGAAGAAGTGGAAATCAGCCCTCTGTATCTGCCCCGAGCGTTCAAATCGGCGGTGGGACAGTCCCCGCACCAATACGTGCTGGCGCGCCGCATTGAACGTGCCCGCGAACTCCTGCGCGACACCGATCTGCCCATCGTGGACGTGGCGTTATCCTCGGGCTTCTCCTCCCAGAGCCACCTCTCGAATTGGTTCCTGCGCATGGTGGGCGTTTCGCCAGCCACCTACCGCAAACAAGGCCCAAGGTAGGGACGCTGCAAGGTTTTAGTGGCGCCGGCACTCCTGCCGGCGCTCCTTCAAACGCATCACCCCGCGGAACGCTAACCGAACATCGTGCCAGAGCGTTCACTACGCAAAGCCAGAAGCACCGGGCAGAAGTGCCGCAACTGTAGAAGCGAAGCCCCATAAAATGCTGTATGCGGCAGCACCGCTCGGTCTTGTAACCGCTTGACATGCCGTGATAGCATCCGCCTCCAATTGCGGTCCACCTGCTGTCGATGGAGATAAAGACGCACCGAATCAAGGAGGCATTCGATGTCACAGGGTAAGCAGGTGGCCGTGGGATTTGCCGCCACGTTGATCGTGATTGCCATCTCTCTGGGCTTCGTGTCGCGGTTTTCGTTCCCGATGTTCGCGGGCTGGGTATCCTTTTACCTGCTGTGCATCATTCCCATGGAAATCATCGCGTCGGTGACCTGGGGATCCAAGCAGCCCGCGTTCGTGGGCGCCCTCAATCAGCCAGCCAAGGGTTTGGGTTACGTCATCATCTGCCTGCTGGCGGGCGCGATTATTGCGCCGATTCAGTTTGCCACCGTGGGCAAGAGCATCGGACCACCCACGCCCATGCTGATGATGTGCACCATCGTCTCGGTGGTAATCACGTTTTGGCTCGCGATCATGTGGGGCGGCTGGCCCATCACGAAGCTCATCAAGAACCCGGTGGCCGCCGGGCTGGTGCTTCTGGTGATCTGCTACTTGCTGAACTACCTTCTCTTCCGCATTTTCTTCAGCTATGAATTCATGGCGGGCGCGCCCGTCTACGTGCCCTCGCTCGATCCCCACGGGCTCTTCAACGCGTGGGACGCGCTCGTGTTCTACCTCACCGCGCTGATGATGATGTTCGTCGTAATCCATTTCGACTTGTGGCCGCTCACGAAGTTCCCAGCGGTGATGAAGCAGCCCGCGCTCGGTTTCGTGTGGACCATACTGGTGCTTGCGCTGGGGGCCGTAGCGTTTTACATCGGAGTGGTAGCGTTAAAGATGGACCCCGTAGCGTTCATGGTGCGCGTGCCGGTCCCGTTCATCTTCGGCACAATCGTCGTGCTGAACATGATGCAGGGGGCGATGTTCGCAAAGCTCAAGCAGCCCGTGAAGGGGGTAGTGAGCACTCTGGCAGCGGCAGTGATCGGCTCGATCCTCGCCCTGGTTTATGGCCTGCTGGTCCGCGTCGTCACCGGCGAGCTAAGGCCCGGCCCTCCGAGTTACGATTTCGAGATCTGGCTCGCCTCGGCGCTCCTGGGCGTGACGTTCCCGTTCCTGATCTTCCACGCCGAATTCTTCAAGCTCTGGCCCCTGAAGAAAGCCAGCTGAATTCGGATCCCGCGCGCTCGAAAAGAAGAGATACTTGGTGAGACCGCGCGAGCCCGACCGAAATCACACCAGGACCTCTCTCCAGCCGCTGCCTGCAGCTCAAATTAATTACCCGTCGTGTAGAGGAAATTTACGGGCCCGTACGAGTGATTGCCTGATCCATAAGATAGATAGGCTGCGCCGTTATAGCTGTACATGCCGGTTGTTTCGGTGGCCACGCTGGTGGTCTGCAGCGAGGTGTTCACGTCATACCAGAGATCGCCGGACTGTGCCTCCAGGCTTACGAGGTAGTAGGTGGTGTTGGCGTTTAACGTTACCGGCGTCGTGAGATTGGCGTAGACAAAACTCCCTGGCGTTCCGCCCGGCATGGATATGCTGACCGATCCGCCGCTCACATCCTGGCCGGTCGAGCCGTTGACGAGCTTCAGCGTATGCGTGCCGCTGTCCCCGGGCGCAACGATTCTTCCGAGCGCGGACACAGTGATCGCGGACCCGCCCACCGTGAAGCTCATTCCCACCCACCCGGCAAAATTGTTCCGGGCCGTTCCCAATGTGGCCGAGCTCACGTACGTAGTGCCCGGCAGGCTGGCCACGACGGTGAGCGTCGCGGCAGTGGAGGAAATCGAGCCCGCTGTATTGCTCACCGCGCACAGGTATTGCGTGCCGTTTTGCGCCGTTGTGGTCCCGGAGACCGTGTAGCTGCTACCGGTCGCGCCGTTAATCGCCGTAAATGACGAGCCTCCCGCAGGCGCGGACTCCCACTGGTAGCTCAGATTGCCTCCGGTGGCAGTCACGCTGAACGTTGCGGACATCCCCGCGCTCACCGTCTGGTTCTGCGGCTGCTGGGCAATCGCAGGCTGCGATACGTTCACTGCATACAGGAAACTCAAAGGACCGTAGGTCTGGTTGGCGGAGCCAAGGGACAAATAGCTTGCGCCGTTGTAGCTGTAAATCCCGGTCGTCTCGGCGGCCACGCCGGTGGTCTGCAGGGAGGTGTTGATGTCATACCACGAGTCGCCGGACATCGCCTCCAGGCTCACCAGGTAATAAGTGGTGTTGGCGTTTAAGGTCACCGGCGCCGCCAGATTGGCGTACGTAAAGCTACCCGGAGTTCCACCCGACATGGAGGCGCTCACCGATCCGCCGCTCACATCCTGGCTGGTCGCGCCGTTGACCAGCTTCAGCGTATGCGTGCCGCTATCACCCGGTGCGAAGATTCGCCCCAGCGCCGACACGTTGATCGCGGAGCCGCCCACTGTGAAGCTCATGCCCACCCACCCGGCGAAATTGTTTCGCGCGGTTCCTAGTGTGGCCGACGTCACATACGTAGTGCCCGGCAAGCTGGCCACGACGGTGAGCGTCGCGGCACTCGAGGAAATCGAGCCAGCCGTATTGCTCACCACGCACTGGAGCTGCATGCCGCTTTGCGCCGTTGTGGTCCCGGCGACCGTATAGCTGCTCCCGGTCGCACCGTTAATCGCCGTAAATGACGAGCTGCCTGCAGGGGCCGACTCCCACTCATAGCTCAGATTGCCGCCGGTGGCGCCTACAGTGAATGTTGCGGACATCCCCGCGCTCACCGTCTGGCTCTGCGGCTGCTGCGCGATCGCCGGCTGTGCCACGCTCACCCCGTACAGGAAATTCACCGGCCCGTAGGACTGGTTGGCGGAGCCATAGGAGGAATAGCTCGCGCCGTTGTAGCTGTAGATGCCGGTCGTCTCGGCGGCCACGCCGGTGGTCTGTAGGGAGGTGTTGATGTCATACCAGGCGTCGCCGGACATTGCCTCCAGGCTTACAAGGTAATAGGTGGTGTTGGCGTTTAAGGTCACCGGGGTTGTGAGACTGGCGTACGTAAAAGTGCCTGGCGTTCCGCCCGACATGGATATGCTTACCGATCCGCCGCTCACATCCTGGCTGGTCGAGCCGTTGACGAGCTTCAGCGTGTGCATGCCGCTGTCGCCCGGCGCAGCGATTCTTCCGAGCGCAGACACCGTGATGGCCGAGCCGCCCACCGTGAAGCTCATCCCCACCCACCCGCCGAAATTGTTCCGTGCGGTTCCCAATGCGGCCGAGGTCACATACGTTGTGCCCGGCAGGCTGGCCGCGACGGTGAGCGTCGCGGCACTGGAGGAGATCGAGCCCGCTGTATTGCTCACCGCGCACAGGTATTGCGTGCCGTTTTGCGACAGCGTGGTTCCGGAGACCGTGTAGCTGTTCCCGGTCGCACCATTAATCGCCGTAAATGACGAGCCTCCCGCAGGCGCCGACTCCCACTGGTAGCTCAGATTGCCTCCGGTGGCAGTCACATTGAACGTTGCGGACATCCCTGCGCTCACCGTTTGGTTCTGCGGCTGCTGGGTAATCCCAGGCTGCGCCACGCTCACCCCGTAAAGAAAACTCACCGGCCCATAGGACTGGTTGGCGGAGCCATACGACAAATAGCTTGAGCCCCCATAGCTGTAGATGCCGGTCGTTTCTGCGGCCACGCCGGTGGTCTGTATCGAGGTGTTGATGTCATACCAGGAGTCGCCGGACATCGCCTCCAGGCTTACCAGGTAATACGTGGTGTTGGCATTGAGCGTCACCGGCGCCGCGAGATTGCCGTACGTAAAGCTACCCGGAGTTCCGCCCGACATGGAAACGCTCACCGATCCGCCGCTCACATCCTGGCTGGTCGAGCCGTTGACCAGCTTCAGCGTATGCGTGCCGCTGTCCCCCGGTGCGAAGATTCGCCCCAGCGCGGACACGTTGATTGCCGAGCCGCCCACAGTGAAGCTCATCCCAACCCATCCGCCGAAATTGTTCCGCAACGTGCCTACGGTCGTCGAAGCGATGTAGCTGGTTCCCAGGTTGAGCAATCCCACAGTTGCGGCGTTCGACGTGGCCATGCCCAGCGCGTTGCTGACCACGCACTCATACTGCGTGCCGCTCACTGCCGGGGTTACCGGAGGAGTTGTGTAGCTGCTTGCGGTGGCGCCGCTGATCGCCGCAAAGGTCGAACTTCCCGGCGCCGCCGACCACCATTGATAGCTGAGCCCCGATCCCGTCGCCACCACCGAGAAGGTTGCCGTAGCCCCCGCGCTTACCGTCTGGCTCTGCGGCTGGCTCGTGATCGTCGGGCCGGCCAGAAGCGTGATGGTTGAACTCGCTGATTTCGTCCAATCGGCCCCGCTCACCGCCACCACCGTGATGGTTTGATTCGTGCTGATTGTTGCCGGCGCGGTGTACACGCCGCTCGAAGAAATGCTGCCTACGTTGGGGGTGATCATCCAGGTCACCGACGTCCCGGTGATGGGCTGATTCGCCGCAGTCTGGGCCACCGCCAGCGGCACTCCATACACCTGCACCGCATTATTCTGGTTGGGAACATACACGCGGCCGTTGATCACCAGCGGCGCGACAAATGTTGCCTGGGTTCCCAGCGTGTCGGCCCCGCCGGCCGCCGCGTCGCTGTCGTAAAGCTCGGTGAGGGTATTCGGATCGAATGCCCTCAGCGTCCCGGCGATCACCCCGTCGGCATTCGGCTTCGTAGTCGCCCACAGAATGCAGTTCGACGTTCCGTTGCAGCTTCCGGACAATGCCACCGCCTGCGCGTAGGTGCTGGCCGTCGCGGCCGCCTGCGACCCGATGCTTGCGCCGTTCAGCGGATGCGAAAATATCGGGCCATCCCCGGTGTAAACGTAGCCGTTGAATATGGCTCCATTGAAGATCCCCGCCTTCACTCCGGCCTCCGTAGCCACTTGCAGCGGGCCGTCAAATCCCAGATCGAGCCCGTACAGGCTATGGTTCTTGGCCCCGGCGACCAGCAGCGACTGCCCTGGCACGATCATGGGCCGCCCGGCAAAATCCTCGTCGTCCGCGCTTAATGACATCCAGTACGACGGTTGAAAATCCGCCAGGATGTTCAGGTTTGGATCGAGCTTCACCAGGGCCTCGCTCAAGTCCGTCGTACCGGCCCCATTCCCCGTCACCACATAAATGTTTCCGCTGTCGTCCACCGCGGGTGCCCCGCCAGACTGCCACACCGTGGCTCCCCAGCTGTTCGGGCTCAGGCAAACCACGCCCTTCTGGCTGAGGGTGGTCGAGTCATACGCAAATAACCATCCATGCTCTGGCCGCGCGTCGCCCCAGCTCGCAAATGCGATATAGATTCTCCCGTTTGCCAGCGCCAATCCTGCCCGTTGCAGCTCGTATTCCGGGTAGAACAACAGATTTCCTCCGCTCACCGTATCGCTGTAGGAGGCATCCCCGGTTCCCGGAACCTGTCCGCCGATCGTCACCGTTCCCAGAGTCGCTCCGGTAAGTAAATTGAGTTTCGCCAGGACGTAAGAAGGCGCCGGCGTCTGGTAGACCACGTACAGCAGGTTTTTCGTCGTATCGATCACCGGGGTCGAAATAATCCCTGCGCCGGTGGTTGACGTAAGCTGATTGGTGATGGAACTGTTGTTTGTCGGGCCCAGGTTTGTCGACCATAACGCCGCCTGCCCCGGTGAATTGGCGTCGAAAGCGAACACGCTGTTATTCATCGTGGCCACGATGAGCAGGTCATGAACGGTGCCGTCGGCCAGAGTCGTCTGGCCCGCAAACAGCGGCTGCGCGTAAATGTAGCCGTCCACCGCAAAGCTGCCGAGCCGCCGCACAGAAGTTGCATTTGCAGGACTAAGGACCGGCTCCGCCAGATTCGCCCCGGTCCGGTAGTTTCCATACCCCACCGTCCACGCCGACGGGTGCGACGCCACGAACACAGGCCCCGGCGCATTCTGTATGTTTGCCGTGAATTGCTGCGTCTGGCTGTGTGACAGCGTCGTATTCCCCGGCGTTATCGACACCGCGATCGGCGGCATCAGCGTCACGGTCGCGGACGCTGATTTGGTGGGTCGGCTACGCTCGTCGCCGTTACCGTCACGTTCTGGCTGCTCGCGATGGTTGACGCGGCCGTGTACAGGCCGGCTGTCGAGATGCTTCCCGATGCTGTCCCGATGGACCACGTCACCGCCTGGCTGGCCGTATTCTGCGTGGCGCCAAACTGCCAGGATTGCCCTCCGTAGAGCGTTACCGCCGCCGGGGTGACCGAGACCGTAATCGGCACCACGATGCCGCCCGAGTTGCCCGTAACCGAACCGACGGCCGCATCGGTCGCCGCGATTATCTGCGTGCCCGCCGTTTGCAGCGTGGCCGCGAACGTGCCCGTCCCGCCGCTCAGGATCGTATTGGCAGGTAGTGTTGCCGCCGCGTCCGTGCTCGAGAAATGCACCGTCCCCGCGTAGCCCGTGGCGGCGTTGTTGAACGAATCGAGCGCGGTCACCGTGAAGTTGAACGCCGTGCCGGCCGTAGCGGCGCTCGGAGCGGAAACCGCAAAGTGCGTGGCCGTGCCCGGTGCATTGGTCAGCGAGAAATTCGCGCTCGCCACTCCCATCGCGCTGGCAACCACGTTGTAAGGCCCGCCGGCCGTCCCATTGGCTGTGAACGCCGTTGCCGTGGCCACGCCATTGCTTCCGGTCGCCACCTGCGCGGTGCTGGCGCCGCTGGCGAACATTCCACTGGCGCCAGTCCCAGGCGCGGTGAACGTCACTGTCAGCCCCGGCACCGGATTGCTGTTCGCATCCAGCACGATCACCGAAAGTGCCTTCGCAAAAGTCTGGCCCACGGTAGCCGATTGCGGCGTCGCCTGCTGGCTCGTGGTCATCGTCGCCGCCGCGCCGGCGTTCACGCTGATGCCCGGCGAGCTACCAGTCACCGCCGTCGTCACCGTGTCGGTCGCCGTGATCGTCTGTCTGCCGGCTGTTTTCAGCGTGGCAGAGAATGTTCCCGCTCCCTTGCTCAGCGTTGTTGCCGCGGGCAAGACAGCCGACCCGTCGCTGCTCGTAAACTGCACCGTCCCCTCATACCCTGCCACCGTGTTGTTGTTCGCATCCTCTGCCGTCACTGTGAAATTAAAAGCCGCCCCCGCGGTCTGCGGCGACGCAGCGACGACGGCGAAGTGAGTGGCCGCCCCCGCGCTGCTTGCGGCTGTCGCGATCGCCAGACTCTGATCGCCTCCCGCTGCTATGGCCGGCATGGCGGCCGCGCTTGCCAGCCCGCTCACTTGCATCGGGAGGGAACTGCCGCCAACGCTCGTGCCATTCGCGAGCTGGCCGCTCGTGTTCAGTCCCCACGACCACAGCGTCCCATCGTTCTTCAATGCCAGCGCAAACTGATTTCCTCCAGCGATGGCCGCCACCCCCGCCAGGTTGCTCACCTGCGCCGGCGTGGAAATGCCGTAAGGTGCCGCCGGAGTGGTCGTGCCATTTCCCAGCTCGCCAAATTGGTTCTCGCCCCAGCCCCACACGGTGCCGTCGCCCTTCAACGCAAACACCTGGTAGCTTCCGCTCTGGCTGGAAAGCGCGACCGCGTTTATCAAGCCGCTCGCCTGAACGGGCACGGAACTGCCCGTGGTAGTCCCGTTGCCCAGCTCTCCATACGTGTTGTCGCCCCAGGCCCAAGCCGTTCCATCGCTCCTGAGCGCAAGGGTGTCGCTGCGCCCGGCTGTGACCGCCACCATGCCGGAGAGATTGTTCACCTGAACCGGCAGCGAACTGTTCAACGTGCTGTCGTTGCCCAGCTGCCCGGATGCGTTGTTGCCCCAGGCCCACACCGTCCCGTCGCCCTTGAGCGCCAGGCTGTGCTGGGCGCCCGCCGCGATAGCCACTGCGCCCGAGAGGCCGCTTACCTGAACCGCAACAGAGCTGTTCGTTGTGCTGCCGTTGCCCAACTGTCCGGATGCGTTGTTGCCCCAGGCCCACACCGTGCCGTCGGCCTTGAGCGCCAGGCTGTGCCCCGCTCCCGCGGCGATCGCCGCCACATCCGACACGCCGCTCACCTGCACCGGCACAAGACTCCCGGTGGTTGTCCCGTTGCCGAGCTCGCCATAGGTGTTATCGCCCCAGGCCCACAACGTGCCGTCGCTCTTGAGCGCGAGCGTAAAGAAATGGCCTCCCGCCACCGCGACAACATTCGAAAGATTGCCAATCCCTGCCGCGCCCGCCACCTGTATGGGCGAGGAGCTTGGCATGGTCGAATTGTTCCCCAGCTCCCCAGACGCGTTGCCTCCCCACGCCGCTACCAGGCCGCTGCCCGCTGGCTGGTTATACAAGCCGAAGACCGCCGGGGACGCCACGCCAGCCACGCTCGCCGTCACCGCATAGAACCCTGCAATCGCGTTTGCCGTGAACGCCTTCGCGATCGCCACGCCCTGTGCGCTGGTCAACTCCGTATCGGTCGTGGCACCCCCCGCAAATGTCCCGCCGGCTGCCGCTACGGGAGCCGTGAAGGTCACCGCCGCCCCCGGCACCGGATCGTTTTCCGCGTCCAGCACCGTCACTGCCAGATTGGTCGCGAACGCGGCGCCCACCGCAGCGCTTTGCAGCGTTCCCGCACTGGCCGCAATGGACGCTGGCGGCCCCGGCATCACGGTTAGCGTGAAGCTCTGCGCAAAAGGCGTCCCCACTCCATTGTTTGCCTGCAACGAGATCGCGTACGGGCTCCCTGCGTCGGTCAGCGGCGTCCCGCTCAGCGTGCCGGTGCCGTTATGGTTATCGACAAAGGTCACGCCCGCGGGAAGCGTCCCCGATTCGCTCAGCGCCGGCACCGGATCGCCCGTTGCCGTCACCATGAACGATCCCGTGCTACCCACCGTAAATGTGGCGCTCGAAGCGCTCGTGATGGCCGGCGCGGCCAACGCGGCAAACGTTGCGGTCACGCTCTTGGGCGCGTTCATCACGATGTTCTGCGGATCTGTCAAGCCTCCAAGATCCCCGGTGAATCCCGTGAACAGGTATCCGGCATTCGCCGTTGCGGTCACCGGAACCGAAGCCCCGGAGTCAAACCATCCCGAGGGCGTCACCGTGCCTCCGCCTGCCGGACTCGCACTCGTGGTCAACTGGTATTGCGTTGAAAACGATGCCGTATAGGTGCCATTCGCCGCTGGAGCAGAAATCATGTGAGCCGCAGCCCCGCCGTCGCTCCAGCCGCCGAACACATATTGCGTCCCGGCTCCTCCCTGCGGCGTACTGGCAGCCACCGAGTGAACCGAGTTGGCCGGCCAGTTGAACGTCTGCGGCGCGGCATATGCCGTCCCGTCCACCGTTATCGTCAACCCCGAAGGCACCGTCGCTACCGCAAACGCGTACTCGGCTCCGTTTGGCGCGAGCTGCACATTTTTGGTGGCTGGCAACGGCGGGTCGAACACCTGGGCGGCGCTGCTGTTGAAAGTGAGATATCCCGGCGCGCTGGCTTGAATGCCCTGGATGGTAAAACCGTTCAAGGCGCCCTCGTAAAAAGAAGACGCGCCAAACGAATAAGAACCCCCCGCTCCCGCCGTTCCCGTCGCGGTGCCCTGGTCCGTCGTTATGGTGAGTGCGGCCCCGGGGATAGGCGCCTGCGTGCTCGAATCCGTCACCACGCCCTGTAGGATCGTTCCGCCGGGAAGCATGGTTCCGTTGACGGTTACCGGAATGCCTTGTGTGAGATCGTAAGGCGTTCCGCTGGTGTTGAAATACCCTGTCGCGCAGCAGAACGTCACGCTCCCCGTCAAGCCGCGCACCTGTGCCGCCGGGATCGCATAGTTTCCGCTCGCATCAGTCAGCGCGGAGCCTCCCCCGGCGTTTACGGTCACCCCTTGAATTGGCGCGCCGGTGTTGCGGTCGGTGACCGTCCCCTGGATGGCCGTTCCCGAACTGGGAACGAGCAGCAGGTTCTGGATGGCCGGGAATGGCGGCGAGAACGCCGTGCTCACCGTGCTGTCGATCGTGAAGTATCCCGGCGCGCTAGCCTGAATCCTCTGGATGGTGAAGCCGCCCACGGCCGTCTCGGAGAAAAACGACGCCCCGAACGAGTACGACCCGTCCGCCCCGCTCGTTCCGGCAGCCGTCCCGGCATCGGTCGTAATGCTGATCTGCGCGCCGCTGACAGGCGCCTGCGTGCCCGAATCGGTCACCACGCCTTGCAGCATCGTCCCGCCCGCAAGCATGGTGCCGTTGATGGTTACCGGGGTCCCCGAGCTGAGGTCGTAGGGTAGGGCAGGGGGAATAAAATAGCCGGCTGCCGCCAGCGCAATACTGCCGGTCGAGGCCGTAACCTGATCGCTGGTCAGAGAGTAGTTGCCGTTTGCATCGGTCAGCACGCCCGCTGCGCCCGCCCCAACCCCGACCTGGACGCCTGGTATCGGCGCACCGGTCGTGCGGTCGGTGACGGTCCCCTGAATCAGCACGGTGGCAGACTGTGCGCGCAGCAGCGACGCAAGCCCGAGCGCAATCGCCAGCATCGCCAGAATCCCTGTGAATGCTGGCGCAATCCCCTTTTGAGAAATTGGCCCCATATCGTTCCCACCGAATCGTTCAAACTGCTAACTCGGCGTTTTCAAAAAAGAGAGGGACGCCCCAAGTGACGTATCGACCTGTTACAACTGGTTCTTAGCGAATGTGAAACATGCCATTGAGCCACGCCGCTCGCATTGCCCGCGAGTCAGCGTTCTGCTGGTTGTTTAGGTTGTTGTGCCCTTGGATGGGGATAAAAGTAATCATCTGCTACGTACGGAGTGGAATGAAGGAGGTTGCGTCAACGTACATCGCCTCTGCTGCGAGGCTGGTACGCGTGCGTTGCTAACGCCGGCTGTGAGGCTAGCCGTTATGATCGGCCTGGAATCTGGCGTTTGCTCGCCGCTCTGGCGGCAAATCCAGCCTGCATAAGGTACCCATCCTTTCCCGGGTTTAGTCGTTGTCTCGCGCCAACATTGGGAGGCTTGCACATATCGTGTTACTGGCTCCCGATTTTGCGCCTCGACGCGGTCCGCAGATACACAGCCCTCCTGCAATTTCCAGCCCAACGGAGGGTAAGAATACGGTACTTGCGGGTAAAGTAAAGAAAAAAACCGGTCTCTTTCGCAAGTTTTCCTTTTTTTTTCACGCGGGAGCCGTCCCGATCTGAAACAACGCGATGAAATATGCGCGACGATCACGAATCTCTATGCATCGCCAAAGCAAAACGAATTGCGCGCCACCCGCGGCGTCCAACCTCGAGCGCAAGAATGCCTGTGGGGAACATTTGCTTCACCCAACAACACGAAAGCTCGCAATTGACAGCAGAGGGCCAGTCACGACGCCCTGCTTGCCACAGAGCGTCTTAGCGCGCGCGATGCAGGCGCAGCGTCAACATTGGGTTCTATTACGGGAATTCCAGGAGGCTAACTTATTGAAAAGAAGTGGTGAGCCGCGGAGGACTCGAACCTCCAACCCGCTGATTAAGAGTCAGCTGCTCTACCATTGAGCTAGCGGCCCACGATGTTTGTGAAGCGAACTGCGAACTACAGGCGTTTAATTCTACAGAAACTGCGTGGCGACGCAAGTTTATAGCGGCGCGATAACGCTGGAAGGCGTGGGACATATTGTCCAGAGCATGCGTCCGTGGCCTGTTCTTTTTCCAGTGCTACGGGTAACGCCTCTCTAAATCCGGCGGCCTGCAAGGAAACATACACTCCACTAAAAAAAGACCCCGCCGCTTCTGGCGGCAGGGTCGAATTATGAAACGCCCGGATGCAGAAATGAATCGAAGCGGTCGCTCCGATTAGGCGATGTTGAATCCCTTGCGGCGAACCAGACCGAGCAGGCTCAGCAGGCCCATGCCCAGCATCAACGCTTCGGAGGGTTCCGGCGTCGCGGTCACCGCGGCGTCTGTGCTGAACGAAACGGGGTTGGCCCCGGCCGTGAAGATATCCTCGATCGTCAGCGAATAGGGGCCGGCGACCGAGGGACCGCCAAGGGCGGTGCCAGAGTTTGTGCCGGTGAAGGGACCGATCGAGCCGATCGTTGCCGACTGGCCGAAAAGCGTGTTGGTAGGATCCACCCAGGCCGTCTCGGTGGTGCTCCCGCCGCTGCCCGACACGGTGGCCGAATAGCTGGTCCCGAGGTCCCCGGCGCCCACCGGCCCGCTGAAATTCGTGTCGCTGAAGAAAATCTCCAGCGGATTGCTGCAAGCGCCATTGCAGGAGACGAGCGCCGTCATATCGAGTCCATAGGGCGAAAGCGATGGAGAGTTGCTCGAGCCAAATGTGATCGAAATATTCCAACCGTTGAAATCCGAATTCGTATAGAGCGCGGTCCCCGTGCCATTGACGACGGCAGTGGTGGCGCCGCTGCTTTCGATCTCCAGCGAATCTGCCGATGCCACCGATGCGGCACAAGCCGCAAGCACCGTTCCTAAGAGCATTTTCTTTAAGTTCATTGGGTTCCTTTTTCCCGAGTGAGTGTCTGCTCACGTACAAGCATTGGCCCCCAACCTATGCCGCTGGGCTTCGCCAACGCCTCTTCAACTGCAAACGCTATGCCACGTCGGAGGAATCAGACAAGTGCCATGTAATCAGTTGTAAGTAGGGGGCGAGTACGTTGCGAACTATGTCCGTAGTGATTAGTTTTTTGACCGTTTGTGCAGGTGTGTTCCCTGACACAAAATGGCGGTCTCAGAATGAGACGGCTGCTCGGATTTCCGTGGGTTTTTTCCGGCTGCTTTTCTCTTCAGTGGGAGACCTCGCTGAAAGATATTTTCACCGGTGCTTTGTCCTCTTCAGCCACCTGGAACATCTGGCGCGGGTGAAGATTCATGGAGCCGGCAAGCACCGCGTCGGGCATTTCCTGAATGCGCGTGTTGAAGACGTTTACCGAGTCGTTGTAGAACTCGCGGCGGTCGGCGATCTGGCTTTCCAGTTCGGAAATGCGGTTCTGCAGTTGCATGAAGTTGTTGTTCGCTTTCAGTTCGGGATAATTCTCGGCGGTGGCCAGCAGTCGCCCCAATGCGGACGTCATGGTGGCGCTCGCTTCCACCTTCTGATCGACCGTCTGCGCCTGCGTGTACATCGAGCGCGCCCTGGTGACGCGTTCGAACGTGTCGCCTTCGTATTTCATGTACCCTTTGCAGACTTCCATCAGGTTGGGAAGTTCGTCATGGCGCTGCTTGAGCAGCACGTCGATATTCGCCCACGCCTTATCGACATTGTTCTTCACGGCGATCAGGCCGTTGTAGAGCGTCAAAAAATAGACGATGGCGCCCACCAGCACGAACAGCAGCACGAGCAAAGCGATCATGTTCCGTTCTCCTTGAACCGCTACAGCAATCCCAGGGTGAGCAGCAAAATGTAAACGCAGGTCACCGTGAGGGACGGGCCGCCCCAGATGCAGGCGGCGGATTTCCATCCCAGCGCGCGCACGAGCTCGCGCTGGCTCTCCGACGAGATGGTGAACGGCGCGCTGCCGTCGCCCTTGCCGATGGCCGCCGGCGCGTTCAAGTCGAACGCTGTTGCCGTCGCAATATCAACCTGCGGGTCATCTGCTAACGGACGATTTGCGCCTTGAAGAGGCGCGTGCGATCCGATCGCAGGCCACGCCCCGCGTGCCTGACCCTTTGCTTGGCCCTTTGCCTGATCCTTTGCCTGATCTTTTCGTTGGGCGGCCACCTGAACCTTGTACTGATCGGTAACCTGATCCTGCGTTTGCCCCAGCCCCTGGGGCCTTTGGCCCAGCTTCTGGCCCAACTGGCCCGCCGTCCGATCTGTCTCCTGATCCTCTACTGGGTCCATTTGCGCAACAGAGGTCCCCCCCGCAATTTTCGTCGCGGCGACCGGAGGATGCACCTCGTCCATCGAAATCGACGACCAGGAAGTCGATCCCGCCGTGCTCGCAAGACGCGCCCCCGCGCTCGAAGGCTGCGAAGCAGGTAAATCCCGAGCCGATGAATGTCCCGGCAGAGGAGCCGATGGCCAGGTCGATGGCCCGTGCGATGGCCCGGTCGGTGGTCTATTCGATGAGCCAGTCCATGACGAAGCCGCTGGTCCGCCCGCGGAAGCATAGATCTCCGCCTGCCTTCCGTAGCTTCCGCCAAACATCCCAAGCACTCCAAACGCAGGGGGCCGCGAGCTCGAGCGAACATTGATCGCGGAAGACGCGGCGCAAACGTGCTTCTGCGGCACGCTGCTGGCACGCGCGGTGTTCTCCCCCAGCGTGCCCAGAACGAACAGGGGATAGTCAGGCTTGATGCAGTATTCCTCGACGCGCACGCGGTGGCCCGAGACGCCGTGCCGCAGCAGAAAATCCTCCGCCGGACCCACGGGCATGTCGCGGCCGCCGAAAAACGATTCGACGTATTCACTCTTGAAGTTGCAGTGCACGTCCATGTCGGCGCCCTGCGCGTTCACCAGCATTCGGCCAGTATCGTCCTGCACGAAGAAAGGGACAAAGAGGCTCTCGTTGGCCACCTGCTTCCACTGGCGGCTGTTTCCAGACTGCTGAAGCTCCCATGCCGTCGCGCGATAGTAATAACAGTCGTCGCCGGTGATGCCCGCCGGAATGGTCGAGGGGCCGACCGCCATTCCGCTAAGTTCGACAAGCCCCATCGACGCGCCGCGAACCTTCGAGAGCGGGGTATTCAGCACCAGCCGCTTGAATTGCAGCATGCGAAATCCCCGATAGAACAGGTAGACGCCCATCGCCGCGCCCACGGCACACCACACGGTAACCTTCGCCTCATCCCGTGACGAAACGAGGCCCGCCCACGCGAGAATGTCTGCGATCAACATGTTCGGCAGAGGCGCCAAAACGCCGCTATTTGCCAGTGTAAAGGCGGCCGCCCGAACACGGGGCTGCCAATCCCGGGATGGGTCGTCAATCGTGTACTGTTCTTGAGTACTATCGCGGGAAGGTCAGTCCCAGTCCAGAAAAAGCCCGGCCACCGACAGTTTCGGTCTAGTTCACACTTTCGGTCGAAATGCGGACAATCGTGGATACTCCGCGGCCTCGCGTGCGCCTACGCTTGAGCCCAGGTGACCGACAATGTTTCGAGGCCTGTGGTCCGTCGCAACTCGAATGTGCAGCGTGGGCATGATCTACCAGGCAGGAGGGCTTTCGATGGTACTCCTCGCGGTAGCGGGAGACACCCTGCGCCGGGCGTTGCCGCCCCGGCATCGCCGCCGGTACTGATCTTGACCGTATCCTGCAGCCAGACTATCGGTCTTGCCCGGCGACATTTTCTCCAGTTCCACGTCTAACGCCACCAGGAGGTATTTCCTATGCGCCGTATTCCTATTGCCTCTGCACTTCTAGCACTGCCTCTGTTATTGGTGTCTTTAGTCGGTTGTTCCGCCCACGTCGAGTACAGGACCTACGATCCTTACTATCACGACTACCACGTCTGGTCGGACGCCGAGTTTCCGTACTACAACGCCTGGATCGTCGAAACCAATCACCGTCACGTGGACTACGCGCACCTTCATCGCGCAGACCGCGAGCAATACTGGCGCTGGCGCCACGACCACAATGACCGCCGCTAAGACCGCCGCTGACGCAGCGCTCGCTAAGTTGGTGTCCGCGCCTCAGAAGGCGCACACCAGCCATTGGCAGCCATAAGCTGTGACTTTTTGAAGCGATGGTTTTCCGGGTGCCCGACCCTTCGATTTGAAGGGTCGGGTCTTTGACTTGGCGGGTCTTTGCTCCAGGTCCGCGCTTTCGACGAGAAATAGAACGGTGGCCGCGTTGACATAGCGCCGTCTCTCAGGGGTAGCCATTCGGAGCACAGCGAACCGTCTCAGCAGTTGCCTCTGTGGTTGCCGTTGCTCTGTCGTTTCCTCCTCTACCTCCTTTGCTTCCTCTGCCTCCTCTGCTTCCTCCACCTCCTCTCCCTCCGCCTCACTCGCGGCTCGGGTTCAGCTTCTCCATTTCCTTCTCCTCAGCCGGCGTCAAAGCGGGCAGGTGCCGTATGAGGAGAACCAGCTTCCAGTTGTCCTCCGTGGTGTGGTCGGAGGCGGGCATGGCGGAAAGGCGCACTCCGTTGGCGATGATGTAATAGATTTCGCCGTCGGTAAGATTCTGCGTCTCGGCGGCGCGCAGGTCGGGCGGCTTGGGATACAAATTCGGCCCCATGTCGCTCTGCCCGGACCCGTCATTCGCGTGGCAGATGGCGCAGTGATCGGCGAAGTGGTCCATGCCGTCATGAATATTCTCGGCGGACGCCGGCAGCGGATTCTTCTCATTCTTCGCGCTGCTGGGGATGGCGAGCTGGCGCATCGCGTGCGCGATCATTTTCTCCGCGCCCGAAGGCTCGGCCTTCGCGCTGAATCCGCGCCGGATCATGAAATTCGCATACGCCGCCAGCACAATCAGCACCGCGATCACCGTCCAGAGAACGGCGTGGCTTTTTCTCGTTTCGTTCTTCGTCGTTTCGCTCAACGGGTTTCTCCTGAAAATGGCCGGAGCCGCAGAAACATGGCGACCCCGAAAGGACGCGAGCCGCCGAGAGCGCCCTCATAGATTGGCTGCAGCCGGTCCGGAACGCCGTACGTCGTGAACTGCGCGCCAATCGCCGAGGCCAGCCGCGGCGCCACGGAGATCTCCCGGTCGTAGCCGAACGTATACGCCTGCACCGACCCTATCGGCATTTCCTGAAAATTCGCCGGCAGCGCATTCTCTCCCAGGATAAGCTCGTTCGACCGCCGCGCATTCTCCATTCGCGTCCACACGTTGTTTCGCTCGCTGAAATGCAGCGTCGATTCTAATAGATAACTGTTGAAGACAGAATCCTCGCCGATGGCCGACGTGCGTCCCCACACCACGATGCTCGACCAGTTCCCGCTGCCTTCGTTGCGAATACGCAGCGGGCGGTTGTACATGATCGACGCGGTCATACGCTCCTGGTTTTCCCTGGGGTAGAGCGCTTCCGGGCTATGGATCCGCGAGTAGGAGTATTGGCCGCTCCAGTTCCGCCCGGGCTGCACGGTGAGTCGCAGCGACCACGAGTCGATGCGCCCCTGGTCGATGTCCCACCGGAATTCGTCGGGCTCGCGGCCGTGGAAGCCGGACGCCTCGATGCGCGCGATGCGATACGTCAACCCGGCAGTGGCCACGTCGTCGGCTACGTGCGTGGAATCCTCCTGATGATGCCCCAGCGTGGCCAGCGGATCTTCCGCCGCCGAGGGCCGGTGCGGGTACGCCTCCGGTCCGATGGCCGGATCTCCCACCGGCGCAAAGTAGAACGAAAGCAGCGTGTGGCGTTCGAGCCTCACGTCATAGAAAGCGCCCAGCTCCATAATGAAGTCGTGAGGATGCTGCCCGTCCGCGATGGGCTTTCCGTAAGCGGTTTCCCCCTGCTGGAAGAGCAGCGGGTACTGCCGGCCGGTTATGGTGGCGGGCTCGAGACTCAGCATCGTGCGAATCGTAAAAATGCCCGGCCCCGCCTTGCGTTGCGCCATGCCCATCAGCCAGTTTGTGGAGAAGAACTTGTCCGTGCCGCGCGGCCCGGATTGCTGCTGGTCGACCACGAACACGCTGGCGTGGAACATCAGCGTCCACGAGCCCTTTTTCGTCATCAGCATAGGGACGGGAGTCGAGTTGGGCTGGGCGCTGGTGCCGGAGGTATCGTGCGCCAGTATCTCGTCGATGAAATTCTGCGGCTGCATGCCCGGCATATCTGGCATCTCCGGCATTTTTGACGATGGCGACGCCTGTGCCTCCGGCATGTTTGGCATTGTCTCGCTGTTGTTTTGCCGGGCGGCGCTCTCGACAGCAAACATCAGCAGCGCCGCGAAAATTAGCGCGATTTGCTTCATATGACGAACCCCTCTTCACCCGTGCGGCCTTCGCACGAGCCTCGGCGATCGATGAATCGAACGTGCTGTGTTCTGGGATGAAAGAGAGGGAATACTAGACGCGAAGGGTGAACAAGTCAGGTGCCGCCATCAGCTTTTGAGGAGTGCGGTTTTCTATTCGAGAAATATGCTCGGCAGTAATTGGGATCGAAGAGGCTACACCGCCGGCGGATTGCACCTCGTGGTGCATGACGCTGGCCGAAGCTCTCGTGGAGTTGGCGGAATTTGCAAACTCGCTCCACGCGCTGCTCATGCAGACGGGAGTCATCCGCGGATGCGAATGAGGAATTGATTTTTCCGGTGACGGGCACTCGCAATGAGACGCGTTCAGCGAGCACGAAAGCTCGCACGCCGAGGCCCACGATGAAACCGCTACCAGAAAAAACGCCACCACGATCGCAATAACGCCCTTGCGCCGCATGCCTGCGATTTTACGCGTATTGCGCCGGGATTTCCACGCTGCCGGCATAAGCGGTGCTCATCGCGCCCACAGCCTTTTGGGCAGCAGATACGTAAATCCCGCGAAGGCCTCCCAGTGCGTAGACGTGCTCGTGAGCCCTTTTTCGAAGCCGCCATCGAACACGAGATTTCTTCGCGCCGTATAGCCCACAGCCCATAGGTTGCCGACGGCATTGCTGCGCAGGAACGGCTGCGTGAA
Source organism: uncultured Acidobacteriota bacterium (assembly GCA_963697575.1). Taxonomy (GTDB): domain Bacteria; phylum Acidobacteriota; class Terriglobia; order Acidiferrales; family UBA7541; genus Palsa-295. Next base: position 60,976 of record CAVOOP010000001.1, on the reverse strand, counting down.
GTGCCATATCTCGCCGGAAACCGCGAAGCCTTTGCCCACTGGATGCGAGATCGAGAGCGTTTGGCCGAACTGCGCGCGGTGAACCGGCCCCGGCGCTTGCAGCAATTCGTTGAAGACGGCATTGGCGTCGTAGTGAAAGCCCTTCACGTCGGCGCTGGCATAGAGCACGACGGAATTGCGCGGGCTGCCGAAATCGAGTTCGGGCGCGCCGCCATCGTAGGCGCGGTGGGAATAGCTGGCCGCGAGCGTGGGTTTGGCGCCCTCGCCGGGCATGAGTACTGCTTGCGCGCCGAGAAACACTTCCGCCGTGCCGTTGGCGGTGACTCCCTCCGCCGTGTAGTGGACCGCCGGCTCGGACGCCTCGATGAATTCGAGGCGCCGCGACACCGCCAGCTTAATTACCTCATTGAATTCGTAGCGCGTCGAAAATTCCGGCGAGGTCGCCGCGCCCAGCACGCCGCTCTCAAATTGCAGATAGCCCACCGGCGTAAGCGTAGCGGGATTGCTCACCGTGGGCCGCGCGGGATTGGCGGCGGGCTCATCCGCTTGCGCGGATTGTGCGGCGGCCCGCGCGGAGCAAACCAAAAACAACGCGGCGAGGCACGCCCAGGCGGGCAGCACGCGGATGGCGCTAGGGCGCATGCAAGTTTTTATCATGCCCCCATGCGTTTATGAAGGCTGTGATACGCTGGCGGTGCTCTGCTGCCGGAAGGCGCGGGCGAGGTCTCCGAATGACCAACTTCCTTCGATTTTTGCAGTTGTTTGCGCTGGGCGCCTGGGTGGGCTCGATCATCTACTTCAGCGCGGTCGTCGCGCAGGGCGCGTTTCGTACGCTCCCAACCATCGACGACGCCGGCCGGCTGGTCGGCTTCACCCTGGGAGGATTGCATTGGATGGGCGTGATTTGCGCGGTGATTTATCTGGCCGCGTCGCTCGCCCTCGGTCGCTCCGTGAAGGCGCTCGCGCAGCCGGCAGCGATCGGCGTGGTCCTCATGTTCGCGCTCACGCTGATATCGCAGCGCATCGTGATTCCGCGCATGGACGTCCTGCGCGCGCAAATGGGCTCGGTGGCCGCGACAGCCCCCGGCAATCCCCTGCGCGCCGAATTCGACCGCCTGCACGGCGTGTCAGTGAACCTCGAAGGCTCCGTCCTGCTCATCGGCATCGCCGCCCTATACCTTACGGTGCGCAGCAAGCCCGCCTGATCGCCCTCAGTATCGATTCTGCCGTTGCCGTTGCTCTGCCGTTGCTGTTGCTTTTTGCCTTTCGTTGTCATCCTGAGGAGCGAAGCGACGAAGGATCTGCTTCTTCCTTCGGTTTCCTTGGCGGAGCACAACAGCACCATCGTCGTTACCGATCGCGCTTCTTCCCGCTGCGTTTCTTCACAACGCTGCTCTTTTTCGCAGGAACGCGCTTCTTCGCGCCAGTCGTCTTCCCGATCTTCCGCGCATCCTTCCCGGCAACCTCGATAGCCCGCCACATGTACCAGCTAGCGACGGTGCGCCATGGCCGCCAGCGCTCGCCAAACTTGGCCAGCTCCTTCGGCTTGGGAATCCGTCGTTTCCGGTATGTAATCGCGAAGCCTTTCTGCACGCCGTAGTCGTGGATGGGCAGCACGTCGGGGCGCCCCAAGCGGAAAATCAAAAACATCTCGACCGTCCACGCCCCGATTCCGCGCACCGAGATGAGCCGCTCCACGAGCTCCTGGTCAGACATCTTCCGCGCGTCTTCCATCGCGGGCACCACGCCCTCGATGGTTTTCTGCGCCAGGTCGCGCACCGCTGCGATTTTCGCTGCGGAAAGTCCGGCCTCGCGCAGCGTCTGCGCGGGCACGCGCAGGAGTTCCTCCGGCGTGGGGCAGCGGCCATTGGTGCCAAGCGCCTTGATCCGCCCGAAAATCACCGCCGCCGCTTTCCCTGCAATGCTCTGGTACGCAATCGCGCGCAGCAGCGATTCGTAAGGCGTCTGCTCCTCGTCGATATTCAGCCTGAACTCGTTGCATTTCTCGATCAGCGCGGCCAGTCGAGGGTCGCCCTTCGTGATGTGCGCAATCGCCTCGCGATGATCGAACGCATGCTGCGATTTGTCAGCCATTGCTCTCAGCGAAAGGATACGTCTGCCACCGGCCGCGTCTCAAGTTTTTGGGCGCCGCCGCTTTTGGTGGCGCAGGCACTCCTGCCTGCGCTCTTTTTGCCCTGAAAACCAACCTCCCCGTACTCCATTTGTCCCCCAGACGCGTCTCAGAGGTTACAATGCTTCCAAGGAGGCTCGCTCAGTGAAGAGAACAGAATCGCTTTTGAGATGGTCGGTAGTGCTGCTGCTGTTGGGCGTGGCGCCCGTTTGCTCCAGGGCCGAGTCAGTAGTTCGCGTCCACATGATCGATGCACGCACCGGACAGCCGATTGCCAGTGAGCCCGTCCGCCTCTGGACCACCTATGTCGCCGAATACCGCGACCATCCCGGCTACGTCCAGCAGATGACCGATTCGAGCGGCGTGGCCACCTTTCATGTGCCCGATCCCCAGCCCGCCTATTTGTACGTTCACACGGGCATGCGTGGCGCGTGGCAGGAATGCTCTTCCAACAACCGCACCGGATACGTCGCCAAAGACGTCCTGCAATCCGGCGTCTCCAGCGAGGGCTTTTGCGCGAAGCTCCCGGACATTTCCGCCAAGTTTCACCCCGCGGCGGGAGACGTCTACATCTTCGTTCAGCACAACGGCTTCTTTCAGCGACTGAAGCCCCAAAACTAGCGGACCTGAATCTGCATCATTTCTCTGCCAGTGGAACCCTCCCGAGGCGTTCGCCATTTGTCAACCGGCCAAGGGAGGTGTATGTTTGCGGCGCCCGCGTGCGGCATGCCGGGCCGTATTCAATCATCTTTTAGGAGAGTGCCAGTGCTGAAGCCATCTCATCTCGTGATTCTGTCGGGGTTGTCCTTCGTGTTCGCGCCGTCCGTCGCGCCTCTTCGCGCGCAGTCCCAGCACGCCGCCAGCGGCACAGCCACCTACATCACCCACGATGACCTCATGGCCGTCGAGCAAAAAAGCGCCAGCCAGCCAACCAACGATTCACAAGTGGCCGTCGTGGGCATCAACAACGACGAATACCGTCTCGCCGTCGGCATTGCCCATCGCTCCAAGGCCTCGGTGAAAGGCCCGGGCGCGGTTGCGCACAACGAGGTGGCCGAGGTGTATTACATCGTTTCCGGCAGCGGAGTCCTCGAGACGGGCGGCACCATGAAGGATCTGAAGGAATCCAAGCCGGGCGCTCCCCCACCCCCAGCGGCCCCACTTCATCGGGAAGCGAGATCATCGGCGGCGTAAGCAAACCGGTCGGGCCCGGCGACGTCATCATAATTCCGCCGAACACCCCGCACCGCTTCTCGGCGATCGACTCCGACGAAATCGTCTACGTCCTGCTGCGGCCCGACCCCCATAAAGTCCTGCCGCTGATGGAACCGCCGGCGAAGTAGCAAAACCGCCTGTCGCCAGCCTTACAGTCGCTCGTAGTGGCACCGGCACTCCTGCCGGTGCTGCAGCTCCCCTCGCGGAAATATAGTCGCCGAAGGCAGAAGCCCCAAAACGAAAAAAGGCGCCCAAATCGGCGCCTTTAGTCTCTAGTTGTCATCCCGACAGAGCGAAGCGACGAGTCGTTGTCTCTAGTTGTCATCCCGACAGAGCGAAGCGACGAGTCGTTGTCTCTAGTTGTCATCCCGACAGAGCGAAGCGACGAGGGACCTCTCTTCGTTTCGCGCAACAAGCATCACCAGCACTACAAGCACCACAGAGCACCACTCACCCGCACTCAACGCCTAGTACGTTAGACCCACTCCTTTGGTTCCCTCGCTCCATTCGCGCGAGCGAAGCCCGCCTCTACTCTTTTCGAAGAGGGCGCGGCGTAAACCAAGGCTGCCTTTCAAACGCTCCGCCGCCAGAACGGAGTTCGAAAATGAGATCTCGACGCACCCCACCCGCGTTGCCAACAATTGCCGCACTCACGGTAGCAATCGTCCTGCTGGGCTTCAGTGGCCTGTGGCACCTCACGAAGTCCAAAGACGCCTGAATTTCAGCCAGCCACTTCCAGGGAAGCGTCTCAGTAGAACCGTTCCAGCTGGATCACGGATACTTCGCCGTGATGTAATTCTGCAAATGCTCGATGGTCTCTTCCTGCTCGGAGACCAGCCACTTCACCAGGTCGCCGATCGAGACCAGCCCCAGCACCCTCTCATGTTCGACGACCGGTAAATGGCGTATGCGGTTTTTCGTGATGACGCTCATGCACTCGTCCACGGTTTTCTCCGGAGGCACCGAGATCACCGGGCTCGTCATGATCTCCACCACCAGCGTTGTCCTTGAAGATTTTCCCTTGAGGATCACTTTCCGGGCGTAATCGCGTTCCGAGATAATTCCCGCGAGCTTGCCCGCCGACATCACCAGCAGCGCCCCCACGCCCCTGTCGGCCATTTTTTCAATGGCCTCATACACGGTCTGATCGGGCGTCACCGACCACACCTGGTTCCCCTTCCGTTTCAGCACCAAGCCAACCGAACCGCTCATTCTGGTCATGACAAAGACCTCCTTCGAGCAGGATCCGAGGCAACGCGGCGATCATAGTCCCGCCCCCCGCCAGCGTCAAACTTTACTCCGGACCCTCGGCGCTGCAGTAAACGCTTCCCCGGTCTTCCGGGGACGCCCTCACGTGATCGCCGCGCGTACTTCACTCCCCATTCAAACCGCGATGCGACTCGCGATCGCTGGCACAGCGGGCTCCGCCTGCCCGGAGACCCCGCCTTTGCTCCCCAGCCTTTGCTCATTGACAACTCGCCGCTGTGCGGCCTAGTCTGGCCGCACTATGTCCACCCCTGAACTGCACTTGCTCCTGTTCGGTATTGGATTCGTCGCCGGCCTTCGTACCGTCGACCGCCCCCGCTGCGGTTGTTTGGGCCGCACGCCTCGGATGGCTCAACCTTCACGGCACACCCTTCGCGTTCCTGGGATCCACGATCGCCGTCGCGTTCTTCACCATCGGCGCCCTGGGCGAATTCGTCACCGACCAGCTTCCTTCCACGCCTGCCCGGACCGTGCCCGTGCAATTCGGCGCGCGCATCGTCACCGGCAGTTTTTCGGGAGCCGCTCTGGCCCTCGCCGCCGGCCATTCGATGTTTCGTTGGGATCGTGCTGGGGGCAATCGGCGCGATCGCCGGCACGCTCGGGGGCTACCACGCGCGCACGCATTGGTGAGGGGTTTAAGGTTCCCGACATTGCCATGGCGTGCCCGAAGACCTCCTCGCGGTCGGCCTGGCCCTTCTGATCGTATCCCGCTTCTAAAGCCGGCGCGCAGCAACGCCGTTACGTGGCACCGGCACTCCTGCCGGTGCTCGGAACAAGCAAGCAGCCGAAATCACGCAGCCGAAATCACCGCCGCCCGAGCTGTTAGCCACAGAGGTGTCACCTGGTGTCACCCGGGGTCACCCCGCGAATCGCTTCAGTGCGGACTGCCGCATCGCGGCGCGGTCCATGCTTTCCCGGCAATTCATGAGCGTGAGCAGCGTGCTGAGGATGCGGGCCTTGATTTCGTCCGACATGGGGAAGCCGCTGGTCGCCACCGTGACCAGCCTATCGCCGCGCGCCGCGATCTTCTTGAACATTTCGTTCTGCCGTTCGTGCGGCACCTTGCCCAGCGCCGTTTCGCGCCGCATTTCCGCGGACTCGTTTTCAATGAACAGCGTGAAGTGGAGGATGCACATGTGTTCCGCGGCAAGTCCCGCAGGCACCGGGGCCTTACACCCTTTTGAGCTGCAGTTTTCAGGCACACACACACCTGGACGAGCCCTTGTTTTGTAGCATCGTCCACGCGGAATTTCCAGTTCGTGCAACCGCTGTGTTTCCAATTGGTTAGCTGTACCAATAGGAAGACACCATCCTCCGCACTCTCAGGCCCCTGACCGCCGGGGACGCAGCCGGCTCGGCCTCCGAGGGGCAGAGATTCCGGCGCGATGCCCCGGGCGCGAATCGCCGCCAGCAGCACAAAAAGATTGGTGGAAAGAATTACGGCAAAGGCGAGCGATGTGAGGAACACGAGCTGGTTCGGCTTGGCCTCCACCACTTCGAGCGCCAGCACCGCCGTAATCAGCCCGCGCGGAATCATCAGGACGGCGAATTCGCGCTCCCGCGGCGTCGCTCCGCGCCACGCAATGCGGCTCAGTTGCACGGCGATGAACCGGGCCACGAAAAGCACGCCCAGTATCCCGAGCGAGGGAATCAGCTGCCTGCGCAGCCCGCCGAATTCGATGATCGCTCCCAGCAGCACGAAGAAGAAGCTCCGCACCAGGAACGCCAGTTCCGAGTGGAACGAATGAATCTGGCGGCTGGGGTCCGGCGCGAGAATCGCAAACCCGAATTCCGACCGCCGGTTGGTCGGATCGGGCATGTTCGCAAGCGTCGCCCCGAACACCATCACGGCAAAAAGCTCGCTGCCCCCCAGCGCATGGATGCCGGAGTAAAGCAGCAGCACGGCCGCGAAGGTGAGCACCTGCCAGTATTGCTTGTCCGAAATCAGCGGCAGCAGGCGAACCCACAGAAAGCCGGCCAGCACCGCGAGCGCCAGCGCCAGCAGAAATTTGAACAGCAGCAGCGCCGCCACGCCGCTCGCGAGCGCCCCGCGCGTCCCCGGCGAAAGGCCAAGGCGCTTCAGGATCGCCGGAAGCGCGCCGCTGCTGGTTGCGCCGTTCCCGGACGCGATATCGAGCAGCACGCTCACGCCCAGCGCTCCGATCCCGTCCCCGAAAGAGGCTTCCACAATCAGGATGGTCTTGAGCGCTTTCCGCAGGTCGAGCTGGCCGAGCACCGGCAGCACGATCGAGCCGCTGATGCACGCGAGCGGCGCGGCCACCAGCAGCGCCGGCATCTTCTCCATCTTCAGCGCGTGCATGCAGAAGAAGGCGACCCCGGCGAGCGTGAGCCCGTAGCTCAGCATCGAGAGCACCATCGCTCCCCAGAACTGCTTCAGCGCGTGCCGCAGATCGAGCTCCAGGCCCGCCGCGAACAGAATAAGGATCAGCGCCAGCGTGCCGAAGCCCTGCGTCACTGGTCCGAACCGCGTGACGTCGATCCAGTGCAGCACGGGGCCGAGCACGATGCCCGTTCCCAGCAGCACGATCACATCCGGCACGCGCGTCCAGCGCGAGAGCCGGTTGGCGACGAACGCCAGCACCAGCAGCCCGCCCAGCAGCGCGAAGAAAGTCGTCAGCGTCAAAGTCATGTTTTTCGATAGTAGGTCAGGAACCGCCGGTTGGCTCTACGGTACAACCCCTACGCCGTCATTCTTTGCGCCGGGCTGGCGCGAAGAATGCCTCCCGGCAGCCTCTCACTGGAGTCAACAAACCCCACCGTGTCATCCCGAACGAAGTGAGGGATCTGCATTTTCTTTTTCACTTAGGGCGCTGCTACTTCTCGGCGGCGGCCGGCTCGGCTGGCAGCGGAGTGGCGTGCTCGCCGATGCGGAATTGCGTCCAGGGGGCCGAGTCCATGTCCTCGAGGATGGGCGACTGCCAGGAATACTCGTGGTGGGCGTTCAGGAACTTGGCGGCGTCGAAATCGGTGCCGCAGGGATGGCCGATGCGCGCCACGAACGTCATGGCTTCGGCCATGCGCGTATCGATCACCTTGCCCTGCACGGCGCCGGAGGGATCGTAAGGCTTCACGTCCCAGGCCGGCTCGCCTTCGGAAGACGATTCGCCGTGGCCGCACAGCGTGCGCAGGTTCGGTCCCGTCGCTTTGGTGAACGCGTCGTAGTGGTCGCCCAGAAAAATCTCCGCCATGCTGGTGTCGATCTTGCCCTTGTTCTCGTTCGAGGAGCTGATCCCAGCGGGCGTGCCGCGCGTTCGGCGAACTCGAAGGATTATTCGGGTTGAACGTCGTATCGTCCTTGATCACGTCCGGATCGCTGGGGAAATTCGAACCCGCGAAATAGCCGTCGGTGGTGCGCCAGAGCTTCGTGTGCTTCAGGCCGAGTTCGAGGCGCGCGATCTCGCCGGTCTTGCGGTCGCCGAGCAGCCAGTCGTTGGCGTAGCCGCCGTTGTTTCCGTCGAGCATGATCTTTTGCGAAGTCGTCAATCGATCCCGCGTATTGCATGGCCTTGCGCGAGCGAAAGAATTCGGGCTTGCCGCTGGGGTCCCAGCCGTGAAAGCGCGCGATGGTGGTTTCGGTCACCATCAGGCCGCCCGAATTCACGCCAAAATCGTCGTCGCTGGTGATGATGCCGGGAAGGCCGTCCATCAACACGCGGTATCCGGCCCGCGGGACGATGTCGAACACCATCTTCCAGCGCGAGCCTTCCACGTAGGTGGTCCAGTTGTTGTGGGCCATCACGATGCGATGGTCCTTGGTCCAGCTTCCCGTGGCCACGAACGCGCTGCAATGCCCGTAGACGGGGCGATCGGTGGCGTCCCCGCTTTCGTCTGCGCTTTCGTCTGCGCTTTTGTTTGTTCATTCAGCCATGGCACGTAGTAGTCGGGCAGCTCGGCGAAGGCGTTCATCGCCACCACGTCCCAGAGGTCGAGCTTGAGGCCGTGTCTGTGTGCAGGCCGTCGGTGATGCCCTGCAGCTCTTCCTGATACTCGGCGTCGATCTTGGGCCACAGCATTTCGCGCCCGGCGCGGCGGAAGAAGTCCCAGCTGCGTGAGGTGTTGTGCGTCATTTCCAGGCGCACCACGCCGTAAAAGTCGGCGATTTCGGGCGCCATCAGGTAGCCGTGCTGCACGCCGATATCGTGCGGCGCGCCTTCCAGGTGCACGTAGGTCCAGCCGCCGCGGTCGAAGCGGTAGCCGCGCCCGAGGGTTACGTCGTAGGTGCTGTCGCGCCGGGCCGCGCGCATGGCCGCGGCTTGGGCGGAGTGGCGCCGTCCCAGAGCGGCAAGCTGTGCCATCAGCAGCGCGCCGGTAAATACAAAAAGCAGCAGAAACGGAAGACGATTTCGCGACTTTCGCATGATCACAGAATGGTAGGCGCGAAAGACCCGAGTGGCAAGTGGCGAGTGGTCCTCGGTAGTTTGGGGATGCTCCGGCGGGAGTGCCGGCGCCACTGAAACCGACTGCGAGTGGGACGGTGATTTGGGCGCAGATACCGGAGTGTCTGGCGACGGCGGAATTGACGCTTGCCGGCTGCTCACAAGAGTGTCGAGTGGAGGGTGGTGGCGATGATTGTTTTCAATTCGTTGAGGTGTGTTTTGTTCGTCCGAGAGTGTCGAGTGAGCAGGGCTGGGTTCTTGCGAGATTTTTGGCGTTTTGCCGCTGGTGAGCCGGCCTGAGGATGGCTTCGAATCGGGGCTTCCCGGCTCCGGCGGGCGGGAGCCGGAGGAGACGATTACGTGGGTGGGAGGATCGACCCATTGGCCTTCGGGGTTGATGCGCGTGAAGGCGCGAACAGATTGGATTATGGCAGAGGCGGGCACGTGGGCTACGCGTTCGGCCTCATCAATGATGTGGCCCAGGGCGAAGCGAAGGTTGCGGTCGCGGATGGGGAAGAGGTTCAGGGCGTGCGCGTGGCGGTAAATGGCGCGGCGGTCGACGTCGTATGCGGTGGCGATGGACCAAGGGCTCAGCCAATAGATGAACTCCTCTTCGATGGCGTCTCGCTCCGGGTGGCGGCAGATGGTGCAGCGGGCTTCGTGGGAGGTCACGCTGACTGGTGCTGGGGCGGCGACGCGAGTGGCGGCGCAGCGGCGCGGGCGCGCTCGGGTGGAGGTTCGGCGGCGTGTCGAGCGGCGGAGAGATTTGCGGGGAGCCTGGCAAGGTTCGCCGGCGGGGATTTCGCTGGTGGCGCTATCGGATTGTTCGGCGTTTGTCGGGGCCGAGCCTGGGGCGAGTTCGTTGCGCGGTGGTTCTGATGACTTGGGACCGGCGTTACTTTGTGTTGCGCTCATTTTTAGCGTCCTCTGCTGGAGGCTAGTGAAGCAGGGGGAGAGGCACAATTGACCGTAAGGACGGAAATGGGAGGGAACTAGTACCAACTGTACTGATGGACAATGGGGCTGTACTTTTGTACAGGTCAGCGGAAGTGGATGCTGCTACCTTGATGATGGCGGGAAACGAAGAGAGGTCCCTCGTCGCTGCGCTCTGTCGGGATGACAACGAGAGGCAACGGCTCCGTTGGGCTGTGGGATCGCTTTCGGCATGGGTGCGGTGCAGAAAGATAGAGGAGAGAAAGACAGATTTCGGTTGCAGGTAATCGCTTTTGGATGATGGCGGGAAACGGAGAGAGGTCCCTCGTCGCTGCGCTCTGTCGGGATGACAACGAGAGGCGACGGCTCCGTTGGGCTGCGGGATTGCTTTCGGCATGGGTGCGGTGCAGAAAGATTAGAGGAGAGAAAGACAGATTTCGTTTGTAAGTAATCGCTTTGAGATGATGGCGGGAAACGAAGAGAGATCCCTCGTCGCTGCGCTCTGTCGGGATGACAACGAGAGGCGACGGCTCCGTTGGGCTGCGGGATTGCTTTCGGTGGGTGCGGTGCAGAAAGATAGAGGAGAGAAAGACAGATTTCGGTTGCAGGTAATCGCTTTTGGATGATGGCGGGAAACGGAGAGAGGTCCCTCGTCGCTGCGCTCTGTCGGGATGACAACGAGAGGCGACGGCTCCGTTGGGGTATGGGATTGCATTTGGTGTGGGTTCGCTGCAGAAAAATGGAGGAGAGAAAGACAGATTTCGGTTGCAGGTAATCGCTTTTGGATGATGGCGGGAAACGAAGAGAGGTCCCTCGTCGCTGCGCTCTGTCGGGATGACAACGAGAGGCGACGGCTCCGTTGGGGTATGGGATTGCATTTGGTGTGGGTTCGCTGCAGAAAAATGGAGGAGAGAAAGACAGATTTCGGTTGCAGGTAATCGCTTTTGGATGATGGCGGGAAACGAAGAGAGGTCCCTCGTCGCTGCGCTCTGTCGGGATGACAACGAGAGGCAAAAACGAAGAGACACCGCACCTTGCTTTGGCACATCAGCCGGTGCCGACGTATTAGGAAAATGGCAGCAAAGACCTACCGCGTTTACATTCTGGCATCCGCTTCGGGCGTCTTGTACACCGGAGTCACAAACAACCTGCACCGGCGTATGGCCGAACATCGGCAGAAGCTTGTGGCTGGATTCACCAGCAGCTACAACGTAAGGAAGCTCGTGTACTTCGAGGTCTTCGGCGACGTCCGACTGGCAATCGCTCGAGAAAAACAAATCAAAAGCTGGCGCCGAGAGAAGCGCATTCAATTAATCGAGAAGAAGAATCCGAAGTGGGTTGACCTGAGTTCCGATTGGTTTTTGTAACGCCAACTGCGTGAGGAAAGCTCGCTGACGTTCCGTTTTCGGTTTTCGCCTTACGCTTTTGCCTTTCGTTGTCATCCCGACAGAGCGAAGCGACGAGGGATCTCTCTTCACTTGCGGCATGACGCACCGGTGAGCCACGGGCCTGCGCGGTTGTTTACGGGACGGAGGAACACCAAGCGCACCGGCAGGAGTGCCGGTGCCACTGACATGCCGGGGCGCTGTCATGAGGGGGGCACTGCGATTGACTGGGGGGCTTCGGCGGGGTATCCTCTCGGGCGTTTGCTTTTGAGTACATTGCTGATTGTTAAGTTGGCGGGACCGAGTTCAGGAGAGACATCATCGTGCGGACAATGGCGTGCATGGTTTTGGTGTTGTTGGGGTTGATGGCGCAACCGGCGGGATCGCAGGAGGGTGCACCGGCGCAGGGCGGGGCACCGGCGGGGGCGGCTGCCGATTCCGGCGCGCCTGTGGTATTGGACTTTGAGTTTTTCCGGACCAAGGTGCAGCCGATTTTCCTGGCGAAGCGGCCGGGGCATGCGCGGTGCATCTCCTGCCATATGGTCGACGAGCGGCTGCATCCGCATCTGCAGACGCTGCCTCAGGGCGCGACGATGTGGGATGAAGAGGCGTCGCGGAAAAATTTCGCGGAGTACAGCCGCGTGGTGATCCCGGGGAGCCTGAAGAGTCCGCTGCTGCGGCATCCGCTGGCGGAGGACGCGGGCGGGGACGGCTTTCACAGCGGAGGAAAGCACTTTAATTCGCAGCAGGATCCGGAGTGGCTGATCCTGAAGGCTTGGGTTTTTGGGGCGAAGGGGTAGGGGAGTTTCGGTGGAGTGGCGCAGGAAGAGAGATCCCTCGTCGCTTCGCTCTGTCGGGATGACAAGAAGAGGCAACGGCTAACGGCAACGGCTAAAGGCAACGGCAAGGGCAAAGGCAACAGCGACGGCGACGGCTAAAGGCAAGGGCTAAAGGCAAGGGCAACGGCAACGACGGCTTTGCCACTGCTTCAGGCGCGGTGGAGTTGGCGCAGGAAGAGAGATCCCTCGTCGCTTCGCTCTGTCGGGATGACAACGAGAGGCGACGGCAACGACAACGGCTAACGGCAACGGCTAAAGGCGACGGCGACGGCAACGGCAACGGCAACGGCAACGGCAACGGCAACGGCAAACGGCAACGGCAACGGCTAGAGGCAACGACTGCTCATGGGGCTTATCGACGGAAAGAGGCTAAGGACATGATTACGCGAACGATTCGGCGGGCGGCGGCTGTGGGAGCGGCGGGGGCGCTTGCGGCGCTCGTGCTGTGCGCGGCGAGCTGGGCCGGCGCTGGGGCGGCTAAGGATGTTGCGAACAAGCCGCGCATCCTGCAGACGAACTTTGCGGGGGACAACATCACGCTGATCGATCCAACCACCAACAAGGTGGTCGGGAGCATTCCCGGGATCGAGGTGAACCACGGCGTGGTGGTGGCGCCGGACGGGATGCATATTTACGTGAGCTCCGAGGCGGATAACACGCTCGATATCGTCGACGCGAAAACCTTCGAGGTGATCAACCGCATCGCGCTGAGCGGGCACCCGAACAACATCGGCATCAGCCGCGACGGGCGCAAGGTGTACGTGACGATCATCAACGGGAAGGGCGGCGTGGATGTGATCGACACCGTCTCGCAGAAGGACGTGAAGACGATCCCGACGGGCACGTTTACGCACAACGCCTACGTGACGCCGGACGGCAAGTACGTGCTGGCCGGATCGCACATGGACAAGAACATCAAGGTGATCGACGCGCAGACCGACGAAGTGGTGTGGACGATCCCGATGGACCTGGGAGTGCGGCCCATCGTTGTCTCCACGAATCCGGACGGCTCTTCGAAATGGATCATCATGCAGCTCACGAATTTCAACGGATTCTCGGTTATGGATTTTGACACGCGCAAGGAACTCAAGCGCATCAAGCTGCCGGACATCACCCCCGGCAAGAAGCTGGTGCCGGGCGGCGGCGAAGTGTCGCACGGACTCGCGATCACCGCCGATCAGAAGACGCTGGTGGTGAGCAGCCGCGTGAATTCGGCGGTGTACTTCTATTCGCTTCCCGACCTGGTGCTGCTTGGTTCGACCGACCTGAGCGGCAAGGGCGCGGCGTGGATGTCGCTCTCGCTCGACAGCAAGACCGCGTATATTTCCAACTCGATGAGCAACACCGTGTCGGCGATCGACATCGGGTCGATGAAGGAAGTGGCGCTGATTCCGGTGGGCTACGTCCCGAAGCGCAACGTGGCGGCGCTGCTGCCGCGGTAGGGCGGCCGGCTGGCTTCTTTTTGGGCTTCCTGTTTTAGCTTCCTGCGGCGCGATAGATCGTTGCGTTGCAAGCTCGCGTATACTCCCCTAAATTGCCGGCTGCCATGACGCACGGGGCGAGGTTTCAAGCGGCGAGCGACCGTTCCCTCCTGGTGCGCTTCGGCGACGACATTTCCATCGAGGCCAACGAGCAGGTCAGGCGGCTGCTGCGCCTGCTCGAAGCGGAACCCATTGCGCAAGTCCGCAATCTGAATCCCGCGTACTGCTCGCTCCTCATTACGTTCGACGCTTTGAAGCTGACCCACGGCGAACTCGAGAAGATTCTGCGCGGCTATCTCGACCGGCTGGGCGAGGTGCGTCTGCCTGAATCGCGGCTCGTGGAAATTCCCGTGTGTTACGGGGGCGAGTTTGGCCCCGATTTGGAGGATGTGGCCGCGCTGCACGGGATTGCGCCAGGTGACGTGATCGAGCTGCACACTGCGGCTGGATATATCGTCTACTTTCTCGGCTTCGTCCCCGGCTTTGCGTATCTCGGCGGGTTGCCGGAGGAGCTGGCTACGCCGCGGCTGGCGCGTCCGCGGCGGAGCGTGCCGACGGGAAGCGTCGGGATTGCGGGGAAGCAGACGGGCGTGTACCCGTTTGACGTGCCCGGCGGGTGGAGACTGATTGGGCGAACGCCCGTGAAGATGTTCCGCGAGGTGCGCGACGGTAATAGTGGGCGCGAGATGAGTCTGCTGGCGATGGGAGACCGCGTGCGCTTCACTTCGATTTCCCGCGAGCGATTCGCGGCGCTGGAGAGCGCGTGAGCGTGATCGAGGTGCGGGCGCCGGGGATGCTGACCACGGTGCAGGATCTGGGGCGCGACGGTTTCGGGGCGCTGGGGGTTTCGCCGTCCGGGGCGGCCGACGCGATTTCCTTGCGGCTTGGAAACCGGCTGGTGGGCAACGCCGAGGGCGCGGCGGGGCTGGAAATGACGCTGCTTGGCGGGATGTTTCATTTTCCAGACGGCGCTGTGGTGGCGATTAGCGGTTCGGATTTCGGAGCGAACCTCGATGGCGAGGGCATCGAGCTTTGGGCTTCGGTTGAGGTGCGGGCGGGGCAAACGCTTCGCGTGGGGGCCACGCGTTCGGGGGCGCGGTGCTACTTGTGCGTTCGCGGCGGAATCGCTGTGGCGCCTTTTCTCGGGAGCGCGTCGACTCATCTTTTGAGCGGGACAGGCGGTTTCGAGGGCAGGGCACTGCGAAAAGGCGACGTGCTGGAGATTGGGGCGGCGAGCGCGCCTGGGACTGCCAGTGCGGCAGCGGCGGCGACATTTCACAAGAGAAGTGTTGCGCCGCGGGCGCTGGAACATCTATCGGCCCGCGGCGTCTTACGCGTGACCCCCGGCCCGCAGGTGGATTGGTTTTCGGAGCTGTCGCAGCGCGCGTTCTATGCCTGCACTTACCGGGTGGGCGAGGAATCCAATCGCATGGGGCTGCGCCTGGAGGGTGCGCCGGTTTTACGGGCAGACTCGGCGCAGATGGTTACCGAAGGCGTTTCGCTGGGCGCGGTGCAGGCGCCGCCGGAGGGGCTGCCGATCATCCTTTTTGTGGAGCAGCAGACCGCCGGCGGGTATCCGATCATCGCCAACGTGATTTCGGCGGACCTGCACCGCGTGGGCCAGCTTCGGCCGCGGGATGAGATTCGATTCGAAGCGGTCGATTTCGCGACAGCGCGGGCGCTGCTGATCGAGCAGGAGAAGCTGCTGGCGTCCGAGGGGCTGATTGTCGGATGAGCCGCATCGACTTGAATTGCGATATGGGCGAGGTGCCGGAGGCGATCGCCGATGGCACGCAGGAGTCGCTGATGCCGTTTCTTACGTCGGTGAACGTGGCGTGCGGGGGGCATGCGGGCGACGAAGGAAGCATGAAAACAACGATCGAACAGGCGCTTCGGTGGAACCTGGCGATTGGAGCGCATCCCGGCTATCCGGATCGCGCCAATTTCGGGAGATCGGAGATGTCGCTGCCGGCGGACGCAGTCGCGGATTCCGTGTTCGAGCAGGTGCGGAGGCTTGCCGGGATGGCTGCGGGTTTCGGGGCCCGCATAAGGCACGTGAAGGCGCATGGCGCGCTCTACAACCAGGCGGCGAGGAGTCGCGCGCTGGCCGAGGCGATTGCGAGCGGCGTTTCGCGATGGAGCCGCGAGGTCATACTGGTGGGGCTTGCCGGATCGCCGATGCTGGAGGTGTTCCGGGAAGCCGGGTTTCAGGTGGCCGCGGAGGCGTTTGCAGACCGGCGGTATGAGGCTGACGGAACGCTGCGCTCGCGGAAATTCGAGGATGCGCTGATACGCGATCCGGCGGAAGCGGGACAACAGGCGCTGCGCATCGCGAAACTGGGCACGGTGATTGCGCGCGACGGAACCGAGATTGCTTCGGCCGCGCAGACTATCTGCATTCACGGGGATAGTCCAGGCGCGCCGGCAATTGCGGCGGCTGTCGCGCAGGGGCTGCGGGAGGCCGGGGTGGAACTGAGGGCGCTTTAGGGCGGGTTGCGGATAATGCCAAAATCTGTTCCTGAGGCGCTAAGGCTGTGACACCCTACGAACCAGGCATTTTAGGCAGCGGGTGGCTTGCGGCGGAATTGAAGAGAGATCCCTCCGCTCCGGCTCGACATACACCGTCGAGCCTCCGGTCGGGATGACAAATAACTGCGCACACCACACACCCAGCACTGAAACACCACGACAAATAACTGCGCACACCAAACACCCAGCACCAAAACACACCTAGCACCAAAACACCTAGCACCAAAACACCTAGCACCAAAACACCTAGCACCAAAACACCTAGCACCAAAACACCATGACAAATAACTGCGGATAATCCGCGACCCACCGCGCAGGCACACACACACACACACACACACACACACACACACACACACACACACACACACACACACACACACACACACACACACAACACACACACACACAGACACGCACACACAGACACGCACACGCACACAGGCACACACGCACACACGCACACACGCACACACGCAGACACACACGCACAGACAACACACGGCACGCAGACACACACCGCACGCAGACACACACGGCACACAGACACACACGGCACACAGACACACACGGCACACAGACACACACCGCACGCAGACACACGTACAGGCACACACACAGGCAATGAAACTCTGAGCCTAACGGCTGACGTTTTTGCGCAGACTTTCAGGGCGCGTGGCAGGAATTAGAACGGGAGGCCGCCGCGGTCGATCAGGCGGCGCGCGACTAGGAGCGAGCCGGGGACGGAGAGATGGTCTCGGTCGTCCATCAGCGGAATCGTATGCGCCTGGTCTGCGTATTCGGTGCAGCTTTCGTTGTCGCAGACGGCCTCGTACAGCGAGACGTAGGGCACATGCCACACGGCCGCGGCTTCATGCTGTAGTTGCAAATCGAGCAGCGCTGGATCGGACCGGCGATGCTGGGCCGGCAAGTCCGGTTTGCTCCAGGCAATGGAATAGGCGAGAAGCCGCGGCAGCGGCGCATCGTATTCAGGGACCGGACCGAAGAGCGCCACCGGAATGTTATGACTTTTTGCCCACGCCAGCGTATCCGCAATTTCGCTCACATCCTCCGGCGCGAAGCGTGCTTCGAGGAATAAGCCCTGAACCGGATGCTCCGGAAGGTATTTCTCAAACATAAATGTCATCATCTTCCGGCATTCGAGCGGACCTTGCGCGCGCACGAACGGCCGGCAGTTGCTCGCGCTGGCCTGCATCACATTCGCGGCGGGGAGCGCCGCCGACAGCCCCGGCCACAGCGCCGCGGAGTGGCTGTCCCCGATTAGAAGGTAATTTTTCTTGCGCGAATCCTGGCGCAGGCAGAGATCGTAGCGGTAATCCTCGAAGCGGCTGCCCGTAGTAATGAAGCATGTGCCGGAGCGCATCGCTTTCTGATCCGCTTCGGTGCCGAGGTGGGAGGCCACCTGCAAGGCTTGTGGAGAAAAACGCCACGGGAATCCCGCCGTAAAAACGATCACCAGGGAAAATGCAATCGCGACCGACGTGACCGCGCCAGCCAGCGCAAACAGAGGCTTCCCGCTCAAACGCAGCGGCCCGCTGCGGAAGGGGCGTTCAATATATCTCCACGAGAAAATTCCCAGCAGAAGCGACAGGAACAAATTGACTGCGGTGGCAAATCGAATCTGGGTCGCAGCGGAGTGACCCCCCGGAAGGGCCATGCTCCATCCGAGGGGGATGCCCATATTTCGCAGGACGATGAGCGGCCAGTGCCACAAATAGAGCGAGTAGGAGATGAGCCCGATGAAGACGATGGGGCGCCACGACAACGCCGCACCGACCAGAGAGGGGCCGGACTCGCCGGCCCCGATGATCAGAGCCGACCCGACACAAGGGGCCAGGGCGCTGAGGCCGGGGAAGGTTGTCGCCTGGCTGTAAAACACGGCGGAAAACGCAATCAGCGCAACCCCGGCGAGCGTGGCGAGGTTCCGCAAAAGCGCGGCACGCATTCGCGGGAACATTTTCAGCGACACGAGAGTGCCCAGCAGCAACTCCCAGGCCCGGGTGTAAGGCATGTAGAACGCCGCGTTCCGGCTGTGGCGGACGACGAGGGCGCTCGCGAGCAGAGACGCGGCGAACAGAACCACGACGGAAGCCCGAAGATGCCGGGGAAACAACCGGCGAACGGCCACGAGAAAAAGCGGGAAAACAATGTAGAACTGCTCTTCGACTGCCAGCGACCAGGTGTGGAGCAGGGGGTTCGAACCTGGCGAATCAAAGTAGCCGGAATGCAGCCAGAAATAGAAATTGGAAGCAGAAGCCAAGGCAGCGAGAAGCGATTTGGCGTAGTCGATCAGCTCTTTCGGAAGAAAATAAATGGAGGCGAACACCGTCACCGGGATCAACATGCCAAAAAGGGCGGGAAGTATGCGGCGGATGCGGCGCTGATAGAAGGAAAGGACCGAAAAGCGCGACGCGGCAATCTCGGCGAAAACGATGGAGCTGATCAGGTAGCCCGAGATCACGAAGAATACATCGACGCCGACAAAACCTCCGCGCATCCTGCTGACGCCGGCGTGAAACGCGAGGACAGAGGCGACGGCGAGGGCCCGGAGGCCGTCGATGTCCGCGCGATACTCGAGAGCGCTGTTATGAAGCGGGGTATCGCTCAAACGTTTCGCGTCCTCGTTTCCATCAGGTCCACGTTTCCACAGGGTCCAACGTTCAGATGAGGCCGCGCAGGGTGCCGCCGATGTCGAGGGTCGCGCCGGTTATGAATTTCGCGAGCGGCGAGGCCAGGAAAACCACGGCATGGGCAACATCTTCCGGCTGGCCGATTCCCAGCGGGAGATAGCGATCTTCGAGGAATCTTTTTACCGCGGCATCGCGATCCGCTATGCCGTAGTGGGCGACCAACTGATCGACGATTCCTCCGGGACGCGTCCACATGCGCGTCCAGACAGGGCCGGGCAGAACCGCGTTGACGCGCACGCGCGGCGCATACTGCTTGGCGAGCGCTTTGGTGAGATAGAGAAGGCCGGCCTTGCAGACACCGTAATCCATCAGCGTGAATTCGGGCTGCTTGGCAAGGTCGGAGCCGGTATTGACGATGGAAGCGGAACCGACTTCGGCCATTGCCGGTATCAGGGCGCGGCAGGTGCGAATGCAGCCCATGAGGTTGATTTCGAAGCTTTTCGCCCAGCGCTCGTCGGAAATTTCCACGAAGGATGAGGAGTCGCCGACGCCGAGATTGTTGATCACAATATCGGGGGCCCTGCCGAATTTCTCGAGGACGTAAGATATGGCGGCATCGGTGCCTTGCGCGGTGGAGAGATCGGCCGCGACCGTACCTGCCCAGCGGGAGGATTTTTCTTCGAGGGCGGCTTCGTCTTGATCGGCCACGATCACGCGGGCGCCTTCCTGGGTCAGAAGATTTGCAACCGATTCGCCGATGCCGTACGCACCGGCATTGACGAAGGCGAGCTTACCCTGGAGGCCGTAGTCCATTCTATTTTCCCCGTTTCTGGAAGGTTTTTGTCAGGTGGCGCGCCACTCAGCGGAAAGCTTTTTCAGCACGTCGACCGGCGGCGGGCCGTCGTGAACGACGACGCGATAACGAAGCGTCAGCGGGTTTTCGGGCTTGATGACGACCGGGCCAACCGCGGTGATCGAGGGGTTGAGCATCCAGAGGGTGCGCGAATTGTGCCAGAGAGTAGGCGGGTTCTTCGGGTGATCCATTACGGCGACGCCGAGGGTCTTGCCGTTGCCGGATAGTTGAATGGTGTAGTCGTACCAGGGTTCGCTCGGCCAGTCGAGCTCCGGATAGGCATACTGCGCATCGCGAAGCGTAACTTTTCCCGCCTCGGTGGAATAGTAGGAGTCGCCATCCTTGCGGCATTGCACGTCGAAGCCGCCGAAGGCGTTCTGATTGAGGCGGTATTCGACGGTGGGGGCGATCGAGTAAGCGAGGTCGAGAACGAAGACGCCATCGCGCTCGGTTACCGTGACGGTGTCATTCTCTTCGCCCATCTTGCGGTTTTCAACCAGCAGATCGTTGTGAATCGCGAGCTCGGCGTGCGCGGCGTCGGCGTTGAGCAATTTGATGTCGCGGTTCTGCATGAGGCGGCCATCGCGCGGGGCGAACACTCCCCAGCCCCAGAAATCCGCGCGGCGAACGGTGGCTGCGCGCATGGAAGAAGTGGGAGACGGATTGGGGCGGACCTGGGGCTCGTAGAAGGCGCTGTCGTGCCAGCCGAAGAAGATGCCGCGATGATGCGGGTGGTCGTCGGGGGCGATGCTGGTGATGCACTGGCCGGAGGGCGTGTTCACCGGATGAAAGCAGGCGGCGCTGGGAGAGGTGAGGCCGATGTTGTCCGGCTTCTTGTGAGGTATTCGAAAACGACGCGGCCGTCGGGGGTTTTGAGCTGCATGCCGAATTCGACGGGGGTGAGAGTGTAGATGGGGGCTGTGGCGGCGCGGTCGGCGAGGACTACTTCGCACAGCGCGATCGCCAGCGCGGCGATGGTGAACACCGCGGCCGCGCGGGGCGCGAGATGTTTCCGGGGCATTCTCGATGTCGCGGGCTTCCTTGCGTTCGCTGGTTCGCGCAGCATTGCGTTCCCTCTCTCAACGTGAGCGCACGCGGTGGAGGATATTGCATGAACGGGCCCTGGGCAAGGCTTTCCAGGTGACTACGTTACCCGCCGGCGGGCAGGGCGTTGCCGGGTTGCTTGAGTCTGAGTTGAACTTGACTTGGCAGGGGGCGCTTGATAACACATAGCGCGGGTACGTTGCGCGAGACGCGACTTTATTTGCACGCGGCTTGCCGCGCGAAAATGGCTGGAACTTTCCTCAGGGGTTATAAAGCCGGTCTGATTTCCGGAGGATTGTATCGTGGCTGAAGGGTCGGTGTGAGAACCGGCTAAATCGTCCCTCAGCGGCTGAAGCCGCATTGATTTTTCGGCATTTGCGGCACGGATGAATCCGTGCCCTGACGAAAAACGTGGGTTGCCACAGAGACTCTGAAGCCACGAACGACAAGGACTTCGGATCGCCACACAGGCGCTGAAGCCACGACCCACACGGATTTTTGCGTTGTCACACAGACTCTGAAGCTCGGCCCACTGACAGCGGAATGCTCTTCTGAATTGTGGCGTGGCGCGAAGGAGATGAACATGTCCCGGAAACGCATTTTGCTGCTGGTGGTTGCTACTTTGGCCGCGGGCGCGCGGCTTTCGGGCACCGGGCCGTCGTTTCATCCGGACTACTCCTTTCAGGGATCGGCGCTGGCGGGCTGGCATACGCTGGGAGACGCCAGCTGGCGCGCGGAGAACGGCGAGATCACCGGCACGCCGAAGCTGGCGGGCGGCGGCTGGCTGGTGCTGGATCACTCCTACCAGGATGTCGGCTTTTACGCCTCGTTCAAATGCGCGGCTGGATGCAAGACCGGCTTGCTGCTGCGCGCCGAGAAGACCGCGGAAGGCGGGATGAAGGGCGTGTTTGTGTCGCTGAGCGAAGGCGACGTCGCGTCTTACGCGGTGACACTCGATGCGCAGGGGCGCGAGATCAAGCGCGAGAAGCTGCGCCACGGAGGCGGACAGATGCGCATTGCGCCACCTCCCGATCCGAATCCGCCGGCGCGCGTGGTGCGGCCCGGGGACCATCCGGGACCGCCGGCGGGTGTGACGCTGCCGGTTATTCCTCCCGACACGAGCCTGCACGCGGGTGAGTGGAACACGGTGGAAACATTTCTGGATGCGAATATCGTGCGCTCGTTTCTGAATAACGGCGGCGAGGTTGCGGGGGGCGTGGCGGAAGACTCTATCGGAAAGTATGGCCCTATCGCGCTGTATGTGGGCGGAACGGGAGAGGTGCAGTTCAAAGACGTGGCGTACAAGGACCTGGCGATCATGACGCGCGTGGCGGAACAGGTTTCCGACCATTTCCGGATGCAGCGGCTCAGCGATTTCTATTATTCATGGGGCGCGAGCGCCGCCGATTTCAATCATGACGGCGTGATGGATGTGGTGTCTGGTCCGCACATCTACTTCGGGCCGGACTACACCACGCATCGGGAGATTTATGAAGCGCTGACGACGAATCCGTCCGATGAATACACGCGCGACGACTGGATGCAGTTTGCCGGGGATTTTACGGGCGACGGCTGGCCGGATGTGATCAATTGCAGCTTTTCGGGGAATAGGGGTGTGTGGCTCTACGTGAATCCCAAGGGGGAATCGCGGCGCTGGGATAAATACCTGGTGGTGCCCGACTTCAGCTCAGAGATTGCCGTGGTGCGCGACATCGACGGGGACGGGAAGCTGGAATTGGTTTACATGGCGCAGGGCTACGTCCGCTACGCGAAGCCTGACCCCGCGAATCCCACCGGGCCGTGGATCGTGCACAACGTTTCGGAAGCGGGTTATGCGACGGCTCACGGCATCGGGGTGGGCGACATCAATGGCGACGGGCGGCTGGATATCGTCAACGCGTTCGGGTGGTGGGAACAACCGCCCGCCGGAAGCAAGCAGGAAACGTGGACGTATCATCCGGAGGCCTTTGCGCGCTACGGACGCAACATCATGGGCGGGAGCGTGATGGCGGTGTACGACGTGAACGGAGACGGGCTCAACGACATCGTGACCGTGCTGAACGCGCATGGATATGGGCTGGCGTGGTACGAGCAGAAGCGCGATGCCGCGGGCAAGATTTCGTTCGTGCAGCACATGATCATGGACGATTTGTCGACGAAGAACGCCGGCGGCGTTACGTTCACCGAGCCGCACGGCACGACGTTTGGCGATGTGGACGGCGACGGCATACCCGACTTCATCGTGGGGAAGCGCTACTGGTCGCATCGCGACGATTATCTCGACCCGGACCCGTACGGGCCGGCGGTGCTGTATTGGTACAAGACGGTGCGTAACCCGAAGGCTCCCGGGGGCGCGGAGTTCGTGCCGGAGCTGATCCATAATCGCTCCGGCGCGGGGTCGGATATTTATGCGGCCGACCTGAACAACGACGGCGCGCTCGATATCGTGACCGCTACGCGGTTCGGGACGTTCATC
The DNA here is from genome assembly GCA_963697575.1 of uncultured Acidobacteriota bacterium. Classification (GTDB taxonomy): domain Bacteria; phylum Acidobacteriota; class Terriglobia; order Acidiferrales; family UBA7541; genus Palsa-295. Next base: position 37,776 of record CAVOOP010000001.1, on the reverse strand, counting down.
TTCTGGGGCAAGCCTGGGGCGTTCAAACAAAAAGGCAAGTAACTTTCATGAAGCTAGCGGCAAAAAAAACGGCGCTGGGCTTCTTCTGTCTGCGATCGATTGCGATCGCGTCCGCGTGTTCGTTCGCTGTTGCGCAGCAGGATCACAAATCGTGGAGCGACTATGGCGGCGGCGCGGACAATTCGCGGTTTACCGCGCTCGAGCAGATCAAGAAGAGCAACGTGAAGCAACTGGAGGTTGCCTGGACGTACTTTAACGGACAGCCTCGGCGATGAACCCGATCATTGCCGACGGCGTGATGTATGTGTACGGCCGGAATAATTCGCTTATCGCGCTCGATGCCGCCACCGGGAAAGAAATCTGGATCCACACCGGACTGAGTTCCATCGCGGAGCTGGGTGTGAATTACTGGGACAGCAAAGACGGCAAAGACCGGCGTCTGATTTTCCAGATCAACCACTTTCTGGAGGAGATCGACGCGCGCACCGGCAAGTCGATTCTGAGCTTCGGGGAGGACGGGCTCGTCGACATGCGGGAGGGGCTCGATCGCGTGCCTGCGGAGGTGGCGCGCATCAAGAGCGATGCGCCGGGGCGCGTGTTTGAGAATTTGATTATCGAGGGCTCGTCAACGGGCGAGAATTTTCTGGCGCCTCCCGGGCATATTCGCGCCTACGACGTGATCACCGGGAAAAGTCGTGTGGACGTTTCACACCGTCCCTTATCCCGGCGAATTCGGCTACGACACCTGGCCGAAGGATGCCTGGCGGTACATCGGCGGGGTGAACGATTGGGGCGAGCTTTCGCTCGATGAGAAGCGCGGGATCGTGTATGTGGTGCTCGGATCGCCCACCTACGATCTTTATGGCGCGGACCGGATCGGCGCGGGATTGTTTGGCGACAGCCTGGTGGCTCTGGATGCGCGCACCGGAAAACGGCTGTGGCACTTTCAGGAGGTTCACCACGACCTTGTGGGATTCAGACCCGTACTCGGCCCCGCAGCTGATTACCGTCCGGCATAACGGGCAACTGGTGGACGCCGTGGCGCAGGCGGGCAAGACGGGCTTTCTTTACGTGTTCAATCGCGTCACGGGCGAGCCGCTGTGGCCGATCGAGGAACGTCCGGTGCCGCAGAGCGATGTGCCGGGAGAACAAGCGTGGCCCACGCAGCCTTTTCCGACCGCTCCTCCTCCCTTTGCGCGGCAGAAGATGACTGTCGGACGACATGAATCCGTTTCTTCTGACTGCCGGAGGAGCGCGCCACGTGGAAAGAAAAAATCGCGAGCGCGCGCAACGAGGGATTGTTCACGCCGGCCGGATACATGCGCGATACCGTTCAGATACCCGGATCGCGCGGAGGAAGCAACCGGGGAACGAGCGCTTCGGACCCGGCAGAAGGGCTTTTCTTCGTTACGTACCTCCGACTTCCCGTCCCTGATCAACATTCAAGGGCCGCGAGTTGCCGGTGACCACGGGCGCAGCGGGCGGGCGCGGTCCGGGAGGCGTTGCGGCGCCAGCGGAGTATCAGCAGAATTGCCAGTCGTGCCATGGCGCGGATTTGGCTGGGTCCGTGGAGGTTCCGCCGCTGACTGGAGTCACTTCGCGGATCACTTTGCCGGAATTCAAGATGATTGTCGCCTCCGGGAAGGGGCAGATGCCGGCGCATCCGGACCTCGACGCGGCGGCGGTGGACACGCTGTACAACTATCTTGCGAGCGCCAGCGGCGGTGGCGCGGCGGCGGAGTCGAGGCCCATGACCGGGCCCGTGGTCGCCAACGGCGGCGCGCCGGGCGGACTGTTGCCGGCTCCGTTAAATCCACGGCGGCTTACCGCGCTCTATGGCGGGAACAATCGATTCGTGGGGCCCCCATACCCCGACGGAATTGTCGCGCCGCAGCGTCTCTATTCGAACTATGGCCTGGTGACGGGCGTGATCGGGCCTCCGTGGTCGGAAATTATTTGCTACGACCTGAACACGGGAACCATACGGTGGCGCAAGCCGCTTGGCGAGGATGAAGAAGCCTTGAAGGAAGGCGGGAAGAATACCGGCATGCTCGCCGGGGGCGAACGCGTGGGCATGGTTGTGACGTCTACGGGGCTGGTGTTTGTTACCGCGAAAGATGGCAAGATGCGCGCGCTTGACGTGGACAACGGCGACGAGCTGTGGACTTACAAGATGCCGGCGGGACTGACTGGATTGCCGTCGATTTACGAGGCTCAGGGAAGGGAATATCTGGTGGTGGGATCGGGGGCGCCGCCGGTGTTCGGGTTGAAAAAAGGCGCGCGGGGATTTGGCGAGAATGTGCCGGCCGCGGATCAGGCGACTTTAGGATACGTTGTATTTGCGTTGCCGAGGAGCCCTCGCAGGCCGGGGAAGAATGGCAAGGCCCTGACTTTACCCGGGAGCTGAAGAGTTTGTGCGGCAAAGCTGTTTTTCGCTCGCGCTGGGGGCTGCTGACGTGACCCTCCGGGCGTGAGGGCCGGGTCTTTGTGTGTGATTCGGCGGAATTGGAAAGTCAGAGTCCCGACCCTTGAGAGCGGAGGTTGGGGCACCCGGAAGAGCAACATCACAACAACGCGTATGTGAGCAGCGCGTGGCTTGTGGCGGAATTGAAGAGGGATCCCTCCGCTCCGGCTCGACAAAGACCGTCGAGCCTGCGGTCGGGATGACAAATAACTGCGCACCCCTGCGCAACGCACCCCACAACCCGCACTCGCCCCCGCACCGTACGCAGGGCGGTGCGGCTTGTGGCGGAATTGAAGAGAGGTCCCTCCGCTCCGGCTCGACAAAGACCGTCGAGCCTGCGGTCGGGATGACAAATAACTGCGCACCCCCGCGCAACACACCCCACAACCGCACTCGCCCCCGCGCCGTACGCAGGGCGGTGCGGCTTGTGGCGGAATCTAAAAGAGATCCCTCCGCTCCGGCTCGACAAAGACCGTCGAGCCTGCGGTCGGGATGACAAATAACTGCGCACCCCTGCGCAACGCACCCCACAACCGGACTCGGCCCCCGCGCCGTACGCAGGGCGGTGCGGCTTGTGGCGGAATTGAAGAGGGATCCCTCCGCTCCGGCTCGACAAAGACCGTCGAGCCTGCGGTCGGGATGACAAATAACTGCGCACCCCTGCGCAACGCACCCCACAACCGCACTCGCCCCCGCGCCGTACGCAGGGCGGTGCGGCTTGTGGCGGAATTGAAGAGGGATCCCTCCGCTCCGGCTCGACAAAGACCGTCGAGCCTGCGGTCGGGATGACAAATAACTGCGCACCCCCCGCGCAACACAGCCCACAACCCGCACTCGCCCCCGCACCGTACGCAGGGCGGTGCGGCTTGTGGCGGAATCGAAGAGAGATCCCTCCGCTCCGGCTCGACAAAGACCGTCGAGCCTGCGGTCGGGATGACAAATAACTGCCCCCCCCCCGCGCAACGCACCCCACAACCCGCACTCGCGCCGCTGCAGGGGCTAAAGCCCTTTTGAATGCCTGCACTTCTGTCGGAGCTGAAGCTCCGACCCCCTAGAAACCGGGTTTTTCCGCAACCTGCGAGAGGTCAGAAGATGTACTTCAGGCCGAACTGAATCAGGCGCGGATTCACCGATGAACTGGTGATCTGACCGAACGTTCCTTTGGTGACATCCAATGTGCCGGGGTTGCTGAACTGCGCGTGATTGAAGGCATTGTAAAATTCGGTGCGGAAAACGAGAGACCCGTCTTCGTGTATGCCCCCAACCTTGGTCGTTTTGATCAGGGATATATCCCAATTGAACTGTCCCGGGCCGAGGATGATGCTTGGTCCAACGTCGCCCCACCCGGTTCCGTTGGTGGCGGTTCCGTTCGCGTTCAGGGCGGTGGGGTCGGCGCAATTTACGGCGGGAGTATTGAACCAACCGAGTCCACCAAACGCTCCGCCCAACCGCTGTTTGTCACTGCCGGGCGCCGCTACGTTGCCCGGGCCCATTCCCGCGCAGTATTCAGCCGTAGCGGGGTTGACCTGGCCGTAGATGGTTCCCCCTTTACCGTTAGTGATGGTGAGGGGTACGCCGTCCTGAGCAGTGGTTACACCAGAAACGCCCCAGCCATTGGCGACAATTCCCAGCAGGCCCTGGTAATTCGCCGGAATTTCCCACAGGTAGTTCACCGTAAGGCGCTGAGGATGGTAATTGATATTCTGTTCGTAGGTAGCCACGTAGGGGGAGTTATAAGCAAATAACGAACCGAAGGTCCTGCTCCAGGAATACGCAGCGTTCAGCGAAAGGCCGTGTGCCATCTGCTTGCGCACGGTAAGCTGCGCGGCGTTGTACTTGGTAGAGTAATCGTCTGCGAAAGCCATCAGGCCGGTAGGGGCGAAGCCGAGGTAAGGCACGCGCAGGGAAGCGTTGGCCACCGTGTTCGTCGTAACGGAGCCCGTGGCAATCGCGGGGTCCGCCACGGGACAGGCGAACCCGACCAAGCAGGGTCCGTTCAATTGCTGCCCGGTAAAGCTTGGAATGCCTCCGGTGCCTTCATTCTGAATACCGTGAGAACCGACGTAGCCCAGATCTACGGTCCAAGTGGGCAGGAATTGATACTGCAGAGTCAAATTCCACTCGTAGGTGGTTGGCGTTTTATTGTAATTCGGTGTCGTCAAGGTGTCGGTCAAATTCGAGCTGAGGCCGGTGGTGAAATCCACGGTGCGCGGGGTCCACGGGTTCGCGGGAATGACATAGGGCTGCTGCATGGAGGCCAAAAGAGCCGATTGCTGGGTGGTCTCGAAAAGAGGCGTGGCGTAAGGGATGGCTTGGGTGATGCCGCCGATGTAATTGAGCGCACCGGAACGATCCCGGAAAATGCCGACGCCGCTGCGCACACTGAGCCGGTTGCTGTTCAGGGGCGACCACGCCAATCCTATGCGCGGAGAAAAATCGTCGAGAGGGGTGTTTTCCGGCTGGAAGCCTTTGTGGGTACTCTGAATCAGGCCGCCAACGCCGGGCGCCGGGAATTGCGAAAAGGGAAAATTCGAGGGAACAACGAATCCCGCAAGGCTGCCGAGAGTGCAGGCATCGCCGGCTGGAAGGGTGGTGCTGGGGCAACTTGCCGAATTTCCGGGTATGGGGACCGCATTGATGTAGTTCGGGTTGATATTTGTAGCGAAGCCTTTCGCGTCGATCATGATGGGCAAATATTCCCACCGCATTCCCAGGTTCGCGGTTAACTTCGGCGTTAATTTAACGTCGTCTTGAACGAACAAGGCTGCATAGGAATCGCGATACGCATGGTTCAAGCCGCCTGGGGGCGTCTCCGATTGATAATTGCCGGTGGCGGACAGGTTGCTGAAAGCGGTGCCATTCGTATTTCCCGGGTTTGCGACGCTGCAGCCAGCGGTCGAGCAGCCGGGCAAGCCCACCAGGAAATCGGCGATGTCTGGAAACGTTTCGCTACCGATGGAGAGGGCCTTGAAATACCAGTCGTAGCGGTCGCGTTCGTACTCACCACCGAAGCGGAGCGTGTGCCTGCCGTGCGACCACGAGACCTCGTCGCTGGCGTCCCAATCGTCAAAAAACTTCAGGGTGGGGATGCCACCGGCGGCGCCAATTTCAAAGTCTCCCGTAACGATTATGATGTTCAGTTGATTCAGGTTGCATTGGATCGGTGTAATGCCAGCGGAGACCGCCGCATTGGCCCCCGGGCAAGCCGCAGAATCGGTAAACGGTTCGGTGGGCTGGGCATTTAGCGTGCCGCGAGCAACCGCAAACCGTACGGTATTGACGAGGTTAGTGCTCGCGATCGAGGTGAGTTGGAGATTCCCGTAGTTGTTCCAATAGAGGTAGTTGATGCCTGTGTCGGGATAGCAAACGCCGTTGGTACACCCGAACGGCGCTTTTTCGGGATCACGGCTGAGAAAGTAATGCGCCGAGAGGGTGTTCTTGCTGTTGACCACGTAATCCACATTCTGAAGGAATTGCTCTTCCGAGAAGTTGGCGGGTATCGACAAGGGAACGATCAGGCTAGCCTTTCCAAGACCCTGCGCTTGAGCCCATTGTGCCGGTGTGAGGCTGGGAATCAAGTAGCTCCCATCGGGATTTTTGAGCTGGAGGAGATTGAGGGCAGTCGGATTGATGTTATATGGGTTATGGCCCGTTCCAGGCGTACATAAAACCTGGAGCCCACCTTGCAAGGTATTGCTTTTGTCGGTACCGCACGCGGAGCCGAACATTTTTCCCAGTGACGCCGCAAGCGCGGCCTGATCCGCGGGATTTCCAAGCGTGCCGCGGGAATCGCCGACTACTCCATCGGTGCCGGGAATGGGGAATTCAGCGGGATTCGAGAGACCCTGGGAGGCAGCCCCGTTTTTCTGCCAGAGCTGCTGGTAAGACGAGAAAAAGAAAAGCTTATCCTTCTTGATGCGACCGCCAACGGTGCCGCCATACTGGTTCTGGTCCAGCGCGGCCCTGGGCTTCCCGGCTTCGTTCAGAAAAAAGTCGTTGGCATTGAGGACCGTGTTTCGGAAAAACTCAAACGCCGAGCCGTGCAGGCTGTTGGTACCTGTCTTGGTCACCACATTGACGCTGGCGCCCGCATTCCGGCCGAATCCCGCATCGAACAGGGAAGTCTGGACCTTGAATTCCTGAATGGCGTCCGGCTCGACAAGACCTATTCCCGGATCGTTGGTATTTCCGCTGATATTCCCGTTACTGCTGCTATTGGTGATGGAGACCCCGTCCATATAAAGACTGTTCTGGCCGGGGCTGGAGCCATTCACGGAGATATCGGTGGAACCTTTTCCCAAGGTGGTGGCGTTGAAGACGTTGGCATTGGCTCCGGCCTGGAGACCCAAGAGGTTCGTATAGTTGCGAGTGTTCAGGGGAAGCGCGACAGTGGTTTGGCTGGCGACGACGGTGCCCAACGTGGCATTGGTGGTATTCACCGCTTCGGCTTGCGCCATCACGGTAACCGAGGAGGTCTGAGCGCCAACCTGCAATACGATATTCACAGTCGAGGTTTCCGCCACGTTGACCGTAATGGAGGGAAGCTCTTCGGATCGGAAACCGGCGGCATCGATCTTCAGTTTGTAATCGCCCAACGGCAGCAAACTGATCGTGAAAGAACCGTCCGATTCGGTCGTCGTGGTTCGCGACCCGGCCGTGCCAAGGTTTGTGGCGACCACGGTGGCATTCGGAACTACGGCATTGGAGGCGTCCGTGACGGTGCCTTTGATCGCGCCCGTCGACGCCGTCTGCGCCATTAGACGCGGGCTCGATAGAATCAGCAGAGAAAAAGCGACCAAAGCGTACCGCATCCCCTTGTTTTTAAGCACCAAACACCCCCCGCTCCTTTAGATTTGCGAACTCATGCTTGCATCGACGCCAAGCAAAATATCACGAACACAGAATGAGATATGAATTACCGTTCGACCAAACGAACGGTGCCGCGAAACAGGAAGGCCGGTGCGTTCGTTTTTTACGTACAGATGTTGGGCACAAGGAATGGCTAACACCCCAAATGGCGAACAGAATGGCGTTGTGATACATCGGCTGCCGCCTTATTGTCAAGTCATACGTTGTGCATATCGTCATACTTGGTGAATGTCGCTTCAAAATGAGAATGCCTGGTTTCACCCCGGTTGCTTTTCAAGAGAGCTTGAAGGAGGCAAGGCTTGGGACGGTGCCACTTGCGCAGAGCCATGCGAGTGATTCGCGGATTGCGTCGAGGGAGCGATAGCGCGGTTCGTAACCGAGCAGGCGGCGGGCTTTCTCGATGCTGCAATTGGGCGAGCGCGCAATGTGATCCCAGGTGAAGCCGGCGTCTTTCGCGGATACGGTGGCTCGCCAGTCTTGCCAGGGCAAAAAGCGAAGGCGGGGCTCTTGCCCGAACCATCCTGCCACCGACTCGGCGTAGCCAGCCATCGTCAACGCGGCGGGAGAAGCTACGTGAAAGCTTTCGCCTGAGGCGCGCGGCCAGTTGGCCATCGCCTTCACGAAGGCTTGCGCGACATCGTCGCAGTGGACGTGGTGCAGCGTTTCGCGGCCGAAATTAGGCAGGGCGATTTCGTCGCCGCGCGCGATCGCCGCAAAAACCTCGGGATTGAAATTCGCGGCGGGGTTCAGCGGGACCCAGCCGGGCCCCACGAAATGGCCGGGATGCAGGATGGCGGAAGGGAAGCCGGCGGCAGCGTTTTGTTCCAGCAGGTATTTTTCGATGGCCGCCTTGCGGCGGCCGTAGTCGCTGATGGGGCGGCGGGGCGCGTCCTCGGTGACCGGAACCTCGATGGCCATCCCGTACACCCAGATGGTGCCGCAGTGCAGGAACTGCCGCACGCTGCCGTTCAGGGCTTCGACTAATTGCCGCGCGCTCTCCAGCGTGTAGCAAGTAAGGTCGATCACCACTTCGGGGCGCAGCGCGAGAATGCTTGAACCGAAGGTTCCCTCGGCCTCCTCGGCCACGCGGTCCAGGGTTACCTGCTCGACTTCGCGCCACGCTTCGTCCGCGCGATACGGCTGCCGCCGGGACCTGGTGACGCAAACGACTTTGTGGCCCGCTCGGACAAGCCGCGGCGTGAGCCAGGAGCCGAGGTGTCCGGTGCCGCCGATGATGATGACGCGCATGGGGTGGGGTCTACGGGGCGCTACTGTAAATGCCCGGGAGATTCCGTTGAGCGAATAACACGGGTGATTTTCCCTCTGAACAGTAAGACATTCAAGCGGCGTGCGGGGGCCCGGGCTTGCCCCGCGTGCCCTAGAATGCCTAGATGAGGGAATTTTGGAAGGTGGCACGCGCTTTTCGAGACTGATGAATGATGGCGTCGCGGAGCGATTTCGCCGGAAAAGCATGGAAGCCGTCCCTTGCGGCTTATGAGGGCATTATTGACGCGCGGAACCTTAGTTGATGTGGCCGCCCCTGCTGGTGAATTTTCCGAGAAGGAATTCCTGCGCCACGCTCGCGCCGATGCGCTCAGCGGTCCCGATGGCGAAATTTGAGAACACCAGGCCCGGGCCGCGATTGGACCTGGGGTAATACGTGTTCGCGATGGCGGCCGAGGACAAATCACCGCCCAGGCTGGAGTAGTTCGGCTGCCACTTTCCGTTGTCCCCCCTGGCGACAAAGGGGCTCAGCATGGCATGCCGAAGCCGGGACCTGGCGGTGCCGGTTCCCTTGTAGAAATAGCGAGGATCCTGGCGCAGCAGCGACGGAAGTATCGCCCCGCCGGTCATGATGTCGGTAAGGCCATCGGCCGCGGTCGCGCCAAACCGCTTGCCGTAGCCAGCGGCTCCCTGGCCATAATCCGGACTGTTCGCCGCCTGCTTCGCGCCGGCGATGAGCGCGACTCCCGCGATCGTCACGGGATCGATGGAAACCTTCAGCGCGAGCCTGAATTTAAGCTCCGTCGTGAGAGGTTCCGCATTGGGGTCGTACGAAATGTAGAAATTCGGGAGGATTCCAAGGATGCGCTGCTTCTCCTCCACCTTCACCTGCTCGGTGGCGATCTCCACCGGATTGTAGGTTACCTCCACGGTGGTGCGGGCCGTGGCGATGCGAAGCTGGATCGCTCCGATGAGATCGGATTGCCCCGGTTCCAGAGTGATCGCGGGGGAAATCGAATCCGCAAAACCCTCCGCGTGGACGATGATCCGGCAGGGCGCGCCCGGCTTGACGCCGTCGAACTCAAAGAATCCGCTTTCGGGCGTCACGATCGTGCGGCGGCCGGCCGGGTCAAGGCCTAGGAGAGCTACTGTCGCATTGGCAACAGGATCGCTGTTCACATCGACGATCGTGCCCCAGATTTTTCCCGGCTGCAGTTCCGGCGTTTGGGTGCTTTGAGCCGAGGCACGTGCCGAAAGTGCCAGCGCAATGAACATCATGGCCGCCAACCGAACGCGAAAGCGCCGCGCGAGGAAGACTGCGCCATGGAACGAGCCGAGGCTCCAACCCTTCAGGGAAGTCACGACCGCGTCTGCTGGCGAGACTGGCATCAGATTGACCCAGCTAAATTTATCTTTCTTTACCTGTTTTTATCGAAACCGCGCGCGCTTTGAATTTGCGCGCGTTGCTCGAACTGGCTGTCAACGCAAGTCGCATACCGAACTCTTTCGGCCGTAACTCCATGAATTTTCAGCGGGCAATAGAAGCGCCGGTGTCGAATTCCAAACAGTCTGTCAAAGTGTTAACACTCCGGCGAATTGCCGCAGCGATGACAGTGCGCCTGAGTTCAGGTCAGTTGATTCCCGTGATTCTGCGCCGTTTACCCAATAGACAAAACGGGCATAACCCGTTCGCATGCATGCGATCGCGAAAGTTATCGTTGGAAGGATGGGTGAGAGCATCCTGCAAACCGGGAAGAACCCATTGCCCCAATTAGGCTGAAGAAACCCGGCCGCAGTCTGTGACGCAGACCTTGAAATGGCGAGACTGCGCAAATTCAAAATTAGCTTTCGGTCCCTCGTCGCGAGGGAAGCGAATCTGTCGCAACCGGGCGATCGGCGTGCAGCCTTGGCGCGTCCGCACCGCGCATAAGGGACCGCATAGAAGAGTCCGCACAGAAGAGCCAGCACGGGAGAGACTGTAGAGAAGGAACGGAGGAGACGAGCCGGTGCCTAAGATTAAAGTCGTTACCGCCTACGATCAACGATTTGCGAGCGTAGGCGACATCGCCGCCAAGTCCATTGCGGTATACGCCGCGGCAAATGGGCTTGATTTCGAGATCCTGCCCATGCCGGCCCTGGATCGTCCCGCCTCCTGGGGGAAAATCGCCCTGATCGCCAATCAGTTTGCGAACTGCCGCGCTGATTTCCTGCTCTGGGTGGATGCCGACGCGTGTTTCGTTCGGACGGACCGGAATATCGCCGAGGTCATAAAGGATGGCAAGGATTTCTACCTGGTGTCGCACCACATTCAGAAGACGCGGCCCAGCCCGGGCATCGTGATGTACGCGGAGAGGCCCAACATGGGGGTGTTCCTGATCCGAAAATCGGAATGGTCGCTCAGGTTTCTGAACACCATCTGGCAGATGACAAAATATATAAGCCACCCGTGGTGGGAAAACGCGGCGGTGATGGATTTGCTTGGCTATCGTTTCGAGCTGACCGGGAACCTGGCGGACAACACGCTGGAGGAGCGAGTACTTGAAAAGGTCGACTGGCTTCCCCTCGAATGGAATGCGCTTCCGTGCCTTGGGCGAGTGAATGAGCTGGCTTACTCAGCGGAACTTTTTGATCCCATCATCGTGCATTACGCGGGCGTCAGGATGGAGGAGCGGGAACCGCTGATGCGCGCGCTCACGATCAGTTCGAGGTTATCCTGAAGGTCGCGCAGCGAGGAATCGGCCTCCGCCAGCTAAATCTGCCACTCCCTTCATCCTTCATAGAGACGCAGGCGGATCGGGCATCAATTCCCCCGCCGCTCTTGAGATGCGGCGTTTGCACGCAGCCCATTCCTCTTGGGAGCACTGGCCCTTTCGACAGTCGAACTCGCAAAGGGCAACGTCCTGCGGAATTTCGCTGATGATCCAGTTGCGCTTGAACCGAGCCCAGATTTGGCGAAACGAACCTACTGGCCGTGCGGAATGTTCGGGCATGGTCCCCTCCGAAGATCAAGTTTTCGATCGTGACTGGCGCGTACGGGTGAATTCTCGTTACATTTCTTCCCTGTGCACGTGATAAGCGTCACGCATTGGTGTGACGCCTGGCCCAAAGGCTACGGCGGAGAAATTTCACGGGCGGTATTGCTCGTCGGTGACCTGCTCCATCCAGTCGACAACCTTGCCGTCGAGCTTTTCCTGAATGGCGATGTGCGTCATGGCCGTGGTCGGCGCGGCGCCGTGCCAGTGCTTCTCGCCGGGCGGGAACCAGACCACGTCGCCGGGCCGGATTTCCTCGATCGGTCCGCCCCAGCGCTGGGCCCAGCCGCAGCCGGCCGTGACGATGAGAGTCTGACCGAGCGGATGCGTATGCCATGCCGTCCGCGCGCCCGGCTCGAAAGTTACGCTGGCGCCTTGAACGAGTGCCGGATCGGGCGCCTGAAATAGCGGATCGATCCGCACCGTGCCGGTGAACCACTCTGCCGGACCCTTGCCGGAAGGTTGCGAGCCAGCTCTTTTGATTTCCATGTAACGTCCTCTCGGCGAATCGCCTTTCAAAACCTTCCACCGTTGATATCTACCATTGATAGTACCGGATATCCGGCCGCGAAGCGCTTTTCGCTCGTCGGGACCGGAGCGACTCGACCACCCGGAAGCAGTGCTTCACAATGTGGATGCAAAATTGCCCGACCGGCTCACAGGCCGGTCATCTTCTCCAGCTGCTCCGGGTACCGAGCTCCCTCGCACCGTGATCTTCGAGGCGGCGCTCATCGATGTCGCGCAGGTCGTCGGGCGTGAGTTCGACTGGCGGCGCCCCGATGTTCTCTTCCAGGCGGTTGCAGCTTCGTCGTGCCGGGGATCGGAACGATCCACGGCTTCTGCGCCAGCAGCCAGGCGAGCGCGATCTGAGCGGGCGTCGCGTTCTTGCGCTTCGCAATCGCTGCCGAGCAGGTCGATCAGCGCCTGATTCGCCTTGAGAGCCTCCGGCGTGAAGCGAGGCAGCGTGCTGCGGAAATCGGAGCTGTCGAATTTCGCGTTTTCGTCGATCTTGCCCGTCAGGAAGCCCTTGCCCAGCGGGCTATACGGCACAAAGCCGATGCCGAGTTCCTCGAGCGTGGGGATCACTTCCTGCTCCGGCTTCCTCCACCACAGCGAGTATTCGCTCTGCAGCGCGGTGACCGGCTGGACGGCGTGGGCGCGGCGAATCGTCTTCACGCCCGCTTCGGAAAGGCCGAAGTGCTTGACCTTGCCGGCCTGAATCAGTTCCTTCACCGCGCCGGCCACGTCTTCGATGGGCACGTTCGGGTCAACGCGATGCTGATACAGCAGGTCGATGTCTCCACCTTGAGCCGCTTGAGCGAGCCTTCGACGGCCTGCTTGATGTGCTCGGGCCGGCTGTTCAGGCCCGGCGCTCCCGGCCGATGATCGCTGCCGCTCGAGGTCGAACCCGAACTTGGTGGCGATCACGACCTTGCCGCGGAAAGGGAGCGAGCGCCTCGCCCACCAGCTCTTCGTTCGATGAACGGCCCATAGACCTCGGCGGTATCGAAGAACGTGATGCCGCGGTCCACGGCGGCATGGAGAAGCGCGGTCATCTCCTGCTTGTCTTTGGGCGGGCCGTAGGAAAAGCTCATTCCCATGCAGCCCAGCCCGAGGGCCGAAACTTCCAGGTTGCTTTTTCCAAGTTTGCGCTTCTGCATTGTTTCCTCCCTTCGAACCCGTTCTTACACCTCAAGGTTAGGGTCAAACACGGCCGAAGCGCCAGCCCGATCCTTGAAATTTCTTGCTGTTCCTCCCGCCTCCCATCCGCATAATGGACGGACAATCAGCCGGACCAAAAATTAGCTGTACGAATGGCTGTACAAATAGCTGTACAAAAAGCTGTACAAGGGCACGCCGGGCGCGTAGGCTCACAGCCATCCGGGCGCCTCTGTCAGAATCAAGGCTCTGACTCTCGCGTCTGGCGCGTTCTGACGCCTGCGATTCACTAGCGATCTACCAGGCCGCCCCACGCAGTCCATGCGGAAACTATGACCTCTGCGCCTGTCTTACGGTTCAATGCTTCACGAAAAAGTGACTCCGAGAAGGATCGGTTCAACTGGCTGATTGCGGCTTTCATGGTTTTGTTTCATGCGGGGGCAGTGGCGGCACTGTTTTTTTTCACCTGGAAGGCGTTCTTCGTCGCGCTCTTTCTATATTGGGTCGCGGGCGGCCTGGGGCTCGGGATGTGCTATCACCGGCTGCTCACCCACCGCTCCTTCACGACGCCCAAGTGGTTTGAGTACTTTCTCACGGTTTGCGCCGTAACGGCTGTGGAAGGAGGGCCGCTGCTGTGGGTGGCCACGCATCGCATCCATCATCAATTCGCCGACAAGGAAGGCGATCCGCACTCGCCGCGCGACGGAAAGTGGTGGGCGCACGTAGGCTGGATCCTGGTTGGCAATGCGCTGCGCCAGGACGCGGAGACGCTCGACCGCTATGTGCCCGATCTCGTGGAAGACAGGTTTCACGTCTGGATCACGGAATACCATTTTGTGCCGACGGCTATTCTCGGGGCCGTTCTCTACGCCACCGGCGGACTGCCTTTCCTGCTGTGGGGAATTTTCCTGCGCACGGTGGTGGGACAGCACGCGACGTGGCTTGTCAACTCCGTCACGCATATTTGGGGTTCGCGACGCTTTGAGACCCGCGACACTTCCACCAACAATTGGTGGGTTGCGCTGCTGAGTTTCGGCGATGGATGGCATAACAACCATCACGCCAACCCCGTTTCGGCCCGGCACGGTCTGGCATGGTATGAAATCGACTTCAACTGGTACGCCATTTGGATACTTCAACACCTCGGACTCGCCTCCCACATCCATCGCGCCCGCCTTCCCCTCAATGCGCAGCCAAACGCGTCGCTCGCGCCGCGATCCAGCGACGGCTGAAAATTAAGAGCGGTCGAGAATGTTCCCGTAGAGCCGCACGAAACGAACAGAGATTCGCGCTTCTGGCGAATAATCTACGGACAAAGACCGACTTTGTACTTGTCCTCGCCATCTTGCCCTCGCCATCTTGTCATCGCCATCTTCTCCTCGCCGTTTCCCTCGACCCTTCAGGCAGAACCAGCGTATATTGTCGGCCGATGCGGATTTTTCTTTGGGTCGTGTCGATGATCGCAGCGGCGGCCGCCGGCTGTGCGCTTACGCTGTATCTGCGTCCGGCGCCGGCCTTCGAGCCGGTTGCCGAAGTCTCCCAGATTATGAAAGCTACGGTCGGCCCGTCCTCGGACATCGTATTCGGGGCGGTGGAAATCGATCTCGACGCCAAAGGCACGCACGAGCGCAAACCCGAGACCGACGCGCAGTGGGAACAGGTGCGCAACAGCGCCATCACGCTGATGGAAACGGGGAACCTGCTGATGATGCCGGGGCGCGCGCGCGACGGAGGAGTTTGGATCAAGCAGTCCAGGGCGCTTATTGAAGCAGGAGCCATGGCGGCGAAGGCAGCCGAGACAAAAAACGCCCGAGCACTTCTGGATGCCGGGCACTTGATCGATCTTTCCTGCGACGCCTGCCACAGCCGTTACATGAAGCTGCCCTAGCGCTTCCGGCCGTGCCCGCCGGTCGTCTTACAAGCAGCACACCTCGTTGATCCGAGCCCCCGGCGTTGTCCCTGACACTCTGCAATCACGTAAGCCTAGACTGACGCTACGGCAGGTCGTATCTCAACCCTTCCGTGTTCTCCTGCAACTGGCGCTTGAGCGCCTTCACGCGCCTGGAAATCGCCACAAGCTTTTTTCGTGCAGTCGCACCTGCCTTGGCAACCTTGTGCGCCGCGCGATCGGTGCGGCCCGAAGCAGCCCGGGTTTTGAGCGGCACAATTGAGGGATTGTTATTCCTGGCCATCTTTTCCTCCCGTCAGGGATAGCTTCGAAATCACATCCGGCGCCGTGCGCGTTGCCTTCGCCGCGTAAAGAGCCAGGTCTGCCGCGGACAGCAGGGCTTCGATCGCCTGGCCATCCCGGGGATAAATCGCGGTCCCCACGCTTACCGACAGCCTCGGCTCGCCGCTATCGGAGGCCAGGGCATTGCGAATGCGCTCGGCAACGAGGCCAGCAGGTTCAGCGCCCGTTTCCGGCAGGACGAGTGCAAACTCATCTCCACCGAAGCGCGCTGGCGTATCAATGTCGCGGCAACCCAAACACAAGGCATCGGCCAGCCGGCACAGCGCCCGGTTTCCGGTCAGGTGGCCGCACCGATCATTTATCTTCTTCAAGTGATCCAAGTCGAACAATAGAAGAGCGAACTGCCGGCCGGTGCGTGCCGACCGCTTGATTTCGCTGTCGAGAACATCGATCAGATGGCGATAATTGGCCAGCCCCGTGAGGGAATCTTTGCTGGCCTGGTCGCGGAGACTGTCCTCCAGTTCGCGCTGGTTGGTCACGTCCTCGACGATGACCTCATAACCGTCTATCTTGCCTCGCTCGCTTCGGATTTCGCGTCCGCTAAGCCGCACTTTCACGATCGTGCCGTCTCTGCGTTTCCAGTCGATCTCCACCGGCTTAGCCGAACTATCGGAGCCGACGCCTTCGAGGATCTGTTTTCGCATGGAAGGGTCGCGGAAGATGATTCCGGTAAGCCCCTCGGTCATGAGTTCCTTCTTTGAAGAATAGGCAAGCATCGTTACCAAGGCCTGGTTAACGTCCACCAGCCTGCCTTCCATGTTCCAGCGGCACATGCCATACGCAAGGTTGCCCACCAGAGCTCGATAACGGGCTTGTGAATGCCGCAACCTTTTTTCGGCATGATTGCGCTGCTCACGCAGTTTGCTTTCACCAAGCACGCGGCGAACAGCGACGGGAAGGTGGCCAACATTCTCCATTTCGATACAATCGGCGGCGCCTTTCGTAATGAGCTTTGCTATGGTTTCTGCCTGGTCGAGGTATGTGACATAAATCAGGGGAGTGGAGTTTTCCGTCTGCTGCAGGAGTTCCAGTGCCTGCGTTCCCTGCCAGTTGGGAGCGGGATACTCGGCCACAACAATTTCGTAGACCTTTGATTTCAGATGTTCCGCAAACTGCCCGGATGTAAGAACCACATCCGCATTGACTTCGAATTGCGCCCTCTTGAGCTCCCGGACACAGCGCTCTGCATCCGCGGGTTCACTGTAAAAGAGCATGCGCAAGGGCCGCCCTCGTCGCGCGGGTCCACTCACAAGAGGAAACGGCCCAGGTTGCTGAACGCGGCCTCGTGAGATTGCGGGCATTTGCGATGTTCCACGTTACGGGAGCCGTCCCAGTTATTGGTTGGATCCCGGAATTATTTGTGCTCCTGTGACGACACTATTTCAGAAGCAGCAGGGGTGTATGTGCGAAACGGTACACTTTACAGGTCTCTGTTGACGCATACGGCACATCGCAATCACTAAGCCCTAAAGTACTAGACCACTGAACGCTGGCCCGTGCCTCCGATCTGGATTCACGCCCAGGTGGGACCTGTGCCATTCGAGACAGACGGTGAAGTGTGGAGTCTCTACACTGTGCATGGTCCCAGTGGATGATTCAAATTGAGGTGACACATGAAATTGCCAATCGCTACAGCAATATTGCTCGTGTTTTTCGGAGCCACGGCTTCCGCGTACGCGCGGCAAGAGAAAGGCCAGGAAGAGCACGGACAGGAACAGAAGGCCAAACCGGCAGAGCAGAAGGACAAGCCGGCGCAGCAGCAGCCACAACATCAACAACAACACCAGGCCCAGCCCGCGGCACACCAACAGACACAGAATGCCAAGCCGGCAGAGCAGAAACGCACAGAGCAAGCCGCCCATACTCAGCAGCCACAGACACACGCGGCAAACAACACAGAGCGAAGCAATACGGAACGCCCGGCACAAGCGCAACAGGCACACGCGCAGCAGGCACATGCCGTGGCCGAAAACAAGGGTGGCTCCAGGTACGGCCGCATTTCTGAGTCCCATTATGCTTCCAGCTTCGGCAGCGGACATAGCTTCCACGTGAACCGAGGTGAGTACACCAGCCGGCGCTTCGAGTATGGCGGCTACTCATTCGGTTTCGTCGATCCATGGCCCGTGGCTTGGGGATATTCCGATGATGTGTATGTGGTGTATGCCGATGGCGGCTATTACATGTACGATCGTGTCCATCCCGGTTTACGCATCTCCATCAATATCCTCTAGTGTTTTCCACTGCTGGTTCGGGAAGGTTGCCAGGTAGCCATCCGGGCGGGACGCCGGAATCGGCTATCTGGCAATCATCGTTCTTTCTTGTTTAGGGGCCGCTTTTCGGAGTGTGCTGGATCATTAGATTATTCGGTGATTGGATCATTAGATCGATGGATACGGTGGGAGGCACCACTTGCCGCATAGGCCGGATATCAAGTCAAAGAGACAGTCTTTCCAAGCCGTGCTCGCCAGTGTGCGGGAAGAAATGGCAAAGCCTCGCGTGGCCCGATCCGCCAAAATATCGCCGCGGAAATGTGCGGCAAAGCTCATCAAAGGAGCGGCTAAAAAATGACTCTGCTATTCGTCATCGCTATTGTGCTGTTGGTAGCGCTTGTGGGAAGCCTTCCGACCTGGCCGCACAGCAAGAATTGGGGTTACTACCCCATCGGCGGCGTGAGCGCGGTGATTCTGATTCTTCTGTTTCTATTTTTTTTCGGCCACTTTCGCGTGCAATGATCGCGGGGGCCGGCGGGCGGGGGCAGCCGAGGGCGGAGACGAACGCATAAAGCTGCTGCGGATTCTGAGGTTCGCATTCTGAGCTTCAGGGCCATGAGCTGACAGATGTGGGCTGCCAGCTCATGGCCGCTACATTGGCCTCGGCGTTAGAGCGGCGCCAACCGCGTCACCGCAGGCCGCCGACCAGATACACGATCAAGACAATGAGCAGGACCGTCCCAAGGATTCCCAATCCCCCGCTTCTGCCCCATCGGGAATAGCCGTAATACCCGCCGCCTCCGCCAAACAACAGAACCAGAAGAATAATCAGTAGTAACATCGCGATTTCTCCCCAAGCGTTTGAACGCTTTTCGATCTCAAAGCTGCAAACAGCATCGTACTCGGAGCGTTTGCCCTTATCTGTCCTCTTTCGGACAGGGCCTCTTTCGGACAGGGCCTCTTTCGGGCAGGGCTTTTTTCTTTCCGCCGGGATGCTGCGCCTGACCGGGGGTTCGCGTTAATCGAGCGGAGGAGGTGCAGCCAACTGCAGGGCCATTGCTTCCAGGATGGTTGCGAACTCAGAAGGCCTCAGAGCCGGCAATCCCAGGCAGGCTTTTCCGGCATCGATGGCCGGCAGCCACAAACAGCTTTTTTCGACCGGCAAGCAGAGGAACGCAGTGACTGGAAGGCCAGCTAAAGTCCTCAGGAGGCGCAAGCCCGTTCCGTCCGGCAGATGCGTGTTGCTGAGCACCAGATCGACCGGTTGTGACCTCAACAGATCGGATGCGCTCCGCAGATTACGGGCGAACCGGCAGCGGAACATCCAGCGGCGGAGTTTGTCCGTCAACGCGTGGGCAACAGGGAAAGTCTCTCCGACCAGCAATACATCCCTGCCGAACAGTATCATTGGCCGCCTTTGCAAAGGCCGACTTCCGTGGTGATTTCCGGGATGGGGAGGATGACATGGGGTGTTTGGCGGATTTCTCACACCATGTCATCCATCCAGAAACGGGCGAGTACGCGTTGTCAAGGAGCAATCCGGCGTTCCAACCGCCGAAGACTGCTATCTGGTGTTGGCTTCCTGCACGTATCCGCTGAGTTCGTGCAGCAGTTGACGAGCTGAGACGGGAACCGCAACTTTGCCACTCAGGATTTCGTGGCGGTCCACATCGTGGCCATACATCGCTTGGTCTCCGCTTTTGTCCGTCTGGACGACAGCGCCATCCAGGCTTACGCCGGCGAAAACTCCTTTACTGCGTGAATACGAAAGAATCTCCGCATTCAATTTAAGGTCGGTGGCGGCGGTCGCGTTTCGCCCGACCGGTCCGGCGGCCACAGAGGCGTCGGCTCCGAGCTTGAACTTGTCGCTGAGCAGGCTTTGCAACGCGTGATCGTTCATGAAGAGCATCACGAGGTCGGTGGAGGATCCGCCGATCTGATACCCTACGCTGCCGCCGTCGATCGCCACAAACATGGGCGCGCTCCAGCCGTGCCGAGTGCGACAGGTCGCCAGGCCCCTGCCGTAGTTAGCGCCGAATATGAAGGCAAACTTCACCTCTCCCGGAATAATGGCAATGCATTTTGCCGATTCCAGAAGATCGTGAGGAATCCCCTGATCCGGGGTGTTCATGATGTCTTTGAACACTTCGGCGGCTTTGTGGGTGCGCTTCACGTCATCCTCACGGTCGGAGGCGGCGGCAGTCAGAGTCACGAGCAGAGCCAGCATTGTTACGGACAGAAAATGCTTCAACATTTTGTTATCTCCCTTTCAAGTTTGGATAAAAAAAACAAAACTTCCGGAAATGTATTGCTTCTGAAACTCTGTTGGTTTCGCCCGGCAAGCCCCGGAATTGACAGGAGGCCAGGGACGAATTTGATCTGGATTTTTTGTTTGCCTAAGACGTTTTGCCCTTGCAGCCGGCGTGCGCACAGGAACAATCGATATCGGGGGTCTTTTCCATGGCCTCACACTGCGTGCTGCAGTATTTGCCCGACGTGGCCACACACGAACAAACCGGGTGCGCGCACTTCTCACCTTCTGCATTCGACATTTTCTTCTCTCCTGGCTTCCGATCAACGGCGATCGATCGAGAGGCAATCTTAGGGCATTCGGACAACCGTTTCTGTCCCGTAAGGAACACATTTCAACCATGCGAGACTTTGGGGGATCGTGTGGCGTTCTGGCCTGGGTTGGATGAAACAAGCACAGTGAAACAAATGGCCAGTCTCAGGCGTGTGCCGCTTCGTTCTGTGGCACCTCGTCGGTAACCACGGTGAATTGCTTCAAATTTGCCGTGCCGAACGATGTGGTGAGCGCCACATCGGAGGCGTCGCGTCCCAAGGCCATGAGCACCCGCCCGATGCGCGGCTGATTGTTGCGAGCATCGAAGGCCCACCACCGATCTTCCAGATAGACTTCGAACCAGGCGCTGAAATCCATGGGGGCGGGCGAAACCGGCACTCCGATATCACCCAGGTATCCTGTGGCGTATCGAGCCGGGATGTTCAGCGCGCGGCACATCGTTATAGCCAGATGCTGAAAATCCCGGCAAACGCCAAAGCGATTCGTGAAGATATCGAGCGCCGTTTTCTGGGCGTTGGCATATTGGTATCCGAAAGTTACCTTCTCATGAACCCATTGGCACACAGCCTGCACGCGATTCCATCCGGGAGCGATCCCGCCAAAAAGCTCCGTGGCAATGTTCGACATCCGGTCGACTTCGCAGTATCGGCTGCTCAGCAAGTACTGAACCGCCTCCTTGGGCAAATGCTGCACGGGTATTTCGCGGGCCCACGGCGCCACCGGATCCGGCTCGCCGGAGTCGTGTATCAGGGTTGAATTGCTTAGCCGGAGCTGTCCCGCGGGTGCAAGAAAGCGGCAGCAGGTGTTTCCGAAGCTGTCGAAATAGCACTCGAAGTGTGTCGCCGAGCTGATCCTCAATTCATCCAGCTGCAGCAGGTCATTCACCCGAGAAACGTGCACCTTTAGCAGCGTTATAAATGGCACCGGAGCGGGAGTATCGAAAATAATGTCGTAGCCCAGACGAATCAGCATGCTTGAGAACTCTGCTCCTCGATGGTTTTCCCAACGTTCTTTGTCCGGCAGTTTTGCTCACCGCCGCAAGCCGTTCCGGCTTACAGCGCTCTTACAAGCCACACGACCAAGCAGATAAAAAGGATGGTGCCCAGCAGTCCGTATCCAAACATTGTTTTCTCCTTATTTTCCTGAGGGACTTCTCTCCTCAAGTCGAGAGGTTACAGCAAGCCCTTGTTTCAATTCTGTCCCGTTCAACACAGTCGGAAGACCCGCCCTGGAACGCCGTCGTGGACCAAACCAGGCGTCCTCGGCGATTGCCGGCGAGGCTGTGGCGACAAACGCTCAAGAGGCTCCACAGGTTGCAGGCTGTCGCCCGCGCGCGCGATCCGGCCCACCCGCCGTACAGACAGTTTCACGCTGGAACACCTGCCCCATATCTGTACCTGCGTACTAGCCGGGAATGCTTGCCGCGATCGCAGAATAGCCCGAGCTTTAAATACCAGTGGAGGAGGAAACGATCGATGAAGGTCTGCCTGAAATGTATTTTCGTCGCGGTATTGAGTGCGGTTTTTGGTTTTGGATTGCTTGCGCCAGTTTCACAAGCAGGGCCGGCATTGGGCAAATTCACCCTGCCGTTCGATGCGAAAATCGGAACAATGGTGCTTCCGACGGGTGACTACACACTGTCACTCGACGGCTTCACCGGAAACGAACCGAAATTCGTCGTGGTTTCTCAGGGATCAAAAATCGTAGGTTCGGTGCTGCCGCAGGTTTTTGACGGCAGCGGCAACAGCGACAAGAACGTACTGGTTTGCGTCCGCCACAACGGGCAGGTGGGCGTCCGGGCGTTGCGGACGAATCATGGCACGTTTTATTTTGCTCTGCCGAAGGACTTGCAGGTGCTCATGACGCAGCAGCCGCAGCTGATCGAAACGGTTCCCGTCCAAGTAAGCGGCGAATAACGCAGCAAACGCAGCACGGCGCCGGGCTGCGACTGTTACCCGGGGCCGGATGAGGGCAGACGGCCCGCGCAGGGCGTCTGCTCGCGCTTCCGGCCTTTCTTTTTCGTTTTGCCCGAATTTGGAGGGCTATACTTGGGCGGAATCGTCAGACCTCAGGAGCTCGGTATTCAGCCGCGCAAGCCGCAGGCGGTATGCCTTCAAATAATTTAAACTCGCTCGCGCGAACCGTCCGAACGTACGTTGGCATCGCCGGCTGCCTGTCCGTCGCGTTGTGGCCGGCAATCGGCCACCAGGAAGCGCAGAAGAACACTTCGCGCGAGTCGATAAAGGTCAGTTCGGTAGCCGTGAATGTATATGCGATCGCCGAAGATCATCACGGCCGGCTGCTTCGGGATTTGACGAAGGACGACTTCCAACTCACCGACGATTCCGTGCCGCAGAAAATCGAATATTTCTCCCGGGAAACGAATATCGCCCTGAGCCTGGGCCTGGCCATTGACACAAGCGTCAGCCAGGGGCGCTTATTGGGTGCGGAGCAGGAGGCGGCAAAAAAGTTTGTGAGCGAGGTGCTGCGGAGCGGCGACCAGGCTTTTGTGATGAACTTCGACGCAGACGTAAATTTGTTGAAGGATTTTACAGATGCCGCGATCGACCTGTCCGAGGCGATCGATTCGGCGACAATCAACGACACGGGAAGAAGCATCCTGCAGCAGGGCGCGGTGCCCGCCACCGGGGGCACGCACCTTTACGATGCCGTGTATCTGGCCTCCTCCGAATTGATGAAGGCGCGCGTCGGACGGAAGGTGCTGGTCCTTGTCACCGATGGGCAGAACCAGGGCAGCAAGGTCAATTTACAGGAATCCATCGAGGCGGCCGAGAAGGCGGACGTAATTGTTTACTCGATCATCCTCAGCGACCCGGAACTCTACTCGCTGATGGGAACCAGCTACCACGGAGACAGGAATGTTCGCAAAATCGCTCGCGAAACGGGAGGAGGCACCATTCGAGTCAGGTCCGCCGAGCAGATCGGGCAAGCGTTCGAGCAGATCGCGCGCGAGCTGCGTTCGCAATATCGGCTGGGATACTATCCGTCAAATCTCCGCCGCGACGGTTCGTTCCGTCGAATCCAGGTGAAAGTCAGCGGCCACAATTACAATGTCCGCACCCGCACCGGATACTACGATCGCAGCGACCCGCCCGCACAGACGAAAGCTGCTTCCGAAGGCCATCCGTCCCCTCACAGCCAATAAGTCTTGGATTCCTGGCGCAGGCAGTGATACTACAGTCCTTGCAATGTAACCTGTATGCGATGGCGAAGGGCCTCGAACAGGTATTTTCCACTTGAAAATTGGGTCTGCTGGATGCGGAAGATAGACACACCGCGCCTCTAACGGAGAGATGAAATGACTCGAGAACCTTCCAAGGGAAGATCGCGCATGATGCGACGTTTGCTGATCGCTGGCGCTGTGATTGTTGGCTTAGCCGCTGAGTGGCCGGCGAAGGCTCAAGCGAACCCGTTCGCCGGGACCTGGAGACTCAATACCGCGAAATCGCATTTCGATCCGGGGCCGGGGCCGCAAAGCCAAACCCGAACGTGGGGAGCGGATGGCAAAGTCTTCGTCAAGGGAGTCAGCGCGGCGGGAAAGCCCACGACTCACACGTTCACGATCAAGACGGACGGCAAGGATTATCCCTCCGTTGGTGCGACCGACGAGGGCGAAACGGTGGCGACCAAACGCATCGACGCACGCACCGTGCAGGCGACTTTCAGCAGGGGTGGAAAGGCGCTTGAGAGGGCGCGATACTCGGTTTCTGAGGACGGGAAAGTCCTGACGCTCGAAGCCCAGAGCACTTCCGCGAATGCGCGATCGTTCCATAACATCGAGGTGTCGGAGAGGCAGTAGGATCGAGTTTTACGGAATGCGCGCGCGGCTTCTCACTTGACCGGCGCGGCGCGAATCTCTATCTTCCTTCCGGGGGAAATCCATGCGAATCCTAGTGTGCGGAAATCTTTGAGAATCGCGGCTCTCGCCGGCGGGCTGGCGGCAGCGCTCGCCGTTGCGGCGTTTGCCCAGTACAACATGACGGTCAACAAGGACCGGCTGCTCAACGCGCAGAACGAGCCGCAAAACTGGCTGATGATGAACGGCGATTACGGGGCCACCCGGTATTCGAAGCTGTCTCAGATCAACCGCGAGAACGTCAAGAATCTGCGGATGGTCTGGGCGCTGGCGCTGGGCGGCATGCAGGACATCGGGCAGAACGGCCCGGAAAACGAGCTGAATCCGCTGATCGACAACGGCTTCATGTATACGAGCGACGGCTGGGGCACGATTTATAAAATCGACGCGCGCGATCCGAACCGCGGCCAGTTCGTCTGGGTTACCGACCCCGGCGTGAAGCACCAGGGCAACGTGTCGCGCACGCGCGGCATCGCGCTTGTGGGAAGACCTGGTGATCGCCAACCTGCCCGATGGGCGCGTGATCGCGATCAAGCGCGACAACGGCGAAATCGTGTGGGACAAGATGATGACCACGACCAACGAATTCGGCACGCGGGAGAGATTCTTCACCGCGCCGCTCGCGATCGAGGACAAAATTCTCGTGGCGAACGGAGCGGGAGACGCCGGAACGCGCGGATGGATCGCGGCGCTCGACGCGCGAACGGGCAAGGAGCTATGGCGGTGGTACGTGATCCCCAAGCCCGGCGATCCCGGCAGCGAGACGTGGAAGGACAAGAACAACGCGTGGAAAACGGGCGGCGGCGGCATCTGGCAGACCGGCTCCTACGATCCGACCACGCGGCTCACTATCTGGGGCACGGGCAACCCGGTTCCGCAGTTCGATCCGCAGTCGCGCCCGGGCGACAACCTTTATACGGATTCGGCGGTGGCCCTCAACATCGATACCGGGAAGCTGGCGTGGTATTTCCAGTACACGCCCAACGATTCGTGGGACTACGACGAGGTCGGCGTCCACATGCTCTACGACACGATCATGACGGCCGGCCGCGCAAGGTGGTCAGCCATTTCGGCCGCAACGGATTCTTCTACTCGCTCGACCGCACCAACGGCAATTTCATCAAGGGCGCGAAGTACGTCAACGATCTGAACTGGACCAAGGGCCTCAATCCGGAGACCGGCAAGCCGGTCGACTACGACCCGAAGCTGGATGTGCAGATCTACAATCCCGTGGCGCGGGCGCTGCGCGGGCGATCCGGAGAAGCGGACCTGCCCGACGTGGCATGGCGGCGTCGCGCACCAGCCCACCGCTTATAATCCGGTGAAGCACATCGCTTATGGAGTGGGCATCGAAGGCTGCTTCTCGCAAAACGGCGCGGAGACAAGCTTCCTTTCGCCGAACGGCGGCCTCGACAAGAAGAACAGCGCAGAAACACACGTACAGCAGCGACCTTTATTACGGTTCGGTGACGGCCTTTGACACCGATCAACCACAAGGTGATCGCGAAGGCGGTGACGGACATCGAGGTCCGGTCGGGCGCCACGGCGACGGCGGGCGGCCTGGTCTTCACGGCGCTGCAGGATGGCTGGGTGGTGGCGTATAACGACGAGACGCTCGAGCAACTGTGGCGGTTCAACGTGGGCACCGCGCTGAAGGGCGCGCCGGTGACGTACGCGATCGGGACGAAACAGTACGTGGCAGTGCAGGCCAGCGGGCGGCACCTGCATCCCGTGAAATACGACAACTTTCAGGATTCCAGCTACCTGTTCGTGTTCGCGCTGAACTGATTTTCGCGGAGCGCTCTGCGCTTAGCCGCCTTGGTGCCTGAGCCGGCGGCTACTTCGGGAATTCCTTGCAGGCGTCGGTTTCCGAGCCCCAGAAATCGACGCACTTGGCATGGTCCATGGGGCCTTTCCCGATCATCTTCGCGAACAGAAAATCGACGATCAGGTCGATCTCGCGCGGCTGCAGAGTCGCGGGAGGGTCCGGCATGCGCGTCGGATAGGATTTCAGGTCGGCCTTGGTCTTGCCGTAGCAGCGCCCGTCGGTGTAGGCGAACTTGTCGAAGGCGGGCATCTGCGCGTTGAGGCGGCCGCACTTGATGGTGAGCACGATGCCCGCGCGGCTGAGCTTGGTCTCGCGCAGGTTGGCGCCGCTGGGCATCTGGCTGTCGGTGTTGCGGCCGTCGCCGGCCCAGCCGTGGCAGGACTGGCAGTTGCCCTTTTGCTGAAAGAGGCGCATGCCTTCGGCGACATCGGAGGCGTCGGGCGGTTTCTGATCCTGATTTTGATTCTGGTCCGGGTTCTGCTCCTGCGCTCGCACATGGAATGCCGGCGCGAAGATCACAACCATAATCGTAGCCATGAGCGTGGCTGCGGCTGCCTCCCGAATGGGACGCAACCGCGTGAATTGTTTGCGCCAGTTGGTCATCGGCGCAGTATATCTCAAGTGCATTCTGGCCATAAAGGAGCCCGTTTCATAGGAGAACTAGGTTTTCAGTTCAGGAGACACAGAGGACCTATCAGGTATGGGAACTTTCTCGATCAAACGAGTCTTGTATTCCTTGCCCTTTACGCTTTTTATATAGAGGGCACCGTCCTGGATGGCGAACTCCACCGGCCCAACGATTCTGAAGCTGGGATATTTGCGCCATCTACCGGTTCGTCCGGTGCTCCATGTAGAAACGTACAGGTAGTCTCTCGTCTGAATCGACACCTCCAAACATTTGGGAAGTAAACCACACGAGCCTTCCTTTAACTCGGCGAGCCTTCCTATTTGCCACGGCCGATTCTCCTGTTTCGCTGGCGCGGCCTCGGCGTGAAACAACAACAGGAAAATCGACGCGGCGATGATCTTCCGGTAGCACACGGTTTCCACCAATTTCTGCGATGTAGACGGCCAAGGCAATGGTTGCCCCGCCGGGCTATCGTACCCTCGCGCGGATGGGTAGCTATCTCCGTTGGAAAAAGGTGCGATAAAGGGACAGAACCCGCCGGCTTGATCCAGCAACGTGATCGAACAGTGTGATCACAACAAAGTGATCGAACAGCGTGATCGAACAACGTGATCGAGAACGTGATCGAACAACGTAATCGAACAACGTGGCGCGCGGAAGTGCCCGGGCAGCGCAGGCTCGGAACGGCCGCGGTACCCGGGCTCTCAGCGGTGCTTCCTATGGCACTTTTGGAGCGCCTCCGAGTTTTCCTGGATTGCGAACCTTCACGACGAGGTACCAGAAGGGAGCGTCGACCTGGGTAAACATATGCGGCTGGCCGCTGGGGATGACCACGAAATCACCTGTGTTGAGGCGCGTCGATGTCCCCCCGATGATCGTCTTGCCGTGAATCTGTCCCTCCGGAAGCGGGTTCCCATTGACCATCGTGGTGATGGGATCGACGATTTTCCCGCCGTAGACGAGGGTCGAGGCGCCCTTCACGACGTAGAAGACGTCCGTTTCGTCCTCATGAAGTTCGGCTTCGCCATCTTTGAGGCGGCGGCTGGTCTCGACGAAAAACTGACCATTGTGGCCAGGCTCGAGAATCAGCTTGTTGTTCTCAAACTGCCCGTCGACCACGGCCTTGGGGTAAATCTTCACCGGGGAGGCCTTGGCTTGGTCCGCCGCGACCCGATCGGCAATGGATTGCGGCGCCGCGTGGACCCGCGCCGTGCTGGCAATTGCAAATGCCGCCAGGGCGATTGCCGACATCATAGCCACGCTGCCTATCGTTCTGAGCCTGCCTGCTTTCATGTTCGATCCTCCTCCTGCCTTTCACGTTTAAGGTGCCTATAGCGGGGAGGATCGTACGCCCTTTCGGCGCACGACTCAATACGATGCGCACGAAGGAGAACCATGCCGGGTGGCGTCAGACCGGGCCGGACGGCGCGGCAAGTTGAGGCTGGCGGTCTTGGCAGCTTAACCGCCGCAGGTCTGCTGCCGCAGATTCGCCGCCCGTTATCTTTTTGCAACGTTTCCACCCGATCAAACGCTCGAATCGTTCTGCTCCGGCCATACAATGGATTCCGGGACCCTCATGCCGACCGACGCGTATCCGCCGCAATCGCCCGCAACGCTTCCGCAATTGGCCCGCGAGCAGCGCCTGCAAGTGATCATACGGAAAGGCCTGCCGCCTTTCCGGCAGACCGCTCTCGAACTCACCAAAGCCCTTAGCGGCGCGTCCCCCGATCTAAAGAAGGCCGGCAAGCTAATCTCCGCCGATCCTACGCTCAGTTCCCAGGTGCTGCGCATGTGCAATTCGCCGCTGCTGGGGCTGCACAGCCGCGTGATCAGTATCGACCATGCCGCCACCCTGCTAGGCCCCGAGCGGCTGCGCAGCCTGGCCCTGACCACCTCCGTGGCGGATTTTGCCGGGAAGACGCTGCCCGAGGCGCAGATGAGCGCTTTCTGGGAACACAGTCTTTTGACCGCCATGCTGGCGCAATTTCTTGCGGAGCGCTGGGAGTATTTCGAGAAGTATCAGGCTTATATCGCCGGCCTTTTGCACGATATCGGCCAGGTTCCGGAATGGATGCTCCTGAGCGAGGGTAGCAGGGAATCCGACGATGCGGCGCCCTCCGACTGGGTGGACAACACCAGCGCCGAGCAGGAATATTTTGGAACCGACCATTGCAAACTCGGGGGCACTATGGCCCGCTCATGGGGTCTGATGCCCTCATTCCTCGACGTGCTTGAGTATCACCACACGCCCGAACTCGCGCGGCGCGATTCGGTTCTTGTGCGCCTGGTGGCGACGGCCGACTCCTTTTTATCGGCCAAGGCGAACACGCAGCAATTTCCGGAGAGCGGCCGGTTATTCGAACAAGAGCGTCAGAGGTTGGCGCACCTCGGCCAGGGACTTTTTGGCGAAGGCAAATGGCCTTCCGTGGAAAAGGATCTCGCTCAGGAGTATGAGCGCGTGCTGCCGGTCGCAAAGGCCGGCCCCGAAGGTCTTGTGGGCAGCAGCGATGGCGATCCAGGACCTGCCCCAGATAGCGGAGCAAGGCCTGCTGCGCAACTGCAAGGTGATGCGGATAGAAGGCCTCGCAATCTTCCCTCGCAGGGCAGCACACTGCAGAGGCAAACTCGTGATGAGGCTGTTGGGCCAGGCTCCCCGAGCACCGCGTTTCTTTCCCGCTGCAAGAGTTTCATGAAGCGATTGTTCGGCTGAAGGCCTCTCCGAAACACTGGACCGAATAGGAGAGGGCCGGCGGAGCCCTGTGAGGGCCGCGGTTTTTGGTATTGGATTGGCCCGGTGCTCGCAGGTGCCTCAAGTTTTTTTTGGTTTGGCCGATGTCATCAGTGTGCCCGTGCATCCATCTACGACCCAGTCTATCGACGTAAGGCAGACAGGCAAGCCCTGCCCCCGGTTCGTAGCGCGCCAACCGATTCTGACCGGCAACCAGAAGATTTTTGGCTACGAACTGCTGTTTCGCGACGGTTTGAAGAACTATGTCGCGGCCGAAGATACCGCAGTCGCGTCGCGTAATACGCTGGATGTCGCTACCTTAATGGGCCTGGATATTCTATGCGACGGGCAACTGGCCTTCATCAACTGCACGCGAGACGACTTGCTGAGGGACTACGTGACTCTGCTGCCATCCGCCCAGACGGTGGTGGAGATGCTGGGGGACGTGGAGCCGGAGGATAGCGTGGTGGCGGCCTGCCGGCGCCTCAAGGGGGCTGGATACCTGATCGCGCTGGACGATTTTGCGATGAATGATCCGCGCGAAGCCCTGATCGAACTGGCGGACATCGTCAAGGTGGACGTGAAAACCACCTCGCCGCAGCAAATCGCGGCCCTGATGAAGCGTTACGCACGTTGCGGAAGCCGCATGCTGGCCAAGAAAGTGGAGACGCACGCGGAATTTGTCGCCGCGCAGAAGGCCGGCTTCGATTATTTCCAGGGTTACTTCTTTCGCAAACCGGAGCTGCGGACAACCGGCCCGATGCCGGCCAATCGCATCGGCTACCTGCGCCTGTTGCAGGCAGCCTCGAACCCCGACTTCGACGCCAGCGCCATCGAAAAGGCCGTCAAAAGCGACGCGTCCTTCTGCTACCGTTTGCTGCGCTACCTGAACTCCGCCAGCTTTGGATTCTCCAACGAGATTCATTCCGTGCGCCACGCCATTTTCATGCTGGGAGAATCGGAATTCCGGCGCTGGGTGCGCATGGTGACCGCCCTCGGGGCGAGCGATGGAAAATGCAGCGACGTGCTGCTTGCGGGGCTGGTGCGAGCGCGATTCTGCGAGTTGATGGCGCCTGCGGTTCAACCGGGCGGATCCGACCTTTTTTTTCTGGGGCTGCTTTCCGTGATGGATTCCGTGCTGGAAATGCCCATGGCGCGCGTCCTGGAGACGGTTCCGGTGGCTCAGGAGATCAAGGCGGCGCTGCTGGGCGAGGCCGGCTCTTTGCGTCCGCTGTACCTGCTCATGCTGGCGCTGGAATCCGGCGACTGGCAGGAAGTCAAAAAGCTGGCCCAGCAGTTTCACTTGAGCGAGAGCGAGTTGTCCGATCACTACTGGGAAGCTATGGAGTGGGCGCGCCAGATTACCGCGGGAAGCCTTCTCTGAACTGGCCGGAGAACTGGCCGGACAACTGGCCGGACGAGTAGCTACAGGATACGCCAAGGGATTCTTTCAGTTTGGAGTCTCGATTCTGATCTATTGGAGTTTTTTGGACTGTGGAAACCGTCGCTCAACAAAGCCCGCAAGGGATATCGACCCACTCGATCATCTCGCAGATGTTGCTGAGTTCCCGAAACGCCAGCGACCTGATCCTGTCGCCGTTTCAACCGCCGCACTTGAGATTGAACGGCCAACTCATGTCCGTGCAGATACCCGGGCTTGAAATACTTACCGCGAAACACACGGCGCGTATCGCGGCCGAGATCATCGGCGAAAACCATCTGGCGCAACGCAAACTGCAGGAAGACGGATCCTGCGACCTCACCTACAGCATTCCCAGGGTGGCCCGGCTGCGCGTGAACGTTTTCAGGCAGCGCGGAACCTGCGCCCTGGTGATGCGCCCGATTCCCACGAACATGCCCGACCTGGCGTCGCTTAACTTGCCTTCCCAGCTTGCCCAGCTTGCCGAACTAAAGACGGGAGTGGTCCTGGTGACCGGTTCCACGGGTTCAGGAAAGTCTTCCACGCTCGCGGCGATTCTCAATCTGATCAATGAAACCAAGGCCTGCCACATTGTCACGATCGAAGACCCGATCGAGTTCTCCCACAATCACAAGAAGGCCATCATCCATCAGAGAGAGCTCCACAGCGATATGCCGCGGTTCGATCTGGCGCTCCGCGCGGCCCTGAGGCAATCTCCCGATGTGATCCTGGTGGGGGAAATGCGGGATAAGGAGAGCGTCGAGCTTGTCCTCGAGGCGGCCGAGACGGGGCACCTGGTTTTTTCGACGCTGCACACGATCGATGCCCCTTCAGCCCTGGAGCGGATCATCGGAGTGTTTCCCCTGGGCGATCAGCAAACGATTCGCACGAGGTTTGCAAAATCCTTCCGCTACATCATCTCGCAGCGGCTGATACCGCGAAAGGACGCGAGGGGGCGCGTGGCGGCCATTGAGATCTTGAAGTCCACTCTCCGCACGCAACAGTATGTGTTACACGGCGAAAGTGAAGGCAAGACGCTGCTGGACGCCATGCGGGACGGCACGACCGAGGGCATGCAGGATTTCGACGGCGAAATCGAAAAGCTGATTCGGAAGGGCACGATCGACTTTGAGACGGGCCTGCGCTTCGCCACAAACCCCGGAAACCTCCGGCTGCAAATCGCCGATTTGGCGGAGAAACCCGCGACAACTGCTCCGGCCTTTCGCGCCGATGGGCTTGAGTTGGAAATCGAGCGGTAATCCTTCGGCTTGGCACGCGCTCTGACTATCCATTTTTTCTGAATTCGACCCGCCCCGTCTGTTCAACTGTTCCAGTGGAAACATTTATGGTGCTGAGCTTCGGCGGGAGGCGTACGATCTATCCGCTCAGGGCCCAAATTCAAATTTCCGCGCAGGCAAACAGGAGGAGCTTATGTTCGCACGCATGACTCAAGTGACCGCGAAGTCCAGCCAGAGCCCCGAGTTCAGATCGACGCTGGAGCGAGCCATGGCCACGCTCAGACAGCAGCCGGGATGCGTGGATGTGGTGGCGCTCAACTCGGAAGATAAGCCCAACGAGTTTGTGGGGATCAGTTTCTGGAAAAGCAAGGAAGATGCCGAGAAATACATGGCTGGCTCCGCACAGCAGATTTTGCAGGCGATAAAGGCGGTGACGCAAGGGGACCCGGTCATCCGCTCGTTCAACGTGGAGATTTCGACGGCCCACGGCCTCGGCATCGGGCGGAGTGCCGCGAGTTGATCGCCGGCGCTCGTCTCAGAGGGCGGCCTTCGGTGCAGCAGCAGGTGGATGCAGGGTTATGGCATGCGGATGCCGTGGCGTCCGCACGTCTCAAAAACCGACAACAGGTTGGACATCGATAGCAGGTCGCGGATTTGCTTGTTCAGGTTGATGAGTTCGAAATCGCATCTTCTGCTTCTGGCGGAGAGGTACAACCCAACCAGCGTGCCTAGCCCCGAACTATCCATGCGGGTGACGGCGCTCAGATCCAGAACCAGCCGTCCTTTTTCCGGAATCCTGGTTTTTACTTCGCGCTTCACAAAATCGGAATTTTCAAAGGTCAAGCTGCCGTGACACTGAACGACGGTAGCGTCTGCGAGCGTGGATATCTGCAGGCGCAAACCAGGAGTCGAAAGCAGCTCGGGATCTGTCATGAATCTACCTCTCGGGCGCCACGCGACGACTTCGTTTCGGACGTTCCGGGGCCGCTAACGGATGCATTGATTAAAGAGAGGATGGAGCCGAGGCCCGGACTTGAACCGGGGACCTGCCGATTACGAATCGGCTGCTCTACCAACTGAGCTACCTCGGCGCGCCATTGTCTGCAGGGAATTCTTGGCAGTTTTTTGTGCTTCTTTTTATACCACTTTGACATTCCGCTTCCCACACATTACTGCCCATTCCAGTGCTTTGCTGGTGTGGCGCGTGTTGGAATTCTATCACGAGGACTGCGCCGGCATTGCCGAGGGTTCTCCGCGCCACATGGCGATTGCCCTGCTACTCGCCGCGCTTGAACCAGGTGTAGCCGATGGTGAAGAAGAGGGACGCGTTGTAGCCGGGGTTATAGGCGCTGAGGCCGGCGTTCGAGTGGTGGACGTAGGCGCCTTCCACGAGCAAAGCGCGGCCCGGCTTCAGAAACACGTGGGCGCCCAGGGCTGCTTCCGGGGTGAAGTTCACCCAGGATGTGTTGGCGGCAGGCAGATCCCTGGTGCTGAAAAGGATGCCGCCCGCGACGGATACGTAGGGAGCAATCTTCTCTCCGCTGACGAAATTCCACCTCCAAACGGCGGGCTTGAAGCTGCCGCCATAAACGGAACCGGCCGGAGTCAGCACGGTATAGAGCGGGAGCATTTCGACGGCCCACTCGAAATTTCCGCGGCCGCGCCCTTCGCCGTGATCCTTGGTGAGGATGAGCCCTACGCGGCCCCCGGAGTAGACGAAGCGGGTATCTTTCGCGTAGCCCAGGCCCGGGCCGCCGCCGAAAAGCACGCCGAAATCCCAGGCGCCTTTTGTGAGGGTTTGCGCCGGCGCGCTGGCGGGCGAGTTCGTCGAGGTCAGATCCTGGGCGGTGGCCGTCACTGCGCAAGCCAGCAGCAGGAGTAGGATCGGCGCGAGTTTCATCGTCCCCTGTCGCGTTCTATCATCGTGGAAAACGCGCGATCTGTCGATTGCAGAGGCGGGGCTTTATCGGGGTATGCCGCTGGGAGCGAAGAGGGCGGGGAGAATCGCCGGCTGTTGCGACCCGCAATGAAGCTAGGCGCGGCTGGGCGGAGTTGTCTGCGAACGCCGGATCAGGACTTGCCGAAGATGCTTTCAGCCACGTTTGCCGCTAGGGGCACGCGAAAGCGCTCGCCCTGGTGGGCCTTTATCATGAGCACGATCCACAGGACCAGCGCGAGGAGGTCCAGAACGCGGTAGAGCGCAAGACCCAGCGAAAAGCCGGCCCATCCGCCGGTGATCCAGCTAAGACCAAAAGCGCGCCCACGATGAACGTAAGGATGTGCAGGCCGCCGAAAACCACGATCGACTGCGTGGCATGGAATCGCACGTACGGGCGCTTGTCGATCAGGAAGAAGATCAGGCCGGTGAGCCAGCCGAGCGCGTAGGCCAGGGTGGCGGCCACGTTTTCCGACATTCCCGTTTGCGTGGACGCGTGGACTGTCGCGGGGCCGGGCACGGTGCTGTCGATTGTGGCGGCAACAGCCTGAGGCGCTCCGCATGCCGCGCAGAAAGCCGCGTTGTCCGCAACGACTGCTCCGCATTTCGTGCAGTGGGCCATGGCCGCCTCCGGTAGGTGCCTTCGAGTTGCTGAGGCCGCGAAGCCTAGCAAATTACCAGGGGATGGGCAAGGCCTATTGCCTGCGGAGGCTTGCGCACACGGGTGGGTCATACAGATGTGGCGTGTGTGGCGTGCAGCTTGGGCCGGAGGAAACACCTGGTTGAGGTATGCGGTCGAGTGGACTCGAACCACCACGGGCTTTCACCCACCAGCTCCTAAGGCTGGCGCGTCTGCCAATTCCGCCACGACCGCACGTTTGCCACTTTAGCACCGCGGGCGCGTCGAAAAAGCGGCGCGATTGCAGGAGACTCCGTTTCACTCGGGACGATTGCCTAGGTTATACGAGGTATCGCCAGGAAAGGCGCCGGCCTAGATCATCATGGCGATAGGCTTCGCGGCGTATCTTTTGGTGCCACCAGCGGCGCAATTCTGCCTTGTCCTCCGGACTCAGCGCTTCATACAACGCCGTAAAGCCGCTCGGAACCGAGTCTCCAGGCCCCGCGACGGTGGAACCGCGAAACGCCAGGCGGTGAAAAATATCCTCTTCGCCCTTTTGCCGACTGACTTCGGTTATGTACTCAGCCAGAAAGTCGCGGTTCCATGGCGTATCTTCCAGCTTTAATCTAAGCCTCTCCAGATGCTCCGGCTGCATTCGCGCCTCCGAACCCATGGTTTCCCCCCCTTCCCGGTGGTTCTCAACATATGGATGGTTACAAGTTTGATCCTTGGAACCCCCTGCGCCGTATCGTCCGTCACTTCCCGCAGTGGGCGCAATCACATTTTTTTACCACGCCCGGGATTGCGGGTACTGTCCTAATTTAAAGTTCTCAGCCATTGAGTTTGGCGCTTACCGTGCTGCGTATCCATTCCGATAAGATTTGACCGCTCGCTTTCGCTGCCCCTTTCATCGCCTTCAAATCCTCTTCCGTGAAGCGTACGGGTACGATCCGGCCTTTTGCTTCTCCCTTTGGAAGTTTGGGGCGCCCGGGTTTCCTAGTTTTCTTCTGTTGGCTCAAGGTTTCTAAACTCCTGAGACGCGCACCCTTGGCCCACTCGCACACCTAGTCGCATGATCGTGTCGCGGTGAACTCCCGTCATTCGTTCGATTGCACGAATACTGGAACCCACCGCTAAGGCGCTTATGACTGCTACTTGTTTGTCGATGCTCAAGACGTTTGCCATATTCGCTTCCCCATGGCATTAATGTATTACAGAAAGTGGGCGTGTCAATAGTTTTTGTGTTACATTATAGCCGCTATGAATTGGGTTAAGAAATGGCGTTGGGTGCTTCTCGTTTTTGTTGCAATCACCTTCGTAATAGGGTGGGAAGAAAAACGCTGCCAAGCCAAGGCCTACCAGTGCAGGGCCGACTATGTTGCGAAGTCTTCTGGAATTGGCACTGTATATGAGCGAGCATCCGAACAGCAGGCCATAGCAGCCGCATGCGAACCGGATGGCTACTTCTGCCGCCTTTTTAGTCCCGCAAACCTCCCAACGATGTTTTTGGTCATTATTGGGACCGTCGCCTCTTATGCTGCTTTTGCTGACGCTGAAAACCCTCGAAAGGCAAACGATAGCCACAGAAAAATCCGCTGAGGCCGCACTTCTTAATGCCCGAGCTCTGATTCGGGCAGAACGCCTTGGCTTGTGATTGATATTAGCCCTGACCAACAGAATCCTGAGATACATGTGCTCCGCGCTGTCAACAAAGGCCGTACTCCTGCTGAACTTGTTGAGGGGCACTGTCTGTGTAGGTATGAAAAGGCGGGGCAGTTCGTACCCCAAGAGAATGTTTACGCTCCATTCATTGCGCCCCTCCAAACAATTACAGTCAATGACGATAGTTTCGAGATTTTCCGAGTCGATCCCGAATACATGGCGAGTCAGATGCAAAACGCGCCCTTCCCAATGATGGTCTATCTCTATGGGAAGATCAGCTATTGGGATACTTTTACTGATAGAACAGCACCCGGAGCCAAACCCAGCGAGACATCTTGGTGCCTCAACTACAATCCCCGCACAAAACGGTGGCACCGCAGCGCGAGCGGGGAGACTAAGAACACCTAGCACGAGAATCCAAATTAGGACACCACCAGATTGCGGTTTGGTTTGACGCGCGGAATTCAATTCCTTATACTGTGCTCCGGTAGCAGCGTTTTGGGCAGTTTTCCTGCCCTCCTTATTCCCGGATTCCGAACAGGCGAAAGGCGGATTCGAAACCGGCGATGCCAGGGTTTGTGCTGCGACACTCCTTTTATGACTACTGAAGCTACTTGCAAGCGCGAGATCGAACTGGAAATTCCGGCCGACAACGTGCAGAAGGCCACCGAGAAGGTGGCGCGCGACATTGCGCGCGTGGCCCGCGTGCCGGGGTTCCGCCCCGGGAAAGCGCCCGTGACGCTGATCCGGCGGCGCTTCGCCGACGACATCCAGGGCGAGGTCGTGCAGTCGCTCGTGCCCGAATATCTCGAGAAGGCGCTCGGCGAGAAGAAGATGATTCCGGTGACGCGGCCGGAGGTGGACCACGTGCAGTTCAAGGAAGGCGAGCCGCTGAAGTTCCGCGCCGTCTTCGAGGTGCTGCCGGAATTCGAGCTGGGCGACTACAAAAACCTGCACGTGCAGGTCGATGAGATCAAAATTGGCGACGAGCAGGTCGACAAGACCATCGAAGAGATGCGCGATCGCGCCGCGACTTACGTGCCGGTGGAAGGCCGCGCGGCGCAGGACGGCGACCACCTTCTTATCAAGCTGATGGGCACGCCGGTGGGCGGCGGCGACCCGGTGCAGGCGGACAATATTCTCTGCCACCTGGGCGGGGAAGAAACGCTGGAGAGTTTCACCGAGAATCTGCGCGGCTCGAATCCCGGCGAGACCAGGCAGTTTGAATCGCGCTACCCGGACGATTATCCCGACCCCAAGCTCGCCGGCAAGACCTACAACTACTCGGTGAACGTGCAGGGCATCAAGGAAAAGAAGCTGCCCGAGCTCAACGATGAATTTGCCAAGGACGCCGCGGGGGAACAGGGCGGCGTGGCTACCCTGGAGGAACTCCGCAAAAAGATTCGCGAGAATCTGGACGCGCACCGGGAACACGAGCAGATGTCGCAGGGCCGCGAAAAAATCCTGGAACAGCTGGTGGGGCAGCACGACTTCCCGGTTCCGGAAGCGCTGATCGAGGGGCAAATGGACGTGCGCCTCGAGCGCGT